>NZ_BMIR01000008.1 GCF_014642655.1 Pullulanibacillus camelliae
GAACCAAGCGAAGACATTCGCGCGGTAGCTGGAAAAGCGTACAAATTTAGAGTGCCAGAAATACTGGGATGAATAGGGTACCGAGAAAAGTTTGACACAAACGGCTCGTGAATAAGCTTTGACTCTTATCATATGTTCGATTACTATTAAATAGATAACTTTATAAATAGTATAATAGGTTAGTGTGTAGCAGTGTTTACATACTATGAAAAGGGAAGTCCGGTTAAATTCCGACGCGGTCCCGCCACTGTAATGTGTGAGTGCCCACACGTGAGCCACTGTATTTTTATGGGAAGGATGTGCTGCATGTTGACCATTAGCCAGGAGACCTGCCTATTATGACACCTCAGTAGACCTACGCGGATAGGGAGTGGTGTACGCTTGCATTTTGAGGCTAGCGGGGTCATTCATAGCCATTTTTGCAAGCAGTACGCAGCATCTCAGGTTAGGAGATGCTTTTTTGTACGGTGCAACCTTAATGTGTGATTTGCAAGAAATCACATCAGGAGTGCAGGTACACCCTTAGCGTGTGAGTGCGAAAGCACGAACATCAGGACGTACTTAGCGAAGCGGTGGAGAATAAGCCCAGTTTCTAAAAAGTTCTTCATCTCAATTAGAATATGATGTCACCCTAAGTATTGGATGACGGGTTTCATGACGTATACAGAGGGTGGGGGCTTTAAGCGCTCATTGTACATAGATATATGGTGGGGTTAAGAACGAAAGGAGTGATTGACATGAACGGAATAAAAAAAATATTACCATTACTATTGATCGTGCTTCTGATGGCAATGCAGTGGACTGGCTTGGGGGCAAATCATGCTCAAGCTGCAAGCGTCTCTCAGGATACTGTATCTCTATCCATTATAGGATTAGATAGTGATAAACCCATACAAGCGTTGACACAGGTTAAAGTGCCGGAGGATAGCTCTATTAATGATGTGTTGAATGCTTTAATGCAAGAAAATAAGTCTCTCAACGTTGTAGAGGATAATTCTTATGGCTCGCCTATGGTTACTAGCATTAAGGGGTTAGCTCAAGGAGATAAAGGGAAGAACAGCGGGTGGCTGATATATAAAAATGGGATTGGATTATCTGCCTCTATGGCTGATACCGCTGTACATAACGGAGATGATATCTTATTTCGTTACACATCGGACTATAGTACAGATCAAACCGTGGATGCCACATTAAAAGTCACTGACCAAAAAGGCAAAACGATGATTTCCAAAAGCGTTCATCAACAACTTGTTGATGGTGCAACAGCATATGACTTATTAAAGGCTGTCACTGAAGCTGAAAATGTTAACCTAGATGTCTCTTTTTATAGTGGCATGGGCTTTTCAATTAATGGTATTGATCATATCGTTCCTGATTATAGTACAGATCAATCCTATTGGGGGCTTTTCATAAATGGACAATTCGCCACTGATGCCGGTGCATCAACGTATAGACTGAAGCCTAATGATACGATTCAATTTAAAGTCATCTCTGATAACGGCAGCAATGATGGCCAGTCGGCAGCCGATTCTAACTCTGGTTCAAGCAGTCATGAGGATACAGGTTCTGGTTCACCGCAAATGCATTCAGACGTGTCATCCAAACAGCTTGAGAGGGCCATTACACAAGCAACAGGCTATATTAATCAGAATAATAGCTTTGATTTTTATGGAGCAATGGCTTATCGGTTGCTTAATAAAGAACTCCCACAAAGGTTTATTGATTCTCTGGCAAAAACATTAACAGACAATGGTGGAAGCTTTCGAAATGTAACGGATTATGAAAAGCTTGTTCTGAGTGTCAGTGCAGCAGGAGGAGATGCCACAGATTTTGCAGGGACTAATCTTGTAAAGGGGATTTATGCGAGTCAGCGGATGACCAACCAAGGGAATAATGGTGTGATTTATGGCTTATTGGCATTGGATAGTGGAAAGTATCAAGTACCTAAGGATGCTGTATGGTCACGTGAACGTCTTCTGAATGATATCATTTCTCAGCAAAATAAAGATGGAGGTTGGGCACTGACAGGTGAGGAAAGCAGTGTTGATCTAACTGGGATGGCTTTAGCTGCTCTGGCGCCTTATAAAAATCAAGCAGCTGTTAAAACCGCTATTACAAAAGCGACAGCGTATCTATCTAATCAGCAAAATAAAGATGGGGGATATGGAAGTAAAATCAACGGTGGGGATTCGAGTGAATCGACGGCTCAAGCTATTATCGGGCTCACTGCTGTTGGGGTTGATCCGGCAGGAAAGGCCTTTACTAAGGGACAGGCCAACTTGCTTACGCATCTTTTAGACTTTCAAGCTGAAAGTGGAGGGTATCGGCATCTGTTAACAGACAAGCAGGCCAATAGTCTGTCGACACCGCAAGCCTTACTAGCACTTGTCTCCTATCAAAGCTTTTTAAAAGATAAACACACTTCCTTCCAATTTAATAATGATGGGAAAACATTGGCTGCAACATCAGTAAAATCACAGCAGGGGCCAGATGTTAAGGACGCGCAACACGCAGCAAAAGCATCTGCTGATGGAGAAAAGTCCAAGGAGACAGCTCGAGGAGCTGCCCAGCGCTTGCCAGATACTGCAACGCCTATTGGGAATGCATTGTTGATTGGGACGCTTTTACTTATCTGTGGTTTAGCTTTTCTCATGTATAATAGAAAGAAAAACAAGGGGGTCCGCTCATGATTCGCAAGCTTGCACTTTTATGTCTGGCCTTAGGTATCATTCTTATAGGCTACGGAGCCTGGCAGTTTGTTCAAGGGAAGACCGAGCAACATCATACTTTAAAAACAGCTAAGGCGTTGACGACAGTGAAGGAGGATCCTGTTCAATATAAGAATTGGAATCCCAAAAAAGGGGATACCATTGGCATTTTATCGATCCCTCGTTTAAAAGCGAATCTTCCAATTGTTGAAGGGACGTCGGAGGATCAATTAAAAAAAGGTGTTGGTCATTATAAAACCTCGGCCCTTCCTAAGCAGCAGGATCAAATTGTTTTCTCTGGCCACAGAGATACAGTCTTTAGACATTTTGGGGAATTACAGAAGAAGGATAAGATTATTGTTAAGCTTCCCTATGGCAATTTTACCTATGTGATTGATCATATGAAGATTGTTGATCAGGATGACAGGACAATCATTCATTCGACAAAACCGAAAGAGGAGCTTGTTTTAACCACTTGTTATCCTTTTCATTATATTGGAAATGCGCCCAAGCGTTATATTGTTTACGCGTATCCAAGTAAGAAAAACTAGGAGTTATCGCCCGTGAAATTCATTAAAAAATATGTGATGCGACTGCTGGTTGTAATAACGGTGAGCTTGCTGGCAACAGCGTGTGCTCAAGATCAAGTAGCCCCTTTGAATACGCCTAAGCTTGATCATGGACAAATCGAGCAATCCTCTAAGTCTGGTCAAGATACGTCGCATGATCAACATCAAGCAGCGAAGCAACAAAAGACGCAACCAACAGAGCAAGAAAAAAAGCCCTCCGAAGCTCAAAAGCAGGCGACTGATCAGGCAACTAATATAAAGAGTGCGCAAAGGATAGAGAGTAAGACCAAGTCAGCACATCCAGAGCCTTCTAAAAAGAAAAGATCAAAGGATTCATCAGAGCAACAGGGGGCGCAAAAGAACGCATCGGCTGTTGAGAAAAAAGCGACCTCCGCTGTAAAGAAATCAACAAAAAAGACAAGTGTTCCTTCACCACCTCAAGAAAATAAGGAAGCAACTGCTCGTCTGACGATTACTGGCTATCAAGGAAAGGCCATTCTTTCATCTCAGCCTGTCACTATACAAGATAAAGACACTTGTTTGAGTATGGCGGAGCGCGTGCTAAAAGCAAAAGGTATTCCAATCAGTGTTCGGGGAAGTGGAGCGACCGCTTATGTTGAAGGGATTGCTAATCAGTTTGAATTTGATCATGGTCCTAACAGTGGCTGGCTTGTTGAAAAAAATGGAGAAGAACTGACGCATAGCGTTGGTGCGACAACTGTACAACCAGGCGATCAGATTGTCTGGAAATACACAACAGATTATAAGCGCAATGGAGGGTGATGAGGATGAAGCGAGGATTTTCTTCTTTTCATCCTCTCGTTTGTTTTTTTTATTATATTGGTACGATGAGTGTCCTCATGCTGGCTAAGCAGCCGCTATTTTTACTGACTGCGATGCTGATTTTGCTCGTTTTGAATGGTGTACAAGATTCAGGGCGTGGTCTTCGCCAATGGTGGCTAGGGCTTGTTCTGATTTTTGCTGGCTGCCTTTTTATTTATCCCTTTGCCAATCATCGGGGAACCCATATCCTCTTTTATTTCCATGGGAATCCCATCATGCTTGAAAGTATCTTTCAAGGTGGAATCACTGCATTGGCCTGGACTTCTCTTCTGCTCTTATTCCTTTCTTATAACGTGATTATTACCCCTGAGAAGTTTTTATTCTTATTTGCTGGGGTGTTGCCTCGATGGGCACTGTTGACCATGATCACCCTGCGATTTGTTCCCTTGCTCAGACGGCGGATCGTAGAAATTGAAAGTGTTCAAGCGAGCAAAGGGACCTCTGCACGAAGAGGGTCACTATATCACAGAGCAAAGGCAGGGTTGTTGATTGTGCAAATTTTATTGACCTGGTCATTGGAAGAAGCGGTTCAAACTGCAGACTCGATGAAAGCTAGGGGGTATGGATTGGGAAGGCGTTCACGCTATATTCCATATACATTCAAGAAAAAGGACAGTGTTTTCCTTATGATAAGCCTGCTGCTTTTAGCGCTATCCCTTTATGGCTGCTGGCTGGGTGATTTAGTGATGGCAGTCCAGCCAATCCTTGAGACCCCACTATTGCATGGGAGAGAGTGGCTATTTTATGTGTTTGCCCTTGGGTTAGTTGGCTTGCCTCTAGGCATTGAGGGAAGGGAGGTGCTATTATGGCATTTTTACAAGCCAGAGAAGTAAGCTTTCGTTATCCTGAACAAACAGAGTGGGCTGTGCAACAGCTGTCGTTTACCATCAATAAAGGGGATTTTGTTGTGATTATGGGTGCATCGGGGAGCGGGAAATCCACCTTGCTTCGTCTATTGAAAACAGAGGTTGCTCCTCATGGTGAACGCACTGGCACGTTTTTTTATAAAGGACGTTTATTGACGGATTACGCGGCTGATACGCTTGCTCAAGATATCGGCATGGTCTTTCAAGATCCGGAGAATCAAATCGTTATGGATAATGTGATGGAAGAGCTTGTCTTTGGCCTGGAGAATCTCCAGTATTCCACCTCGATCATGCAAAAAAAAGTTGCAGAAATGGTGCATTACTTTGGATTAGAGGGACTGCTTAATCGCAAAACTTATGAGCTATCGGGTGGGCAAAAACAATTGATTAATTTAGCAGCTGTTCTATTAATGGAGCCAAAGCTGCTTTTGCTTGATGAACCAACGGCGCAACTCGATCCAGTAGCTGCTAAGCAATTTATTGCTTTCTTAAGACAAATGAATGAAGAGCTTGGTTTAACGATTCTCTTGGTTGAACATCGCTTAGAAGAGGTCTTGCCTTTAGCTGATCACGTGATCCTTATGGATCAGGGGTCTGCGCGACAGCAAGGGTCTCCACGTGCTTTAGCTGAAGCGATGTCAATAGAGCAATTTAAGGCTTATCTTCCGGCAGCTACGGCACTGGCTCTGACCTTCTCTCCCCGCTCGGCATTATCGGTCTTACCTTTGACGATAAAAGAAGGAAAGCGTTGGTTACGGCAGCAAACTGTGAGACAGAAGCCGCTCGCTCGTAAGGTGGAGGTAAAAGAAAAGGCGCCAGTATTGCAGGCGACAAGTCTTGACTTTCAATACGAACGCAATGGAATAAAGCTATTAAATCAGTTATCTTTTACAGTTTATGAAGGGGAAAGCTTTTCAATTGTTGGTGGCAATGGCTCTGGTAAATCCACATTATTGAAGGTTTTGGCCCAAGTGTTAAATCCTCAGCGCGGCAGGGTATTCATAAGAGGGAGAAGAGTCAAGCAGCCTGATCCAACATTGATCGGCTATCTCCCACAAAATCCTAAGCTCTTTTTCCTTGAAGAAACGGTGATGAAGGAAATGGAACACGCAGCGAGTTTAGGCGCAGAGGAAGAGAGACAAGAACGGATGGACTATTTTCTTGAGGTTTTTGAGCTCTCGCCATTGAAGGAGCACCATCCCTATGACCTTAGTGGTGGTGAACAGCAAAAGCTGGCACTCGCTTGTCTTTTATTAAAAAATCCAGTGCTTCTTTTGATTGATGAACCAACAAAAGGGTTAGATCCAGAGACCAAAAAGCACTTATTACACCTCTTTCAGAGGATCAATAAAGAGGGTGTCACGATCATCACTGTAACGCATGATATTGAGTTTGCTGCAAGGCTTTCGTCACGCTGTGGCATACTGTTTCAAGGACAACTGACAGCTATTGCTGATCCTGACACCTTATTTAAAGGGAATGCCTTTTATACGACTGCTATCAATCGTTTAACGCGCAATGAAGAGGTAGCTGAGGTCTTGACATTAGAGGAGGCAGAGCAGACATGGGCGATCGACACCCCTTGACATGGCTGGGAATCAGTGGCGTCATCTTATTGGTAATCCTTTTGCAATGGTTTTTTCCTGTCAGTCTATCAGTGATGAGCGTCTGTGTATTGATCATGATGATCATCCCTTTTATCATACGCTTTGAGCGCAAACGCATTACTGGGCGTGAGATTGTACTTCTTGCTGTTCTTTCAGCAGTTGCTGCGGTAAGCCGAATTCCCTTTGCGGCCCTTCCTAGTATTCAGCCAACGACATTCGTGATTATCATGACAGGCATGGTCTTTGGTGCTGAAAGCGGTTTTGTTGTTGGGGCGATGGCGGCTTTAGTATCCAATTTAATTCTTGGGCAAGGGCCGTGGACACCATGGCAAATGCTTGCTTGGGGGTTGATTGGTTTAGCGGCAGGTGGGCTTCGGAACACACGTCTGATGCAGACGATGTGGGGAAGATGTGTCTTTGGATTGGGTGCAGGCTTTTGCTTTGGGTGGTTGATGAATGTGTGGGGATTACTTGCTTTGAATAACGCAATCAGCTGGAAGAGCCTGCTTGCTTATTACAGCTTAAGCTTTTACTTTGATCTTGCACACGCGCTTTCTAATGTGGTGTTCTTGCTTCTATTTAGTCGGAGCTGGATGAACATTCTAAGTCGCTTTAAAAGAAAATATGGCTTATTTGCTGATTGATTCTCTGCTTTCATTTTGACATCCACTGTTTTTCCTTTATTATTAGAATGGATGACAAAAAAGATCTATATGTGAAAAACGTCACAAATCGAATGTGTATTGCTGAAAGTGCAAAAGGAGGTGCAGGCATGTCGGATTGGCTCATCGTTATTTGTTTGTGGGTGCTTTTATACAGTTATCTCATCGTGGCCTCCATTGATTTCGGCGCTGGCTTTATTTATGGTTATAGTGAATTAACAGGGAAAAGCAAAGGGGTTAAAGCGATTATTAAAGGCTATCTTTCCCCCGTTTGGGAAATGACCAATATTATTTTTCTTTTCTTTTTTATGGGACTCATGAGCTTTTTACCGCATATGATTTCAATCTATGAAGGGGGCTTCTTAGTACCGAGTTTAGTGATTTTGGCACTTATGCTTATAAGAAGCGGATTATATGCTTATTACTATTTTATGGGGAAAACACATCCCTTCTTTTCATTGTTTTATGCAATTTCTGGGTTATGTATTCCTGCGATGCTTGCCACGGGATTAACCATTAGTGAAGGTGGCTATATCCAGATCAGGCACGGGGAAATGACATTAATGTTTTCACATCTGGTATCGAGCTTCTACTTCTGGGCGGTTGTGTTGCTGGCTATCGTGTCGGTTATTTACATTAGTCTGTTGTTTCTATCCTATTTAGCCAATAAACGAGGCCAGAGAAAGACTGTGGAAACACTAAAAGGATATGTTCTTTTGTGGAGTGTCCCTACTGTCTTGGCCAGCGCACTGGTCTTCGCTGCTCTTCAGAGTCATAATCCCGAGCACTTTAATAACATATTATCGTTGGCTTGGTTATTTTTACTCTCGCTTGTTTGTTTGATGGTGGCGATTACGCTGATTTTTTTAGATAGACTGCCGAGGACGGCCTTCTTTTTCGGTCTTCTTCAGTTTTTGTGCGCGTTTTTTGGCTATGGGATTTCTCACCTCCCTTATATTGTTTATCCGGATTTAATGTTAGAACCCGCAGTATTTCATCGCGCAATTCTCAATGGGCTTTTCGATCTCTTGATTGTCCTTGTCTCGTTGATTATTCCTATATGTCTATTATCCTTTAGGCTCTTTTTAATGAAGGGATGGTCGAAGCAAGTCCTCTCGCGTGACAGCTAGAAGATATGGTAAAATTATGGTGATGGACTAGGAGGAAAAGAAAGTGAAAAAACAATTTGCGGTCATTGGTCTTGGTCGATTTGGAGGCAGCATTTGTCGGACACTAAGTGAACAAGGGGCAGAGGTGTTAGCGATTGATGCTGATGAAGATCGCGTGAATGAATTTACCTCTATTGCGACCCATGCGGTCATTGCCGATTCGACAGATGAAACGGTGTTAAAAAGTCTCGGAATCAGAAACTTCGATCATGTGATTGTCGCCATTGGTGATAACATTCAAGCGAGTATTTTAACGTCGCTCATTTTAAAGGAATTAGGGGTCAAAAAGGTGACAGCGAAGGCCCAGAATGAATACCATGAGAAAGTGCTAAGAAAAATCGGTGCGGATCAAGTGATCCATCCTGAGCGTGATATGGGCGTGCGGATTGCCCACAATATTACGTCTTCAAGTGTATTGGATTATCTCGAATTATCGGACAAACATAGTATATTGGAAGTGGTTGCAGGCAATAAAATGGATGGCAAGTCATTGATTGATTTGGATGTCCGTGCTAACTTTGGTGTTAATATTGTAGCGATAAAAAAAGAGGGCCATATCAATGTTTCTCCGCGTGCCGATCAAGTCCTCTATAAGGGAGATGTCCTTATTATCATCGGAGCGGATGTCGACATCGACCGTTTTAAACAGCAAATGCTAGACGAATAAACCCACCCCGGCCGAGGGTGGGTTTATTTTTATTTTGCCTTCAACACCATATAGTTAAAGGATTATTGATCGACTTCCATGATGATTGGTAAAATCATCGGCTTCCGTCGCGTTTTTTCATATAAAAATGGCGCTAGGGTGTCGGTGATTTCATTTTTGATTTCAGACCATTGACTGGTTTTTCTCTCCATAACGGTTTGAAGATGAGTTTTCAACATGTCTTGAGCATCATTAATGAGGTCGCCCGATTCACGCATGTAGACAAATCCACGAGAAATGATATCAGGACCAGCCAGCACTTTATGCTCTTTCATATTAATGCTCACCACAACGATGACAAGTCCCTCTTCAGAGAGGATACGGCGGTCTCTTAGAACGATGTTGCCAATGTCACCAATGCCGCTGCCATCAACATAAACGTTACCAGACGGAATCTTGCCAACGACTTGAGCGCTATTTTCATCTAAGGCTAGCACGTCACCAATATCCATGATAAAGGAATTTTCATAAGGAACCCCACAATCATGGGCCGATTCGACGTGTTTTTTCAGCATCCGAAATTCACCATGGATAGGCATGAAAAACTTTGGTTTCATGAGGCGAAGCATCAGCTTTTGCTCTTGTTGTCCGCCGTGTCCAGATGTGTGAATATTGTTTAAAGGTCCATGAATGACTTCGGCGCCAGCACGATAAAGCTGATTAATCGTTCGATTCACACTCACTGTGTTGCCTGGGATAGGTGAGGATGAAAAGACTACAGTATCACCAGGGATGATTTGGATCTGACGATGTGTGCCGTTGGCAATTCGTGATAACGCGGCCATTGGCTCACCCTGGCTACCTGTGCATAAAATCGTGATTTCATCTTCGGGCAATCGATTGAGCTGTTGATGGTCGATAAAGGTATCTTTTGGTGCTGTGATATATCCAAGTTCTTGTCCAATCGTAATTGAAGCTTCCATGCTGCGCCCGAAAACCGCAATTTTGCGCCCGGTTTTTACTGCCGCATTGACAACCTGTTGCAGGCGGTGAATATTTGAAGCGAAGGTGGCAAAAATAATCCGTCCCGGAACCTTTCTGAAAATATCCGTGATGTTATTGCCCACTTGGCGTTCAGACATTGTAAAATGGGGCACTTCACTATTTGTACTATCAGAAAGCAGGCAAAGCACACCTTCCTTACCAATTTCGGCCATTTTTGTTAAGTTGGCCGCTTCACCAACGGGGGTAAAGTCAAACTTGAAATCGCCCGTTTGCACAATGTTGCCTTGCGGCGTTTTGACAACAATCCCAAAGGATTCTGGAATGCTGTGCGTCGTGCGAAAGAAGGAGACTGATGTTTTATTAAACTTGATGACATCATCTTCACCGATGATATTTAATTTGGCTTGACGGAGGAGACCGTGCTCCTCAAGTTTATTGCGAATGAGAGCAATGGAAAGTTGTCCACCAAAAATAGGGACGTTTAGCTCTCTTAGTAGATAAGGGACACCACCGATATGATCCTCATGACCATGTGTGATGAAGAGCCCTTTTACTTTATCAGCGTTTTTAACGAGATAGGTGTAATCCGGAATGACATAATCGATACCTAACAGTTCATCTTCTGGGAATTTTATCCCTGCATCAATGACAATGATTTCATCTTGGAATTGAACTGCATATGTATTTTTACCGATTTCACCTAAGCCACCTAGACTAAATACTGCGGTTTGATGGTTTTTAACAAACTTCATATTAAATAGACTCCAATTTAAAATGTTCGGATTGCTTTTCATAATCAAGAATCGCGCCTTCAAGCTTGGTGATATATTCGATATTGATGTCACGATCCTTCAGCTTCTTACGCACTTCTTCTTCATTTTCACTTTCAATATAAAGAGACTGTGTATTTTCCCTTACTGGAACTTGCTCTTTAGAATCTTGATAATACACTTTAAAAATCAATTAGAACCTCTCCTTTATGCCTGTAATAAATATATGGTCACCCCCATGGCGGCCGTGGGGTGTTTTAACTTGATTAGAAAGTCTATTTTTATTATAAAGGAAATGGCTTCCGTTTTCATCTTTTCTTATTTTTCTTTTTATTATTAAGTGAAATAAAGGATTAAAAACCTTTGCCATTCCTTACTATCACTGATAGTATAATGGGATGGGGAAAGTGTGATGCTCAGGAAAATGAGCATCACACTTTCATTAGATTTGTACAAGACCTCTTTTGGCTAAAAGGTCTTTTACTCTTTGCACCCATTTTTTACGTGTTCTTTTTAACATGTTCCTTCCTCCTTTTTATTACTTGACATCACACATTGGAATGAAGGAAACCATGACAAAAACTGGGCCACATTTTATATTTTGTTCATTTTTTTTAGTTTCATGTAACAATCCAACTTTATTATTGACGAAAGTGCGTCAGTTCATAACATCTAGAAGGAGGAGATTCTAGTGGGGAAACCAAGCATCATATTCTTTGACCTTGATGGCACCATATTAAATAGTCATAAAAAGATCCCTGAGAGCACACGAGAGGCCATTCGAATTTTACGGCAAAAAGGAGTGACACCCGCCATTGCTACAGGGCGCGCACCTTTTATGTTTGAATGGATAAGACAGGAACTGGGGATAAACACTTTTGTGAGTTTTAACGGACAATACGTTGTTCACGAGGGCAAAGAGGTTTATAAAAATCCAATCGCTCTTCAAAACTTAGTGCAATTAAAGAAAATCGCAGACCAACATGAACATCCACTCGTTTTCTTATCGCATGAAGGCATGGGGGCTGAAAATGCAACGCATCCTTTTATTAAAGAAGGCTTTGCCTCACTCAAAGAAAAAGCTCCTCAATATGCTCCTGATTATTATAAAACGCACCCGATTTATCAGGGATTATTGTTTTCAAAGCCGGGAGAAGCGGAGAGCTATTTAAGTAAGCTCGTCAGTTTTGATAGTATTCAATGGCATGAATATTCATTGGATATCTTGCCGAAGGGCGGTTCAAAGGCTGAGGGCATTAAAAAGCTTATTGAATATCTGGGGATTAAGCGAGAGGAGACCGCTGCCTTTGGCGACGGGTTAAACGATATTCAGATGCTGACATTTGTTGGACAAGGGATTGCAATGGGCAATGGCCATATAAAGGCTAAAAAAGCAGCCGATCACATCACCGACTCCTCAGATGAGGATGGTATTATGAACGGCTTGAAATACTTAGGCCTAATGTAGGTAAGATGTTAGTCTAGAAGGGTTGCCCCATCAGGAATTTTAAAAGGGTCTTCTGTATTAATACGATCATAAAACATCACACCATTAAGATGATCAATTTCGTGTTGAATGGCAATGGCAGGAAGTCCTCTTAATTTAAGAGTGACTTCTTTGTTATTGATATCTACTGCCTTCACCTTTACCCTTGAGTAGCGAGGGACATAGCCTGGAACCTCACGATCTACAGATAAGCAGCCTTCACCGCCTTCAAGATAGGTCTCTTCGACAGAATGACTGATGATCCTTGGATTGAATAAGGCATATTCATGGAGCTGGTCTTTTTCATCCGTAAGATAAAGGGCGATCATCCGTTTTTTAAGACCGATTTGTGGAGCGGCAAGACCGATGCCTGCCCTTAAATTGTATTTACTGGCGATCTCTTCATCCTGACTATTTATGAGAAATTCAAGCATTTTTTTTAAGGTTGCTCTATCTTCTTCACTTGGTGGTAGAGGGACTTCATCCGCTACCTCTCTAAGGATTGGATTTCCCTCTCTTATAATATCATCCATGGTGATCATACTATTAACACTCCCTAGATACATAAATACACAACACATGAAATAATCGATGTGTTAAGCTAGCTTAAGTTTACCATATGCTTTGAGACAATCAAGCGCAGGGACAAGGCACATGCCAGCATGAGGAGGCACTTCTATATTTTTAATGAGCGATTTGATATCATATATATCGATTTAAGTTTAAAAAAGGAGGGAACGCGTTGACCAGTATTTTAAAGCCCTACATTTGGTTGGCCTGCATTGTTGGATTTGCCATACTATTATCCGGATGTAATGATAGAAAGCCCGATAAACAAGCCTTCAATTATTTAGAAAAGGCGGCAAAGGAAGAAGAAGGCTTTAATAAAGAACAAAAGCCTTTATTAAAAGAAGAGAAAAAGGAACAATCGCTTTATAATAAAATCATGGCTCTTGATACAAAGGACGCCAAAAAAATCAAGAGTTATAGTGATGAAGCATTAAGCTCCTTAGATAAACGACAGAAAATGATCGATGATGAAAATAAAAGCTTAACATCCGCGTATAAAACCTTTAAAAAAGCAGTGCCTTATATGAAGGAGATTAAGAAGGAGAAGGCAGCTAAGTCTGTCCAGCAGCTTATTGATAATATGAAGAAACGCTATACGGCATTCCAAAGCTTATATAAATCTTATCAAAGCTCAATAACTGCGGATAAAAAACTTTTTACCCTTTTAAAGGATAAAAATGTTAAAACAGAGGACTTGCAAAAGCAGCTACAAACCGTGAATCAAACCTATCAGAAGATTGAAGAAAATAAAAAAGCGTTTAATACATACACAGAAACATTTAATGATGAAAAGCAAGTGTTTTATAAAATTATTGGCATGGCAGATGGACAATGAAATGAAGAAAAAAGGCGTATGGGTTAATCGTTGATCAATAAATCATACGCTTTTTTTTGCAGGTTTAGAAGGTAAGCGTAATCAAAAGAATTCGGTCGAAAAGCTCTTGTGTTATATATAAGTTGCTGGTTGACGAGTAGTACAGATATAGTACAGTTTGGGCTTTCTTAATATAACAGATAGTTTTTTTATTTTATAGAGCCCTTATTATTGACTTATTTTAAGCAATTAATATAAACTAATTAGTGGTTGAGTTGTATTAGTTATTTTTACATTATTTATTACAACAGATTGGGGTTAAACATTTACATAACCGTTTGGCTTCAAATGTTATGTTTGCCGAGTAAATAGGGAAAACCAAAGAATAGGCAAAACTGCTTACAATCTGTCAAAAAACACATTTTTTAATATTGGAAGGAAGAGGTGAAAGGTTTGTCAACGATTAATTATAGCGACGTTGAAAAACAGTTTGAAACCTTACAGGTTCTCAATACTGACGGAGAAATTGTCAATAAGGATGCAGTACCAGACCTTTCTGATGAACAGTTAACAGAACTTATGAGACGCATGGTCTATACACGTATATGGGACCAACGTGCTATTTCTCTCAACCGCCAAGGACGTCTTGGTTTCTATGCGCCTGTAGCCGGTCAGGAAGCTTCTATGCTTGCAAGTCAGTTCGCATTAGAAAAGGAAGATTGGTTGTTGCCATCTTATCGTGATATTCCACAATTGGTCTTCCATGGTTTACCATTAACAAAGGCTTTCCTTTATTCACGCGGCCATTTTGTTGGTGGCCAAATTCCAGATGATGTGCATGCGCTCATGCCACAAATCATTATTGCTGCTCAATGTACGCAGGCAGCAGGTGTAGCACTTGGCTTGAAAAAACGCGGGAAGAAAAACATCGCCTTAACTTATTTTGGTGATGGTGCGACTTCTCAAGGGGATTTTTATGAAGGGATTAACTATGCTGGGGCATACAATGTTCCTGCGGTATTTATTTCTCAGAATAACCACTTTGCGATTTCTGTACCAGTAGAAAAACAAACCAAAGCAAAAACATTGGCACAAAAAGCGATTGCTGCTGGTATTAACGGTATTCAAGTTGATGGCATGGATCCATTGGCTGTCTATGCGGCAACGAAAACTGCTCGTGAAAACGCTGTTGCTGGCGAAGGCCCAACATTAATTGAAACCTTAACTTATCGTTATGGTCCACACACAATGGCTGGAGACGATCCAACACGTTATCGTACCGAGGAATTGGATAACGAATGGGAGCTTAAAGATCCACTCATCCGTTTCCGTAAATACCTAGAGGGTAAAAACCTTTGGTCCAAAGATGAAGAAGAAAAAACAGTTGAACAAGCGAAGGAAGACATTAAGGCAGCGATTAAAGAGGCCGATCAAACACCAAAACAAAAGGTTACTGATCTCATTAACATTATGAACGAACAGCTTCCAAACAATCTTCGCGAACAACTGGAAGAATATCGTGAGAAGGAGTCGAAGTAAACCATGGCGCAAATGACGATGGCTCAAGCGATCACAGATGCATTACGCACACAGCTTAAAAATGATGACAATGTCGTTATTTTTGGGGAAGACGTTGGCCAAAACGGTGGTGTTTACCGTGTAACAGAAGGCTTACAAGCTGAATTTGGTGAAGAACGTGTCTTTGATACCCCACTCGCTGAATCTGGTATTGGTGGATTAGCATTAGGGTTGACTCTTAATGGTTTTCGCCCAGTAATGGAAATTCAATTTTTTGGCTTTGTTTTTGAAGCGATGGATGCTGTCGTTTCACAAATCGCACGCCTCCGCTACCGTTCTGGTGGCAAGCATGGTGCCCCTGTTGTTGTGCGTTCCCCATTTGGTGGCGGCGTTAAAACTCCAGAGCTTCATGCAGATAGTCTTGAAGGCTTGTTTGCACAATCTCCAGGACTAAAAGTGGTTATTCCATCTAATCCATATGATGCAAAAGGACTTTTAATTTCTGCTATTAAGGATAATGATCCTGTTATTTTCTTAGAGCACATGAAGCTTTACTTCTCTTTCCGCGATGAAGTGCCAGAAGGAGAATACACGGTTGAAATCGGTAAGGCCAACATTGTGCGCGAAGGTACAGATGTTACTATTATTACTTATGGTGCGATGGTGCAAACATCATTAAAGGCAGCAGATAAGCTTGCTGAAGAAGGCATCAACGCCGAAGTCATTGATCTTCGGACGGTGAGCCCAATTGATGTAGATACCATTGTCGAATCCATCAAGAAAACCAACCGTGCCGTCGTTGTACAAGAAGCACAAAAACAAGCGGGTATCGCAGCAACTGTTGTTGCTGAAATCAATGACCGTGCCATTCTTGATCTTGAAGCACCAGTGGGTCGTGTGACTGCACCAGATACGGTCTTCCCTTATGCTGCTGCTGAAGAAGTTTGGTTACCAAATGATAAAGATATTGTTGAAAAAGTAAAAGAAATTGTTAATTTCTAATTCCCGTAGGATTTAGTTGTGTTCAAAAAGAAGGACTAAAGGCGTATGACTGATGTTACAAGACGAATCATCCTTGCGTCCTTTTGAGCATTTTTCGTGAAAAAGTCTGTATAAATTTGTTAAAAGGAGGCTGACAGGACAATGGCCTTTCAGTTCAAATTACCTGACATAGGTGAAGGTATTCATGAAGGCGAAATCGTTAAATGGTTTGTTAAGCCGGGCGATGAAGTCAAAGAAGATGATGTGCTTGCTGAAGTACAAAATGTTAAAGCTGTTGTAGAAATTCCTTCTCCTGTTGATGGCACAGTCAAAGAGTTACGCGTCAATGAAGGGGATACTGCAGTGGTTGGTGACGTCCTCGTTACCATCGACGCGGAAGGCTATGAAGATGAAGGTGAAGAAGAAGCTGCCGACACTAAAGAAGAGCCTAAGCAGGAACAACAAGATGCCAAACAAGAAAGCAAGGCTGAAGCAACTAGTGATGCGACAGGTAAACGCGTCATTGCCATGCCATCTGTTCGTAAATATGCACGGGAAAACAGCGTGAATATTGGTGAAGTTGAAGGCAGCGGTAAAAACGGTAGAATTTTAAAAGCGGATATCGATAACTTCTTATCTGGAGGAGCAACATCTGCACCTCAAGAAACAGAGACTGCTCAGGCACAAGCTGAAGAAACAACAAGCACGAGCACTCAAGCAGCACCACAAGCACCAGCAGGTGGCGAAACCCGCGAAAAAATCCGAGGCATCCGTAAGGCGATTTCCCAAGCGATGGTGCATTCCAAGCATACTGCTCCTCATGTGACACTCATGGATGAAGTAGATGTGACAAAAATGGTGGCGCATCGTAAAGCCTTTAAGCAGGAAGCTGCTGATCAAGGCTATAAGCTGACTTATCTCCCTTACGTTGTTAAGGCTCTTGTTTCTACCTTACGCGAATATCCAACATTAAATGCTTCTATTGATGATGAAAATCAAGAAATCGTCTATAAGCATTATTACAACATTGGCATTGCGACAGATACCGATAATGGCCTTGTTGTCCCTGTTATTAAGGACGCCGACCGCAAATCCATGTATCAAATGGCAAAAGAAATTGCTGATTACGCTACAAAGGCAAGAGAAGGTAAATTAGCACCGGCTGATATGTCGGGCGGCACATGCACGATCACAAATATTGGCTCCGCTGGTGGACAATGGTTCACTCCAGTCATTAATCACCCAGAAGTTGCAATCTTAGGAATCGGACGTATTGCAGAAAAAGCAATCGTTCGTGATGGAGAAGTTGTTGCTGCACCAGTTCTTGCACTTTCTTTGAGCTTTGACCACCGTCTCATCGATGGCGCAACAGCCCAAAATGCATTAAATAAAATCAAGCGTCTGTTAAATGATCCACAACGCTTAATTATGGAGGGGTAGATTATGGTAGTAGGTGAATTTACAACCGAAGTCGATACAGTTGTCATTGGAGCAGGACCTGGTGGTTATGTTGCAGCCATTCGTGCCGCACAGCTAGGACAAAAGGTTACTATCGTTGAAAAAGAACACTTTGGCGGTGTTTGCCTTAACGTAGGTTGTATTCCTTCTAAAGCTTTAATCTCTGTAAGCCACCGCTATGAACATGCTAAAGAATCTGAAGAACTCGGTATCAAAGCTGAAAATGTTACTCTTGATTTTGAAAAAGTTCAAGAGTGGAAGAGTTCAGTTGTTAAGAAATTGACCGGTGGTGTTGAAGCACTACTTAAGGCTAATAAGGTAGAAATCGAAGAAGGCGAAGCCTTATTCGTTGCAGAAGATGAAATTCGCGTGAATCATGGCTATGGTTCAAAACGCTTGAAGTTCAAAAACTGTATTATTGCTACAGGCTCTAGCCCAATTGAAATCCCAAGCTTCAAATGGTCAGATCGTGTGCTTTCTTCAACAGGCGCACTAGCCCTTAAAGAAGCCCCTAAAAAGCTCGTTGTCATCGGCGGCGGTTATATCGGTGTTGAATTGAGCAATGCCTTCGCAGGCTTTGGCACAGAAATCACAATCCTTGAAGGTACAAATACTATCCTTCCAGGTTTTGAAAAGAAAATGAGTCAGCTTGTTAAAAAGCGTCTTAAAAAGAAAAATGTTGAAATTTACACAGAAGCAATGGCTAAAGGTGTAGAAGAATCTGCTGATGGTGTGAAGGTGACAGCAGAAATTAAAGGGAAAGAAGAAGTCTTCGAAGCTGACTATGTTTTAGTAACAGTTGGACGTCGTCCTAATACTGCTGAGCTTGGACTTGATCTTGCAGGCGTTGAAATGACTGAACGCGGCTTGATTAAAGTTGATAAGCAAGGACAAACCAATGTTAAAGGCATCTATGCTATTGGTGATATTGTTGCCGGACCAGCCCTTGCACACAAAGCTTCTTATGAAGGTAAGGTAGCTGCGGAAGCGATCAGCGGTCAAGCAGCTGAAGTGGACTATCAATGTATTCCTGCTGTTGTCTTCTCAGATCCAGAGCTTGCTTCTGTTGGTCTTACTGAAGATGAAGCAAAAGAACAAGGCTACGATGTTAAAGTCGCACAATTCCCATTTGCTGCAAGTGGTCGTGCTTTGTCATTGAATGATACAGACGGTTTCATGAAGCTTGTTACGCGTAAAGAAGATGGCTTAATCCTTGGCGCACAAATTGCTGGTGCGGGTGCATCTGATATGATCGCTGAAATGGGCTTAGCAATCGAAGCAGGTATGACAGCTGAGGACGTGGCATTAACCATCCATGCTCACCCTACTTTAGGTGAAATTGCGATGGAAACAGCTGAAGTGGCCCTTGGTCTCCCTATTCACGTTGCAAAATAATAAAGCTTTTATATAAGTTTTAAAAAGGATGTCCCAAAAGATTTACTTTTGTGGGCATCCTTTTTTTCTTTTATCAGATACTATGGTATCCAGTTTATACAAGCTAATAGTGAGTAGGCTGCTCAGGAATATATTTAAAAAATCGTTAATGCGCTGATAGTGTGTCTCTCCCTTCTCTTGATTATAAAAGGACCGGGTAATATGAATGTGGTATAGATAAGAAAACATAGCAACCAGTCAAAGAGAGCTTTGGTGGCTGCTATGGGCTAAGAGTTATATAATTGGCTTGGCCTCTTGAACAACCTTTAAGGTATGCAGGGTTGGATCATCTGGCCCTTGGACAGGGAGGCCAGCAACGATATTTTCTTTAATATAGTCAAGGTTGTCCTGGGTGACAATTTCTCCAGGGGTAAAAATAGGAATGCCTGGAGGATAAACCATGACGAATTCCGCAATGATTCGGCCGACTGCTGCATCAAAAGTGACGACTTCAGTTTCAGCATAGAAGGCATCTCTTGGTGAAAGCGCTAAGCCCGGCATATCGGGAACATGGACGGGCAGCTGTTTATAAGGTGTGCCCTTTACTTGATGATGCTGCTTCGCCATCTCTTCAAGTCCTTTAAGCAATTGCGCTAAACTCTCCTCATCATCACCTGGGGTTACAATACAAAGAATATTGTATAAGTCCGAGAGCTCTACTTCAATTTTAAAATGGGTGCGTAACCATACTTCAGCATCGTAGCCTGTTATGCCTAAAGCTTTAACCGAGATTAAAATCTTTGTTGGATCTAAAGCATAGGTCGCTTCAGACGTTAGAATTTCCTCACCAGGACAATAGAGTTCCTCTATACCATTGATGCGTTCACGAAGCTTTTGAGCCATTAAAATGGTTTTGCTTAATTGCTCCATGCCTTGCATGACCAAAAAACGGCGGGCGGCATCCAGACTTGCTAACAAGATATAGGAGGTTGATGTCGTTGTAATCATGCTTAAAATGGATTGAACATGATCGATTGAAACCAATCCTTGTCGTACATTGAGTATCGAGCTTTGTGTTAAAGAACCACCGAGCTTATGTACACTTGTTGCAGAAATATCTGCTCCTGCCTGCATAGCTGACATTGGTAAATCAGGATGAAAATGGATGTGGACACCATGTGCTTCATCGACTAAGACAGGAATATCGTGTTCATGGGCAATATCAACGATCTCTTTTAAGTTGGCGCTGACCCCGAAGTAAGTCGGGTTGATAACCAACAATCCCTTGGCATCGGGGTGTTGTTTAATCGCCTTCTTTACAGCATTAGGAGAGATCCCATGTGAAATGCCAAGGTCACGATCCACTTCAGGATAAATAAATACGGGTGTTGCTCCTGAGAAGATAATCGCAGATAAAACCGATTTATGAACGTTGCGCGGAACAATTAATTTATCCCCTGGTGCGCAAACGGATAAAATCATGGCCATAATTGCCCCGCTTGTCCCTTGTACAGAGAAGAAGGTGGCATCTGCCCCAAAAGCCTCGGCAGCCAATTTTTGTGCCTCTTGAATCATGCCATGAGGCTGATGCAAATCATCTAGCGGAGCAATATTAATCAAATCTATTGATAAGGCATGTTCTCCAATAAATTGACGAAACTCTGGGTCCATCCCCTTGCCTTTCTTATGACCTGGGATGTGGAAAGGAATGGGGTTGGATTGAATATAGTTGAGCAAGCCTGAAAATAAAGGCGTCTCTGATTGTTTCATATGACCTTGCACCTCATCTTTCACATAAAAACTTCAGCATTCATTAAACACTAAGATTAATATTAATGGAAACGAATCCTTTTAATCAAGTTTTATTTTTAGTGTGGAAACAATTTGAGAAAAATATGTTTTAGAAGACAATGGAATGGCTTAAATCCAGAAAAAGCACAGATTTAAAACAGATAAGCTTAAGGTTTATTTTTAAAAGTTCAATAAATTAGAAAATAATTAGGTCTTTTTTCCTGTTTTTAGCCAAAAATATTGTTAATATACAGATAATGCCATAAGATGGTGGTAGAATAATCCAAAGGGTGGTGTAAGATGAAAAGAATTGTAGTAAGCTTTATTGCAATTTTGTTGGCGCTTCCAGTCGTCTTTACGATAAGTGAAAAAGCTCATGCAGCTCCCGCTCCAGAGTTAACCAATCTTCAGGTTATAGGTGTAACATCGGATGGTGTAAATGGTGAATGGGAAAATATTGATTTTAATCAGCAGTCTGCTAATATACCAATGAGTGGTCAGAATGGTTATATCGCTGTTTACATTGAGGGCACTGTACAGAATGGAACGTTCCAAGTTTATGATAATGGAAATAATATAACATCTAGAACCTTTCAAGCTTTACCAGATGACTATGTAACGAATGCTAACAATATTGTCATTGGTACGATTAAATATATAGGCGTTCCCTTATCTGAGGTGACGAGTGGTATTTTTAATGTCACGGCAAATAATTATTATCCCCCTAACAACACTCTTTATGATAATTTGTTTATTACAGTAAATTGAGAGGTGAAAAGGATGGTTATTAAACCGAATGATCCAGCATTTGCTGCTTATACTCGGCTGACCTTATTTGCTAACTTTCAAAAGAATATGAAGGGTGGCACTCATTTTCAAAATGAGAAAGAGAAGGATATTTCCTTTAAGCAATTCAAACAATTATTAGACGATAACAAAGTGGTCGATAAGGATAATCCCAAGCAGATGTCGTCGTTTCATAGACAAGCTTTGCAGACTCAGCTTCAATATGGCAAAGATCGTCAGTTCACAACAGAAGTGACGGATATTATGAATAAAGCCTTTCAACTGGGTCTTGTCGATGATGATCAAACATTAATCAATAGTCTTGACAAGAAAGCTTAGTTTTCTCAATTGAAAAAGGATGTCATAGAAGAGGGTGAGACAAATAAGAAATCACCCTAATAGCGAACGATAAGATTTAATAAAGTAGTGAGGGAAAACAAAAGCGTAGGCAAAATACGGAGACGGGTCTTGACGAAGCGCTTTACGACTTACAAAGAAAAACTGGGCGAAAAGCATGCCCGGCCCTTGTCCCTAGTATAGAGCATCATCCAATATGACATAGACTTCATTGCCTGGTTAAGTGGATGGGAGCGCAAGGCGCGAGGAGGCTTACCACTCCCCCGTGGAAAGCGAGCGACCTGGAGCGGAAATCCACACCATCCTCATGGCCGGAAATTTTATACTCTTTTCAAAAAGCCACACGTATTTCTTCGAAATGGTGAATGCGTGTGGCTTTCCTATGAGCTGAATATTTCTGTATTTCTGTCCAAGCCTTCTAGTTATCCTTTTAGGACAATTTCATATAGTGGGGCAAGCTTGGCAAAGGTTGCTTCTATATCATTAAAGAGATTAGCTCCTTTTTCAATCACCTGTGCTGAATTGATCGTCACCCCGCAAAGCAGCTCTGCCTTTTTCACATGTGCTAAGCGCTCCAGCATCTCTGGATCAAAGGTATCGATGGTATCTGGTTTAGTATGATCAGTCGACCAGACAAAGGAAGCAGGGAGCCTTTCGAGCCAATCTCCCTGCTGTGCTTTTAAACGTTCAGCAAAGGTCGGTTTATTCACCGCTTCATTAATAAGTGCAAACCAAATAAATAGATGCGATTCCCATAGGCCGATTTGAAAGTGGGGATGCTTTTTATAGCCGCGTTTGTCCGCAGCAAAGGCCACCCACGTATCCTTTGGTGGATGGACGGTCCGGCGTGCATGCTTGGCAACATGGGCAAACATCTCATCACCTGTTAAGCTTGTGAGCACAGGTGCAAATTCAGCTCCTAATGCCTCTAATTTGGGTCTTACTGTGGCGATTAAGGCTGCCATTCTTGGTTCCAAGCCATCTATTGTAAACACCTCGAAATCCTTTTGTGTGAACCCTTCAAATGTCATATGTATCCTCCTTAACATGAACTTCCTATTCGAGCTTGTACTATTTATTGTAGCACAACAGTTGGTGGTTTACGAAATGGGCGCATGAGGAAAATAATAGGCAAGATTTCACTTGAGGTATCATATTATTGATAAAAATCATATGATAAATCAATACTCCTTAAGTCAGAATATTAGGTCAACAAAGTGGGTATATTGAGCAACGACCATTCCTCCAGAAAGGAAGTGTAGGTTACCGTGAAGCAGGTGATTCAAACTTTAAAGAGAACGGATGCTGAGAAGCGAATTCCCGTTTTGCGCTTGGAGATTGATTATGAACTGGCAACACTACACGATGCAATGGTCAATCAAGACGCAAATGAGACGAAGGCTTGTAAAGAACGCTTGACGAAGCTGCGACAAGAACTTATTAGACTAGAGGCTTGATAAGAATAGTGTATAATGAAAAAAGGCTCTCATATCAGTGAGGGTCTTTTACACATTTTGTTTGAAATGTAGAACGATTTATAGGCATGAGCGGATCGTGTAATCCAAAGTATTATTCTGTGTCATAATAAGAAGAGAATCAGGTGCTAAAACAGCCGCTCATAACGGATGATACATATGAGATGTTAACGTTTAAAACCTTGACAGAAAGGGAGAAAATCATGACAGATACAGTGAATTGGAAGAACATCCACGATCATGTGGTGGAATGGGTACTGGAGGCAGGTGAAAGCCTAAAACGAGCAGTTAAGGGGCACTTAAATGTCGAGTCTAAATCCTCTCCTGATGATCTTGTGACAAACATGGATAAACAGACTGAGCAATTTTTTATTAATAAGGTGCGCACGTCTTATCCTGGGCATCAGATTGTCTCCGAGGAGGGCTTTGGTGATGAGGTTAAGTCGACTAAAGGCATACTATGGTTTATTGATCCAATCGATGGGACGATGAATTTTGTACATCAGAAGCGGCATTTTGCTATTTCGGTGGGAATCTACGAAGAGGGTGTAGGTAAGGTTGCGGTGATTTACGATGTGATTTCTGGTGATATTTACCATTGTATTGCCGGGCACGGTGCATATATTAATGATGAGAAGCTGGATGAGCTGGATTCTGGTGAGCTCAAAACGTCTGTTGTCGCTATTAATGGGACATGGTTAAGCAAAAATCGGCGAATCGATCCAGAGATTGTGCGTGGGATTGCTGAACATACAAGAGGAACGCGTTCCTATGGATCAGCTGCAATAGAGCTTGCTTATGTCGCTTATGGCATTTTAGATGGCTATTTGTCAATGCGATTAGCGCCATGGGATTTCGGGGCAGGTTTGATTTTAATCGATGAAGTCGGTGGGAAGGCCACTCAGGTCGATGGACAGCCTCTACAATTGCTTGAGCAAAATTCTATTCTTATCGGAAAAAAAGGGGTCCATGCGGAAATGCTCCGCTATGTACAAGAAGGAATTCAAGGAGGCAAGTACGTTCAGCAAAAATGAACCTGGATCCTCGACATGTTTTTAAAGTGTAAAGAGTGAACGGCGTCCGATTCGCCGTTCACTCTTTAGGAATTTGAAGCTCTTAGTTTCCGTTTCAGTGTAAAGCCTAGTCCCATAAAGACAAAGACACCGATGATCGAAAGAATGGTGGCTAGTGGACTTGCGATAGCGATGCCATAACCGATCGCCACAAGGCTAGCTACTGTCAGGACAGCCAATAAGAAGAATAATGCATTCATTGCTCTGATCGCCTCCACCCACTATTTTAACGCATTTAGGCGCAAAAGGAAAAGGTCTAGTGGAAAAAATTCAAGTTACAGCTTATAATAGATGTTTGAGACAATATTCTTTTAGGTAATATCGCATCCATGTGTTATAATAAGAACGTTTGATTTTTGTTCGTACATTTAATGAGGAGTTACGCAGATGAAAAGAAGAGAAGAATTAAGAAATGTTGCAATTATCGCCCACGTTGACCACGGCAAAACAACACTTGTCGATCAGATGCTTCGTCAATCAGGAACATTTCGTGAAAACGAGCACGTTAGCGAACGGGCTATGGATAGAAATGATTTAGAGCGTGAAAGAGGCATTACGATTTTAGCTAAAAACACAAGTATTAACTATAATGGCAACCGCATTAATATCGTGGATACACCAGGACATGCCGATTTCGGTGGTGAAGTTGAACGGATTATGAAAATGGTGGATGGCGTCCTTTTGTTAGTCGATGCTTATGAAGGCGTTATGCCACAAACACGTTTTGTGTTAAAGAAGGCTTTGGAAGCTAAGTTACAGCCCATTGTGGTTGTCAATAAAATTGATAAGCCAATGGCGCGCCCTGAAGCGGTGATTGATGAAGTATTAGAATTATTCATCGACCTTGGTGCTGATGATGCCCAATTGGAATTCCCTGTCGTTTATGCTTCGGCTGTCAATGGAGTGGCAGGAACAGATCCAGAAGATGTGACTAAGGATATGTCTGTCTTATTTGATATTATTTTGAATCATGTGGCACCTCCAGTGGATAATTCGGATGAGCCGCTACAATTCCAAGTGACCATGCTTGACTACAATGATTATGTTGGTCGGATTGGGATTGGCCGGATTTTCCGTGGTTCCATTCATGTCGGTCAGCAAGCGGTTTTAGTTAAAGCTGACGGAAGGGAAAAGCCTTTTAGAGTGACGAAGCTTTTTGGTTTCGTTGGTTTAAAGCGCAATGAAATTGAGGAAGCCAAAGCAGGCGATCTCATCGCTATCACAGGTGTTGAAGATATTAATATTGGTGAAACCATCAACCAAGCAGGGCACGTTGATCCACTCCCTTTACTAAGCATTGACGAACCCACAATGCAGATGACCTTCCGTGCCAATACGAGTCCGTTTGCGGGTCGCGAGGGACAGCATGTGACCAGCCGCAAGCTTGAAGAGCGCTTGCTTGCCGAATTGCAACGTGATGTGAGCTTGCGTGTAGAAATGACCGATTCTCCTGATGCTTGGGTGGTTTCTGGTCGCGGTGAGCTCCACCTATCGATTCTCATTGAAACGATGCGTCGCGAAGGCTATGAGCTCCAAGTTTCTAAGCCAAAGGTTATTATCAAAGAAGTCGACGGTGTGCTATCAGAGCCTTACGAACGCGTTCACATCGATGTCCCTGGAGATTACTCCGGATCGGTTATCGAGTCTATGGGTGTACGTAAAGCCGAATTGCAAAATATGGAGCAACAAGCGGATGGCCACTATAAACTTGAATTCATTGCACCTTCAAGAGGATTAATTGGTTATCGCAGAGACTTTTTAACAGAAACACGTGGTTATGGTATAATGAACCATACCTTTGATCACTATCGTCCTGTGGTGAATGAAGTCATCGGTGGCAGAAGACAGGGCGTGCTTGTCGCAATGGAAACCGGTCAGTCATCGGCCTATGCGATGGGACAGCTTGAAGACCGCGGCACCATGTTTATCGAGCCAGGGACAGCCGTTTATGAGGGCATGATCGTCGGTGAGCACACACGAGAAAATGACTTAACGGTTAACGTAACAAAAACAAAGCACCAAACCAACGTGCGTTCGGCTACAAAAGATCAAACCACCACGTTGAAGACACCAAGAATATTATCTCTTGAGGACGCACTCTCGTATTTGGATGATGATGAGTATTGCGAAATTACCCCGGAAAATATTCGTTTAAGAAAACAAATTCTTAATAAAAACGAACGGGAAAAAGCTGAAAAACGCAAAAAAGTCGGCACGAAATAACAAGGGGGTGTCCCCATGGATCCAGGTGATGAATCGGTAAAGTTCTCTGGCTATATTCGCTTTTTAATGGAGCATCAATGGACGAGTCACTATGCGATGTTTTGGCTGTATCTCACCATAGTGGTGCTGTCAATCATTGTATATAAGTTGGGGTTTGCTAAAAAGCTTCCAGTGCTCAAGTCGGTTATCATCTACGTTTTGCTTGTCATTGGCTGTCTGATTTTAACCGTACTCGCCTTACAGTTGCCCATTGTCGGTGCGCTGTTCATCGCAGCGGTTGTTCTATCGATTTATAAAATCCGTTTAAAGAGCACACAAAAGAAGACAAATCATAACAAACAAGCTTAAAAATGAAAGGAGGGTATCCCAAAAGCCTAACGGATTTTGAGGATACCCTCTCTTTTTAAAAGAAAAGAAAGTCTAAAATTTCTGGTCATGAGGACGGTGCGGATTTCCGCGGGGGAGTGGTAAGCCTTCTCACGCCTTCGCACTGCTAAGGTCTTACCGCTTTCCCGCAGGAGTCCTTGCGCTTTGCGCTCCCCCCCCACTTGAACCAGGCGCTGAAGCCTCTTTCATATTGAATGATGCCCTATACTAAGGACAAGGACTGGGCACGCTTTTAAGCCTTGTTTTTCTTAAAAAACAGAAGGTATAACTTTTCGCTATTAATGCTTAGGGATAAGCTAATGGCATGTGTTAAAAGGCCAATAGCTTTTATTTCTTTGAAACGGGTTTTCGTTAACTTACCTCTGCCTTTTGTTACGCTCAAACCCTGATTCGGAAACTTGCCACGTGGATTCGTTCTCTATTCGGAAACTTCGAGCTTTATTTGTTAATTTGGTCGAGCCTTTTGTTAAAAGGGGTTGACCTTATGTTAAGTTGAAATGCGCTTTTGTTACGTTCACTCCTAGATTCGGAAACATGGCCCGCGGTTTTGTTCTCTATTCGGAAACTTCGAGCCTTATTTGTTAATTTGATCGAGGCTTTTATTAAAATGGACAGGGCTTTTGTTCTTTTGAGGCCTGAATTTGTTAAATAGCCTCCGTCTTTTGTCACGCTCACCCCTGAATTCGGATGCTTTCCACGCGCTCGGCCAGGATGTCTAGCTTTGGCATTGTCCCATGGAATCAAAGGCAAGAGTGTGCCAAACAACAAGTGTATTTTGATAAAATGCATGATCATTTAACTATGGCATGAACGTAGCAAAAGCAAGGCTGGCATTTTGTAAAAAAAACACATCCCTCATTTCTCCCTGAGTGGATGTGTTTTTTATTGGCTGAATTACCAATCATTCTTTGTGGGTTTCTTTTTATAAAGACGAAATTTACCTGTTTCCCAACGTTCTATTGTTCTTATTTTAATTCTGTCATTGCATTTGTCACAGAGATATGTGTGAATAGGGCGATTGCGCAATTGTTTGGCTATAGGAGATCGGTCATTAATTTCTTCTTTGGCGTCACAAATTGAACAGGTTACCTGCATCATTAATCACCACCCTTATAATCTAAGATTAACAAATCTTACAAGCGGTGAGCAAGCTTTTTAAAGGGCGCTTGGATGTATTTCTCTTAAAAAGATTATTTGGCTTGATGCTTTTCCTGATTCTGCTGTGTTGGCTGAGGGTTGTCTTCTTGTTCATTGGGCCTTACATTATTAGGAATTTCTGGAACAAGGCGTTCAACGATTGCGGCTAATTCGCTAGCAATTCCAGAAAGCGGCTTTCCTTGACGCATTTGCTTCCCCATATTTTTCAAGCGCTGGATGATATCAGGATCACTGGTGACAGCGGCATTTGCCCCATAAGGATCTTTTTTAAGCGCTTCAGCTACGGAGCTTTTAATGTCGCCGACCTTTGTGCGATCAAGGTTTTTATCCACATCGATACCAACGACGGCATAGTTACCAGCAACGATTACTGTGGCGTCGTTTACGCCGGGGATACGATTGGCAATGTTGACCAGTCTTTTAGCGATCTGCTTGCCATTGAGGTTTCGTTGCTTGTCATCAACGGTTTGCTTCACTTCGGTTACATGAAGGGGTTCACTTTGATTAGAAGATTGATTCCCTTGACAAGCTGTCAATAAAACGAGTGAACCTAGAAGTAAACATCCTTTTTTAAACATGTATAGTCCCTCCTTACCGATTGAATGGGCATGTCCATTGATCTTATTTTCCTCGTGGTCGTCTAACTTTATGCATTGGCTCATATATTGGTGTTAATCGAACAATAATTTATGAACAGGCACAGGAGGCGTCACATTGTCTAAGATTTATGTCCTTGATACGAATGTACTTTTACAAGATCCCTATGCTTTGTTTGCGTTTGAGGAGAATGATATTGTCATTCCGGCGGTTGTGCTTGAAGAAATCGATTCGAAAAAAAGAAATATGGATGAAATAGGAAAGCATGCGCGCCATGTTTCACGTTTAATTGATGATTTAAGAGTTAGAGGAAAGCTTCATGAAAAAATTCCTTTAGACAATGGGGGACATTTATGGGTTGAATTGAATCACCGTTCCTTTCAGTGCTTAAGAGATACGTTCCTTGAGATGACTAATGATAACCGGATTTTGGCTGTCGCATTGAATTTGCAAAATGAACAGCGGGAGCAGCCCGATGCCAGCCAAGTCATTATTGTCAGCAAGGATGTCCTTGTCCGTGTAAAGGCAGATGCACTCGGACTACAAGCAGAGGATTTTCTAAATGATCGCGTCATTAATTATGATGATATTTATACTGGGTTTAAAGAAATAACCATTCATGATGAAGATATGGATCATTTTTTTCAGAAGAAAGGGATAGCGCTTAAGGCGCTCAATAGATATGATTTTTATCCACAGCAATTTGTCATTATGCGAACCTATAGCAATCATTCGTCAGCCATCGGTATCGTGGACGAACAGGTTAGAGCCATTAAGCCATGTCTATTCGGCAATGAAGGGGCCTGGGGGATCCGTGCAAAAAATGCCCAACAAATGATGGCACTGGAGCTGCTTCAGAAAAAAGAAATCGAATTGGTGACACTGGTCGGCAAGGCGGGAACAGGAAAGACCTTGCTCGCATTGGCCGCAGGGCTCCTGCAAACAGAGGATTTGCACGAGTATAAAAAAATGCTGATCATTCGCCCGATTGTCCCTGTCGGTAAAGATGTCGGCTATCTTCCAGGAGAGAAGGAGGATAAATTGCGTCCATGGCTCCAGCCGATCTATGACAATCTAGAATTTTTATTTAACACAAAGAAAAAAAGGGATCTGGATAACATCCTCTCTGGTATGACTTCGATACAAGTTGAAGCATTAACCTATATAAGAGGGCGCAGTCTTCCTGAACAATTTATTATCATAGATGAGGCACAAAATCTAACAAAGCATGAAGTAAAAACCATCTTGACGCGTGTTGGAGAAGGAACAAAAATCGTCCTTGTCGGTGATCCACAGCAAGTCGATCATCCATACCTTGATGAATATAACAATGGTTTGACTTATGTGGTAGAAAAGATGAAGGAGCTATCTATCAGTGGTCATGTCAAGCTGATGAAGGGAGAGCGCTCCACGTTGGCGCAGCTCGCAGCTGATATCTTATAAAAGCATAAGCAAGGCTGAACGAGGGATATACATAGGGCAGTGGATGATGAAATTACAAAGACGTGTGATGACAAGGGGGATAACAAGTGCCTTTTGCCTGTGCTGTACAGGTTACACCCAGCTTAGAAAATGATAATAAGCCTTATCAAGGAAGTGTGCTTGATAAGGCTCATTGAAGGAAGAGAGAAAGCTATTGAACGTTTAAGCCGCAAATGCCTTTGATTGCAGCGTTTGGATTATTTTTAAAATAAAAGTGCAAGGGACCTTCATCGCTAATGATTTTCCCCTGATGGCTAAAGGCTAATAGACCGTCTCTTGCTTCTTCTAAAGGAATTGAAATGGTTTCACCGTCAGTTAATTCGAAGGTGAGTAGAGAGGCGTCTGCCTGGGGCTCTGCATTATCGATAAAAATTTTGGCAGGCATAGCAAATGACCGAATGAGCCATTCGTCTTTCTTATATTTGCGCTGGCCTTTAGCTAGTCTTGGTATGGCCGCACCTGCGCGTTCATCCTTTTGCGCCTCAAGAAAAGTGTCCAAATCAAAATCATCAGCGTAAAAATCATTAATGTCAATTTTTCTGTCGTCAAAAATCCAGCTGCTTGGGTCTAAAGTAAGGGAAAAGGCAACTCGGCCCTTTAACATGACAATGTGCTGCACGATAATCCTTCTTTCTTTGGAAAGTTATCTTAAAAGATAGTTCTAAAAATAATATTTTAAGCATTCGCCATTAAGTATAAAATGAATCATAGATTTTGTCACTTGTTCAAGATTTTAATCTAGGCCTACAACTCTACTCTTGCTTTTTTTGGGTTTTAAAGCTAATATGTGAATTAGGATGGTGAATCAAACGGAGGGGATCCTATTGTCGACTGAAATCGAAGCGGGTCACCGTGAGAAAGCCTACCAAGTGCTCAAAAGCGATGCTCACAAGATCCTAAAGCTCATTGAAGTGCAGATGGATAATCTAACGATGCCACAATGTCCTCTTTATGAGGAAGTTCTTGATACACAAATGTTTGGCCTGTCTAGGGAAATCGATTTTGCGATTCGCCTTGGATTGGTTGACGAAAGGGACGGCAAAGAATTGCTTGAGTCTTTGGAAAGGCAGCTGTCAACGCTTCATGATGCTGTCACGGGTGACAGATAATCGCTCTTTGGTTATACAATATAGTCAAGGATTGTTGAAAGGATAGTGCTCCTTGTTGAGCAAAGATCATGCCTTAGCTTTAATGCATGTTACTCCTTTTATTGATAGTGCATATTGGAAACTCAAACTATCACTTTAATGATGGTTTGAGTTTCCTTTTCATTATCTGTCTTTTTACTCTGCTAATGTCATGTTTAAAAATGTTTTAAAACAGTTGAATCGCGGGCTGAATCCTCTTCTTTACCCTTCAGGCTTGCCGTTTGGAAAGTTTTTTTGGGTGCTAATGGAAAGGATAGTGTCCGTTTCCGCTCCTGGCTGTTTGCTTTTTGCGGGGGAGAGGGAAGCCTCCTCGCACTGCGTGCTGCGGGGGCTTATCGATTTCGCACAGGACTTTAGTATCGCATTGTGAGTCAGCGGCGCTCGAGAATACACGATGTTAGAGTGTTGCGAATCTCCTGCGCCTTGCACTCCAAACCACTTGACCTGGCAATGAATCCTGTTTCCATATCTGATGATGTGCTATGCCCAGACAAGAGTCGGACGTACTTTGCCCGGGACTTCTTATACGATCAGAATTTATAGCTTCACCGGAGTTCTCAGAGGGAGATTGTATAAGTGTAACTTTGACTTTCGCTTGGCGATTGTCAAGTTTTCTAATATAATAGACGTTAGGTTGGATCGATAGTCGAAGACTATAAGGTGATTTAGCTCTTTTAGGTGAAGTGTTTCAAGAAAGTCATGTAACGAGGGGATAGGATGAACGAGTCATGGTGCGTAAATTAATTCGACATTTTGATTATAGTATAATCATTGTCTCTTTATTATTAACAGGGTTTGGGCTGATTATGGTTTACAGTTCAAGCATGATTGTAGCTACAACATCAGGACATGCAGCAGATTATATTTTCTTAAAGCAGTTATTTTGGGCACTTGTGGCGTTCTGTGCGCTTATTGTTGGTTCGATTATCCCATATAAAATGTATAAAGCTTTTGTAAAACCGATTATTATTATCACTTTAATTCTATTAGTGCTCGTTTTATTGATAGGAACTGACATCAATAACGCACAATCTTGGTTTAAAATCGGGCCGATTCAAATCCAGCCTGCTGAGATTGCCAAGCTTTCTGTCATTGTTTATTTGGCATCGGTTTTCTCTAATAAACAAGCGTATATTTCAGAATTTAAGTCGAGTGTTTTACCACCGCTGATTATGATTTCCCTTGTCTTTTTGCTCATTGCTGTTCAGCCCGATTTGGGGAGCGCGATGATTATTGCCGGGATTTCTATCATGATGATTTTATGCTCAGGGATTCGAATGAAACATATTATCACGCTGATGGTGTTTGCTGCTATTGCCCTTTCTATTATTTTCACTTTTTCGCTATCAAGTGAGCAAGCGAGCCGTTTTACGAGTGCCTACCATCCATTTGATAAAAATATTCGAGAAAATGGTGGCTGGCAGTTGATTAATTCTTACATAGCGATTGCTTCAGGGGGCTTGACAGGGAAAGGACTCGGGGATAGCGTTGAAAAATCAGGCTTTCTACCTGAACCGCACACTGATTTTATCATGGCGATCGTTGCTGAAGAATTAGGCGTTTTCGGTGTACTTTTTGTGATCATTTGTATAGCGTATATAGTGATTAAGAGCATTTTGATTGGCATGCGCTGCCGAGATGTATTTGGTAGTTTATTAGCCATTGGGATTGCTAGTTTTATCGGCATACAGACCTTCATTAATTTAGGTGTTGTTTCTGGTTTGCTTCCCATCACGGGGGTGACTCTTCCGTTTATCAGCTATGGAGGCTCATCGCTCGTCATGTTGTTATTTTCAGTAGGTATATTGGTCAATATATCAGGAGTTATCCGCATGAAAGAACAAGCAAATAAAGAGGAGGCTGCATAATGAAAAATAGAACAATAAATAAAGTACTCGTTGCCAATCGCGGAGAAATTGCCATCAGAATTTTTAGAGCCTGTACGGAGCTGAATATTCGTACAGTTGCTATTTATTCTGCTGAGGATTCAGGCTCTTATCATCGATATAAAGCGGATGAGGCATACCTTGTTGGAAAAGGAAAGAAGCCCATTGATGCCTATCTAGATATTGAGGGGATTATCGAGATCGCCAAAGCCAATGATGTGGATGCGATCCATCCAGGTTACGGTTTTTTATCTGAAAATGCAGAATTTTGCAAGCGTTGTGATGAAGAAGGTATTATTTTTATTGGTCCAAAAATGGAGCATTTGATTACATTTGGTGATAAAGCTAAGGCCAGAGATGCGGCAGTAACAGCCGGTATTCCAGTAGTTCCCGGAAGCGATGGCCCTATCCAATCGATTGAGGAAGCTCAGGCGTTTGCTGAAGCATACGGCTTTCCAATCATGATCAAGGCGGTGCTTGGCGGCGGTGGGCGCGGCATGAGAATCGTGAGAAGCAAGCAAGGATTAAAGGATGCCTATGAACGAGCGAAATCAGAAGCCAAAGCCACCTTTGGGCAAGATGATATCTATGTAGAAAAGTACTTAGAGAGTCCTCGTCACATTGAGGTGCAAATCATTGCCGATAGCCATGGACACACACTTCATTTGCTTGAGAGGGACTGTTCAGTACAAAGACGACACCAAAAGGTTGTTGAAATCGCTCCGAGTCGTCACTTGTCTGACAAGCTCCGCGAAGGCATGCATGAGGCGGCTGTCAAATTGATGGCTAATGTCAATTATCTCAATGCCGGTACCGTTGAGTTCCTAGTGACACCTGATGAGCAGTTTTATTTCATTGAGGTCAATCCGCGAGTGCAAGTCGAGCACACTATTACCGAGTTAATCACGGGTGTGGACATTGTTCAGACACAAATTTTGATCGCTGAAGGACATGATTTATTTGAGGCGCCACTCTCTCTTCCAAAACAAGAAGCTGTGCGCGCCAATGGTTATGCTATTCAATGCCGTGTGACTACTGAAGACCCCGCTAATCAATTCATGCCTGATACAGGTAAAATCATGGCGTATAGAACAGGTGGCGGCTTTGGGGTCCGTCTGGATGCTGGTAATGGCTATCAAGGGGCTGTCATCACTCCTCACTATGATTCTTTGCTCGTTAAAGTATCGACATGGGCGCTTACATTTGAAGCGGCTGCAGCCAAAATGGTGAGAAATCTTAAAGAGTTTAGAATCAGAGGAATCAAAACGAATATTGCCTTTCTAGAAAATGTTGTGACACATCCAAGTTTTGTAGAAGGTTCAGTAGATACAACATTTATCGATGCTACACCTGAGCTTTTTGTCTTTCCAGAGAGCCAAAACCGGGGAACAAAGATGCTAACTTACATCGCTAATACAACGATCAATGGCTTTCCAGGTATTAAGAAGACGAAAAAGCCGGCTTTTGATACGCCGAAGGTTCCAGAAGTTAAGCTTTCCCATCCTATTCCTGATGGTACGAAACAAATTTTAGAGCGAGAGGGGGCTGAAGGACTGGTCAAATGGATTAAAGAGCAAAAGGATGTCTTGCTCACGGATACGACCTTCCGCGATGCCCATCAAAGTTTGCTGGCTACCCGGATGCGGACCCATGACTTATTAAAAATCTCCGATTCGGTCTCGCGGTTGTTGCCTGATGCCTTTTCTTTAGAAATGTGGGGAGGAGCAACATTCGATACCGCCTACCGCTTTTTAAAAGAAGATCCTTGGGAGCGCCTAGCCCTATTGCGAGAAAAGATTCCTAACGTACTCTTTCAAATGCTTTTGCGAGGCGCTAATGCTGTGGGGTACACCAATTATCCAGATAATCTTATCAAAGCCTTTGTCAAAGAGTCAGCGGCAGCAGGTATTGATGTCTTCCGAATTTTTGATAGTTTAAACTGGATAAAAGGGATGACTTTAGCCATCGATGCTGTGCGTGAAACAGGAAGGATCGCGGAAGCAGCGATCTGTTATACGGGTGATATTTTAAGCAAGACACGGACGAAATACGATCTTGCCTATTATAAAAATATGGCGAAAGAGCTTGAAAAAGCTGGTGCGCATATCATAGCAATCAAGGATATGGCCGGCCTTCTAAAACCAGAAGCAGCTTATGCTTTAGTAAGTGAATTGAAGGCTGCAGTGAATTTGCCTATCCATCTGCATATGCATGATACAAGTGGCAATGGTGTCGCAAGCTATATTAAAGCTGTTGAAGCGGGTGTGGATATCGTGGATACGGCTGTTGCTTCAATGAGTGGAATGACATCACAGCCAAGTGCCAATACGCTTTATTACGGATTAGAGGGAAATAAGCGCCCCTTGCGATCGAACATTGATGCTTTGGATGCCTTCAGTAATTATTGGGAGAGCGTGCGCAGCTATTATGAACCTTTTGAAAGTGGTCTTAAAGCGCCAAATTCAGAAGTATATAAGTATGAAATGCCTGGTGGACAGTATTCCAATTTGCAGCAGCAAGCAGCAGGTGTAGGATTGGCTGAGCGTTGGGAAGAAGTCAAAGAAATGTATGCCCGGGTGAATCAGATGTTTGGTGATATCGTTAAAGTAACCCCTTCATCAAAAGTGGTGGGCGATATGGCATTGTTTATGGTGCAAAATGACCTTACCGAGGATGACATTTATGAGAAGGGAGAATCCATCGATTTTCCAGACTCCGTGATTTCCTTTTTCCAAGGGACACTTGGTCAGCCTTATCAAGGCTTTCCAAAAGAATTGCAACGCATTATTTTAAAAGGGAGAAAGCCGATCACTGATCGTCCTGGCGAACGCTTGGAACCCGTTGATTTTGATGAGCTTAAAGCAACACTGGAAGAACGATTTGGAAAAAGCCCTTCAAAACAGGATATTCTTGCTTACGCTTTATATCCAAAAGTATTCACTGAATACCAGCAGATTGTTGAACAATATGGCAAAGTCAGTGTGCTTGATACTCCAACGTTTTTCTATGGCCTTAGACTTGGTGAAGAGGTTTCTATTGAAATCGAACAAGGGAAAACCTTGATTGTTAAGCTGGTGTCGGTAGGACAGCCACAAAAAGACGGAACGCGTACAGTTTATTTTGAATTAAATGGTCAGCCGCGTGAGGTGATCATTCAGGATAAAACAATTGAAGTGACTGGAACTGTTCGTCGCAAGGCTGATAAGCAGAACCCATCTGAGATCGGCGCTTCAATGCCTGGAACAGTGATCAAATTATTGGTGGAAAAAGGCGAGAAAGTGAAGAAGGGCGATCATCTCATCATTACGGAAGCAATGAAAATGGAAACCACCTTACAAGCTCCGTTTGATGGTGTTATTGAAGATATTTTTGTTAAAGAAAATGAAGCAATACAAACCGGTGATTTACTCTTAGAGCTTCGGAATATATAAAGAAATCATGGTTTTTATCACTTCACTTGGTACTTCTGATGTGATTAAAAAGGTAATAACATAAAAGAAAAGGCGCGTCCTGCATGCAAGCGGGGCGCGCTTTGTTGTTCTCATTCAAAGAATAGCCTTTATTTCTAAAAACAGAGGCTGCCCGCAAAAGTTTGACCTTTGGGACAGCCTTTACTTAATGGTTTCGCCGCAAGGCAATCATCGTCATGAAGGATAAGATGCCGAAGAGACAGGTAATAAAAAAGGAATGAAACAGTAAAAAGGTTAAGTCCAGGCGAGTTAAAACAACCATGATACCGCTGGCTGCCTGACAAAGTACCGATAGAAAGGCAATGAATGTGCCCCAGACCAACCATTTTTCATTCTTATATTTTAAGAGAGCGTGGATGAAAGAAATAATAATCCACAAGGCTAGAATGCCTGCTAATACCCTATGTCCAAATTGAATACCTGCTCTGCTATACAAGTCAGGGATGACGTCTCCGTTACATAATGGGAAGTCCCGACAACCAAGCGCAGAATCTGTGTGTCTTACAAACGCACCACTATAAACAACGAGATAAGTATAGATGATTAAGAGCACCTGATTCCAGAGCACCCCTTTTCCGGTAGCGGGGCTTATTTCTTTGGTTGCTCCAGTCGCTTCATATAAAATCACAGTCAATAGCACAACACTCGCAAATGAAATGAGTGAAATACCAAAATGCAAGGCTAAAATGAAGGAGGATTGATCCCAAATTACCGCTGCTGCACCTAATAATCCTTGCAAGACAACAAAGAATACAGAGCAGATGGCTAAAAATTTAATGCCTCTTACTTTGGAGCAACGAATCCATGCCCAAACACTTAAAACAACGATAGAAAGTCCAAAGATTGCTGAAACAGCTCTGTGACTGACCTCGATAAAGGTTTCCTTATTGCTTGTGTCCGGAACGACTTGGCCATAGCACAATGGCCAGTGATGGCCACAGCCTAATGCTGAGCCGGTATTTGTGACAACAGCTCCCATGATGACAACAAGGAGCATACCAAATGAGGTAAAGATTCCTAAATAACGCAAGATACGGTCCATACATTCACCTTCTCAGTAGAGAAACTCGTTAATACAAATTGTACATGTTTCCTTTAAATTTGTCGATTTCGTGTCAATTTCATGCAAAGTATACAAAGCCTTTGTCTTCGTATATAATGAAATAAGGTTGAGTTGTTTTTTACATCATTTATCCTAACACAAAAGAACTTCTATAAATCTCCAATTTGTGAACACAAAGAAACAATTCTTATGTTTTTTTCATTTGTTTCTTTGGTTTAAAATGAACAGAACGATTGATTATAATAAGAATTAAGAGGGACTCGCGTTTTGATGAAAAACGCGTTTTGATTTAGAAAGGATGCGACCCAAATGTCAAAACCGTTGGGCTCATATGATTCAACGCATGTTATAGATTCGCAAGCCATATCAGAAAAAAAATCAGGAACGTTTAAGGAATTCATCGGGGTTTGTAAGACAGGTATTGTCTATTCTAACCTCATTACAACATTTACAGGAATTTGGTTGGCCTTAAAGCTTACAGATCAATTATTTTTTGATAATATAATAAAGATAGTATTAGTTTTAGCAGGGGCTGCGCTTGTCATCGCTGGTGGCTGTTGCTTGAATAATTACATTGATAGAGATATTGATCAACTGATGGAAAGGACAAAAGATCGGCCTTCAGCAACAGGAAGCTTACATCCAAGTCAAGTGCTGTGGGGCGGAATCATTATGTCCGCTTTAGGAACTATCCTATTATTCATGGGTTCAAAAGTTTCAGCGGTATTAGGTCTCATTGGTCTATTTGTCTATGTGGTTGTTTATACGATGTGGTTAAAGAGAACACACTCCATTAACACAGTAATTGGTGGGGTTTCAGGCGCTGTGCCACCGATGATCGGTTGGGCAGCTATAGATCCAAGTCTATCGAGTATGGTACCATGGTTATTATTTACCTTTATGTTTTTGTGGCAGCCTCCGCACTTCTTAGCATTGGCGTTAAAGCGCGTTGATGAATACCGTAAAGCAGGTATTCCAATGCTGCCGGTGGTGGCAGGCAACCAAATTACAAAGAGACAGATGATTTTTTACGTCATCATGCTCTTGCCAGCTTCGCTCATGCTCTACGAATTAGGTATCATCTACATCATTGCAGCGGTTGTGCTAGGAGTGGCCTGGTTGGCCATTAGTATCGCCGGCTTCTTTACAAAGGATATATTAAAATGGTCCCGCATCATGTTTATCTTCTCTCTGAATTATATGACCATACTATTTGTCGTAATGATAATTTCTGTGCTCTTTAAATAGCGTTATTAAACGGTTGTCGTTAACAAGAAAAAAAGAACTTATTCATATTTTTTTGTGGCGACAACTGTTTTATATTATATTATCACTACCGATAAAGAAAGAGAGGGTCACGTCATGAAGAAGAAATGGCAACATTTATTGCGCTTCCTTCCTCTTGTAGCTTTAATGGCACTCCTATCGGCTTGCGGAAAAGAAGGTGTATCTGCTCTAAAGCCAATGGGTGATGAAGCCCATGAAGAAGCAAAGCTGATGATACTTAGCATTGCGATCATGGTCATCGTCGTCTTGGTTGTTGGTATTATTTTCACCTATGTCGTCATTAAATTCCGTAAACGTAAAAATCAAGAGGAATACATACCTAGACAGGTGGAAGGTAGCGCTGTGCTTGAGGTGATTTGGACAGTTATTCCGATCATTCTTTTAGCTATTTTAGCCGTACCAACTGTTGCAAAAACATTTTCAGTTTCAGACACGACTTCAAAGAGTGTCAAAAAGGATGCTTTAGTCATTAATGTGACAGCCAATCAGTTTTGGTGGGAATTCGAGTATCCTGATCAAAAGATTGTTACTGGTGAAGAAGTTGTCATTCCAAAAGGACAAGATGTTATTTTCAAATTGACCTCAAAAGATACGACCCATGCTTTTTGGGTACCAGCCTTAGGCGGTAAGGTCGATGTCAATCCTGGTCAAACAACGCAGCTCAAGCTTGAGGCTGATAAGGAAGGTACCTATAGTGGACGGTGTGCAGAGCTCTGCGGCGCTTCCCATGCTTTGATGTACTTTAATGTGAAAGCGGTTAGCAAAGCGGACTTTAAGTCCTGGGTCTCTGAAATGAAAGCGGGTCCAAGCGATCCGACAAGTGTAAGCGCTAAGCAAGGCCAAGAGCTCTTCAAAAACAATTGTATGAGCTGCCATGCGGTAGGCAATAAGGATGCTGGCATTGCTCCAAATCTAACGAACTTTGCAGATAGACAAAACATCGCTGGATTTTTAGATCACAACAAAAAGAATTTAGAAAAATGGATTTGGGATCCTCAGGCAGAGAAGCCAGGGGCTACAATGCCAAAACGCGGTGCCAATAATAATCTTTCAAAAGACCAAATACAGCAAATTGCAGATTATTTGTTCACTCTATCTGTTAAACAGTAAGGCCAATAGGCTTAAAAAGGGAGGTATACATCTGTGACAACATCTGCGATAACAGTAAGAGAAGAAAAACAAGGCTTTCTTCCCTGGTTATGGATGTGGTTAACGACAGTCGATCATAAGAAAATTGGCATCTTGTATCTTTGTGGTGCGGGACTCTTTTTCCTCATCGGTGGGATTGAAGCCATACTCATTCGGATTCAACTTTCTGTTCCTCAAAATGATTTTTTAGTAGGCTCTACGTATAATCAAGTCATGACGATGCATGGCACGACGATGATTTTCTTGGCGGCTATGCCAGCGATTTTTGCGTTGTTAAATGCAGTTGTCCCATTACAAATCGGGGCAAGGGACGTCGCTTTTCCATTTTTGAATGCCCTTGGTTTTTGGCTGTTTTTTCTCGGCGGTTTAATTCTCAATGTCAGCTGGTTCTTAGGTGGGGCTCCTGACGGAGGCTGGACAGCTTATGCACCACTCTCTACGGAATTCTTGGGCAGTGGCATGGATTTCTATATTCTGGGCTTACAGGTTGCTGGTGCTGGTACTTTAATGGGGGGCATCAACTTCTTAGTCACTATTATCAATATGAGAGCTCCAGGAATGACCTTCATGCGCATGCCACTCTTTACGTGGACAGCGCTCATTACATCAGCACTGATTCTCTTTGCCTTTCCTGCCCTAACTGTTGGCTTATTTTTCGAACTATTCGATAAAGTGTTTGGGGCAAATTTTTTCAATTCGGTAAATGGCGGCAATGGTGTCATTTGGGAGCATATCTTTTGGATATTTGGACACCCTGAGGTTTACATTCTCATTTTACCAGCGTTTGGCGTTATTTCTGAGGTCGTCCCGACCTTTGCTAAAAAACGATTATTTGGTTACACATCAATGGTATTTGCCACTGTGCTCATTGGCTTTTTGGCCTTTATGGTATGGGTTCACCATATGTTTACAGTTGGCTTAGGACCAATGGCCAATTCCTTGTTTGCCATTGCAACGATGGCAATCGCTATACCTACCGGGATGAAAATTTTTAACTGGATGTTTACAATGTGGGGCGGTCAGGTGCATTATACAACAGCTAACTTGTTTGCAGTTGGCTTTATACCGACCTTTGTCCTGGGTGGTGTAACGGGCGTTATGTTAGCTGTTCCAGCTGCCGACTTTCAATACCACGACAGCTATTTTGTTGTTGCTCACTTTCACTATGTTATTGTCGGTGGCGTTGTCTTCGGATTATTAGCGGGACTGTTTTATTGGTGGCCAAAGATGTTTGGAAAATTTTTAAATGAAAAGCTTGGAAAAGTGACCTTCTGGTTTTTCTTTTTCGGTTTTCACGTCACGTTTTTCCCGCAGCATTTCTTAGGACTAATGGGGATGCCGCGCCGCTATTTCACATATCTTAAAGGAGATGGCTTAGCCACTGGAAACATGATTAGCAGTCTTGGGGCCATTGGCATGGCAATTGCGATTATCCTCTTACTCATCAATATTGTGATGACCACAGCAAATGGGAAAAAAGCTAAAGGGGATGCTTGGGGCTTTGGACGGACCTTAGAATGGTCAATTCCTTCACCAGCACCTGAATATAACTTTGCGCAAACACCGCTTGTTAAAGGGATTGATCCACTATGGAAGGCAAAGATGGAGGGCAGTCATAAAGTAACGCCTGCCGAACCACTTGGAGATATTCATATGCCTTCGTCATCAATTCTACCGTTTTTAATGTCTCTGGCCCTAACGGTGGCGAGCTTTGGATTTATTTATGCGGATCAAAGTGGTACCGCGCTAAATGCCGGTTCGTTGATTTTTGCGGGCATAGGCGTTGCTTTGCTGTTCCTGATGATGCTCATCCACTCTTTGAAGGATGATCATGGTTATCATATTCATAAGCATGAAATCATCGAAGCAGAAAGGGAGGCTGAGTAGCATGTCTCAATCACATGATTTAAGCATCGAAAAACTCCCGAACCCAGAAAAAGCAACCTTAGAAGGAAAAAATAAATTTCTTGGATTTTGGTTTTTTCTCGGAGGTGAAACGGTCCTCTTTGGCACGCTATTTGCGACATTTTTAGCGCTGCGTGACAAGGTCGGTAATGGTCCAGCGGGTCACGAGCTCTTTAGCATGAAAGTTACGTTTTTGTCAACAATGATCTTGCTCGTCAGCAGTTTAACCAGTGTCTTTGCAATTTTGGCTTTAAAGGAATATAAGCTAAGAATGATGCAGTTCTGGTTTTGGGTAACCGTGCTTTTAGGACTTTGCTTTCTTGGTCTGGAGATCTATGAGTTTACTGATTACGTGAAAGAGGGACTGGGTTATAAGACGAGTGCTTTTTCCTCCTCTTTCTACACACTAGTTGGGACTCATGGAAGTCACGTGTTTTTTGGTATCCTTTGGATTTCAACGCTTATGATTGCTTCTTATAAAAAAGGGATCACAACAGTAACGGCACCGAAATATTATATTGCTGCCCTATATTGGCACTTTATTGATGTGGTTTGGGTGTTCATTTTTACTGTTGTTTATCTACTCGGTATTTTGGGGGGCTAAAACAAATGGCTTTAAACCAATCCGATATCAATAGTTATTTGGAAAAGCAAAAAAAGCGCCAAGAGCTTATCCACTATTTTGTATCTTTTGTGCTTATGATTTTGTTTACTGTCCTAGCGTTTGTCGCAGTGATGCTGCGCGACAGTATCAATGATTATCTCATTGCTGTTTTTATCGTTACGATGGCTGTCGTGCAAGTGGTCTTCCAGTTATATTACTTCATGCATATGAAGGAACAGGATCATGGATTTCCGACATTGTTTCTATATAGTGGTGCAGCGGTGGCCTTCTTGACAGTCATTAGCTTTGTATCTATTGTTTGGATTTCGTAAGGCAATCAGTGAGGGTGTCCCAAAAGGTTAACTTTTTGGGCATCCTTTTTTAAAAGATCAGAAAGTATAAAATTTCTGATCATGAGGCCGGTGCGGATTTTCGCTCCAGGCCGCTCGCTTTCTGCGGGGGAGTGGTAAGCCTCCTCGCGCCTTCGCCTGCTAAGGTCTTACTGATCTCCCACTTTCCGCAGGAGTCTAGTCTCTGCACCATGCGTCAGCGGCGCCCGAGGAACACACGATTTTAGAGGGTTCCGAGTCTCGCGCCTTGCGCTCCCATCCACTTGATCAGACAATGAAGCCTCTTTCATATTGGCTGATGCTCTATACTAAGGACAAGGACCGGGCATGCTTTTCGCCCGGTTTTTCTTATACTATCAGAATGTATAACTTCGCTGACGCTCATAAAGGAAGAGAGTATAAGGCGGGCTTTGCCTTCCGCCACCTGAGGCTTGCGGGCACCCTAAGTGTGTGATTTGCAAAAATCACATCAGGGAGTACCAGCGAAGCGGTGCAAGCCAAGTTTTCTAATAATAAGAAGAACGTATAAACATTTTGAGTGTCCTTTTTAGAAGAGCGCAACATTCCCGCTTTGATTGTTGCCACCGATCGCTCTTTTTATTTCTCATTGATATTCCGTTGTTTTTATTAATAGAATGGTTTCATACACCATATTTTTAGGACAATTCTCAGGATGAGGACCCTGTGAATTGAGAAGAGGGGGAATACTGATGAGAATCAGAGCAGTTGAAGTCAGTGATGCCGCTCAATTTTTACAATTGAGTCAAACGCTGGATCGCGAATCGACCTTTATGCTCTATGAACCCGGAGAAAGACAATTAACAATTGATGAGCAAAAAGAGGCGTTGCAATCCATTGTTGAGGATACATCCAAACATCTTATTGTTGCAGAGGATGGGGAAACCCTTGTCGGTTTTGTTATGGTCATTGGTAATGGATTAAAAAGAATTAGCCATCGAGCGGCAATTGTGATTGGCATTTTGTCAGCATATCAAGGGAAAGGGTTAGGCAGAAAGCTGCTTGCGGCGGCAGAAAAGAAAGCTAAGGAAAGTGGTGTACACCGACTAGAGTTGACAGTGATGGCTCAGAATAAACGCGCTTTATGGCTATATAGTCGCTCTGGTTTTAATGTAGAAGGAATTCGTCGTAAAGCGATCAAATTAGAGGAGTCCTTTATGGATGAGTTTTATATGAGCAAGATGATATCAACAGAATAGATGAAGCAGTTTCTTTATTTTTAGGAATAATAACTCTATATCTTAAAAAAATAGGGAGGCCTCAGCAAACGGATGCTGAGGGCCTCCTTTTAATCGCTAATGATAGTGAAGGCGCTTTAATTTGTAAGCTATGCTTTAATATAGGTCGTTAAAGCTTCTTCGAGCTGGTTGATTTTTTCTTTACATTTATTGATGACGTAATCAGGAAAGGTTTCGTTGTATTCAACGCCATGGGGATAGTAATGACGTCCGACATAAGGGACTAAAAGTTTAACTACACCGCTTCGGCTCTCAATTTCACCTTCAACTGCGATCCCGGGAATCCGAAAATAATACACACTGCCATCTGTCCTATTTTCAAATTTAAAATCATAGGTGACACGTTCGTAATCCCAATGTCCGCCTCTCACCATTCCGACACTATTCATGATTTGTTCAAGAAGTGGAAACGGAATGACGTGATTCTCAATTGCCGTTTCTTCAAAACGCATGATGGACCCTCCTTCTTAACCGATAACCTCTATTTTATAATAGTACGAACATTATTGAAATGCAATGATTGCAATAATTTTATGAAAAATGATTATTTCTCAAAATGCTGTCCAAAATGAAGGGTAGGTAAAGTATTGTTAAATGTTAATTAAGCAAATTCTTTTGAGCGCTTGTCAAGAATAATGTTACACTAAAAGAAAAGGATAGCGTTTATTTCCATGTCCTTTATTGAAATGACTGATACAGAGGAAATAAAAGGGTCTTGACGTATAAGTAAGCATAAGCGCGACAAACGGAGGTTGACTGCACTGCGTAAATCTAATGTACTCATATTAATTATTGCCATCATCGTTTTTCTTGTCACATTCATGTTTGATTTTTCTAAACAAGATAGCTCAAGTCCTTCAACAGAATCGAAGATTGAATACAAGAAACCGACGGCGTTTAAAGTGCCGAAGAAAGGGCTGCATACATTAATTGGTCAAACGGAAAAATCAGTGATGAATCAATTCGGTGAACCAGAACGCATTGATCCTACTGCTTATGGTTACCAGTGGTGGATCTATGGTCGGGGCACTCAAAAGTATCTTCAGATCGGGATGGAAAATAACAAGGTTGTAACGGTGTTTGCCTTAGGAAAAGACCTGCCGACCGCACCCTTTAAAATGGGAGAGGATGCCTCAGATATCTATAAGAAGGTAACGCTTAATGATAGTTTGACACTGACGTATAAGCAAGCAAAAGTAGAATTTGAGTTTGAGGAAGATGAATTGATGGTTAAACCTCTGATCAAATTTGGTAATCATTGGGTTCAACTGTATTTTGATCATTTCACAAACAAACTAGTTGGCGTGCGTTATTGGACGAGTGATTTATTGATCAAACAAAAGCCTTATACGATTGTGTATCGAGGGCATTTAGATAATCCTCCAGAGCCTTCTGAGCAGGAATGGCAAAACATTGATCAAGCAGAAGAACAAGAGATTCTTGATATGACAAATATATTTAGAATGAATCATCAGCTCAAGCCAGTAGAATTAAATGATCCAGCTAGTCAAGCTGCTTATCTTCATAGTAAGGAAATGAACGATAAAGATTACTTTTCGCATGATTCTAAATGGCAGGGTAGCTTAAGCGATCGGCTCCAGAAACAGGGTGTTGACTTTCGTGTGGCTGGTGAAAATATCGCATGGAATTACACCGATGGTATCAGTGCCGTCATAGGATGGATTAACAGCGAAGGACACCGAAAAAATTTATTGGATAAGCGGTTTACGGAGCTCGGCGTTGGTGTCTATAAAAAATATTATACTCAGGATTTTATTCAATCCCCATAGAGTGATTGGTCAGCAGGCGCCTAACAATATTATGGGAAAATAGATGCACACTCTTAAGCGGTTTTGCCTATAATATGTTAGAGCCATTAATACAAAGCAAAGGTGATTTACCAATGGTGGGGAAAAAGAGTGAATCGGTTAATGCTTTTAAAGCATTTGTAAAAAAACACCCTGAACTTATCAAAGCAGTTAGAGAACAAAAGCGATCTTGGCAGGATATTTTTGATGAATATGTGTTGTTTGGTGAACACCATGAGGTTTGGAAGCAATATGGCATTACGACGGAAGACGAGCCGCGCAAAAAGCCTAAGGGGGCTAATGAGATCATGCGCGTGTTAGACTTCATTAGCAATATTGATGCCAATGAGATGCAAGAACACTTAAATTCTTTTAATGGAGTTTTGACGAACATCCAAGATTTAATTGTGCAATTTCAACCGCAATCTTCTCAAACAGAGCAACAAGCTTACCCTTTTTATAATATGACAAATGGTGGTCAGAATACCAACAACGCGTTTAATCCATCCCCTTATTTTAGGAGGGATTAATCCCGATGAGACCAGAAGTGATTGCTTATTTAGATCATGAACCTAGATTATGGGAGTACATTCATCAAAATCCTAAGTGGTACCAAGAGCTTTCTCGCTACCCAGAAAAGATCAATGTGATTAAATCAGCTTCAGATGATTACTTTGGAAAGTCTTTAAGTAAGCGAGTAGAGCGTCTGGGTGACTATTTAACCATGATCAATATGTTTATTCAAATGTCAACAGCGTTGGAACAGTCTGAAGAAGCCAAAGAAGAATGATTGGCTTCTTTATTTGTATAATGAATATGAACCTAGATTATTCATAGAAGGTGCCAAAACACAGTAAAAAGGCTTATCTATCAAGTGATTTATTCTGAATTTCAACGCATCAACTAAATGAAAAAAGAATCCGTTTCTGATAAGGTTAAAACGACGAAGAAATAACCATCAGAAAGGCTTCTTATAATGGCTCCTTTACCGTAAATCACGCTTGATTTCAATCGCCAAATGAAATTGTTAAATGATAGAGGAGTCCTTTCTTCCGATACAGGTGAGTTCATATTCCGAGAATTTGACGAAAAAATTGGTTTTTCACAAACTCTGATTCAGCATCTGCAGTTAAATTCGGTGTTTTACATCATTCGATTGAAATTCAACGTCATTTTACAAAGTCTCGCAAAAGAGCTACACCCTAACTCGATGCCATCCGATATATCAAAGACGAAAGAATATGCAGATTCAAACGATACGGACAAAGATCATTAAAGTCGCTAGTAAATTAGTGAAATCCGGGCGATCTTTTTACTTCAAATGTTCTTCCAGTTTCGTGTATCAAACGTTTTTTTGGGACATACTGCAGCGCATTCAAGCATTAAAACTCGAGTGATTGGAGCGGAAGGCGGGAGACTCCTACGGGAACAGCACGCGTCCGAAGACCCCGCACTGAGCGTCTTTTGCGAGGGAGGAGGCTGAGGCCGTGCCCGTGGAAAGCGAGTGCCAGGAGCGGAAATCACCTGCCAATACCATGCCTAAACTTCAGAAGGCTAATAACCTACAAATCTTTAGAAGACCTTTTTAAAATTATTTTAGGCCCTAAGGGAGCAGTATGCCCAAAAACAGGTCATTTTGTGGAGAGTGACCGTTTTAATTCCTAAATCGGAGACAATTCCAACATAATTTCCATAAAAGTGGCATGGAAAATTTAGCTTTGATCCCAGATCTCGTTTTCTCCCGAAGTATGAATAAATCAGGATGAAGCTTATCTTTGAAGTGTTATTCCTTTTTTAGTGCTTACACATGGAAATTATATGCTTTCATGTTACAATAGGGGTGGAGGTGTTCTGAAATGATTGCAACGATGGAACACATCAAGCTGCTGGACCAAGCGGATGGTATTGTAGACATGTTGGCAGATTCTGAGGCCATGGAGCATTATCGTCAGTGCAAACGGCAGCTTGCCCAAGATAAAGAGGCCCTTGCTTTGATCAATCGCTTTACCAAATTGCGTGAGCGTTATGATGAAGTGCAGCGCTTTGGTAAATATCATCCTGATTATAAGACGGTGATTACGGCGATGATGGAGATCAAGCGGGAGTTAGACTTAAATGATACCATAGTTGCCTATAAAAAAGCGGAGGATGATTTTGAGAAGTTGCTCAATGCCATCAGTCAATCATTGGCACAAGCTGTTTCTCCATCCATTAAAGTCCCAACGGGCGATCCGTTTTTTGATAGAGGCTGTGGCGGAGGCTGCGGGAGCGGCGGTGCTTGCAGCTGTCATTAGGCTGCGGCATGATAAACAACATAAGGGCTACCATCCTAGTGGTGGGAGTCCTTTTTGTATAATAAAAGAACAGGTGATAGAGGCAGGTTCGAGGGTGAATGCTAAAGAAGAAGGCGCTTGCCTATTTTATAATAGACATGGTAGACTTGCACTAGAAATTTACAAAAAAGATAGGAGATTAAGTCATGATGACTGGGCGGGTAGGGATGATTGTTTGGCTTTATCACTTAAAGCATGTTAAAGCGCTAAGAAAGTATGGGAACATTCATTATGTATCAAAAAAAATGAAATACGCTGTGCTTTATTGTGATGAAGACAATAGTGAAAATATCATGCGGCGTCTGCAAAAACAACGGTTTACGCGAAGAATTGATCCTTCGCTTTTACAAGAGGTTCCCACACATTATAAAAAGAAGACTGAAAATACGAACCCAACTGAAAGTGCATCTCCATCATTATAAGGTTTATAAATGGTGGAGATAGAGACAAGATCTCCATCGGCCTCTGTGCGCCGAAGGCCGTGTCCGTGGAAAGCGAGCATCTGAAGTGACAAGCAACAGCTTTCACTCTGTACGGTACTTATAAATTTCTGATCGTATTAGAAGACTTGGCTTGCACCACTTCGCTGGTACTCCTGATGTGATTTTTGCAAATCACACACTTAGGGTGTCTGCAAGCCTCAGGTGGCGAAAGGCAAAGTCCGCCTTATATTCTCTTCCTTTATGTGCGTCAGCGAAGTTATCTTCTGATAGTATAAAAAAAGACCCGCAGGTATGAGTGCCTGCGGGTGTCCCATACATACTTTGTATGCCAAGACAATGGGAGAGGAGAAACCGGCGGAAAAACTTATGGGGAAACGTAAGTCTCCGCGGTTGGAAACAACATCATGAGTGGTGATGTTGTTATTTTTATTATGAACGGAAGCCAGGGACTCTATACATAAGAATGTAATTTCTTTCATAACATTTGTCTTCCTCTAAATTTATGGTAGGATAGGAACGTAAATTCAATGGATCAAGGTGAGAGTGCATGAGAGTCATTTCGGGTGATTGTAAAGGGACCAGTTTAAAAGCGGTGCCAGGAAAAAATACGCGACCGACAACCGATAAGGTAAAGGAAACGTTATTCAATATGATCGGTCCTTATTTTGAGGGTGGCAAGGTGCTTGATCTCTATGGTGGAAGTGGGGGATTGGGTATCGAAGCATTAAGCCGTGGGGCAAATCAAGCGATTTTTATTGACCGATACATGCCTGCAGTCCAAACCATTCAAGAAAATCTAGAGCGTTGCCATTTACAAAACCAGGCTGAGGTTTATCGAAATGATGCTGGACGCGCTTTAAACCTATTGGGAAAACGCCATGAAACCTTTTCTTTAATATTTCTTGATCCTCCTTATGCTGCGGGACGTATTGAAAAGGACATTGAAAAAATCCTTTCTCTAGATCTGTTACAGCCCAAAGGGTATCTGATTATTGAGCATCCTAGAACAAGTCAATTGGAAGAGAGGCTGTCATCCTCCATTCGACGTTGGAAGTTTCAAACCGCTCATGAACAAACAGCACTAAGTATTTATTACCATTATGTAGAAGAATCGTGAGGTGGGAGCATGCCAGGCATTGCTTTATATCCAGGAAGTTTCGATCCTGTAACGTTAGGTCATTTAGATATCATAAAACGTGGGTCAAAAGTGTTTGATCGCATTATTGTAGCTGTTTTACATAATTCTTCAAAAAGTCCGTTGTTTTCTATAGAAGAGCGGGTAAATCTACTCAAAGAAACAACGAAGCACTTAGCCAACGTGGAAGTCGACTATTTTCAAGGGTTAATGATTGACTATGCCAGAGAGCGCCAGGTTAATGCGGTATTAAGAGGCCTACGGGCGGTCTCAGACTTTGAGTTTGAGTTGCAAATTACATCCATGAACAAAAAGCTCGATGATAGCATTGAAACGTTTTTCATGATGACCAGTAGTGAATACTCTTTTTTAAGCTCAAGCATTGTGAAAGAAATCGCCAAATACCATGGCAAGGTAACAGATCTTGTGCCGCCTGAAGTAGAGGCAGCACTTAAGCAAAAGTTTATTGAGTAGTTAGCATTTAATTTGAATAATGGTGAATTTTAGACATCCATTTAAGCAAGATATACGTAATAAGAGTGATGAGAGTAATCAGTGATCCAAATTGCAGATACTCGGTGCTGTGTAGCTGCAGTTGACTGTAGCTCTCTTTTATTGGAGCTAAGGTATTCAAAAGGGTCTCCTTTTTTGGTTCGTCGGAATGAATCGCAAAAATGCGAAATAAGAAGATTACGATGATCGCTGAAAAAATGCCCTGCAGTAGCCGTCCGACAAAGAATGGCTTGACACTCAATCGGACGTCACTTAAAATGCTTGTCACTTGGGCTTGGATAGAAAAGCCGCCAAAGCCTAAAATAAAAGCAACCAGCATGACCTGTTGCAAAAGCGGTGCATCCACTTGACTCACTCTATTGGCCCCAACTGTGATTTCGAATAGTCCTGGAACAAGGGCAGTCCCCAGTTTGGGGGACATATGTAGACTGCTTAAAATCAGTTTGAAAAAAGATGCGATCAGCTCTGTGGCATTGATGGCATCTAAAATGCGATTAAAGACAGAAAATAAAATAATAAAACCACCGACCATCAGTAAAGTGGAGACGGAAGATTGCACAGCATCCCCTAGCATTTTACCAAAAGGCTTTTTTTGTTTAATGCGCTCTTGATGCATCGCGTCAAAGGCTCTAATGATATTTTTTGGGGAGAATATAAACGAACGTCTTTGATCTTTTTCTTTTGATCTAAGGGCTTCATTTCCTTTGTAAAAACGCATGCACAGACCCACAAGCAGGTTGCCAATATAATGCGAAAGTGCCAGTACAATACCTAACTCGGGTTTTTTAAAAAATCCGATGGCAATCGCTCCAAACAAAAATAAGGGATTGGAAAAATTGGTGAACCCAGCGAGGCGTTCAGCTTCAATTTTGGAGAGTTTCTTTTCTTCATATAAGCGAGCGGTCATTTTGGCACCCGCTGGAAATCCAGAGGCCATTCCCATAACAAGAACAAAGCCGCCCACGCCAGGAACTTTAAAAACAGGGCGCATGATCGGTTCAAGTAATGCGCCGATAAATGTGACCACACCGAATCCAATTAAAAGTTCTGCAACAATAAAAAAGGGTAAAAGAGATGGAAAGACAATATTCCACCACATCTTTAGACCTGAAAGTGAGGCCTCAACAGAAATTTTTGGAAAGGCGATGATCGTTCCGGCGATAAATAATGCAAAGAGCGCAATGACATATGTCTTTAATCTTGTTCGACTCAATTCTGTATTTCTCCTTTCCCGGCTCCATTGGCTCATGGACAGCAAGCATTTTGCATAAAATATATGAGAGACAAAAAAGACCTACTAGTCCAAATATACGCATGTCGGACGAGTTTAGACCAATTGCTCGGAGGGAAAAGCATGGCGAAGCCTAAAATTGGATTAGCACTAGGGTCTGGAGGTGCAAAAGGGTTTGCTCATATTGGCGTGTTAAAAGTTTTAACGGAAGCGGAGATTGAGATTGACTATTTGGCGGGTTCAAGCATGGGGGCTCTCGCCTGTGCTTTGTTTGGCATCGGTCATGACTGGAGAACCATGTACAAGATGGCAACGACGTTTAAGCGTCAGCATTTTCTGGATTTTAGCTTGACGAAGCTTGGATTGGTCTCTGGGGACAAGGTTACAGAATTGATCAAGGCTTTGACCCATAATAAGCGGTTTGAAGACTGTCATATACCTGTCTCAATTGTGGCAACAGATTTAATTTCTGGGCAGCGGGTGATATTTAAATCGGGTTATTTATATGAGGCAGTAAGAGCGAGCATTTCTATCCCAGGTATATTTGCCCCTGTGAAAAGAGGGAAGCAAGTGCTGGTTGATGGTGGGGTGATTGATCGTGTGCCCGTTACAGTAGTAAAGGAGATGGGAGCAGATGTGACGATCGCTGTTGATGTATCAAGCTATTATGGACGAACTGATGTGCGTTCCATCTATGATGTCATTATGAACAGCATTGATATTATGCAGCAACAAATTGTGACTCTACAGGAATCCTCTGCACAAATTGTGATCAAGCCGCCTGTTGGTCAGTATCTCGGGTCGACTCGAGCTTTGGCTTCTATGGAAAATATTATTAAGATTGGTGAAGAGTCCGCTCGGCAGCATTTGCCGGATATTAAAAGGCTCATCAAGGATGGGAAGGAGCGCTCATGATTGCGTAAAAAACGCGGCAAAATAATCTATTCAATTGTTGTTATTATTCTTGTTGTTGGCATATTAATGAATGTGATCCGGCTGCCTTATTTCATTACTCAACCGGGAACAGCTGATGCATTGTCACCCATGATAAAAGTCGAGGATGCCTACCCACAAAAAGGAACCCTGCGATTAGTCACTATTCTCGAAGGCAAGGCCAACGTCTTTCAATATTTGAAAGCAAAATATGATTTTAATAAATATACACAGGTTGTCAAAGCGCAACAGGTCAAGCTTCCAGATGAGAGCAATGAAGAGATGGAAGTTCGGCAGCTCAATTATATGAATGAGTCACAAATCAAGGCGACATATGTGGCCTATAAAGCGGCAGACAGACACCCTGTGCTTCATCAGAATGGTGTATTAGTAGTGAATGTGAACTCAAAAATGCCTGTCTCAAAGGTATTAAAAGTCAAGGATCTTATCACGGGAGCCGATGGGCAACCCATTCATGATATGGATGACCTAGCTAAAGTACTTAAAAACAAGAAGTTAGGTGACTCTGTCGACCTGCGTGTGAAGCGTGGCAAAAAGGTACTTAATGTCACAACGAAAATTGCTAAATTTCCAAAGGAATGGCTAGATGCCAATCAAGATAAGAAGGTTGGACTGGGTATTTTACAGGGCGATGATATGAGCGTTAGCATTGACCCTGAGGTACATATTAATACGAAGGGGATAGGTGGTCCTTCGGCTGGTCTAATGATGTCTTTAGAAATTTACAATCAATTAACACCAACGGATATGACAAAAGGGTATGATATATGTGGGACTGGGGAAATCTTTACGGACGGTAAAGTAGGACCGATTGGCGGCATAAAACAGAAAATTGTTGCTGCAGACAAAGCGGGCGCAGACTACTTTTTTGCCCCAACGGCTGATCATGAAGATCAGGATGCAATTGCCGCTGCTAAGGATATTGGCACGGATATGAAAATCGTTCCCATCAGCACCTTTCAAGATGCGATCAACTTTTTAAAAACACTTAAAGCAAAAAAATAAACACAGAAAAAGCAGGGCGACGATTCAAGTCGTACCTGCTTCTTCTTTATACTACCAGAATGTATAACTTCGCTGATGCTCTCAAAGGAAGATAGCATAAGTCGGGCTTTGACTATCGCCACCTGAGGCTTGGCGGTAGTCAAGTTTTTTAAGAAAGAAAAGAAATTATAACATTTATGGTCATGAGGACGGTGCGGATTTCCTCTCGATTTATCTTATATGAAACATTTTTTTTCTGCATCATATCTTATGGGGGTTCTTTGATATTCTCTAGGTATTTCTCCATTATTTTGATCAACAAGCTGGTAGCATTCGGCGGCACGATGATCGACAATAAGATCTTGAGAATCAATGTCACTGATTTTCGTGACAAGAGGGATAGACAATTGCTTTTTACATTGATTAAGGTAGCGCTGCCCTTGTTGACTCATGCCAAGAAGCCGTAAATATTGGGGAAAGGCGAGCTGATTGGCCGCTTCCATTTCTGCTTTCGTTGTTCCGGTTAGCATGTGTGTACACAAGCGTTGAATGCGCGTCCAAGTATACCTTTTTGTTTTAACTGCTGTCATAAAGTCTGAAAAACTGTGCGCATGTTGAATGACATGACTAAAGCGATTCTCCAAGCCTTCTTCGGCCTCATAATAGCTGTTGAGCTTTTCCTTAGGTTCTGTTAATAAACGATATTTTAGATAAGAGAAATAATCCTCCCAACGCCTGAGCTGTTTAAATTGTTGCGCTTGTTCTAATGCCGCAGCGGTAAACCATGGGGTGAGTTGTTTGAGGGACGGCGCTTCCTTAGAATATTCAAATAAAGCCTTTCGTATAGCTGTTGCACTTGCAATATGCGCGTCAGTGATATCTGCATCATGATAACCGGCTTGCACGCGTTTGATCGTTTCAACCCGAAGTGGGCTCTGCAATTTTTGTACAGCTTGCACATAGTGATAACCGAGAATATTATTAGGCTTTGAAAGATCGAGCAGACCTTCTTCAATAAGGCCCAGAGCTTTATAAGCAAGAGCGGTAGCTTTAGGATAGCTATTGCCCTCAGCCATATACTTTTTTAAAAGCGTGTTGTAATCTTCCTTTCGAAATGCGAAATGCTCGATGGTTTTCAAAAAGGGTTCGATTGTTCCGGCTTCACTCCCGAAGCACAGATGTGTAGTACCGATTGCATGAAGTAAAGACACTGCTCCCCAAGCAAAAACCTCGGCACGCTGTGTAGCGTAGGGATAAGGCAATTCGATCACGATATCAATGCCTGCTTGGAGTGCCAATTTGGTTCGCTCCCATTTTGATAGTAAGGCTGGTTCGCCCCGTTGTAAAAACGGCCCACTCATGACAGCGACAACGAGGTCTGCTTCTGTCTGCTTTCTTGTGGCCTCTAAATGATAATGATGCCCATTGTGGAAGGGATTGTATTCAACGATAACACCTGCGATATTCATGGCGACCTCCAGTGACTAATGAAGTATTAAAGCACTAAGACTATGGGATATTAATTTTAAGTCATAATCGGCAAGCTAACCTGTCAAAAATGAATTTCCTCTACGGTTACTTATAGAATAGGCTTTTAACATGACTGTGTAAAGGTGTGCATATTGACATTTATCCCAACTATAATTATAATTACACTTGTTGCTTTGAGGTGGTATAAAAATGGTTTTAAAATGGTCGATACCTGAGTTAATGAAGCACAAAGAAGATAATTTAGAGATCAATGAGACCATCTCTATCGATGAATTAAAGGAAAGAGATCCTGAAGTACGTGATGTTTCACCAGTGAAGGTAACTGGTTTAGCGAGTATAAAACGGGAGGCCATCACTTTCTACATAACCATTGAAGGTGTGTTGACCTTGCCTTGTTCGATCACGCTTGATGACGTACTTTATCCTTTTCACGCCCATACTTCTGAGACCTTTCGTCTTAATCCGCAGCTTGCGGAGGAGGATATGGATGGGGAAGAGGTGCACGATGTGGAGGATCAGACCATCGACCTCAAACCGTATATTGCTGATGAGATACTTGCACAGAAACCGATACGGGTTGTGAGTGATAAGGTAAAGGAAACGCCGCATCTTAAAGGAAATGGCTGGGAATTGGTTACAGAGGAAACCAAGCGTAATCAGATTGATCCTCGGCTAGAAAAGTTAAAACAGCTTTTTGATGAGTGAAGTTTATTCAAGGAGGTGGGAAGAATGGCAGTACCAAAAAGAAAAACATCGACAACGCGTAAAAATAAACGTCGTACCCATTTCAAATTGACTGTACCAGGTATGGTTCAATGTGATAACTGTGGTGAATACAAATTAAGTCACCGTGTATGTCCTGAATGCGGACAATACAAGGGTAGAGAAGTTGTTGAAAAATAATCATGACCTGATTGAAAAGCAAGGGGATATCCCCTTGCTTTTTTAAATAATAAAGAAGTCTAAAATTTTGGGTCATCAGGACGGTGCGGATTTCCGTGGGGGAGTGGTAAGCCTCCTCGCGCCTTCGCACTGCTAAGGTCTTAACGATCTCCCACTTCCCGCTGGAGTCAGAGCGTCTTGCGCTCTAATCCACTTGGTCAGGGAATGAAGCCTCTTCCATATCTGATGATGTCTTATAGCTAGACAAGAACCGGACATGCTTTCACCCGGAATTTCATCTGTCTTTTTTAAACCAATTAGAGGTGTCATATCAGCAAAAGATCTCTTCCACTAAAAATTAATACTAGAATAATAAGTCTATCTATCCTACTAAAAGCATAGTATTAGTAAACAGTAAAAAAAGTGGAGGGGTAGTATGTCTACGATTCGACAAGATGCTTGGACTGAAGAAGAGGACTTATTATTAGCTGAAACTGTTTTGAGACATATAAGAGAAGGGAGCACACAGCTTGCCTCTTTTGAAGAGGTAGGGAAGAAATTATCACGAACGTCAGCAGCTTGTGGTTTTAGATGGAATTCGTTGGTGAGAAAGCAATATGAGTCAGCGATTATTCTTGCAAAACAGCAAAGAAAAGCGATGAATAAGCAGCGCAAGAGTGAGCAGAAAAAGGTGAACAACCATGAAGACCACGCTTCACCGCACCGTTTGGTATCAACGCGAGAAGCGCAGCCTATAACACTTTCATCCATTATTTCATATCTTGAAAGCGTGCAGGATTCTGATCTACAAGGTCAGCAACTTAAATCTGAAAATGACGTGTTGAAAAGACAGCTCGTGGACTTAGAGCAAGAGCACCAGCGACTGCAAAAACAATATAAGCAATTACAAGCAGATTATTCATCCATAGAAAAGGAATATCAAACACTGCTGTCTTTCATGGATAAAGCGAGACAGCTCTCAGGCATCTCTTGGGGAGAGCAAAGTATTTTAAAGGTGACAAGAGATCAAAGCGATGGGAGTTAAATCTTGTAGCACTGGTTGAATTTTATTTTGTAAACTTGAAAGAGGTTGAGTCAATACCCGGTAAATTAAAAGTGGTACTCGCTAAAAATAGTGGGTACCACTTTTTTCATTCAATAAGTATAAAAGTCTGATTACCATCAGATATGACAGTGTCGTTTCCATTACAGAATGCATAACTTTGCGGAAAACCTTAGTAGGTCGGGCACTCACTTTCACCCTCTGGATCTTGGCGAAACCCCTAGTGTATGTGTTGAAAAAATCATATCAGGAGTGCCAAAATGGTGCAACCCAGAAGTGCTTAGCGATGATAGGCCGTTAAGATGGAGGGGTTTAAACTTTTAATAAATGGAGAAAGTGAGAATAGATGTTTTTAAAATCACAGAGGGGATTAGAGCGATGAAAAAAATTACAGTGACCACAGCTGGGAAACTTGTAAAAGTCTTAGTTATAGAAGGACAAGCGATCAAAAAGGGGGACCCGGTCGCGGGTTTAGTTTCTAAGGAAGGAGAGATTTCTATTACAAGTGAGGTTGATGGGATTGTCAATGCGATAGCAGTGAGCAATGGTGATTTTATAAATGCAGGTGAAGTGGTGATGTTTGTTCGTTAATTTTAAACTTAATAGTGAGTGAATGGTTGATGTAGCAAGGACTGTTTGAGCCTGCTGTATACATGGTTCGTTCTTTTGTTTAACAACTGAGGAAGTTCTCTTATCATACAGGTAGAGCAGCGAATGCTCCCATCGACATAGGATAAAAAGCTTACGATATCATTTTCATGTCTATTTGTTGTGGAAAGAGATTGATTGCATGCTAGGAATTGGTTAAACTTTAAATAGTTAAAAAGGCAATGGCAGGAGAGGGGAAGAGAAACTTGACTCTATTTATCTATTTATTTGCCTTTATCATTACGGCTCCCATCGCTGCTTTGATCGCTTTATATTGGCTATTTAAAGGTGTGCTTGGAAATGCCAAAAGAGCCTTGCATTGGTCGGTTGATATCACCACTTTTATTCTTATGCTTTCTGTAGATGCGGTGATGCATGAGATATGGCATCAGCATTTTTTTGGTACACTCTTTTTTGCGTTTTTGTTCATTTCAATTCTGTTTATATTAGTTTCGGTGCTTTTGCGAGAAGAAGTTGTTATGACAAAGCTGATCAAAGGGATTTGGCGCTTTAATTTTCTCCTATTCTTAAGCGGCTATTTTGTGCTTATCGTCTATGGATTAATTGTCAATATAAAATATCAAGTCTAATGAAGCGTGTTTTTTGTGCTTTGCGCCAACTTTAGTTAAAATAACATAAGCTAAGTTTTTTATGGACAAGAAAAAGTTACATATAAGCGAAGGCGATGGAGCGAAAAGGGTTTATAGAAGATCACAACACGTGTTTTTCGACCTAAGATTAACAGGGTAAAAAAGTTGACGGACTATAAGCATTACTTTTTTCCTGGATGAATAATTTTGCTATACTCAAAAAGCATAGACGGTCTAGAGAGGAAGGCGTTTGCATGGAAATTGAAAAGATACATCTCACCGAACCGTCCAACCTGACGGAGGATTACATAAGCGGAAAAGCCTCGATTCAATCCTTTTTTGATTATGATATCAGTGATCCTGAATGTTATAAGAAACGATTGAATTATTTAAATGAAATGAGCTATGATCGTGAAGGGTTAACAGATTATTTGCACCATTTTAATCAACCGTTTCAGCCACATGATAAAGTGCTTAACAACATTGAAAGATTAAAGGATCCGCGTGCGGTTGTGGTGGTCGGCGGCCAACAAGCAGGCTTATTAACAGGACCAGTGTATACCATACATAAATGTTTATCCATTATCCAATTGGCACAGGAACAAGAACAGGCGTTGGGTGTCCCTGTTATTCCTGTGTTTTGGATTGCTGGAGAAGATCATGATTATGATGAGGTTAATCATGTGTTTACTTATCAAAATGAAACGATAAAAAAGCATTCCTACCGCATACCTGGTGCGGGCCTGACTTCTGTTTCGGCACTCGATATGGATCATGATCAGCTAAATAACTGGTTAGAGCGGGTTTTTCAAGCCTATGGAGAAACAGCTTATACGAAGGACTTGCTGGAACAAGTGAAGCTAGCAGCCAACAATTCACGCACATTGGTCGATTTTTTTGCACGGCTCATTCATCAGCTATTCGGAAAGCATGGCCTTGTATTGTTAGACTCTGGGGACGATCGACTCAGACAATTAGAAGCAAGGCACTTTACAGCAATCATTGATCACAATCGGGAAATTGCTGCTGGGGTGGTGAACCAGCTAGAAAAGCTAGCGGCGAATGGCTACCATGTTCAGCTCGATCAATCACTAGACAGCATGAACTTGTTCATTAACAATAAAGACGAGCGTGTTCTTCTCTATCAGATGGATGGAGAGACCTATGGGAATGAAGCAAAAGCTGTGATGATCACGAAAGATGAGCTTTATGCGACGGTGGAGCATAAACCAGAAAGGCTAAGCAATAATGTTGTGACCCGTCCGCTAATGCAAGAAATGGTTCTCCCTACGCTGGCGTTTATTGGAGGACCAGGAGAAATCGCCTATTGGTCGGCATTGTCTCCGGCGTTTCACGAGCTCGGCCTAGAAATGCCTCCTGTTCTTTTGCGCCATCGACTGATTATGGCGGACCGCAAAACCACACGCTGGTTGGAGCAAAAGGGCTTAGATGTCGCCGTCGCACTCTCTGAGGACTTTTATAGAAAAAAAGCCGCTTGGCTTGAGGCGCAGCATGAGTGGGATGTTGAGGCGACCTTTAATACGGTTAAAGCAAACATATTAAAAGCATACGCCCCGGTTTCAGAGCTTGCTGGTGCGGTTGATCCCCATTTAGAAGGTCTTTCGCAGAAAAATCGTGACTTGATAACCAAGCAATTAGACTATATGAAGCGAGCAATAGAACGAAATATTGAACAAAAACATGCCGTGGAACTCAGCAAATTTGAACGTGTGAAGGCGAGTTTATTACCTAATGGCAGTCCTCAGGAACGCGTATGGAGTGCTTATTATTTTATGAATTATTGGGGGTTTGATGTCGTCGATCGGTTATTAGAGGCTCCTTTCCAATTTGACGGAAGGCCTTATATTGTCTATCTCTAATGAAAAAAATAAATAAATTTATGAAAAAATCCTGCTGATATAGCAGGATTTTTTTTAGTTTCAACGAATATTTTTAATAGATAGTGGTGAAAAGTGGGGAGATGTGGTAAAGTAGGGGTAGAAAGCGGGGACTGGAACCATGTTCATGGGTGAATACCAACATTCAATCGATGAAAAAGGTAGATTAATTGTTCCATCCAAGTTCAGAGATGATCTTGGCACGACCTTCGTTTTAACGAGAGGTTTGGATCAATGTGTGTTTGGTTACCCTATGGACGAATGGAAGCAGCTTGAACAAAAATTGAAGGCATTGCCATTTACTAAAAAGGATGCGCGTGCTTTTACCCGTTTTTTCTTTTCTGGTGCTGCTGAATCCCAACTCGATAAACAAGGTCGAGTCAATATATCACAACCACTAAGAAAATACGCCAACCTTGAAAAAGAGTGTGTGGTTATTGGCGTTTCCAATCGCATTGAAATTTGGAATAAGGCGATTTGGGAAAGCTACTATGAAGAATCAGAAGCGTCATTTGGAGAAATCTCTGAAAGCCTGCTTGATTTTGATTTATAAGATTGGAAGGATCTACATCCATGTTTGATCATATTACTGTGTTAAAAAAAGAAGCGGTTGATGGACTTCATATCAAACCTGGCGGCACTTATGTCGATTGCACATTAGGTGGCGGAGGTCATAGCGAAGCTATTTTATCGCAATTAACCACTGGACACCTTTTCGCGTTTGAACAAGATCCCTATGCACGCATGGAAACCGAGCAACGTTTATCCACTTATCATGACAAACTCACTATCATACCAGAAAATTTCCGTCATTTAAAAAAGGAATTGCAGGCAAGAGGTGTGAGTAGTGTAGATGGAGTGCTTTATGATCTAGGCGTATCATCGCCACAGTTCGATCAAGCTGAAAGAGGGTTTAGCTATCAGCATGAGGGACCGCTAGATATGCGCATGAATCCTGAACAGGACCTATCTGCAAAAACCCTCGTTAACGAGTGGCCTTATGAGCAGCTTGTATCCATATTTTTTAAATACGGTGAAGAAAAGTTTTCCAAGCCAATTGCAAGAAGGATTGAAAAAGCAAGGCAAGAAAAAGTCATAGAAACGACAGGTCAGCTTGTTGAACTGATTAAAGAAGCGATTCCGGCACCCGCGCGGCGAAAAGGTGGACATCCTGCCAAACGTGTCTTTCAAGCTTTGCGCATCGCTGTGAATGATGAATTACGGGTGTTTGAGGATTCGTTAGAACAAGCCATTGATATGGTGACTATAGGAGGAAGGATTTCAGTCATTACCTTTCACTCTTTAGAGGATCGGTTATGTAAGCAAACCTTTTTAATACATAGTCGTCTCCCGGATCTTCCACCAGGGTTGCCTGTTATCCCTGAAGATAAACAGCCGTTACTCAGATTAGTCAACAAGAAACCACTCATACCTTCAGAAGAAGAAATAGCAAATAATCGTCGCTCACGTTCTGCCAAGCTTAGGATTGCAGAAAAATTGAGAATGAAAGAGGAGGATTAGGGATGGCACAACCTGCACATCAATTTACTCAAAGAGAACAAGTTAGAAGGCAAAAACATGTGACGTCTGATTCACGCGCCATCGCGCTGCCTCGTAGGCGGATTACAAAAGGTGAAAAAGTGCTGTGGACAGCTGCTGTCATCGCAATATTCGTGTTTGCGATCGTTATCATCTCAAGACAAGCCCAAATCTACACGGCCTCTGTCTCAGCGACACACATGCAAAATACGATTGATACTGTTCAAAAAAACAATGATGAACTGAATGAACAAGTGCAAAAGCTTAAGCAACCTGATCGTATTCTAGAATTTGCCAAAAAACATGGACTGAACTTAAATATAAATAATGTTAAAATGGTTAATAAATAGGTAGGTGTCATCCATGTTTCCAAGAAAAAATAAATCCATTAATCGGTGGGCAGCAATCGTCGCTTTATTTTTCTTGCTGCTCTTTTTTGTGATCACAGGTCGATTTGTTTATTTGGCGCAAGCAAAAGAAGTCGATGGGCAGAACTTGATTCATGTCGCAAAAAATCAGTGGACAGAAGTTAAAGCCGTTGATTCGCAGCGCGGAGAAATCCTTGATCATAACGGTGATGTTCTTGCTCAAGATATCCCAGCGTATACAGTGACAGCTGTACTAAGCCACAAAGCAGATTCCTATGTAAAAGATAAAGCAAAGACAGCTGAGGAGCTGGCACCGATTATTAATATGTCTGCAAGTAAAATTGAATCGCTTTTAAATAGGGATGCTTATTGGGTAGAGCTCGGACCTGGCGGGCGTAAAATCAGCTATGCCAAAAAGCAACAGATTGAAAAGCTTAAGCTCCCAGGGATCATCTTTCAGACGGAATCCAAGCGCAACTATCCGAATGGTCAATTTGCTCCTTATGTTGTCGGCTTTACGACGTTAGACGACAAGCTTGGAAAACAAAAAGGAGTATTAGGTATTGAGCAATCCTTGAATGATGAGCTGACCGAACAGGATGGTAGTCTATCATTCTATCGAGACCATCAAGGCGTCAAGCTTCCCGATAGTGATAAATTGATTAAAAAGCCTAAGAATGGTGATAATGTTTATTTAACCCTTGACAATAAGATCCAAACCGTCCTTGAAGGGGCGATGAATGATGTTAATAAGAAATACAAGCCGCATAGCATGTTAGCGGTGGTTGCTGATCCAAAAACGGGTGCGATTTTAGCTATGTCCAATCGCCCTAGCTTCGATCCTAACAAGCGCAATATCACCAATTATACAAATGACGTCATTTCTGATCCTTATGAACCGGGTTCGGTCATGAAAACCTTCACATTAGCCGCAGCAATTAATGAAGGGGTATGGAACAGCAAGGCTACTTATCAGTCAGGGCAATATAAGATTAAGGGGTCAGAGCCTGTTCACGACTGGGATCAGGATTGGGGCCGTATTTCATTTGAACAAGGCTTTGTCCGTTCATCGAACGTTGCCTTTTCGATTGTTGAAGACAAATTATTAGGGCCTAAGCGTTTTTATAACTACTTACAACGCTTCGGCTTTACGAAAAAAACGGGAATTGATTTGCCTAATGAAAGCAATAGTAGGGTGAATTTTAAATGGCATCCCGATCAGGTGCAGGCGAGTTTTGGCCAAGGCTCAGCTTTTACCGCTATTCAAATCGTTCAAGCTGCAACTGCCATTGCTAATGATGGCAAAATGATGCAGCCCTATATTGTTCAGAAGGTCGTTAATCCTGATACAGGTAAAGTTGTCCAGGAGCATCAACCTAAACAGGTGGGCACGCCGATTACCAAGGAAACGTCAGAAAAAGTGCGCAGCCTCATGCGTAAGGTCGTGACGGATAAGGAGAATGGAACCGGGAAAGGCTATGCGATCAAAAATTATGATGTGATTGGTAAAACTGGGACGGCGCAAATCTCTGGAGGGCCTAATGGGTATTTAACAGGAAAAGATAACTATATTTTTTCATTTCTAGGCATGGCGCCAGAAAAGGATCCGAAGCTCATTGTCTACGTGGCGGTGGATCGTCCTCATTTAGCTGCTACAGAAACAGGCTCTGAGCCGGGTGAGCAGATTTTCAAACCTGTTATGGAAAATGCCCTTCAGTATATGAAGGTCCAACCTACGGGTAAAAAAATCGATGAAAACGCCGTGGCAGCCCAGGCGGTCACTGTTGATAATTGGGTGGGCAAGTCTATCAATCAAGCAAAAACAGCTCTTGAAAAGCAAGGACTGGATGTCGTCACAACCGCTTCACAGGGAACGGTTCAAAAGCAATCGATCGCCTCGGGAACCAAGGTATTTAAAGGGAGTAAAATCATTTTGGTCGGTGAAGGAACACCAGTCATGCCTGATTTAACAGGTTGGTCATTGACCGATGTCTTACGGTTTATCAAGGTTTTAGGTATTGAGCCTAAGCTAACAGGTGATGGCTATGTTGTAAGCCAAGAACCGAAAAAAGGAACGGCAATTAAAGATAAAAAATCCATCAACATTCAATTACAGCTGATAGATAAATAGGTGAGAGGCACTCCATTGCGATGGGGTGCTTTTCTTTAAATAATAAGGAAGTAAAACATTTTAGGTGCAAACGGAGTGGATAGTGCGCGCTTTCCGCTCCAGGCAGCTCGCTTTCTGCGGGGGAGTGGTAAGCCTCCTCGCGCTGCACGCTGCGGGGTCTTACCGATCTCCCACTTCCCGCAGGAGTCTCGCGCCTTGCGTTCCAATCCGCTTAATCATGTACTGAAGCCTCTTTCATATTGGATGATGCTCTATACTAAGGACAAGGACCGGGTATGCTTTTCGCCCGGTTTTTCTCATACACCAGAATGTATAACTTTGCTGGCGCTCTCAAAGGAAGAGAGTATAAGTCGGGCTTCGACTTTCGCCACCAGAGGCTTGCGGGCACCCTAAGTATGTGATTTGCAAAAATCATGTCAGGAGTATCCGCGAAGCGGTGCAACCAAGTTTTCTTAGGAACACATGGCATATCGCCACAGACGCGTAGGGAGACTCCAATATTAACGGCTGTTCTAACTTGTCCTGCTGCTGCATATTTTGATACAAGCCTATGTTTTTTAAAGTGGGAGGGGCAGGATGTGCGTGTATCTAATGTCACCGTACGCAAGCGTTTATTATTTATATTGTTTATAGGTCTCTTCATTTTTGGTGTTTTTGTTGTTCGTTTAGGTTATGTCCAGCTATTTTTGAATGATTGGTTGAAAAATAAAGCGATGGATTCATGGAGCAGGGAAATTCGGTATGAGGCAGAACGAGGAGATATACTAGATCGCAATGGTGTTAAGCTGGCTACAAATATCAGCCGACCGACTGTATTGGTTGTCCCCAAACAAGTGCGAAATCCCGCGAAAACAGCGGAGGAATTAGCAAAGGTTTTGGATGCAGATAAGGAAAAGGTTTATCGGGCGATTACCAAAAGGTCAAGTTCCTCATATATAAAGCCTGAAGGTATAAAGATCAGTAACAAGAAAGCAGCTGAAGTAAAGAAGCTCAAGCTGCCAGGTGTCTTCATTTCTGAGGACTTCAAACGACATTATCCTTTTGGAAGCTATCTATCGCATGTACTTGGATTTGCTGGGATTGATAATCAAGGCCTTATAGGGCTTGAATCGTATTACGATGATATGCTCAAAGGGAAACCTGGACACGTGGATTTTTATTCTGATGCACAAGGGAATCGCATGTCATCGCTTAGAGATGAATATGTGCCCCCTAAAGATGGATTGAATTTAGAGCTTACCATCGATTCTAAGGTACAATCCATTATAGAGCGCGAGCTGGATAATGCGAACCAGAAATATCATCCAGACAGTGCGTTAGCCATTGCTATGAATCCGAATACGGGTGAAATCCTTGGGATGTCCTCACGTCCGGATTTCAATCCTGAAGATTATAAAACGGTTTCTTCTGAAGTTTACAATCATAATTTGCCGATATGGCGGACTTATGAGCCAGGTTCAACCTTTAAGGTGATCACGCTCGCAGCTGCTTTAAATGAGAAGCTGGTGAATTTACACACAGATACATTCAATGATCCAGGGTACATCGATGTGAATGGAACAGATTTACATTGCTGGAAGCGCGGGGGACACGGTCATGAAACATTTATGGAGGTCGTGGAAAATTCCTGCAACCCGGGTTTTGTTAAATTAGGAGAAATGCTCGGTAAAGATCGCTTGTTTAAATACGTCGATAACTTTGGATTTGGTGCGAAAACAGGCATTGATCTGCAGGGGGAGGCAAAAGGCATTTTATTTGACCCTGATAAAATTGGCCCACTTGAAGCAGCGACAACAGCCTTTGGTCAAGGGGTGGCCGTGACGCCCATTCAACAGGTTGCGGCTGTATCTGCTGCGGTGAACGGTGGCTATCTCTACACCCCTTATATTGCAAAGGAATGGATTGATCCGGATACAGGGGAAGTGGTGAGTAAAAATACGCCTCAACTCAAGAAACGTGTCATTTCTAAGCAAACGTCAAAAGAAGTTAGAAATGCTCTGGAAAGTGTGGTTGCCAAGGGAACAGGACGCAATGCCTATGTTAACGGCTGGAGAATTGGTGGAAAAACAGGAACAGCCCAGAAGATCGCCAAAGGTGGAGGTTATCTTGAAAATAACTATATCCTCTCTTTTATGGGGTTTGCCCCTGCGGATGATCCACAAATCGTTGTGTATGTCGCGATTGATAACCCGAAAAATACCATCCAATTTGGTGGACAGGTAGCCGCCCCGATCGCTGGGAAAATCATCAGTGACAGCTTGCAGGCAATGGGTGTCCAAAAAAGAACCAATGGCTTAGAAAAAGAGTATCGTTGGGGTGACCAAAAAAATGTTGAGGTACCGAACCTTATAGGGGAAAACAAAGAAGATATCCTTTCAAGCTATTATGACTTAAAGATTGATGCGGATGGAGACGGCAATGTTGTTACTGCCCAAGCCCCCAAAGCAGGGACAAAACTTCCCGAAGGTTCAACAATTCGCATATATCTAGGTGACAAATCCGGTAATGGAGATTAAAATAATCATTGAGTGCAAAATTAGCCAAGTGCATGAACGCTTGGCTAATTTATTGAGTTTGAAAGGACTCCGACTCCAAGTTAGAATTGAGAGGGTTGTTTTACAGAGGATGTGTATACAATGAAATTAAAACAGTTATTAACTGCGCTCGAATCCTATAGACTGGAGAATGCAGGCGATCCAGATATCGTTTCAGTCGAAATGGATTCAAGACAAATTCAATCAGGGAGTCTTTTTGTCTGTGTTCCCGGTGAACGCTTCGATGGGCATGATTTTGTTAGCGAAGTGATTTCACAAGGCGCACAAGCAATTGTCGCCGAACGTCCAGTTTCTGCTGAGATCCCAGTGATTTATGTAAGTGAGGCCAGGCGGGCGCTTTCCCAGCTAGCTGATATGTTTTATAACCAGCCTACCCATCACCTTGATTTGATCGGTGTTACGGGAACAAATGGAAAAACGACGATCACACATTTGGTTAAACAAATCCAAGAACATGCTGGAATGAAAACAGGACTTATTGGTACGATGGGAATTAAATATGGTGAAAAAAACATTTCTGTGAACAATACAACACCGGAGTCTCCGGTTCTACAAAAGGCATTCCGAGATATGGTTGATGATAATGTGCAATCCGCAGTCATGGAAGTATCCTCTCATGCTCTTGTTCAGGGAAGAGTAAGAGGTCTTGATTTTAATATCGCCATTTTTACTAATCTGACACAAGATCATTTAGATTACCATGGCACCATGAAGGATTATCTGCATGCCAAATCACTTCTATTTTCACAGTTGGGTAATATTTATGATACGACGAGAAAAAAAGCAGCTGTGATCAATAATGACGATTCGGCAGCGGCAGTGCTTAAAGAAGCGACAGCTGCCTCATTGATCACGTATGCCATCGATGCCTCAGCTGATGTAAGAGCAGAAAATATTGTGATTTCAGCTAAAGGGACGACATTTGACCTCATTACGCCAGAAGGCCGTTTTCAGGTCGTGATGAAGCTTGTTGGTAAATTCAGTGTATACAACGTGCTGGCTGCCGCTTGTGCCTGCTGGCTGAATGGAGTGACTTGGGAAACCATTATTGAAGCCATCGCCAACATAGAAGGTGTTTCTGGACGCTTCGAGACAGTCAATGCCGGGCAATCCTTTAGTGTCATCGTTGACTATTCTCATACTCCGGATAGTTTAGAGAATGCGCTACTTACCATTAAAGAGTTTGCGAAGGGGCGCATCCTTACTGTTGTAGGGTGTGGGGGTGACCGCGATCGCACGAAGCGCCCACTCATGGCTGATATCGCTGTGAGACATAGTGATCAGGCCATTTTCACGTCTGATAATCCTAGAACAGAAGATCCTGAACGCATACTGAAGGATATGGAGGCAGGCGTGGAAAAAGGTAGCTATACGACAATTGTTGGCCGCCGCGACGCCATAAAGCACGCCGTAGCTCTTGCTGAAGAAAATGATATTATCCTCATAGCGGGAAAGGGTCATGAGACCTATCAAATCATTGGCACAGAGGTATTGGATTTTGATGACCGATTGGAAGCACGACAAGCGATAAAGGAGCGTTTAAAGAATGGGAATTAACAGAAGTCTAATTGAACAAATCAGCTACGCTTCTCAAAATAGTGAAGCCATTGCCGCTTCACATCGCTTGACTGTGACAACCGATAGTCGACGTGGGGAACAGAATAGCCTCTTTGTTCCATTAGTGGGGGAGCGCTTTGATGGACACGATCATCTGCTTTCCGCCATCGATAATGGTGCTGTAGCAACGTTGTGGCAACGGGATAAGGCGCTTTCTAAGGAAGTCCCTGCTGATTTTCCGATTTTTTACGTTGAAGACACACTGCAGGCTCTGCAGGAATTAGCACATCTTTATCGGAAAGCTATTGATCCCACAGTCATTGCGATCACAGGAAGCAATGGGAAGACAACAACCAAAGATATGGTTGCTTCCACATTGGAGGCCACTTTTAAACTGCATAAAACAGAAGGCAACTTGAATAATCATATTGGTGTGCCATTAACATTACTCGCGATGCCAGAGGATTGTGAGGTCTGTGTGTTGGAAATGGGCATGAACCATTTCGGTGAAATTGCATTACTAAGTCGAATTGCCGAACCCGATATCGGACTGATCACCAATATAGGCGAGTCACATATCGAGTTTTTAGGGAGTAGAGAGGGGATTGCGAAAGCAAAGAGCGAGATCATTGAAGGGATGTCGCCTGATGGCTTGCTCATTGTTGACGGAGATGAACCCCTATTAGACGCTTTACGACATGAGCGGGTCAATGCTGTTTTGTGCGGCTATGGTGAAGCGAATGATTTTGTGATTTCTGATGCTAAAGGAAATCAAGAGGGAAGTGCATTTAAAGTAAATGGTAAAAGCTACACCATTCCACTTTTAGGCGCTCATAATGTAAAAAATGCGGCATATGCGATAGCTGTTGCCAATCATCTCAAGCTGAGTGGTGAACGGATATTTGCGAGACTTAAGGCGCTGAAACATACAGCGATGCGCCTCGAATGTGTCGCTGGAAAAGCAGGCACGCTCATCATTAATGATGCATATAATGCCAGTCCGACCTCGATGAAAGCAGCCATAGAAACGATAAAGGCCTTGAGTGATTTTCCAAATAAGGTCATTGTTCTTGGTGATATGTATGAGCTAGGCCCAGATGAAGAAGCGCTGCATCGTGAAGTGGCATCGGTGATTAGCGCACCTATTACACATGTTGTCACCCTCGGTGAGCGGGCTCAATGGATTTTCGAGGCGTGCCAACAGGAGCAGCATCCATCCATAACGCTTAAGCACTTTTCGAGCAAGGACAAAGTACTGGCTTATTTACAAACATTTTTATCTGAAGATACGGTGATGCTGTTTAAAGCGTCGCGGTTGGCTGGACTTGAGGCGCTAGTAGAACGTCTTAAAAACGAGGAGGACCAAAGATGACAACCATACTTTTAACCACATTAATAATCGCCTTCCTTGTTGCCATAATATTTGCTCCTATCTTCATTCCTTTATTGAGAATGCTGAAATTTGGGCAATACATACGTGATGAAGGCCCAAAGGAACACCAAAAAAAGGCAGGGACTCCGACAATGGGCGGTGTCATCATTATCCTCGCGATTATTGTCGCCTCTATTTATTCCGGAGTAAAAAACGGATTTATGACAAATCACCTTTGGCTGCTCTTATTTGTTACCATCGCCTTCAGCGCCATTGGGTTTTTGGATGATTTTATTAAAGTTGTCATGAAGCGTAATCTCGGCTTAACATCAAAGCAAAAATTATTGGGACAGCTGATTGTCGCTATTATTTTTTATATCGTGCTTGTACAAACGCATGTTTCTACAGTGGTTACGGTCCCAGGAACAGATTGGTCCATCAATTTTTATTGGGCTTACTTTATCCTGTCTCTGGTGATGCTGCTAGGGACTTCTAACGGTACAAATCTCACAGATGGTCTTGATGGCTTGCTATCTGGTACGGCAGCGATTGCTTTTGCAGCCTATGCGATTATTGCTTACAATGATTCGATACATGATGTGGCCATTTTTTCGACGGCGGTTTGTGGTGCATTGCTCGGCTTTTTAGTGTTCAATGCGCATCCGGCGAAGGTGTTCATGGGAGATACTGGTTCATTAGCGCTTGGGGGTGCCCTTGCTGGCGTGGCTATGCTGACCAAATCAGAAATTTTATTGGTGATCATTGGCGGTATCTTTGTGATTGAGACGCTTTCAGTCATTATCCAAGTTGCTTATTTTAAAGCAACAGGTGGGAAACGAATATTTAAAATGAGTCCATTGCACAATCACTACGTGCTTTCAGGGTGGAATGAGTGGCGTATTGTCTCTACATTTTGGTTTGTAGGCATATTATTAAGTGTGATTGGCATTTATTTGAAGGTGTGGCTATAAAATGAGACAACTATCAGAGTATCAACAGAAGGAAATTCTCGTCCTTGGTATGGCTAAAAGTGGTTTTGTGGCCGCCAAGCTTTTACATCGTTTAGGAGCAAAGGTTACTGTCAATGATCGCTCATCTCTCAGCGGCAATCCCCATGTCTTGGAGCTCAGTGCGCTCGGGATAGACATTGTTGATAACGGGCATCCTTTAGAGCTTGTAACGGAGGCGACGTATCTGGTCGTCAAAAATCCGGGAATACCGTATACGAATCCGTTGCTTCAAAAAGCTGAACGCTTGGGCGTTCCCGTCATTACTGAAGTGGAGCTGGCGGCAAAAATTTCTGAAGCACCGTTTGTGGCGATTACAGGATCCAATGGCAAAACAACGACGACTACGCTTATTGGTGAAATGCTAAAGGGGAGTCCTCAGCAACCCCTTGTTGCTGGGAATATCGGCACGGTCCTAAGCGAGGTCGCTCAAGAGGCTACTCATGATCATGTCATTGTTGCAGAACTGTCCAGTTTTCAATTGATGGGTGTACAAACCTTCCATCCTAGGGTAGCGGTTTTTCTTAACTTATTTGATGCTCACCTAGATTATCACGGGACGTTCGAAGCGTATGGACAAGCTAAAGCGAAAATAACACAACAGCAAACGGTGACAGATTGGCTTGTGACCAATGCGGATGATGCAAGGGTTCAAGGATTTACTGCTGAATCCAAAGCACAGCGTCTCTATTTTTCTGTGAATAAAAAAGTAGACGGCGCTTATCTGGAGCACGAAGCACTTTGCTTTAATGGTGACGTTATTATCGCTCAAGAGGAGCTGGCGATGCCAAAGGGAGAGCATAATATCGCCAATGCTTTGGCCGCTATTGCTGTAGCGAAGCTCATGGACGTTCCAAACGCTTTTATTAAAGACGTGTTACAATCCTTTACTGGTGTACCACATCGCTTGCAATATGTGGGGACGATTCATGATAGAGCTTTTTACAATGACTCCAAAGCAACGAATATTCTTGCGACTTCTAAGGCGTTGAGCGCCTTTCAAAAGCCGGTGATATTACTCGCTGGTGGATTAGATCGGGGCAATGATTTTGACGCCTTAAAGCCTTTCTTAAAAGCGGTCAAGGCCGTATTTGCATTTGGAGAAACAAAGCAAAAGATTCAGGCAACGGCAAAAGAAGCAGGTGTGAAAACGGTGGAATTGGTCGATACTGTTGTGGAAGCAGTACAAGCTGCTTACAACCTGTCTGATGCTGGAGATGTCATTTTGTTGTCCCCTGCTTGTGCAAGCTGGGATCAGTTTAAAAGTTTTGAAGAGCGGGGAGACATGTTTGTTAAAACGGTGCATACGCTAAAGTAGACAGGTTATTTTCCTATAAAGATGCTTTATGAGAAGGGAAAGCATCTGATGTGAATGAGGTGGAGAACATGCCACAAAAAAAAGCGGCACCTGATTTCTTTCTTATTGTTGTTACCTTGTCTCTTTTAACGATTGGCTTGATTATGGTTTATAGCGCCAGTGCAGTCTGGGCTTCCTATCGCTTTGATGATGCCTTTTATTTCGCCAAAAGGCAGCTCATCTTTGCCATCATAGGGATCATTGCAATGTTTTTTGTCATGAACATCAATTATTGGACGTGGCGGTCATGGTCTAAAATAGCTCTGCTTGTATGCTTTATCCTGTTGATCCTTGTTCTCATTCCTGGGGTTGGGAAGGTGAGAGGTGGAGCAAGCAGTTGGCTCGGACCGAGTGCATTTTCCATTCAGCCATCAGAATTCATGAAAATTGCTTTGATCATTTTCTTGGCCAAGTTCCTTTCAGAAAACCAGAAGTACGTGACGACGATCAAAAAAGGGCTTGTCCCTTCTTTAGCCTTAGTCTTTTTAGCCTTTGGTCTGATCATGCTGCAGCCGGATCTTGGTTCAGGGACTGTACTAGTTGCGACATGCTTAACCATGCTATTTGTGGCTGGAGCGCGGATTAAACATTTTGTCTTTTTAGGCTCAATCGGCGCTCTTGGTTTTGTTGGACTGATCATTTCAGCACCCTATCGCATACAGAGAATCACATCGTTTATGGACCCGTGGAAGGATGCTCTTGGGAGTGGCTTTCAAATCATCCAATCGCTGTATGCGATCGGCCCTGGGGGGTTATTAGGATTCGGACTGGGACAAAGCAGGCAAAAGTTTCAGTATTTGCCAGAGCCACAAACGGATTTTATCTTTTCGATTATTTCAGAGGAGCTTGGTTTTATCGGCGCGACCTTCGTGCTTTTGCTCTTTTGCTTATTGCTTTGGAGAGGGATTAGAATCGCCTTGAGTGCGCCTGATCTCTATGGCAGCTTGCTATCTGTAGGTATTATCGGCATGATTGCGATTCAAGTGATGATTAATATCGCTGTTGTTACAGGATTAATGCCAGTTACTGGTATCACATTGCCATTTTTGAGCTATGGAGGTTCCTCGCTGACCCTGATGCTTGTAGCTGTTGGCATATTATTGAATATCAGCCGTTATGCACGCTTATAAAAAAGGGGATAGTAGTAGCAAGATGTTAGAGATTCGATACATTGCTAAAATTGGGTGTTCCTTTAGACTCCAAAAAGTCAGGGCACCCGATGTGCGTCGAAGGGTGTGCGAGTCCAAAGCGAATGGGTACTATCCGTTCCGATAACACGTGAAAATTTCATGCGTTTTTATCATTAAAAAACTCGTCATCGGCGAGTTTTTTTCTACTTTAGGCTATGTCTGATCTATATTTTAGAACGTGCACAAAAGGATAGACATCAACGAATATTTAACAGACCATGCCACACAAAATCAGCTGTTGTGATATGATATAAAAATCTAATACAATATAAAAGAGATGTTTTTGCTTAGAAAACGTCGAAGTCATTTAAAAGGGTGAAAAGGAATGAGAGTTTTAGTGAGTGGCGGTGGTACAGGCGGTCATATTTATCCTGCCATTGCCTTGATTCATGAAATACAACGTCAAGAGCCGGATGCGGCATTTATGTACATAGGGACGACCAACGGATTGGAAAAGGATATTGTTGAACGAGAGCATATCCCTTTCCATGCACTGAATATAACTGGATTTAAAAGAAAGCTTTCTTTTGACAACGTCATGACAGTGGCGCGGTTTTTAAAAGGCGTGAGTAAAAGCAAGAGTCTCATTCATAAATTTGCACCAGATGTCGTCATCGGTACGGGTGGATATGTGTGTGGTCCTGTGGTCTATGCAGCTTCCAAATTACAAGTGCCAACCATTATCCATGAGCAAAATAGTGTGCCAGGACTTACCAACAAATTTTTAAGTCGTTATGTTGATCGTGTAGCTCTATCGATGGAAGAGGCTGAGAGCTTCTTTAAGAATGGGCAATTAGTATTAACGGGCAATCCAAGGGCGTCAGAAATGCTTAATGGTGACGGTGAGGCAGGCTTGCTGTCCGTCGATTTACAACCTGATAAAAAGACGGTATTAATTTTTGGGGGCAGTCGTGGAGCGAGACCGATCAATGAAGCTACTCTTGAGCTTTTGCCACAATTAGCGGAAAGGGATTATCAAGTTCTATACGTCACAGGACAAGTGCATTTTGAGCAGGTCATGGCAGAGGTCAATAAAATGGGGAAACCGTCTAATTTGTCGGTGCAGCCCTTCCTCCATAACATGAAGGATGTTTTAGCAGGTGTAGACCTTGTTGTTTCAAGAGCAGGGGCAACCACGCTCGCTGAAGTCACGGCTATTGGCTTACCAACCATATTGATTCCAAGCCCATATGTGACAAATAATCATCAAGAAAAAAATGCGCGTGCCTTAGAGAAACATGGAGCAGCCATTGTGATGACTGAAAGTGAATTGAATGCAGCGACATTGCTTAAACAAATCGATGGGATTATGTCGGATACAAGTAAAAGAGTGATTATGAAGGAACGGGCATTAGATTTAGGGATACCTGATGCAGCTCATCGATTATATAAGCTTATTTTAGAGCTGAGGTAGAGCCTTTTGATAAAAGAGTAACAGGTTTGGCGCGATGTGCAGGGCATAAAGTAGGAGAGGCGAAGTGTATGCATCTCTTACAATAACAATGAATGCTCAGCTTTAGCGCGACAATGTGAAAATCCTTTAAAAAGGCATCTATTCAAAGTAGGTTTATGCTATAATAACTTTTAACGATGAAGCGGCATTTCTGTGAATGTCGCTTCTCGTCTCCAGTAGATAACCACACTTGAGCTCTACTTCCATTTTGTCTCTTCACAGGTTACAATCATCTACTGTACATAATACATTTGTGACATAGTTTATAAAGAAGTGTTGGGTGAAGCATATGCCAGAAAAAAAGGTCATTCAACTTGAAGACCGTATTCCAAAGCTTAAGGCACAAAGAAAGCAAAAAGCGAATCGTCGTATGATCTTTTATCTTACAATATTATTTATATTAATCTTAGCGGTTGTCTATTTTGAATCCCCACTAAGCAATGTGCATACCTTATCGATAAAAGGGAACGATTATGTGTCGAAACAACAAATCGCCCGGCAAAGTGGGGTGACTAAGCATAGTAAGATTTGGGATATTGATGAACAGAAGATTGAACGCTCTTTGAAGAAACTGCCGATGATAAAACATGCTGATGTTCAGAGTCATTTTCCAGGGACAGTAACGATTGCCATTACGGAATATACTAAAGTCGCCTATTTGCAGAAAGATGATCGCTATTATCCGGTGCTATCAAGTGGTAAGATCATGAATGATGTGTCAGGAAAAGCACTGCCAAGTTCAGCGCCTATTATAAAAGGTGTCGAACAAGGGAAGCCATTAAAAGCAGTGACCAAGCAAATCATGGCGTTGAATCCTGCGATCAAGCACGGTATTTCTGAAATTGTTAGTGCGCCTTCCAAATATTATGATGATGAATTGCATCTTTATATGAATGATGGCAATGAAGTGATTGTGACAACGAGTCGTTTAGCCAGCAAGCTCAATCATTTCTACCCAAGCGTGACTTCAACACTTAAGGATAATGAGCGAGGAATTTTAGACCTTACCGTTGGTCAAGTATTTACACCTTATGAGAAGTCAAAAAAGAGCTCCGATAAAAGTTCAGAATAGCATGCTGTGAGATTTTGATCGTGACTTATTTTTTAGTTTCAAATTCAGCACAGGTTCCCTAGGGGAAAAGAGTACACATGGAGGTATTTGCAAATGGCCAAGCCTTCTATAGCACTAAGCGGCTATAGAGTAGATCAGAATAAGCTGAACAAATTTGCATACTTAAAAAGTGCTTCGAGAAGATGTGAGGATACAAAAAGGGATAAGTCGTTACGAAAAATCTAATATGTAACAATAATTTTATCATTATAAAAAAGGATAAATGTGTCTATATGTTGAATACCATTCTTATGGTAGAATAATATTTCAGAGGATATCACGAATATCATATTTTTTTTCTATTAGTTAGCGACATATACTTGTCAACATGGTACACTTGTAATTATAAAAGTTAAATCAATAATAAATGAGATACTGATAGATGGAGTAGATTAAGGAGGTGCCGGAGATTGAACAACAATGACATATATGTAAGCTTAGACATCGGTACATCCACGGTCAAAGTTTTGATTGGCGAAATGACAGGGGACTCATTAAATGTCATTGGCATCGGTAAAGCGGACTCTAATGGACTAAAAAAAGGGTCAATTGTTGATATAGATGAAACGGTGCGCTCAATTCGAAACGCGGTGGAGCAGGCCGAAAGAATGGTAGGATCAAAAGTACAGAGCGTCATCGTAGGCGTGACAGGAAATCACATCCAATTACATCCTTGTCACGGTGTGGTTGCTGTCTCAAGTGATAACCGAGAAATCGGTGATGATGATATCACGCGGGTGATGGAGGCTGCGCAGGTCATGCCTATTGCGCCTGAACGAGAAATCATCGATGTCATTCATCATGAGTTTATCGTAGATGGACTAGAAGGGATTAATGACCCAAGAGGCATGGTTGGCGTTCGTCTGGAAATGAAGGGTATTGTGATTACTGGCTCTAAAACCATTTTACATAATCTTGAGCGCTGTGTTGAAAAGGCGGGCTTAGAGATTGCCGATATTTGTTTAACACCTTTGGCACTAGGCTCTGTTGCGCTTACAAGTGATGAAAAAAATCTTGGTGTGGCACTTGTTGATATTGGTGGTGGCACAACGAAGGTGGCCGTTTTTGACCAAGGGATTTTAATCGATACGTTCGTCCTTCCCATAGGTGGGAATCATATTACGAAGGACATTTCCATTGGTCTTCGGACGACAACGGATCATGCCGAATCTATTAAATTAAAATATGGACATGCTTTTATCGACCATGCATCCAATGAAGAAGGCTTTCTCGTACAGAAGATGAATGGTTCAGGAGATGAAACGATCAGTCAGCAGGATCTTGCTTACATAATAGAGCCACGTATCGCTGAAATTTTAGAGCTGATCAATGAGGAGATCCGCCGAAATGGATTTTTAGAGCTACCAGGCGGTTATATCTTAACCGGTGGCGTTGCGGCAATGGAAGGCATATTAGATCTTGCACAGCATGAGCTTAACAATAATGTCAGGGTCGCAATCCCGGATTATATTGGTGTGAGAGAACCCCAATATACCACATGTGTGGGGTTGATCAAATTTGCCTATCGCAATGTCAGAATTCAAGGCAGAGACTTTGGAGTAGCAATTGCCCCCGAGATGTCTAATGGACAAGGACACCAAAAGAAGAATAAAGTCAAAGCAGAAAAAAATCCTAACCGTGGCGGTGTCACAAAAAAAGTAAAGCAATTGTTTGATTCATTCTTTGATTGATCGACTTGGGCAATTAATAAATGGGAGGCACATAGAATGTTAGACTATATGGAGATGGAACAGCTGGCACAAATAAAAGTCATCGGCGTTGGAGGCGGCGGTTCAAACGCGGTTAATCGCATGATTGAGAGCGGCATTCAAGGCGTTGAATTCATTTGTGTGAATACAGATGGACAAGCATTAAAACTTTCAAAAGCTGAAATAAAATTACAGCTCGGTGAAAAGTTAACAAGAGGGCTAGGCGCAGGAGCGAATCCTGATATTGGTAAAAAGGCTGCAGAAGAAAGCAGAGAACAAATTGAAGAAGTGCTCAAAGGGGCCGATATGGTCTTTGTCACTGCTGGAATGGGTGGCGGAACTGGAACGGGTGCTGCACCAGTGATTGCAGAAATCGCCAAGGACTTAGGGGCACTTACTGTAGGAGTCGTCACTCGCCCGTTTACATTTGAAGGGCGAAAACGCTCGACACAAGCGGCTGGTGGTATCAATCACCTCAAAGAAAAAGTAGATACATTAATTGTGATTCCCAATGACCGTCTTTTGGAAATTGTTGATCGCAATACGCCAATGCTTGAAGCATTTCGTGAGGCAGATAACGTTTTGCGCCAAGGCGTCCAGGGCATTTCCGATTTAATTGCGATGCCAGGGCTCATTAATTTGGACTTTGCTGATGTTAAAACGATTATGACAGATGGTGGTACAGCGCTAATGGCTATTGGTGTGGCTACAGGAGAAAATCGTGCAGCTGAAGCGGCTAAAAAGGCAATTTCAAGTCCATTGTTAGAAAAATCGATTGATGGAGCCAAAGGGGTATTAATGAATATTACAGGCGGCTCTAACCTTAGTCTTTATGAGGTGAATGAAGCAGCAGATATCGTCGCATCCGCGGCGGATCAAGAGGTGAATATGATCTTTGGTTCAGTTATCAGTGAGGAACTCGAAGATGAAATCATTGTGACTGTCATTGCGACTGGATTTGAGGAAGGGGAAAGCCGTAATCCGTCCATCCGTCGAGGAGAACGAATGAACCCAATGCCATCACAAAACAAACCGATGCATCGCGAAGAGCCAGAAGCTCCGCGTCCTTCACATCCATCTGTGGAAGAGGAGGAAGATACTCTCGATATTCCAACCTTTTTAAGAAATAGAAACCGTCGCCGTTAATTCGGTGGCGGTTTTTCCTATCAAGCGATACGAGTAGACACAGGGACAGCGGAGTTTTAGTCATAAAACCCTTAAAGAGCGTTGTCTAAGGGCCTTACATTCTTCAAGAAACTTCAAGCTAAGTAGTCACATCCATCAAGGAACCTCGGCTAAAACCGTTATATCCTGTGCATCGAACGCCGAAACTCGTAGATCTCTGCCACCCAAAAAGTAAAGCACATTTTTTAGGGACCCCGCTGATGTGCCGAAGGATGTTCCCATGGAAAGCGTGCGAAATCTACGCAATAGTATTCGGACTCCCCCTTTCTATGATGAAATGGATGTATTGGCTAAGCTTTTCCGCATTCCTCTTAATAGCACAGTATTTCATAATCTTTTGCTTACTTTAAGTAAGCACTATTATTTCAGTTGATTCTTCTCGATGATTTATTCCACTTCCCCTCTTCATTTTCTCTTATTTCTATTCGACAAAATAAAGTATAGATAGGCAGTGAAATACAAAATAACAAGTTTTGCACACCATTAACTGACAGACATTCTATAAAAAAGCCCGTATACTTTGGATAAACAACCTTCCGACAGGTGGGGTCTTCTATGACCATCTATTTGGATGTCGTCTGGCTTCTGAATGTATTGATTGATTTTATGATTTTAAAATTGACTGCGGGGGTGCTGAAAAGACCAATCCGCCGTTGGCGGTTAATAGTGGGGACGCTTTTTGCCTCTCTAATCATCTTATTGCTTTTTACACCACTTTCACCTATTTTTTATAATCCAATAGGGAAATTGTTTTATTCGCTCTTAATCGTCTATATTGTGTTTGGGTTTCGCAGGTTTTCACTGTTTTTCCAAAGCTTTTTTATGTTTTATTTTATCACCTTTATGATGGGTGGTAGTCTATTTGCTATTCACTATTTTCTTCAGTCAAGTCCATCATATGATCACATGTTATCTTTCAGTACAATGGAGTATGGCGATCCAATCAGCTGGTTGTTTGTCGTCGTGGCTTTTCCTTGTATTTGGTTGTTTTCAAAAAAACGGCTCGACCAAGTGGTGGTACGAAAATGGAGAACGGATCAAGAAATGGCGGTTGATATCTACTTTGGAAAGGTGATCATCCATGCAAGGGGAATGGTTGATACAGGAAATCAGCTCAATCATCCATTCAATGATGCTCCTGTCATGTTTATCAATCATGAGGTTGCGCATGGACAATTGCCTGAAACCTTTTTTCACGAAGATCCTGTTCAGGTTTTCAATGCAACCACTATTGATCGTGAATGGCTGACGCGCCTAAGCCTTGTTCCATATAGAGGCGTGAGTGGGGAAGAAAAAATGGTGCTAGCAATCAAGCCTGATCAAGTCATTTTGAAATCAGACGATGGTATCTTGATGTGCAAGAAAGTGTTTGTGGCCTTAACTGAGCATCGCTTATCTGAGGATGATGCTTTTAATTGTATTGTGCACCCGGAGATGATTCAAAAAGGAACGCGTCAACTACCAGCTTCATAAGCGTAAAGGTGGGGGAGATAAATGAAAAGATTGCGGATGAAATTGCTGTCAAAATGGTATGCCTTTCTTCAAAAGCTAGGCATTAAACCGAAGGAAATTTATTACATAGGCGGAAGCGAGGCTCTTCCACCACCCTTATCAAAAGATGAAGAGCAGGAGCTTCTTGGTAAGCTTGTGAAAGGCGATCAAGAGGCGCGCTCTACTTTGATTGAAAGAAATCTCAGACTTGTCGTTTATATTGCACGTAAATTTGAAAATACCAAAATCAATATAGAGGACCTCATTAGCATTGGAACAATTGGATTGATCAAGGCGGTCAATACCTTTAATCCTGAAAAAAAGATCAAGCTGGCAACCTACGCTTCGCGGTGTATCGAAAATGAAATCCTGATGTACCTTCGTCGAAACAATAAGCGCAAAACAGAAGTATCATTTGATGAACCACTTAATGTCGATTGGGATGGCAATGAGCTTTTACTATCAGACGTTCTTGGAACCGATAATGATATTATTACGAGAGATATGGAAAAGAAAATCGATCGCTCATTGCTAAAAAAAGCGATTTTGCTTCTGAATGATCGCGAAAAGGAAATCATGGAATTGCGTTTTGGTTTGGGAGGGGGCAAAGAGAAGACTCAGAAGGATGTCGCCGATCAGCTGGGCATTTCACAATCCTATATTTCTCGTCTGGAAAAGAGAATTATTAAACGCCTGCAGAAAGAGTTTAATAAAATGGTGTGAGCCTAAGTAGGGTGCTTAGCATTAACAGTTTTTGAGGAATAACGACTATTTGGAATAAAATAACAGGCATACCTCAATGCATATTTTTCCCTTTCAAGGAGATACTTTACGTTGTACAAAGCTCCGGCAAGGAGGGAATCATATGGCACGAAATAAAGTAGAGATTTGTGGTGTGGATACCGCAACGTTGCCTGTTCTCAAAAACGAAGAAATGCGCAAACTATTTGTGCAAATGCAGAATGGTGATCTATCGGCAAGGGAAGAACTCGTCAATGGAAACCTCAGGCTTGTTTTAAGTGTCATTCAAAGATTTAACAACCGTGGTGAATACGTCGATGATTTGTTCCAGGTCGGATGTATTGGACTTATGAAATCCATTGATAATTTCGATCTTAGCCAGAATGTAAAATTTTCAACGTATGCTGTACCAATGATTATTGGGGAAATCAGGCGTTATTTACGGGATAATAATCCCATTCGCGTCTCACGTTCACTTCGAGATATTGCTTACAAGGCTTTACAGGTCAAAGAAAAGCTGATTTCTAAGCACTCTCGTGAACCCACAGCAGAAGAAATCGCAAAGCAATTAGATGTCCCCATGGAAGATGTCGTCTTTGCGCTTGATGCCATCCAAGATCCAGTGTCATTGTTTGAACCCATATACAACGATGGCGGTGACCCCATCTATGTTATGGATCAAATTGGTGATGAGAAGAATAAGGATATTCAATGGATTGAAGAGATTGCTCTCCGTGAAGCGATGACGCAATTAAATGATAGAGAAAAAAATATTCTCTCCATGCGCTTTTTTCAAGGCAAAACACAAATGGAAGTTGCCGAAGAAATCGGAATCTCACAAGCTCAAGTTTCACGACTTGAAAAGGCGGCAATTAAGGAGATGAACAAGAATATTCAAAGCTAAAGGTTAAAAAAGAATAGATAGAATAGTCGAAGGTGTCCGAAAAAAGCATGGCTTTTAGGGACACCTTTTATGCTGTGACTTAGAAAGAAAGTTTGTCGTACTAAAGCCAGAGCTCCAAATGCTTATGAGTGCGTCCTTCAACCAATCTTTATGCTTCTTTTTTATTCTGTTTCCCCATATAGTAAAATACAAGCCTTTTATTATACTGTGAGAAAGTATACCTTTTTCTAATGCGGTTGGAAAAGTAGAGCAAAACTTGGGCTTTCCTCATCTGAGACTCTGGCATAGCATGAATGCCTGATATGGAGAAATCACATCAGGAGTGCTAAGCGCAACGGTGTAAGTCTGGTTTTGCTCATGTATGGGAGGTTGGATGATGGCGAGAATATCTGAATTTCAAGTGAAGGAAGTTGTGAATGTTGAAAATGGTAAGCTGCTTGGACATATCGGTGATCTTGATGTGAATATGACAACAGGAAAGATTGAACATATTGTCATTCCTGGCGCTGGTAAAATGCTCGGCCTTTTCGGTAGAGAAAATGATGTGGTTATTCCATGGAGAAACATTGTTAGAGTGGGGGATGATGTCATTCTTGTCAGATTTGGTGATGGCTTCACTGGAAATGAAGGAAATAGCGAATCTTGATGATTTAACCCTTCCGATGAGTGATTGTGATATGATAAGATGTGAGAAAGCTCTTGAATATCACTGAGAGTGTGTCGATTAATAAGGAGTGAGCGTATATTGGCAACCGAACCTTTCATACAACAATCAATAGAAGCACTTGAACTCGCTCCCATTCCTTTTTCTAATGGGCAGATTAGATTAGGCTTTACCTCAAGAAATGGTGGGTATAGCCCTGACCCTTACGCTTCTTTTAATATGGGGTATCATGTGGGAGATGCGGCAGAAGCCGTTACAAATAATCGTCTAAAATTAGGAGAATGTTTACATATATCTACGGATCAATGGGTGACTCCAGAGCAAGTGCATGGCAACACCGTTTTAAGAGTGACTAAGGAACAAGGGGGACAAGGGGCTCTGGACCTTGAATCAGCGATTTCTTCATGTGATGGCCTCTATACGACCGATCGTGATCTGCTTTTGACTGCCTGCTTTGCGGACTGTGTTCCAGTGTTTTTCTACTCCAAGAAGACCCCTGTGGTCGGGATTGCTCATGCGGGCTGGAAAGGGACAGCTGGAGAAATCGTTGGCCAAATGGTCAAGGCCTGGCAGCGTGATTTTGTGCTAGATCCAAAGGAAATGATGGCAGTTATCGGTCCTTCTATTGGGAAGTGCTGTTACGAGGTTGACGCGCGCGTGATCGAGGCTATTCATGCTCTTTCAGCAATAGATACGTCCAGTGCTATTGAGGACAAAACCGCCGGGAAGTATATGCTGGATTTAAAGCTTGTCAACAAGCTCATTTTACAAAAGTATGGGCTTTTAGAGGAAAATATCAGCCTGTCCCACTATTGTACAGGCTGTCGAACAGATTTGTTTTATTCTCATCGCATGGAAAACGGAAGGACTGGTCGCATGTTAGGCTATATCGCTTTGTTAAGTGGGGATGTCCAATGACTGTCGCCGACCAATTAACAACCATTCAAGCAACGATCGAAAAATCCTGTGAAAAAGTAGACCGTGATCCTTCTGAAGTCAAGGTCATCGCTGTAACAAAATATGTGACACCCGAAAGGGCCTTGGAAGCTGTCCAAGCAGGCGTTCATCACTTGGCCGAAAATCGCATGGAAGGAATTGAGCAGAAGCAAAGCGTCATCACTTCTGAAAACATTGCTTGGCATTTCATTGGTACCTTACAGTCTAGAAAAGCTAAGCATGTGGTGAATCGCATACAGTATCTCCATTCCTTAGATCGCCTCTCATTAGCTGAACAAATTGAAAAGTATAGAGAGAACGTGTTAGATTGTTTTATTCAGGTAAATATTTCTGGTGAAGAGAGTAAGCATGGGCTGAGTGAATCTGAACTATTGCCATTTATCGATGCTCTTAAGGCCTATCAAAAAATTCGCGTGATCGGTCTGATGACAATGGCCCCACATACCGATAATGAAATGCTCATACGAAAGGTTTTTCAGCGATTAAAACAGTGGCAGCTTCGCATACGAGATCTTGGGTATTCCCATGCGCCGTGTCAGGAGCTTTCTATGGGCATGTCCAACGACTATGCTCTTGCGATTGAAGAAGGCGCAACTTTTGTTCGTATTGGAACGGCCCTGGTAGGTAATGACAAGTAAAGGAGCAGGGGTAATGGGTTTTAAAGATTCTTTTAAGCAATTTTTTAATCTTGATGAAGATTTGGAAGAACAGATGGCAAAAATGGAAGCGAGCGAAGAGCAAGAGCGTTCAGCGAGAAGCCGGCTCAGCCGGCGCAATCATCGGAGCTTAGAGGAGCAAGAAACAGCCGGTGTTCAAGAACAGTTGGAGCATCCTGCTGAGGTTGCTCACGTCAATCCTTATAACTTTGATGATGTCCAAATGATTATTGATGAAGCCAAACACCATAAAATTGTCATCTTTAATTTGAGCAAGGTTACAAGGGTAGAAGCAAAGCGCATGCTCGACTTTATAAGTGGAGCGGTCTATGCCCTTGATGCTCAGATTGCGAAGGTACACAACCATACATTTGTTTTTGCGCTTGATACACTTGATATTGAGCCTGTCTTATCTGATTATAATGTAAACCAAACATCGTGAAATGAGGTGAGTAAGTGGGCTATGTTTTCAGTTTCTTATCAACACTTTTGCAACTTTACAGCTTTGCGTTAATCATTTATATTTTGATGTCATGGGTACCTAATATTCGCGAGTCCGCCTTTGGAAGGTTTTTAGGAAGAATTTGCGAACCCTATTTGCAGCCGTTCAGGCGTATTATTCCCCCGATCGGTATGATGGATGTATCGCCCATTGTGGCTTTCCTTGTCCTTAACTTTGCTCGAATGGGGCTCCAGCAGCTTTATTGGTATCTATAAGGAGAGAGAAGATGGCATTGTATGATCATTTTCGCCCGGAAGAAAAGACATTTATTGATCTTATTCTTGAATGGAAGGCGTATGTTAATGAACGCTATATAGTAAAGCGAACGGATTTTCTCGATCCAAGGCAGCTGGATATCATCAAGGCCGTCATTGGAAATCATCAGGATATGACGTTGAAATTTTCCGGTGGTTATGAGGGAGCGGAGCGGGTGAGAGCGTTACTTATTCCTCCCTATGTTGAAGAAAATCTCTTCGACATCAGTTTATTTGAGCTCCATTATCCAGTGAAATTTGCAACGATTGATCATAGACAGCTCTTAGGTGCCTTGATGGGCCTTGGTATAAAAAGAGAAAAGTTTGGTGATCTATTATTTTCACAGGAGAGAATTCAATTTATCACCGCCAGTGAGATCGCCGATTTTGTTCGTCTTAACTTGACCGAAGTGGGGAGGCATCATGTTCAGTGTGAAGCTGTCCCTTTTTCGGACATTCTGCCAGTCGAAGCCCATTGGGAACATCATGAGGGTTCAGTAGCTTCCTTGCGCTTAGATGTGGTCTGTGCTGAGATTTATCGTTTGTCACGCAGCAGGATCTCTGAACTTATTGAAGGAGGTCTCGTGAAGGTAAACTGGAGGACTGTTGAAAAAACCTCCTTTGAACTGAATGCGGGGGACTATCTTTCACTGCGCGGCTTTGGACGGAGTCGGTTATTGACCATAGAAGGGCTGACCAAGCGAGGCAATCGCTGGATTACATATGGCATTTTAAAATAATGAAATGGATCTTTGAAAAGGACTTGTAAGCAGGGCGTTGAACCTGTAAAATTAATTTATAGAATTTGCAGGAAATACGTCACTGATTGTCGAATTGCATTGTAATATATAAGAAGTTGGAGGTGGCGTTAATGCCGTTAACACCATTAGATATCCACAATAAAGAATTTTCACGAGGTTTTCGCGGATATGATGAAGATGAAGTGAATGATTTTTTGGATCAAGTGATTAAGGATTATGAAACCCTTATACATGATAAAAAAGTATTAGAAGAGAAGGTCCACAAATTAGAGGAGCGCTTAGGACATTTTTCTAATATTGAAGAGACGCTTAATAAATCGATTTTAGTCGCTCAGGAAACTGCTGAAGACGTCAAACAAAATGCGACAAAAGAAGCTAAGTTGATTGTTAAAGAAGCCGAAAAAAATGCCGATCGCATTATCAATGAGTCTTTAAGTAAATCGAGAAAAATCGCTCTTGATATTGAGGAATTAAAAAAACAAGCCAGCGTCTATCGTACGCGTTTCAGAATGCTCATTGAAGCTCAGCTTGAATTATTAAAAAATGATGAGTGGGATAAGTTATCTGAAACGATGGAAGACGGTGAGTTAGAGGCCGCTTCTTCAGGTGAATGAGCATAGACTTGACGTTGTTCACCCTTTTTTCATATACTTAATATTATCATGCATAAATGACTGACGTTGATAGGGAGAGTAACTATTTGGCTGTATTGCTCAGCGAGTTGGGAAAGGTGAGAGCCCAATGAATGGCCCGTAGTGAAGATCACCCTGGAGTTTCATCCCGAATGTTTAAGTAGGCGATGACGTTTTCTTCGCGTTAAGGAGAGTAAAGTCGGCAAAATGTGTAGACGTGATTTTGTCGAGAAGGGTGGTACCGCGGGCCTCTCGTCCCTTTTTGGATGAGGGCTTTTTTTATTTTTCCGACGTCAAGATGTATAACTTTGCGGAGAACCTTTAAGTTCAGGGCGATCAGCGAGTCATGAAATTTACAGTGGATTGAAGTGGAGGAAGAAATAATGGATTATAAAGACACGTTACTAATGCCGAAAACGGCGTTTCCGATGCGCGGAAACTTGCCAAATAAAGAGCCTGATATGCAGAAAGAATGGGAAGATGAGCACCTTTATGAAAAACAGCTTGACCGCACAAAGGATCGTCCGCTTTTTGTACTTCATGACGGCCCTCCATATGCGAACGGGGACATTCATATTGGACATGCTGAAAATAAAATCCTTAAGGATATGATCGTCCGCTTTAAGTCAATGTCAGGCTATCAAGCGCCCTATGTGCCTGGTTGGGATACACATGGATTGCCTATCGAACAAGCGCTGACAAAAAAAGGCGTAAAGAGAAAAAGCTTGTCCATCGCTGAATTCCGAAAGCTTTGTGAAGAATATGCTTTAGAACAAATCGATCGTCAAAGAACACAATTTAAACGCTTAGGTGTCCGCGGGGATTGGGATCATCCTTACGTCACGTTGCATAAGGACTATGAAGCTGAGCAAATTAAGGTTTTTGGTGAGATGGCTAAAAAAGGCTACATTTACAAGGATAAGAAAACCGTTTATTGGTCCCCATCCTCTGAATCAGCACTAGCTGAAGCGGAGATTGAATACCAAGACAAGCGCTCGCCGTCCATTTATGTTGCTTTTAATGTGAAAGATGGAAAAGGCGTGTTAGCAGGGGACGAAGCGTTTGTTATTTGGACCACAACCCCATGGACGATTCCGGCCAATATGGCGATCGCTGTTAACCCTGCTTTTGAATACAGTGTGGTTGATGTCAATCAGAAGCGATATATTGTGGCCTCTGAATTGCTTGAAGGGCTCAAGAGCACTTTGAATTGGGAAGGTGCACAAGTGCTCAAAACCGTAAAAGGTAGGGATTTGGAGTTTGTCGTCGCTTCACATCCGTTCTATGATCGCGACTCTTTAGTTATCCTAGGCGATCATGTTACACTGGAGGCCGGTACGGGATGTGTCCATACGGCACCAGGTCATGGTGAAGACGACTATTATGTAGGAAAAAAATACAATTTAGAGGTGCTCTGTCCAGTGGATGAAAAAGGTGTCTTAACCGCTGAAGCACCTGGATTTGAAGGCCTGTTCTATGATGCGGCTAATAAACCAATCACAGAAAAGCTTGAAGAAGTAGGAGCATTGCTTAAGCTTGACTTCTTTACCCATTCCTATCCACACGATTGGCGCACGAAAAAACCGATTATCTTTAGAGCGACAGAACAGTGGTTTGCTTCGATTAAGGATTTTAGATCGGATATTTTGGAGGCCATTAAACACGTTAAATGGGTGCCAAACTGGGGAGAAACGCGTCTTCATAATATGGTACGTGATCGCGAAGACTGGTGTATTTCCCGTCAGCGCGTCTGGGGTGTACCGATCCCTGTTTTTTACGGTGAAGACGGTGAGCCCATTATTACAGATGAAACCATTCAGCATATTTCTGATTTGTTTAGAGAACACGGCTCCAATATCTGGTTTGAACGTGAGGCCCAGGATCTGCTTCCAGATGGCTTTACATCAGAGCATAGTCCTAACGGCATTTTTACAAAAGAAACAGATATCATGGATGTATGGTTTGATTCAGGCTCCTCTCATCAAGCAGTTCTTGAACAACGAGAAGACTTACGCCGTCCAGCTGATTTATATCTTGAAGGCTCTGATCAATATCGTGGCTGGTTCAATTCTTCTTTATCCACAAGTGTGGCCGTAACGGGGAAGGCTCCTTATAAAGGTGTACTCAGCCATGGCTTTGTACTTGACGGTAAAGGACATAAAATGAGTAAGTCACTGGGCAATGTCATTGATCCAACCAAGGTGATGAAACAGCTTGGTGCCGATATCATTAGACTGTGGGTATCTTCAGTGGATTATACTGCTGATGCGCGGGTATCTCAGGATATTCTTAAACAAGTGGCTGAGGTTTATCGAAAAATCCGCAATACCCTCAGATTTTTACTTGGCAATTTACATGGATTTGATCCTGCCAAGCATTTTGTTAAGCCTGAGGCGCGCAGCGAATTAGATCGTTATATGACTGTTAAGCTTAATCGCTTGATTTCGAAAGTAATGCAAGCTTATAACGATTATCAATTTTTGAGTGTCTATAATGCGATTCATAATTATTGCACAATCGAGCTGAGTGCTTTTTATATGGATATCGCCAAAGATACGCTATATGTTGACCCTGAAAACAGTCATAGCCGTCGCTCCATTCAATCTGTTCTCTATCAACACGTTACGGCGCTAACCAAAATGCTTACACCGATTATTCCCCACACCACTGAAGAAGTGTGGCAATACATCCCAGGTGAAAAAGCGGAGTATGTGCAATTAACAGACATGCCAGAAGAAGAAGTGATTCAGAATGGTGAAGTCTTAGTTGAGAAATGGGACCAGCTTATGGCTGTCAGAGATGATGTGCTGAAGGCTTTAGAGACAGCAAGAAATGAAAAAATCATTGGTAAATCCCTTGAGGCGGCGATTGTTCTCTACCCAACAAAAGCCAATCGAGAAAAGCTTGAAAGTGTTGAACAGCTCAACAAATTCTTTATTGTTTCTCAAGCCAGTATTGCGGGTGAGATAAATGAAGCGCCTGCTGATGCGCAGACTTATCGAGAAACTGCGGTAATCGTCAAGGCAGCAGAAGGTGAAAAATGTGAACGCTGCTGGGTGGTGTCAACAGATGTAGGCACGGATAGTGACCATCCCACTCTTTGTGCATCCTGTGCAGAAACTGTAAAAAACCATTATGCTTAAATCGCTTATCAAGCTGTCCCTATTGGGACGGCTTTTTTTAAGAAAAGAAAGTATAAAATTTCTGGTCATGAGGATGGTGCACGATTCCACTCCAGGTGCTCGCTTTCCTCATGCCCACACGATGTGGGTAGGCTCGGCGTTGTCACAGGACGTGACGTTTTTAGCCGATCGTCCTGAGTGGCCTCAGCTCATTTTGGAATGGATGACTGGTGTTCCAAGTATTTATGAATAAAAACCTCTGTTCCTGCGTCTACAAGTATGGCTTCGAAGTCAGCTTTCTCGGAACAACTCGAAGTGTATTCGTGAAGTAACGCTGGCCCCGTTCTCGAAGGAGCCAGAGCGCCTTCCATTCCGATCAACTGGGTTGCTGACGTTGCCTTTTGGGATTAAGATCTTATTCCGTGTTTTAATAAGGACCGGGCATGCTCTTCGCCCGGTTTTTCTTATGCGAAGAAAAAACATACATGAAAGCTATTGTACTCTACAATTGGGTATTTGGTCAGGAAACAGTGATTGGCTTAAGTTTCGAGTCCGAAGTGGATCAAAGAGAGTACCGAAACAAAAAATGCCTTTTAAAACAACACCCTTCAACGCGCATTTAAATTGCGACTTCCCAAGTGTTTTGGCAAAAGTGGAAAAGGGGATATGAATTAACAAATGTTATGGCGGCTAATAATAAGGGCCCGCGCAAACACTATAAAGGAAAATCATCATTTATTATTCTTAGCAGAGAGGGAATTCATACAGGAGGAGAACGATGGTTAAATATAATGGCATAAAAAAACAGCTGTTAAAGCGAAAAGAAGCCTTGGAGAGAGAATTAGACGTTACCAATGAATTTGGCATCGAAGTGCCATTTGCTTCGGATCGTTCATCTGGAGAGCTGTCCCAATATGACAATCACCCTGCAGACTCAGGAACAGAACTGTTTGAACGCGAAAAGGACCTTGTTTTACAAAAAATGAAGCATGAAGAGCTGAATGATATTATTGTCGCTTTAGCTAAAATAGAAAAAGGTACGTATGGTATTGATGAAAAAACAGGCGAAAAGATTCCTTATAAAAGACTCAAAGCGCTGCCCACGGCTTCAACAACTGTAAAAAATTCACCAAATCAAAGCATGAATGATGATCGTCCTGTTGAAGAAGCAGTGATAAGAAATATGGAAAAAGAGTATTATACAGGTGATGAAGAAACAGAATTCAATGAACAAAATGCCTATGATCTCGTCGCCGCCTACAATCAAATCGATATGACTTATGACGATTCATCGAACATGGATAGCTATGATGGCATGGGGTATGTAGAAATGGTTGAAGCGATCGGTGCTACAGATATTTACGGGTATCGAGGAGAGGACCAAGTGCAATTTTTGCGTAACACTCAATATGACCAATGGATGAATCAAGAACAGTATACAGATGATGAAGAGAAGGAATGGGATTAAAGGTGAAGAAGTGACTGCTTCTTCCCTCTTTCCTTTTCGATAAAATTCAATCTCCTTCTCGCCAAGCCTATTCGGCATATGCTAAAATAGCAAAGAGTACGGGATTGGAGGAATAAATGTGTACTATTACTTACTCGCAGCAATCATGCTTTTTCTCGATCAATGTAGCAAATATGCGATATCGCATAATATGACTGTTGGTGAACAAGTAACATTAATACCAAATGTGTTATATATTACATCATCAAGAAATACAGGAGCAGCTTGGAATATTTTAGAAGGGAAAATGTGGTTTTTCTATATCATATCGATCGTAGTTCTTGCCGCTGTCGTTTATTATATGCAGAAGGTAGGGCGACATCGTCCACTGCTCGGCGTCTCTCTTGGGTTTATCCTTGGTGGGACACTTGGCAATTTTCTTGATCGGATATTCCGTGGAGAAGTTGTCGATTTTATTCATGTATACATAGGCTCTTACAGCTATCCTGTTTTCAATATTGCCGACTCATCCTTAGTCGTCGGGGTAATTCTTATTTTGATATTTACATTATTAGATGGGAAAAAGGAAAAAAAACATGGAAGAAACTAATCAATGGGTTATTGCTGATAAATTTGTGGGACAACGGATTGATAAGTATCTCAATGAGCAATATCCTGAGTTCTCACGGACACAAATTCAAGAGATGATCAAAAATCAAGAGATTCTTGTCAACGGATCATCTGTCAAACAAAATTATAAGTTAAGTAAAGAAGATACACTACAGGTCACAATTAAGGAGCCGGAGCCATTGGATGTGAAGCCGGAGCCCATGGCACTTGATATCATTTATGAGGACGAGGATGTTATCGTGGTGAATAAGCCGAGAGGAATGGTTGTCCATCCCGCACCCGGCCATGAATCAGGGACCCTTGTGAATGGGCTAGTGGCGCATTGCCATGACTTGTCAGGTATAAACGGAGTCTTAAGACCAGGAATTGTTCACCGCATCGACAAGGATACCTCGGGATTGATTATGGTTGCCAAAAATGATGGGGCTCATCGTTCGCTTGTTGAACAATTAAAGGCAAAAACAACCCACCGCGTTTATAAAGCGATCGTTCATGGTGTTATTCCACATCACAATGGGACCATTGATGCACCAATCGGTCGTGATGAAAAAGATCGTAAGAAGATGGCGGTGAATACGAGAAATGGCAAATCGGCTGTTACCCACTTTACAGTAAACACCCATTTTCATGCTTTTACGTATGTGGATTGCCGTTTGGAGACGGGGAGGACGCACCAAATTCGGGTGCATATGGCCTATATTGGTCATCCAGTTGCAGGAGATCCAAAATATGGTCCAAGAAAGACGTTGAATATTGCGGGTCAGGCCTTGCATGCTTCTGAGTTAGGTTTTACTCATCCTCGAACGGGAGAGCCTCTTCACTTTGAGGCACCACTTCCTGAAGATATGCGAGAGCTTTTGGATGAATTACATCGCGAATAACGGTTGACAACATGGTTTTACTTTGACATAATAATGAAGACAAATGAAGATCCTTTAAAACAGTCCTGTGAGGCTGGAAAGGGTAACGGTAAAAGTATCTATAGTTTCTATGGATGTCTTTAGGAAACCTCTCCACCGCTGACGGTAGAGAGGTTTTTTTGCACCTGCCCTGAAGGAGTGACACTGCATGGACAAAATTATATTAGATGAGCAGGCCATTCGTCGTACGCTGACTCGGCTTTCTCATGAAGTGATTGAGAAGAACAAAGGCATTGACAACATCATTCTAGTTGGCATTAAAACACGTGGGATCTATTTGGCTCAGCGTATGGCCGACAAAATCTATGCTATCGAAGGAAAGAAGGTTGCTGTCGGTGAGGTGGACATCACATTATATCGTGATGATCTTAAAGAAAAAAGCAGCGACGGTCAGCCAGAGCTTCATGGTTCGAACATTCCGGTAGATGTCAAAGAGCGCAAGGTCATCCTTGTTGATGATGTGTTATACACAGGGAGAACCGCGAGGGCCGCAATTGACGCGATTATGGATATAGGGCGTCCTGCGGTGATTCAGTTATCGGTGCTCATTGACCGAGGGCATAGAGAGTTGCCAATTCGACCCGATTTTGTAGGAAAAAATGTTCCAACTTCCAATGAGGAAATTGTTGCAGTGAAGCTGCAGGAAACCGATGGAGTGGATGAAGTTAGTTTGAGAAAAAGACACGCTTAAAAATAAAATAGTAAAGCCCTTTTAAAGGCAGTCCTGTGAGGCTGACAAGGGAGTTGTATGGCAAGGCGTAAAGAAACGATGCGAGAGCTTTCATTTATCCGCATGGGGTGTTTATCTGTACGTCGCGCCTGCTTATCCAACCCTTCCGTTGTCAGCGGAGGGGTTATTTTATGTGAAAAATCCTTCCACTTGCCTTTAAGGTCAAATATTTAGGCTTTAATTTTTTAATGTGTCCTGTGATTGAAAACATCACATCAGGCGTGGAACGTAGATTTTGGCGCCTTTCTTAATCGTGTCCATCGCATGATCTCGAATAAAAATGGTTTGGGAGGAGAAATGAAGTGACCCATTTATTAGCCTTGTCGGAGCTATCCGTTCAACAAATTGAGGGACTTTTAGAACGTGCGCAAGCCATACAAGATCACGGCGTTGCACCTCGTATTACCGAGCCAGCTTTTGTTGCCAATCTCTTTTTTGAGCCAAGTACAAGGACGCGCTTTAGTTTTGAAGTTGCAGAAAAGCGCTTGGGCTTTAATGTGTTAAATGTGGAAGAAGCGACATCCAGTGTGCAAAAAGGTGAGACCCTTTACGACACACTCAGGCTTCTTGAGGAAATCGGGGTAAGAGCAGCGGTGATTCGCCATTTTGAAGCAGGCTTTTATAAAGACCTGAGGGATCGATTGACTTTGTCCATCATCAATGCTGGAGATGGGGATGGCCACCACCCCTCACAGACACTGCTGGACCTTCTTACCATGCGTCAAGAATTTCAGCAATTTCAAGGTCTGACTGTAGCGATGATTGGGGATCTCAGGCACAGCCGAGTGGCCCGCTCAAATGCTGAGGTGTTGCATCGATTAGGAGTAAAAGTGATTTTGACAGGTCCGAAGGCCTGGCAAGATCCCAGCTTTCCAGGCTCATATGTCAGCATTGATGAAGCGGTGGAAACCGCAGACGTTGTGAACTTATTGCGGATTCAAAAAGAACGTCATAGAGAAATGGATGGTTTTACGCCGGAGGCTTACCATCAAGCGTACGGCTTAACTTTAAAACGTGCGCAAGCCATGAAACCAGAGGCCATCATCATGCATCCAGCCCCCTTTAATCGCGATGTGGAAATTGCAAGTGAACTCGTGGAAAGTAAGCAATCCCGCATCTTTAAACAAATGCACAATGGCGTATTTATGAGGATGGCGATTATGGAATGGGCTTGTCAAGGACGGCCGAATGCGAATAATCAGCGAATCGAGCTTACGGTTTAAAAATTAAGCCATGTTCAAACAGGAGAGGAGTCCAATCATGGGTCTATTAATTAAAAACGGCAGACTTTATCATCAAGGTGCGTTCAGCGCTCAGGATCTATTAATTGCGGGAGAACAGGTTGTAAAAATTGCACCAAAAATTAATAGTGAAGGTCATCATGTCATTGACGCCACAGGCAAGCTTGTTACACCAGGCTTTGTCGATCTTCATGTACATCTTCGTGAGCCAGGCGGAGAGCACAAGGAAACCATTGCAACGGGGACCTTAGCTGCTGCACGAGGGGGCTTTACCACGATTGCGGCCATGCCCAATACCCGTCCAGTGCCTGATCGTATCGATACTTTAGGCGTTGTCAATGAACGTATCGCAAAAACAGCAAAGGTACGCGTCCTACCTTATGCTTCCATTACCGAGCAGCAAAAAGGGGAAACCCTCGCCGATTTTAAAGCATTAAAGGCCAAAGGCGCCTTTGCTTTCTCAGATGATGGTGTCGGTGTACAATCCGCGGGGATGATGCTAGAGGCGATGAAACGGGCACAAGCCATCGATGCGACCATCGTCGCCCATTGTGAAGAAAACAGCTTGATTAACGACGGAGCTGTTCATGACGGAGCCTTTGCAGCCAAGCATGGTCTTAAAGGGATTCCTAATGTTTGTGAAGCCGTACAAATTGCTCGAGATGTCCTCTTAGCTGAGCATGCAGGCTGTCATTATCACGTCTGCCATGTCAGCACGAAGGAATCCGTTCGCACGATTCGTGATGCCAAGCGAGCTGGCATTCGTGTGACAGCTGAAGTGACACCACACCATCTTCTACTGACGGATCATGATATCCCTAGTCTTGATACCAATTATAAAATGAATCCCCCTTTAAGAGGACCTGAAGATCAAGAAGCCTTAATCGAGGGACTCCTTGATGGGACGATTGATTTTATCGCAACGGATCATGCCCCACATGCCCATGAAGAAAAGGCCAGATCTATAAGTGAAGCACCTTTTGGCATCGTCGGCCTGGAAACAGCCTTTCCTCTCCTTTATACAGCATTGGTAAAACATAAGGGACTCCTCTCTCTTGAACAACTTATAGATATGTTGACGATTAAACCCGCACATGCTTTTCGCCTGCCTTATGGTGAATTAGCGGTTGGACAATCAGCAGATGTGACACTCATTGATTTAGAGGCGACTGCAGCCATTGATAGTGCCACTTTTGCCTCTAAAGGAAAGAATACGCCATTTGATGGCTGGCAGTGTCAGGGGTGGCCAGTGTGTACGATTTCAAAAGGTCAAGTCGCATGGGAAAAAGGAAGTGTTCGGGTATGAAAAGACAGTTAGTGTTGGAAAATGGTGAAATTTTTGTTGGGGAAGGCTTTGGTGCGAACACAGTGCGTGATGGTGAGGTTGTTTTTAACACAGGGATGACCGGCTATCAAGAGATTTTATCGGACCCTTCCTATTGTGACCAAATCGTCACCATGACTTATCCGCTTATTGGGAATTATGGCATTAACCGTGATGATTTTGAATCCATCTTTCCAGCTGTTAGTGGATTGATTGTTAAAGAGGCTACAGACATGCCGAGTCATTGGCGTTCAGAATCGACGCTCCATGACATGTTAAGAGAAAAGGGGATTGCGGGATTAGCTGGAATTGATACACGACGCTTGACAAAAATAATCCGAGAACATGGCACATTAAAAGGCCGCCTTTGCGATGCAGATGAAGCTCCTGTTGAAGTGGTTGCGGAACTGAGGAATACACAATGGGCCTGTGATCAAGTAAGCCGCGTATCAACTAAAATGCCTTATGAAATTCCTGGGAATGGTCCGAGAGTGGTGCTCATGGACTTCGGTATGAAAAAGGGTATTCTCCGCGAAATCAATCGCTTGGGCTGCGACGTACGTGTTGTTCCTTATAACACAACAGAAAAAGAAATTTTGCAGCTTCATCCTGATGGTATTGTGTTATCCAATGGTCCAGGAGATCCTAAGGATGTACCTGAAGCCGTAGAGACGGTGAATAAACTCCTTGGGAAGGTGCCGCTATTCGGCATTTGTCTGGGGCACCAGCTGCTGGCACTTGCGAGTGGCGCTGATACAGTGAAGATGCGCTTTGGTCATCGTGGAGCCAATCATCCTGTTAAGGATTTGCAAACGGGACGCTTTTACATGACCTCGCAAAACCATGGCTATGCGGTCAATCCAGAATCGCTCGCCCAAACAGAGCTTGAGGTTACCCATATCGCCATCAATGATCAGAGCATTGAAGGATTGAGACATAAGCGCTATCCGGCATTTAGTGTGCAATTTCATCCTGAAGCAACACCAGGACCAGAAGATAGCCAGCAATTGTTTTCTCGCTTTTTACAAGATGTTGAGCAGTTTCGAAAGGTAGGGGTTCAATATGCCTAAACGTACAGATATACAAAAGATCCTTGTTATTGGATCTGGCCCTATTGTGATTGGGCAAGCGGCGGAGTTTGATTATTCAGGGACGCAAGCATGTACAGCTTTGAAAGAGGAAGGCTATGAAGTCATTTTAATGAATTCGAATCCCGCTACTATTATGACCGATCCCGATATGGCGGATCGTGTCTACATGGAACCCTTGACACTTGAATTTGTTAGTAAAATTATTCGAAAAGAACGACCAGATGGGCTATTGGCTACACTAGGTGGACAAACGGGCCTAAATTTAGCGATGGAGCTGGATCGCAGCGGCTTGCTTCAGGAGCTCAATATTGAACTCCTTGGCACAAAGCTTTCCTCTATTGAGCAGGCTGAGGACCGTGAGGCGTTTAGAGCGCTGATGTATCAAATTAATGAGCCTGTGCCAGAAAGTGAGATTATCAATACATTGGATGAAGCGAGACGCTTTGTTGAAACCATTGGTTTCCCAGTCATCATACGCCCTGCCTATACACTAGGTGGAACAGGCGGTGGCATCGCAGAAAATCAAGAACAGTTAGAGACGATTGCGGCCAATGGGTTAAAGCTTAGTCCGGTTCATCAAGTGCTTATCGAAAAGAGCATTGCTGGTTTTAAAGAAATCGAATTCGAAGTGATGCGTGATGCCAACGATGGAGCGATTACCATCTGTCCAATGGAAAATCTTGATCCTGTCGGCATTCATACGGGAGATTCTATTGTCACTGCCCCGACTCAAACTCTAAGTGACCGGGACCTGCAAATGCTCCGCAGTGTATCATTAAAGATCGTCCGAGCCTTGAAAATCGAGGGCGGCTGTAATGTTCAGCTGGCACTTGATCCGATGAGCTCTAATTACTATATTATTGAAGTTAATCCGCGAGTCAGCCGTTCTTCAGCGTTAGCTTCCAAAGCAACAGGTTATCCGATTGCCAAGGTAGCAGCCAAAATTGCCGTGGGCTACCATCTGGATGAGATAAAAAATGCTGTAACCGGTACAACGTATGCCAGCTTTGAACCGACGATTGATTATGTTGTCACAAAAATTCCGCGGTGGCCATTTGATAAATTTGATGCCGCTAATCGCACACTTGGAACACAGATGAAAGCCACTGGAGAAGTCCTGGCGATGGGAAGAACATTTGAAGAATCACTATTAAAAGCCATTCGCTCTTTAGAGGCGGGCTACTCTCACTTAGCTTCAGCGGATATCGCTCAAATGAAGGATGAGGAGCTGTGGGAAGGCATGCGTCAAAAGGATGATCGCCGAATCTTTTACATTGCTGAAACATTGCGCCGAGGTGATACCCTTGAACAGGTATGGGAGATAACGAAAATTGACCGCTATTTCTTACAGAAACTCCGCAACATTGTGCAAATGGAACAGCTGGTTAAGCGCGCCCCTTGGGATGAAGCAGTTACCCTTGAAGCAAAGCGCCTAGGCTTTTCAGACTTGATTCTCTCAGAGCTGTGGGAGGCGACAGAGCGGGAGGTCTATCAGTTTCGGAAAACACACAACGTGCTTCCCGTATATAAAATGGTAGACACATGCGCTGCAGAGTTTGCCTCCGAAACCCCCTATTATTACAGCACATATGAGGAAGAAAACGAATCACTTCGAAGTGATCGTGAAAGTGTTCTTGTACTAGGTTCGGGTCCGATTCGGATTGGTCAAGGTGTGGAATTTGATTATGCGACCATCCATACGGTTTGGGCTATCAAGGAAGCAGGCTATGAAGCGATCATCATTAATAATAATCCAGAAACAGTGTCAACGGATTTTAGTGTTTCAGATAAGCTCTATGTTGAACCCCTTACTGCTGAAGATGTCATGCATGTGATAAATCTTGAACAGCCAAAGGGTGTCATCGTGCAATTTGGTGGACAGACCGCATTAAACCTTGCAAGTGAGCTCCAAGCACGTGGGGTGACTATTCTAGGAACATCACTGGCTGCGATGGACGAAGCGGAAGATCGTGATAAATTTGAACAGCTTATGGCGCGGCTTTCGATCAGACAGCCCGAAGGCAAAACAGCACTGTCTACAGAAGAAGCGCTCAGCATCGCTCAGGATATCAGCTATCCAGTCCTTGTGCGTCCTTCTTATGTCTTAGGGGGCCGGGCGATGGAAATTGTCTATAATGAAACGGAATTACAGCATTACATGACTAATGCTGTGAAGGTCAATCCTCAGCACCCTGTTTTAATCGACCGTTATTTATTAGGAACAGAAGTGGAGGTCGATGCAATGAGCGATGGTAAGACGGTCTATATCCCAGGGATTATGGAGCATATTGAGCGGGCGGGTGTTCACTCAGGGGACTCGATTGCTGTTTATCCCCCACAGAATCTTCAGGCTCGTTTAAAAGAAGAGATTGTTAAAACGACCATAGCGATTGCCCGCGGACTCAAAATTGTCGGATTGCTGAACATTCAGTTTGTCATTCATCAAGACAAAGTATATGTCTTAGAGGTTAATCCACGTTCAAGCCGCACCGTGCCATTTTTAAGCAAGATCACAGGTGTTCCAATGGCCAATCTTGCAACAAAGGTCATTCTTGGTCATCCTTTGCCTACACTTGGTTATGAAACAGGCTATCATGCTGAGCCGAATGATGTATTTGTCAAAGCACCGGTTTTCTCCTTCGCAAAGCTGCGCAGTGTGGACATTACACTTGGACCGGAAATGAAATCAACGGGTGAAGTGATGGGGCGTGATGCCACGGTAGAAAAAGCTTTATATAAAGCCTTGCTTGCCAGCGGCATGTCCATTCCGACTGAAGGCTCTGTGCTCTTTACCATTGCTGATAAAGATAAAGAAGAGGCACTGCCATTAATCAAACGCTTTTCCAACATTGGGTATAACATTCTGGCGACTGAGGGAACGGCGAATTACATCGCGCGTCAGCACATTCCAGTGACTGTCGTTGGTAAGATTGCAGGGAAACAGCCTAATCTGCTAGAGGTGATTCGCGGGGGAGGCGCGCAGTTTGTTATCAATACCTTGACAAAGGGGAAAAAACCAGCACGTGATGGCTTCAGGATTCGCCGAGAATCTGTGGAAAATGGTGTTGTCTGCCTTACATCACTTGATACTGCTGAAGCCCTATTACAAGTATTAGAATCTTTGTCCTTTACGACACATAGTATGCCAGCGATGAGCAAACAGTTACAGGTGACCGTATGATGCAAGCAGAAAGAATGAGAATTGTGAGTCACAAGGTTCTTGCCCAGAATATTTATGAAATGACGCTAGAAGGTGAACTCGTGCAGCACATGAGTGACCCTGGTCAGTTTGTGCATCTTCGCGTGGATGAGCATGGCGATACATTGCTGCGCCGACCGATTAGTCTAGCAGACTATGATAAAGAAATGCGTCAGTGCACGCTTATCTATCGAGCGGAGGGTCAAGGGACAGCGAAGCTGGCCGCTAAGAGAAGCGGTGAGGGGGTCGACGTCCTTGGGCCTTTGGGCAATGGTTTTCCTATACCACAGGATTTAGCTGGAGAGCAGGCATTAGTAATTGGTGGTGGTGTAGGGGTTCCACCGTTATATAATCTTTCCAAGCAATTGCAAGCGTGTGGCGCGATCGTTACCCATGTTCTAGGCTTCGCCAGTGCGGATGTCGCCTTTTATGAGGACCGCTTTAAGCAATTAGGCGCCACTTATGTAGCCACTGTAGATGGCTCACAGGGAAAGCAGGGCTTTGTCACAGATATCTTGTCTGAACGGGCAATAGCAGCGGATCGTGTTTATGCTTGTGGCCCGTTGCCTATGCTTCGCGCTCTGGAAGAGCGTTATGTGGGGAGCACTATTCCTTTGTATATTTCCTTAGAACAGCGCATGGCCTGCGGAATTGGTGCTTGTATGGCCTGTGTCTGTCACCTTCAAGAGGATCCTACTGGATTGCGCTATAAAAAGATCTGCAGAGATGGTCCCGTTTTTAAAGCAGGAGAGGTGGTACTGACATGACAGATGGAAATGAAGCAGTGGATTTAAGTGTGGATTTACCAGGCTTACCGATGAAAAATCCAATCATGCCAGCATCCGGCTGCTTTGCTTTTGGGCAAGAATTTGCCGAGCTTTATGATCTGGATGTTCTTGGTGCAATTGCCATTAAAGCAGCGACAAGAGAACCACGGTTTGGCAACCCCACCCCTCGGGTTGCTGAGACTGCTGCAGGAATGCTCAATGCGATTGGGCTGCAAAATCCAGGTGTTGAGCATATCATGAAAGAAGAATTACGATGGCTAGAGCATTATCAAACGCCTGTTTTAGCTAACATTGCTGGCTCTACCGTTGATGATTATCTATTTGTCGCCGAACAGCTTTCTTTGGACCCTCGCGTAGGGGCTTTAGAGCTTAATATATCCTGTCCTAATGTAAAGGAAGGCGGCATTGCCTTTGGCACGGTACCTGATGTCGCGGCTGAACTGACCGGAAAGGTCAAGGCTGTGTCTCATTTGCCTGTCTATGTTAAGCTGTCACCGAATGTCAGTGATATTGTGGAGATGGCGCAAGCGGTTGAACACGCTGGAGCTGATGGCTTATCCATGGTTAATACCTTGCTTGGCATGCGCATGGATCTCAAAACGCTGACGCCTATTTTAGCGAATAAAATGGGTGGGCTTAGCGGTGCGGCGATTAAGCCCGTCGCCATTCGGATGATCTATGAGGTCAGTCAAGCAGTCAGTATTCCAATTATTGGGATGGGTGGTATTCAGAGTGTGGATGATTGTATTGAATTTCTCCTAGCAGGAGCAAGTGCGGTTGCTATTGGCACTGCTAATTTTACAGATCCATGGGTGTGTCCTAATCTCATTCAAGCGCTGCCACAGCGTCTGAAAGCCATGCATGTGACACATATTCAGGAACTAGTCGGAAGGAGCTGGAAAGCATGGGTCACTCAGTAATTGTCGCCCTTGATGTGTCAACAACCGAAGAATTACAAAGTCTGTTAAATCCTCTAAAAAAAGCACAGCCCTATGTAAAAATCGGGATGGAGCTCTATTATCAGCACGGCCCAGAACTCGTGCGCCAACTTAAGGCAGACGGTTTTCGCATCTTCCTTGATTTAAAGCTCCATGACATCCCGTCGACCGTTTATAAAGCGATGCGGGGTCTTGCGAAGCTTCATGTCGATATGGTTAATGTCCATGCTGCTGGAGGGAAAGACATGATGTGTGCAGCTATTCAAGGGTTAGAAGAGGGAATGGCTCCCGGAGCTTCTCGCCCGTTATGTTTAGCCGTCACTCAATTAACAAGTACGGACCAGCAGATGCTAGAAAAGGAGCTCCATATTAAAATGCCGATGGAACAGGTAGTTAACGCCTATGGTCTGTTGGCTTACAGAAGCGGATGTGATGGCGTGGTTTGTTCTCCTCAAGAGGCGAGAGCGATTAAGCATGTCACCTCTCAACAGTTTGTAACGGTGACGCCGGGGATTCGCTTGGCTGGTGACGCTAAGAATGATCAAAAACGCGTGGCGACACCTCAAGAGGCGAGACAATTGGGCAGTGATTTCATCGTTGTAGGTCGCAGTATTACGCAGGCAGAGGATCCATTTGCTGCTTACGAGCGTGTATTAAATGAATGGAGTGAAGCATATGTCAACGCTTAGTCAGGAAACTGCACAGCATCTCTTAGCAATTCAGGCAGTCGTGCTCAGCCCCGACGCCCCTTTTACATGGTCATCAGGATTAAAATCCCCTATATATTGTGATAATCGTCTAACGATGAACTATCCTGAGGTTCGTCGGTTTATTGCTGGCGGATTATCCCAAATGATTCAAGCACATTATCCTGAGGCAGAGGTCATTGCGGGAACGGCAACAGCAGGTATTCCTCATGCCGCATGGGTGAGTGATCTACTGGCATTACCTATGGCTTATATTCGGGGGTCCGCTAAAAGTCACGGTAAGAAAAAACAGATTGAAGGTCTGGTCAAGCCCGGGCAAAAGGTGGTTATCATCGAAGATCTCATCTCGACAGGTGGCAGTGTGCTAACGGCTGTAGAAGCGCTTCGAGAGGAAGGGGCCGATGTGCTTGGCGTTTTAGCTATTATGACCTATAGTCTTCCTGTAGCCAAGCAGCAGTTTGCTGAAGCCGGTCTTGATTATCATACATTAACAAATTTCTCAACACTCATTCACCTTGCTGAGGAACAACAGATTATTAGTGCTGTCCAAAAGCAAATGCTTGAACGCTGGTATCAAGATCCTACTGATGAAGCATGGATGAATGAAGGCCAGAAAATCACTGTTTCAAAAAAATGACAGCTTCTGTTGTCGTCATAAAGCAAAGGGCTACGATTTAACTGTAAATCCACGTGATTTACAGTTTTTTAATACTGTTAGAATGTATAACTTCTTCGATGCCCTCTAAGGAAGCGCGTATTTTTACAAAAGTGCGCTTATTTAAATTAACAGCAAACAAGGTGTCGTTTCTCGGCCAAATTCTAGTAATCATACCAACACGGGTTAAAAAGGGATGCACGGATTGATAAGAATGTTAAAATGGAGATAAATGGAGTGCTTTATAAAATTTTTATAAGAGGGAGGAATTTACCATGCCCACCTGTCAGCATTGTCACCGCCAATGGACAAGATGGCAAACGTATAAAAGCATGGGGAAATTCAAGAGAAAAGTGATCTGTCCATATTGTGGAAAACATAATTACATTGCTTTTAAAACCTATCAAAGATCCTCTTGGATTGGGCTAGTCATCCTCATAATGGAAGTGATTATGATCCCCTTTCATGTTCCGAGCGTTTACCAATTCTGGGCATTATTCATTGTTCTTGCCATAGGGTTCATGCTTTTGCCTGCTTACTATGAATTAACGAGTGAAGAAGACGGACCATCTTGAGAGCGCTTTTGTCTGAATTGTCCTTTCAAGCGTGAGAGCATTGCCAACACTGCCATACTAGACAAGGCTAAGTTGGAACATTAAGTTATGAAGCTGAGAGATTATTAAGCCTTTTTATTCCTCAGTTTTGTTTATGGGCAAAATTGTGGGGCCCACTCGGCCAGCTTTCATAGGTACGTGTCACATCAACTTCATCCTTTCAAAATGCTTCAGATCTCATTGAAAAATACCAATTATCTAGCACATCAATGGGTTCATTTGATATTTTGTCAGTTTAGAAAACATGGCTTGCACCACTTCGCTGGTACTCCTGATGTGATTTTTGCAAATCACACACTTAGGTTGTCGTCAAGGTTTAGTGGCGAAAGTCAAAGCCCGCCTTATACTCTCTTCCTTAATGAGCGCCAGCGAAGCTATAAATTTTGATAGTCTAAAAACAGGCTGGGACAGAAGTCTTCAGCTCATAGAGAAGCCGAACGCATTCACCATTTTGAAGGGATGCGTTCGGCTTTTTGAGTGAGTTGTGAAGCGCTTCGTCGAAACACTTCGCTTTCCACGAGCACGACCTCAGGTGTAAATCAGGGGTCCTTGAAAAGTGGGCTTTACTTTTTGGGAGGGGGGTGATGTGCCAGCTTCGGCGTTCGATACATTTAGCCAAAGTTCTTTAAGGATTCCCAAGTATTTATGCCCAAGCATCCCTTGTTGCTGTGTCTGCTAGCCTTGCTTCGTCGTCAGCTTCCTCGGAACTACGCGTCTTTTTACTCTAGAAGTTACCCTCGTCCTGTTCCGTAGCCGTCTCCACGTTTTGACTAGCTTTTCCGGGTTCCTTGGCCACTTTTAACCTCTTATCGCCTGGTATTAGGGCGATCTCTTTTCGTTGTGTCTCACCCTCAAAAAAGCTTATGCCGCTCTATCGTGAAGAGGTCGGACGTTCATCTGATAGTGACTAAAACGTGTTATTAATTGGAATGGACTATCTGCTGGGTAGCTTTTAACCCAATATTGAAACAGCTGTCAAGAAGACTCAAGCCAGGGACAAATTGTTTGTTTCGATATTGTGGATAGGCTGGACTGGTAAAGTTTTGATAGGCTAAAATAAGGCCACTTGAAGTAAAACGCTCTGGGTTTTGATAGTTGGCACCGCCCATGCCGCTTAAATAACGGTGACCCCCTACTTTTTTGACTAGATCGATTAGTAGCTCCGTTGATTCTTTAGTGCTGCCAATTTGAGATTGAAAACGAATGTCGCAAGAGATTTCTAGCAATTCCGCAATGGCTTGAATCGCATGGCTGTTCAATTCACTTAAATGTTCTGTGGGGAAAAATAACAGCGGCTCGAGCCATTCCATTGTTTCCTCAAAAAATGGTGTTTTTTTATAATTCAGTGTCAAGGTATTGGCCAGCTTTTGTCGCCATTTTTTACGTTCGTCAATCTTCACGGCGTTGATGCGCCCCTTCGTTTCCCGGACGACTGGGCAGGTCATCCATTGAGGTGAGCCTTGCACTAACATTTTTACACGATTGACGTAACTGCCACCAGTTTTGGGGATCGCGACATCATCCAAGAGTATAAACGTATCTGATGCCGCCATTTTGTGAAAATACCCAAGCCAAGGAAAGAAGTTCGGTTGATGAATACCTACAGTTTTTTCAGTCATGGCTGATCCGTGCCTTGCCCCATTGATTGGTGCTCGCGTTTCATAAAATGGTATTCAGAGCGATCATCAAGAGTGATAAAGCCAAGACGTTCATATAAATGCTTTGCACGATTGCTTTCGTGTACTTTTAACGAAATATCTCGATAGGGTGCCGAGCTGAGGCGACGGAGAAAGGCCCTAAATAGCTGAGTTCCGTAGCCTTTCCCACGCACCTCGGGAGCCATCATGAATTTATGAATATGAACGGTTAGCTGTGAATGATCAACGGAAGCGATGATGTAGCCTCTTAATTGTCCTTGCTCCTCTAAAGCGAGGGAATACGCCCACTTGCCTTCACGATCCTGAAGAAAATGACTCTCTTCCCAATAATCAAGCGCCTGGTCATTCTTAATGCGTATAAAGTCCGCAAGATGCTGTTTTAAATACTCCTGATCGATGGGAATAAATTTGAATACGGGCATGGTTTTATCACCTCAAATTTCAGTTGATATTAACGCTTTAAACTCTGTTCACTTATTTTTATTTCTAAATTGTTGATTTTCCCGTTTTAGCTGTTGATTCTCTTTCCTTAAGCGTTCAAGTTCTTGGATATAGCGAAAGTTTTTTTCTGCCTTAAGTTGATTGATGATCGCCAGCATCTCGTTATATTGTTCATTCTCACCCTGATTTCGCTTAGGATTAAGGAGTCTATTTTTAATGACCTGAAATTGTCTTGCCCGTTGAATGATCGTGTTCATATTCCTGGTTAATTGGTCATACTTAAAGGCTTTGTCCGTAAGCTCGGTAAAATGATGCTGAAAATAATTGATGTCATCAAAATTATTAGGCGGCGTTTTTTCTGGGCTTTTCAAAACCTGTTCATAGAGAGAAATCAGCTGAGCCGTTACTTTTTTGATATCATGGACCTCTTCAACAAACGCTCTCCCTTGTATAGATAATGCCTTTCTTTTCTTGAAATCCTTGACGAGTTCTTCGATCTTATCTTCTAAGGTATTTAAATTAACCTTTTCAAAAGGCAGTTGTGGCGTGAAGGCATCATAAAGATCTTCACGAATATAGACGAGTACGGGCTTACCTAATGCCATACATTCAACGGAAAGCACGCCATACCATCCAGCTACCATTCCATCGATGATCAAATCCGCTCGTCTGTATAGCTCTGTTGCTTCCTCGTGGGAGATCCCACTGATTTCTTTATAGTCAAATTGTACTCCCTTTTTCTTTAAGCGGTTGAGAGCCTGTCTGATAAATTCCGTGCCCTTAGCTGTAGGAATGGATGGAGCGTGGACGATGAGCGGGCGTTTAGTAGGTTTGACGCCAATGAACGGCCATTCCTCAAGTCTGATCACGCGTGGAATAATTTGTGCCTCTGGCATATAGGTCTGCATTTCAGGATCTTGGACGATGAATTGATCGACATAATGCTTTAAGAAATTGATATATTTTTTTTGCACCTGTTCATCGATGACATTTTTAAAGCCGTAACGAAACATACTGAATGGATCATGCTGCAAATGTTCAGATTCAAAGCGCAGATCATTTCCCGTGAAGCGATAAATGACTTTCTTGCCACGATTTTTAATAAAGGGTAGATCAAAACCCGTAAATCTTTCATAAAGCCGGTGAAAAAAAAGCGTACGAAACCAAAAATGGTAAATATCATAATCATCTTCCAAACAATCTCGCAGGGTCTTTAGTTGCACCGCGGTTTTATCTGCACTTGTGAGCTGAATGACCTGATCAGTGTCGTAGTGATAGTTATGGTTGTTATACTGAATTAAATGGGCGTCAACCCCTTGATTGCGGAGCTCTTTTATCAGCTCAATCGGTTGACCGGAAATGTTGACGGGGCTCATCAGGACTTTCATGATTGTGCCTCCTTTCGTGGTATTGTCAGACCAAAGGGTTCCATGACTTCCAGTGGAAACTTGGCTAGAACAGCTTCAAAATCACTCCGCATGTCTTTGAGTTGTTCTTGAACGATTTCCGTCAGTGATTCTTCGAAGGTTAATGGCTCATCGCTCCACCATATAGGATGAATCAATACCTGTAGTCTTTGCGGTGCCTCTTGTTCAATCAATTGTTCAAGACTCATTTGCCGCCATCTTTTGCGAGAATCAGAGATATAGGAGATATCCTTAAAGAACGGTTGACTGTAGGCATTGATTAATGGCGTGACATCTAAATTCGCTTGTAAAAGTCTTTCTGAAGGCCGATGAAATGAAAAATAATGAATCGGTGTTTTTAGAATAGCGGCAAGAAACTCAGCATCGTGAATAATTTGGGCTTTGAGCTCCTCTTCACTAGTGCCTTCGGTGAGGGAGTCATCGAAATGTAAGCCAAATTGGTGTCCATAGGAATGGATGGTACGAAGCAAGCTCTGTGACTTTAGGCTTAAAGGATTATAGAATCCAGAATGAATCAAGATAAAGAATGTAGACGTGATGCCCAATTCATGCTCGAGTTTAGCCATTTTGACGGCCTTTTCTAAAGAAAAATCAATATCATGACGAAGGATGACCGCTTTATCCTGGGGCTGCACTTGATTCATTTTAAGAAAATCAATAAAATGATAGCCTTGCTTTTTCATCCGCTTTAGGATGCTTCGATACTGCTCATAGGTAAAAGGGATACTCAAATATAAAGCCTCCTTTCTAAAAATAGGAAAGTGAAATAAAAGTTTGAGAGAAGCGATCTTTTAAAGAGGAGGTGAGTCATTCTCATTTGCTAGAATGACTCACCTTTCCTTTTTATAACTTGTAAATATCTAGTGATTGAGCATAGCGTGCTGATAGTTTTTAATCGTTTCTTTATATGGAGCAAGGGTTTTGATGGTTTGATCAATCGTTTCCTGAAGGGATTGTGGCTCCTTTTTTAATAGCTGTTTAGAAAAGCCACTTAACTCCATTTTCATCTGATGCTCTTCTTTTTCTACACGTGGATTGGGAATATGAGAGAGCTGTACGGATAGCCCTCTATCGCTACATGCCTTTTGAACGGCTTGACCTAAATCCACTGGACTTACCAGCAGTGATGCTTGATTAAAGACTTCAAAGGCTTTGGCTTTGTTCAATTTTACGGCATTCACAATAGAAATAACGGCATCCTCTAAAGGGATCATTGGTTTCTTTTGTTCCCCTTTTCCATAGATAGTAATGGGGACGTTAGCCAAGGCTTGGGCACAAAAGCGATTGGGCACGACACCAAAATAAAAATCAAAATCAAAGCGATTGGCTAGGGCTTCATCCTGCTTCGTCTCTTCTGTATCTGTACCAAAGATAATCGAAGTGCGAATATCAGTGATGGGAAGTTTCCATAAATGATGCGCGACGTATAAATTATTAATATCGTTGGCACGGCTCATGTGATACCACGATGTTGCCATACCAGGATAGGGAATTCTTTCTAAGCCGTTGTCACCTTGAAGTGTTAAAAAGCCTTCAGGAATAGTAAATTCAGGAGTACCATAGACCCCAGTGGTTGTCGTAACGATCAAATGAGTGTCTTCAAGGCCGATTTCATGCATCCCCCACAATAAATTTCTCAGCATGCTGTTGTTGTTTTCTTGTGTGAAAGCTGCTGTCTTACCATTAATGTGGGAATAAGGAGCCGATGGTTGCGCGGCAAGATGAATGATTGTATCTGGCTTGAATTGTTGTAAAAGTTGATAAACAAAATCTTGATCAGCCAAATCTCCTTCAATAAAATGCAAATGATGAAGACCAAGGCGTTTTACAGCTTCCATGCGTTTTTCCATGGTTTCTACTGGAATAGCACTGACACTTCCTACTGTATCCACCCATTGTCTTCGGCTGAAATTATCTACGCCAATAATCTGTTCTTCTGGAAATGCTTTTCCTAATTTTAAGAATGCTGGCCATCCTAAATAGCCATCAGCGCCTGTGAGTAAAATCATAAGTCAACCACCTTTATAAAAATAATGCAGAACCATTGTTGGTAATATATGAAGCCTCATTTAAGTTTGCTACTTCCTTCCCCCGGAATAGTCACTCAACCAAATTTCTCTTCTTGCCCATTCATTTAATGATGCTGTGAATAGGTTACTAGAGAGGAGGGGTTAGAAATGATCTTAGTGACTGGTGCAGCTGGCTATATTGGCTCCTTCTTCATCCATTATTTGAAGAAGAAAAATAAGCATATCCAGCTAAGAGCAGTTGATAGCTTTGAAGGGGGTCAACTGCAAAGGGTAGGTGACGTTCCGGTAGAAAAGGTGGATTTGACAAATCGAGAGGAAGTAGAGCCTCTCATGAAAGATATTACAGTCGTCGTCCATTGTGCGGCGATGAGTGCCATACCGGATTGTGAAACTTATAGTCAGCGCGCAATATTAACCAATGTGTTAACGGTATACAACCTTTTAGAAGAGGGATCGAAGCACAAGCTAAAGAAAATCATCTTTCCATCATCCTTTGCAGTATATGCCCCAAATCAAGCACACATTTCAGAGCAGTCCCAGGTCTCCCCTTATAATTTTTATGGTCACTTGAAGCAATGGGGAGAACAACTGATCTTGGCCTATCACAAACAGGCAAATATAGATTATGTTATTTTTCGGCAAACCAACGTATGTGGCAAGGGGTTGGTGGAAAAGGGAACGGTACTGCAGCTGATGTGTCAAGCCATCAAAAAGGACAAACCACTGACTGTTTTTGGCAGTGGTAAGCAGATGCGCAATTTTATTCATATTAATGATGTTGTGCGCTATTATGAGGAGGCTTTAACTTCTCATACAGGAATCTACAATCTTGGTGGGCCGGAATCCCTTTCAATCAAGGATTTGGCTCATCGTATGACTTGGGTTGCCAAAAAACAGTTAAATAAGGAGGTGGAGGTCGTCTTTCAGCCTTCAGATCGAGAAGGAAAAGAGTTAACGACCCCCAACTTTTTTTGTGATATTTCCAAGCTAACAAAGGATTTCAGAAGAGCGCCATCCTATGGTGTAAATGAGATGATTGGCGATATGCTTTTGGATCAAAAGCGTTGAGTCCGAATGGCTTTCATAATGGTGTCAATGAGTGCCATAACCTCACGGCCATCTTTTTCGTTAATTTCAGGGCGTTCTCCCGATTGAATCGCCTTGATAAAACCTTGCATTTCTTCTCTTAATGCGTTGTTTTGATCGATTTTTATGATTTGGCGATCAACAGCATAAGTATTTTTATTTTGGCGCGATAAGATTTCTATTTCATTATTTAAAAGATCTGCATTTAAGGTCCGCTCTTTCTCAATGATTTGGATACGTCGCTCGTGATGAGCACCTGAGCGATTACTTGAGAGTTGAGCTAAGATGCCATTACTCAGGGTCGACATGACACAGACGTTATCCAATAATGGTGGAATGAGCAGATGTCGGTCTGTGACAGCATTGGCAGTCAGCGTTTTAATGGAAGTGCTGAGCTGTTGGCTGATATGAAGAAGCAGATCGAGATCATGCACCATGACGGCGAGAATGATGTCAACGTCGACCTTTTTCCTTAATGGGATATGCCTCTTAAAGGCAATAGAAACAATGTCTTCCCATTGCACCTGCTGGATGAGTGCTTGATAGACGGGATTAAAACGCTCGACATGACCGATTTGAACTTGCACTGGGTGCTGCTTCACAAGCGCCTCAATTTCAAGCGCCTCTTCCAAGCTGTGTGTAAAAGGTTTTTCAACAAATACATGGGTATCAGCCAATATCACCTTTTTGGTCAATTCAAAATGCTGGGTGGTTGGACAGTCACAACAATCATATCCACGTGATCAATCAAGTCTTCAGCTGATGTAAAGAAGGGCACATGATAGTCCTGACTGATTTTCATGCCGTGTTCCTGGATGACATCGTGAATGCCTACCATTTCTACGTGATCCATGGCGACTAAATGTCTGAGATGATTTTGGCCCATAAATCCTGTACCAATAAGGCCAACTTTTATAGGGGAAGCTGTCATCACATTCACTCCTGTATGCGTTAAAATACTGGGCATTATACTCTTCTATATGTATATAAAAAAATGAGAAAGGGGTGCGCTTTTTGGGAATATTGATTCCTTTGATGGATATCAAGCGACAACAAGAGAAGTTAAAAAATGAATTAGACGAGGCGATCAAGCGTGTTATGATGTGTGGAGAATTTATTGCAGGTCAAGAAAATCAGCGTTTTGAGGAGAAGATGCAGCAGGCGACATCCACCAAATATGCAATAGGTGTTAATAGTGGTACTGATGCCTTAATTCTCTCTTTAAAAGCTGCCGGCATTGGCCCAGGAGATGAAGTGATAACGACGCCTTACACATTTTTTGCTACAGTAGAAGCCATTCTCCAAGTAGGGGCTCGGCCTGTTTTTGTCGATATCGATCCATCGTCTTATTTAATGGAAGTCAGCCAGCTTGAAGCGGCAGTGACCTCAAAGACAAAAGCCATCATTCCCGTCCATCTCTTTGGTTTACCCGTGAACTTGGCCGAGATTCGCCGGCTGAGTGAGCTATATGACCTTGTGGTGATTCAAGATAGTTGTCAAGCGGCTGGTGCGACCTTTCAAGGGCGTCCTGTTGAGACATGGGGAGATTTAAGCTGCTTATCGTTCTATCCAACGAAAAATTTAGGAGGCTGTGGGGATGGTGGCATGATTTTGACCAATAATGCGGCTTACGCCAAAACCATTCGCTTATTGAAAACACATGGGACTTATAAAAAATATCATCATTCAGCGGTGGGCTATAATAGTCGTTTAGATGAAATACAAGCAGCTATTCTTTCGGTAAAATTGGATCATTTAAAGACATGGAATGCTGAAAGACAGCGTAATGCTCAGCAGTTTATCCGTGAATTAGCAGGACTGCCTCTACAGCTTCCTCCACAATTTAATGACCGAGAGCATGTGTATCATTTATTTGTTGTCAAAACGGAGCGGGCGGAAGCACTTAAAGCCTACTTACAAAAATATGGGATAGGGACAGGAATTTATTATCCACTGGCACTTCACCAACAAAAGGCTTTAGAAAATCAACAGAGTCATATCGTCTTACCTCAGGCTGAGGCTGTGGCAGGACAGACGATTGCATTTCCGATCTTTCCCGAGCTTACCGATAATGAAAAAGCCTACATTGTAGATAAGGTCAGAGAATTTTTTTCTCATTAAAGAGAAGAAGCATGAGTTGATTAAAAAAGCTTTGTAGGGAGGGAATACGTGATGGGCCATTCAGAGCAAACACCAGCTCAAAAGGCAAAAATATGCCAAAGCAATACCGGTTTGCAGGTAGGTAAGAATGTCAGAGTGGGTAAGCGTGTCAAAATTGGGCACCATGTCGTGATAAAGGATGATGTCGTTATTGAAGATGATGTAGAAATTGGTGATTTTGCAGTCATCGGCAGGCTTCCTTATAAGCGAGAGACAACAGAACTTGCTCCAACTGTCATTGGAGCAGGCTCTCGGGTAGGAACGCATGCGATCATCTATAAAGGCGTAACGATCCATCCACAATCTTATGTTGCAGACATGGTGACTGTTCGAGAGCATGTCACGATTGGGGAGCAGTCGATCATTGGGAGAGGGGTGGCAATTGAGGAACATACGACAATCGGAGCTCATGTCAAGATTGAAACAAATGCTTATATTACAGCTTTTTCTATCCTTGAGGATCGCGCCTTCATTGCACCAGGTGTCATCACTTCTAATGATCCATTTGCGGCACGGGCAAAGGTGCGCCCAGCTTTCAAAGGCGTCACGGTAAAATATGGTGGTAGAATTGGGGCAGGGAGCGTCATTCTCCCGGGAATTACGATAGAAAGAGAGGCGTTTGTTGGAGCGGGAAGTGTGGTTACAAAAGATGTTCCTGCTAAAACGATTGTTGTTGGCAACCCTGCACGCTATTTACGCGATGTTCCTAAAGTGCAATGGTTAGAAGAATCTATTTGATTCATTTCATAAGGTTGAGGCATATGAGAATAGGCTTGGCGCGATCTAAATTTGGTGAAAAAGGAGGGCCTAGCTTGCGCTGGTTTTATTTAGAAACCTTTACGTTTTTTTCTGAAACATTAACTAGAACGTTTCATGATATGGGCATACCCTGTGAGACCCCTCAGTTCTCTCCGGAACAAGGGACAAGCGAACAGTTAATGCAAGCCTTAGAGGCGTTTAAGCCAGATATTATTTTAACGAGTGGCTGGACATCCTGGCATAAAAGAAAATATTTGGATGTCGTGAAGCGCTATTGTCAGGAACAAGAGGCTTTTCATGTTTTTTGGTCACTTGAAGATCCTGTTCATACTGAATTATGGAGTAAATATATGATTGAACAGGCCACCCCAGATTATGTGGTGACCCATGAGTATGGTTTTGAAGCATTTTATCATCAGTTAGGCATTCCAGCAGGATATTTACCCTTAGCATGTTATCCCACACTCCATCATAGCCGCCCGCTAGAAGCCAACTACCAAGCAGATATTGCCTTAGTAGGCAATTACAGTCCAATCTTGCCGGAGCTTTGTCCTTTTCGTTATGCAGGCTTGAAGCGGTTAGTTGACCCTTTATTAAAGCAGCAGGAGTATTCCTTCCATATATACGGAGCAGGATGGCGAGATTATATAAAAAACATATCCTCTCTGAGCTCAAAACTTGTTGTTCATGGAACCATTCCTTATCAAGAGATCCCGAGTGTCTACAGCTCTTCAAAGCTAACCATAGGGATTCAAAATTCTCCACAGCTTTTAACACGGCGCACATTTGAAGCCATGGGGAGTGGGACGTGTCTCTTGACATTAAATACGCCTGCCGTTTCTCGGCATTTTATCTCAGATCAGCATCTTGTAACGATCGACGAAGACGAGAGCGTCTTAGATAAGGTCGGAAAATATCTTCGCGATTCAGCAGCGCGAGAGCGAATAAAAGCTCAAGGGCAGCGGTTTGTTCATCAACAGCATACGTATCAGGAGCGGCTGTTGGATTTAATTGAGCAGATTAAACCTCATGTGCAAGCGAAAAGAAATGGAAAAAAGCTATTTGCATTACCCCAGGAGCTGTACAGAGAAGTCAGACGTGCAAAGCAGGTGACGGTAAATCAGCGGCATCACGTGCGACCAGAGATCATACAATTAAAGACCAGCTCCCAAAGACCACTTGAAGAAGTTTTTCTTAAATTCGCAATGGAACCTGTAAAAGGATATCGTATAAAGCAAGCGAGATGTACCTTGTTTGCTAACAAGCGGATGAGTGGGCAAGCAGAAGTAGAATGCTATCAAGTACTGTCGGATTGGGATAACAACAGCTTGAAGACTGGAAAACGCCCCAAATTGTCAGCGGAACCGATTGGTGTTGTTCCGCTAAAGCATATGTTTAGTTCCAAGTATCCTTGGGTCTCCAATTGGTATCGCTTTGATATGACCAAGGTAGGTCGAGACTGGGAGGAGCACCCTGATCAAAATTATGGACTATACTTCGTGCTTCGCTCGGATAAAAGTGATAAAGTGAGTTTCGTATCTTCGGGCTCAAAGGATGGGTTTAATAGAATGATATACGGGGAGCGTTTTCTTCCAAGATTAGAGTGTACCTATCAAAAGATTAGCAATGCTGTGGAAGAAGAAGCATGGTGTCCCTTTATTGATTAATAGAGTAATGAGGAGGTCGCTATGGCGCGAAGAATCACGCTTTTATTTATTACTAAGGATTTTACGCACCGAACAGAACGAAGCACTTATTATTTAATACAGGCACTAAAAAAACATGCCGAGCTGTTGGTTTGGCATGAGCATGGAGATATTCAAAGCATCCTTAGACAATGTCCAAAAACGCCAGACTTTATTTTACTCAATGATTTCAAACCAGACTACAGTCCATTTATACGCAATCTAAAAAGTGCTTCTGTTCCTTATGGAATCATCATGCATGATCTGAAATATAAAATGAAGCATCGAAAGGCTTTTATTGAAAAGGAAAGCGTTCGGCATATTTTTTCTATTTATCGGGATCCCTTCAAAAAGTGGTTTCCTGAATTCCTTTCAAGGATGGTGTGGCTGCCTCACCATGTGCCCATCAACATTTTTAAGCCTTATAATGAAGAAAAGGATATCGATATCTTGATGAGTGGTGCTTTATTTGAGCATATTTACCCGCTGCGTCACCACTTTTATACGCATTATAAGGATGACCCGAGGTTTTGTTATATTCCACACCCTGGTTATCGGGATGTCGATGAACAGGAAGCTTATTATGTTGGAGAGAATTATGCCCGTCTGCTGAGTCGGGCTAAACTTTTTTTAACCTGTGACAGTGTGGAGCATTTCCCTGTCCTAAAATATTATGAAGCTGCTGCTGCGGGGACTTGTCTATTAGCTCCATTAAATGCGGAATTGAGAGATTTAGGCTTTCAAGCGGATGAGAATTGCGTGGACATCTCAGCGGTGAACTTTGAAGAAAAGGTTGAGGAATACTTAGAGGATGAAGAAAAGCGTAAGCAAATCATCCAGAGGGCGGTTCATTTTATAAGAGAAAATCATTCCACAGAGGTGAGGGCAAAACAATTGATTGGGCACATTGTGAAGATTTTACAAAGCTATTAATCTAAGGAGAGGCATCTACACTATAAATTTTGCGTGCAAATTTGTTGATCAGGTGTTTTTTCAAAAAGATAATATATTTCCTAGATTATTCATAGAAAATCTGACAGAATCAGAAAAGAGGAAAGATGGAAAATTACATCAAGGAAGCAAAGAGTGGTTTTAACTTTGATAGAATGTGCAGCCATTCCTTCCAAGTTAATGAGGTAAGAATGCTGCTTAAGCCTGCTGGCGTACAACCTAACGAACTGGCTTCGTACACTTTGCTTTCCAGAGGGACAAAAGAATATGCAGATTCAAACAATACGGACAAAGCTTATTAAAGTGGCCAGCAAATGAGTAAAGTCAGGTCGATCATTGTACTTCAAGTTATCTTCCAGCTTTGTTTATCACACATTTTTTTGGGACATACTACAGCGCATTCAAAGGCTAAAACTCGAGTGATTGGAGCGTATGGCGGGAGACTCCTGCGGAAACAGCACGCGTCCGAAGCCCACGCACTGAGCGTCTTTTGCGAGGGAGGAGGCTAAGGCCGTGCCCACGGAAAGCGAGCGCCAGAAGCGCAAATCACCCGCCAATACCATACCTAACTTCAACATTTATTTTGGCATCAAGGGAGAAGTCTGCCCAAAAACAGGTAGCTTTTTACTGTGCGATTATTATAAATGCTTCGTCGCAGTGACTCTCTCAATATTATTTTCAAAAAAAGCTTGGCCTTGGCTACAAATCCTATTTTTTTGGAGTATGAATAAGTCAGGTATTTCTTGTTATCATCCCACAATAAATTTAAACCCTGCGATACATTCTATGAGTCCCTTAATTAAATTCCCATCACACTGATGTTGAAAGTCGTTAATAATTAACACACTACGCTAAATGTCCAGAGGAACGCTTATCTCATGGAATAGACTACCTCCGCAGTTAAATAACAAGCATTCCATCGGCCAGCACACGTCAATGACAGTACCTATTCCCCGTTGAAAGAGTCTGCTAGCTGAAATGGTTAAACAATTTCAAGCATCTGTCACACTTCAGGCAATTTGCCCGAGGGGTATTGCCTGAACCGACGGATTGGTGTCGGGCACTTTTCATGAGTGCAGGTATTGAAGGAGCTTAATGCATGACTTGATGAGGTGGGGGTTTTGAGAAAATTCTCTAATTCAAATAGGGACTGGCATATTTTTGTCAGGCTTTTTCTTTCCTTTGCTTTAAGGCTGGCTATCTATGGAAAGGCTTAAGTCGAGCTTCTGCCTGCAGGTATGAGAAAATGTCATCAAATTTAACAAATAAAAGTAAAAGAGATTGCCCTTAAACATTAAACCTTTGGGTCAATCTCTTTTTGTGAAGTACTTGAGTAGAGGCATTTGTTTCATGCTAGTAAAAAACAGTGGTTAAGCCGTTGTTGTCAAAAATGCTAAACCTTGGATTTGTTCACAGCTCGTCACGTAAAGCTGAGTGATGACTCCTGTTGTCCCAACAACAGGATAGCTGAATGTCGCACAACCGGTTTCAGGGTCAAATTTTTGAAAGGTAAAGATTGTAGGGGTTGTTAAGCCACCAAGATCGAGTGGGGCGTTTGTGCCATTGGGAACGATGAAGAAAAGCTGTGATGGAGTGAGCTTCCTCAATTGTTCGCAAATACACGTTTTGCACCCACAATTGCACTTATGCTTCTTTTCCTTTTTTTCGTCCTTCTCTCGATGACCGCAATAGTAGTCATCATCAAATAAACTTGCCATGTGATAACCTCCTTTAGAGAAAACAATAAAAATACGTGACTACTAAAGTGTATTAATGAAGAAGCCAATCCGATTGGACGTTTGTTTACTTTTTTATGATTCTTTCCTTTTCTCTTAGTCATTTGTGTATATTTTGCTTGAAATAGGCGAGTGTGGATACATAAATGGTCGTTGTACCATAAAAAAGTAGTGACTGGGTATTAACAAAGGAGGGAAAGACAGTGCCATTAGCATCCACAGATAGAGTGAGCTTTAGAAGCCGTCTAATATTGCTTGGACTGGAAAATGTCTTATTTAATGAAGTGATGTTATCCAATGGAAATAGTATCTTTGGGGTAAGAATTTTTGAAGTCTCTGGTGATTTTGTCACATTCCAAGAAGAAGGCTCCGCCGGAAGTGATTTAATCGCAGTACCTTTTGATGATATCGTTGCTTTAGATTATGCCTAATAAAGAAAAAATGCCGATAATCTCGGCATTTTTTTATTAATAGTATGGCGCCATCATGAGATAGACGATGACCCCCGTTATACTGACGTAAAGCCAAATCGGCATTGTCCAGCGCACGATTTTTTTGTGCTTGCTGATTTGCATCGTCCAGCCCCAGACAAGTGAAAAGAGTGCTAAAGGGACAATGATGGCAGCAAGTGTACTGTGCGTAATCAGAATTGTAAAATAGAGAGGTCTCATAAAGCCTTGCCCGCCGTATTTCGCCGTTTCAGGCGAAATATAATGGAAGGTGAGATAAGAGACCAAAAACAACAGCGTGGCCACAAATGCAGCTAAAATGAAGCCTCTATGTAGCTTAATGTTCTTTTTCCGAATAGCAAAAAAGGCGGCCCACAAAAAGATAAAAGTGAAGCTGTTGAAGATGGCATTCATTCTTGGCAAAATATTGATGTCAAAATCGACCTTGCCTCGATAACCAAGTGGTGAGAAAAATAGCAATAGAATGATGACAACGGCCACGATGGAAAAGCTCCAAATCAGTACGGCATAATTCTTATTACTCGTTGGTTTATAGTTATTATCCGAGTGATTGCTCATGTAATAGTCTCCTTGATCCAATAGTTTTACTTACATTATAACGGTCTCGGAATCACTTTCAAATGACAAACCTTTGAACATCGTCACAAAATGGCTTAATGTAGTCATTTTGTCAAATTTACCAAAAGTTGCGAGAAGTCTATGACCTGTTTTTATTTCGGATCTTTTAACTGCAAGACTAAGCGCTCATCAGGAGTGACAAAAACCGTTTTTTGATGATCGTAAATGACATATCCTGGCTTCGCTCCATTCGGTTTATGGACGTGTTTGATCAATGTATAGTCAACAGGAACGCTACTAGACATGGATGATTTGCTAAAGTAAGCTGCCAAATTAGCGGCTTCCATCAGTGTGGTTTCTCCAAAATCCTTAGCACGAATCACCACGTGAGAGCCAGGAATGTCCTTGGTATGCAACCAGGTGTCCTCAGCTGAAGCCTGCCGGGTGGTTAGAAATTCATTTTGTTTATTATTTTTTCCGACGAGGATGGGAATGCCTTCGCTAGAGGTATAGTGTTCTAGGTTAGGCTTCTGATTTTTCTGCTTACGTGCTTTGGAAATTCGCCGTTTTAGATAGCCGCCTTCCTCCAGCTCCTCACGGATTTCATCAATATCATTGACCCCTGCAGAGGTGATTTGCTGAAGCAGTGCATCGAAATAGTCAATCTCCTGATGTGTGGCTTTAATTTGTTCCTCAACCACTTTTTGAGCGGTCTTTAACTTGTTATACTTTTTAAAGAAGCTTTGTGCATTTTCTGATGGCGTTCGATTGGGATCCAAAGGAATGGTGACACTTTGCTGCTCGGGGTCGTAATAATTCACGACGGTGGCAGATTGATCCCCTTTATTCACGAGGTGCATGTGAGCGGTCAACAACTCCCCATACAGTTGAAAACGCGAGGCATCCTCGGCATCCTTTAAGGTTGCACGCAGCTTGTCCAGCTTCCGTTCATTTTTCTTTTTTTCATTGGTAAGCCAGTGGCTGAGGTTGGCAGCGCGTTGTCTGACGATATCCGCTTCAGATTTTAATGAAAAGTACGTTTCTAACATCGTGCTAGGTGAATCGAATGTTTCGACCTCACCTTCAATATGCGTTAAAGGAAGCACGTGAAAGTGGTCTTTGCCGCCAGTCTTGCGAATGATTTGTGGCTGGAACTCTTCTTTAATAATCAAGTGCTGCACCGCTGAAAAAGCTGAAATCACAGCTTGTTGTGTAGGGACACCTGCACGATGCATAATTTCTTTAGCTAAGAGGGGAGAAAACCCATTGATTGTCTCCACGAGCTGACGATCAAGTCTGCCGCTATTAAAATCTAAGTGTTGTAGCAATTCATCACTCGTGATCGTCGCTGGATCGAGTTTATGTGGGTCAGGCGGTAAGACATAGGGCTGACCGGGTAATACCGTCCGATGGCGATTGATAGAAGGCGGCAGGCGCTTAATCGCATCAATGATTTGCCCGTTATCGCGATCAATGAGAATGATGTTGCTGTGCTTTCCCATTAGTTCAATAATCATGCGGCGGTGTGCGGGATCACCAAGATCGTTTTTTCCTATTAAATCTATATGAACGATGCGCTCATAATCTAATTGCTGGATCGATTCAACGACGTTCCCTTCAAGATATTTTCTCATGAGCATACAAAACATGGGTGGCTCAGCAGGGTTATCGATGGCCCGAGTTGTGATATGTAAACGCGTGAATTGTGCTCCTGTTGAAATCAACAGGCGGCGATTAGCTCCATGGGAGCGTATAACGAGTATTAAGTCAGATGGATGCGGTTGATAAATTTTGCTGATGCGTCCACCTGCAAAGACACTATTAAGTTCCCGACAAACGGAACGGGTAACAATCCCATCAAAGGACATGCTTTATCCCTCTCTTTCATCTCACTAGTATATCATGTTGACAGCGTGTCTGTAAGTTGGGGCACTGATTTAGAAAACAAACTGTGCTTTAGTTAGCGAGTAATACTTGTTGTGACCATTTTTTTTGTTTAGAATAAGGATTGGATGTGATAAAATGTTAAAAAGTATGACTGGGTATGGTCGAGCTTCTCAATCGAATGCTTCCCATACTGTGTCTATTGAAATCCGGACGGTAAATCATCGTTATTTAGATATCACGTTTCACAGTCCGCGTCAGCTCCTTTATCTTGAGGAAGCGATGAAGCGAGCCATCAAATCAACGTTGCAGCGGGGAATGGTGACTGTCCAATTAACACTATCTGGCGAACCGTTGATTCGCAATGAGGTGCGCGTCAATTGGCAGTTACTTGATCAGTACGTAGAGAGCTTTAAGCAAATCGCTGAACGCTACCACATTCCCGCTGATTACCACATTAATGACGTCGTCCAATTAGGGGATGTGTTTGAAGTGTCAAGTGTCTATCAGGCATCCTCGGCGCTTGATGATTTCGTGCTTTCTGTTTTAGAGCAAGCATTGTATAATATTCAAGACATGCGTCTTCAAGAAGGGCGACATTTGCATGAGGATTTAGGCAAAAGATTAAAGGAGTTAGAGCAATCTGTAAGGGACATCCGGCATCATGCCCCTCAAGTTGTAGAGGAGTATCGAAAGCGTCTTAATCAGAGAATGACGGAGTTCTTAGCAAACTCTGGACCTGTTGATCAAGCACGCTTGCTGAATGAAGTTGCCTTTTTTTCAGATAAAGCCAATATTGATGAAGAATTGACCCGGCTGTCGAGTCATATTCAACAATTTTATTCTTTTTTAAATGAGGATGGCCCAGTTGGCAGAAAGATGGACTTTCTTATTCAAGAGATGAATCGAGAAATCAATACGATTGGTTCCAAAGCAAATGATATACATATTGCTCGTCAAGTGGTTGAAGTGAAAAGTCACTTAGAAAAGATAAGAGAACAAGTACAAAATATAGAATAATGGAGACATCAGTAGGGGGTTAGGAGTATGATCACTTTAATTAACATTGGCTTTGGTAATATCGCGTCAGCAAGTCGTATTGTTTCCATCGTCAGTCCTGAGTCACAGCCTATTAAACGTTTAATAAAAATTGCAAGAGAGCAAAATAAACTTATTGATGCGACTTATGGGAGACGAACACGGGCTGTTATTGTCATGGATAGTGACCATGTCATCTTGTCATCTGTTCAGCCAGAGACGGTCTCACAGAGATTGATTTATCAAGACGAAGTCACTGACGAAAGCTAATTAGCGGGGGTTTATGGAGTTATGGATTTTAAGGAAAAAGGATTATTATTTGTATTATCAGGACCTTCAGGCGTGGGCAAGGGCACGGTTTGTCGGGCGTTGCGTGAGCGAGGGACTGACCTCCAATATTCGATATCTGTGACGACAAGGAAGCCGCGAGCAGGTGAACAGGATGGTGTGCATTATTTCTTCAAGTCCAAAGAGGAATTTCAAGCGATGATTGCTAACCATCAATTGTTGGAATGGGCGGAATATGTCGGTAATTTCTATGGGACTCCGTTGCAATATGTACAGGATACTCTTGATGAGGGCAAGGATGTCTTGCTGGAAATTGAAGTCCAAGGGGCGCTTCAGGTCAAACAAAATTTTCCTGAAGGGATCTTTATTTTTTTAGTTCCTCCGAGTCTAGGGGAATTAAAGAAACGCATTACGAATAGAGGAACAGAAAGCTTAAAATTGATTGAGAATCGTTTGAATGCTGCACGAGATGAAATAGAAATGATGAAGCATTATGACTATGTCATTGAAAACGATCAGGTTGACTGTGCTTGTGATCGAATCGAAGCGGTCGTCGTTGCTGAACATTGTCAGCAAGCACGCATCATAGAAAAATATAAAAGATTAACGGAGGTTGATTGACCATGATGCTCTATCCATCCATCGATACATTGCTTGAACAAATTGATTCTAAATATACACTCGTCACGTTATCTGCGAAGCGTGCGCGTGACTTGGCTGTATCAGAAAAACCATTGATTAAGAATATTCATTCCGATAAATTAGTGGGGACGGCGTTAGAAGAGATAAATGCAGGGATTATTAAATTTAAACATGAAGAGTATGTTGAAAGATAATTAGGTCACCAATGATTGCTTAGAAAAGGGCTGCTGGGAAACACTCGGCAGCCTCATTTATTGAAAGAAAGAGTAGCCCCTTAGGTCACAAAGTGCGAATACTTGCTTGCCGCTATTTTTTCATAAAAGCTAAGCGCGCTTTGTGCACAGCTTTTCTAAGCCTTATTATTTAGAACAATTAAAGCAAGCCAATAGGTGTGGGGCAAACGTATGTGATAAAATGATAACCAGAGTTGACGTGAAACGGTTGAAATAATTATATGCTTTTGTTTATGTGAGCGGAGGAATACAAGCTATGAGTATAAAAGATAAAAACATTGTCCTGATTGTTTCCGGAGGCATTGCTGCTTATAAGGCGTGTGCATTAACGAGTACTTTAACAAAATGGGGGGCACGCGTACATGTCATTCTCACAGAAAGTGCTCAAAAGTTTGTGTCAAGTACTACCTTTCACGGCTTATCAAGGAACCCGGTTTATGATGATCTATTTACTGAACAGGTGCCACACCAAATTGCCCATATTGATTTAGCTGATCAGGCTGATCTTGTCATTGTTGCCCCAGCTACGGCTAATATCATGGCTAAGATGGCTAGTGGCATTGCCGATGATCTTGCTACAACTACATTGCTCGCCACCACTGCACCGGTATGGGTGGCTCCCGCGATGAATGTCAATATGTATGACCATCCGACTGTCCGGGAGAATTTGGATAAACTTAAGACAATCGGTTATCGGCTGCTTGATCCAGAGGAAGGTACGCTGGCTTGTGGTTGGGTTGGTAAGGGCCGGATGGTTGAACCTGAAGTGATCGCAGAGGAAGCCGCTGCGCATTTTGTTCCGCGCCCATCGTCCCCTTATTTAAAGGGCAAAAAACTGCTCGTCACTGCGGGGCCGACCCAGGAGAAGATGGACCCTGTACGCTATTTTACAAATCGTTCTTCAGGGAAAATGGGTTATGCAATCGCCGAAGCGGCTGCGCAACAGGGCGCAGATGTGACTCTGATTTCAGGGCCGACCGCACTTGGGGCACCCAGGGGTGTAGAGACTATTTATGTCACCTCGGCTCAAGAGATGTACCAGGAAGTCATTGAGCGCTTTGAGGAGACAGATGTTGTTATAAAAACGGCTGCGGTTGCAGATTATCGACCGAAAACTGTTTCGGAACAAAAAATAAAAAAAGCGGAGGGAGAATGGACAGTCACCTTTGTCCGTAATCCAGATATATTGCAAGAGTTAGGGAAAAGAAAAACGCATCAGCTCCTTGTCGGCTTTGCGGCTGAGACCGAGCATCTTCAAGACTTTGCGATGCAAAAGCTAGAAAAAAAGCAGCTGGATATGATCGTTGCCAACAATGTGGCCGCACCTGATGCAGGGTTTTCCGTCGATACCAATCGTGTCACCTTTATTTATAAAGGTGGAGCATCCAAGGATTTAGAACTGATGTCAAAACAAAAGGTTGCAGAGGCGCTTTGTGAGGAGCTCGATATTTTATTAAAAAGCAGGGCTAGCAAATGATTGCCGAGGTGATTGTTGATCTCGCGTTGAATCAAACGGATAAGCCCTTTGATTATGCAATTCCCAAAGCATTAGAATCGGTTGTAGAGCGGGGCCTGCGCGTCGTGGTTCCATTTGGCCCCCGTAAATTGATCGGCTTTATCATCGCCCTTAAGGCGACAACAGATGTCGAAAAAATTAAACCGATCGATTCGATTGTCGATGATTCCCCTGTATTAACAGAGGAATTGTTGAAGATGGGCAAATGGTTGGCCAGGCAAACACTCTGTTATGAAATTTCTGCTTATCAAGCGATGCTTCCTGCAGCCATGAAAGCGAACTATAAAAAAATTATCCATGTCAAAGACGACAAAAAGCTAAAGACCCAATTTTCAGAACTTGCTTTTTTGTTTTCCACAGATAAAGGTGTAGAGTGGGCTAGGCTGCAAAAGGAGCATCCAGAGTGCTTAAAGGCAATTAAAACGGCGATACAAGCGGATGTCCTCATTGAAAAGCAGCAGGTCGACCAAAAACAGGCGATTAAAACCGTCAAAGTGATGGAGCCTTTATACACAGGGGAAGAGCTGGCCAAGCAATTCAACTTGCTGGGTGGCCAAGCTAAGAAGCAGTACGCGGTAGTTAAATATTTTATTGATCACGAGATCAGTGCTGCGCTGCCCCTTACCGAATTAATGGCAACATGTCAGGTCTCTCGGGCCACGCTTCAGAGTCTTATTGAGAAAAAACTGTTCCGCTCCTACGATAAAGAAGTGTACCGTGATCCTTTTAAACAAGTGAGTCAGCCCACTTCGCCCTTACAGCTTACCGAAGAGCAGCAGCGAACACTCGATCCGATTCTTCAGGATGTCAACGAGAAGCGGCATCGGGTCCATTTGGTTCATGGAGTGACTGGAAGTGGGAAGACGGAAATTTACCTGCAATCGATTCAGCAGGTGCTTGAACAAGGAAAAGAAGCAATTGTGCTTGTGCCAGAAATTTCACTCACCCCACAAATGGTGGAGCGATTTAGAGGGCGCTTTGGTGGGGAAGTGGCTGTTTTACATAGCGGGCTGAATCGCGGAGAAAAGCATGATGAATGGCGGAAAATTCATCGTGGTGAGGTCCGCGTGGTCGTTGGTGCCCGTTCAGCTGTCTTTGCTCCTTTTAAGAATTTAGGGATCATTATTATTGATGAGGAACATGAAACGAGCTATAAGCAGGAGGAAAGTCCACGTTATCATGCGCGGGAGGTTGCGATATTCCGCGGGGAATTTCATCACTGTCCAGTTATTTTAGGAAGCGCGACCCCTTCGTTAGAATCCTATGCGCGTGCACAAAAAGGGGTCTATCAGCTCGCGACATTAAGCGAACGGGTCAATCAAAAGCCAATGCCACCAGTCACGATTGTTGATATGCGTGAAGAGCTGCGCGAAGGCAATCGCTCGATGTTCTCACGTGAATTAATGGAAAAATTACAAGAACGATTAGATCGCGGGGAGCAAAGTGTATTATTTCTTAATAGACGGGGGTATTCGACCTTTATTATGTGTCGAGACTGTGGACATGTCGTTACCTGTCCGCACTGTGATATTTCGCTCACCTTTCATCGAAAACAAAACAAAGTGAAATGCCACTATTGTGGGTATGAAGAGGTAGCGCCCACCCTTTGTCCGAGCTGTGGGAGTGAGCATATCCGCTTCTTTGGTTCTGGAACCCAAAAGGTTGAGGAAGCACTAACCACACTTTTGCCAGAAGCGCGGGTCATCAGAATGGATGTGGATACAACGCGCAAAAAAGGGGCTCACGAGCAGTTTCTTAGAGCCTTTGGACGTGGTGAGGCTGATATTTTACTAGGGACACAGATGATTGCTAAAGGCCTGGACTTTGAAAAGGTGACTTTGGTAGGCGTATTGGCAGCCGATGCGATGCTCCATTTGCCAGATTTTCGTTCAACAGAGAAAACCTTTCAATTATTAACACAGGTTGGTGGACGAGCTGGGCGGCATAAGCTAGATGGTGAAGTCGTCATACAAAGCTATATGCCTGATCATTATGCGGTGACATTGGCTTCAGAGCATGATTACCTGCAATTTTATCAAAAGGAAATGTTCTCTAGAAAACGCCACAATTATCCGCCTTTTTATTATTTGTCATTAGTGACCGTCACACACGAATCATTTGCTAAAGCATCAGATGTAGCGACAAAGATTGTCAGTTTGCTTAAACGAGAGCTTTCTAATCAGGCGATTCTCCTTGGGCCAGTGGCCCCTCCTATTGCTAGGATCAAAGATAGATATCGCTGTCAATGCATGATAAAATATAAAAATGAACCGCAGTTAAATCGTGTTTTGAAAGAGGTTCTAGACCATTATCAGCACGCGTTTTCCAAAGAGGGACTCTCTATTACTGTTGATATAGATCCGTATATTTTGATGTAAGAGACAGGGAATAACAAATGAGAGTGAACGGCGGTTAACCCTTTTGGCCGGACGCGCTCTATTCATCTAAAATTCAAGAGTTTTTATCCAGTAAAAAGGAATCTACCTGCTTTTCAGTGATCCTTCTTGCTCATCCTTCAGGAGTCTCGCAGATTCCTTTATATTGTCAATAGAAGCGTTTTTAACCAAACATGATTCTGTGGGCTTTAGCTTTCAGAACGGTTGAGTCAGTCTCATTTTTTAGAAGGGAATGGTATAATGAACGTTATTTTTATGGGTACCCCCGACTTTGCAGTTCCTGTTTTACAGCAGCTTATCGATGATGACTACCAAGTCGTTGCTGTGGTTACGCAGCCTGATCGACCAAAAGGAAGAAAGAAGACACTGACACCCCCTCCGGTCAAAGCGCTTGCTGTTGCCCAAGGGATTCCAGTCCTCCAGCCAGAGAAAATTCGCGTGCCTGAAGCCGTTGATGAGATACTGGCTTATGAGCCTGACTTAATTGTCACCTGTGCTTACGGGCAGATATTACCTGAATCCATTTTGAACGCCCCAAGCCATGGCGCGATTAATGTTCATGCGTCCTTACTACCAGAATATCGTGGAGGAGCCCCTATACATAAGGCGATCATTGATGGAAAAAAAGAAACAGGGGTTACCATTATGTATATGGTGAAGGCGATGGATGCTGGAGATATTTTATCACAAGTAACGGTTCCTATTGAAGAAACGGATAACGTTGGTACCATGCATGATAAGCTGAGTCAGGCGGGGGCTCGCTTGTTATCAGAAACACTGCCTGCTCTCTTAAAAGGCGAGATTCACCCCGTCCCCCAAGAAGAAGCCAAAGTGACGTATTCACCAACGATTCGCCGTGAGGATGAAAAGATCGATTGGCATAAGCCCGGTGAAAGCATCTATAATCAAATTCGAGGTCTTAATCCGTTCCCAGGTGCCTATACTGTTTACAAGGACCAGGTGATGAAGCTTTGGGAAGCAAAGAAAGCAGCGATAGAATCAGCAGAACCGCCAGGGACGGTTATCGCTATTGAAAAGGACGGCTTTGTTGTTCAAACGGGGGATTCTACTGCGGTTAAAATTGTAGAATGTCAGCCAGCAGGAAAGAAACGCATGCGCGCGGGAGATTTTGTGCGTGGAGGCGCGTTGAATAAAGGAGAACGATTCGTTTGACAGTAACTGTCCGGGAAGTAGCCCTTAATGTATTAGAAAAGATTGAAAAGCAAGGCGCGTATAGTCAGCTAGCTCTGAATCATGCGATTGAAAAGGCAGCTCTATCAGAAAAAGATGTAGCTTTACTCACACAAATCGTCTATGGTACATTGCAAAGACAACTCACATTAGACTATTATATTCGCACCTTTGTCAAAAATGAAAAGAAAATGGAGCCCTGGGTTCGATTGCTTTTACGGCTCTCCTTCTTTCAATTTACCTTTTTAGATAAGGTCCCTGATCATGCCATTGTCAGTGAAGCGGTAACGATCGCTAAGAAGCGCGGGCATAAAGGGATTGCTGGTCTGGTCAATGGGGTATTGCGTGCGACTCAGCGCAAAGGATTGCCTAATCTTGAGGGGATCAAAGATCCAATTGAAAGGCTCTCTATAGAGACCAGTCATCCACAATGGCTGTTAAAGCGCTGGCTTAGCTATTACGGTATAGAAGCAACCCGAACGATGTGTGATTACAACAATACGGCGCCGCTAACGACATTGCGTGTCAATGCGTTAAAAATGTCACGTGATGAAGCATTGGCAGCCCTTTTAGAGACAGGGCTCGACGCTGAAAAAGGGCGACTATCAGATGATGCACTCATCTTAAACAAGGGTAAGATTTTGAGCCACCCCTTATATAAAGAGGGAAAAGTAACCATACAAGATGAAAGCTCTATGCTTGTCAACGTGGCGCTTGCCCCCCAACCGATGATGCGCATACTTGATGCTTGTGCAGGTCCAGGAGGTAAGACAACACATATTGCTGAAAAAATGGCAGATGAAGGGGACATTATTGCCTTAGACATCCATCAACATAAGACAAAGCTGATTGAAAAGAGTGCAGCGCGTTTGGATCTTAGAAGTATTCATACACACGCACTGGATGCCAGGAGTGTTCAAGAGGCTTTCGAGCCGGCCTCTTTTGATTGCATTCTCGTTGATGCCCCTTGTACCGGATTTGGCGTCATTCGACGCAAACCGGAAATCAAATACCAGAAGACAGTGAAGGATATCGAGCAGATTGCAGAGATCCAAACAAAGATTCTAGCAGCGGTTGCCCCTTTACTCAAAAAAGGTGGAAAGCTGGTTTACAGCACGTGTACGGTTGATAAGGAAGAAAATGTTGGGACGGCTGAAAGATTTTTGCAAGAGTTCACTGATTTTGAAGTAGATCATGCATTAATGGATCGGTTGCCTCAGACGCTTCAAAACCACTCCCGGTGGTATGGAAAAGGAATGGTACAAATCCTTCCGCAGGATTTTGATACGGATGGCTTCTTTATCAGTTGTTTTGTTAAAAAGTAAGGAACAGATTGCTAGAGAATATGGTAAACTAATTCTCATAGATGTTAGCCAGACGAGCGATATTCATGACTAACAAAAGTAGGTACGGTTGAAGGGAATCAAAAGAGGTGTTGTTATGAAGACAATTTTTAAAACAGATCCCGGTAAACTTAGAGAACATAATGAAGATAGTGGCGGCATATTTCGTAAGGCGCCTTATATCCTAGCGGTCGTTGCTGACGGAATGGGTGGTCATCAGGCTGGAGACGTGGCCAGTAAGCTAGCCTTAGAAAAGATTAATGAATGCTGGAGTCAATTTGATATAGAGGCTGATGATGAGGCGATCATTCAATGGTTAGAACAGACAGTGGCAACTGCGAATGCTTATATTTTTGATGAAGCTTCTAGGCATTCGGAGTATAAGGGGATGGGGACCACTCTTGTTGCTGCTTTATGTGACACAGAGAAAGTCTTTGTGGTGAATGTCGGAGATAGTCGCTGCTATCTCATGCGAGATCAGGATGCTCTTAAGCAGGTGACCGAGGATCATTCTCTTGTTAATGAGCTGCTCAAAGCTGGACAAATCACAAAGGAGGATGCCGACGTGCATCCGAAAAAGAACATTATTACAAAGGCTCTAGGGACAACTCCGGATCCGGAGTGTGATATTCAACATTTTCAATGGGCAAAGGGTGATCGTCTTTTACTGTGCTCCGATGGATTGTCGGATATGGTGAGTGAAGACAAGATCGTGTCCGTACTCGCCAATGCGACTTCTCTTGACGAGCAGGCAAACCAACTGGTTGCTCAAGCAAATAGCGCCGGTGGAAATGATAATATTACCCTGACAATTGTAGAACATGATGATGGTGAAACTTTATGATTGGAAAACGAATTAATGATCGCTATAAAATCATTTCGCGCATTGGTGATGGGGGAATGGCGGTTGTCTATAAAGCAGAGGATCTCATTTTAGATCGCTATTGTGCAGTTAAAATTCTTCGTCAGCAATTTTCAACAGATGAAGCCTTTATCCGTCGCTTCCGAAGAGAAGCAGAAGCTGTCGCCAGTCTCTCTCACTCAAATATAGTCAATATTTACGACATTGGTGAAGAAGAAGACCTTTATTATATTGTTATGGAGTACATAGATGGCACGACGTTAAAAACATACATCAAAGAATTTGCACCTGTGCCTCCCGACAATGCGGTGTTTGTGTTAAAGCAAATTGCATCAGCCATTGAGCATGCCCATCAGCATGGTATTATTCATAGAGATATCAAACCGCAAAATATTCTTATTGATGATCAAGATCATGTGAAGGTGACTGATTTCGGCATTGCTATGGGTCTGACGTCAACGACGATTACCTATACCAATTCCATCATGGGGTCAGCCCATTATATCTCTCCTGAACAAGCCCGTGGAGGCAAAGCGACGGTTAAATCGGATATTTATGGCTTTGGCATCGTCATGTATGAAATGCTCACAGGCCAACTTCCGTTTTCTGGGGACACTCCAGTATCTGTTGCACTTAAGCATCTCAATGATGAGGTCATTCCGCCGAAAGAATTGAATGAAAGCTTGCCGCAAAGCTTGGAAAATATCATTTTCAGAGCGTTAGCAAAAAATCCAGATGATCGCTATGACAGTATGGGCGATCTATATGATGATTTATCGACGGCCCTTAATCCAGAGCGGATTAATGAACCGAGCATCATGCCCTTTAAGGAGGAAGACCCTGATCAAACTTTAGTCATGACGCCTCTTAAGGAGGATAAGGAGATCTCCTCTGCTGATGAGACAAGTGTTGAACCAGTTAAAAAGGAAGAAACAGAAACCGCGGAAAAAAAGGGTGAGCCCTCTGGCAATAAAGGAAAGAAGAAAAAGAAAAAGCGCGTAATCATGTGGACTACTATTGGCATTGTTCTCTTAGCGCTTATCGTTGCAGCAATTATTGTACTTCCAAAATGGTTACAGGTCGATAATGTACAGGTTCCTAAAGTGAAGGGGTTGACCTATGAACAAGCAAGAGATCGGTTAGAGGATAAACAGCTCAGCGTCAAGAAAAAAGAGGTTTATGATGATGATTCCCCTGCAGGAGTGGTCATCAGTCAGGATCCTTCAGCAGGCGTAGAAGTAAAGGAACACACTCAGGTGAATTTAACCGTGAGTAAAGGACCCAAAAAAGAGGTCATACAGGACTACGTCGGTTATGATATTGAAACGGTGAAGCAGTTAATTGATGAGAATAAATACAAAGATGTCAAGTACATTGGTGTGCCTTCTAGCAAAGATCCAGAGGGACAAGTCATTGCCCAAACACCAGAAGCAGGAAGTAAAAATGTACCAGAGGACACGGTACTAGAGTTGACTTATAGCACAGGGCCAAGACAAATTAGCGTACCAGATGTACAGGGCCAGTCCAAAGACGATGCGGAAAAGGCTTTGAAGGATGCTGGTTTTGAGGTCACTTTTGCCGAAGGAGATTACTCCAATAGTGTGCCGGAGGGGCATGTGTTGAAAACTGATCCCGCATCAGAAAGTCAAGCTGAAGAGGGAACAACGGTTACAGTGTATCTGTCGAAAGGAAAAGAAGAAAAACCGAAGTCGACAGTAGAACAAATTACGATTACTGTAAATAACCCAACAAGTCAAAACCAAAATAATGGCAACAGTAAAGATTCGAATGCTAATGATAAAAATGCCGATAGTGACAATAACAAAGACAATAATAATGGGCAGGACGGAAATCAGCCATCAACTGACGATGATGAGCCACAACCGATCAATGTGGTCATTTATTATACGGATGCTAAGCATGATCACGAGCAATTTGTAAACGAAAGCATTACCAAAACAAAGGTATATAACCTGCCTCTTACAATAGATCCTGGGAGTAAGGCCAGCTACCAAGTCTATAAAGACGGACAGCTTATTCAAGACAAGACCATTCACTATAACGATATTGATTAAAATGGAGCGGATGAAATGGCAGTTGGTAAGATCATAAAGTCGCTTAGTGGTTTTTATTATATAGAAGATCATGATGTGATTTACCAATGTCGTGGGCGAGGGAATTTTCGAAAACGAAAACTGACTCCCCTTGTCGGAGATTGGGTTGAATATGAATCCACAAATACAACCGATGGCATGGTTTTAGCCATTCATGAGCGGCGGAATGCATTGGTTCGTCCACCGATTGCTAATGTGGATCAAGCGCTTGTCACTTTTGCAGCTAAGGAGCCTGACTTCGATACGGGATTGCTTGATCGCTTTCTTGTTCATATCGAAGCTCATGGGATTTCGCCGCTCATATGTATCACAAAGATGGATAAGGTGGAGGCAAGTCTTAATGATAAGGCCTCTATTAATGACTATGCTGGGCTCTATCGGGAGATTGGCTATACGGTATTTCTAATCAGTGGGAACGAGGAGCAGGGACTTGAAGAGATCGTCGGCTACTTAGATGGAAAAACAACTGTTCTTGCTGGACAATCGGGTGTTGGCAAATCCTCATTACTGAATCGTTTGCGCCCAGAGCTTGAAATTGAAACAGGAGAGATTTCCAAAGCGCTTAGCCGTGGCAAGCATACCACACGTCATGTAGAATTGCTAAAGGTCGGTGGCGGTTTTGTGGCGGATACACCTGGATTTAGTTCCTTGGACTTTCAAATATTAGATGGTGATGATTTATCCCGTTGCTTTCCGGAGTTTCAAGAGGTGTCTCATGAGTGCAAGTTTAGAGGCTGCTCCCATTTGAACGAACCGGATTGTGCGGTGCGAGCGCGAGTCGAATCTGGAGACATCGCGGCTCATCGCTATCAGCACTATAAACAGTTTTATCAAGAAATTTCTAATAGAAAGAAGCGATATTAAAATGGTAAGAATTGCTCCTTCCCTCCTTGCAGCCGATTTTTTAAATCTTGCATCAGAAGTCGATTCCGTTGAAAAGGCTGGTGCCGATATCTTACACATTGATGTGATGGATGGCCTTTTTGTACCCAATATCGCAATGGGAAGCAATGTTGTGTCTGCTCTCCGCGAACATACCTCCAGTGAGCTCGACGTGCACTTAATGATTGAAAATCCTGAGCGGTATGTTGCTGATTTTTGTAAAGCAGGTGCTGATATGCTATCTGTTCATGTTGAGGCAACGACACATTTGCATCGCACGATTCAATTGATCAAAAGTCATCAGGTCAAGGCTGGGGTTGTTCTTAATCCAGCAACACCTGCCAGCATGCTTAATTATGTTATTGATGACGTTGATTTTGTCTTGGTTATGACAGTCAATCCTGGTTTTGGCGGTCAATCTTTTATCTTAAAAATGTTAGATAAGATAAAAGCGGTGCGACGTTTGATTGAAGCGAGTGGCAGAGAGATCGATATAGAAGTAGATGGTGGCATTAATGCGAAAACACTGCCGCTATGCCGTGAAGCTGGAGCAACGTTATTTGTTGCTGGATCAGCGATCTTTAATGAACAAGATCGTGAACTTGCCATCAATCGACTAAAAGGCATATAATATAGGCTGGAAAGTGAATATAGCATTATAAACAACCACATGGGGAGTCTTGAACAAGGCTGAGAGGGAAGTTAAGCTTCCGACCCATCGAACCTGTTGGATCATGCCTGCGAAGGGATCGTGGTAATAACATTGCTGAGTTAATATTTTTTAGATGTTAAACAACCCGTATGTCTTTCGCGAGACATACGGGCATTTTTAATTTTTTGGGGGAGAAGAGAATGAATAAAGAAACGAGTAAAGTTTTGCTTCTTACTGAAGCCGCTTTAATGGTAGCACTTGCTGTGATTCTTAGTTTTTTAAAATTTAATGCGCCGTGGGCTTACGGAGGGTCTGTGTCACTTGAAATGCTTCCAATTGTTTTATTTGCATTGCGCCGTGGCGCGTTATGGGGCATGATCATGGGCGCGGTTTATGGGATTGTCGATTGCTTGATCGCTCCTGAAGTGGTTCACCCTATCCAATTTTTATTGGATTATCCGATCGCCTTTTTATTAGTAGGTGTTGCTGGGGTGTTCAAATTATCATCAGGAACCTCCGATAAAGGCAAGGTAATCATGATTATATTTGCATCAGCCTTAGGCAGCTTTTTAAGATTGATCAGTCACTTTTTATCAGGCGTGATTTGGTTTGGTTCATATGCACCAAAAGGAACACCGGTTGCCCTTTATTCCTTTGTGTATAATCTTGGTTACATTGTACCATCGTTTATTCTTATTGCTTTTGTGTTATCCTTATTTGTAAAATCAGCACCACAATTGCTTGAAAGGAAATAACTATGAAATTTGCTATATTAGCTGGGGGACCTGATGCGCATTTACCGGATTTAAATGACCCGCTATTTACAGATGTTCAATGGATTGGTGTCGACCGGGGGACATTAATTCTGTTACAGCATCATATATATCCAATAAAGGCATTTGGTGATTTTGACTCAGTCAGTAATGAAGAACGCCGTTATATTGCTGATCAAGAGATTGATATTGATTATTTCCAACCTGAGAAAGACTATACAGATTTAGAAATTGCCCTTAATTGGGTGCTCGAACGCCCTCATGAAGTTTGCTATATAGTGGGAGCGACGGGAGGACGCTTAGATCATACTTTGATTAATGTCCAAATGCTAATCAAAAATGCCTCTGGAAAATTCCTTCTTGTCGATGCACAAAATATCGTCACTCTTTTATACCCTGGCGCCTATACTGTTAGAAAATCAACCCGTTTTCCGTATCTATCGCTCGTTGCTTTTAGTGCGGCGATTACTGGCTTAACCATTGAGGGGGTCAAATACCCCCTTCAACGTGCCCATCTGCAGTGGGGGTCTTCGTTGTGCATTAGCAATGAAATCTTGGATGAAGAGGCTAAGATCACGATTGAAGAGGGCATTGTTTTCTGCATTCAAAGTAAAGATGCAAAAGCGTTCTGACGTAGTTGTAGGCTTGATGACTGCGTAAGGCTGGTCTTGAAGTAAAAAAATAAGACGAGACGAAGCCCCTTGAAAAATCTAATTTTTTCAGTGTGAAAAATTATGCTAATACTGTGATGAAAAAATGGATTCACGGCATAAGACTGAGAATTTCGGAAGACTTTAATAACACATGTTTCTCAGCATCTCACTTAAGATGTGTGATACTAGAATCCTGTGCAAAGGCGACAAGCCCAAGCTAGCATGTCCTGTGCATTGAACGTCAATCCCGCTGCATCGTGCAGGCAGTGAAGGTACGAGAGGTGTAGTGGAAAACAACAGTCAAGCCGGCAGCGTCTTATTAAAAGGGATTCTTTCAGTCCCTTGGATGAGGTACGTCTTTTAAGATTTTCAAAAAAAGATAGATAAATAGGGTACTAAATCTAAATTAATGAATATACTAGTAACAAGTCTTATGTTCTTTTATAGGTTATAGATACAGAAACGGGGCCACATGCAAGGAGGAGGATTATGAAGTTTTATACGATCAAATTGCCGAAATTTTTAGGAGGATTCGTCAAAGCGATCTTAGGGTCATTTAAAAAAGGTTAAACAAAAAAGCACCCAGATAGGTGCTTTTTTGTTTGAAGTCTTTTACACGCGTTCGACTTTTCCAGATTTTAAAGCTTTTGTTGAAACGTAAACACGTTTTGGTTTGCCATCAACCAAAATGCGGACTTTTTGCAGATTCGCTTTGAATTTACGCTTTGACTTATTTTCAGCGAAGGAACGATTTTGCCCGAACTTCGTTGTTTTTCCAGTAACGTAGCATTTTTTACCCATTCTCATAACCTCCTTTAAACCGTCAGCCTCTCATGACCATGCGTTATGATTCTGACAATAATACCGAGGGCCTGTAGCCTAGCCCTATCATAGACATTAATTAAAGAACAAACACGAATTTATATTACCACTGTTTTTATAGCATTTCAAGAAATTTAAAGTCAACGGCTGTTCCTTCACCCTTTATCGTCTGTTTGTGTTTGACTAGAGAACAAATGAGCTTGTGACCAGCCATTAATTTCTGTTAGTGTAATTAAGGAGTTTTTATAGTAAAATGGATATAGAGACGATTTAATAAGGGGTGTTTCCTTTGGCTATTGAATTAAGAACCGACTTTGGTCCTATTGATGTAACAACAGATGTCATTGCTACAATAGCAGGGGGCGCTGCAGTTGATTGCTACGGCATCATCGGCATGGCTTCGCAGCGTCAGTTAAAAGACGGTATTACAGAACTGCTCAAAAGAGATAATTTTAGCAAAGGCGTTATTGTCAGACAAATAGAGGATAAAATTATTATAGATATGTACATTATCGTCAGCTATGGGACTAAGATCTCTGAAATTGCTCATAACGTACAGACTAAGGTCAAATATACACTCGACCAAATGCTTGGCGTTGAGGTGGATGCTGTCAATATATTTGTCCAGGGTGTACGCCTGACGACGACCGATTAATCTAGGAGGTAACTGTGTGGGTTTTGAAGCATTGAATACTGAACAATTTAAAGCTCTTTTATTTAAAGGGGCAGAACAAATCACACGCTATTCGAACACCATTAATGCCCTTAATGTGTTTCCTGTTCCAGATGGGGATACGGGAACGAATATGTCCTTGACGATTAAGTCGGGCATTGCGCACATACGAACTGGAAAGCCTGATACAGTTGGTAAGGTAGCCACATTATTTGCGAAGGGGCTACTTATGGGCGCGCGTGGCAACTCAGGCGTTATTTTGTCCCAACTTTTTCGTGGGTTTGCTAAGACGCTGGAAGCTGAGGAGAGTCTACATGCCATGGCGTTGGCTGAAGCCCTCCAAGCGGGTGTAGATACGGCATATAAAGCTGTTATGAAGCCTGTGGAAGGAACGATTTTAACTGTTGCGAAGGATGCCGCCAAAGCCGCCGTAGCTCAAGCAAAACGCAGTCAGGATATCGAGAAGCTTTTAAAAGTGACTTTAAAAGAAGCTCAGCGCGCCTTAAACCGTACACCACAGTTACTCCCCTTATTAAAAGAAGTAGGGGTTGTCGACTCTGGCGGGCGTGGACTCGTTGCTTTATACGAAGGATTTGTTTTGGCGCTGTCTGAAGAGCACGAGAACCCTACAGACAAAACTGAATATGATAAAATTGAGCAGAGTATCGATACAGAACGCCATCAGGGGAACCATAGCTTTATGAAGACAGAAGACATTCGTTATGGATACTGTACTGAATTTATGGTCCGCTTTGATAAAAATAAGAAGCGCCATTTTAATGAATCCGCTTTCCGAGAAAGGTTGGCTCAAGACGGGGATTCACTGCTCGTTGTGGCTGATGATGAATGGTTAAAAGTGCACGTGCATACCGAACAGCCTGGGAATATGATGACGCTTGGCCAAACCTATGGAGAGCTGATTAAAATTAAGGTTGAAAATATGCGTGAGCAACATGCAGAGCTGCTAGCGACAGCAAACCATCCTTCTGAAACCACACAGTCAACATCACCTTTTGGTATTGTAACGGTTGCGCTTGGCAAAGGCGTTAAAGCATTGTTTGAAAGTGTGGGAGCTTCTGTTGTCCTTGAAGGTGGACAAACTATGAATCCAAGCACAGAGGATCTTGTCAAGGCGATTGAAGATGCTCAGGCAGAACAGATCCTCATTTTACCGAACAATAGTAATATTGTCATGGCTGCTAAGCAAGCCGCGGAGGTTTCAGAACGCCCGATTGAAGTGATTGAGACAAAATCGATCCCTCAAGGCTTAGCTGCGTTGCTGGCCTTTAATGAGGAGGCTACTCTTGCGGACAATGCCGCTAACATGGTCAAAGCCGCATGTCAGGTCAAATCCGGACAGGTTACTTATGCTGTTCGTGATACTTCTGTTAAAGGCATGACTATTAATAAAAATGACTTTATTGGTTTGAATAGCGGTGAGATTGTTGCTTCTAATACTGAACGCATGGCAGCAACATTGCACCTATTAGAAAACATGATCGGAGAAGACGATGAAATCGTTACGGTCATTTATGGTGAAAACGTCACGATTGGTGAAGCTGAAGCATTAGCTGAGCATGTGCAGGAGCAATTTGCGGATATAGAAGTGGAAATTCACGAAGGTGGTCAGCCTCTATATGATTATTTGATTGCGGTCGAATAGTGGAGGAGGGGAGAATATGAAATTTCGTAGTGTTTTTGATATTATCGGTCCGGTGATGATTGGACCTTCGAGCTCACATACCGCTGGTGCCGCACGAATTGGTCGGGTCGCCCGCCAACTCTTTGGCAAGCAGCCTGAGCATGTGGATATCCATCTTTACGGGTCCTTTGCCAAAACATACAAAGGACATGGTACCGACGTTGCTTTGGTCGGTGGACTCTTGGATTATGACACCTTTGATGAAAGGATTGTTCAGGCATTAGATGACGCTGAACAAGCGGGATTAAGCCTTGCCTTTTATGAAGAAGAAGAGGAATTAGAGCATCCCAATACGGTGCGCTTAGTCCTGCGCTCCGGGGTTGAGGAGATGAAAATCACAGGTGTGTCTATTGGTGGTGGTAAGGTCGAGATTATTGAACTGAATGATTATGACCTCAAGCTGTCCGGGAATGGACCTGCCCTCTTTATCCTACACCATGATCGCTATGGTGCTGTAGCGACTGTTGCTGGTGTGCTAGCGAAGCATGAAATCAACATTTCATATATGGAAGTGTCAAGAAAAGTAAGAGGACAAACCGCATTGATGGTGATTGAAACGGACCAATCGATAACCCCTGAGATTGCCAAGGAAATTTCCGGACTTCCTCATATGTTTAATGTCGCAACGTTAGATTAATCGGAAGGGTCATCAAGGAGGGACACGCATCATGTTTAAAACAATAAGTGAATTAATTGATATAACAAAAGCTAAAAAGCTGCCGATTTCAGAAGTGATGATTCTTAAAGAAATTGATGAAACGGGAAGAAGTAGAGAAACGATTGTACGACAAATGGAAAATAACCTTGAAGTCATGCAAGCTGCGGTAGATAGAGGCATTAATGAAGCTGTGGAATCACACTCGGGCCTTACGGGGGGCGACGCTGTCCTCATCAATAACTATCTGAGATCAGGCCAGGCTTTATCAGGAGACTTTTTGCTGAATGCAGTGAGTATGGCCGTTGCCACGAATGAGGTCAATGCGGCGATGGGGACCATTTGTGCTACACCCACCGCAGGGTCTGCGGGGGTGGTGCCTGGGGTACTCTTTGGCATGAAGGATAAGTTAAAACCAACGAAAGAACAGATGGTGCGTTTTCTATTTACAGCAGGGGCCGTTGGTTATGTGATCGCCAATAATGCTTCTATTTCAGGTGCGGCAGGTGGCTGTCAGGCCGAGGTGGGCTCAGCAACTGGGATGGCAGCAGCAGCACTCGTAGAAATGGCTGGTGGAACACCAGAACAAGCGGGAGAAGCCGTGGCGATGGCTCTGAAAAACACCTTGGGTCTGATCTGTGATCCTGTTGCTGGGTTGGTTGAGGTCCCTTGTATTAAGCGAAATGCTATGGGGGCATCCCTGGCGATTGTGTCGGCGGATATGGCTTTGGCCGGTGTGAAGAGCCGGATTCCGTGCGATGAGGTGATTTCTGCCATGCACGAAGTGGGGCAAAGAATGCCAAAGGCCTTTAAAGAGACAGCTGAGGGCGGACTAGCAGCCACTCCGACTGGAAAGCTGCTTCAAGATAAAATCTTTTTTAGCACATCTTCTCAGAAATCGAGGTTATAAATCATGTTAGAGTCTCCAGTAACGGTGATCAAGGGTATTGGATCAGAAACGGCAGCCGATTTACAAGCGTTAGGTGTTTATACTGTTGACGATTTACTCATGCATTTTCCCTACCGTTATGAAAGCTACCATATCAAAGATCTTGCCCAAGTGCAGCATGATGATAAGATAACCGTGAAAGGGAAGGTTCATAGTGAGCCTTCTCTCCGTTTTTATGGAAGGAAAAAATCGCGCTTAAGCTTTCGGATGTTTGTTGGTGAGTTATTGATCACGGCGATTGCCTTTAACCGGGCGTTTTTAAAGAAAAAAATCACAATTGGTGAAACCGTGATTGTCACTGGCAAATGGGATGCTCATCGTGCTCAGTTGTCTATTGTAGAAATACAGTTTGGCGATAAACGGCGGGGCCGACTCATTGAGCCCGTCTATCAAACCAAAGGGAGTCTCACCGTCAAATCGATTAGAAAGTATGTCCTTGAGGCTCTCAATGTGTTGAAGCAGGGGGCTATCGAGGACCCGCTTCCTGTCGAACTTCGGCAAAGCTATAAGCTCCCGGATAGATTAGAAGCGATTCAAACCCTGCATTTTCCTGACCAGCGTGACAAGTTGAAGCATGCCAGAAGGCGGATGGTATATGAAGAACTTTTTTATTTTCAATTAAAAATGCAGCTCTTTAAGTACATGAATCGTCAGCAAGGGACAGGACTCGCCATTCCAATACAATCTGATAGTGTACAAGAGTTTATAAAGCAACTGCCCTTTAAATTAACTGAAGCCCAAAAGAGGGTTACCAAAGAAATTTTACATGACCTTTCGTCACCCTTTCGGATGAATCGCTTGCTTCAGGGAGATGTGGGGTCCGGAAAAACGGTGATTGCCGCCATTGCTTTATTTGCTGTTATGACATGTGGCTTCCAAGGTGCTTTGATGGTCCCTACTGAAATTCTGGCAGAGCAGCATGCTGAAAACCTCTACGAACTTCTCCAGCCTTTTGGATGCTCGGTAGCTCTTCTAACCAGTCGCGTAAAAGGGAAGCGCCGGCAAGCATTGCTGGAAGAATTGCAGGCGGGAGACATTGATGTCCTTGTTGGGACGCATGCCTTGATTCAAGAAGAGGTAGTGTTTAAAAAGCTTGGTTTAGTCATTGCCGATGAACAGCATCGCTTTGGTGTGAACCAAAGACGGGCGTTGCGCAGCAAAGGGATGGAACCCGATGTACTCCATATGACGGCTACACCGATACCTAGAACACTTGCGATTTCGGCTTTTGGTGACATGGACATATCGACCATTGATGAACTGCCATCTGGGCGCAAAAAGATTCAGACGCGGTGGGTGAAGCATGACCAGCTTTCTGACGTGCTGTCTTTTGTTTCTAGAGAGATTCAAAATGGCAGGCAGGCGTATGTCATTTGTCCTTTAATTGAAGAATCAGAGCAATTAGATGTGCAAAATGCGATTGATGTGCATGCTCAGCTGACACAAGCCTTCCCAACACTTACCATTGGTTTAATGCATGGACGGTTGACATCGGAAGAAAAGGATCAGGTTATGGAAGCATTTAAAAATAATACATCGCAAATTCTTGTGTCGACAACGGTTGTTGAGGTCGGGGTCAATGTCCCAAATGCTACCGTCATGATCATCTATGATGCTGAGCGGTTTGGGCTTGCTCAGCTTCATCAGCTTAGAGGCCGAGTCGGACGCGGAAGTCACCAATCGTATTGTATTTTAATTTCTGATGCGCATTCTGAAGTGAGTAAGGAGCGGATGCGCATTATGACTGAAACGACCGATGGCTTTGAGCTTTCTGAATTTGATTTAAAATTAAGGGGACCTGGCGATTTTTTTGGAAAGAAGCAAAGCGGGTTGCCTGACTTTAAAATCGCAGATATTGTACATGACTTTAAGGCCTTGGATGTTGCGAGAAAAGACGTTGAGCGCATTCTTGATTCTGGCGCTTTTTGGGACGATCCAGACTATGCTTTGATCAGAAAAAAACTTGAAGATCAAGGCGTATTTGCTGGAGAGCGCTTGGATTAAATCGACGTTGTCAAGTGAGACCAAGGGACAACCGGCGCTTGAAATTTAGCGCACTTATTACTATACTACTTTTAGTACCTAGTCATAACGTGTAAAGGTATTTTAAGACAAAATGGCGGTGTCGAAAATGAAAAGGACAAAAAAAGAACGCCAAAATCAACTGTTAGAAACCATTGAAGAAACACCTTTTGTGACAGATGAGGAGCTGGCGGAAAAGTTTAATGTGAGCATTCAAACCATTCGTTTGGACCGACTGGAATTATCCATACCTGAACTTCGCGAACGCATTCGGCTGGTGGCAAAAAAACAATTTAATAAAGTAAAAGCACTTGATCCTGAAGAGGTCATTGGCGAGGTTGTGGAACTTAATCTTGATGACGAAGCCATTTCCATCTTGGATATTGGTGCAGAGCATGTCTTTGCAAGAACAGGGATTGCCAGAGGCCATCATTTATTTGCACAGGCCAATTCATTAGCTGTTGCAGTGATTAATGATGAGATGGCGCTGACAGCAAAGGCTGAAATCACCTTTAAAAATCAGGTGCATCAAGGCGATCGTGTGATGGCGAAGGCGAAGGTAACACGAGCTGAACGCGAGTTTACTATAGTTGAGGTTAATAGTTATGTTAAGCGACAGCAAGTGTTTCGCGGGGTCTTTATGATGTATCGCTCACGCCCTCAAAAAAAATCAAAAATAAGTAACCCTTAAGTTAGTGACTTTAAAAGCCTGAACTCCAATAAAAGGGGGAAATACAACTAGTGAAATTAGCAATGGATGCAATGGGTGGCGATCATGCGCCGCACTCGATTGTTCAAGGTGCACTCGATGCTGTAAAGCAAGATAAGGATCTTACCATACTTTTAGTGGGAGATGAAAAGCGGATTGCCCCGTTAACAGAGGGTCACCCGCAACTTGAAATCTTACATACGGATGAGAAAATTGAGGCGACCGATCAACCGACAAAAGCGGTGAGAAAGAAAAAAAGGGCTTCCATGGTCTTAGCGATTAATGAAGTGAAGGAAGGGCGCGCTGAAGCAGTTATCTCCGCAGGCAATACAGGGGCATTGATGACGGCTGGGTTGCTTGGTGTGGGACGAATTAAGGGCATTAATCGACCTGCGTTGGCGCCAACCTTACCGACAATTGAAAACAAGGGCTTTTTGTTATTGGATGCTGGCTCGAATATGGATGCTAAAGCAGAGCATCTTTTGCAGTATGCGATCATGGGCTCTGTCTATGTTGAAAAAGTGATTGGCTATCAGCACCCTAGAGTAGGTCTTCTTAATGTCGGAGAAGAAGCTGGGAAAGGCAATGAATTGAGCAAACAAGCCTTTGAGTTATTAAGTCAGGCGCCGATTAATTTTATCGGCAATGTTGAATCGCGTGACTTGTTACAAGGTGTTGCTGATGTTGTTGTCGCCGACGGTTTTTCTGGTAATCTCATTCTTAAGAATATTGAAGGTGTAGGCATCTCCATGATGTCCTTACTTAAAAGGGAACTGACTGCTTCATGGTCTTCAAAGCTCATCAGCTTGCTATTGTATCCGAAATTAAAAGGACTTAGAGCAATGTTGGATTATGCCACCTATGGAGGCGCATGTTTATTTGGACTTGCGGCGCCTATCATTAAGGCACACGGTTCTTCCAATGAAAGGGCGATTCTATCTGCTATTCAACAAGCCAAGCGCTTTGTAGAAGGTGACGTTGTTGGCACCATAGAGGAGACGGTCTTAAAAATGAGAGAAGAGCTAGCCCAACAGGAGCCGATCGATTAAGAGTCGTGGATGATAAGGAGGATATAAGAAATGGGAAAAGTGGCATTTATTTTTCCGGGACAAGGTTCACAATTTGTCGGTATGGGAAAAGATTTAATCGAACAGAATGATAAGGCACGCACCTATTTTGAAAAAGCGGACGAAAAATTAGGTATGGGTTTAACGGAGATCATTTTAAATGGTCCTGAGGACGTGCTGACACGAACAGAAAATACGCAGCCAGCACTTTTGACAGTTAGCGCGGCGCTGCAAGCCTTATTGCAAGATGAGGGCATCGTGCCTGATTTTGTGGCTGGGCATAGTTTGGGCGAGTACAGTGCACTGGTAGCAGCAGGCTCAATGACCTTTGATGATGCGGTTTATGCCGTGCGTCACCGTGGATTATTGATGGATGAAGCTGTACCGGCTGGACAAGGGGCAATGGCTGCTGTATTAGGTTTAAAAGCCGATAGTCTCGCAGCGGTTTGTAAGGCAGTATCTGATGCGGGAGATACTGTGCAGTTAGCCAATTTAAATAGCTCCAGTCAAATTGTTATTTCTGGAACTGCAACAGGTGTTGAAAAGGCATCAGAACGCGCTAAAGATGCTGGGGCAAAGCGTGTCATCCCATTGAATGTTAGCGGCCCGTTTCATTCAGAATTAATGCGCCCAGCGGCTGCGAAATTCCAATCCGTTTTAGAAGCTGCGGAGATTCAAGCTGCAAAAATTCCAGTGGTGGCGAATGTGACGGCTGATACAGTGACCGATTCGCAGGTCATTCAAGAGCTTCTAATCCAGCAGCTTTATTCCCCTGTGCGTTGGGCGGAAAGCGTTCAGAAGCTTATTGATCTAGGCGTGGATACCTTTGTTGAAGTGGGTCCTGGAAAAGTATTATCAGGTCTTGTCAAAAAGGTTGATCGCAAGGCGACAATACATGCTGTGGGTGACTTAGAAACACTCCAGCAAGCGGTGGAAAGTTTAAAAAGAGGTGAAGGATAATGGAGGGTAAGGTAGCGTTAGTAACAGGAGCATCCCGAGGAATTGGTCGAGCGATTGCTATTGCTCTTGGGCAAAACGGTGTGAAAGTAGCTGTGAATTATTCGGGAAGTGAGGCGCGAGCTCAAGAAGTTGTTGATCTTATTAAGGCGGCTGGTTCTGATGCCTTCGCTGTTCAATGTGACGTTTCAAATGCTCAAGCTGTGCAGGATATGGTCAAACAGGTGACAACGACCTTTGGTTCAATAGATATTTTAATAAATAATGCGGGCATTACAAAAGATAATCTTATCATGAGAATGAAAGAGGAAGATTGGGATGCTGTTATTAATACAAATTTAAAAGGTGTATTTAATACAACCAAAGCTGTGACGCGTCCCATGATGAAGCAAAAGCGTGGAAAAATCATTAATATTGCCTCTGTTGTTGGCCTTATCGGAAATGCTGGCCAAGCGAACTATGTGGCAGCGAAATCTGGTGTCATAGGGCTGACAAAGTCTTCTGCGCGTGAGCTTGCTTCACGACAAATTACAGTGAATGCAGTGGCTCCAGGCTTCATCGCTACTGAAATGACTGATCGCTTGCCAGAGGATATTAAAGCAACGATGCTCTCTCAGATCCCGCTGGCTCGCTTTGGTGATCCGGAAGAGGTCGCAAAAGTGGTGTTGTTTTTAGCGGGCGATGCAAGTGATTATATGACTGGGCAAATACTCTGTGTTGACGGCGGCATGGTGATGGGATAATATTTATATGGCGTGTCCACGATTGTTCTTAATAGAATAATCCTTTCAAAGGTTATTGACCAGATGAAAGTAGACAGTTAAAATAAAGTTTGTCTTTACCTACCGATTCAAAATGAATTACAATGAGAGTGAAGACCTGAGGGGAGGTGACACCATTGGCTGAAGATATTTTAGGTCGCGTCAAAAAGATCGTAGCTGATCGCCTCGACGTTGATGAAGCTGATGTGAAACCAGAGGCTTCTTTTAAAGAAGATTTGGAAGCAGATTCGCTCGATGTAGTTGAGCTCGTTATGGAATTAGAAGATGAGTTTGATCTTGAAATTTCCGATGAAGATGCAGAGAAAATTCTTACAGTGGGCGATGTTGTGGAATACATAGAAAACCATAAATAAGCTCAGTATGAAGAAGTCCCGAACTTAATCATTCGGGACTTTCAATTTATACGATCGGAAGGTAGCCTAGCCTATTGCATCGTCGTGAAAAGAATAAGTACGCTGCCTTGAAGTTTTATAAAGAATGACAATCTATAGGGGTTTAAAAACCCGCCTTAATTTTATAGCTCGGGAAGGAGGACCAGTTTTGTCAAAAGCTAAACGGTCACAGATATATGAAAAGACATTAACTGAAAGGCTACACCAATTCTTACATAAATATCATTTGTCATTTAATAATGAAACTTTGCTTAAACAAGCATTCACACATTCATCATATGTGAATGAGCATCGCAAATATGCTCGGGAAGATAATGAGCGGTTAGAATTTCTTGGTGACGCAGTGCTGGAGTTATTAGTTTCCAACTATTTGTTCAGAAAGTATCCAGCCATGAAGGAAGGCGATCTAACAAAATTACGAGCGGCAATTGTTTGTGAGGCTTCACTCGTTTCATTCGCAAATGAGATGGATTTTGCGGATATGATTTTTTTAGGACGTGGAGAGGAAGCGACAGGAGGGCGCCACAGACCAGCTTTATTGGAGGATGTATTTGAATCGTTTATCGGTGCTCTTTATTTGGACCAGGGCTTAGCTACAGTCAATCGATTTTTAGAACAAATCGTTTATCCAAAAATTGATGAGGGTGCTTTTTCCCATGTGATGGATTTTAAAAGCCAGTTGCAAGAGGTTGTGCAAAGATGGAATAAAGGAACCCTGAGCTATGAAGTGGTTTCTGAGCAAGGGCCTGCTCACCATCGTGAGTTTGTTTCCACTGTCATGTTAGATGGAAAGCAAATCGGCAGTGGAAAGGGGCGGACAAAAAAAGAATCTGAGCAAAAGGCGGCTCAGGAAGGTCTAGCAGGCTTAAAGTATTCCCTGTCATCTGAATGATGCAAGAAGTATCACAGCCTATTTATCGGATAATGAATGGCTATATGAAGTGCGAAAACACCCCGATGCGAAAAGGCTCGGGGTTGTTTCCTCAATTAATCGTTACGCAACGCTCGCAGTTCTTCTAATATCGCCTCCATGTCGCGAATGCTAAAAGAAGGCATTTTATTTACCATTTTATAAATATCATGAAGTTCATCATAGCGTTCGGTTGAAAAAGAACTTGCTTTTAAAATGTCGCGATTGACCAATTGCAGCTTGTTTTTAATACTTTCAATCATAAAGTCGATATTTTCATCGCTTTTTAAAGTTAAATCCACTCATGCTCCTCCTTCATCGACTGCTAGGGAATATCTTTTATTCTAACCCGATCCCCATCAGAAACTCAAGACCTCTGTGAAAACTCATCTTTCCTTCTCTTATTTATTATTATAAAATAGAAGGGCTAGAATAACGGGAGGCTGTATTATGTTCCTCAAACAGTTAGAAATATTAGGCTTTAAATCATTTGCACAAAAAGTAACCATTGATTTTGTCTCAGGAGTTACGGCCGTTGTGGGACCGAATGGGAGCGGAAAGAGCAATATCACCGATGCGATTAAGTGGGTGCTTGGTGAACAATCAGCCAAGTCGTTGCGCGGAACGAAAATGGAAGATATCATTTTCGCTGGAAGTGATTCAAAGCGCTCGCTTAACATGGCGGAGGTCACGCTCGTCCTCGATAATACGGATCACTATATGAATGTAGATTACACGGAGATCAGTGTAACAAGACGGGTGTTTCGTTCAGGAGAAAGTGAGTTTCTTCTTAATGGACAGAGATGTCGCTTGAAGGATATTGTTGACTTATTTATGGACTCAGGCCTAGGCAGAGAGGCCTATTCGATCATCAGTCAAGGTAAAATCGATGAGATTCTCAATAGTAAGGCTGAGGATAAGCGGAGAATTTTTGAAGAAGCTGCTGGTGTTCTAAAGTATAAAACCCGCAAGCAAAGTGCTGAAAAGAAGCTGGACGAGTCTCAAGAAAATCTCAATCGTGTGGAAGACATTCTTTATGAATTAGAAGGGCAAGTTGAACCATTGGAGGAACAAGCCTCCATCGCCAAGGATTATCTTGAGAAAAAAGAGCAGTTGGAAGCCATTGAAGTCGCTGTTCTTGCTCATGATATACAGGTCACGCATGATAAATGGGAGAAGCATACAGAGACGGTTCAAACGCTTAAAGAGAAAGAGATTGAGCAAGCAAGCGTAATCAGTAGCACGGAAGCAAAGCATGAGAAGATGCGTGGACACATTCAAGCTCTGGATCAATCCATTGAAGAGCTACAGGCGTCACTTTTGTTGTCCAGTGAGCTCCTTGAGAAATATGAAGGCAATAAAAAAGTGCTGGAAGAGCGACAAAAGCATGCGAAGGAAAATGCTGAACAATTAGAAGAGCGTCTGGAGATGCTGAAAGAGCGGCGTTCCTCTGAAGAGGCACTCTTAGAGGACGAACAAGCTGCCCGCGATCAGCAAAAGCAGCAGTTGGAAGTGTTGCAAGATGAGCTGAAGGAAAAAACACATCGTTTGAATCATTTTGAACAAGATATTGAAGCGCATCTTGAACAGCTTAAATCGGATTATTTTGAGCTTTTGAACCAGCAGGCTTCTTTTCGCAATGAATCACGTTATTTAACCGATCAAAAGGAACAGCTGCAATCAAAAGGTGAGCGCATTGCCCATGATTATGAGCAGGTAAAAGAAACAACACTAACCATCGAGGAAAAACGGGCAGAGGCTGAAGAACGCCTGCAGCGTGTGAATGAACAGGTGGCAGAAAACAAAGCCGCCTTTGAGCAGCTCACCCGTGAGCTGCAAAGCAGGCAGCAGACTTTAGAAAAGTTGAGAGAAACACTGCAGCAAATGGAAAACGTCATCCATCGCGCAGAATCAAGACGCGATATGCTGAAGGAAATGGAAGATGACTTTGCAGGGTTTTACGGTGGTGTGAAAACAGTTCTCAAGGCAAGAAAGTCGACACTCAAAGGGATTCATGGTGCCGTTGCTGAGCTAGTCAGAGTGAACAAAGCTTATGAAGTTGCTGTAGAGACTGCTTTAGGCGCAGCGATGCAACATATTGTTGTCAGTGGAGAAACCGATGCACAGCAGGCCATTCACTATCTCAAACAACGGAAAGCAGGACGCGCGACCTTTCTACCGCTTTCAGTCATCAAGGCGCGAACGGTTTCTGAAGCAGATTTGCGCATGCTCAGAGAGCATGAGGCCTTCGTTGGTGTAGGTGCAAGCTTGGTCAGCTATGATAATCAATATCATGCAATTGTCGGTCATCTTCTGGGGCACATTTTAGTGGCGAAGGATATTAGTGGAGCAACAGCATTAGCCAAAAGGGTTCATTATCGCTATCGCATCGTTACGCTTGATGGAGATGTCATCAGTCCGGGAGGGGCCATGTCTGGGGGAAGTCGTAAGCAGACGACGACGAATCTTCTTGGACGACAAAGAGAAATTGAGCAATTGGATAAGCAGCTCGTAGAGATGAAGCAGAAGAAAGCCGATCACCTCACCAAATTACATGATGTTCAGGCGGCCATAAAAACAGGACGTGAGCAGCGCGAACATCAGCAAAAGGTATTGGCTCAGTTAGAAGGTGAACAGCGTGAGGCGGATGCTGCACTCAAAGAATTAATTTATGACTTGCGCACGTCTTGTGAACGTTTGGCGCTTTTAGAGCGGGATCGCGAGGGGCAAGCGCATGAAAGTGAAGAAATGCTCGAACGTCTCAATTTTTTAACTAAAGAGCTTGATGCCCTTGCTCATAAACAAACAGAAATGAATGCTGAAATCGAAACAATTACGCATCAGAAAAAGAATCAAGATGAAACCAAAGCGCTATTGCAGACTGAAATTACAGATCTAAAAGTAGCAGTGGCGCGACAACAAGAGAGCTATAATAGTCAAGAAGAAAAGGTAGAACGACGTCAGTCTGAGCTCTCCGCTATCATCAAGGAGCTTGATACGATTACGGAGGCACTGCATGATTTGGACAATAATCTAAGCAATCAGCAGATGAGCTATGAAGAAATGGATCGTCAAATCGCCTCCTGTCGAGAAGATAAAGAAGCCTTAACAACTTGGATTAGTGAGCGCAGGAAAGAAAGGTTTTCTCTTCACGACGGCCTCCAATCAGGAGAATTGGAGCTTAAAGAAATCAAGCGCTTATATCGTGGGACGGAAGACATGCTTAGAAGAGAAGAAATTGCCTTAGAACGCTTAGACGTTGAATTGGATAATCTTCTAAACCATTTGCGTGAAGACTATGAGTTAAGCTATGAAGCCGCTAAGGAGAAGTATCCCTTGGAGCTTGATGTCGAGGAAGCAAAGAAACAAGTCCGTCTGTTAAAGCGATCGATCGAAGAATTAGGTACGGTCAATCTTGGAGCGATTGAAGAATATGAACGCGTATCGACACGTTTAAAATTTTTAACAGAGCAGCGTGAAGATTTGCTGCAAGCAAAAGAGACACTTCTAGGTGTGATTGATGAAATGGATGAAGAAGTGCGCAAGCGATTTAAGGAAACCTTTGATAGTGTTCGAGAACATTTCAGAGAGGTCTTTAAAGCGTTATTTGGGGGCGGAAAAGCAGATCTTGTGTTAACCGATCCAGAGGATCTGCTTTATACAGGTGTCGATATCCTGGCGCAACCACCGGGTAAAAAGCTGCAAAATTTATCGCTGTTATCTGGCGGAGAACGGGCGCTTACGGCGATTGCGTTATTATTTGCCATTCTTAAAGTCCGTCCTGTTCCGTTTTGTGTTCTTGATGAGGTTGAGGCGGCTTTAGATGACGCCAATGTTGACCGTTATGCAAAATTCTTAAAGGATTTTAGCTTGGAAACTCAATTTATTGTGGTGACTCACCGTAAAGGGACGATGGAAAAAGCAGATGTTCTTTATGGGGTAACCATGCAGGAATCTGGAGTATCGAAGCTCGTTTCCGTTAGACTAGAAGAGACACAGGAGCTTGTGGGTTAAATGGCTCTCGCGGCAAATGAAGGAGGATAACATGGGCTTTCTAAATAAGATAAAAAGTAAACTGACCGGAAAAAATGACTCGGTAACAAGTAAATTTAAATCAGGGTTGACCAAAACGCGACAATCCGTTGCTTCTAAAGTGAATAATCTAGTCAAACGCTATCGCAAGGTGGACGAAGAATTTTTTGAGGAATTGGAAGATATTTTAATCGGTGCAGATGTCGGTGTCAATACAGTGATGGAGATTGTTGAACAGCTAAAGGACGAGGCCAGAAGCCGAAATATTAAAGACACGGAAGCCCTTCGAGAAGTGATTGCAGAAGTATTGGCAGGCATGCTTCAAAAAGAGGACGAAGACTCCGGCATCCACATGAATCCTGATGGTTTGACTGTCCTATTATTCGTAGGGGTTAATGGTGTGGGGAAAACAACGACGATCGGAAAGCTAGCCAATCGTTTCAAACAAGAAGGAAAGCAAGTCCTTCTAGCAGCAGGGGACACCTTTCGCGCAGGAGCAATTGAGCAACTGGAAATTTGGGGCGAGCGAGCAGGCGTAGATGTCATCAAGCATCAGGAAGGCTCTGATCCTGCCGCAGTTGTTTTCGATGCGCTGGCCGCTGCCAAATCCCGTGGTGTTGATATCCTGATTTGTGATACGGCAGGTCGCCTGCAGAACAAAGTGAATTTGATGAAAGAGCTTGAAAAGGTGAAACGCGTGATTGCCCGCGAGCTTCCTGGGGCTCCGCATGAAGTGTTGTTAGCCTTAGATGCCACGACAGGGCAGAACGCTTTGAGTCAAGCGAAGACCTTTGGCCAGGCAACGGATGTGACAGGCATCGTATTGACAAAGCTTGACGGAACCGCAAAAGGGGGCATTGTCTTTGCTATTCGCAATGAGCTTGATCTCCCTGTTAAGTTTGTCACCTTGGGTGAAGGGATTGACGATATTCAACCGTTTGACGCGGATGCTTTTGTCTACGGTCTTTTTGCAGATATGCTCTCAGAAGATGAAGAGAATGAAGAGGCGAATCAAGCTGAATAGCTCTGAAAAGAAAAGAGACTTGACAGAGAATGCTGCTGTCGTTTATGATAGTTGTTGTGTAAAGGATAATAACTTTACAAGGTGGAGCTTATGCTAGAGAAAAAATTATATGTCAACGCACTTTATGATTTTTATCACTCTCTTCTGACAGAAAAACAACGCAAATATATGGATTTATATTATGTCGATGATTTTTCTCTTGGTGAAATTGCTGAAAATTTTGGTGTGTCGAGACAAGCAGTTTACGATAATCTAAAGCGTACCGAAACCCTTCTCGATGATTTTGAGAGTCATCTTCACCTTTACGAAAAATATACGGAGCGTTCCTCGCGATTAGAAGAACTACGAGCGCTTCTTGATAAAGAGCCATTTTCAAAGCAACAGGCTATTGAGATGATTGAAGGCATTGAGAATCTAGATTAGGAGGCGGCCAGATGGCATTTGAAAGTTTAGCCGACCGACTTCAGGAGACATTTAAGAAGATCAGGGGTAAGGGCAAGGTTTCTGAAGCTGATGTGAAGCAAATGACGCGAGAAATTCGTCTCGCATTGCTAGAGGCAGATGTTAACTTTAAGGTCGTTAAAGATTTTATTAATCGCGTGAAAGAAAGAGCCATTGGTCAAGAGGTCTTGAAGAGTCTGACGCCTGGGCAACAGGTCATTAAAGTGGTTCAAGACGAACTGACTGAGCTCATGGGCGGAGAGCAAAGCAAGCTTAACCTTGCGAGTAAACCCCCGACAGTGATCATGCTGGTCGGTCTACAAGGTGCCGGTAAAACCACCTCGAATGGTAAGCTGGCGAACTATGTGCGCAAACAGTTTAATAAAAATCCTTTGCTCGTCGCTGCCGATGTCTATCGACCAGCCGCAATCAAACAACTGCAAACCCTTGGCAAACAGCTGAATATGCCTGTGTTCTCACTGGGTGAGGATGCTGACCCCGTCGATATTGTAGCACAGAGTGTCGAAAAGGCTAAGGAAGAGCATCATGACGTTGTTTTGATCGATACGGCCGGACGCTTACATGTCGATGAAGAAATGATGGAAGAGCTGCAGCGCATTGAGGCAGCGGTTAAGCCTGATGAAACCTTTTTAGTTGTCGATGCCATGACGGGGCAAGATGCGGTTAACGTTGCGGAAAGCTTTAGCGAGCGTTTAAACCTCACAGGTGTCATTCTAACAAAGCTAGATGGTGACACGCGAGGTGGCGCAGCGCTTTCTGTAAAAGCTGTAACAGGACAGCCGATTAAATTTGCGGCAACGGGCGAGAAGCTGGATGCTCTTGAACCTTTCCATCCTGATCGCATGGCTTCGCGTATCCTTGGTATGGGTGATGTTTTAACACTCATTGAAAAGGCTCAGCAGGATATGGATGAGCAAAAGGCCAAGGATATGGAAAAGAAAATGCGCACAATGAGCTTTACGTTTGATGACTTCCTTGAACAGATTGGTCAGGTGCGCAAGATGGGGCCACTCGATGAATTGCTGTCGATGATGCCTGGTGCAAATAAGCTAAAAGGCATGAAAAATATTCAAATCGATGATAAGCAAATCGGGCATGTCGAGGCGATCATTCGCTCGATGACTTCTGAGGAAAAAGAGGAGCCGGACATTATCAATGCAAGTCGTAAGCGCCGTATTGCGAACGGAAGCGGCACTTCGATTCAAGATGTCAATCGTCTGCTAAAGCAATTCAAAGATATGAAGAAAATGATGAAGCAGATGATGGGTGGCACCAAAGGCAAGAAGAAGAAAAATCCGTTCAATTTACCTTTCATGTAATTAGCAATAGCTGTTTACATTATATAAAACTAAATTTATTTAAGAAAAATAGGAGTGTTTACAAAAATGGCAGTAAAAATTCGTTTAAAACGCATGGGTTCAAAAAAACGTCCTTTCTATCGTGTAGTTGTGGCTGATTCACGTTCACCACGTGACGGTCGTATTATCGAGCAAATTGGTACGTATAACCCAATCGCTCAGCCTGCTGAGGTTAAAATTGATGAAGCGAAAGCACTGGATTGGATGTCAAAAGGTGCGAAGCCTTCAGATACAGTACGCAATCTTTTCTCCAATGAAGGTTTACTAGAGAAGTTCCATCAGTCTAAATCAGCAAAGTAAGGAGACGGTTTTATGGATGAGCTGATCAAAGCGGTCGTCTGTCCACTGGTAGATTATCCTGAAGACGTGCGCATCATAGCAGAACAAGAGGCATCGCGAGTGAATTATACCCTCTCCGTTAATAAAGAAGATATGGGAAAGGTGATTGGCAAGCACGGCCGCACGGCTAGTGCGATCCGATCCGTTGTTCATGCTGCGGGTTTGTCTCATCAAGAAAACGTCACTTTAACGATACAGGAATAAAGAGATAAAGGGGAGAGGACATGAGCCTTTCCTCTTTTTTTGAAGAAGGATAAAAGTTGACTAAAGAGGTTGATAGGATTGACAGAATGGTTTAATGTAGGAAAAATTGTCAATACACATGGGATTCATGGTGAGGTACGTGTCATCAGCCGCACCGATTTCCCTGATGAACGCTATGCACAAGGCAGTGTGCTATATGCTGGCGAAGACCGCCAAGCGGATAAGCAAGCTGTAACCGTTGAAAGCCATCGTCGTCACAAGCAATTTGATTTGCTTAAATTCAAAGCCCTTGATGGGATTAATGCAGTGCTTCCCTTGAAAGGACAAACGCTCTATGTTACTGAAGAGGCACTCACAGCGCTACCAGAGGATGAATATTATTATCATGAAATCGTCGGCTGTGAGGTTTATTCTGATACGGGGATTTGTTTAGGCAAGGTAAAGGAAATCCTTTCACCGGGTGCGAATGATGTGTGGGTAGTTGATCGCAAAGGGAAAAAGGATGTTTTACTCCCTTATATTGAAGAGGTCGTCAAACAGGTGGATGTCCAGGCAAAACGGATTACGGTCCATTTAATGGAGGGGCTGATCGATGATGCAGATTGATGTGTTGTCGCTGTTTCCTGATATGTTCACCGGTGTCTTTCAATCCTCCATTCTAAAGAAGGCTGCGGATAATGACTTGGCTTCTTTTCATGTCACGGATTATCGTGATTTTTCTTTAGACAAACATCATCGTGTGGATGATTATCCATATGGTGGAGGCGCAGGGATGGTCCTTACTGCCCAGCCACTATTTGATGCTGTTGACCATGTTACGGCACAGGCCAAAGCGAAGCCTCGCGTGATTCTTATGACACCTCAGGGCGAGCGCTTTGACCACCAAAAGGCTGTAGAGCTTTCAAAGGAAGAACACCTCATCTTTATTTGCGGGCATTATGAAGGCTATGATGAACGGATTCGCGAGCACTTGGTAACGGACGAGCTATCCATTGGCGATTATGTGTTGACTGGTGGCGAGCTACCAGCGATGGTGATGATTGATAGCGTAGTCAGACTTTTGCCGGGAGTTTTAGGTAATGAGGCCTCCCCTATCGCAGATTCCTTTTCCAATGGCCTACTTGAGCATCCACAGTATACGCGACCCGCAGATTTTCGCGGTATGAAGGTGCCTGAGGTCCTCTTATCCGGTCATCACAAAAACATTGAGGCTTGGCGTCATAAAGAGTCATTAAGGCGTACGTTTGAGCGTCGGCCGGATTTATTAGAGAATTATCCGCTTAGTGAGCAAGAGAAGCAATGGATAAACGACTGGCAGCAAGCTAAGAAGAACGGATAACAAGGAAAGAAAACTTAAGTAGCCTGTGAATTCTAGCTTTAATCGCCTTTTTGATAGGCCGCAGTACATAGAAGAAAGCCTTGCATGTGACCGGATCATATGGTATCATGATTTTTGTGGCAAAATGCCAGTGATTACTGTGTTCCGCTGTAATGGCTATTGGACATTATAAGAGCATTTGTTGGAAGGAGGGGCATTATGCAATCTATTATTGATGAAATTACTAAAGAACAGTTAAGAACGGATCTTCCTGATTTCCGTCCTGGTGATACAGTTCGAGTACATGTTAAAGTTGTCGAAGGTCAACGTGAACGTATCCAAATGTACGAAGGTGTGGTTATTAAGCGCCGCGGTGGTGGAATTAGCGAAACGTTTACTGTACGTAAGATTTCCTACGGTGTTGGTGTAGAAAGAACTTTCCCTGTTCATACACCAAAAATCGAAAAGCTTGAAATTGTGCGTCGTGGTAAAGTCCGTCGTGCGAAGCTTTATTATCTACGTAATCTTCGTGGTAAAGCAGCGCGTATTAAAAGCAGATAATAACACACAAGGTCTGGTTGCATAAAACTAGACTGAGGAAAGAGACTGCGAGACGCTTTCTGGTCAAGCAGTCTTTTTTCACACTATACATAAAATGCGTCGCCCAAAAGGAGCTTCTTCAAGCTCCTTTTTTTAAAAGGGAAGAAGATATAAAGCTTTGTGGCAAGTAGCGGTAGACTCATTTGCCGCGCAGTTGCCCGATTTCCGCTATTGATTGAATGCTAACAAATAGTGGTGAGCGTTTCCAAGTGATGTCCCGAATGTAACAAAAGAGAGAGGCAAGAGAACAAAAGGTCTGGGTATTTTAACAAAAGACGCGTCCAAATTAACAAATAACGAACAAATCCAGGAGTCAAGTTTCCAAATCCGGATGTGAGCGTAACACATGGTGTAGGCAACTTAACAAAATGACCAAAAGGCGTGCCTGTTTTAATAAAAACCCTATGCAAAATAGCCAAACAGCCATCCTAAAAGACTAACCTGAACCGACTCCATCTCATTGGCTCGCTTGTCGCAAATGAGGAGCAGCATGTTATACTAGGTTTATAAAAGATGGCATTCTAGGTGCGAATGTAAAGCGAACATAAAATACTAGGGAGATTCGCACCAAATAGAAGTCTATTTTAATTCCCTTTATTTCCAATTATAAATTTTTTTGGATAACAAAAATGTATTTTTGGTAAAAAAAAGAAATGATTAAGGTTTTTTTACTAACTTCCGCTGTCGCACTCTTCATGAGTGCGTGGATTGAAATGCGCGCAACTTAAGGACGGGAAAAACCGTAGTCGTGTCGCACTCTTCATGAGTGCGTGGATTGAAATCCCTCTATCTGTCGAATGTTTGAAGATGGAGAGGGGTCGCACTCTTCATGAGTGCGTGGATTGAAATAACTAGCAAATGATTATGAGAGGGTGGTCACTTGGTCGCACTCTTCATGAGTGCGTGGATTGAAATCATTGTCATACCAATAAATCCCACCAACCTTGTACGTCGCACTCTTCATGAGTGCGTGGATTGAAATAAAAAGGCTGCAGAGTGGTTGGCCAAAGAAATTAAGTCGCACTCTTCATGAGTGCGTGGATTGAAATTTTGCGTCCATGTTCGGTAATTGCTTGCCGATTGCCGTCGCACTCTTCATGAGTGCGTGGATTGAAATGCATTGACTGGCTTGCTCATTCGAATAACAAGTTTGTCGCACTCTTCATGAGTGCGTGGATTGAAATTTAGCCTTTTTCTTCGGCTGAACTGCATCTGTTAGTCGCACTCTTCATGAGTGCGTGGATTGAAATTATTATTTGATCCGTCTGTTAAATAAAAATCCATGGTCGCACTCTTCATGAGTGCGTGGATTGAAATTCCATGCCAAAAGGCGAATTTAATCCCTTTGGGAGTCGCACTCTTCATGAGTGCGTGGATTGAAATCCTGCCTATAAAAAGATCAGAAAGTATAAAATTTCTGGTCATGAGGACGGTGCGCGATTCTGCTCCGGGCAGCTCGCTTTTCTCATGACCACACGATGTGGGTAGGGTCGGTGTTGTCACAGGACGTGACGTTTTTAGCTGATCGTCCTTAGTGGCCTCAGCTAATTTTGGAATGGATGAAGGGTGCTCCAAAATGGATCTTCGGACGCGTGCTGTTCCCGCAGGAGTCTCGCGCCTTGCGCTCCCATCCACTTGACCAGGCAATGAAGCCTCTTTCATATTGGATGATGCTCTATACTAAGGACAAGGACCGGGCATGCTTTATTTTCGCCCGGTTTTTCTTAGATACTTCAAGGAACTTTACATTCACGCGTGTTGCTTTATATCTTTGTCCTTCAAAGAGGGGACCTAAGGATGAAGGGATACATCTCTTGGCTATAATGGATAAAAAGGCTGTTTGAATGGACGATAAGCTTGGTAAAGGATTAGTTGTCAAAGGGGGCACGATAAAGATGTCTCAGAAAAAAAGAAAGTCTTGGGGAATGATCACACCTTTGATATTGGCAATCATTCTTGCTTTCGTCATACGTATTTTTGTTTTCGAGCAGATCATGGTGGAAGGGGCATCTATGCAGCCAACCCTACACTCTCATGAATATGCGCTGGTTAACAAATTGATATATAGAATAAAAAAACCGCAACGCTTTGATGTCGTCGTCTTTCATGCGGAAGCAAATGCTAATTATATTAAAAGAGTGATTGGATTACCCGGAGAGACGATAGAATATAAGCAGGATGTCTTATATGTTAATGGGAAGAAAGTGGATGAACCCTTTTCGAATAAGGATGTGACCCTCACTGGTCTATCCACTTATAATTTTAAAACAAAGGTTCCAAAGGGAACAGTATTTGTTTTAGGTGATAATCGCAGGGAAAGTCATGACAGTCGCAATCTTGGCCCCATACCCATAGCACAAATTGTGGGGCGAACCGACTTCGTGTTTTGGCCGTTGAAAGACATCAAATCTTTAATATAACATGTTAATTATTTTGAATGGTAGGTGAATCCTTATGCCAATTCAATGGTATCCCGGGCATATGGCAAAAGCCAAACGGGAAATGATTGAAAAAATGAAACAAATCGATGTTGTTATAGAGCTCGTCGATGCAAGAATACCTGAGTCGTCGAGAAATCCTTTAGTGGACGAGATTGCAGGGCAAAAGCCAAGGTTAGTCATCCTGAATAAAAGTGATTTAGCCGATTCCAAGCGAACAGAAAAGTGGCAAAACTACTATCAACAGAAAGGCTTCAGCACGATTGCCGTGAATTCGCAAACTGGAGCAGGAACAGATAAGCTCGCTGCCAGCGTCAGTCAACTGACATATGAAAGACGAAAGCGTCTCATCGATAAAGGGGTTAATCCAAGAGCTGACCGCGCGCTGATTTTAGGGATCCCGAACGTTGGAAAATCAACGCTGATTAATCGATTGGCTAATAAAAAAATCGCCAAGATTGGTGATCGTCCTGGCATTACAAAAACTCAGCAATGGATCAAGGTTGGCAATAGCCTTCAACTGCTAGACACACCAGGGATTTTATGGCCAAAATTTGAAGACCAGATTGTCGGTTTACGGCTTGCAGCTACTGGAGCTATAAAAGATGAAGTCATTGATTACGAAGAGATTGCGACCTACATATTACGCTATTTGGTACAGAATTATCCTGATGCGTTGATTTCTCGATATGGTTTATCTGGTGACTTACATGCATTAGAGCTGGTCGGACTCTATGATGAAATTGGCAAAAAACGCGGGTGTTTGATGAGTGGCGGCTTGATTGACTATGACAAAACTGCTGAAATTATAGTTAGAGATTTTCGCAGTCAAAAATTAGGAAGAGTCACATTGGAAGTGCCAGCAGATTACCAAGCCTAAAAATAGTAATCGGCATAACCGATAGTATTAATAAGCAGATAATAAATATGAACTGAGATAAAAGGATGGTTCTTTATGCGATCATCATCAATAAAAGATATTGCCAGTTTTTTAGAAGAAAAGCATACATTGACTATAGAGGAGCGGGAGCAGCTAGAAAGCGATGAGCGAAAAGGTGTCAAAGCTTTATTGACTCAATGGGAAAAGCGTCAGGCCAAGCAACAGGTTCTTATCGAGCGTTATGAGCGCATGCTGTCCTTTGAAGAGGGGCTCTACGATAAAGGCTACGCGCAAGTCGCGGGGATAGACGAAGCGGGGAGAGGCCCTTTAGCAGGCCCTGTAGTAGCTGCTGCAGTCATTCTTGATCGGGAGATTCCCATCATCGGTGTCAACGATTCGAAGCAGCTGAGCCGCAAACAGCGTCAGCGGCTTTATGAGGAAATACAAGAAAAGGCGCTTGCTGTTGGGGTGGGGCTTGCTTCTTCCCAGGAAATAGATACTGTCAATATTTATCAAGCGACGAAGCTCGCCATGCAACGAGCGGTTCAACATCTGGAAGTTAAGCCAAGTTACCTGCTCGTTGATGCGATGACCGTCCCGCTTAACATCAAACAACATGCCATTACAAAAGGTGATGCGCGGAGCGTCTCCATTGCCAGTGCCTCCATCATTGCTAAAGAAACAAGAGATCGGATGATGGAAGCGCTAGATGAGCGGTACCCAGGCTATGCCTTTACAGATCACCATGGATATGGAACGAAGGCGCACTTAGAGGCCATCGCGCGCTTAGGGCCTTGTCCAGAACACCGTAAGAGTTTTTCTCCGATAAAAGAATGGCTAAAGTAAAATAATGCTGGCATTAGCCTTGGTAGAAATTGAGCACTGTATTCTTTGTGATAAGAAGGGAGTGGCACAACGTGTTGATACCACCAGTTGGTCCGAGTGAAGGCACACAGCCTAGCCAGCTGCGTCTCTTTGACGGCCAAATATTTAAGGGGAAAGTTCTCGGGTTACTTAATAATGATACAGAAGTGCTAGTTGAGGTAGGCGGACGCGTCGTCAAATCTGATGTGGAAGTACCTGTTGAAGCCGGTAAATCTTATCTCTTTCAGTTTCTGAATCAAAGAGACCGTGCTTTATTAAAAATTATCAATACTGTAACGTCTAATGAAAGCGGCGGGACCACAAATAACTTTGCAGAGCTTATCCAAAAGTTGTCACTCCCTAATACAAAGCAGACAACAACTCTATTAAACTTTTTTTTAGACAAGGATCTTCCCATTCAAGCCTCTTTAATCCGTTCGGTACAAAGAATGGTAGGTGGGAGCCACTTAAATGAAGCCGATTTGGATGTGATTGAGCAGATGATTCGGCACCAGCTTCCCCTTGATGCCTCATTATTTCGGCAGCTTTCTGCTTTTAAATCAACACCACAGCCTTCTGAATCGCTTAATCAGCTCATGACGATGCTGCAAACATCGGGGGAGCTGGCTTCTCCGAATGCTGCGAAGCTGGCCGAATTCTTGTCAACTTGGCCAAATTTAGATCAACATCCCGCGGATAATTGGTTATATGATATTTTAAATCGCATGGGCTATTTTCATGAAGGACGACTTTTTCAATCTGCTCCTGATCACAAACCGGATGTCTCGCAGAGTTTAAAAACACTCTTGCTGTTTTTATTGAGCGAAGAAGGGGAAAATTCGGACAAAAATTTATTTCAAAATTTATTGACAACAATCACTGGACAACAGCTCCAATCTGTTCATATTGACCGTTCTCTTGTTCAATATCTTTTCACTTTACCTCTTTTATTTCAACACCAATTTAAAGATGTTCAATTGCTTTGGGAAAGAAAAAACCAAGATGATCATGAAGAGGGCCAGGCTATAGATTACCACAATATTCTTTTCGCCTTTGCTTTTTCCAATCTTGGGGACACAGTGATTAAAATTTTAGTGCAGGGGAAGACATTGACAGTCACTCTATATAATGATGAGCGTGATTTAACGGAAGTTTTAGAACACTATCGCCCATTGATTACTCAAAAATTGGCGGAGCTTGATTATCGTTTAGTCTCTCTCAGACAAACCACGGGTCAGCTTGAACAGATGAAAAATTTGTTTAAGGGAAATCAACAAGCAATGGATGTGAGAATATGAAGGAGTATCATCGCTATCCACCGACAAAAAAAGCAGTGGCCCTTACTTATCATGCTGATAAGGATGCAGCGCCTAAATTGACGGCCAAAGGCATTCAGGAAACGGCAGAGAAAATCATTGCGCTTGCCAAAGCTCATAATATTCCAATTCAACAGGACGAGACCTTAGTCGCCATGTTAAGTGCGCTCGATTTAGGTGAGGCGATTCCTCCTGAGCTTTATCAGGCAGTATCCGAGATTTTTGCCTTTGTTTATACAATGGATAAAGAGATGGAACGGTAGTTAATTTTTAAATGATAAGAATTTATAAAAATTTGAGTGCGCCTGGAATGGATCGTGCATGTTTCCGCTCCAGGCTGCTCGCTTTCTCCACGGGGGAGTGCTAAGCCTCCTCGTGCTGCGTCCTGCTAAGGTCTTACTGATCTCCCACTTCTCGCAGAACTCTAGTCTCACATTGTGAGTCAGCAACGATTCAGGAACACACGATTTTAGAGTGTTCCGAATTTCTCATGCCTTGCGCTCCCATCCGCTTGCCGTGCAATGAAGCATCTACCATATATGACTATACTCAGACAAGGACCGTGCATGCTTTTTGCCCGTTTTTTCTTATACGACAAGAAAAGTATAACTTTTCGTTGCCAGTCTATAGTATAAGTTGACTTTCGCCACGTGAAGCTTAATTGGTGATTTGCAAAATCACATCAGCTATGCCATGCAAGAAAGGCTAAGTTTGCTCTTAAATATCCCGGGATTTCTTACTGTCAGGGACTTTTGCTATTTGCCACCGGCATTTATTAAAATGCCACCGGCTTTTGTGGCGTTGCAACTGGCATTTGTCTCTTGCCTCTGCCTTTTGTTGCGCTCGCATCTCGATTTGGAAGCTTGCCCCTCGGTTTTGTTCCTTATTTGTTAACTTCAAGTTTTAGTTGTTATTTTGATCAGGCCTTTTATTAAAATGTCAGGCCTTTTGTTATTTTGAAATCGGCATTTGTTCTCTGGCCTTCCCTGTTGTTGCGCTTGCATCTCGATTTGGAAGCTTGCACCCCAGATTTGTTCTCTTTTTGTTAGCTTACGGCTTGTTTTGTTATCGTTTGTTCAGATTCGCCTATTTTGTTGTTCCAAATATAACCAACCAAATTACCGTGATACTGAAAATTGACGGTTTTAAAGTAACATAAGAGGGCTGCGTTAAAAAAGGCGATACAAATTTAAGTTTTGGTCGCCTTTTTACTGATTTATGAGCCGATTTCATCAAATTGCTGGAGATATCCCTTAGCGTTTTCGCAGGTTTCCATCAAGAAGCTCGAGCCTTCTTTAATTTTTTGGGTGTCCCATGGATTCCTTCTTGTTCGATGCCATCAGTCAGTTTTTAGGTGTAGGCTAGACCCATATCACTTTGCAACTGATTCGTTGTCTGTTTTCGCCACAGCGCCAAAATGGTGCAACCTTAGTGTGTGAGTGCAGACGCACGAACATCAGGAGTGCCAAAATGGTGCAACCTTAGTGTGTGAGTGCAGACGCACGAACATCAGGGTATGCTTAGCGAAGGGGTGAAGGATGAGCCAAGTTTTCTTGTCTAATCATTACCATTGATAAGAATTGACCAAATAGTGGACAAATCTAGACATTCTTTTATACAATAAAGAAGCAGTTGTTTTTGTTTTACTTAAGATGATAGGAGGTTGTAATCGTGAACATTCATGAGTATCAAGGAAAAGATCTCTTGAGACAATACGGTGTGCCAGTTCCAAATGGTAAAGTTGCTTTCACAGTAGATGAGGCAGTAAAGGCCGCTGAATCACTCGATTCAAAAGTAAAGGTCGTTAAAGCACAAATTCATGCTGGCGGCCGTGGTAAAGCTGGTGGTGTCAAACTAGCAAAGTCTCTTGATGAAGTACGTACATATGCTGAAGAGCTTTTAGGTAAAACGCTCGTTACGCATCAAACAGGCCCTGAAGGGAAAGAGGTTAAGCGCCTACTGATTGAAGAAGGCAGCGATATTAAAAGTGAATATTATATCGGTCTTGTTCTCGATCGTGATTCATCGCGCATTGTCATGATGGGATCAGAAGAAGGTGGAACTGAAATTGAAGAAGTAGCTGCAAAAACGCCTGAGAAAATCTTCAAGGAAACCATTGATCCTGCTATTGGCCTGCTTCCATTCCAAGCCAAACGGCTTGCCTTTAACATTAACATTCCAACAGAATTGGTGAATAAGGCAGCTAAATTTATGATTGGGCTTTATAATGTTTTCATTGAAAAGGATTGCTCAATCGCTGAAATCAACCCACTTGTAACAACAGGTGATGGTCAGGTTATCGCTCTTGATGCCAAATTAAACTTTGACGATAATGCCCTTTATCGCCATCCAGAAATCTTGGAGCTTCGCGATCTTGCTGAGGAAGATGAAAAAGAGATCGAAGCCTCTAAGTATGACCTTAACTATACCGCATTAGATGGCAATATCGGCATGATGGTCAATGGTGCTGGACTTGCTATGGCAACCATGGATATTATTAAATTCTATGGCGGTGAACCTGCTAACTTCTTGGATGTTGGTGGCGGTGCGACAGCTGAAAAGGTGACAGCAGCCTTTAAAATCATTCTTTCAGATCCTAATGTTAAAGGCATTGTTGTTAACATCTTTGGCGGTATCATGAAATGCGATGATATTGCAACGGGTGTTATTCAAGCAACCAAAGAGGTAGGACTCGAAATTCCTCTTGTTGTTCGTCTGGAAGGAACAAATGTCGAATTGGGTAAAAAATTGCTTAACGAATCTGGTCTTAACATCACTGCTGCAGAATCCATGGCGGATGCTGCTCAGAAAATTGTATCTCTCGTCAAATAGAAAGGTGGTAAGTAAAAGATGAGCGTTTATGTAAATAAAGATACTAAAGTCGTTGTTCAAGGAATCACTGGCTCCCAAGGTCTTTTCCATACGAAGCAAATGCTTGAGTATGGTACTAAGGTAGTTGCAGGAACGAATCCTGGCAAGGGCGGAACGGAAGTTGAAGGCGTGCCTGTATTTAATACAGTATCCGAAGCTGTAGCGAAAACTGGTGCAAATGTTTCCATCATTTATGTACCACCTGCTTTCGCGGCGGATGCCATTGTTGAAGCTGTTGACGCAGAGGTAGATCTTGTCATCTGTATCACTGAAGGTATTCCTGTATTGGATATGGTAAAGGTTAAGCGTTATATGGAAGGCAAGAAAACACGCTTAATCGGTCCAAACTGCCCAGGTGTGATCACTCCTGAGGAAACTAAAATTGGTATTATGCCTGGTTATATTCATAAAAAGGGTCATGTCGGCATCGTGTCACGCTCTGGTACCCTCACTTATGAAGCGGTGCATCAATTATCCGAAGCCAACATCGGTCAATCAACGGCTGTAGGTATCGGTGGTGACCCCGTAAATGGAACTAACTTTATTGACGTGCTTAAAGCCTTCAATGAAGACGATGACACTTATGCTGTTATTATGATTGGTGAAATTGGCGGAAACGCTGAAGAAGAAGCGGCTAAATGGATTCATGAGAACATGGACAAGCCTGCTATTGGCTTTATCGGTGGTCAAACAGCTCCTCCAGGAAAACGCATGGGTCATGCCGGTGCGATCGTTTCAGGCGGACAAGGAACCGCTGCTGCCAAAATTGAAACTCTTAATAGCTACGGTATTAAAGTTGCGGACACACCAGCGGTTATTGGTGAAACTTTAATCTCTGTTCTTAAGGAAAAAGGCATTTACGAAAAATGTCTTGTTGACTGATCGTGTTGAAAAAGCTCCTTTTTAGGGGCTTTTTCTTTTTAAAAGCATCAAGAGTATCCCCCTTCGCTGACGCTATTTAAGGAGATAATCCAGTAAAACCTAACGTTTTTTATGAATGCTGGGCGTTTTCGCATTCATCTATTTAATCTAGCTCTTGGTCCCTTATTATAAGAGCTCCTGGAGGCTCACCTTGCCGTTATCCAAGCGTCTCCTCGCCTGAGAAGGTGCCATTGTTTCTTACTATCCCCATGCTCATTCCCAAATTTGCTTTCATAGTAAGATGGGCAAGCATCTAAATCCTGATTGTTTCAAATTAAGACGAGTAAAAGTGCGAAAAAAGGAACCTAACAATGGAATTTGTGACAAATTCACTACATTTTTTTAAAATATTATTGAATGAAGCAGGAATTTAATCTCTCAATAGCTAAATTATTACATACACAGGATACACTATAATTTCAAAAGCAAAGAGGCGGTGGCATTTGGAAAAAAGAAAACGCTTAATTCATCTTCAGCACTGTCGAGGCATCGGCTGGAAAGGCATTGCGAAAATAGTGGCAGAAGATGACGCTCTGAAGCGTATCTATGATGAACCACTTTCGTACTTTATCGAGGTTTGTGGCTTTAACAAGAAAAATGCAGAAATCTTTTATCGCGATCTTCATTCTATAGCTATTGATAAAATCATGGAGGACTATCATAAGGAAAATATCACAATGATTACGATTTTTGATAAGGCTTATCCCAAGCGAATGAAGGCGATTTACGATCCTCCTTGGGTCCTTTACACCAAAGGGCACAATGCGTTGCTTCATAAAAATAAAATCTTAAGTGTTGTAGGGACACGCCGGCCAACTGATGCAGGGTTACGCGCTATGAGGAAAGTGATTGATCCATTGATACAGACTGGATGGACAATCGTAAGTGGTATGGCGGTAGGCGTGGATGGCGCTGCCCATCAATGTGCCCTGCAAGCTTCAACCATAGCTGTTCTAGGTTCTGGACTCCTTAAGCCCTATCCCAGACTTCATCTCTCACTATTTAACCGCATTATCGAATCTCACCTCGCAATAAGTGAGTATCCACCTAATACGCCGCCCAATCGTTGGCAGTTCCCTGAGCGAAATCGTATCATTAGTGGGCTTAGTCTTGGTACACTGGTTATTGAGGCACGCGAAAAAAGCGGTTCTCTAATCACAGCCGATCAAGCGCTGGAGCAAGGGAGAGAGGTTTTCGCGTTACCGGGTAATATATTGAATGAAAATACCATAGGAACCCATCGCTTAATTCAGCAAGGGGCTAAACTCGTTACCTCTGCAGAGGATATTCTCATGGAATTAGATAGAAGTACAGCTATTGAATCTTTCTAATGTTTTCATTATTATTAATGTGATTGTTTGACAAACGAATAGACTATATTTAAGATAAGTGAAGATTTCATTTCTTTTTGAAAGGGGGAGAATATGTATGGAAGAATATCTCGTTATTGTCGAATCTCCCGCAAAAGCGAAAACGATAAAGCGATATTTAGGGAAAAAATTTGAAGTCAAAGCGTCGATGGGACATGTGCGAGATCTCCCTAAAAGTAAGATGGGTGTCGATGTTGAAAATGAATTCAATCCTAGCTATATCACGATACGTGGAAAAGGCCCGGTATTGAAAGAATTAAAAGCCGCAGCAAAAAAGGTAAAGAAGGTATATCTCGCGGCCGACCCCGATAGAGAGGGAGAAGCGATCGCCTGGCACTTGGCGCATAGCTTAGAGATCGATGAAACGTCAGATTGCCGCGTTGTTTTTAATGAAATTACCAAGCAAGCGATTAAAGATGCGTTTAAGCAGCCGAGGTCTATTAATATGGATCTTGTGGATGCCCAACAAGCACGACGTGTTTTAGACCGTCTTGTCGGTTATAATATAAGTCCATTGTTATGGAAAAAGGTTAAAAAGGGACTAAGTGCTGGACGTGTGCAATCCGTTGCGCTTAAATTAATTATTGAGCGTGAGAAGGAAATCCAACAATTTGTACCAGAAGAGTATTGGAGCATTCAAGGGTCGTTTAAAGCGGATAAGGAAACTTTTTCTGCTCAGTTCTATGGCGTTGAGGGGAAGAAAGTGTCGCTGAAGACAAAAGAAGATGTTGACGCTATCTTAAAACAAATAAAAGGCGATGCTTTTCAGATTAACGGTGTGACGAAAAAAGAGCGATTGCGTCATCCTGTTCCGCCTTTTATTACCTCATCCCTTCAACAAGAAGCAGCACGTAAGCTGAACTTTCGTGCACGTAAAACGATGATGCTTGCGCAGCAATTATATGAAGGAATTGACATCGGGAAACAAGGCATCACAGGTTTAATCACTTATATGCGTACGGACTCCACACGCGTTTCCGAGGTGGCTCGTGAGGAAACACGGGAATTTATTAAAGGTCAGTACGGCGATTCTTATGTTGGGACTGGCAATAAAAAGGCTAAAAAGTCTGAGAACGCTCAGGATGCCCATGAAGCGATTCGACCAACATCTGTTAACCACTTGCCTAAAGACTTGAAAGAGTATTTAAGCCGTGATCAATACCGACTTTATAAGTTGATCTGGGAGCGTTTTGTAGCAAGTCAAATGGCCCCGGCTGTAATGGATACAGTTCGTGCTGATTTAATCAATAATGGGATTTATTTTAGAGCAACGGGTTCTAAGATTAAATTTCCTGGCTTTATGAAGGTCTATATTGAAGGCACTGATGATAACAAAAATGAAGAGGAAAACTATCTTCCAGAACTGGTTGATGGTAAGGAAGTTAAGCGCGAAGCCATTGATCCCAAGCAGCATTTTACACAGCCCCCACCCAGATATACAGAAGCGCGTTTAGTTAGAACAATGGAGGAGCTTGGAATCGGTCGACCTTCGACGTACGCGCCAACCATAGACACGATACAACGGCGCAATTACGTGACTTTGGAGGACCGCAAGTTCATACCGACTGAGTTAGGTGAGGTAGTGCTCGAACAAGTCGTTAACTTTTTCCCGGAAATCATTGATGTTGATTTCACCGCCAAAATGGAGGATGATCTCGATTCGATTGAAGAGGGGCAAAAGAAATGGATCAAAATCATTTCTGACTTCTATGAAGAATTTGAGAAGCGGCTTAAAGTGGCTGAAAAGGAAATGAAGGAAGTTGAAATCAAGGATGAACCAGCAGGGATAGACTGTGAGAAGTGTGGGCACGAAATGGTCTATAAGATGGGGCGTTATGGCAAATTTTTGGCCTGCTCAAACTTCCCAGAATGTCGCAATACTAAGCCTATCCTTAAAAAGATTGGCGTCCAATGTCCCAAATGTAAGGAAGGCGAAATCGTTGAGAGAAAAAGCAAAAAGCGTCGTAATTTCTATGGATGCGATCGCTATCCAGAATGCGATTTTGTCTCTTGGGATAAACCTATAGCAAGACCATGTCCAAAGTGTGGCGAATATTTGGTTGAGAAGAAGACCAAAAAAGGGACAGTGGTTCAGTGCTCTTCTTGTGATTATAAGGAAGATGCTCAATAGTTTGGCTGGAATGGATCGGCTTGGGGGCCCTCAGCTCCTAAGCCGCTTTCCTGCGAAAAAATATGCTCGGAATCAGATACAATTCAGAATGTTGTTACAAAAGTGTAAAATTTATTGCTTCACTAATTGAATTGTGATAAGATTTAGTGGGCTTCTGAAGAGGAGGGCTCAGGAAGTGGATAAACCATTGCATTTATTTATACGATTTCTTGAAGTTGAAAAGCATGCATCTAAGTTAACGATCAATAACTATATGCACGACATTCATCAATTTCAAGAATTCATGAAGCAAGAGCTTATTCATGAATATGGAGCAGTCACGTACTCTTCAGTACGTCTTTTTTTGACGAGAATGCATGAAAAAGGATTTTCGAGAAGGACAGTCGCACGTAAGCTATCCAGTTTGCGTAGCTTTTATCGTTTTTGTGAACGAGAGAACATACTCCAAAACAATCCATTTTCCATTACATCGTTGCCCAAGCGTGAATTTAAGCTTCCTCACTTCTTATACCAAGAAGAAATCGCCCACTTGTTTGAAGTTGAAGATTTGTCCACGCCACTTGGACAACGCAATCAAGCGATTTTAGAGGTATTGTATGCCACTGGGATTCGCGTGAGTGAATTGGTTGGTTTAAAACTGGAAGATATCGATCATGATATTGGAGTCATCCTCGTTGAAGGAAAAGGTCGAAAAGAACGATACGTCCCTGTGGGGAGTTATGCATTGGATGCTTTAGATACTTACATAAAACAGGGAAGACGAACGTTGATGAATAGCCGTGCGCCACATGCATATGTTTTTGTGAATTATCGTGGAAGCCAGCTTTCAGATCGCAGCGTAAGAACTATTTTAAAAAAGCAAGTAGAAAAAGCAGCGATTACAACAAAGGTAAGTCCACATACATTGCGGCATACATTTGCGACGCATCTTCTCGATGCAGGAGCTGATCTTCGTTCTGTTCAGGAGTTGTTGGGCCATTCCAATTTGTCAACGACTCAAATTTACACGCATGTTTCGAAAGAAAGACTACGACAAGCTTATATGAATCATCATCCCCGTGCATAAGGAGGCAGTGCAAATGAGTCAATCAAGCGCATTTCATGCAACAACAATATTTGCCGTTCAACAAAACGGGCGTTCTGCAATGGCTGGCGATGGTCAGGTGACATTGGGCCAATCCGTTGTCATGAAGCACACCGCACGAAAGGTGAGACGTTTGTATGGAGGTAAGGTGATTGCTGGCTTTGCGGGGTCTGTGGCTGATGCTTTTACGCTTTATGAGAAATTCGAAGGCCGTTTAGAAGCCTTTGACGGGAATCTTAAGCGAGCAGCGGTTGAACTTGCAAAAGAATGGCGAAGTGATAAGGTGCTGCGTCAACTAGAAGCAATGCTGATAGTTATGAATGCTGAAGAGCTCCTGCTCATCTCTGGGACTGGCGAAGTGATTGAACCCGATGATGGTATCTTGGCGATTGGTTCAGGGGGGAACTATGCTTTAGCAGCGGGCAGGGCGTTGAAACGGCATGGAGGCGAAGCGCTCACTGCAGGTGACATTGCCCGACGTGCCTTGGAGATTGCCAGTGAAATTTGTGTGTTTACGAACAACAATATCATAGTCGAAGAGCTTTAAGTCGATAAGGAGGCGTCAATTTTATGTCAACAGCTTTAACTCCTAGACAAATAGTCGAAAAACTCGACAGATATATCATTGGGCAGGAAAAAGCGAAAAAGTCGGTCGCTATTGCTTTGCGAAATAGATATCGACGCTCTTTGTTGGATGAAAAGCTTCGTGATGAGATCATGCCCAAAAACATTCTCATGATAGGGCCGACGGGTGTTGGGAAAACTGAGATTGCTCGACGATTGGCAAAGCTTGTAGGGGCGCCTTTTATTAAGTTAGAAGCTACCAAATTCACTGAAGTCGGCTATGTTGGTCGTGATGTGGAATCGATGGTCAGAGATCTTGTGGAAACCGCCATCCGCCTTGTGAAAGAAGAAAAAATGGAAGAGGTACAGGCTAAAGCAGAGGAATTAGCGAATGAACGCTTAGTAGAACTGTTGGTCCCTTCCAACAAGAAAACCTCTGGAACCAAAAATCCTTTTGAAATGTTTTTCGGCAATGGGAATGACTCAGAACAAAGTGATGAGGACGAAACAAATACATCGGTTAAGGAAAAACGTGAACAGACCAGACGCCTCTTAGCACTTGGCGAGCTTGAAGATCGCATGGTCACCGTTGAAGTTGATGAACAACAGCAGCAAGGCATGTTTGATCTCTTTCAAGGTGCGGGTATGGAACAACTAGGTATGAATATGCAGGATCTTCTTGGCAATATGATGCCTAAACGCAAAAAACGTCGAAAATTATCTGTGCGCGAAGCCCGAGTTGTGCTCACACAGGATGAAGCGCAAAAGCTGATTGATATGGATGAAGTTGCACAAGAAGGGGTCACACGGGCAGAGCAATCCGGAATTATTTTTCTAGACGAAATTGATAAAGTTGCAGGGAAAAGTCAGCAATCTTCTGGAGATGTGTCTAGAGAAGGGGTGCAGCGTGATATTCTCCCGATCGTTGAAGGCTCAACCGTCATTACAAAATATGGTTCCGTTAAGACGGATCACATGCTTTTTATCGCTGCGGGTGCCTTTCATATGACGAAGCCATCGGATTTAATTCCAGAGCTGCAAGGGCGTTTCCCAATTCGGGTTGAATTAAATAGCCTTTCCGTAGAAGACTTTGTCAATATCCTTGTGAAGCCAAATAATGCCCTTTTGAAACAGTATCAAGCGTTGTTAAAAACTGAAGGTATAAATGTTGAATTTTCTGACGAAGCTATTCATAAAATCGCTAGCATTGCATTTGAGGTCAATCAAGAGACCGACAATATTGGTGCGAGACGTCTTCATACGATTTTAGAGAAGCTGTTAGAAGATCTCCTTTTCGAAGCGCCTGATATCACTCTCGAAAGCATCAACATTACTCCTGAGTACGTTGACGAAAAACTTGCATCTATCGCAAAGAATCGCGATTTAAGCCAATATATTTTGTAGTTTTTATTATAGGAGGAAAAAGAAATGAATCTTTTAGACAAAACAAGAAAAATCAATAATATGCTTCAAAGAACGGCAACACCTGTTAATTTTAACGAAATGGCTGAAACCTTGAGTGGTGTCATTGAATCCAACATCTTTGTTTTAAGCCGTAGAGGAAAATTGCTGGGAATGGCGCTCAACTTGGAATTTGAAAACACACGCATGAAAGAAATGTTCGAAACACGCCAATTCCCTGAAGAGTATACACAGAGCTTGTTTTCCGTTGCTGAGACTTCTTCAAACCTTGATATTAATAGTAAGTTTACGGCTTTCCCTGTCGAAAATAAAGAGCTTTTCGAAAAAGGCTTAACAACAGTTGTGCCTATTGTTGGTGGTGGAGAGCGCCTTGGTACGTTGATCCTGTCAAGAATCAATACGTCCTTTACTGAAGAGGATTTAATTCTTGCTGAGTATGGTGCAACCGTTGTTGGAATGGAAATTTTAAGAGAAAAAACGGAAGAAATTGAAGAAGAAGCAAGAGAAAAAGCTGTTGTACAAATGGCGATTAGCAGTCTTTCCTACAGCGAATTAGAAGCGATCGAGCACATCTTTAATGAATTAGATGGCAAAGAAGGCTTGCTTGTTGCAAGTAAGATTGCTGACCGTGTAGGGATTACGCGTTCCGTTATTGTCAATGCTTTGCGCAAGCTTGAAAGTGCTGGTGTCATCGAATCGCGTTCACTTGGAATGAAAGGAACCTACATTAAAGTTCTTAATGACAAATTCCTTGTTGAATTAGATAAAATTCGTGGCGAATAATATTGCTATACTCATTTCAACCAAATTGGTTAGGAACGGGTATCCCGTTTGCGGTAGATTGAGTTAGAAAATCATAATAAAAAGAGGGAACTTCCCATACTTTGGGAGGTTCCCTTTTTTATAAAATGAATTATAATAAATCAGTACGATCATACTACAATACTTTAGTAAGTTTGGCCCACTATCGCACATCCATCTTTGTTCCTAATTTCCTTACTCTTTATATTCTATAGATGATTTCTCACACAGTATAACAGATAATAGATCCTTAATTACTGCATAGGTCCTGGCGACAAAAGTCCTTGATTCTGGCCAATAATCTACAAAAATATTCCATAATTATACCGTCGGATAACACGGAAAATGAGGGAAGTTTGACAAAATGCAACAAAAAATAGTATGAATGGACTATAATTGTCTAGGTATAAAGTAACGATTTTAGGATGAATTTAAAATAAAATGGTCACAGAATGTCGAAACTTGTTAAAATGTTAACTAGGAATGCTAGGAAAAGAGGTAGAAATATGTCATCAATTGATTTCTCTTCAATTAATAAGCTACAGACGGCTTTAGATCGAAGCAGCTTAACACACAATGTCATTGCTCAAAATATCGCCAATGTTGATACGCCTAATTACAAGGAAAAAAAGGTGGTCTTTGGTGATGAGCTAGCCTCAGCTTTACAGGCTAAGCGAACGGATCCACGCCATTTTGAATTTACAAATTCCAGCTCAGGGGCCAGAGTTGTAACAGAAGGTGGTTCCATCCAAAATAACGGCAATAACGTGGACATGGATAAACAAATGACTGAATTAGCGCAAAATCAAATTGAATACCAGAGCTATGCAGATGTGATCAGTCGCGAGTTCAATAAATGGAACATTGTTTTAGGTGGTGGCAATTCATAATGGGGATGTTTAGTGGCATTAATATTTCAGGCTCAGCATTAACAGCGCAGAGACTGCGCATGGATGTCGTTTCTTCGAACATGGCCAATGCGGATACGACTCGTGCCGAAAAAGTCAACGGACAATGGGTCCCGTATCGTCGCAAAATGGTCTCTTTTTCCCCAATTGATGGCGGTGGATTTAGCAGTCATCTCTCATCGGCTATCGGAAGCGGGTCTTCTGCAGCAGGTGGCGGGGTAAAGGCTACGGAAATCACGGATGATCAGACACCTTTTAAAGAAGTCTATGATCCTACGAATGTGGATGCCAATGCCGATGGTTATGTGGAAATGCCTAATGTTGATCCTTTAAAGGAAACCGTTGATTTAATGAGTGCAACACGTTCTTATGAAGCGAATGTCACCGTGCTTAATGCGAATAAAAGCATGCTGATGAAAGCACTCCAAATAGGAAAATAATTCGAACTTTGAAAAGGAGGAGTCAACATGGTAGCTCCAGTCAATTTGCTCTCGACGTCATCAGTTGGTACGCCCAATTTAAATACGGCTACAGGTTCAAATAGTGTCTCGAGTGTTTCTAAGTCGTTTTCTAATGTTCTGAACGATGCTTTAGATAAAGTAAATGGCGCAGAAAATGGTTCGGAACAAGCAGTCTCGCAACTCGTCAATGGTACGGCGGATAATCTCCATGATGTCACCATAGCGATGGAAAAGTCAGAAATCATGCTTAAACTTGCTGTTCAGGTGAGGGATAAAGCTGTCAGTGCCTATCAAGATATTATGAGAATGCAAGTCTAACCTTTTTTTGGAGGAACAATGAATGAAAGAGAAGTTTACGACGATTATCCATTCGATCAGTGATTTTTGGAAAAAGAGAAGCGGCAAGCAAAAGGCTCTTTTCTATACTGCTGCCGGAATTATAGTCATTGCGATTGTGATAATTGTCGGATTGAATTCTTACAAGGATTATGTCCCACTCTACAGTGATCTGTCGCCGAGTGAAACTGGTCAAATAAAGGATAATCTTGATTCCAAAGGCATCCCTTATAAAATAGATGCGAACGGAACGACCATAAGTGTTCCTAAAAAGGATGTAAATACCCTTAAGGTAGAGCTAGCCTCTGAAGGAATACCGAAAACAGGAGAAATTGATTATTCGTTTTTCAGCCAAAATACACAATTTGGTATGACCGATAAGCAGTTTGATGTTTTAAATAAAGCAGCAATGGAAACGGAGTTGTCCAATCTTGTAAAGGGAATCTCTGGTGTGAAATCGGCACAGGTCATGCTGAATTTGCCAGAACAAAGCGATTGGGTTAGTGATGATTCTAAGGATGCCTCAGCTTCAATCGTATTGACGCTTGATTCAGGCTATCAATTGAAGCAGGAACAAATACAAGGCTTGTACCGACTCGTTTCAAAAAGTGTTCCAAACCTTCCTGAAGATAATATCGTCATAATGGATCAATATTTTAACTACTATGATCAAAAAAGTGATGATGCGGCAGATTCAACTCTATCAGCCTATCAACAGCAAGAAGAGGTAAAAGATAATATCCAAAAAGATATTCAGCGGCAAGTGCAACAGATGCTTGGCATGATGATGGGTAATGAAAAGGTCATGGTCAATGTCAGCACTGATGTTGATTTTACGAAAGAAAAGACCAAAGAAAAACTGGTTGAACCCGTTGATAAGGATACGATGGATGGACTTAAAGTATCGACTGAGCATATTACGGAAACGTACAAAGGAGACAACGCAGCAGGCAACGTTACAGGAACAGGGGATAACCAGGTTCCGGAATATCAAGGAGACGATAATGGGAATGGCAACGGCGATTATGAACACGTTGAAGATCGCGTAAATAATGCTTTTAATCACATTACCAATGATATCGAGAAAAGCCCTTATGAGCTGAAGGATTTGGGGATTCAAGTGATGGTAGAACCTCCCAATCCGAATGATCCGAATTCACTGCCACAGCAACGCATAGATGATATCAAAGGCATCCTCGATACGATTGTCAAAACATCTCTAAATAATGGTGACCAATTAACGCAGGATCAGCTCGATTCTAAGTCAGTCATCACAGTAGACAAGTTTAATGGAAAGCCGAAAGCAACAGCCGAGCCAACCAAAAAAGGAAAGCCTTGGGTCTACATCATCGCTGGTATTGTCGCAGCGCTCATCATCGCTTTAATTATTTGGCTTTTGATGCGGGGCAGAAGGCAGCGGGCTGAAGAAGAGGACTATGCTGATGTTCCTCTACAACAGGACCCTGTTCCAGATTTACTTGCGGATGCGCGGAAGCAAACCAACCCAGAGGAACAAAAACGCACGCAACTCGAGAGCTTGGCGAAGGATAACCCAAGCGAGTTTGCAAAATTATTAAGAACGTGGTTTGCAGACGATTGACGATACAGAGGACGACCCAAAAACAAATCTGCAAAAGGAAGCTATTGTTGAGGTTGTGTTGGGAACAAGGGAGGTGCAGCGTGATATGGCAGCCAAACTTTCATCATTAACGGGTAGAGAAAAAGCAGCTATTCTCCTAATATCATTAGGTGCAGACGTTGCCGCTCAAGTTTTTAAAGAGCTCGCAGATAATGAGATTGATGAACTCACACTTGAGATTGCCAATGTAAGACGCGTTGAACAGGATGTTAAAGACGAGGTCGTAGAACAATTTTATCAAATTGCCATGGCTCAAAATTATATTAGCCAAGGCGGTATTGGCTACGCTAAACAAATCCTAGAGAAAGCGCTGGGGAAAAATAGTGCTTCGGACATCATTAATCGGCTCACGTCTTCACTACAGGTTAAGCCGTTTGACTTTTTAAGAAAATCGGACCCGCAGCAAATATTAAATTTCTTGCAGCATGAGCACCCGCAGACCATTGCACTTGTTATGGCGTATTTAGAGCCGGCACAAGGGGGGCAAATTCTGTCCTCCTTGCCGCAAGAACTGCAGACAGAAGTGGCAAAAAGAATTGCAACCATGGATCGTACGTCACCTGAAATTATTAATGAAGTGGAATTGATCTTAGAGAATAAATTCTCAAGCACAGTCTCACAAGATTATACCAAGGTCGGCGGTATTGAGGCGGTTGTGAATGTTTTAAACGGTGTCGATCGGACGACAGAGCGAACGATCCTTGATGCCTTGAATATTGAGGAACCAGAACTCGCTGATGAAATTAAAAAGCGGATGTTCGTCTTTGAAGATATTGTTGGTCTTGATAATCGAGCGATTCAAAGAATCATTCGAGAAGTGGATAATGAAACATTATTGCTTGCACTCAAGACAGCGAGTGATGAAGTGAAAAATATTATTTTCCACAATATGTCACAGCGCCGTGTGGAAACCTTCAAAGAGGAAATGGAATTTATGGGACCTGTGCGCTTGCGTGATGTCGAAGAAGCGCAAACGAAAGTGGTCAATATTATTCGTGGACTTGAGGAAACAGGAGAAATCGTCGTTGGACGTGGTGGAGGAGATGATATCGTTGTCTAACGTCTTTAAATCGTTGCAGGCTGACGCTGACCAACGTGTTATTGAGATTAAAAAACCAACGATACGCTCTTATAAAAAAAAGCATCTTTCCCCTGAATTAGAGCGTGAAATGCAAATTCTAATGGCTCAAGCAGACAGAGAGATGGATGAGCAGAAGCGACAATTGGCTGAGGAGCGGACGTCCTTTGAACAAGAGGTTGCCCAGCAGCAGGAAGCTTTAAAGGCTGAAGCTGAACGGCAACGTGAGGAAGCGAAAGCTCAAGGCTATGACGAAGGCTTTCAAACGGGGAAAAAAGAAGCCTTAGAGCAATACAGCCAGCAATTAGAGGCCATACACCAGGTTTTGGAGGCAGCAGAGAGAGATTATCACCGTTATCTTGAACAGGCTGAGGAGCAAATTTTAGCCTTAGCGCTCAAAATAAGTGAAAAAATTATTGATACAACGCTTGATCAAGAGAATGGTGCCTGGCTGAACCTCGTTAAACAGGCTGTTCAACAAGTTCGTGAACAAGATCCAATTAAAATCATGGTCCATCCAAAATGGTATGAGCAGGTGACCTCTCATCGAGATGAACTTGAGAAAATTACCCATCACCAGCGCGTCATGATTATTCCTGATGATCGATTTGCCGAAAATCAATGTCTAATCGAAACGCCTTTTGGGCGGATTGAAGCCGGTGTGGATAGTCAGCTCAAGATGATGAGGATCAAGCTGTTTGAATTGATGGGGGCGAAGGGATGAAGGCCATAGAGCTTCTCGAACAAGTTGAAGCCATCGATACGTATTATCGTTTTGGTAAGGTGACAAGAGTGGTTGGTTTGATGATTGAGTCAAGAGGGCCTAATGCTGCTGTCGGTGATTTGTGCCACATCTATCTCCCTAACAAATCTGCGACAATATTAGCGGAAGTCGTTGGCTTCAATGGCGAGCATTTACTGTTAATGCCGTATACGGCAATTGAAAACATCGCTCCCGGAAGCCTTGTGGAATCAACAGGAAAGCCTTTGAAAATCCAGGTGGGTTCAGAATTGATTGGACAAGTCGTAGATAGTCTTGGCCAGCCGATGGATGAACATCACACGTTGCGTGGGCTCGAAGATTATCCCACAATGCAAATGCCGCCTAATCCATTATTGCGACCACGCATAAGTGCCCCCATTTCGCTAGGGGTCCGCACAATTGATGGCCTGCTAACCGTTGGGATGGGACAAAGAATGGGCATTTTTGCAGGAAGTGGTGTGGGGAAAAGCACGCTCATGGGGATGATTGCCAGACAGTCGAGTGCTGATTTGAACATCATTGCTCTGATCGGGGAACGCGGACGTGAGGTGCGTGAATTTATCGAAAAAGATCTAGGTGAGGAAGGGCTCAAACGCTCGATCGTCGTTGTTGCGACGTCTGATCAACCTGCTTTAATGCGGATCAAAGCGGCTTTTACAGCTACAGCAATCGCCGAGTATTTTCGTGATCAAGGCCGCAATGTGCTTCTGATGATGGATTCGCTCACGCGGGTGTCAATGGCTCAAAGGGAAATCGGTTTGGCTGTAGGGGAACCACCAACGACCAAAGGGTATCCACCATCGGTATTCGCGCTCATGCCAAAATTGCTGGAGCGCGCAGGAACGAACCCATATGGCACGATTACTGCGTTTTATACAGTGCTAGTGGATGGTGGAGATTTAGATGAGCCCATTTCAGATACGGCACGAGGAATTTTGGATGGTCACATTGTCTTAGATCGAAAGCTCGCTGAAAAAGGACAATATCCGGCGATTAATGTTTTAAAAAGTATTAGCCGTGTCATGTCAGGCGTTGTTGAGTCAGATCATTTACAAGCAGCCAAAGCCTTTCGAAAGCATTTGGCTAAGTATGAAGAGTCAGAGGACCTTATCCAAATTGGTGCTTATAAGCCAGGAAGTTCTATCGAAATTGATGAAGCGATTAAATACAGACCTGACATTATAAATTATTTGATGCAATCAGAAGACGAACTCGTGACAAAAGAACAATCCATCGCTCAATTGATTGAAATATTTAAGTGAGGTGCTCTGTAAATGGCGTTTCAATTTCGATTTGATCGGATGATGCAGATTAATGAAAGTGAAAAAAAACTGTTAGAGCAGCAGTATAACGAGATCTATCAACAGCTCGAAAGACAAGGTAAGCGACTCATTGCGTTAATGGAACGAAAAGAAAACGTACAAAATCAATTTGAAAATCAAAAGCGAGTGAAAATGACGATTGCTGATGTGATGAGTCAGACACAATTATTGTCGTCCATTTCAGAGCATTTAAAAGAAGAGCAATCGCGCTACAATCAAATTCGCACGCGTGTAGAGCATTTTCATCAAAAGCTTCTCGATAAATCCATTGAGATCAAAAAGTTTGAGAAACTTAAAGATGTTCAGCGCCAGCAATATGACCGTATTGAAAGGCAAAAAGAAAATCAGTTGATGGACGAAAAAGCAGCGATAAATTATTTAAGACATTAACAAGGGTGGAGAGCAATGAACAAAGAAAAAGAAAAAACATTTTTGAAATTTTTAAAGGGACTATTGGTTGTGATCATTCCATTGTTGTTCATCCTTACTACAATTGTCTTATTTTTAAAACTTGCTGGTTTTGATGTCAAACATGAATCTGCCAGCATGGCAGCGAAGATTCCTGTTGTATCTCATTTTGTTGATAAGCCCTCATCCAAGAACAATGAAGCTTCGAGCGATGCAGATGCAGAAAATACTGAAGAAACAACAAGCCTAAAGCAAAATATTTCAAAGCTCAAAAAACAAATCAAGACATTATCCTCTCAAGTTGATTCAAAGGACAACCAAATCAATCAGCTTAACGAGAAGATAAGTGATATGAAGAAAGACCAAGACCAACAGCAAAAAAAATCGGCAGCTGCTGCAGATCAAGCCAAGGCAAAAATGATTGCTCAGACCTACCAGAATATGGATGCGTCAAAAGCTGCTGCGATCTTTGCTAAAATGCCGACCCAACAAGCCGCTGATTATTTAAATATGCTGGATAATAAAACAAAAGCAGCAATCATGGAAAATCTTGATCCCGGTCAGGCAGCGAAGCTAACTCCTTTATTAAAGGCTTCTGAACCGTCAACATCGAACTCGAATTCAGACTCAAGTGCAGATTCGACAAACGAGAATCCCTAAATCAAATAGACCTTTTGAAAGGAGGTGAGAAGAATGAACGGGAATCTAGCAGTCGTTCCGGTAGCTACAGACATTAACCCCTCGGGGAGAAGTGTAAATCCGAAGGGAAAGACTCAGACTGGCTTTGATGCAGCACTTCAAGGGAGTCTCCGAGAGTCCAATGCTGCAGGTTCAGCGAAAACGAAGGCGTCTGGACAGGAAGGGCAATCGGTGAAAGAGAGCTTTCAAGAGCTGGTTAAGACATTAAAGAACTTATTGAATGGCCTGGATACCAACTCTGAAACCCCGACGAAGGCTTCCGATCAAGGAATGAAGGGCTTGCAAAAGCTGTTAACAGACTTGGAAAAGCAGCTTAATGGGGTGGAAACTGGATTACAAGAAAATTCTCAAGCTTCTCAGACGCTGGATTCATTGCAAAGCGTTGTTTCAGATACGAAGCAACTCATGCAGCTTTTGACTGACTCTCAAAATCAAGATCAAACACAGATGGCGAATGGGACAAGCCAAACAGTCCTTCCCCAGCTCTTTCAAGTAATTAAGGAGCTTCAGGCCACTTTAACGGACCAGAGTACCCCGGTAATGGCGGCTGATCCATCCAAAGGGGTCACGCTGAATCCAGCCATTGAAAAACTATTGAAGCAGAAGGATCCCAAGTTATTAGCTGAAATACAAACAGCATTGGGGGCGGTCCTACAGCAGCTGCAACAGACCTTGACTTTGATTGGAAAATCCATAAATAGCGGATCGAATCAAGCAATTTTGTCTGCTTTGAATTCATCTGCCGCGGGTCAGCAAGGAAATCATGGCTCATCACCACTCGTGCAGGCTGGAGAAGGCATGACCAATGGGACAGCTCAAGCAGCTGATAAGTCACAAGAAGCGCAAACAGCGCAACCGATGGCTGCTGGTAAAGCTGGGGCAACACAGAGTGCGGGCTTGCAGAATGACGCCAAGGGCCAGCAACAAGACGATCAGAACAATGATTCGACATCCTCTCGACAGCCCTTCTTTACAACTGGAACAATGAATAAGGTGCAGCAATTTGTTTTACATGTGGGTAAAACCGATCAACCTAATGTTTCTCAGCAAATCGCTGATCAAGTGAAATCAGTGATCGCCTCGGGAAATCTTAAGTCCTCTGTTGATGGCAACATGCAGCTGACCGTTAAGCTTAATCCTGCTAATCTTGGAACGCTTAATGTCACATTATTACAAACCGATGATGGGTTGCTCGCCACGATTACCGCACATAGTGGAGCAACTAAAGATTTGATTGAATCCCAGCTCTCACAGTTAAAGCATGCCCTCGCTTCAACAGGGATTAATGTGCAGAAAATTGATGTCAATCAAGTCGGGCAGACGCAGCACTCTGATGCTCAGCAGCAGCAAGGAGAAGGTCAACAGCATTCCTCAGGAGAAGGACACCAAGAACAGGAGGAACGCGGGCGTTATACGCCAGCTTATAGTGAGCAAGATGCGGCAGAAGAAGATTTTACAGCCTCGCTAAGTGAATGGCTGTCTGAAGGGAATGAATCCATTGAATATTGATCCAACATTACAATGGCAAAATCAAAATAATCAAGTGAGCACACACAAGGACACTTTAGGAAAAGATGATTTTCTTAAATTGTTATTAACACAGCTGCAGGCGCAAGACCCGATGGATCCCATGCAGGATACGCAATTTATTTCACAAATGGCGACATTTACATCCCTTGAACAGACCAATAACATGACGGACCTGCTTACCCAATTTGTCAATTCTCAAAGCAAAAACATGATTGGGCAAATGTCTAATGTCATTGGTAAGACGGTCACTTGGCAAGAAACGACGCAATATGATGACGGCACCTCCGATGTACAGAACCATACAGATGTCATCACTGGGATTTCTAGTAAAGACGGTGAAATAACCTATCTGACAAAGTCAGGTGATAAGGTCGATCCAGATTCTGTCATCAAACTAGAAGAAACAGGCTCTAAGGATGATTCCTCAGGTGATAATGATTCTTCTTCAGGAGATGATAAGAAAAGCTAGAGCGGCATAAGGGAGGGACGCAAATAACGGTGACTTCAATTAATCATCAACGCATGATTCATGAGATGAACCAAAGCTTCATCACCAAAACGAATACAAAGCCAACGCAGGCTCAGCAAAATTTTAAAGGGCTGCTCAATGCGGAATTAAATAATGATAATGACATCCCTGTAAAAATAAGCAAGCATGCTGCGCAAAGAATGCATGAACGCAATATTCACATTCAACCAGAGCAATGGAATCAAATCTACGATCGCATGCAGGAAGCGAAGTCGATGGGGATTAAGGATTCACTTGTCCTCACAAATAATGAGGCGATGGTTGTCAATACGGATAAGAACACGGTCATCACCGTCATGAATCGTGGCGAAGCGAATAAGCATATTTTTTCAAATATTAACGGTACGATACTATTGGATAATTAATGATAGGGCTGGACCTTAACAGGGAGCCTTGAAATCGCTGATTGACAGAGGCGATGAGATATTCTGGGAGGGATATTAATGTTAAGATCAATGTATTCAGCAATAAGCGGACTTAAAAACTTTCAAACCCAATTAGACGTCATTGGAAACAATATTGCCAACGTCAATACGTTCGGCTTTAAGAAAAGCAGAACAAGCTTTTCAGACCTGGTTAGCCAACAGCTTGCAGGTGCTAGTGGGCCGACAGCACAGCATGGTGGGATTAACCCACAGGAAATTGGAACAGGCTCACAGCTTGCGGCAGTAGATACGATTGACACGCAAGGGGATACTCAAAATACAGGGAGAAACTTGGACTTTGAGATTAATGGTGATGGCTATTTTATGGTGCAAAATGGTCCAAATAGATACTACACACGCGCCGGCAACTTTTATCTTGATACATCCGGAAATCTTGTCAATGCTCAAGGCTTAAATGTGCTCGGGTATGGAGTGGATGAGAATGGGTCAATTGACCAAAGCCGCCTCACCAAGCTCAATATTAGTGATGGTCGTATCAAACAGCCGACGACAGATTCCTTAACAGTTTCCGGGAATCTCAATGCTAAAGCCATAGAAAATGGTGGGGCGGGATCATCAATTGGATTTAATGTGTATGATTCTAATGGTGTCGAGCACGATGCCCAAATTGCTTTCGACGCAGATAGTGCGGATGAAGCTAAAGATGACAGTGGATTAACGTATGTTAAAAGCGTTAATTTTACCATTACATCCGATGGATCAACACCAGAGTCCCAAACAGGTTTGTGTCAAACTTTTCTCGGTACCCTATTCATCCCAGTATTTCTGGCACTCTAAATTTGTACGCTTTTCCAGCTACCGCGCGAATGTCTTCGCTTGGTTCCC
>NZ_BMIR01000009.1 GCF_014642655.1 Pullulanibacillus camelliae
GGAACCAAGCGAAGACATTCGCGCGGTAGCTGGAAAAGCGTACAAATTTAGAGTGCCAGAAATACTGGGATGAATAGGGTACCGAGAAAAGTTTGACACAAACGGGGAATCTGCTAATATTGACACCATGAGGATTACCCACTACGATTAAAGTAAGAAATCATTTCATACGGACCCCTACAAATTCCTTAAATAGGCCGGAATTTTATTTTTATAGTATAATAAAGCGGTTGCGTGACAGGTGTGAATGTTAGCGGATGTATGAGAGCGATGTCGCTTTATTCATAGATAAGAGAGGAGAGGGATTGTTGAGAGACAGTGATTGGGAAATTTTAGATGCACTTCGTCGTGACCATAACTTGACCAAGGTAGCAAACTCTCTATTTATGACGCAGCCGGCTTTAACAAAAAGATTGCAGCAAATAGAAAAAGAATTTAATATTGTGATCGCTGACCGGAATAATAAAGGTGTGATTTTTACACCACAGGGAGAATATTTAATAGAGAAGGCTGGGGACGTCCTAAGCCTACTAGAAGAAGTGAAACATCACCTTTTGTTAATCGATGAAGGGAAGACAGGTACTTTAAAAATTGGCACTCCCCATTCCTTTGGACGCTTTGTACTTCCATCGCTCCTTCAAAAGTATAAAACCTCGCATCATGATATTAACTTTGATATTAAAACGGGAATGAGCGGTGAAGTAGTTAAGCTCGTCCGGAACAAGGAAGTACACATCGGCTTTATTCGAGGCGACCATGACTTCGAAGGGGAAAAGTATCTTCTTGATCAAGAGGAAGGCTACGTTGCTTTCAATAAGAAAATACAGTTAAGCGATCTTCCAAAACTCCCTCGGATTGAATATACTCGAGATCCAGTGACGGTTAAGCTTATAGATAATTGGTGGCGTGCTCATTTTGATACCCTGCCAACCATCGGCTTTCAGGTTAATAATTTAGATAGCTGTTGGGAAATGGTGCTAAAGGGACTGGGATTTGGGATTTTCTTTGGGCCCGCCATTGTTCCAGAAAGTGAATATTTTAAGCTTTCTATGCCTACAAAAGAAGGCGCTTTATTAGAGCGGAATACGTGGATGATTTATAGACAGGACTATATTGAGACGGCCTTAGTTAATACTTTTATTAAGTTTGTTAAAGAAATGAACGCACTTTATTAACAAAGCCTCCCTCACAACTCTTTTGTACTATTAGAATTTATAATTTCGCTGACGCTCTCAAAGGAAGATCGTATAGTCGAGCTTTGACTTCGCCATCTAAGGCTTGCGGGCACCCTAAGTATGTGATTTGCAAAAATCACATCAGGAGTACCAGCGAAGTGGTGCAAGCCAAGTTTTCTAAAAAGATCAGAAGGTATAAAATTTCTGATCATGAGAACGGTGCGGATTTCCGCTCCAGGACGCTCGCTTTCCGAGGGGGAGTGGTAAGCCTCCTCGCGCCTTCGCACTGCGGTGTCTTACCGATCTTCCACGTCCCGCAGGACTCGAGTCTCCGCATCATGAGTCAGCGGCGCCCGAGGAACACACGATTTTAAAGTGTTCCGAATCTCGCGCCTTGCGCTCCCATCCACTTGATCAGGCAATGAAGCCTCTTTCATATTGGATGATGCTCTATACTAAGGACAAGGACCGGGCATGCTTTTTGCCCGGTTTTTCTTAATCTCAAGCGAAAAGGTTATAAGAGGCGAATGAAAAATAGGAGAAGAGCCCATCTTCACAATCGTGATGTGTGAGGCTTTTCTTTTTTAAGGTTGGAATTTATAGGTTGAACGCTTCATGGAATGGCCTTTACGCTTGCTCGAAACAATTCGGGTGTCTGATCGTGCAGGCACGCTCGCTCTTGGTGAAGTCACTGAAAAGGATTTTTGTCATGGATAAAGAAGGTTCAGATGCTGATGTCCAGTTCAGCCACTCATTTTTCGGCGGGAAGAGGTGAGCCTGCTTTATGCTGCGGGTTATAACGATCTCCCACTTCTCGCCGGAGTCTCGCGTCCTGCGCTCCAAAGGGGCTATATCACTTGTAAACGTTTCATCATGAACTTTTGTTATGATCAAGGATGACATTTTTGAATTTTACCCTAGAACAAGGGTCCTATACAATGAAGATGTACAACAAAGCAGAGCGTTTTCATAGGAGGGGATCATGTGGGGGTAAAGGATAAAGTAATAAAAAAAGAACAACTTGTTGATATGGCCTCAAAAATGCTAGAAGCAGGGGGATTAAGTCAAGCAGATGCATTGACCATTGCTGAGGATCTCGTTGCAGCAGATTTAAGAGGACTAACTTCTCATGGTGTTTCCAGAATACCCATGTATCTTAATAGGATCAGTAAAAAATTAGTCAATACGCAACCGGATATTAAGGTGGAAAAAGTGACACCTGCCGCTGCTATAGTAGACGGGGATGACGGTATGGGATTCATCGTCTCCCACAAGGCGATTGAAGAAGGCATCCAAATGGCGCAAAATATGGGGATTGCGCTTGTAGGTGTTCGTCATAGTACGCATTTTGGCATGGCGGCACTTTATGTTAAACAAGCCATCGAAGCCGGTTGTATTTGTATCGCGTTTACCAACTCTTCACCAGCACTACCAGCTTGGGGTGGGAGAACAACCTTTTTAGGTGCGGCACCACTGGCTACAGGGATTCCAGGGGGCCATCATTCACCTGATTATGTACTAGATATGGCGATGACGGTTATTGCAAGAGGAAAAATTAGGGTAGCTGCCACCAATGGAGAACCGATACCAGAAGGCTTGGCATTGGATAAAGATGGCGCCCCAACAACCGATGCTAAGAAGGCCTTTGAAGGGGTTTGTTTACCCTTTGGTGGAGCCAAGGGGTCAGCGCTGGCAATGATGATGGATTTAATGGCGGGGATGTTTACAGGAGCTAACTTTGGTGGCGATGTCAAAAGCTTGTATTTTGATCATTCTGAACCTCAAAATGTTGGACATCTTTTCTTCGTCATCAAGCCAGATTTATTCGTTTCGATGGACGAATACAAAAATAGAATGGATACCTTCTATTCTCGTTTGAAAAACTTACCTCGGGCACAAGGGTTTGACGAAATCATGATGCCAGGCGAGCCAGAAGAAAGAGTAGCTAAAGAGAGAAGCGAAAAAGGCATACCACTTTCTGGTGAGATTTTAAGTAACTTGAGCGAAGTGGCTCAACAGTACCATTTAGAGTTTCCGGAGCTTTTTAATTGAGCAAGTAAAGTTAATTTTGGGAAGTGAAGCAGCTTTAGGGGGTTCACTTCCCAAACAAAACAGGTTTTTGAATACGCTTCAAAGGGTTGAAATAGCTATGGCTGTTTTAAGTTAGAAAAGTGGATAAATATTAGAATGGATGAAAGCGTTATCTTGCTTGTTGCTTTAAATAGGCCTGAGTTTTTGCAATAGGGGTGCCTCGTCTTGCTTTTACTATATAGAATACTAGAGAAATAAATTTGTCGGTCTGAAAAAATCGGTTAGTGGATTAGGGGGAAAAAGAGTGGGAAGTTTAAGCGTAGTCTCATTACTTGCTGTGTTAGTTGCCGTGGTTGTCGGGTATTTTAGAAGGACCAATGTGGGGATCATTACGATTGGATTAGCGCTTGTCTTAGCAGAGATATATCATATAGACAGCAAAGAAATCATCGCAGGGTTTTCAAGTTCGTTATTTGTATCGATGACTGGAGTGATCTATCTCTTTAGTATCGTCAGACAAAATAATACGCTGCACTTGATTGAAGCCAAAATACTGTCTTTAGTTAAACACAGGGTATGGATTATTCCTATTGTCATGTATCTATTGGGTTTTGTATTAACAGCGATTGGACCAGGTGCCATTCCTAATCTAGCCATCATACCACTTGTGGGAGCTTCACTTGCGGTGGCGACTGGCTTTGAACCCTTAATGCTTTCCTTAATTGGTATCGCTGGAATCTGGGGTGGACGTATGGTCCCGATCACGCCAGAGGGCATCTTGGTCAAAGGATTGCTGACAAAGCAAGGGCTGGCACCTGATATGACTCCTATCTTTTTAGGATTATTAATCACATCGGTTGTCATGGCTATTTTACCTTATCTCTACTACAAGGGATGGAAGCCAAAGCCAGTGAGCAAGACTCTAGAAACGGAAGTTGTTAAATTTAATTGGCATCAAATCATGACATTGATCGGCATTCTTGTCATGGTGGTTTGTGCCACGGTTTTTCAAATGAACGTTGGCCTTGTTGCCTTTTTAATCGGAGCCATCCTTGTTGCCTTTGGGGCGGCAGATGAAAAAGAGAGCATTAAGAGTATTCCTTGGAATGTTTTGCTTCTGATTCTTGGTGTAGGCATGCTGATGGAGATTGTTGTTAGCTCAGGTGGTATTGATCTGCTCTCTAAAGGCTTGTTATCTGTTATGGGGCCGCATACAAGTACGGCATTTATGGAATTAGCTGCGGGCATCATGTCATTATTTAGCTCAGCAATTGGCGTCGTTTTTCCAACGCTTATTCCAACCGCCAGTCATATTGCCAGCTCATTCCATGGCGCGGTTTCGCCATATGCTCTAACGACTGCTGTGGTCGTCGGTTCTACAATAACAGGTCTCAGCCCAATTTCTGAAGCGGGGGCTTTGATCATCGCTGCGACTTCAGCGAATGCTGATAAGGATGACAGTGATAAAAAGGATATTAATAAAATGTTTATCCAATTGATTGCTTGGGCGCTCGTTGCTTTAATCGTTGCCTTCTTGTTAGCTATTTTAGGTGTCTATAAACTCGTCTAGGTTTAGGAAAAGCAATCAAGAAATGAAATAGAACAGGCGAGAGGGGAATGCTATATGAGTTATGCCTACGTGGGATGTCGAACGACCAAAGAAAGACATGCGAGGGGAAAGGGTCTAAAGGTTTATAAGATAGAGGAGAAAAGTGGGGAATGGCAGGAGATTCAATTGATTGAATTGGAGAATCCATCGTACCTTGCTTTCGATCGAAATAAAGAATACTTGTATACTGTGCACGGAGATAAAACAGAAGTCAGTGCCTTTAAAATCGACTCAGCAACGGGAAAATTACATTATCTTAACACTGCTTATGCAGGCGGGAAAAACCCCGTTTATCTCACCATTGATAAGACTAATTCGTATTGTTTTGTAGCGACACTTCAGGGTGGGAAGGTTGCGACATTAAAGCGCGGATCAGATGGACGTCTATCTGATCCCGTGCATGAGGTGCATATTCCCGGTTTAGAAGAAGGAAATATCTCTTACCCGCATCAGTGTATCCTTTCACAGAGTATGGATTATTTATTGGTCCCTGCTCAAGGGAGAGATCAGGGGTATGGTCAAGTCAATGTATATAAAGTGGAAGAATCAGGTGCGCTTTTAAAGACATGCGCTTTAAAAGCTAGACCAGGAGCAGAGCCACGTCATGCGGCTGTTCACAGCAATGAGCGCTTTGTTTATGTGTTAAATGAAAAGGATAATTCCGTCGTCTATTACCAATTGAATAGAGAGACAGGTAAGCTTACCCCGAAGCAGAATGTACCAACGCTGCCTGAGTATTATACGGGGAATGGTGAGGGAGGCACGGTGATTATTCATCCCTTTGCTAATTACCTTTATGTTTCGAACAGGATTCACGATAGCATTACGATTTTTTCCATAGATGATTATACGGGGTATTTAAAAAATATTGGATGTGTTCCTACTTTAGGGAAAACACCGAGGCATATCACCATTGATGAAACGGGTAAGTTTTTATATGCGACCAATGAGGATAGTGATTCCGTTGTCGTTTACGCCGTCGATGAACAGACTGGACAGCTCACTTATACAGGTCGACAGATTGAGACAGGCAGCCCGGTTTGTCTTCTTACACGAAACACCTAATAATCCAAGTCTATTAAACATGATAGATGAAAGGAATCAATAGAACAGGGGGAGGACAATGCATCTAGCATATCCCGTTGGAACACCAGATACCCATGCCGCATTTATGGGGTTTAATGGTGATTTCGAACGCAACATTAGTGACATTAAAGCAATTGGTTATAAGGCAGTAGAGTTATCCGTAAGAGATCCTGATGAGATGGATGTGCTTCAAGTAGTTAACCAGCTGAAGGAAAAGGAGCTTGAGGTTGCTGCAATATTGGCTACCCATGTGACAAGAGACGATAGGCTCACATTGTTATCACAAGATCCAATGGTTAAGCATGCTGCGAAAGAGCGATTGAAAAAAGTCATTGCATTGGCGTCCCGCTTTGGTGGTGCTCCAGTTTCTATAGGAAAGTTTCGTGGCAGCTTTACAGGTATCGATAAAGAAGAAGCCTTAAGGACACTTGCTGGAATTATCAGAGAGCTATGTGAGTATGCGCAAAAGTACAATGTCACGCTTCTCATTGAACCACAACATGCGGGGAGTATCAACAATCTGAATACGGTAGCAGAAACCCTTGCTTGGATTGAAAGTGTGAATAGGCCGAATCTGGCTCTTCATTTAGATACCTTTCATATGGAGACGACGGAAGCATCTCCGCTCCAGAGTATTGTGTTGGCTGGCGAGAAGATAGGCTATATCCACTGTTCAGACAGTGACCGACGTATCCCCGGTGAAGGAACAATCGATCTGGGGAAGTTCTTTTCAATGCTGCGCTCAGTAGGCTATGAAGGCTATATCGGGATGGAAATTGAGCAGCACCCTTCATATTATCAGGCGGCGCAATCCTCTTATCTAGCGATGAATAAGCTGTTGAAGGAGTTGCAAGAGTAACTAAGCGAAGAGAATTTTCCCCTCATTCTCTTCCTCAGAGAATGATCAATCAGAGGGGAAAGGGGATGGAGAAGGACGGAGGCATAAATTTAATAATGGAGTGGTCATTATGAAGATAAAGCAAGAGCTTATTCAAGCAGGGCACTATCTGCTTGCTCATCAATTAGCTTGGGGAACATCAGGAAATATGAGCGCGAGAGTTGATGATCATCACATGGTAATAACGGCTTCAGGAACAAATATGGCGCATTTACAAGCGGACGATTTTATCGAGTGTCAAATCGATACAGGGGAGAACAAAGGGACCAAAAAGGCCTCCAAAGAAACGCCATTTCATCTTGGGATTTATCGCAAGAGAAAAGATATCAAGGCTATATTGCATTCTTCTCCATTTTATACGACGTTGTTCGCTTGTAGCGATGAGCCGATTTTGTCTGAACTATTTATCGAAACGATGTATTACCTTGAAAACATCGCTTATGTCGACTATTATCATCCAGGCTCTCAAGATTTGGCTCAGGCAATTGCTGAACAAGCAACAGAGGCCAATATCATTATGATGCGCAACCATGGTGTTGTCGTCTTTGATGATAGTATTGCAGAAGCACAGATGAGACTAGAGACATTAGAGATGGCCTGTCGTATGATTTTGAAGGCAAAGGAAGCGGGCGTTAATCTTGTTAAAATTCCAGAAACAACCGTTAAGAGCTTCCTAGAGGACTCTTTTTATAAGCCAAGGAAGAAACTGTAGAAAAATATAAGCATTATTTGCTTTATAAAGGAGAATGTATCATGAGCTATCGTATAGGATTGGTCCATGCCACTTTGAATGCAGTAGAACCAATGAATGCCGCCTTTCGTAAATATGCTCCTAATGTAGAGTGCTTAAATTTTTTAGATGAAGGACTTATAAAAGCATTAAACGAAACCGGCCAGATTACACCTGAAATGATCCAAAGATTAGAGGATTTAGTGCACAAGGCAGAAGCAAGTGGAGTAGATGGTGTGCTGTTAACCTGTTCTTCTTTTACACCACAAGCACGTTTGGTCCAATCCAAGTTTGACATGCCTGTCTTAAGTGTAGATTTGGCGATGCTCGAGCAGGCTGTAGAGATGGGGCATTACATCGGATTAATTGCGACAGTGGCCGCAGCAGGTCCGACATCAGAGAAGATATTAATAGAGCTTGCGGAAGAGAAGGGAAAGGAGATTTCCGTTGTTACAGAAGTAGTGACGGAAGCCTTTAAAGCTTTAAATCAAGGGAACACTGCGCAACACGATGCACTGATACAAGACAAAATAGCAGAGCTATCAGGGCATTGTGATGTGATCGTACTGGCGCAAATCTCTATGATTCGAGCACTAGAGGCGGATAGAGCCTATCCCAAACCCGTATTAACAAGTCCGGAGATCAGTATTGCGGCGATCCTTTCAGCACTGGATAAGCGATCGAGTTAAGGCGCACTATAGAGGGAAATAGTGCGTTCTTTCTATTGATAATCTTTTATAGAAAAGAGGGGTAGACATGACCCATATTATTGGCGTTGTAGCGGACGATACAACGGGAGCAAATGATATTGGCATTATGTTTAGTAAAAATGGCTGTACGGTAAAAGTGGTGGCCTACGATGAGCACCTGAAGCTACAAAACGATGCCAATGTCGTGGTTGTCGATACAGATAGTCGGTTGGATAGCCCGGCATTAAGCTATCAAAAAGTCTATCAAGCGACAAAAGCGTTAGTAGAATTGCAGTGTACACGCTTTTTTAACAAAACCTGTTCGGTCTTCCGAGGGAATATAGGGAAGGAATTCGATGCGATGCTTGACGCCCTTGATGAGGAGTTTGCTGTTATAGTACTAGCTTTTCCGAAAAATGGGCGTAAGACGGTGAACGGTATTCATACCGTTTATGGGAAACAATTAGAGGAATCGGAGTTTGCCCATGATCCAGTTCATCCAATGAAACAATCCAATCTGGTTTCTATCTTACAGGAGCAAACAGATAGGGTGGTTTCTGCTATACACCTGGATGTCGTAAGAAAAGGGGCTACCGCTTTAAAAGCAGAAATTGAAAGTCAGAGAGCAGTGGCAAATTATTGTATTGTAGACGCTGAGACACAAGAGGATTTGACTGTAATTGCGGAAGCAGTGAAAGATGTTAAAGTGTTGGCTGGAAGCTCAGCCTTGGCTGAAGAGCTGCCAAAATTTGTTCCCACTGAGCCCATGATCAGCCCCCTTCAATCGTTGGATATGAATGATCCTTACGGTGTGCTGATTGTATCTGGGAGCTTGACGCCACAAACTGGGGAGCAAACGCAGCTGCTCATAGCATCGGGTTGTCCGACTGTCGTGGTAGATTCCAGACATATTTACTCTCCACAGGACCGCCAATTGGAACAGGATGAGGCGGTAAAACGTGTTATGGAGCGGATAGTAAACGGTAGTGATGTGCTAGTGATGGCTGACAATACTCCGGAAATTGTTCAGCAAACGAAACAGCTCGGCAAAGAGAAGGGGATCGATGCTTTAACAATAAGCAAGATGGTTTCGGCACTGTTAGCTGACATCACTGTACAAATCGTTGAACAATGTCACCTCAAGAAATTGGTCATTGCAGGTGGTGACACCTCTGGTACGATCACGCGAAAACTAGGCATTAAAGGCAACTTCATTCTTAAAGAAATTGCCACAGGCGTTCCTTCTGGCCTAGCTTTTGGACGAGATATGCTCATCGTGTTGAAATCAGGCAGTTTTGGTGAAGCAGATTTTTTGATCCAAGCCGCTGAGCATTTGAAAAGTCTGACTCACACTTGAGCGTCATAGTCAAATAAAAGCTCACTGGGCTATTTCAAAGCCCGGTGAGCTTTTTTAATGATAAGCATGTACAAAATTTTGGGTGTCATTGGAGGAGATAGTGTACATGCCAGTTATCGCTGCTCGCTACGGCCTCCGATACGCAGAATGCGCTAGCTTTGGTGTTGGATGTGACGTTTTTAGCGATCGTCTATAGTAGCCTCAGCACGTGTTGGAATAGACGATTTGTGTTCCAAGTTATCTGTCCCTATGTCTATATTGCTTCGTCATCAGCTTTCTTGGAGTAACACAGGCGGTTTGTTCGTGAAGTAATTCTCGCTTTTATTTAGGCCACTGAAAAAATTCCCTTTTTTATTCTTATCATGCATAAGGAAGGGTGGTGACTTTCATTTCAGGCACTTGCTTTCAATTATGTAGCTCGGCACTTAGATGATCATTATCTTACCCAATACTATATCGACACTAATGCGAAAAAGTTATTTTCGCCCAGTTTATCTTAGCGTGATTCGATTCGCATGATTTTTTCAGAAATCGCTTCTGCAAATTCGGAAGTTGTGGCGTGGCCTCCCAAGTCCTTTGTTTTTATCCCTTCTTTTAGGGATTGGGCGAGGCTTTGTTCAACGTATGTGCCCATTTCCTTTAGCTTAGGGTCATTGTGTTTTTCAGCAAGCCATTCCATGAGCATGACCGTTGACAGCATAATGCCTGTTGGATTTCCGATATTTTTGCCTGCGATATCGGGTGCGGAGCCATGGGCAGCTTGAGCCATGGCAATCGTATCATTGGCATTGATGGAAGGGGCAAGCCCTAGGCTGCCAACCAGCTCTCCTGCTAAGTCAGAAAGGATGTCGCCATACATGTTTTCTGTGACGATGACATCGAAATCCTTGGCGCGACGCGCGAGGTGAGCCGCCATAGCATCGATATGATAGTCATCTATTGTCACTTCGGGGTATTGTTGAGCGATATCACGACAGATATTTAAAAATAGACCATTGCTTAAGCGTAGGACATTTGCCTTATGAACAACGGTTACCTTTTTACGACGCTTCATAGCCATTTGGAATGCGGCGTGAGCGATGCGTTCTATTGCTTGTCGTGTAAAAACGCCTGCTGTTATGACAACATCCTCAGTAATTTGCCATTCTCCATGACCGACAAACATATTTCTGTCTGCATAAAATCCTTCCGTATTTTCTCTATAAATGACCAAATCTGCTTCACCAACCATACTTTGGATACCCGGCAGCGTTTTGGCTGGGCGGATATTTGCAAATAAATCGAGGGTATGGCGGAGCACACCGCTCGGATTCAGGTTCTTTTTATGATCGGGCGGGTAGGAGGCCGAATCATGAGGGCCGAGAATCCAGCCGTGGGTATTTTTTAATCCTTCAGTCGTGACTTCGGGCAGAGGATTATCGTATTGTTTAATCGCTTCCCAACCCATTGGCAGAGTTAGCCATTCAATGTCAATGTTAGCTTTACGGGATGCCGTTTTAAAGACATCAACGGTAGCGTTCACAATTTCTGGGCCAATGCCATCTCCTTTTAATACACCAAGACGATAGATAGTCATATTAATCCTTCCTCTCTTTATCAAGCATTCAGTGAGCAAATCTCTTGATAGACAACTTATTTTATTGCAGAGTATTCTTTTAATTGTTTTCATAGTTTTGGGGTTAAAGGCTAACGGATCGTACTTCTATCCGCGATAAAACAAGTAAAGGATTAAGGGGATTATATCAAGTATAACCTAAGCGGGGCGCGGGGGTAGAGTAAAAAGGCTTTAAAATAAAAAGAAAGCCTTTGAAGGGAATTCGGTATTGCCATAAAAGAGCGAGCCAGGGGACAACGCTTTTGTCATCCTCTGGCTAGTTTGAGGGCCTTTTCAGTGTTCCCGAAATGGAACTTTGTTAGCTTTTTTAAAGCGTCAATCCCTTGTGTAGTGATGATCTGGGCGGCGATGGCATCGACATGGGGACCAGCCCCTTTGGGGAGTAATTGGCCACATTGTGTGGAAAGACGATCCATTTCGCTTAAAAAGCGCTGTCTGGCAATAATTGAGGCACAGGCAACCGATAGATGGACACTCTCACCTTTTGTTTTAAAATAAATATGCTCCTTGATGACCGTCTTACGATCAGCAAGCAATTTAAAGTAATTTGATGGTGTGGTGAATTGATCGATGAGAAAGCCATCAAAGGGATGGTCAAGCTTGCTTTGTACGTTAAGCAATGCTTGATTGTGCATGACAGCTTTCAGTTTATTTTGATTGTAACCCGCACTCTGCAGGGCATTGTATTTTTCGTTTGGCAACACTAATACACTACTTGTGACGTTTGGAAGGATTTGCTCTGCTAACGCCTTAATCCGTTCATCTGTTAAAGCCTTTGAATCACGCACGCCAAGCTGCCGCAGTCTATCCATATCCTTTTGATCGGTATACACGGCGGCAACGACCAACGGCCCAAAGTAATCGCCTGTTCCCACTTCATCAGAACCGATGATAGCCAGCTCAGCAATATGGCGTGGCGGCGCATAGTTATGGTGCTCCACATTAGGACGCATCTTTACTCGAGAAGTGGGAGTGGTCTTGGGTGTTTGTTCACTTTTGTTCCACTTTTTTGCCTCTTGTTCGGCTGTTTTCCCTTGGAAGAGCACTTTTCCTGATTGATAAGCAGTGATGGCACAACTCCCTGTTTCAGCTCGAAAGAGGGCGCCAGGTGGCAACTTATCCACTAAATACGTCTTATAATAAGCCTGCAATTTCGGTATGGCTTTAGCTTGTAGCTTAATCACAGCTTGGCTCAATATCTTCACTCTCCTATTGTTTCTATTATACATGAGGTGATTAGGTAGCGGAATAACATTGGATAATATCAGGGTCAAAAAGCTAGGGAGAATGAATTGGTGTTATGAATCCATTTCATCATAGAAATTGTTGAGACTTAAATCCAAATACTATTGAGTCGATTTCCGCTACAGCTGGACACTTTCTCCGGGCGCGGCCTCCGATGCACAACTGAAGTGGTATGGATGTGTAGCTTCGTGTTGTCATATGGATGTGATGGTGTTAGTCGATCGTAGGTCATTCATGTTCGTTAAATTGACTTAAATAAGCTATTATGGAATGGACTTATATAGATAAAAAATAGAAATGGGGGTAAGAATATGGGAGGATTTGGCGCACTAATGTCCTTAATCATTTTTTTAATTCCGTTAATCATCGTCATTTATTTATTAAAATGGGTAATGGAGATACGGAACAGCTCTGAGATACAAGTTCAACAAAATAAAGAGATCATTTCTTTACTAAGAGATATAAAGGAAAGCCATGTGGATTCAAATGGAGAGTAGGAGACAGCTCTCCTCATGCCTCGTAAAAAAGTGATGAACGATGTAATCATGTTACCAAAAGGATTGAAGTGTCAAACCCTCATTGCTTTTGCAGGCATTAAATTACCGGGCCTTTGTGCTTCGAATCCATTGAGCACTAAATGGTCGCTTTCAGTTGTTAGTAGCTGCTGGAAACAAGGGTGAAATGATGACCGGATGTCTTTTCGTGAAGCCTGTGAATAAAGTGTTTTCCAAACTCCGACTTTTTGATATGATAATATAGTCTTGAAGCTTTATAGATAAAGAGAAGCTTGTGCGGCAAGTACTGCTGCTTAATCGGATAAATAAAACAATGGTCGTGTATAGTTACCGTTGTTGGTTCAGAGACAGAAAGTTGGGGAACATTTTATGCTGAGCTTGATCATTATCATTCTTTTAATTGCTGGTTTTTTCATTGGCAAACGCCGTGGGCTGATTTTACAACTCATTCATCTCACGGGCTTTATCGCTGCTTATGTTATCGCATTTATTTATTATAAAAAGTTCGCTCCGGTATTAAAGCTATGGATTCCATTTCCTGACACAGGTTCTAATGCCTTTTTCTCTACGCTGAGTCACAGTAGCTTAGAGATGGCCTTCTATCGAGCGATTGCTTTCGTTATCATCTTTGTTGCGGTGAAGATCCTTTGGCAAATTGTGGGATCTATGTTGGATTTTCTTGCTGATCTCCCCATACTTAGAACGGTAAACCGTTGGCTGGGTGCTGTTTTTGGCTTTGCCGAGGTCTATCTCGTTCTGTTTATCTTGCTATTTATCGGCGCATTAGCTCCTTATATGGGGATTGATCAAATGATTGACCACTCTTATGTCGCCCATCTCATTATAGATAACACACCTGTCCTATCTGATAAATTAGGGAATCTTTGGCTGCAGGTATCGACCACAACTAGTTTCATAAAAGGGATATAAGGGCATTCATCAATTGTGGTGGATGCCTACACCATTTTAAAGGGGTGAGGATGCTTTGAATAAAAAGCAGGTTATCAAAGTATTAGAGGAAATTGCAACCTATTTGGAGCTCAAAGGGGAAAACCCTTTTAAAATATCAGCCTATCGCAAGGCAGCTCTAGCATTAGAAAATGATGATCGGAGCATGCAACAAATTGAGGATCCCGCATCACTAAAGGGGATTGGCAAAGGAACCGCTCAAGTGATTGATGAATTGCTGGAAACAGGAGAATCCGTTCTTTTGAACACGTTGAAGGCAGAGGTGCCGGAAGGGTTGCTTGCACTCCTCAAGCTTCCGGGATTAGGCGGGAAAAAGATTGCCAAGCTGTATCAAGAGCTTGGTGTCGTTGACCTCGAAACGTTAAAGCAAGCTTGCATGGCTGAACAGGTACAAGCACTTGAAGGTTTTGGAAAGAAAACAGAGGAAAAAATATTGAAAGCAGTGGAGGCTTCAAGTCAACGTCCAGAGCAATTTCCTATTGAATATATGCTAAAGCTATCAGCGCAAATTGAAGTGGTGTTAATGAACATCCCAGCCATTGATCGCTACTCTAAAGCGGGTAGCTTGCGTCGGCAAAAGGAAATGATGAAGGATATTGATTATGTGATTGCGACGGAGCAGCCTCATGAGGTTGCTGAGGCGATTAAGGAAGGGCTTGAGGTTTCTGAGGTTACCGGTCAAGGTGAAACCAAAATGTCTGTCATTCTCAAGGATGAATGGGGCGTATCGGTTGATTTTCGCTTTGTCACTGAAGCGGAGTTTGCAACTGCGCTTCATCATTTTACGGGATCAAAGGATCATAATGTGAAAATGCGGCAGCTTGCCAAGGCGCAAGGAGAGAAGATTAGTGAATATGGTGTGGAAAATGAGGAAACAGGTGAACGCTTGACGTTTACCTCAGAAAAGGCTTTTTTTGCTCATTTTGGGTTATGTGAGATTCCTGCAGAGATTCGCATGGGACGTGAGGAGATTGCTGAAGCAGCCGAACGAGAGGCCTTTGATTTTGTTACAGTAAACCATATTAAGGCTGATTTACACATGCATACCACCTATAGCGATGGGGCGTATACGATAGAAGAAATGGCCGAAGCGGCACGTCATAAAGGTTACGATTATATTGTAATCACGGATCACTCCAAATCCTTAAGGGTGGCTGGCGGGCTTGACGAAAAGCGGCTGTTGCAACAGCGCGAGGAAATTGAACGCTTAAATGCCAATTATGGCTCTGCATTTAAAATCTTTGCAGGGACTGAAATGGATATTTTATCTGATGGGCGCTTGGATTTTAGTAATGAAACCCTTGAGGCGCTTGATTTTGTCATTGCAGCCATTCATACGAGCTTCTCTCAGGATGAAGCCACGATCATGCGCCGGCTTCGGCAGGCAATGGAAAATCCTCACGTTCGCTTAATTGCTCATCCAACGGGTCGCATTATTGGGCGCCGGAAGGGCTATGCTGTTAATATGGAACTGTTGATTCAATGGGCACGAGAGACGGGAACAGCGTTAGAGTTAAATGCGAATCCCAGTCGATTGGATCTGACCTCAGAGTGGGTAAAACGCGCACAAGACGCACAGGTTAAACTTGCGATTAACACGGATGCCCATTCTTTAGATATGCTAGACGATATGCCTGTTGGTGTCACGGCGGCAAGAAGAGGCTGGATACGTCCAGAAACGGTGCTTAACACCATGAGTCGCGGACGTTTTGAAGCTTTTATAAAAGAACCAAAGAACGCTTGAGTCAGTAAGAAAGGATGAGCGCTTTGCAACGTGCACTCTCTTTATTAGAATATGAAAAGATTAAGGAACAACTCAAAAATTATACAGCTTCGTCATTGGGAAAAGAGTGGGTCGAGCAGCTTGTTCCTCGAACATCTATAGCAGAGGTTCAAGCACTGATCGATGAAACCGACGAAGGAGCAACAGTCTATCGGCTGCGAGGTAATGTGCCATTGGGTGGAGTTACAGAAGTGCGCCCATTTATAAAACGGGCAGTGATTGGTGGCGTGCTCTCCGCAAGTGAATTAAATGCCATTGGTGATAGCATTCGAGCAAGTCGCATCATCAAAAAGTTTTTCGCTGACTTAGAGGAGGAAGAGGTTAAGCTTCCAATCCTTTACGCGCGTGTCAATGAGATGGTTCCACAAACTCAATTGGAGAAGGAAATCACCTCTTGTGTAGATGATTCGGGGCGAGTGATGGATGGGGCAAGTGATAAGCTGCGCACGATTCGCTCACAGATGAGAACATTAGATGCACGTATTAAAGAACGATTGGAAGGATTGATTCGTTCGTCGCATCACCAAAAAATGCTTTCAGAAAGCATTGTGACTATTCGCAACGATCGCTATGTCATACCGGTTAAGCAAGAATATCGTCATGCCTTTGGTGGTATCGTTCATGATCAATCCTCATCAGGGGCAACAGTGTTTATAGAGCCACAGGCCGTCGTTGAGATTGATAACCAATTAAGTGAGGCGCGAGCAAAGGAAAAGCATGAAATTGAACGGATTTTGAGAGCGTTAACGGAACAGGTAGCCGAGGTGGCTGAGCTATTAAATGCCACAGTTGAACACCTCGGATACTTGGACTTTATTTTTGCAAAGGCCAAGTTTGCCCATGCGCTCAAAGCAACGAAGCCAGCCTTACGTGAAGACGGTAAACTGGAATTTAAAAGAGCGCGTCATCCACTCATTTCTGCTCGTGAGGTTGTACCGATCAGCATCCAAATGGGGTCGCCCTATCAAGCCATTATTATTACGGGACCGAATACAGGCGGAAAAACTGTCACTTTAAAAACAGTGGGACTTTTAACCGTCATGGCGCAGTCAGGTCTGCATATTCCTGTAGATGAGGGCTCCTCTGTTAATGTCTTTGAACAGATTTTTGCCGATATTGGCGATGAACAATCCATCGAACAAAGCTTAAGTACGTTTTCTTCACATATGACGAATATTGTCACGATTTTAGATCAAGTGAACTTCCGCAGTCTCGTGTTGTTCGATGAACTAGGAGCGGGCACAGACCCTCAAGAAGGAGCGGCTTTATCCATTGCGATTTTAGATGATGTATTTCGTCGAGGAGCAAGCATTATTGCCACGACGCATTATAGTGAGCTCAAAGCCTATGCTTATGAACGTGAAGGGGCGGTCAATGCGAGTGTTGAATTTGATGTGCAAACACTGCGTCCGACCTATCGCCTGCTCATGAGTATACCTGGTCGCAGTAACGCTTTTGAGATTTCACGCCGTTTAGGTCTTAGTGAGGACATCATTGAAGAAGCAAGACAACAAATCAGTGGTGAAACAGCAAAGGTCGATAACATGATTGCGGCTTTGGAGAAGAGTCAAAGAGAGGCTGAGACGGCTGAACAAAAGGCTAAGGAGTACAAAGCTGATGTTGAACGCTTAAAAGATGAGCTTGAAGCAGAGCGATTGAAGTTAGAAGCAGAGCGTGGCAAGATATTAAAAAAGGCGGAAGAAGCAGCGCGTGAAGCAGTGGAGAAAGCTAGACGCGAGGCAGAAGAAGTGATTACAACCTTGCGGCAGCTACAGCAGCAATCTCAGCCTGTAAAGGATCACGAAGTTATTGATGCCAAGAAACGCTTGGATCATGCCTTAGAGGCTTTAGCTCATGAATCCAAACCCGTCACTCAATCGTATACGAAAGCAAAGCCCTCACATTTTCAACCGGGACAAGAAGTAAAAGTTTTGAGCTTTGGACAAAAAGGACATATTGTCGAGAAAATCAATGATAAAGAGTATCTCGTACAAGTCGGTATCATGAGGATGAATATTAAGGCGGTTGATCTTAAAGCTGTAAAAGAGGAACAGGAGGTCAAGCCGGTTGTCAATATTCGAACAACAACCACAACAGTGAAGACGGAGCTTGATCTTCGAGGTGAGCGCTATGAAGAAGCTATAAGCCGCTTGGATCGCTATATTGATAAGGCTTTGGTTGCGGGGTACTCACGCGTTTCTATCATTCATGGAAAAGGAACGGGAGCGTTGCGCAAAGGAGTAGAAAACCATTTGAAGCAGCACTCACGTGTCAAAAGCTTTCGTTCAGGTGGTGCTGGTGAAGGCGGCGGCGGTGTGACTATTGTTGAGCTCAAATAACACGGTTTAGAATGGGAGTGGCTGTGAAGGGGGAGGCTCATGAACCACTTATGGGGAAACACTTATATTGAGGCACTGAGCTATTACAGCGTTGTCATCGTCTGTGGTGTCGTTTTTTTAGCTATTTTTGAGCTTGTGACGAAGTATCGAAATTGGAATGAAATCAAAAATGGGAATCTTGCGGTCGCCATGGCAACTGGCGGGAAAATTTTTGGGATTGCCAACGTGTTTCGCTTTTCTATTAGCACTGGGGAACCCTTATTAACTACCATTGTTCAGGGCGCTTTTGGTTTTGCCTTACTGCTCATCGGTTATTTTGTTTTTGAATTTTTAACGCCAACCTTTCGAATTGATGATGAGATTGAACGCGGCAATGTCGCGGTAGGTCTCATCGCAATGATCATATCCATTGGGTTATCTTATGTGATTGGCTCAAGCTTATATTAAGCGGCCCTTAAAAAGTGAGGGGGATTTGTTTTATGGAAACCTTGGCAAAAATTTTAATCGGTTGTTGTGTGGTTTTTGGCGCCGCAGGCGTTATTTATCTGGTTATACAATAACATGTTTTGTCACTCGGCAGACCTCGGGGGAGAGGCTTACTGGGTGGCATTGCATGTTTTTTGAGCTGTATACCGTTAATAGATTATGTGAATTTACGAGCGGTGTTGCTAAATCATTCATATCTAATATTTTAATCCATGCAATTCAGTTGTTCAGAACATCCATAGGAAATAAGGTTTTAAAGCAATTTTGTCGGGATTGAAAATAATATATAATAAAAGCATTTTAATATGTAAGGGTTTACATTATAATATGAATAAGGAATGTGTTGTTTGGAAAGGTGCGGATCAAAGGGAGGATAAAATATGGAGACGGAAGCGAAGCCGTGGCTTTCGCATTATCCGAAGGAAATTTCGTCTGAACTTGACTACGGGAAGCGTCCTCTTTTCGATTATCTTAAGGAGGCAGCTGAAAAGCACCCAAACAAGGTGGCTATTCATTTTTTAGGAAAGGAGCTTTCCTATAAGCAGATTTATGTGGATGCGCTGAAATTGGCGCAGCAATTGTCAAAGCTGGGACTTAAGAAAAGCGATCGTGTTGCGATAATGTTGCCAAATTGTCCACAATCGGTCATTGCTTATTATGCTACGCTTATGCTTGGAGGGATTGTGGTACAGACCAACCCTTTGTATGTGGAAAGAGAGCTTGAGCATCAGCTTGGTGACTCAGGAGCAAAAATGATCATCTGCTTAGATCAGCTTTATCCAAGGGTGGCACATGTTAAAGAACAAACAAAGCTCGAGCATATTATTGTCACTGGTATTCAAGACTATTTACCTTTTCCGAAGAATATCCTTTATCCTTTTGTTTCGCAAACCAAACTACCAAAAAAAAGAGAATTTCGAGATTTAACACACGTACATGTTTTTAAGGCATTGTTAAAGCAAGGACAATTGTCAATATCACCCGTAGAGATTTCTCCAGAGGATGATCTTGCATTGCTTCAATATACAGGAGGCACGACAGGTCCGGCAAAGGGCGTTATGCTGACACATAAAAATTTAATAGCAAACACGGAGCAATGCAGGCATTGGATGTACCGTCATAAATATGGGGAAGAGGTTATACTCGGAGCGTTGCCTTTTTTTCATGTTTATGGAATGACCATTGTAATGAACCTAGGCATTATGCAATTATCGAAGCTTGTTATCCTGCCTAAATTTGAGGCTGAGGAAGTGTTAAAGACCATCGCCACACAAAAGCCAACACTGTTTCCAGGGGCCCCCACGATGTACATTGCCCTGATCAACCACCCTAATGTAGCGGCATATGATCTCTCTTCTATTAAAACGTGTGTGAGTGGATCAGCGCCACTCCCTATAGAAGTTCAGCAGCAATTTGAGCGCTTGAGCGGCGGAAAGCTTGTCGAGGGATATGGGCTGACAGAAGCTTCGCCGGTCACGCATTGCAATCTGATTTGGGGGGAAAGAGTTACTGGATCTATCGGCCTTCCTTATCCGGATACAGAAGCCCGCATCCTCTCTCTTGAGACGGGTGAAGAAGCGGGGATTAAGGAAATTGGTGAATTGGTTGTAAAGGGACCTCAGGTAATGCAGGGGTATTGGAAGCGACCTGATGAAACTGAAAAAGTATTGAAGGATGGCTGGTTGTACACAGGAGACATGGGCTATGTCGATGAGCGGGGCTATTTTTATATTGTTGACCGCAAAAAAGATATGATTTTGGCGAGCGGCTTCAATATCTATCCACGTGAGGTGGAAGAGGTCCTATACGAACATCCCGATGTGAAAGAGGCGGCGGTCATTGGAGTCGCGGATAGATATCGGGGTGAAACCGTCAAAGCCTTTGTTGTTCCGAAGGCTGGACAGACGCTAAGTGAAGAGGATTTGAATCGTCATTGTCGCAAGCATTTAGCGGCATTTAAAGTCCCTCATATCTATGAAATCAGAGATGAGCTGCCGAAAACTTCAATTGGCAAAATCTTAAAGCGCGAGCTTATAGCTGAGGAACAGCATCGCCATCTTTCCTAATGAGTTGTGTATTCCTGAAGATTTAGTATAATGAATAAAAAGTGTGGAGGAGTCTTTTAGGGCTCTTTCCCAGCTTTTTATTTTGCTATACTTAGAATCGACGAGCGGAATAGTTTCTTTACAATAATAATGAATGAGTCATCATTCATTATGGAAAGGAATCATAAGAATGAGCATAAAGGAGAGGCCAAAATACAAGCAGATCATCGATGCTGCAGTTGAGGTCATTGCAGAAAATGGTTTTCATCAGGCGCAGGTCTCCAAAATTGCGAAGCATGCAGGTGTGGCTGACGGAACCATCTATATTTACTTTAAAAATAAAGAGGATATTCTCATCTCTGTTTTTCAAGAAAAAATGGGGGACTTTATCCGTAAGATCAGGGCTGAGATTGAGGGCAAACCTTCCGCAGCGAATAAGCTCAGCGCATTGGTGGCTATGCATTTCAACCAATTGGCTGCGGATCAGCATCTTGCTGTTGTGACGCAATTAGAACTCAGACAGTCGAACAAAAATATTCGGTCACAAATTAATGAAACCTTGAAGGACTATTTAAATATCATTGATGGTATTGTGATTGAGGGGAAGGCGCACGGTGTATTTCGAGAAACATTGGATACGCGTTTAGCGCGGCAAATGATATTTGGGACTTTAGATGAAACCGTGTCAAACTGGGTGATGAATGAGTTTCATTTTGATCTGACAGCTTTGGGAAAGCCAGTGAGTGAGCTATTGCTTAACGGTTTAACACGTTAAGCTCATGCTTTATAACCTTTTTGTAAGCGCTATACAAGTAAATGGGAGGCTAAAATCATGGGCGATGTAAAGATGACCTGCGAAGGACGGGTGGCGGTGTTAACGATCCAGCACCCACCTGCAAATGCACTATCCTCAGCTATTATCGAGGCATTGGATGTACAGTTAACAAAAATTGAAGCGGATTCTGAGGTAAAGGCCGTCATTATCCATGGCGAAGGTCGTTTTTTTTCTGCAGGTGCAGATATTAAAGAATTTACACAGGTTAGTACTAGTGAGGCTTTTAGTCACCTTTCTCGAAAAGGGCAAGCCGTTTTTAACCGTATAGAAGGTTCTTCAAAGCCCTTCATTGCAGTGATTCATGGTGCTGCACTGGGGGGTGGACTGGAATTAGCCATGGCTTGTCATCTGAGAATTGCTGAAGCAGGGACTGCTTTTGGTTTGCCTGAGCTGAATCTTGGTCTCATTCCGGGGTTTGCTGGGACGCAGAGACTCTCCCAGCTTGTAGGTCTGCCGAAGGCGACTGAAATGATGCTCACAGGTGAACCGATCAGAGCGGAAGAAGCATTAAAATGGGGATTGATTAATAGAGTGACAGAAGAAGGGATAGCACTCGAACAGGCGAAGCAGCTCGCACAACTTATTGCTGAAAAAAGCGCTGTGTCAGTGGGTCACTTACTCAGCTGTTTAGTAGAAGCTAGACAGGGGCGCTACGGGCAAGGAATGGAAAAAGAGGCATTAAGCTTTGGTGAGGTATTTGCTTCACAAGACGCACAAGAAGGGATTCAGGCATTTATCGAGAAACGCAAGCCACAATTCAAGGATATTTAGGGAGGGAGTTTTAATGAATATTTATGTATTGATGAAGCGTACCTTCGATACAGAAGAAAAAATCATAATAGAAGACGGCCGTATTTCTGAAGATGGCGTTGCATTCATTATTAATCCATACGATGAATATGCCATCGAAGAGGCGATGAGGCTCCGTGATGAACAAGGCGGAGAGGTTACTGTAGTGACTGTTGGTGACGAGGAAGCGGAAAAAGAGTTGCGCACGGCTTTAGCAATGGGGGCTGACCGTGCGTATTTAATCAATAACGAAGAGATTGAGGTATATGATCAAGTGTCAACGGTCACGCTTTTAGATGCCTTTTTTAAGGATAAAAAGGCTGATATCATCCTTGGTGGCAACGTATCAAATGATAATAGCACGGGGCAGATTGGTCCGCGGTTAGCAGAAAAACTTGGTATTGCTCATGTGAGTACGATTGTCAGCCTTAAAGTGGACGGTGAGCGCGTTACTGTTGAGCGTGATGTTGAAGGGGATCAAGAGATTATCGAGGCGTCACTTCCCATCCTTGTCACGGCTCAGCAGGGATTGAATGACCCGCGTTACCCTTCGCTCCCTGGGATTATGAAAGCAAAAAAGAAACCTTTAGAAGTGCTTGATTTGGATGATTTGGATATAGATGAGGAAGAGGCTGAAGGATTGACAGAAACGATTGATGTTTTTCTTCCTAAGGCAAGACAAGCGGGAAGGCGAATTGAAGGGGAACCAGAAGAACAAGTGACAGAACTGGTTCGCTTATTACGAACGGAAGCAAAAATAATCTAAGGGGGAGGAGAAGATTTATGGCACGTAAAACGCTAGTTATCGCTGAATCGAAGGAAGGACAGTGTCGACATGTATCATTCGAAGCGATTGCCGCCGCTAAACAACTCGCTGATGGTGGTGAAGTGGTAGCAGTGCTATGCGGAGATCAGGTGGAAGCGTTTGGACCTATATTGGGTTATTATGGAGCGGATCGTGTGCTAATCGTAGAAAATGAGCAATTGAAGTCTTATACACCTGATGGCTATAAACAAGCCTTGATGCAAGTCATCAGTAGTGAACAACCAAAAGCGATTGTCATGGGCCATACAGCAATGGGGAAGGATCTATCAGCAGGTTTAGCTGCACGTCTAGATTGTGGGCTCGTATCGGATATTACTGATTTGGAAATAGGGGATAAACCGTTATTTATCCGACCGATTTATTCTGGCAAAGCCTTTGAAAAGAAACGCATCAACTCTGAGATGCTTTTTGTGACCCTTCGCCCTAATAATATTGCTGCTTTGGAAAAAGATGAAACCCGAGAGGTGACGATTGAAGTTTTTGATGTTGTGGTTAAAGACCTTCGAACCATCGTCAAAGATATCGTTAAGAAGACAACAACAGGTGTTGACCTTAGTGAAGCAAAGGTCATTGTCTCTGGCGGTAGGGGTGTAAAAAATGCGGAGGGCTTTAAACCTCTTCAAGAGCTCGCCGATGTCTTAGGTGGAGCTGTTGGTGCCTCGCGTGCTGCGTGTGATGCGGGTTACTGTGATTATTCCTTGCAAATTGGTCAAACTGGAAAAGTGGTTACGCCTGACCTTTATATTGCCTGTGGGATTTCTGGTGCTATCCAGCATTTAGCTGGCATGTCCAATTCGAAAGTCATTGTGGCGATCAATAAGGACCCTGAAGCGAACATTTTCAATATTGCTGATTATGGCATTGTTGGAGATTTATTTGAAGTGGTTCCGCGCCTTACTCAGCACTTTAAAGAGGTGCTTCAGCAGGCTTGAGGCTCATCCAAGTTCAATTATTGGAAAATGACGTGTTTTAAATGGTATACTGCAGTGGAATAATATAAAGTACCGAAAAGGAGGTCATTTAAATGGCAATTTCACATGTTACTGATCAAACTTTTTCTGATGAAACTTCTAATGGTCTTGTCCTTGCTGACTTTTGGGCAACTTGGTGCGGTCCTTGTAAAATGATTGCTCCTGTTTTAGAAGAACTTGATGCAGAAATGAGCGATAAAGTTAAAATTGTTAAGCTGGATGTTGATGAAAATCAGGAAACAGCCGGAAAATTTGGCGTCATGAGCATTCCGACTTTACTTCTCTTCAAAGATGGTGAAGTGGTGGATAAAGCTGTAGGCTACCAACCCAAAGAAGCTCTTGCTGAATTTATCAGCAAACACGCTTAAGCACAGATTTCTTTATAAAACTTGAGGTCCTATGGCCTCAAGTTTTTTTATACTATCAGAATTTATAACTTCGTGGAAGACCTTATAAGTTCGGGCTTTGGCTTTCGCCTGTGTGATTTGAAAAATCATATCAAGAGTGTCCGTAGGGGGCAACTTTAGTGTGTTGTGCATCTGATCGGATGCACATCGGCTGTGCTCAGCGAAGCAGTGAGGGATAAGCCAAGTTTTTTAAAGCGCTGTCGCAGGAAGATGCAGCATTTCAATAAGGGCGAAAAGTATATAAGAAGGGGATTAATTGGCGTGTTTTAAAACAGATACTTCAGCTATTTTATGGTATTCTAATAATGATACAATCCCTGATGCGTTTCCTGGGAAATGTTTGTGAAATTAGGTGATGTTAATGGCTAATATTAACGAGAAGTTAGCCACTCTCCCAGATCAGCCTGGCTGTTATCTCATGAAAAATAAAAATGGAACCATCATATATGTTGGAAAGGCAAAGAATTTGCGCAATCGCGTGCGTTCCTATTTTTCTGGAAGTCATGACGCAAAGACCCAGCGTTTGGTCATGGACATTGTTGATTTTGAATATATCGTGACCTCCTCTAATATTGAAGCATTACTTTTAGAAATGAATCTCATCAAGGAGCATGATCCAAAGTATAATGTCATGCTAAGAGATGATAAAAGCTATCCCTATATTAAGCTGACCAATGAAAAGGATCCACGACTTGTCATTACAAGGAAGGTCAAGAAAAATTCAGGTCGCTATTTCGGTCCCTATCCCAATGTAGCAGCGGCCCAAGAAGCTAAAAAATTACTTGACCGTCTGTATCCTTTACGCAAATGTCGAACCCTCCCTGATCGTGTCTGTCTCTACTATCATATCGGACAGTGCTTGGCGCCGTGTGTCAATGAGATTAAGGAAGAGACGTATAAAGACATGATTGATGGGATCGTTCGCTTTTTAAATGGCGGACATCGTGATATTAAGAAGCAACTGACAGAAGAGATGAATCAAGCCGCTGAACAATTAGAATTTGAGCGAGCTAAGGAGCTCCGCGATCAAATTCGCAGTATTGAAACCGTTATGGAAAAGCAAAAGGTGATGTTTAATGATACTGTGGATCGCGATGTGTTTAACTTCGCTTATGATAAGGGCTGGATGTGTGTGCAGGTGTTTTTCATGCGGCAGGGCAAGCTTATTGAGCGTGATGTTTCATTATTTCCCTTTTATAGTGAGCCCGAAGAAGACTTCTTAACCTTTATTGGACAATTTTACTTGCAAGCGAATCATATTAAGCCGAAGGAAATTTTAATCCCAAAAGACATTGATCGTGAGCTTGTGGCCTCATTATTAAATATTGAAGTGACCCAGCCTCAAAGAGGGAGAAAAAAGGATCTCGTTGACATGGCTGCTAAAAACGCTAAAATTGCCTTGAAAGAAAAGTTTGTCTTGATTGAGCGTGATGAGGCGCGGACCATTAAAGCTGTGGAAAATTTAGGGGAGAAACTGAATATCCCCACCCCAAGAGTGATTGAGACCTTTGATAACTCTAATATTCAAGGGGTCCATCCGGTATCGGCTATGGTCGTCTTTGAAGATGGAAGGCCAAATAAAAAGGCTTATCGTAAATACCGCATTCAATCTGTAAAGGGTCCGGATGATGTGGCATCTATGCGCGAGGTTGTCCGTCGCAGATATAGCCGACTACTGAAGGAAAATTTGCCGCTTCCTGATCTGATTTTAATCGATGGCGGAAAAGGACAAATGCGGGCGGCCATTGATATTTTAGAAAATGAATTAGGGCTGTCCATTCCAGTATGCGGATTGGTGAAAGATGACAAGCATAGAACATCCCAGCTCGTTATCGGCGAGCAATCTGAGGTTGTCCCGCTGGAAAGAAACAGTCAGGAATTTTATCTCTTGCAGAGAATACAGGATGAAGTGCATAGGTTTGCCATCAGCTTTCATCGCCAAGTACGTGATAAATCAATGGTTAAATCCCAATTGGATGACATTGAAGGGATTGGCCCTAAGCGCAAGCGGCTTCTCCTTCGTCATTTTGGCTCAGTGAAAAAAATTAAGCAGGCAACGTTGGAAGAACTGACAGCAGCAGGAATCCCGAGCAGTACTGCTGAGCAAATCCTTCACTACTTTCAAGAAGAAGAGGAATCCTAAGCGTCTTATTTGACAAAGAGCATTGTCGAAGGCAGCGAATCATGATATAATGCAACGTAATTTCATAGTGAAAAACAGTGTTTTGGTAGAGGTGCGACCTTAAAAGAGTACCAATTGGGAGAAGAATGAGCTTTGACGATCAATTGGGGAAGGGTGGGGTTGCCGAAGTGAAGCAATCACTCATAGGAGGCTTTGCTGGATCCGTGGTTGAATAAATCCGGGTTTGTCACACAAGCGTGTGGAGGACTATCCAAGCCTGTTGTATAGATCGTTATGCAGCAGTGAAGGATGTGTCTTCACTGTTTTTTCTATTTATATCGCTTGTTTCTATGCGATAAACATGGAAAATAACTAAGGAAGACAGGTGCAGCAAATGAGTATCACGGTGATGAAATTTGGCGGAACGTCAGTTGGTTCTATTGCACGTATTAAAAGCGTTGCAGATCGAATCATAAGTAAGCTTGGTGAAGGAGAACAAGTGGTTGTTGTTGTTTCGGCGATGGGGAAAACCACTGATCATCTTTTAGAGCTTGCCAAACAAATCAGCGAGCGTCCAAAAAAGCGTGAGCTGGATATGCTTTTATCTACAGGGGAGCAGCAAACCATTGCTCTGCTTGCGATGGAAATGGAAGCGCGAGGCTACCCTGCTATCTCGCTAACGGGCTGGCAAGCGGGGATTCGCACAGAACGGGTTTATGGAAACGCCCGAATTGAGGATATTAAAACAGAGATTTTATTGCAGCATTTATCAGATGACCGTGTGGTTGTTGTTGCTGGATTTCAAGGTGTTGCTCAGGATCAGGAAATCACCACCCTTGGTCGCGGAGGTTCTGACACTTCAGCGGTGGCACTCGCCGCCGCTCTGAAGGCCTCCCTCTGTGAGATCTATACAGATGTGGACGGTGTCTATACGACGGATCCGCGTGTCGTAAAGGAAGCGAGAAAATTAAAAGAAATCAGCTATGATGAAATGCTGGAAATGGCTTATTTAGGGGCCGGTGTCCTGCATCCTCGAGCGGTAGAGAATGCAAAAAAGTATCATGTCCCTCTTACGGTACGCTCAAGCTTTGACACAACCAATGGGACAATTATTAAGGGGGAAGCACATTTGGAAAAGGGACTAGCAGTAAGAGGATTGGCCTTCGAACGTGAGGTCGTCAAGGTTACACTACTGGGGTTACCTAATGAAATTCACACCCTTCCGACGGTCTTTCAGGTGTTGGCTGAATCCAATGTCAATGTGGATGTGATCATTCAGAATGCTTTGGATGAACAAGAAACGAGTATTTCTTTTACCTTGGCAGAAGCCGGTTTGGCCGATGCCCTTGAGGTCATTAAACACAATAAACCACGGCTAAAGTTTCAGGAGATAAATGTTGAAGCGGATCTAGCAAAAGTCTCTATTGTCGGTTCAGGGATGGTCTCGAATCCTGGGGTTGCGGCCACGATGTTTAAGACACTGTCTGATGAAGGCATTAAAGTCAAAATGGTCAGCACTTCAGAAATTAAAGTCTCTACTGTCATTGCAGCGGATCAATTGAATAAGGCCCTGAATGCCTGTCATCGTGCCTTTCGTTTAGAGGAAGCTCCTGAGACGTCTTCCGCCGGTGTGGAGTGAATGAGAAAAGCAGCCCTTCGTCGGCTGCTTTTTTGTGTGAATTTACGCTCTTTCTATGGGATCTTTTAAATCCCAAGCGATAAGAAAGGTGACTTTTCGGTCTCGGCTTCCTTTGACTTCGACCTGTGCGTCAGCGGTATACCCTTTAATGGTTTGAATTTGCTCAGCTAAAAAGCCGCTTTCGAGTGAGTAGTGATAGTCACTTTTGTTTTTAAAACGGGCATCAATCAGATCGGATCTGAGTTCAAATTTAATTTTGCCTCGCGTTTCACTGACTAATTCAAGAGTTCCCCAGGCGGCACGTTCAAAAAAGAGGATGAGTTCGTCATTATTTGCACATGGATACGCTCTAGCCAGCTTCCGTCCTGACCAGTATAAGATCGGCTCGGTTTCTTCGCCAAGCAGCTCTTGAAGCAGGACAGTTCGTAACAATTCAAAACCGAAAGCGGGAACTTGTTTATCACCATATGTTTCAATACGAGGGTGCTCAAATTTCATGGCTGTTCCAACTCCTTCTGATTATAGTATATCGCTTTTTGGCTGGTTAAACTATGTGTTTTTTTATCAAAATATGAGAATTCTTCATTTCTTGACGGGTTATACTGTTGGGAGTACAATGTATTTGTTACATATTTAATATTTAATTCAGCAGGGACGGAAGCAGCAATCATCGGTTTTATTTTCACTGTTTTCCGTGAAAATGTAAGGGTATCCCTTTAACTGCTTGGATCATTTCAGAAATATGCAACCGGAAAAAACCTGAAGTAAAGGGGGAACTTTAATGGCAAGTAGAGATTTTGTTAACCGCCGGCTTCATTCGTTTCTGGGTTTAATTCCAATTGGACTATTTTTAGTTGTTCACTTGACTGTCAACTACTTTGCAACCAGAGGCGCTGAAGCTTTTGACAAAGCAGCAAATTTCATGGAAAAATTACCTTATCTTGTAGTGTTAGAGATCGTTTTCATTTATTTGCCGCTTTTGTTCCACGCAATATACGGTATTTATATTGCATTTCAAGCTAAACCAAATGTAAAACGCTTTGGCTATTATCGAAATTGGTTGTTCTTCTTTCAGCGTTGGACGGGCCTTTTCCTAGTCATTTTCTTAGCATGGCATATTTGGGAAACGCGCATCGCGATGCTTCGCGGAACTGAGCTCAATTTTGAAATGATGGCTAATATCTTGGATAATCCTTGGATGGTCGCCTTCTATATTGTGGGTGTTCTTTGTGCTGTTTACCATTTTTCCAATGGGTTGTGGGCTTTTCTTGTTCACTGGGGTATTATCGTTACGCCCAAATCACAGCGCTATACATCCTATCTCACTGTAATAATTTTCATATTACTAGCCATTGTCGGTATTCGCAGCGTCTTTGCCTTTGTCAATCCAGATACAGTAGCAATGATGTAAGGAGTGTAATTGAATGAGTAATCAAAAAATCATCGTCGTCGGTGGCGGACTCGCAGGTTTGTTTGCAACCATTAAAGCTGCTGAAGCTGGTGTACATGTCGACCTTTTTTCAGTCGTACCAGTCAAACGTTCACACTCTGTTTGTGCACAAGGTGGTATAAATGGTGCAGTCAATACCAAAGGCGAAGGAGACTCTCCGTGGTTACACTTTGACGATACCATTTATGGTGGAGACTTTTTAGCTAACCAAGCACCGGTTAAAGCAATGTGTGAAGCAGCTCCAAATATTATTAATTTATTTGATCGTATGGGTGTTATGTTTAACAGAACACCAGAGGGACTTCTTGATTTTCGTCGTTTTGGTGGGACACAAGTACATAGAACCGCTTATGCTGGTGCAACAACAGGTCAGCAATTGTTGTATGCGCTTGATGAGCAAGTTCGTAGCTGGGAAGTTAAAGGCTTAGTTAAAAAATATGAATATTGGGAATTCCTATCAGCAGTTCTTGATGACGAAGAAGTATGTCGAGGCATTGTTGCCCAAAATCTTCATTCGATGGACATTGAAACATTTGCTGCTGATGCCGTTATTTTAGCAACTGGCGGCTGTGGCATTATCTTTGGAAAGTCCACAAACTCTATGATTAACACCGGAACAGCTGCTTCTGCGGTCTATCAGCAAGGAGCATATTATGCAAATGGTGAATTTATTCAAATCCATCCAACGGCCATCCCAGGGGATGATAAGCTCCGTTTGATGAGTGAGTCTGCACGTGGTGAAGGTGGTCGTGTTTGGACATATAAAGATGGTAAACCATGGTACTTCCTTGAAGAAAAATATCCTGCTTATGGAAATCTTGTACCACGTGACGTTGCGACACGTGAAATTTTTGATGTCTGCGTTAATCAAAAGCTAGGTATCAACGGTGAAAATATGGTCTATCTTGATCTTTCACACAAGGATCCACATGAGCTTGATGTTAAGCTTGGCGGTATCATTGAGATCTATGAAAAATTTGTTGGTGAGGATCCTCATAAAGTGCCAATGAGAATTTTCCCAGCGGTTCACTATTCAATGGGGGGCCTATGGGTAGACAATAACCAAATGTCTAACATTCCAGGCTTATTCGTATGTGGGGAAAGTGATTATCAATATCACGGTGCAAACCGCCTTGGTGCGAACTCGCTTCTATCCTCTATTTATGGTGGAATGATCACGGGTCCAAATGCCGTTGAATATATCAATGGTCTTGATAAACATACTGAGGATATCTCATCTCACTTATTTGAACAACATAAAGTGCGCGAACAAGAGAAATACGATAATATTCTTAAGATGGATGGCAAAGAAAATGCATACGTCTTGCATAAAGAATTAGGCGAATGGATGACAGATAATGTTACGGTTGTTCGTGAAAATAAAAAGCTGCTTCAGACAGATGAGAAGATTCAAGAACTTATGGAGCGTTATCAAAATATTAACGTGAATGATACATCGAAGTGGTCAAACAGTGGTGCAGCCTTTACACGTCAGCTTTGGAATATGTTCCAGCTTGCTCGAGTGATCACTCAAGGGGCTTATAACCGTAATGAAAGTCGCGGTGCGCATTATAAGCCAGAGTTCCCAGAGCGTAATGATGATGAATGGTTAAAAACAACGAAAGCGAAATTCAATGCTTCTAAAAATGCACCAGACCTTTCATATGAAGAGGTTGATGTTTCATTAATCAAGCCGCGGAAACGCGATTATACTACAAAACACTAAAAAGGGGGCATAGAGGATGGCTGAAAATAAAACTGTGGTTTTTATCATTTCCAGACAAGATGGACCTGACGCCACCCCTTACGAAGAAAAATTTGAAGTTCCATACAGACAAAATATGAATGTCATCTCGGCTTTGATGGAAATTCGTCGTAATCCCGTTAAAGCAAATGGAGAAAAAACCTCTCCACCTCAATGGGAAATGAACTGCTTGGAGGAAGTATGTGGTGCGTGCTCGATGGTGATCAATGGAAAACCACGTCAAGCCTGTAGTACACTCGTCGATAAGCTGACTCAGCCGATTCGTGTCGAGCCAATGCGCACCTTCCCAGTAGTTCGTGACTTGGCAGTTGACCGTAGTCGCATGTTCGATGCCTTGAAAAAAGTTAAGGCTTGGATTCCAATTGATGGAACCTATGATCTTGGACCAGGACCACGGATGGCTGAGAATAAAAGACAATGGGCTTATGAGTTGTCTAAATGTATGACATGTGGTGTATGCCTTGAGGCGTGCCCAAATGTTAACAGTAAAACAGATTTCATGGGACCTTTCGTCTTTGGTCAAGTCGAGTTGAAAAATGCTCACCCAACAGGTGAAATGAATAAAGAAGAACGCCTAGAAAGCTTTATGGATGAAGGCGGCCTTCAAGGATGTGGCAACTCACAAAACTGTGTACAGTCCTGTCCTAAAGGTATTCCATTAACGACATCAATTGCTGCCATTAACCGTCAAGCAGCGATTCACTCACTTAAGAGCTTTTTCGGAAGCCGCTAATAGTGTAAGACCCGCATCTATAATAGATGCGGGTCTTTTGTTGAAAGATAAGAAAGCATAAAATTTCTGATCATGAGGCCGGTGCGGATTTTCGCTCCAGGCCGCTCGCTTTCTGCGGGGGAGTGGTAAGCCTCCTCGCGCCTTCGCCTGCTAAGGTCTTACTGATCTCCCACTTTCCGCAGGAGTCTAGTCTCTGCACCATGCGTCAGCGGCGCCCGAGGAACACACGATTTTAGAGGGTTCCGAGTCTCGCGCCTTGCGTTCCCATCCACTTGAGCAGGCAATGAAGCCCATTTCATATTGGATGATGCTCTATAGTCAGACAAGGACCGGGCATGCTTTTCCGCTCGGTTTTTCTTATTAATGAATCAAAACGCATCACTTTAATGCAGTTGTGGACGATAGTGTAAGTGGAACCTGGCACTTGAAGCTTAGGGAAAGCGAAGGATATGATGTGGAACAATCACATGAGACGTACCAAAATGGTGAAACAGTAAAAAATTTTGGGTGTTGATTGTGGCTGATGTTGCTTTCCATTTCAGAATGCTTGCTCTGTATTGACGATCTTCCTAATATGATCCGAATGACAACAAACCAAGAGTGAAAGCTTCCAAATTAGGAGTGAGCGTAACCAATGGTGTAGGCAAGAGACAAAGGCCAATTGCAAAGGAACGAAAAGCGTGGCCATTTAAGAAAAACCTCATCCAAAATAACAAATAATACCCGAAGCTACCGAAAAGAGAACAAATCCGAGGCATAAGTTTCTGAATCTAGGGATGAGGGCAACAAAGGGCAGGCCGAGTTAACAAAAGCCCCACACAAATAACAAAACGTCCATTCTAAAAAGCTTATCTGAAAACAAGCGATCTTTTTGCTAACTTGTTGGAAATGAAGATCATGTTATATCCTCGTTTTAAGAGATGGAGAATCTAGGTGCGAATGTGAAGTGAACATAAAATACTAGGGAGATTCGCACCACATATATGTCCATTTTTATTATTCTTATATCCTTTAATGGTTTTTAATGGTAAAATAAAAGTAATTTATTAGTAAAAATTCAATTTCTTTAGGATGTTTTTGCTGAATTTCGCTGTCGCACTCTTCATGAGTGCGTGGATTGAAATAGATATAAGGAGGCTAACTAATGGCGACTAATGCGTCGCACTCTTCATGAGTGCGTGGATTGAAATCTCGCTCAAGTAATAGCGTTCGTCCACGTTGTCCTGTCGCACTCTTCATGAGTGCGTGGATTGAAATTCCAACCATGCGGTCTTTATTTTCAAACCGTAGGCCAGTCGCACTCTTCATGAGTGCGTGGATTGAAATTTTATTCGTCCTATTATCATAAGAACAATACCGACGTCGCACTCTTCATGAGTGCGTGGATTGAAATCATCGCACCAACGGAGACGATCCATTCTTTTCGTGTCGCACTCTTCATGAGTGCGTGGATTGAAATATCTTAGGCTTATGATCAAAAATAATAAAAGGGCGGTCGCACTCTTCATGAGTGCGTGGATTGAAATCATTTTTTAGTCCCCGGAAACAAAGAAAATGAAATGTCGCACTCTTCATGAGTGCGTGGATTGAAATACTTTATTAATCGTGATATCTGTATCATTGCTATGTCGCACTCTTCATGAGTGCGTGGATTAAAATTCTTTCTTTGGAATTGTCGGCATCCGCTACCGCTTGTCGCACTCTTCATGAGTGCGTGGATTGAAATTTTAGGGTACTATCACTCTTGTTTAATTCTTTATCGTCGCACTCTTCATGAGTGCGTGGATTGAAATTTTGAAAAATAAGAAACCCATGGATATTAATGTTGTCGCACTCTTCATGAGTGCTGGATCAGAATGGCTGGATAAAATACTAATAATTGGATTTGCAGCGTGACATCTACTAGCACCTTTCTAGTAGATGTTTTGTGGAATCCTTCTTTTGCTAAGCGGCAGTGGCTTTCCGCTCCAATCCACTTGGCCTTGCAAAGGGCATCTACCATATATGATGATGCTCTATACCTAGACAAGGACTGGACGACTTTGGTCGGTTGTTCTTAATAAAGGTCACTTGAGAAAAGAGATGTGTGGTGGGGAAGACGACATCGTTGAATCATGAAATGAGCTTGCGCTTCAAGAAGACGCAAGCTTTTTAAATAGAGTAAAAGTGCAAGCTATATTCGAAGCTTGCACTTAAGAGGGTGGATAAGAAAGTGAAAATTATGCGATTAGTACGAATGCTCCTTTGCACTCTATACTCCTTTTAGAAGGCTTCCCATCGCATGAGACTCTTCTAAATAGAGACGTTGTGCACTTTGGATTGAAGCTTGAGCCATTGCGTGACTAATTCGCGCAGGACTTGCTTGCCACCGGTGGTATAGAAGCGATGATGGGGAGTGCCTTCTTGGGCCCCAATGTCGTTATGGGAGAGAATCGTGCTCATTTCTCGGGCGGTTTCCTTTGCTGAGTCAATAAGCTGAACGTGTTTTCCCATGACTTCTCTAATCACTGGTTTCAGCAACGGATAATGGGTACAGCCCAATATTAAAGTATCAATGTCAGTCTTTTTTAATGGCAATAAGGATTCTTCAATGATTGTTTTACATTGTGCGCTATTTAAATCTCCGGCTTCTACCAGTGGAACAAAAAGTGGGCAGGCAAGCTGCGTCACTTCAATGTCTGGATGGATATCGTGAAGGGCATGAACATAGGCATTGCTATTGACGGTCCCTATTGTGCCGATGACCCCTACTTTATAATTTCGAGTCACTTGAAGCGCTGAACGAGCCCCAGGATTGATGACGCCTACTACAGGAATGGGCAAGGCATCGCGTATTTCTTCAAAAGCGACTGCGGTAGCCGTATTACAGGCAATGACAAGCATCTTGATATCTTGTGATAATAAATGGTGAACCATGCGCCAGGTCAGTTCTCTAACTTCTTCTTTGGGCCGTGGTCCATAAGGACAGCGTGCTGTGTCCCCTAAATAAATAATGGATTCGTTAGGGCGTTGGCGAATAATTTCCTTGGCAACGGTTAGTCCTCCAACCCCAGAATCAATCACACCTATTGGCTTATTCAAAAGATCGCCTCATTCATGTTAAAAATCTTTCTTTATCTCTTGGTATAGTTTGTCGAGCCCAAGTTGAAATTCCTGAAGCTCGTCGTCAGTAAAATCTTCAAATTTCTTCTCTAGATATTCTTGCCTTTTCAGAATAACAGCTTGAATTGCTTCTCTGCCCTTTGGCAATAAAAAAAGGCGAACCACTCTTTTATCCTTTTCATCCTTAGCGCGTTTAACAAAGCCACGCTCTTCAATCCGATCGACAAGATCTGTAGTCGTGCTAAATGGAAAAAACATGTATTGAGACAGCTCTCCGATTGTTATCCCATCTTTTTCAGAAATCCATTGCAAGGCAACAAATTGCGGAGGAGTCATATTGTATTCTGTCAGCATCTGCCTACCAGTATCCTTAATTACAGAAGAAATCCAGCGCAATTGCTTTTCGATTTTTGCAGTTGTTTCGTGGCTCATTGTGTTTATTTCAGCCATTTTACGCCTCCTGAGCAGAATCTCTTTTCCCCATTCTATATTTCGACAATACATTGGATTCATTGTCTATAGGTGGAGTTGGAAAAAGTAGTAACCTCTATTATTTTAACACAATTTCAAATAAGGCAGGGAAATTTTAGCTAAGGGATATTGAGACGAAAAATTCTTGCATTTATGTACTTATTCATATCATTTTATGAGATCAGGGATGAGAGAAAGGAGCAGACTATGAGACTGATTTCGACTAAAAAATCCTAAAACGAGAAGTAGCTTATGGAAAAAATGAACACCGGCTTTCATATAAAGAAAGCCGGAAGTTCATTAGAGTTCCAACTCGCCAATACGCAATAATTCAACGACAGCTTGGGAACGCCCCTTGACGCCAAGCTTTTGCATTGTGTTGGAAATATGATTTCGAACTGTCTTTTCGCTGATAAAAAGTTCCTGAGCGATGTCACGGGTCGTTTTATCTTGAACAAGCAGTTCAAAAACTTCTCTTTCCCTCTTAGTTAATAAAGGCTTTGGACGATGGTAATTCTCTGTCAACAATTCCCCCTCCTTGCTCGAGCAAAAGAGCTGCGAGGAAGGTGTTTAGTCAAAATTATAATATGTTGGCGGAAACGAACTGTTACAGGTTAATTGCTTTATTTTATAGGGATAGCATTCTTTCAAAGGAGTGGCGGTTGACATGACTGTGAATGCTGACATAAGCGTTCCTTTAAACGAAAATGCTGAGAAGATATCAGAAGCGATAAAAGGGGAAAAGGAGGCGGGGGTTTTGAAAAAAGTTCTTGGTCTAATTTGGACAGTGGCTCGTATACATAGTAGTACAAACTATCAGAGGAGGGAAACCCATGCGCATCCCGGGCAAAACATCACTACTGACAGTGTGTATGATCATTCCGTTAGCACTGGCAGGGTGTGGGATTCACAATAATAGCTCATCATCTTCCAAAGAGCAGTCAATGGCAGATAAAGTTAGCTTAAAACAACTTGCAGAGCATAAAGATAATAAGAAAAAACCGGACGAAAAAACAGCAGCAAGACAATTATATCTTGTTGATGCTAACGGACATGTGACACCTCAAGTGTTTAATTTGCCTCAAAGCAATGAGGTGGCAAAACAAGCTCTCAGTTATTTGATTCAAGATGGACCAGTTTCAGACATTTTACCAGATGGCTTTCAAGCTGTTATCCCAGCTGGTACAACTTTCTCACTTAATTTAGATAAAGAGGGCACACTTCATGCCGATTTTTCTAAGGAGTTTGAAGATTATAAGGCAGCAGATGAACAGAAAATCATGCAATCGATCACATGGACGCTGACGCAGTTCGACAATATCAAGCGTGTCAAATTAAGCGTGAATGGCAAGTCACTACAACAGATGCCTGTTGCCAAAACGCCAATCCCCACGCAGGGCTTAACTCGAGCGGATGGGATTAACGTTGAGAAAAACTACGCTGGTGATATCACCAATAGCAGTAGTATGATTGTCTACTACACAGCTAAAAGCAGTACAGGCAGCACCTATTATGTTCCGGTGACCGAGCGCTATGACAATTCAGAAGATAAGTATACCGCGCTCATTGATGCTTTAAAGAACACGCCTATTGGTGATAATACCTTACAAGCACCTTTTAATTCAGACGTTAGCTTGACGGATAAGCCAGTGATTAATGACAAAGGCGTTGCGACTTTAAACTTTAATGATTATTTGTATGCAGATAGTAGTAAAAAAGTGGTCAGTGATGAAGCACTTAACTGCTTAGCGCTTACCTTTACTAACCAACCTGCTATTACAAAGGTGGCCATCGAGGTGCAAGGAAAAACACAGGTCGTGACAGAGTCTGGTAAGCCATTGACACAGCCTGTAGGTGTTCCAAACGTTAATGTTAACAAGACTGGGGTTTAAACTTTTTCTTAAAAATATGATATAGTAGTGGAGGTAGCTCTCCTGGCTACCTCTTTTCCAATTGAGGAAATATACATAACCTTTGAAATTAAAGCTCAAATTAGGGGGATCTGCATGCGACAAGATGGACGAAAGAATGATGAACTTAGATCTATACATATCGAACCTAATTTTACAATACATCCAGAAGGATCTGTGTTAATTACTGTCGGACAAACAAAAGTGATTTGCAATGCCTCTATCGAAGACCGTGTTCCGCCTTTTATGCGTGGTCAAGGCAAAGGGTGGATTACTGCTGAATATGCGATGCTTCCTAGAGCAACGGAGCAAAGAAATATAAGAGAGTCTAGCAAGGGAAAGGTTTCGGGGCGCACGATGGAAATTCAACGGTTGATTGGTCGCGCCTTACGCTCAGTTGTGGACCTCTCGGCAATCGGCGAAAAAACACTTTGGATTGATTGTGATGTCATTCAAGCAGATGGAGGGACGCGAACCGCTTCGATTACAGGGGCTTTTGTTGCGATGATTCTTGCCTTCAAAAAGGCCATTGAGAAAGGCTCAATTAGTAAAATGCCCGTCAAAACTTTTTTAGCCGCTACCTCTGTTGGGATTGATCAAAAGCATGGAGCGATATTAGATTTATGCTATATGGAAGATTCATCAGCAGAAGTCGACATGAATCTCGTGATGACAGGAAAGGGAGAATTTGTAGAAATCCAAGGAACTGGCGAAGAGGCGACATTTTCAGAAACACAATTAGCTGAACTGCTTGCTTTGGGAAAAAAAGGTATCAACGAATTGATCGATTATCAAAAGTCTATTATTGGTGCATTTACTTTACCAGATCATCGGGAGGCTTCAAAATGAACCGTATTATTATTGCCTCAAAAAACAAAGGGAAAATAGAAGAGTTTCAAAAGCTCTTCCACCCTTTTGGATTGACAATTCAGTCATTGCTTGATTTTCCGGACGCCATTGATGTTGAAGAGACGGGCACTACCTTTTATGAAAATGCCCAGTTGAAATCGGAGGCTATTGCAAAAATTTATAATACTGTAGCCATCGCAGATGATTCAGGATTAGAAATCGATGCTCTTGATGGGAGACCAGGGGTTTATTCTGCCCGTTACGCTGGGGAAGACAAAGCGGATGAGGCAAATATTGCGAAAGTACTAGAGGAACTGAAAGAGATTCCCTTTGAGCAAAGGACCGCCCATTTTACTTGTGTACTTTCCATTAGCGCCCCAAATATTCCAACCCGTTTTGTTAAAGGAGAGTGTCACGGACTTATTGCGCAACAGCCTACAGGAACACTTGGCTTTGGTTACGACCCGATTTTTTACATTCCTGAATTTAAAAAGACCTTCGCTGAGCTTGAGAGCGAGCAAAAAAATAAGCTGAGTCATAGGGCGATGGCGATGAAGGAGCTGCAAGTCATATGGCCGACAATCAAAGAGGAGTTTCTGAAATGAAAATCTTAATTGTGAGTGATAGTCATGGTTTAGAGGACGAGTTACATACCTTATCTCAACGTCATCAGGATGCTGACATCATGATTCATTGTGGAGATTCGGAGCTTGCATCGCATCATCCAGTATTGACAGGCTATAAAGTGGTTGCTGGTAATTGCGATGTGCCAAGTGCAGGGTTTCCTAACAACCTTGTCATTGATTTGGATGACCACAAGATTTTTGTCACGCATGGTCATCTATACAATGTTAAGATGACCGAGATGAATCTGTTATATAAAGCTGAGGAAGCTGGAGCCAAGATCGTATGCTTTGGTCACACTCATCTTGCTGGTTCAGGGCAAGCTAACGGGTGTGTATGGATCAACCCAGGGAGTATTCGTTTGCCACGGGGACGACGTGAAGCGACCTATGCTATTGCAACCTGGGAAAAGAGGGTGCAGACTTTAACCGTCAACTTTTATGATGTAAGTGGACGAGCGGTCGAAGCGCTCACGGCAAGTTACAAGCTTTAATCTGTATTAAGGGGTGATAAAAATCTATAATTTCTATTGACAGAATAGGAAAGATACACTATAGTTATTATTGTCGCTAATATGTGTGCGGGTGTAGTTTAGTGGTAAAACAAGAGCCTTCCAAGCTCTGGTCGTGGGTTCGATTCCCATCACCCGCTCCATTTGATTTTATAATAATACGTAAAGCATACAAGTTAATGAAACGGATCAATAAATAGTGTAATCACGTCCCAGTAGCTCAGCACGATCGAATCCGCATCATGGATAAGCGACAGCGCACTAGCCGAAAAGCATCATTGAGATTTCTAGAAGAGGCTAGAGCGGGATTTTGGAAGCACAAATGACATTCATTTAATACGTCCCAGTAGCTCAGCAGGATAGAGCAACGGCCTTCTAAGCCGTCGGTCAGGGGTTCGAATCCCTTCTGGGACGCCATTGTCTACTTACATAATTATTACTAACGATAATTAATTAAGGATTGAATAGATAAGAGATGCTCACAAGAGGTTTTGTGAGCATCTCCTTTTAGTATAGTTTTCTAGTCGAAAGGCACCCTCTTGCGCCACCTCAGAAAAAATGCACATTTTTTACACTGTGACATGCCTCCTCTGCACTATAAAAACATGATTTAAGGACTTTTTTAAACAAAAGATAATTGGGAAGCAATCTTTCAAATGAGCAACGGCTATGAAGGCCGTTGCTCATTTGATATATACGTGGCCTATTTATGAACGGTTCGAACGACTCCCTGCACACTTGTACGTTGTGTTGTCTACATGAACCTGCTAAACTGTAAGAAGCTATCATGAGTTAAGGAAGTGGGGGATGGACCCATGCGTTTACATAAGGACGGTAATATTGTCCATTTTCCAAACCTATCTGTTCGCTTGCTTGATAAAGGGATTGCGGCTTTAAAGGACAAACAATATCGTGAAGCCTTCGACTTATTTAAGCAGCTTCATGACATCGATCCCGAGCATCCGCAGGCAGCCTATGGTTTGGCTGTGTGCTATGTAGAACTCGGCTTCTATAAAGAAGCACGCGATTTAACCAAAGAGATGATGAAAAGAGATATTGGGCATTACTATGATGTGTTAAAACTGCATATCACTGTTCTCATTCAAATGAAGGAATATCAAGAGGTGTTAACACTCATTGAAGCCGTATTAAGTGAAAATGACGTGCCGACAGATATCCGTCAAACCTTACAACAACTGGAATATTTTTCCCAACAAAGAGCTGATGAACCAGTGATAGAAGCGAATATTGAAGGCGTTCAAGAGAATTTTCAGCACTCTCAGGACGATCCATCCAAGATCGCTGATAGCATCGCCATAGGCTTACAGAGCACTCAGTATGATCATCAACTTGCGGCTATACAAAAAGCAAGAGATTTTGGTGTTGTTAGTCAGGCGCTGATCGAGTATTTAAAAAGTGACGCCGACGGGTTTCTTAAAAGCTTAGTCTTAGAAGCCTTACAAGAAAACGGGTATCAAGAGTCCGTTAATATCATAAAATTTGGCAACACATATACAGTTGATTTAAATGAAGCACTATTTTATAATGAATTTTCGGATAGTGTAAAACAGCTATTAGAGGATGTCTTGGCATCCAATAATCCATCCTTGGAAGACGTTGCATGGCAAGTTTGGAATCATTTTGTCCTGACGATATTCCCTCGATCTCTTGAACCTAATGAGCCAAAGCTGTGGGCAGCGGCCTGCTACCTCTATTCCAACGAAATGATGGGCATGGAAGTTGAGGAAGAAATCATAGAATCATTGTTTTCAGTAGCCAAAGATGCGATTATACCACTTGTCAAAGACATTCGTGAGATTGAACAAAATACATAGTATCATTGATTTTCGTGCAAGACTCTATTATGATATAATGTAATGGTTGCAAAACTGACATTCGTTTAGTAGACCAAGTATGAAGTTGGACGTTGGAGGTAAGAATATATGGATGTAAAAGCACATTGGGAGAAAAAAGAGGGAAATCAGGGCACACTTACTTTTGAAGTGGATGCTGATAGTTTTAATAAAGCACTTGATCAAGCGTTTAAGAAAGTGGTCAAACAAGTGAACGTTCCTGGCTTCCGTAAAGGGAAAGTTCCTCGTATGATTTTTGAACAACGCTTCGGTGTTGAATCTCTATATCAGGATGCTGTTGATATCGTATTGCCGGAAGCCTATTCAAAAGCCGTGGAAGAAACAGCGATTGAACCAGTGGATCAACCAAATGTTGATATTGAGAAAATTGAAAAAGGCAGTGCATTGGTATTCAAGGCAGAAGTGACTGTTAAGCCCGAAGTGCAATTAGGGGACTACAAAGGCTTAGAAGTAGAAGAACAAGATACTGAAGTCACTGCTGAAGAAGTGGATGCCCAAATTACACAGCTTCAAGAGCGCTATGCAGAATTAGCGGTCAAAGAAGACGGAGCTATTGAAGAAGGCGATACCGCTGTTATTGATTTTGAAGGCTTCGTTGATGGTGAAGCTTTTGAAGGCGGCAAGGCTGAAAACTATTCTCTTGAAATTGGTTCAAATTCTTTCATTCCTGGTTTTGAAGAACAGCTTATAGGTTTAAAAGCTGGAGAGGAAAAAGACATCAATGTGACTTTCCCTGAGGAATATCATGCTGAAGATCTAAAAGGGAAGGAAGCCACTTTCAAAGTCAAGGTTCATGAAATCAAAGTAAAGCAACTCCCAGAGCTTGATGATGAGTTTGCTAAGGACGTTGATGAGGAAGTCGAGACTTTTGCTGAGCTTAAAGAAAAGTTTGAAAAGCAATTAAAAGAACAAAAAGAACAAAACGCAACCAATACAGCTCGTGACGCAGTCGTTGAGCAAGCGGCTAAAAATGCGACCATTGATGTACCAGAAGCCATGATCACAAGTGAGCAAGACCGCATGGTACGTGAATTTGAACAACAGATCCAATCTCAAGGTATGACGATGGAAATGTATTATCAATTCTCGGGTACTGATGAAAATGGTTTGCGTGAACAAATGAAAGAAAATGCAGAAGCGCGCGTTCGTGCAAATCTTACACTTGAAGCAGTAGCTGAAGCTGAAAACATTGAAGTATCTGACGAAGAAGTGGAAGAAGAAATCCAAAATATGGCGGATACTTATAAAATCGATGTTGAGCAAGTCAAGCAAATGCTAGCGTTACAAGGTGGAGACGAAGCGATTAAGGGTGATTTAAAGGTCCGTAAAGCCGTTGACTTTCTTGTAGACAACAGCAAATCTGTTCCCAAAAGTGAAGAAAACACCGAAGACAGCGAAGCAGAAGCTGAGTAATCTTTCTTTGAGCTGGTGACAACAAAGAATATGCAACAAGGCATTTGGAAGAAAACAAGGCACGTTTAACGTGCCTTGTTTCTTCACAACTTTTCCCTGAAAATATATGGCTTTTCTCTAAATGGTTTTGTTTTAAACGCCACAATATGTGGTAATAAAGAATTAGAGAAAATGAGTGTATTTTTCAAACGTTATACATATCCTTTTCTTAAGGCGAATCATTATTGTCAGCCTTCCATTTATGTTACAATGCTTACATAGTCATTGGCAGCAGCTTACTTCATGCAATATGTTTGAAGTGTCAGCCAGAAATAGGTATTCTAAAGAAAACCAATTCGCTCTTTTCTGCCCGTGCTTAAAAGACAGAGATTAGGGGTGAAAGTATTGTTCAAATTTAATGAAGAAAAAGGGCAATTAAAATGTTCCTTTTGCGGTAAAACTCAGGATCAGGTAAGAAAACTGGTTGCTGGACCGGGTGTATATATTTGTGATGAATGCATTGAGCTTTGCACTGAAATTGTGGAAGAGGAGCTTGGTGGTGAAGAGGAAGTTGAATTCAAAGACATTCCGAAGCCACAAGAAATTCGTGCCATCCTTGAGGAATACGTCATTGGTCAGGTAGAGGCAAAGAAAAATCTATCTGTTGCCGTTTATAATCACTATAAGCGGATCAATGCCAAACAAAAAAATGATGAGGTTGAATTGGCGAAAAGTAATATTGCCATGATTGGACCAACAGGAAGCGGTAAAACGCTATTGGCACAAACCATGGCTAAAATCCTCAATGTTCCCTTTGCGATTGCTGATGCAACGTCATTAACTGAAGCGGGTTATGTTGGTGAGGATGTTGAAAACATCCTGCTCAAACTCATTCAAGCGGCTGATTATGATGTAGAGAAGGCCGAGCGTGGCATTATTTATATTGATGAAATTGATAAAATTGCCCGTAAGTCTGAAAATCCATCGATCACACGTGATGTATCTGGCGAAGGTGTACAACAAGCCTTGCTTAAAATCTTGGAGGGAACGGTAGCTAGCGTGCCGCCTCAAGGTGGTAGAAAACATCCGCATCAAGAGTTTATTCAAATTGATACGACAAATATTCTCTTTATCTGTGGCGGGGCTTTTGATGGCATTGAACAAATCATTAAACGACGTTTGGGCAAAAAGGTGATTGGTTTTGGATCTGATAACACGCAACAAGATCTAGGCAAAGACGATTATTTAAAACGTGTATTACCTGAGGATTTATTGAAATTTGGATTAATCCCTGAATTTATTGGTCGTTTGCCTGTTGTTGCCTCTTTAGAACAGCTTGATGAAGATGCATTGGTTGAAATTTTGACGAAGCCAAAAAATGCCTTAGTAAAGCAATATAGTAAATTGCTTGAGCTTGATAATGTGGAGCTCGAATTTACAGAGGGTGCACTAAGAGCAATTGCTAATAAAGCAATTGAACGCAAAACAGGCGCTCGAGGTTTGCGTTCCATCATTGAGAGCATTATGCTCGATGTCATGTATGACCTACCTTCTCGTGATGATGTGGAAAAATGCATTATTACAGAAAAAACAGTGGAAGGGACGGTCGGTCCTACGCTCGTTATGGACGATGGTACAGTGATCGAAAATAAGCAATCTCCAAAAGAATCTGCATAATGCTGACCCTAAAGAAAACCTCTCACGTAATCTGCGTGAGAGGTTTTTCATTGAAGGATCAGAAAGTATAAAATTTCTGGTCATGAGGACGGTGCGCGATTCCGCTTCAGGCTGCTCACATTTTTCATGGGGGAGTGGTAAGGCTTTTCGCCCGGCACGCCGCGGCGGCTTAGCGATCTCCCAGGACTCTAGTAACATTTCGAGTCAGCGGAACTTCGGGAATACACGATTTTAGGGTGTTACGAAGCTCTCGCGCCTTGGGCTCCAATCCACTTGACCATGCAATGAAGCCTCTTGCGTATAGGATGATGCTTTATGTTCCCAAACAAAAACCGGGCATGTGCCCGGTTTCTTTAATCAATCAAGCCTTCTTTCTTAAGCCAGTTGACGGCGACATCTTCATAGTCTTTTTTATCCAGATCAACCTCTTTATTCAGCTCTTGCATGGTTTGGTCATTAATTTTCCCACTCAACATATTCAGTACCTTTTTCAATTCTGGATGAGCTTTAAGCGTATCATCACGGATGAGTGGTGCTGCATAGTAAGGAGGAAAGAAATGCTTATCATCCTTTAAAACCTTGAGATTATAGGCAGGAATACGTCCATCAGTGCCGTAAGCATCGATGACATCCACTTTATTATTTTTAATGGAGCTGTACATGATCCCTGCATCCATTGAACTCGTGGATTTAAAATGCAATCCATACGTTTTTTCTAAACCTGGATAGCCATCCTTTCGTTCCAAGAATTCTGGTTCTGAGCCAAGGGATAATTTGGAGTCCACTTTCTTGAGATCGGAGATGGTTTTTAATCCATATTTTTGAGCATCAGATTGGCGAACTGTTAAGGTATAAGTATTATTGAATCCAATGGGCTTTAGCCAATCGAGATCATACTTCTTTTTAAACTGTTGTTTCACGATATCATATACTTTGTCAGGGTCGCTGACTATCTTATGCTTTAAAATTTCAATTAAGCCTGTTCCTGTATATTCGACGTATAGGTCGTAATCGCCTTTTTTAACGCCGTTAAATACAGGAGATGTCCCTCCGAGGAAGGAATGATACTCAACATTAAGATCGGTCTTATCTTCAATGAGATGTCCCATAATATAGACCATAATCTGTTGCTCGGTGAAGTTTTTACCGGAGATAACAATGGTGTCTTTATTCGCTCCCCCAAAGCTTTGTATAGCGAAATTTCCAATGAGGGCAAGAATGATGATACCGACAACCGACCATCTGATAATTTTGACACTCTTTTTTGGCAGTTTGCCTTTGGCTTGGAGGCCCTTTGGCGTAACATCTTCTTCGAGCTTTTTTAATAAGTAGTCAAAAATAATGGCAAGGAGAGCGGCTGGAATAGCGCCACCTAATATCAGGCCAGTATTAAGAGTTTGCAGTCCACGATAAATCAAATCACCAAGTCCACCGGCACCGATAAGACCAGCGATTGTTGCAACACCAATGACAAGGACAGAAGCGGTGCGTACCCCACCCATAATGACTCGTAAAGAAAGAGGAAGCTCAACCATCCATAGAATTTGGCGATTTGTCATTCCCATTCCTTTACCAGCTTCAATGACGGAGCTGTCAACACCCATGATACCTAAGTACGTATTGCGCAAGATGGGGAGCAATCCATAAACGGTTAGAGCAATGATCGCAGGGAGCTTTCCTGTCCCTATGAATGGAACTAGGAAGACTAGGAGGGCAAGGCTTGGGATCGTTTGAAAGATAGAAGTAATGCCAATGACAGGGCCAGCTATTTTGTTATGACGGGTGAGATAGATACCTAAAGGCACTGAAATAATAATCGCGATAAGAATAGAGATAAAGGAAAGAAAGATATGTTCCATTAATAAATTCCAAACCATTGACCAACGATTGACAAAGACATCAAGAGTTTCATGTAAAATAGTGATTTTCGTCACCTCTTTCTATTGTATAATTTGATCGACAATGTGTTCTACTAGGCTGGCGCGATTAACAATGCCTAAGAGTTTATGTTGATCATCAACTACGGGAACAAACCCATAGACTGATTCATTGACGAGCTGAAACGCTTCTTCAGCAGGAATATCTGGAGTGAGCACATCACTATCTGTTTGCTTGATATCGTCTAACGTTAACCCCTCTTCACGATAATGCTTCTGGACGTCCCATATCGTCGCGATGCCTAAATACATGTCATTCTTATCGACAACGATTAAATTATCAACGCGCTTGTTGCGCATATACTTGGAAGCTTCGGCTAAGCCTCTTGTGGCATAAGCCGTGATCGGCTTCACGATCAGCTTTTTCACACTAGGTAAACTCACCCCTTCATCTAGATTATCCTGAATGCGCTCTTCACCAATAAAGCTGTGTACAAAGGCATCAGCCGGATGTCTAAGAATATTTTCAGGTCTGTCCAGCTGTACGATTTCACCTTTTCGCATAATACAAATACGATCAGCAATTTTCAGTGCTTCGTCCATATCATGTGTGACAAAAACGATGGTTTTTTGAATGTCCTTTTGCAGTCTGACGAGCTCCTCTTGAAGCTGCTCTCGACTTATTGGATCCAAAGCACTGAAGGGTTCGTCCATTAGAATGATTTTTGGCTCAGCGGCAAGTCCACGAATAACACCAATGCGCTGTTGTTGTCCCCCGCTTAGCTCTGATGGATATCTTTCCCCAAAGGTTTGAGGGTTAAGTCCAACCATTTCCATTAATTCATCCACTTTATTCAAGTAACGTTCTTTTTCCCATTTCTTAAGTCTTGGAACGAGTGAAACATTTTCCCGGATAGTCATGTGAGGGAGTAAGCCGATCTGTTGGATCACATAGCCGATGTCACGTCGGAGCAAAACGGGGTTGGTTTCTGAAATATCTTGCCCTTCAATCGTAATCGTTCCACTAGTAGGCTCAATCAGCCGGTTAATCATCTTCATGGTTGTTGTTTTTCCACAGCCACTTGGTCCGATTAAGACGAGGAGCTCGCCTTCGTTAACAGTGAAGGAAAGATTCTTCAAAGCTTTAAAGCCGTCTTCATAGACCTTGGATACATTTTTAAATTCAATCAATCAAAAGCCACCTCCTGAAGGTTGATTCCTGAAACTTAGAAAAGCGTACTCGTATTTTTTGCCAATCCCGCAAAAATTAGACTTACTTTAGCGTAACAAGATTTGAAAACCTATAGCAAACCAAATATCGCTTTAAAAAAGAGGATATTTGCAGAGTTTTTGTTCGTTATAATGGAAAAATGACGAAATACAGCCTTTTTCAACATATTGCCTGCCTATTCTAAAAAATTCGAGGGGTGTAGGCTGAAAGGATGAGGGAATTTATGATAATTTACCCGCTTAAAAAAAGGTTTAAACCTCTAATTTTTAAAAATTTTACAGGAAATGACCTTCTTTTGTTTATAGCTGTTCATGGTCGGAGATACTAACGCAAAGAAGAATGTTCAGGAGGTTAAGCAAATCATGAATTGGACAACATTACTTGTTTTCGTACAGCTTTTCTTTGGCGTGGTCATTGGCTTATATTTTTGGAATTTGCTTCGCAGTCAGCATTCACAAAAGTCATCAATCGATAAAGAATCCAAAAAAGAGATGGAGCAGCTGAGAAAAATGCGGAGCATTTCTCTAACTGAACCTCTTTCTGAGCGTGTGCGACCACTTAACATGGATGATATTGTTGGACAAAAGGATGGCATACGTACGCTGCGTGCTGCGCTTTGTGGGCCTAATCCCCAGCATGTGATTATCTATGGTCCTCCAGGTGTTGGAAAGACAGCGGCTGCCCGCCTTGTACTGGAGGAAGCCAAGCATAACTGGCATTCACCCTTCAAGCCCTCTTCTGTATTTGTTGAATTAGATGCAACAACCGCTCGCTTTGACGAGCGAGGGATTGCCGACCCGCTCATTGGCAGTGTTCATGATCCCATTTATCAAGGCGCAGGAGCGATGGGACAAGCGGGTATTCCGCAGCCCAAACAAGGTGCTGTGACCCATGCTCATGGAGGCGTTTTATTCATTGATGAGATCGGTGAGCTTCATCCGATTCAAATGAACAAGCTTTTAAAGGTGTTAGAAGATCGCAAGGTATTTCTAGAGAGTGCTTATTATAGTGAAGAAAATACACAAATTCCCCCACATATACATGATATTTTTCAAAATGGGCTGCCGGCAGATTTTCGTTTGATAGGAGCCACAACCCGTTCGCCAGAAGAGATTCCGCCAGCAATCCGTTCACGCTGCTTAGAGGTTTTCTTTAATGAGCTCAAGATTGCTGATATTGAAATTATTGCACGGCGGGCTGCAGAAAAATTACAGCTGAAAATTGGAGACGAAAGCATTAAAAAAATCGCTGAATATGCGCGGAATGGTCGCGAAGTCGTCAACATGATGCAAATCGCTGCAGGCATTGCTCTTTCTAAGCAAGGTGAAGGCATTCAATTAAGCGATATCGAATGGGTGATTCAATCCAGTCAGCTTCAGCCTAAGCCAGATAAAAAGGTGCATGCTGAACCTGTAGTGGGGCTTGTCAACGGCTTAGCGGTATACGGACCAAATCGAGGGGCGTTGCTTGAAATAGAAGTGACAGCGACGAGAAGTCGAAAAGGCAGCCTTACCATCACAGGGATAGTGGAAGAGGAAACGATGGGCTCACAAAGTAAATCGATTCGCAGGAAAAGCCTTGTGAAGAGTTCCATTGAAAATGTCATTACTGTTTTAAATAAAATGGGTGTGCGTGCCCATCAATATCATATTCATGTCAATTTTCCTGGCGGAGCACCTGTCGATGGTCCATCAGCTGGGATTGCCATTGCCACCGCTATTTATTCAGCGATCAAAAACATTCCTATTGATCCTAAAATCGCCATGACGGGTGAATTAAGTATTCATGGGGCAGTCAAGCCTATTGGTGGGGTATTAGCAAAAGTTGAAGCAGCGAAAGAAGCGGGGGCCACACGGGTGATTATTCCTCAGGAGAATGACCAATCTTTGATTCATGAGATCAAGGGCATTGAGATTCATACCGTGGGAAGATTGACAGAAGTGCTGAAGCATGCCCTTTTGGATACCGGCTCCGAAACGGAAGCAGAGTCAATGCCAGCTGCCCTTTCGTTCCAATCTTCTTCACAGTCAGTCTAAAGGCCGTTTATGAGATCTCTATAATATTTTTCTAATAAAAAACTTGCCAAATGGCAAGTTTTCTATGCGAAAAGTCATCTCTTTTTCCCCTGGCGTTGTTAATATTAGACATGTTCCGACTTTATAGGTAGAATTGTACAGAGCAATGTATCGGAGGTGCTTTAATGTCCAATAAACAGATTAGGACCATACCCCTTCTTCCACTTCGAGGGCTTCTTGTCTATCCGTCTGTTGTCCTGCATTTAGATGTGGGCCGCGATAAGTCAGTTGAAGCTCTAGAAAAAGTGATGATGGATGATCATAAAATTTTACTTGTAACACAAAAAGAAATCGCTACTGAAAATCCTCAGCCAGAGGATATTTATGAGATCGGTACGATTTCAGCTGTGAAGCAAATGCTTAAATTGCCAAACGGAACGATTCGCATTCTAGCTGAAGGCGAATCTCGTGCCCGCATTTTATCCTATACAAACACTGAAGGCTGTTTTGAAGCCGAGGTAGAGATCATTGAAGACGATCTAACCATAGATGTAGAAACTGAGGCGCTCATGCGCACAGTGCTTGATCAGTTTAGCAATTATATTAACTTATCCAAGAAAATCAATGTTGAAACATTGGCAACTGTTCAGGATATTGAGGAGCCTTCTCGGTTAGCTGACATCATCGCCTATCATTTGCCACTTAAAATTCGTGAAAAACAAAACTTATTAGAAACCATTGATATAAAGGAACGCTTGCGCACTTTAATCCGCATTTTAAGCAATGAACAAAAAGTGCTTGGTCTGGAAAAAAAGATTGGGCAGCAAGTGAAAAAATCAATGGAGAGAACACAGAAGGAATACTATCTCCGCGAACAAATGAAGGCCATCCAAAAGGAATTGGGTGAGCGTGAGAGCAAGGAAGATGAAATCGGTGATTTAAGAACTCGCATTATGGACTCAAAAATGACCGAAAGTGTAAAGGAAACGGCACTTAAAGAATTGCGTCGCTATGAGAAAATTCCTACGAGTTCTGCAGAAAGTGGCGTCATTCGCAATTATATTGACTGGTTATTACAGCTCCCTTGGCAGACTGAAACCGAGGATAATTTAGATATTCATCACGCGAAAGACACATTAAATGAGGCGCATTATGGATTAGACAAAGTGAAGGAACGCGTTTTGGAATATTTGTCTGTGCAAAAGCTGACGAAATCATTGAAGGGACCGATTTTGTGTTTAGTCGGACCACCAGGAGTGGGAAAAACCTCGCTGGCTCGTTCAGTAGCTAAGGCATTGAATCGTCATTTTGTACGAATATCCCTCGGTGGAGTGCGTGACGAGGCAGAGATTCGTGGTCATCGCCGGACCTATGTTGGTGCCATGCCTGGACGTATCATCCAAGGCATGAAAAAGGCTGGAACAGTCAATCCAGTATTTCTGCTTGATGAAATCGATAAGATGTCGAATGACTTCCGGGGCGATCCGGCGGCAGCGATGCTTGAAGTATTGGATCCTGAGCAAAACAATACTTTTAGTGATCATTATATTGAAGAGCCTTATGACTTAAGCAAGGTCATGTTCATAACAACAGCCAATAACGTCGGAACAATTCCCCGCCCTTTGCTTGACCGTATGGAATTGATTAGTATTGCAGGCTATACAGAAATTGAAAAGCTGCATATTACCATGGAGCATCTCATTCCCCGCCAATTGCGGGAGCATGGTTTGAAGAAAAATCAGTTTCGTATTAAAGAAGAAGCCGTACAATTTTTGATTCGCCATTATACACGTGAAGCGGGTGTCAGGAATCTGGAAAGACGCATTGCCTCACTATGTCGTAAGGTTGCTAAAATGATTGTGACTGGTGAACAAAAGTCAGTGACGCTCACACCAAGAACCATTGAAAAGCTGTTAGGCAAACCGCCGTTTCACTATGGTATGGCTGAACAAGAAGACCAAGTGGGTGTGGCCACAGGACTTGCTTATACCCCATTTGGTGGCGACACTTTGTTTATTGAGGTTTCGTTAGCTAAAGGGAAGGGACGATTAACCCTGACCGGTAAGTTAGGCGATGTCATGAAGGAATCCGCACAAGCCGCTTTAAGCTATGTACGCTCCCGCGCGGAAGCATTAGACATTTCTGATGAACGCTTAGAGAAGATGGATATTCATATTCATGTTCCTGAAGGCGCAACGCCTAAGGATGGTCCATCTGCAGGGATTACGATGGCAACAGCTATCGTCTCGGCGTTAACGCAACGTCCCGTGAAAAAGGAAGTGGGGATGACTGGAGAAATCACCCTGCGAGGACGTGTGCTTCCGATCGGTGGATTGAAAGAAAAAACTCTAAGTGCGCATCGAGCAGGGCTGAAAACGATCATTATTCCAAAGGATAATGAGAAGGATTTAGATGATATTCCTAAGAGTGTGCGTGATGAACTCACCTTTATTCCCGTGCAACATTTGGATGAGGTACTTAAGCATGCCTTAGGCGGTGGGAAAAAGTGAAGGTTAAATCTGCTGATTACGTGATCAGTGCCGTCGGTCCAGAACAATGGCCGACGGATGGCAAGTCCGAGATCGCTCTCTCAGGACGTTCAAATGTCGGAAAATCATCGCTGATCAATCATTTATTAAATCGAAAAAATCTGGCCAGAACATCACAAAAACCAGGAAAGACTCAGAAATTGAATTATTTTATTATCAATGAGGCTTTTTATTTTGTTGATGTTCCTGGCTATGGCTACGCACAAGTATCGCAAAAGGAAAGACAAGCTTGGGGCAGGATGATGGAGCAATACTTTTCTGAAAATGAACAGCTACGTGTCGTTGTTGCTCTTGTTGACTTCAGGCATCCTCCCACCAAAGAGGATATACAAATGGTCGAGTTTCTAAAGTATCATGAGATACCTATCATTATTGTTGCAACAAAGTGCGATAAAGTGCCAAAGACCAAGCGTCCCAGGCAAGTGAAGCTCATTAAAGAAAAGCTTGGTATAGCTCCGACAGATCCTTTTGTTATTTATTCCACGCAAGAGCATATTGGAAAAGACGCTTTGTGGAGTGAAATAGAAAAATTCATTTGATTGAAAAACCCACTCTTATAATTAATAAGCGTGGGTTTTTTGTACTATCAGAATATATAATTTCGCTGACGCTCTCAAAGGAAGAGAGTATAAGTGTCACTTTGGCTTTCGCCTTCTAAGGCTTAGCGGCGATAAGCCAAGTTTTCTAATAAAGGCAAGGTATAAAATCATCTGGATGCCAAAGGGCTATGGAAGCTTGCTCCAATAAAATATTAATTATTAAATAAGAATAAATCTATTTTTTCCTAAAGATTAAATAGAGTCCCAATAGGATCAAAGCAATAGGCCAGAGGTTACCAACCCATGCGGTGATGTGGTACGTGAACGCCTGAACACCAGAGTAAAAGAGGTCTAGGATGGATAAGACCAAAAAAAACAAACCGGCCTTAAGCCCTTTTTTACGGGTTTTATAATATTGAGCCAGAAAGGCAAAGCTAATAATAAGGCCATAAGCTGCCCAGCCATTTGGCCACCAAACGAAACGCTTATAGAAGTGGTAATGAATGCCAAGTCCGAATAAGAGAACGCCTATGAAAATGGAATCCGTGTCTTTCGAGAAATAAGAGTACAGTATAAACGCTAGGCCGATAAGCATTAGAAAGGTTGGCCAATTATTAAAGGCCGTCAAATAAGGGAGATGAAGCGTTCTTAAGAGGAAATAGCCTCCGATCGCGACGATAATAATCCCTATAAAAACATTTTGTTTTTTCATGTGATCTGTCACTCCATGCCAAATGTGGTTTGTCAGCAAACAGAATAGTTGGCAAGCTGTCATACATTCTTTATACTTTAGATATTTGCAGAACCTTTAAGTGTTCATGCTTATTTAATAGTATCACAAGAGGAGCAACTGGTGGAACTTGAATTGAAAATATTCGGTGACCCTTCTTCGTTCAAGAACTCTTCATATTTCAGACATGAGTGTTGGACAATATTATGTTATAATAATTCTAAATAAGGGGTAGATAAACCTCATTTTTAATGAAGTGACGGGGTGAAGTAAAATGCATATTCTGGTCATCGGACTGAATCATCGGACAGCCCCGGTGGAGATCAGAGAACAATTTGAAATTCCTGAGTCTGACTTAGGGCAGGCATTATTGGAACTCAGACAACAAAAAAGCATTTTTGAGAATGTGATTCTTTCAACATGTAATCGCACAGAGATATATATTGTTGCAGATCAGCTACATACTGGTCGTTATTATACAAAAGCTTTCATGGCCAAATGGTTTGGCATTGAAAAAGAGGCTTTGGAAAAGTACTTGTTTATTGAAGAAAATGAAGCGGCGATTGAACATCTATTTAAAGTCGCCTGTGGGCTGGATTCGCTAGTCATTGGAGAAACTCAGATTCTTGGTCAGCTGCGTGAAGCTTTTCTAAAGGCGCAAGGCCTGAAGGTGACAGGCACATTGTTCAATGAGTTATTTAAAGAGGCAGTGACGGTTGCTAAGCGGGCGCATTCAGAAACATCAATCAATGAAAATGCCGTGTCAGTCAGCTATGCTGCCGTTGAGCTTGCTGGTAAGATCTTTGGCCGCCTTGACGATAAGCATGTGATGATTATTGGTGCAGGTAAAATGGGTGAGCTGGCTGCCAATCACATGAAAAGCCACGGTGCCTCCCAAGTGACCGTATTAAATCGCACCTTGGAAAAGGCGCGGGAGCTGGCTGCTCGTTTTTCAGGTCATGCTTATACGATGGAGCAGATGACAACAGCTTTACAAGATGTTGACATTGTCATTAGTTCCACAGGGGCACGGGACTTTATTCTTACGGCGAATCAAGTAGAGAGAGTGCTTAAGGCGCGCAAAGGCCGTCCATTATTTATTGTTGATATTGCAGTGCCTAGAGATATTGATCCTGCGGTTCATTCTCTTGAAGGCGTCTTTTTATATGATATCGATGACCTTGAAGGTATTGTCCAATCCAACCTTGAAGAAAGAAAGGCTGAGGCAGAACGCATTGAAGAGATGATCAGTGAGCAGCTTTGGGCTTTTTCTGAATGGTTACAAACTCTTGGTGTCGTCCCCGTCATTACCGCTTTAAGACAAAAGGCCTTGGCCATCCAAGCGGAAACGATGAAAAGCATCGAACGAAAAATGCCTGATTTAACAGACCGCGAACGCAAGGTCATCAGTAAGCATACAAAGAGCATCATCAATCAACTGCTTCGTGATCCCATTGCCAAGGCTAAGGAATTCAGTGGTGAATCACAGGGGAATAAAAAGCTTGAGACCTTTATTTCCATTTTTGGTATTGAGGAAGAGGTTGCTCATGAACGCCAAAAACAACATCTTAGTGATGACACCCAGCCTATAGTCAAGCAAGCCCTAAGGGAAGCGCACTCTAACTCCTAAGGAAAGGAGTCTCCCTCATGACGATGCACTGGCTTTACGATATTACGGTAATTTTATATGCGGCATGTGTGTGTAGTTTCTTTATAGATTTTTTGCAGAACAACCGGAAGGCCCATCAGCTGGCATTCTGGTTGCTTTCAATTGTTTGGGTCCTTCAGCTGATCACAGTAGTTCTAAAGGTTTCCTATACTAAAGAATTTCCGATTCTTACACCAATTGATGGATTGTTTTTTGTTGCGTGGATCATTGTCAGTGCATCGCTAGTGATGCATCGCTTTTTCAAACTTTATTTTTTTGGCTTCTTTGCGAATCTTGTTGGTTTTGCTATCATGGTGATCACGCTATTTCAACCGAATGATCCAGCAGCTCCGATTTTAGGGCAGCGCCTAATGTCCGATCTATTGATCATTCATATCTCTATTGCACTGTTGTCTTACGCGGCCTTTGCGATTTCTTTCATTTTATCTATGATGTACTTGGTAGAATATCGCTTATTGAAACAGAAAAAGTGGGATCAGCGCTTGATTCATTTTGGCAGTCTGGCACGGCTAGAGCAAGGGGCTTTTTACTGTAATTTACTAGGTGTGCCCTTATTGCTTATCAGTCTCTTGCTTGGCATCATTCGGGCAACAGATGTGTTTTCCAATGTCAATTGGCTAGACTCAAAGATCATTACTTCTTTTCTAGTCCTCCTTGCTTATTGTCTTTATCTTTATCAAAGATTAGGCAAGAATGTATATGGGAAACCCCTTGTATTTTGGAACATTGTTGCTTTTTTACTTGTTCTTATCAATGTTTTTTTATCTGAAGTATTTACAGGATTTCATCTGTGGTAAGGGATGGATACATATCAATAGAATCGGAGGCATTATATGGTTACTATAAATGTAGGTTCACGAAAAAGTAAGCTTGCACTTACGCAAACACGGTGGATCATGGAACGGATCACAGCTGTTCAGCAGGATGTTGCCTTTGAATTAAAGCACATCGTGACAAAGGGCGATCGTATTTTAGATGTGACGTTATCTAAAGTGGGCGGCAAAGGCTTATTTGTTAAAGAGATTGAACAAGCGCTTTTAAATCATGACATCGATATGGCTGTTCATAGTATGAAGGACATGCCAGCAGAGCTTCCTGAAGGGTTAATGATTGCTTGTATTCCGATTAGAGAAGATGATAGAGATGCGTTGATTTCCAAAGATGGACGGAAGTTTCTAGAGCTCCCTGAAGGCGCTGTGATTGGAACGAGCAGCTTGCGACGTCAATCACAATTACTCGCTACTCGCCCTGATCTAAAAGTCGTTCCGTTGCGCGGTAACATTGATACGCGTCTGCAAAAATTAAAGGATGGGGACTATGATGCGATCGTTCTTGCGGCGGCAGGGTTAAAACGGATGGGCTGGAGTGAGGACATCGTCACCGAATACCTATCACAAGACGTGTCTTTACCAGCCGTTGGACAAGGTGCGTTGGCGATTGAATGTCGAAGCGATGACCATGACCTCATCGCTTTGCTAAAGCTCATTCATGATGAGCAAACGGCACAAACCGTGGCAGCAGAACGCGCCTTTTTACGGCAGCTGGAGGGAGGCTGTCAAGTACCGATTGCCGCACATTGTATCTATGAAAAGGATCACCTTCATCTCACAGGCCTTGTCGCATCTCCTGATGGTCAAACGGTCATCAGAGGAGCGTTAACTGGCGCTCGCCCTGAGTCATTGGGTATAGCGTTAGCAGAGCAGCTCAGAGAACAAGGAGCAGCACGAATTCTTGAAGGTGTGAAGGAAGAGCTGGACGAGTCATGACAGAGGGATTGAATGGTCTGCGCATTCTCATTACGCGTGCTCAATCGGCGGCACAATCGATGATTGCCGACATTGAAAAGCGCGGTGGTCAGGCACTCATTGCCCCTGTAATGACCTTTCAATCTCTTGCTTTAACCGATAATGCTCAGCAAAAACTCAAAGAGCTTGGACAGTATCAATGGGTGATGTGGACAAGCGCCAATGGTGTCCGCTTCTTTATGGAGCATCTCAAACATCTAGGGTTATCATTACCATCGCATGTTCAGCTTGCTGCGGTTGGAAAAAAAACAGCAAAGGCTCTAGAGGAGTATGGCTATGCCACTGATTTTATTCCAAGAGAGTATACAGCAAAGGCATTAGCGGCTGGAATGCGGGAGGAAGAACGCGGGCGTGTGCTTCTCCCACTAGGTAGGTTGGCCAAGGATGACTTGAGTGAGACATTAACACGCCTTGGCTTTATCAGCGAACGTTTAAATGTTTATGATACTTTGTGTAATGAAGCGATCAGACCCTTGTTGCATCAGCTTATATTAGAAAATCGCATGGATGTTGTGACCTTTGCTAGTCCATCCGCGGTTCGCTTCTTCCTGACATTAATACAACCACTTGATACGACACTTTTCTGGAAGCATGTCATCATCGCTTGTATAGGGGAAGTGACGGCAGAGGAAGTCAAGCGTCATGGGTTGACCGCACAGATTATTCCAAAGCAGTATACTGCTTCTGCACTTATTCAGTCCATTGCTCACTATAGATCATCAATTCAGAAACCGACTAGGAGGAACAAATCATGACAGACTTGAAATTTCACCGTCATCGTCGCTTAAGACAAAATGCCACGCTCCGACGCATGGTAAGAGAGACTATTCTTACTGCTGATGACTTTATTTATCCCGTATTTGCTATTGAAGGAGAAAACATCAAAACAGAAATCCCCTCAATGCCTGGTGTCTATCAATTTTCATTGGATCGATTAGTAGAAGAAATGGCAGAGGTTGTGGATTTAGGGATTCCTTCAGTTATGATCTTTGGCATTCCCAGTGAAAAAGATGCTGTAGGAACACAAGCTTACCACACGCATGGGATTGTCCAAGAAGCAACACGAGTGGTTAAAGAACATTTTCCAGAATTAATGGTGATTGCTGACACTTGTCTTTGTGAATATACAGACCATGGGCATTGTGGGATTGTTCGCGATGGCGATGTGGTCAATGATGAAAGCCTAGAATTGCTAGTAAAAACAGCAGTTTCTCAGGTTGAAGCTGGTGCAGATGTCATTGCGCCTTCTAATATGATGGATGGCTTCGTGGCTGCGATCCGCAAAGGATTGGATGAGGCTGGTTATGAAAATATTCCAATCATGTCCTATGCAGTAAAATATGCTTCCGCCTTTTACGGTCCTTTTAGAGATGCCGCAGATAGCACACCACAATTTGGAGATCGTAAAACCTATCAAATGGATCCGGCTAATCGTTTAGAGGCTTTAAGAGAAGCCGAATCGGATGTGGAAGAAGGCGCGGACTTTCTGATGGTTAAGCCTGGGCTTTCTTATTTGGATGTGTTACGTGATTTGAAAAATCAATTTAATCTTCCGCTTGTGACCTATAACGTCAGTGGAGAATATGCCATGGTAAAAGCAGCGAGTCAAAATGGTTGGATTGATGAGAAGGCAATCGTTCTGGAATTACTAACAAGCATGAAAAGAGCAGGGGCAGATCTCATTCTTACCTATCATGCTAAAGATGCTGCAAAATGGTTAAAGGAGGCATGAACACGATGAAGCCAATGGATCGATCAATACAGGCATTTGCAGCAGCCAAGCGCGTCATGCCTGGTGGTGTCAATAGTCCTGTCCGCGCTTTTAAATCTGTTGATATGAATCCAGTGTATTTTACTGAAGGAAAAGGCTCAAAGATCAAAGATATTGATGGCAATACGTACATTGATTATGTCCTTTCTTGGGGACCACTTATTCTCGGTCATGCCAATGAAAAAGTCATTGATGCGATTAAAGAAACAGCCGAAAAAGGGACAAGCTTTGGTGCCCCACACCTGTTAGAGACCAAGCTAGCTGAGCTTGTCATTGAGCGTGTTCCATCTATTGAAGTTGTTCGCATGGTTAACTCAGGAACGGAAGCAACGATGAGTGCCTTGCGTTTAGCCCGTGGATTTACAGGACGGGATAAAATTTTAAAATTTGAAGGCTGCTACCATGGCCACGGTGATTCGCTTCTTATTAAGGCAGGATCTGGCGTTGCTACACTGGGTTTGCCCGATAGCCCAGGGGTTCCGGAGGGCATTGCGAAAAATACCATTACGGTGCCTTATAATGATCTTGAAAGTGTTCAGGTCGCATTTGAACATTTTGGTGAGGATATTGCGGCGATCATCGTTGAGCCTGTAGCTGGCAATATGGGCGTTGTTCCACCACAAGAAGGCTTTTTAGCGGGATTGCGAGAGATTACGGAGAAGCATGGCGCACTTTTAATTTTTGATGAAGTGATGACAGGATTCCGAGTTGATTATCAGTGTGCACAAGGCTACTTTGGCATCACGCCAGATATCACCTGCTTAGGCAAGGTGATTGGCGGCGGTCTCCCTGTCGGCGCTTATGGGGGGCGTCGTGATATCATGGAGCAGATTGCTCCGAGTGGTACCATCTATCAAGCAGGAACACTTTCAGGGAATCCATTAGCTATGGTGGCGGGGTATGAGACGTTATCTCAGCTGAAGCCGGAAGATTACGAGGGCTTTCAGAAGATCGCCGATCGCCTTGAAGCCGGCTATCTGGAAGCAGCTAAAAAATATGATGTGCCTTTAACGGTCAACCGTGCAGGGTCAATGATTGGCATCTTTTTTACCAATGAAGATGTGATCAATTATGAGACGGCCAAAACAGCCAACCTCGACTTTTTCAAAATGTATTTTAATACAATGTTAGAGAAAGGGATTTCCTTACCCCCCTCACAATTTGAAGGCATCTTTTTATCCACAGAACATAGCATGGAGGATATTGAAGCCACCCTTTCCGCAGTTGACATTGCTTTCTCAAGAATTGCTAGCTCGCGATAACTGTATAACGAAACTAAGAAACCTATGAAGAGCTTTATTCTCTTCGTAGGTTTTTTTAAAGAAAAGAAAGCATAAAATTTCTGATCATGAGGATGGTGCGCGATTTCGCTCCAGGCCGCTCGTTTTCCGCGGGGGAGTGGTAAGCCTCCACGCGCCCCCTTCGCACTGCTAAGGTCTTACCGATCTCCCACTTCCCGCAGGACTCTAGTCTCCGCACCATGAGTCAGCGGCGCCCGAGGAACACACGATTTTAGAGTGTTCCGAATCACGCGCCTTGCGCTCCCATCCACTTGGTCAGGCGATGAAGCCTCTTTCATATTGGATGATGCTCTAACTAAGGACAAGGACCGGGCATGCTTTTCGCCCGGTTTTTCTTAATATGGAAGATGATTTATGTTTGTGAATCAAGGGATGAGTGAAACAAAAAAGGAGACCTTTTTAGCAAAGGCCAGCTTCCCAAAATAATCCCCCTCAATATAGCAAAATGTTTTCTAGACAGATGAGTTTTTCAGCTCCTTTTATGTGAGCAGTTAAAAAAATTGAACCATGGCTCATTGTTATAGCTTTGCTTTCAGTATCTTAGAATCGGTAGCCAGTGAGTTTCCTAATAGGGGACGGACCTGATAACTTTTTTATCATAACCCGGAGACGAGTTGCATACATCTGTAATGATAACCGTGGAAAGGGTGAATAGCATGTCCCAGTCTTCTAGTCAGGACCTAAGATTTTCAATCAATGAGTCGGTCTGGTTAAGAAATGGTGAAAGTGCAGAAGATGTATTATCCATGGCATTGGAACCGGACATCACAATAGAAGAGAATCCGCATTATGTTTCTATCAAAGGTGCGCTTTTGTTAAATGGAGAGTACAATCCGCGTGAGGGAACACAGAAAGGAAATTTGTCTGACGATACATTTGAACGTCCCGATTTCAGAATTGTCGACCTCATAAAGGAATCCGATGAAGGAACGGTGTTATTTGAACATCGGTTTCCGGTTGATATAACAATCCCAGCGAATCGAGTCGATGATATTGACGATCTCTATGTGAGCGTAGAAACCTTTGATTATGATCTGCCCGAGGATGGGTGTATTCAACTTCAAGCAGAGGTTACGATATCAGGTTTGGTTGAGCCAACTGAAACACGAGAGGATAGTGCGGTCCGCAGTATCGAGGATGATCCAGAGGAGGGCGAGCAAGCTGAAGGAATAGAAGATATTGAGGAAGAGGAAGTTGAAACAGATGAAAGTGCCTTTGATCCAACGGAAACGATGCGCTTTGAAGCTTATCGTGAGCCTGTAGAAGAAGGTGAACAAGAAGAGGAAACGCCAGAGATCGAATTAAATGCTCGAGAGGAAGAAGAACACGAGGAGATGTTTGAGCCGACATTTTTAGAAAGAGCAGAAGAGGACGAAGAGGAAGAAGATGCTCAAGCCTATCAAGAAGAGATGGGAACAATGGATCATGCGTTTTATAGTGCTTATAATCGTTCGGAACAACCAGAGACCCCTCCAATAGATGCAGATACCTTTTTTGAGGAAGAAATGGTAGAGCTAGAGGATGATGATGTCTCTGTAAATGCTAATGTGGAACAAAAGAAGCGTTCTGAGAATGCTCTCTATCTTACTAAAATGCTAACAAATGCGGAAGAGCAATTTTCAAGAGTGCGCATGTGCATTGTTCAATCAGGGGATTCTTTAGAAAGTATCTCCGAACGGTACCAAGTCCCTGTAACAAGCTTACTAAGAAGAAATCGTTTGGATTCCGAATCCCTTGAAGAAGGGCAGATCATCTATATACCAGGAACCAAAAAATAGTAAAACCAACGACAATGGTTTTCTAGGTGGTGACGCATATGTCGGAGTCGGTACCGGACGCCTTGAAACGCGTCCTTTTTTACTATGGGTTGGAGCCGATTGCCATTCGACCGCATGGAAAGAGATTTCAAATTTTTACAAAAGATAATATCTATTCCCTGAAAAAAGTAACCTCTAAACAAAACCTGAGCCGCTCTCTGCAAACACGCAACAAGCTGTTAGCCTTATCCTTGAACGTCCCACCCATTATCACTACGACTGATGGATTACGCTATGTAACTGTGAACGGTGAGACTTATTATGTAACGCCTTGGTTAGAAGAAGTTCCTTTTTCTAATCAAAGAAAAAGCGACATCCTGGTTGATTATCTTAGTTATATTCATCATGCAACGGTAGAGCTTGAACCGATTGAGGACCCAAGAAAAGTAGATGAGGGACTGGAGCACCTTGAGAGACGTTGGAAAGGGCAATTAGATGGGCTAACGGCCTTTGTCCAGCGGTCTGATCACAGGATCTACCCGTCCCCCTTTGAACAGCTGGTGGCTGCTCATTATGCAATGTTTGTCCAAAAGACCCATCGAGCCATTCAGCAATTAGAAGTGTGGAGAGAGCATGTGAAAGAAATGCCGATGCAGCGGCTTGTTCAATGTTTAGGAAAGCCTGATCTTTCCCATCTCATCTTTCATGCGAGGGGACCGATGGTGATCAATATGGAATACGGGGGATTAGATACACCGATAAGAGATCTAGCGACAATGTTTGATTCGCCACATTTTCATTCTCGAGATTGGGTGAAATCCCTTAATCTGTATGAGACGACCTTTCCACTTAGAGAAAGTGAGAAGGAGCTTTTGCTAGGCTTTCTTCACTATCCTGGATCAATTTTCGAGACAGTGATGGCCTATGAAAGCTCGGAGTTGTCAAATAAGGAACTGCATTTTATTGAACAGTTTGAACGGATTCATCACCAAGAGCCAAAGCGAGCTGCGTTGATTGAAGCTTTAGCAGCACAGAAAGAAAAAGATCAGCAAAGCGACGAAACGCCTTAGATTAATCTTTTTAAGAAAACGATATAAAGAGCAATGAGGCCGACAAGTACTAAGACATCAAAGGTTGTTGGAAAGAAGATGGTGCGGATCATTTGAAATACTGCTAATGGGAGCACGATGATTTCAAAGCCTTCAATAAGTCTTCGAAACCACAAAGGGCAATTATAGCGATTGAATTGCCATTTATTTCGATTAAACATAGTCCTATCACCCCTTGTTCTAGTCTATGGTCTCTGTCTTTAGACGGTGCATGTATACCTCTTTTCTTTTATGGAAAGACTGTTTTGTATTCAAAGGGGTGAAATAAAGGCTTGACGTGTTGGCGCCTTTATCAGTAGAATAATGTATATAATAACTAGCCATGATGAATAAAGTGCTATCGGCATAAAGGGAAGAGTACGTGACTTGGATACCTGTAGAGAGGGAAGCTCATCGGCTGTAAGGCTTCCTAGGTGGAAAGCACAGAAGGTCGCCCATCTAGCTGCTCGCATGAACAGACGAGAGGTCTTAATAGTGAGAGCCGGTTACAGGTCGTTATTCTGTCAAGAGTGCACGTTTTTTTGTGCAAATAAAGGTGGTACCGCGGAGCGTTTTTCGTCCTTTTTGACGAGAAGGGCTTTTTTTATTGGTTAAAAAGTTATAAAGGTGATTCCAAGGAGGGATAGGCAGTGTCAGAAGAACAGCAATTACCAAAGAAGTATGATCCCACTGCTACAGAAGAAAAATGGTATGAAACATGGAAACAAAAAGGCTATTTCAAAGCCGAGCGTGATCCCCAAAAAACGCCCTATACGATTGTGATTCCACCACCAAACGTTACTGGAAAGCTCCATCTTGGGCATGCATGGGATGTCACCATGCAAGACTTACTCATTCGCTTTAAAAGAATGCAAGGCTATGACGCCTTGTATTTACCGGGGATGGACCATGCGGGTATTGCCACCCAAGCAAAAATAGATGCGCGTCTCAGAGAACAAGGCAAGAACCGTTATGAACTCGGCCGAGAGAAGTTTCTTGAAACTGCTTGGAATTGGAAAGAAGAGTATGCTGATTTTATTCGCAGTCAATGGTCAAAATTAGGTATATCAGTTGATTATTCACGTGAGCGCTTTACCCTTGATGAGGGGCTCTCTAATGCTGTCAAAGAGGTTTTTGTCCGTCTATATGAAAAAGGGCTCATTTATCGAGGCGAATACATCATTAATTGGGACCCTGCAACAAAAACGGCGCTTTCCGACATTGAAGTCATTTATAAAGATGTTCAAGGGCATCTTTACCATATGCGCTATCCATTGGCTGATGGCTCAGGCTATATTGAAATTGCCACCACTCGACCAGAAACGATGCTTGGTGATACAGGGATTGCTGTTCATCCAGATGATGAGCGTTATAAAGCGTTGATTGGTAAAAAGGCGATTTTACCGATTGTTGGCCGCGAAATCCCAATTGTTGCTGATGATTATGTCGATATGGCATTCGGATCGGGAGCGGTTAAGATTACTCCAGCACATGATCCTAATGATTTCGATATGGGGAACCGGCACGATCTCGAACGCATTCTTGTCATGGATGAGTCTGGCAAGATGAATGAGAACGCTGGAAAATATCAGGGGCTTGACCGCTTTGACTGCCGCAAGCAAATCGTTGCGGACATGAAGGCAGAGGGTGTACTTATTAAAATAGAAGATCACTTCCATTCCGTTGGTCATTCTGAGCGCTCAGATGCGGTTGTGGAACCTTATCTTTCTACCCAGTGGTTTGTTAAAATGCAACCTCTTGCGGATGCGGCCCTTCAGCTTCAAAAAGGTGAGGATAAGGTCCATTTTGTTCCTGAACGCTTTGAAAATACGTATTTTCGTTGGATGGAAAACATTCGTGATTGGTGTATTTCCCGACAGCTCTGGTGGGGACATCGCATTCCTGCTTGGTATCATAAGGAAACGGGAGAAATTTATGTTGGTAAAGAAGCGCCAGCGGACAGTGAAAACTGGACGCAGGATGAGGATGTCCTTGATACTTGGTTCAGCTCAGGGCTATGGCCACTTTCAACTTTAGGCTGGCCTGATGTAACTAATGAAGATTTCAAGCATTATTTTCCAACTAACGTTCTAGTTACAGGCTATGATATTATCTTTTTCTGGGTTGCTCGCATGATCTTTCAATCCGTCGAATTCACAGGGCAAAAGCCGTTTAAAGATGCCTTGCTTCATGGACTCGTTCGCGATGAGCAAGGTAGAAAAATGAGTAAATCTCTAGGTAACGGCATCGATCCGATGGAAGTGATCGAGAAATATGGAGCGGACGCCTTGCGCTTTACCTTGGCTACGGGAACAACTCCAGGTCAGGATTTACGTTTTCAATGGGAGAAGGTTGAGGCCAACTGGAATTTTGCTAACAAGATATGGAATGCCTCGCGCTTTCTTATCATGAATCTTGGTGAATTGACAGTTGATGATCTGCATTTAGATGGGAAACAATCGGTTGCTGATCGCTGGATTCTCTCAAGATTGAATACGACCATTCAAGCGGTCACGAAGCACTTAGATGACTATGACTTTGGGGAAGCAGGTCGTAAGCTATATGGCTTCATTTGGGATGACTTCTGTGACTGGTATATTGAAATGGCAAAGATCGCCCTATACGGAGACAATGAAGAGGTGAAGCTGAACACCAAATCGGTATTGGTTCATGTGCTTGATCATATCTTGCGCTTGCTGCACCCCTTCATGCCATTTGTTACAGAAGAAATTTGGCAACACCTTCCACATACAGGTGAAACGATCATGCTTAAAAATTGGCCGGAAACAGAGGACAAATGGGAGGACGAGGCAGCGGAACATGAGATGCAGCTGCTGCAGAGCATCATTAAAAGCGTCAGAAATCTTCGCGCTGAAAAGGATGTCGCTCCAAGCAAACCGATTGCGCTTCTGATTAAGCCGGCTTCGGAAAAAGAATTGGCGATCTTAGAGGCCAATTACTACTATATTGAGCGCTTCTGCAATCCCGAAACGCTGACACTGTCTTTATCTATTAGCGCCCCTGAGCAATCGCTCACGGCGATCGTAACCGGCGCAGAGCTTTATTTCCCGCTATCAGGTCTGGTTGATATTGAAGAAGAGCGGCAAAGATTACAGGCGGAACTAAAAAAATGGACAAGTGAAGTGGAACGTGTTCAGAAAAAGCTTAGCAATCAAGGTTTTGTTGCCAAGGCGCCAGAAAAGGTTGTTGAGGCTGAACGTGCCAAGGAAAAGGATTATTTGGAGAAACAAAGGAAGGTTCAAGAACGTCTGGCTGAATTAAATGCTTAATCACTAGAACGGCTCTATCATTTTACAGAAGGAGTGATGGCTTCCTAGCCATGACTCTTTCTGTCTTGAGCTATATTATATATTCTGAGATAACTGAAGGTGAGAGTATGTTTTCTGATGTTTCTGAGGTAAAAAAATGGTTGGAGCAGTGGCTGACTTTTGGCATAAAGCTTGGACTGGAAAGAATGGAATGGATGTTGGAACAGCTTGATCATCCTGAACATCGCATGCGGACCGTGCATATTGGTGGGACAAACGGGAAGGGGTCGACGCTTTCTTATTTAAGCCATATATTAAGAGAAGCTGGCTATGAAGTAGGTGCCTTCACGTCACCTGCGCTCTATCAATTTAATGATCGCATTACAAAAGATGGACTACCTATCTCTGATACCGAGCTTATTGAAGCGGCGCAACAAGTCAAACCTGTTGCGGAGGGGCTTGAGGCGACAGATTTGGGTGCGCCGACAGAGTTTGAAGTGATCACAATGATTGCTCTCGTTTATTTTGCCAAAATCAATCCGTGTGATATTGTGCTCTTTGAAGTAGGACTTGGAGGACGTCATGACTCCACGAACGTGATTAAGCCCCTGCTCACGATTCTTACCAATGTTGGTCATGATCACATGAAGCAGCTTGGCCCTACGCTTGAAGCAATTGCCTTTGAGAAAGCAGGGATTATCAAGCCGGGTGTGCCCTTGATCACAGCAGCTGATGGAAATGCTTTTGAAGTCTTTAAAGAAATAGCTGAAGAAAATCACGCAAAGGTTTATCAATTGGGACAGGCTTTTAAGATTCAAGCGACTGAAGAAAGTCAGACGTTCACTGAAATCTTTGACATAAAAACACCTTTTCATGCTTATCCTGCTTTAAAACTTAATATGATTGGCCAGCATCAAATAAAAAATGCTGCCTTGGCAGTCATGGCTGCGGATTATTTACAAGTCTTCTACTCTTTTTATATTGAAGAAGCCGCTATTCGTAGAGGGTTAGAAAAGATGCGCTGGCCGGGAAGATTTGAACGGCTTTCTGACAAGCCCCTTATCCTCGTCGATGGCGCCCATAATTTAGAGGGGATGCAAGCGCTCGTCCGAACGATGGAACAACATTTTCCTGAGAAAAAGATTACGACGCTCTTTGCGACTTTAAAGGATAAGGATAATGCAGGGCTATTACGTGAATTATCTAAGATCAGTGATCGCTTGATTTTGACTGGCTTTAAATTCGAGAGAGCTCTCAATCCTCAGAACGTCTTACCGTTGGTTCCAAAAGCAATCAAGGCTCAAGTGGTGAGTAGGTGGCAGGAGGCTTTGGAACAACTTGTAGAGGAGATGAACGGGCAAGATGAGCTGTTGCTGATCACTGGATCATTATATTTTGTTTCACAAGTTAGAGTCTACTACAAGCAAAATCAATCTTTGGAAAAACGCTGAGTGCTAGCCAGCGTTTTTTTTAAAGATCAGAAAGCATAAAATTTCTGGTCATGAGGACGGTGCACGATTTCGCTCCAGGCCGCTCGCTTTCCGCGGGGAAGCGGTAAGCCTCCACGCAGAAAGCGCGCGGTTAAGGTCTTACCGCTCTCCCACTTCCCGCAGGACTCTAGTCTCCGCATCACGAGTCAGCGGTGCCCGAGGAACACACGATTTTAGAGTGTTCCGAATCGCGCGCCTTGCGCTCCAGTCCACTTAACCAGGTAATGAAGCCTCTTTCATATTGGATGATGCTTATGCTAAGGACAAGGATTGGGCATGCTATTAAGCCCGGTATCTCAGACTATCAGAGTTTATAACTTCGTTGTCCCTCTTAAGCAGGAGGCCTATCAACTTGCTGAAGAGATTCGCATGCAGGTAGCCATCCCTTTGTGTATAAGTGAGTGTCTACAGGTGAATCAGGCGATCAGGTTACGGCGAGTATTGGTGTCGTAACAGTACCAATTCATGGGAATAATTCGATGACATTGATACGCACTGCCAATCGAGCCGTGTATTCAGGTGCGAAGCAAAAGGGACGAAATCGAGTCGCTTCCTATATTTTATAAGAAAAAAATGTGATAATTTGCCGATAAATAAAAAGGATGAGACGACAAATGTCTTGTCCATTTTTTTTGTTCATGTGCTATTCTTCATTCGAAGTCGTCGTTGAAAGGGGAATCTGTCGATGACACGTTCTAAACCTAACGAACAACAGCATCGTGATACCGATGATATCATTGTGAGCTTCAATGGAAAAGAGCATCGGCTACAAGAGTGGACAAGAAAGCAAGTTGCAGCAGCTGAGGAGGACCATTCTTTAGATTGGAAAAAAACATTTCAAGATCAAAAGCGTATTGATGAACCAGACTATAGCGAACCTGCATCGACAGTACTCACAAGTAAACATAGAAAGAAGAAGAAAAAAAAGAAGCGTTTGCCAGTGTCGGGGCAGAAGAAGTCACGGTCGACAACGTTTACAACCTTCTTTAAGCATATTTGGATGCCCTTTATCACAGCCATTATTGTTGGGCTGGGTATTGGATTTACGGTACTTATACTTTTTTCGCATAATAGTAAAGCACCAACAGATACTGAAACGTCCAGCCATCAGAGCCAGACTGCTACGAATACATCATCAGAAGAAAAGAATAATCAGAATGCCAAGGCTTTGGCCCTTACACTTACTGAAATCCAGGGAGGCGTATTCACAACACAGAAAGCGGCAGAGGCAGGGATGAACGATCTCAAACAACATAGCGGATTACCGGCAGCGGTGATTAAGGATGGGGAGCGTTATGCTGTATTTATTGGGATTGTCTCCAGTGATTCGGCTAAGGCTCAGCTAACAAACACGTTTACTTCAAAAGGCGTAGACATCTATAGTAAGAGCTGGTCTTATAGCGTTCAGTCTGTTCATGCAACAGATCGAGTGTATCGCGATTTACAGGAAGGACAAAAGGCCTTCTCAGCCTGTCTCGATGCATCCAGCCAGTTTTTGGCAGGTGGAGAACCAAGTCAGGCAGCTTTAAATAAAGCCAAGAAAGCTTTGACAGACTTCCAATTGCCTAAAGCATCACAGGCGGAGTCCAGCCAAATTTCACAGTTAAAAACACTGCATGATAAGTTAATGACTGCTTTCAACCAAATTAAGAGTGGAGAGACAGGACAGCAGTCTCTTCTCGATGCATTAAATGTCTATCAAGGGATTTTACAGGGCCTTGCTAAATAATAAAGAGGCAGGAACAGAAGGATTCAGCTCATAGAGCATCCGGATGCATTCACAATTTTAAGAAATGCGTTCGGATTTTTGAGCGAGTGATGAAGTGCTCTGTCAGCACATTTGCTTTCCATGGGCACGTCCTTAGCTAATTTGGGAATAGACTATTTATTTTCCCAAATAGATCTTCGGACATGCGCTATTTCCGTAGGAGTCTCCGTGTTTTGACTGCGCATCCAGTTTTCCTGCCATTTTTATAATTTTATCGCTCGGCATTAGGGGGGAGTCGTTTTGTCTCACCCTCTTTTTTTGGTTACACTTGTCATAAAATGACTGGTTTTGACGAAAGCTTAAAGAGAGTGAAAAAGTAAAGGATTATCTCCAGTTTTCTCGTGACAAATGAGCGGGAGTGCGTTACATTTAATATAAACAGTAAAACGCCTCCCAAACGGCTTATCATAGGCCGCTTAATGATTATTCCTTTCATTTTTTCCTCTTTCACATGCGTTTTCCACATCACTACTTCAGTTGACCCTATTCGACATTTATTTAAAGAGGATAATGCGTTTCAGGCCTAAAGTCGAACTTGCGGATCGTTTCCACTGCGGCATCTTTGTCAGTCATGAAAATTTTTATAAGGAGGAATATTTTTGACAAAGTCAATGCTGATGGTCCGTGATGTTCCAAAGGAAGAACGCCCTAGAGAGCGGTTGATCAAAGAAGGGGCTGGCCGTTTAACCAATCAGGAGCTTTTATCCATCGTGCTAAGAACGGGCCTGCGCAACGAGTCGGTGATGCAATTAGCCCAAAGAGTGCTGACTCAATTTGCAGGAATGCGCGGTCTAAGAACAGCAACTATTGAAGAATTGATGGCCATCAAAGGGATAGGAAAGACCAAGGCTGTTGAAATTCTTGCCGCTATTGAAGTGGGAAAACGACTGATAAAGGAAGCGGATGAGGAGCGCTACGTGATTCGTTCGCCTCAAGATGGTGCGAATTATGTCATGGACGATATGAGGTTTCTTTCTCAAGAGCATTTTGTCGCTTTATTTCTTAACACGAAGAATCAAGTGATCCATCGTCAGACTATATTCATCGGCAGTTTGAATGCCTCCATTGTTCATCCAAGAGAGGTTTTTAAGGAGGCCATCAAACGCTCGGCAGCCTCCATTATATGTTTTCATAATCATCCCAGTGGGGATCCAACTCCAAGTCGTGAAGATATTGATGTGACTAAACGCTTAGTGGAATGCGGATTATTGCTTGGAATTGATGTTTTAGACCATATTGTTATCGGGGATAGAAAATTTATCAGCTTAAAGGAAAAAGGTGTCGTTTAAGACTATTCAAGTGATTCTATTTAGGATATAATTTAATTTATGAGTTTTGCAACATGAAGGGAGTTTACATAGATGTTAGGCGGATTTTCCAAAGATATGGGTATAGACCTTGGGACTGCAAATACACTTGTTTATGTTAAAGGGAAAGGTGTCATCCTTCGGGAGCCATCTGTTGTCGCTAAGAGAACAGATACGGAAACGATCGAAGCGGTGGGAAATTCTGCTAAGAACATGATTGGAAGAACCCCAGGGAATATCGTGGCACAGCGCCCTTTACGCGATGGAGTGATTGCCGATTTTGAAACCACGGCAACCATGTTAAAATATTTTATTAAGCAAGCCTATAAACGCTCGGTTTTTGGTAGAAAACCGAATGTGATGGTTGGTGTGCCATCAGGGATCACAGCTGTGGAAAAACGAGCTGTTGAGGATGCAACGAAGCAGGCGGGTGCAAAGGAGGCCTTTACTATTGAAGAGCCATTTGCAGCGGCGATCGGTGCAGATCTCCCCGTATGGGAACCAACAGGAAGCATGGTCGTAGATATTGGCGGCGGAACAACTGAAGTTGCCATCATTTCTTTAGGCGGCATTGTCACCAGTCAGTCCATTCGTATCGCTGGCGATGAATTTGATGAGGATATCATCCAGTATATCAAGAAAAATTATAATCTGATGATCGGGGAAAGAACGGCAGAGCAATTAAAGCTACAAATTGGATCGGCAGGAAAACCAGAGGAATACGAGGACATGGAAATTCGTGGACGTGATTTATTAACGGGTTTACCAAAGACGATTAATGTGACTGCTGAAGAGATTGCTGAAGCATTAAAAGATACCGTTGATCAGATCATTGAAGCGGTAAAGAACACATTAGAAAATACGCCACCTGAGCTCGCTGCGGATATTATGGATAGAGGCATCGTTTTAACAGGCGGTGGTGCATTGTTGCGTAATCTTGATAAAGTATTAAGTGATGAAACACAAATGCCTGTTATCATTGCTGAAAATCCGATGGATTGTGTAGCAATTGGTACAGGACGTGCGCTAGAAAACCTTGCCGTGTTTAAATCACGTGCAGGAATAACCTCAAGATCTGGATCAAAGTAATCTGAAGTAGGTGTGAATATGCCACCCTTTTTTTCAAATAAAAAGTTGATTTTATTATTAACAAGTTTGATATTGCTGGTTGCACTTATCGGCTTTTCGTTAAAAGAGCGCAAGCAATTATCTTGGCCAGAGCAATTCATTCATGATACGGTCGGCTGGTTTCAAGTAGTACTCAATAGACCCGCTCAATATGTAGCGGGTTTCTTTGAGAACATTGAAGATATTAAAAACGTATATGAAGAAAACAAAACCTTAAAGAAGCATCTACAGGATTATGCGCAATTAGATGCGAAATACGATGATCTGAAGCAAAGATATACGTCATTAGAAAAGCAGTTACATATTAACTCGACTACAGACATCATGGCTTCTAAAACACATATTGCGTTAGTCGTTAGTCGTTCTTTTGATGGCTGGAATCAACAATTGACCATTAATAAAGGCAGACAACAAGGCATTGAAATTAATGATGCGGTCGTCACAGCCGATGGATTTATTGGTAAGGTTAAGACTGTTAGCCAATTTACAAGTACTGTTACTTTAATCACTGATCAAAAAAGCAATAACGAAATATCAGTGAAGGTGATAAATAAAGATGGAACAAATGGCATGATTGAGGGCTATGATCCTAATAAAAATGTACTCTTATTAAAGAAGCTTCGCGTCGATGCGAAGATCAAAAAAGGGGACAAGGTTGTAACCTCAGGTATGGGCGGTGTCTATCCAGCAGGACTCTATATTGGTAAAGTAAAAAGCGTCGGTTCTGATCGTTACGGGTTGTCGAAGAATGCTGAGATTGAACCTGCTGCCAATTTCAACAATATTGATTATGTTAATGTTGTTGAACGGAGTGCGATTTCTGGCAACGATTCGGAAGGGGACAACGGGCAGTGAAGCAGGTGAAATTATTTATTGTCTTGCTGGTGTTCTTATTGCTACAAGGTACGGTATTTCAAGTGTTTTCGCTGCGTTCCTTTGGCTATAATCTCATCGCAGCACCGCATTTTATTCTCATCGGTGTACTTATGATTGGCTTCTTTTATTCACGAACCATTGCCCTTCGTTATGCTTTGATTTTCGGTTTCCTTATTGATCTGGTCTACACGGATGTATGGGGTGTCTATGCTTTTTGCATTACGATTACCACTTACGTTTTGCTTTTGGTGGGCAAACACTTTAATACCCATATTGTTATTATTTTATTGACTGCAATGATTGCTACGCTTTTGCTGGATATGGAGGTGTATGGGATTTACACATTGATTGGCATTGCCAAACAGAATTTTACATTGTACACCCATCAGCATTTAGCACCTACATTGATTCTGAATAGCGTCTTTACGGTGATTTGTTTCTATCCATTAAGAGCCCTATGTGAACGTTTAAAAGAGAGTTGATGAGGAGCGCTCCTTAAGGAATGTCTATTTAGATTAGAAAACTAGCAAATCTCAAACATTCTTTTATGAAAAAAGGATATTCCAGCCCTAGCGTCGAAACATTTACATAGAGTGTTGAGGTGAACGACATAATGGCAAATAAACTACCACTTGTGACAATTAAAGGAAAAAAGGATGGTCTCATCCTTTTGCTAAATGATCGTTGTTCCTATGAAGAGCTGATATCGGAATTAAAAGAGAAACTTTCTGGTCAGGGAAGTTATTTTCATGAGGGTCCTCTCATTTCAGTGAAAGTTGAAGTAGGCAATCGCTACTTAACTAAGGAAGATCGTGAAGAAATTCAAGACATTATTCGTTCCGAAAAACAGTTATTCGTGGCGGAAATCGTTTCGAATGTGTTGTCGAAGGATGAGGCTGAAGAACTTAGAAAACAGGAGCAGCTCACGACTCTAAGGCAAATCATTCGCTCTGGTCAAGAAGTGATGATCGAAGGGGATATTTTATTAATAGGAGATGTCAATCCAGGTGGTAAAATCATGGCTACGGGAAACGTTTATGTATTAGGGGCGTTACGTGGGATTGCTCATGCCGGTTTTAAAGGTCGAGAAGATAAAGTGATTGTCGCTTCAGTGATGAAGCCCTCCCAACTTATGATTGCTGATGTCATTAGCCGATCGCCAGATATCATAAATGACGGTAACCGTGTGATGGAGTATGCATTTGTTGATCAACAAACGAAGCAGATTTCTGTAGAACGATTACAGACATTATTTCGGAGATCCCTTGAATCTGCCGAGCGATTGTAGAGAGGTGAAAGAATATGGGGGAAGCTATTGTAATTACTTCAGGAAAAGGCGGAGTGGGTAAAACCACAACCACAGCGAATATTGGTACAGCCTTAGCCCTTCAAAATAAAAAGGTATGTTTAGTTGATACTGATATTGGACTTCGAAATCTCGATGTCATTATGGGATTAGAAAATCGCATTATTTATGATATTGTAGATGTGGCAGAAGGCCGTTGTAAGCTAAGTCAAACCTTGATTAAAGACAAGCGTTTTGAATGCTTGAAGCTTGTGCCTGCCGCACAATCAAAGGATAAGACATCGATCACCCCTGAGCAAATGAAAGACATTGTTGATGAGTTAAAGCGTGACTTTGACTACGTGCTCATCGACTGTCCTGCAGGAATCGAGCAAGGATTTAAGAACGCTGTGGCCGGAGCGGACCAGTCCATTGTTGTAACAACACCGGAAAATTCCGCTGTCAGGGATGCCGATCGTATTATCGGTCTTTTAGAGAAAGAAGAGAGCGTCGCCTCGCCCAAACTGATCATTAATCGAATTCGCAACCATATGATGAAATCAGGCGGTATGTTGGAAATTGATGAAATTCTGGACGTTTTGGCTATTGACCTTTTGGGCGTTGTCGTCGATGACGAAGAGGTCATTTCCGCATCGAATAAGGGTGAGCCCATTGCACTTAATCCTTCTTCACGCGCTTCAATTGGTTACAGGAATATCGCCCGGCGAATATTAGGAGAGTCTGTCCCGCTCATGTCTCTTGATGAAAATAAGGGATTTTTTTCTCGAATGAAAAAATTATTAGGCATGCGTTAGTAAAGAGATCTACAGAAGATCTCTTTTTTTATGCTATCACCTAGATTATTCATAGAAGTTCTCAAAACACAGTAAAAAGGCTTATCTATCAAGTGGTTTATTCTGTATTTCAACGCATCAAATAAATGAAAAAAGAATCCGTTTCTGATAAGGTTAAATCACCACAAAATAACCACCGGAAAGGCTTCTTATAATGGCTCCTTTACTCATAATAGCGTAGGTTAATTTGGCAACACTTGCTGATGAATTACAAACCAAATCAGTGCTACATTACGAAAAGGAGCCGGTTACTATAAAGAATAACATAAAATACATGGGTTTAAACGTGGCAAAAAAATACCGTTTGGCGCCCCTTTAGTGTGTGATTTGAAAAATCACATCAGGAGTACCAGGCAATAAAGGCTATGTTAAGTAAAGAGTTGGGTTCTATTAAATGTCCTAGGATTTCTTATTGCTAGGGAGTTTTTGATATTTTGACACCGGTTTTCGTTCCTTTGGAATCGGCATTTGTTACCCTGTCTCTGGCTTTTGTTGCGCTCACCTCTAGATTTGGAAACTTGCCCCCGGATTCATTCTCTTTTCGTAAATTTCGGACTTTATTTGTTAATTTGGTCGAGGCCTTTGTTAAAAAGGTCCTGTCTTTTGTTCCGATAAACATCATGGTACTGATAAAATGTATAGCATTGGAGTAAAAAATTCTTCTGAATATTGGCGTCATAACTCGTCCCTCCTCCTCATAGAGTGGTATTAAGCAAGAGTAGGGGGTTACTACTGATGAATCGAATGAATGAGATCAAAAGGCGCCACAAACAGCGTTCAAGACGAACAAGCCTTCCAATGGATATGCCGAGTTATCGTCCAATACACCAAGAGAATCCAATGCCTCCAAACAAGAATCACCCATTGTTTAAAACGAATATTTTTATTATGAAATGTTTGATAGCTGCCATACTTGTTTTGGGCGGAGCCATCCTTTATAAAACGAATATGCTTGCTTCTGTCCCTAAAGCAAAGAGTATTGTGTCAATGGCTTTAAATGATGAAATGAATTTTACGGTCGTCTCTAAGTGGTATGAAAAGGCCTTTGGACAACCGCTCGCCTTTCTTCCCACAAATCAGCATAAGAGTCAAAGCGCGTCCGGACAGGATGATGGCAGAGCCTCACAAGACTTTGCCGTTCCAGTCAGTGGGACTGGGACGGTAACTGAAGGCTTCTCTTCAAAGAAAAAGGGCATTACGGTTGAAGCGGCAGCAAACGCAGAAGTCAAAGCCATTGATAGTGGACTTGTGATATTTGTCGGTAACAAAGCAGGCATTGGTAAAACGGTTGTGATTCAGCATAAAGATGGTAAGGAATCGTGGTATGGCAAGCTTAGGAATGTCGATGTTAAACAATATGACAATGTGAAAAAGGATCAAAAACTGGGTACAGTGACAACGGAAGACGGAAAAAATAAGGGAAGCTTTTATTTTGCCATTAAAAATGGAAAGTCATTTGTTGATCCTATCCAGGTGATTTCCTTTGATTAAGGGAATAAGGGTGTTAAGAAAAAAAGTACATATCCACCCAGTTTTTTGGATCGTGTTTGGCACTGGCGTTCTCACAGGACACTTTTGGGATGTCACTGCCATTTTTTTTATTGTCATGATGCATGAACTAGGGCATGCGCTTGCGGCGCTCTTTTTGGGCTGGCGATTAACATCGATAGAATTGCTTCCTTTCGGTGGGGTGGCAAAGGTGGATGAAAGTGGAACGCGTCCATTCCAAGAGGAATTCATCGTGACGCTTTCTGGACCTATGCAACACCTGTGGCTTCCTTTTGTGTCTTTCCTTTTATTGATGACACCCTATTGGAATGCGACTAACCATGAAATGTTCTTGGAGAAGAACTGGATGATTCTATTATTTAATCTGTTTCCCATTTGGCCATTAGATGGTGGAAAGCTGCTATTAATTGTGCTATCCAGGTATTTTCCATACCGCCGGGCGTATCGTCTCGCTTTGCTAAGTTCCTTTCTATTCTTGATGCTCTTAACGCTCTGGGTAGCCTTTCATCGGACGATTCTTTTGAATTATTTTGTCATCGCTCTCTTCCTTCTTGTGATGTTGATAAAGGAATGGAGGCAGCAGCGCTATGTCTTCATGCGGTTTTTATTGGAGCGCTGGCAACATTCAGCTTTAAACGAGCTTAAAAGTATGACCGTCAGTGTGCCAAGTGATATGGCATTAATGGATGTTGTAGAAATGTTTTATAAAGACCGGCATCACCAGATTAAAATTCAAGGAAAAAACGAGGAATACCTCATCACAGAGAAGCATGTGTTGAACGCTTTTTTCAACGGAAATTATTATAATCAAGCGATTGGAAAATTGCTTTAACATATTTTAAGACGATTGACAGTGTGATTAGGATTATGGTAAGATTTTAACGTTAGACTTTGGAGCACCGGCTCCAACCGCACGAGATGGGTTATAAATGCCGATTGGCTACCTGTTTTGGCGAGTCTGAGAATTAGAGGAGGTGCAGGGATGTACGCTATTATTGAAACTGGTGGTAAGCAATTAAAGGTTGAAGAGGGGCAAACACTTTTCATCGAAAAATTGCATGCTGAACCAGGAGAAACAGTAACTTTTGATAAAGTCCTTTTCGTTGGTGGAGATAACGTAAAAGTTGGACAGCCACTCGTTGAAGGCGCAAATGTGACTGCAAAAGTTGATGAGCATGGAAAAGGCGATAAAATCGTCGTATTCAAGTTCAAAAAGAGAAAAAACTATCGTCGTAAGCAAGGACATCGTCAGCCTTACACAAAAGTTACTGTTGAAAAGATTAATGCATAAGTAGGACATTATTATGATTCAGGTTAAAGTGGAGCGCGATGAACATAAGCAGCTGAGGTCTGTCCGGATATCAGGTCATGCAGATTCTGGTCCGTATGGCTATGATCTCGTGTGTGCGGGGGTTTCGGCTGTGACCTTTGGGGCTGTTAATGCAATCGAGGAATTGTGCCAGGTTGAATTGGATATTGAGCAGGCAGAAGATGGAGGCTACCTTCATTGTTCAGTTCCTGATTCCTTTCGAACGCAGCCGAATGAGCATGTTTATGTATTGCTCGAGGGCATGATTTCTTCATTAAAAACCATTGAGGCTTCTTATTCTGAACATATACAAGTTAATGATCAAGGAGGTGGATGGCGTGCTTAAGCTTGATCTTCAATTTTTTGCTTCGAAAAAAGGGGTCGGTAGTACAAAGAACGGCCGTGACTCTATTGCGAAACGCCTTGGTGCAAAACGTGCCGATGGTCAATTCGTAACAGGAGGCTCCATTCTTTATCGTCAACGTGGGACGAAAATTTATCCTGGTAACAACGTTGGACGCGGTGGAGACGACACACTTTATGCAAAGGTTGATGGTGTTGTAAAATTTGAACGCCTTGGCCGTGATCGCAAGCAAGTAAGTGTATATCCTGTAGCAAAAGAAGCATAAGTATAACAAAAAACCAGCCCTTTGGCTGGTTTTTTAGCACTATAAGGGAAAAAACATGTTATAGTTACTTTCTTGTGGTGTATTTAATGAATAGAGTATGACTTCTCGCCCCATGATCATTCATGATATGAGAAGTCAAGTTTTCCAGCTCATAAGAACGTCGGTATATAGGAGATTTCGACGATGCATGATCCGGATAAGATGATTGACTTATTGCGAGCCATTAGACACGATTGGCTAAACGAGTTACAACTTATAAAAGCTAATCTAGATTTAAACCGAGTAGAACGTGTATCAGAAATTGTAGACCTGCTTGTTTCTAAGGCAAAAAATGAGGCGCAGCTTTCAAATTTATGTGCGCCAAAAACGGCTGCTTATTTACTGACCTATAATTTAAATCGACCTATGGTGACATTAGATGTTGAAGTGGTAGGAAAGGTCCTGGATTTATCACATGCTGATGAATGCCTTTATACCTATTTTCTTAACGTTTTAACCTATTTTAATACGAAGGCTGAACAGCAAGCGAATAATAATGTCACCATCAGCATTGATCTTGAGGAGCATCAGGCAACCTTTACAATAGATTTTGCTGGGAGCCTTACAGATGTTCTAGAGTCGGAACGTTTTTTTATGAAACAAGCATCGTATCATTCTTTAGACTATGTAACAAAATATATACATAAAGAAGAGGCGATTTTAGCCTTTATTATCACCACATAACTGAGGTGGAAGCATGTTTGTAGATCAGGTTAAAGTGTATGTTAAAGGTGGCGACGGCGGTAACGGTATTGTTGCTTTCCGTCGTGAGAAATATGTCCCTAACGGTGGCCCTGCTGGTGGCGATGGTGGTAAAGGTGGCAATGTTGTGTTTAAGGTGGACGAAGGTCTCCGAACTTTGATGGATTTTCGCTTTCAAAGACATTTTAAAGCCAAGCGCGGAGAAAATGGCGGTCCTAAAAATCAGCATGGAAAAAATGCTGACGATCTTGTTGTTCGTGTACCACCAGGGACAATTGTGTATGATCAAGATACTGACGACTTGATTGCTGACTTGACCGAGCAAGGCCAGGAAGCAATCATTGCCCGTGGGGGAAGAGGGGGAAGAGGAAATACAAGGTTTTCAACCCCGGCGAACCCCGCACCTTATCATGCAGAAAATGGGGAACCCGGTATAGAACGCAATATTCGTATTGAGCTAAAGCTCTTGGCCGATGTGGGCTTGGTGGGCTTTCCAAGCGTAGGAAAATCCACCCTTTTATCGGTCGTTTCAGCGGCTAAGCCTAAGGTGGCCGAGTATCATTTTACGACAATTTCTCCTAACTTAGGCGTTGTTGCTGTTGATGAGGCTAAAAGCTTTGTGATTGCCGACCTGCCTGGGCTGATTGAAGGGGCTCATCTTGGCGCGGGTTTAGGCCATCAGTTTTTACGTCATATTGAACGCACGCGGGTGATTATCCATGTGATTGATATGTCTGGATCAGAGGGGCGCGATCCTTTTGATGATTATGTCAAAATAAATGATGAACTAAGACAATATGAATATCGCTTGATGGAGCGTCCACAGGTTATTGCAGCAAATAAAATGGACGTGCCTGGGGCCGAAGATCATCTCGAGCGTTTTAAAACACAGCTAGAAGAAGAGGTGCCGATCTTTCCAATTTCAGCCGTTGCTAAAACAGGTATTCAGCCTCTCATGAATTATGTCGGAGAGCTTGTTGAACACACGCCGATGTTCCCTCTTGGCATTTCTGAAGAGGTAGAAGATAAGGTGGTTTATCGGGCGACAGAAGAGGAAGACCCTTTTATTATTACGCGGGATGATGATGGCGCTTTTGTTGTTTCCGGGGAAAAAATAGAAAAATTATTTATCATGACGGATTTTAATCGTGAGGAGTCCGTGCGACGATTCGCAAAAAGAATGCGTGGCATGGGGTTGGATGATGCGCTTCGCAAACGCGGCATCGAGGATGGAGATACGGTAAGAATTCGTGATTTTGAGTTTGAATTTGTTAACTAAGGGAGAGCCAGCTCTCCTTTTTTGAAGGATCAGAAAGTATAAAATTTCTGGTCATGAGGATGATGCGGATTTCCGCTCCAGGCAGCTCGCTTTCCGCGGGGGAGTGGTAAGCCTCCTCGCGCCTTCGCACTGCGGGGGTCTTACCGATCCGATCTCCCACTTCCCGCAGGACTCTAGTCTCTGCATTATGAGTCAGCGGCGCCCGAGGAATACACGATTTTAATGTGTTCCGAATCTCGTGCCTTGCGCTCCCATCCATTTGACAAGGCAATGAAGCCTATGTCATATTGGATGATGCCCTATACTAAGGACAAGGACCGGGCATGTTTTTCGCCCGGTTTTTCTTAAGTATAATGTGGAACAAGGGGCGGAATCCAAACGCCAGCGTCTGAAATTTTCAAAATAGTTCGTATGTAAAATGTGTATGAGAGGAGAAGAGAGACCGTGCAGAAACGAGAGCAATATTATTTGGTAAGACAAGATGTATTATCTGAATCCATGCTTAAAGTTCTTGAAGCAAAACGTCTTCTTGAAACAGGTCAGGCTCAGAGTGTCACACAAGCGGTGCGTGACGTTGGGCTGAGCCGAAGTGCTTTTTATAAATATAAAGACGGCATTTTCCCTTTTCAGAAAATCATTAAGGAACAAGTGGTCACGTTATTTTTTCATCTGGAGGATCGAACCGGAATTTTAAAAAGCTTATTGAATATTATTTCCGAATCCAATGGGAACATTTTAACCGTTCATCAATCCATCCCTCTACAGGGGAGTGCCAATGTTTCCCTTTCTATTGATACGACTGAAATGAACACTGAACTGGATGCCTTTATAGAACGTTTGAAAAAATTAAGAGGGGTTAAAAAAGTCGATATTGTAGGAACCGGAGGAATTTAATCCTGATTGACCAATAATCCGGCTTCTTTTAGTGCTATACAGGCATCGCTCAGTTTTTCTTCACTACCTGCTTCAATGGTATGAAGATGAATGCCTTCCGTTAAGGCTGAAAGTAACGATGCTTTGGTCCCCTTGATTTTTTTCATGAACAGTTGGACATCTCTACGATTTTCCAGCATAAGTGATGCAGTAATTTCGCCGTACACTGGATGTTCTACAATAACATCCTTCACACGCACCCCATGATCGACAAGCAAATTTAATTCTTCTTCTGTGCGTGCTTCGTTATGCTGACAGGCAATCACTTGGACGCACTGCTCTTTCTGACCCTTTTTAAAATAAAGATACCCTCTTGCAGTCGCTAAGATTGGCTCGTTTTTGGCTTTTAATAGTGAAATGTCTTGGACAATAACCTGACGGCTGACATTCGTTTTCTTGGCGAGTTCACTTCCAGTTAAAGGCTCATCAGCCTCTTGGAGCCATTTAAGGATGGTTGTCCGCCTTTCTTCCCCTAAAAGTTTCTCTTGCTCTTGGTCCATTGTTCATTCCCCCTGATTTCTATATGATTATATTATACATAATTTAGAGAGCTAAGGCATTGATCGAAGCGTCTTAAGAAAAAAGTCCAACAAATAGAAAAAAACAGTGGCAATACGCCCAAGTGACAAATATACTGTAGTAACTTGTGCGTAGAGGAGGATACGAGTGAAAATATATATTGTTCAACTGGGCGATTCGTTGTACAAAATTGCACAGAAACATGGCGTATCTTTAGAAGACTTAAAAAAGATCAATACTCAGCTCACTGATCCGGATAATATTAAGCCAGGAATGAAAATAAAAGTCCCTTCTGGGTCAAAATATGTAAAGAAAAAAGTAAAGGCAGACAAAATTATTAAAGAAGCGCCTAAAAAAGAAATGCCAAAAAAAGAAATGCCAAAAAAAGAAATGCCAGTTAAGGAAAATGTCATGAAGGAAAACCCGATTAATCAGATTCCGGTAAAAGAAAATCCAGTCAATGAACATCCTGTGAAGGAAAATATTCCAGAAAAGAAACCTGTTATGGAAGTGAAGAAAAAAGAGCCAGTTAAGAAAAAAATTAAGGCGCCGATCAAGAAAAAAATCAAATCAGAAAAAAAACCTATTGCAAAAGAAAAAGCTGTGGAAAATATTGAAGAAAATCAACTGCCAATGAAAGACTCTAAAATCATTGCACCAACACAGCCCATGGATAACGAACCTGTTAAATCAATGAAAACAAAAGAGGAACATACATTACCTATGATGGAAGATCCTTATCCTAATGTGATGACGCCTAAAAAATCTGATTCACCAACACATGACGGGAAATGGCAGTTTCCTGATCCAGGAATGGGTGTCCCTTCTTATCAGTCGTCCAGCGGTTCCACTGTCTATGAACAGGGGCATCATCCTTACTTTCATCAACAGCCCTTTAATAATCCACAATCTGGAAAAATGAAGACGTTAAATCAAGATCCTCAGCCCTACTATCCATTTGCTGATGGTGCTTCAGATCCGCAACAGTCTCAGCAACAAGGGATGGGCTCTGGAGGATATGGTTATCCGGGCATGCCACCTGTACAGTCACAACAGCAGGGAATGATGCCAGGAGGATATGGTTATCCGGGCATGCAGCCAACACAGCATCCACAACAAGGAATGATGCCGGGGTATAGCTATCCGGGGGCTCAGTCACAGCCCCAGCAGTTTCAGCCAGGTATGCCGCAGGGCGGATATGGTTATCCGAGCATGCAGCCCATGCATCCACAACAAGGGATGATGCCAGGGGGGTATGGCTACCCCAGCACTCAACCGGACATGATGTCAGGAAGTCATCAAGAGATGGGGACTCAGGGCGCAGGCATGATGCCAGGGGCTGAAGGACAGCCTTCGCAGGAAGCTATTCCAGCCTCACAGCCTTCTTCGCAAATGCCTCCAATGGGAGGCGGTCAAATACCAGGAGGCTATGGGTATCCTCCTATGGGACAGTCGGGTCAGAGTTCCACATTGCAAACACCGCCTGGATTGACAGAGCTTCCGCATCGAGATGAAAATCCTTATACTTTATGGGAATCTCATCACAATACCATTAATTTACCCGATTTTCCTAAAAATGAAGAGGATGAAAAGTGACGATGAGAAAATCGTCGCTTTTTTTCTTAGGACTAAGAAAAAATATAGTGTGGAAAGAAAAGGTTTTTTGTGAAAAAGTTTAAAAAGCCCTGTTAGGAAATTGAGACATAGAAGCATGGATTAAAGACGACGCATAGCCTTGAAAAAAATGACATGATCGCCTCTAACTGTTAGTTTACTTTAATTGCTCCCCACACATCCTATAGATGAAAGGGGGCAATTAAACACATGAAAAAAACACTCACATTGCTTTCTACTGGTTTAATGGCTGTAGGACTAATGACAGGGTGTGGAACAGATAAAGATAATAACAACGCGATGGGGGATAATGGCGTCCGCAACATTGGCTATTATACGGATAAAAATAGGCCAAATGTCGTACCTAGAAATGATGTGTATGACAATAATGCCTCACTAAATAACAACAGAAACTACAATGATGTCAATGATAAGGATTCTGTTGCTGCTGATAGTGCACTTTCTCGTCGTATAGCTAGCCAGGTTGCTCGATTGAATAACGTTAATGACGCAAGTGCTTTTACCGACAACAATACCGTTGTCATCGGTGCGACTCTAGACAAAGATGTGAATAATAAACAAGCCGTCGAACAAAGTATTCGCTCAACGGCAAAACAACTGGCACCTGATAAAAACATCCGCGTTGTCACTGATCGTAAAATGGTCAATCGTATTGCTGATGTCAATGACCGTTTAGACAATGGTGCACCAATAAAAGAAGTACGCTCTGATATAAGTGGCATTATCAACGATTTAGGTAATGCCTTACAACGTCCTTTCCAAAATAACGCAAAATAAAAAAATCGCTGCTGCTTTTGAGGATGTCCTAAAGGAAACTTTAGAGGCATCCTCTTTTTTACTACTCACCGGTTTAACTCTGGAGCGATAGCGGTTTACTTGAAGGTGGATTAAAGCTCTTCTTTTTTCTTTAGGATTTTTCTAACATCCTCTACGCTCATGCCCATCCTTTGGGCAAGTAGAATGAGCTCAACCCATTCCTTATCAAGCTTTCTACCCCTTCTAAGATCGACCTGATTAGGCATCGTTTCCACTCCACGCTCAGGTAGCTCAGCCACCATGGGAATTTCCTTTAGGTCTGTAGCTTTGCGTCTCTCTCTTTCGAAAGATTTGCCTTTTCTGAATGATTTATTATTGATAGTGTATACTAGAATTCCTTAAAATGTTGTCGAAATTTGCAAAATTTCCATCATTTCTTAACGAATCCCGTTTAATGGCTTGTAAAATAGGGAATTAAAAAAAGTTAGTCTTTTGATTTAAAGGGATTATGGGAAGGATGGATAAACATGTCTTCTGCTGGGTAAACTAGACAATAATTAAACAATCCTCAGTATTAGAGGTGATTATCATGAAGAAGAGACTATATATTCTGCTGGTTTTGGCTTGTTTTAGCACAGGGTCATTTTTAAGTCATACGCAGGCACGGGCAGAAGAAAGAAAAGGAATACAAGTACAAGCTGTGTCATTATCACATATTCATATGAATACACGATATATAGACGGGATCTCCATACAGAAAACGATGGATAAGCATGTCCTATCCTTAAAGGATTTTTTACATCAGCATCCACAATGGACGTTGATCAAAAAAACTAAGACGGATGTATTTTTAGAGCGTAAAGTTGATGATCTTTCACCTGTTTCTAAAGCAGTGGGAGTATTAGGGCTAAAAAATGGCAATACGCTGACACTATTTAATGGCAGCCCTGAACACAATCAGATTATTCAAACCTTCTTTCAAATTGATATTCATGCCCTACAGGCTAAGGATTTTAATCGTTTAAAAACCGGAATCCCCATAACAAATAAAGAAGCGTACCAAAATATGCTTCACTTATTTGCCAAATATGAAGTGAACGTGGACTGACTCACCGCTGGGTGAGTTTTTTTTAAGATCAGAAAGTATAAAATTTCTGGTCATGAGGACGGTGCGAATTTCCGCTCCAGGCCGCTCGCTTTTCGCGGGGAGTGGTAAGTCTCCTTGCGCTGCGCACTGCTAAGGTCTTACCGATCTCCCACGTCCCGCAGGACTCTAGTCTCCGCATCATGAGTCAGCGGCGCTCGAGGAACATACGATTTTAGAGAGTTCCGCAGGCGCCTTGCGCTCCCCTCCACTTGACCAGGCAATGAAGCCTATCTTATATTGGACGATGCTCTATACTAAGGCAAGGACCGGGCATACTTTTCTCCCGGTTTTTCTAATACTATCAGGGTTTATAACTTGAATGCTTTACGGCTGCACTTTTTTGTTGAATAAATGTATTCTTTTGGATGTTAAAACCAGAGGGGAGTGTTTATCTTCACTCCATATCGCTTGTTTTCCGCAGGCACGGCCTCAGCTAACTTAAGATGGAATGATGCGGGTTCCCAGGTGGATCTTTGGACGCACGGTATTCTCAAAGGAGCTCGAGCGTCTTCTGTTCCAATCAACTGCATGGATGATGCTGTCTTTTGGTAAAAAATATTTTTGATCCTTGAATAAGTCCGGACATCGTTTTCGCATTCGGGGCTTATGCATCCTTAATGTGTGATCGTTTTATGATCACAGCAGGAGGACCAGGCGAAGCAGGACAGGTTAAGGGCTTCTGATCTAAAGGTGGTTTTTTCTGTGGCTCAAGCGGAGGAATTTGAGCTTTTCGCTCTTATGTTGTTGTATAAATTATGGTATGATGAAATGAGGCACATATGTTTTCCCTTTTATGAAAAGGAAAGTCATATTAATATATAAAATGCTAACGTATCTTTAAGTGCATTTTATAATGGGTAAGATGGAGGCAAAAGGCGTGTTTGAATTTATTCAGGGGAAGATTGCTCACGTGACAAGTGAGTCAGTTACTATTGAAAATCAGGGAATAGGTTACCTAATCTATTGTCCTAATCCATTTTCATTTCAACCGATTGGACAAGAACTGATAATCTATACATACCACTACGTTCGTGAGGATGCCATTCATTTATATGGCTTTAAAACAAGGGAAGAGCGCTCATTATTTAAACATTTATTAAGCGTTTCTGGCATTGGACCAAAAGGGGCGCTTGCTATATTGGCAACGGGAGAGCCGCAGCGTGTCATGCAAGCAATAGAGGATGAAGATGAGAAATTTCTTGTTAAATTTCCCGGCATTGGAAAGAAAACAGCGAGACAGATCATCCTGGATCTAAAGGGGAAGCTCCAAGGTGCTTTTACCGAGTACTCTTTATTTTCAGAGCCAGCGTCTGCGCAGGAAGATACGGGATTGGAAGAGGCGAGTCAAGCGCTTCAAGCTCTAGGATATTCTGAACGAGAAATTAAAAAAATTATGCCAAGGCTTGAGAATCAGGATCTAACACCTGAACAATACGTTAAAGCGGCGCTTAAGCTCATGCTGAAAAATTAGGGGGTGAGCCTAATGTCTGAAGGACGCATGGTTTCTCAGGAAGCGGATGTATACGAAGAGCAGATTGAAACATCAATACGTCCACAGAGTCTTGAAGATTATATTGGTCAATCAAAGGCGAAAGAGAACCTTAAGATCTTTATAGAGGCAGCAAAGCAGCGTAACGAGGCTTTGGATCACGTCTTATTATATGGTCCACCTGGATTAGGGAAAACCACGCTTTCAATGATCATTGCTCATGAAATGGGGGTCAATATTCGTACAACGTCTGGACCAGCAATCGAACGCCCTGGTGATTTGGCAGCAATTTTAACGGCACTTGAGCCTGGAGATGTTTTATTTATTGATGAAATTCATCGCCTGCCGCGCACGGTTGAGGAAGTGCTTTATCCAGCTATGGAGGATTTTTGCTTAGATATTGTTGTCGGTAAGGGGGAAACCGCCCATTCGATGCGTATTGATTTACCCCCCTTTACACTTGTTGGGGCAACGACAAGGGCCGGCTATTTGTCTCCCCCTTTAAGGGATCGGTTTGGCGTGATATTGCGCCTGCAATTTTATGAGGTGGACGAGCTTGCGGCGATTGTTACTCGGACCGCAGCAGTTTTGAATACAAGCATTGGCAATGAGGCTTCATTTGAGATTGCCAGTCGTTCACGCGGGACACCGAGGATTGCTAACCGACTTTTAAGAAGAATACGAGATTTTGCTCAGGTTGTGGGCACAGGGGACATTCAATTAGAAGTGACCCGTCAAGCGTTAGAACAGCTTCAAGTCGATGAAAAAGGGCTTGATCACATTGATCACCAATTATTAACGAGCATTATTCATAAATTCAACGGGGGACCCGTGGGGTTAGATACGATTGCTGCAACGATTGGGGAAGAAAGGCACACCATCGAAGATGTTTATGAACCCTATCTTCTCCAAATTGGCTTTTTACAGAGAACACCCAGAGGTCGGATGGTTACGCCTCTGGTTTATGAGCACTTAAATATTAAAGGAGTTTAGACGATGCAGGATATGGCTAAGCTTTTGATGCTCATTGGTATGCTCCTCTTTTTATTTGGAGCATTGTGGTATGTGATTGGCCGGCTACCTGGAGATATCGTGATTAAAAAGGGGCATACCACTTTTTATTTTCCAATCATGACTTCAATTGTCATCAGTCTTGTTCTTTCCTTGATTGTCTATATCGTCAACCGATTTCGTTAACTGTTTTGAGGTGAAGTAAAGGATGGACGTTTCATTATTTGATTTTGAATTACCTGAAGAATTAATTGCACAAACACCATTAAAGGCTCGCGATGCTTCAAGACTCATGGTGCTGCATCCGAACGAAGGGCAAATTGATCATCGGCATTTTTATGACATTGTCGATTATTTTAATCCAGGCGATAGTTTAGTTCTCAATGACACTAAGGTTCTCCCCGCCCGCTTATTTGGCATCAAGTCTGATACGGGTGCTAAAGTGGAAGTTTTACTTCTTAAACAACTGGAGGAAGACGAGTGGGAATGTCTGGTTAAGCCCGCTAAAAGGATTAATGTCGGTACAACAGTTGATTTTGGCAATGGAAAATTAAGGGCATATTGTACCCGAATGGCAGAGGAAGGGCGACGTTATTTTCGATTTGAGTATGAGGGGATATTCAATGAAATTCTTGATGAATTAGGAAATATGCCTCTTCCTCCTTATATACGTGAACAGCTTGAGGATCGCGAGCGTTATCAAACGGTTTATGCCAAGCATGAGGGCTCTGCAGCAGCCCCCACTGCCGGACTGCATTTTACAGAGGAATTATTGCAAAGGCTTAAGGATAAAGGCGTTCATATTTCTTTTATCACGCTTCATGTGGGTTTGGGAACGTTTCGCCCTGTCAAAACTGATACTATCGAAGACCATCATATGCATGCGGAATTTTATCGCATGCCAGACGAAGTGGCAGAGCAGCTGAATAAAACGCGACAAGAAGGCGGGCGTGTCATTGCGGTAGGGACCACGGTAATTCGTACGCTAGAAACCATTGCGACGAAGTATAATGGACAGTTTGAAGGCTCTTCGGGATGGACAGATATCTTTATCTATCCTGGCTATCGCTATCAAGGTGTCGATGGATTTATCACCAATTTTCATCTGCCAAAATCCACGCTAATCATGCTTGTCAGTGCTTTTGCTGGACGTGAATTTCTCATGTCTGCTTACAGAGAAGCTGTAAAAGAACGCTACCGTTTTTTTAGCTTTGGTGATGCGATGCTTGTGCTAGAAAGGAATAACAGAGATGACAGCAGCAGTAACCTATGAATGTATTAAAGTGTGTCAACAATCAGGTGCGCGGTTAGGAAAGCTCCATACGCCACATGGAACGTTCGACACGCCAATGTTTATGCCTGTAGGCACATTGGCAACCGTAAAAACAATGAGCCCAGAAGAATTAAAGGAAATGGGCGCTGGTGTGATTTTAAGTAACACGTATCACCTCTGGTTGCGCCCAGGGGAAGATATTGTGGAGGAAGCGGGTGGCCTTCATCAGTTTATGAACTGGGATCAGGGCATTCTAACAGACTCTGGAGGCTTTCAGGTATTCAGTCTCAGTGACCTGCGTGAGATCACTGAAGAAGGGGTACATTTCCGCAACCATCTTAATGGGGAGAAGCTGTTTTTAACCCCTGAAAAATCGATTCATATTCAAAATGCTTTAGGGTCAGATATCATGATGGCTTTTGATGAGTGCCCGCCTTATCCTGCTGAAAGAGAATATCTTATCGATTCCTTAGAGCGTACCAGTCGCTGGGCAGAGCGTTGTCTAGCCGCCAATAAACATCCAGATCGCCAAGCGCTATTTGGTATTGTTCAGGGTGGGGTTTATGAAGATTTACGTAAGCGAAGCGCGGAAGCATTGACATCACTAGATTTTCCTGGCTATGCAGTGGGAGGACTCTCTGTTGGTGAACCAAAAGATTTAATGTACGAGGCCCTTGAATATACAACGCCCTTGCTTCCAACAAATAAGCCCCGTTATCTCATGGGGGTAGGCTCCCCAGATGCTCTAGTTGAAGGGGCGATTCGTGGCATCGATATGTTTGACTGTGTACTCCCAACGCGCATCGCCCGCAATGGCACATGTATGACAAGTGCGGGACGTCTTGTGATACGCAATGCCAAATATGCGCGTGATTTCAGACCGATTGATGAGCAATGTGATTGTCATGTTTGTAAAACATACAGTCGGGCGTATATAAGACATCTTGTTAAAGCAAATGAAACATTCGGATTTCGACTTACTACTTACCATAATCTCTATTTTTTGATAAAATTGATGGAGCGTGTCCGTGATGCCATACGCGAAGATCGTCTCATTGATTTTAAAGATGAATTTTTTGAGCAATATGGTTTTAATCAACCAAACGCTAAGAATTTTTAAAGCTTAGGCTTTAACTACATAAAGGAGTGATAGGAATGGGTGGAGCAGGTTTAATTATCATGCTGGTAATCTTTTTTGCGATCTTTTATTTTCTGTTGATTCGTCCTCAACAAAAGAGACAGAAGAAAACACAGGAAATGCAAAGTGGTCTCGAAAAGGGCGATAAAATCGCAACCATTGGTGGTCTTCATGGTATTGTTGAAGTGATTGAGGATAACCAAGTGACGATTAAATGTCATGGCAATACGAAGTTGACTTTTGATCGCAGCGCGATTCGTGAGGTTTTGCAAAAGAAAGTTAATCCTCATGAAAAAGAAGCTAAAAAAGACGAAGAACCAGCAAAAGAGGAAGAAAAACAAGAGCAGGATTCATAATCACAAACCACCCGTGAGAACGGGTGGTTGCTCTATTTTTAGACCCCTCTATCTATCACTTTGTTTTGAGAGTATGCGCCAGTTGTTTTTCGAGGAACATTCATGTAGTGGGCACGTCAGGTGAGCCTTTTCAAAAATATTTAAAATATAAGGTCTTTCTCATACACTATATCCCCTAGATAGAAGTCCAGGGAAAGCGATGGCTATACATCCTATGCGAGAGTCAGCGTTTTTTTGATGCGCCGCTGAGGTTAACTCCGATAATGCCTCCCATGCCTGTGACAATAATATTCACTAAGATGGTCAGATATTGGTCCCATCCTAAAGGGCGATCATAGCCTAAAAAAAGAATAAGATAAATCAATAGTGAATAGGAAAAACCTGTGCTTGCGCCTATAAATAGCCCCTTTTCCCTCATTTTTGCTCCAGCAATGATTCCACCAATGAATAAAGCGCAGAATGAGATAATTAACATCGGCAGTTCCCCGATAGAGAATTCATCTAATGATGTAAATTTAAAAAGAGTTGCTAATACAATAGCTACAGCAATGATAAGAGCAAAGGCAGTGACCATCCCATAGCTCGCTGCAGTGACCATTTTCTTTGTCATCCATTTTCACCTCCTAAGTAACTTCTGTTAATTTATAAATATTCAGGCTCGTACGATTTAGAAGTGGAACCTCTCTCTTGCTTGGCAGAATGGCCTGATAATCGCTCATTTTTTGCTCATACTAAGATGAGATACTATTTCAAAGGAGAAGTCAGAGCGCAACTATATCTTTAAGCAAGGAAAGGAGACTGTATAATGATTACTGTTGTACTTAGAACCCTGATATTGTATGTCATTATATTGTTGACCTTTCGTTTAATGGGAAAGAGGGAGATTGGTCAGTTGAGCGTGGTTGACTTTGTCGTTTCGATAATGATTGCAGAGCTTGCAGTATTATCTATAGAAGAGCCAAACCGCTCATTAGTTTCAACGGTTATCCCGATTGGTATTTTATTTTTTATTCAATTTGCTTTAGCACTCATTGCGTTGAAGACGCCTTTTTTACGGCATATTTTTGATGGAAAACCGACAACAATTATCAAAGAGGGAAAAATTGATCAAAAACAAATGCGCAAGCAACGCTATAATTATGATGATTTGATGATGCAATTAAGAGAAAAAAACGTCAGAGATATTGCGGATGTCGAGTTTGCGATTTTAGAACCGAATGGCAAGCTTTCTGTATTGCAAAAAATGAACGAGGATGAGGCCCGAAATCAAAGAATGGCCTATTCCTTTCTTCCGGTGACATTGATTTTAAATGGGATTGTTCAAGAAAAGGCATTAGAGCAATTACATAAAACGCCTTTATGGCTGAGACAAAAGCTTAGAGAACTGGGCTATCGGCAGGTTAAGGATATTGCCTGCTGTATTCTCGATAAAAATAAAGTATTTCATATAAAATTAATAAAAGAATAATGGGAGGCCTTACGCCACCCATTTGTTAATGATGGGGAAGTGAGACAATTCTTCTTTGGTAATCATGCGAAGGACGAATAAAAGAATGGTGTAGATGAGAGTGACAAAGAGAATTAAGGTGAGTGTCCTGGGTAAGAGTGCCCAATCTACTAAAAGGGAATGGTTGAAGAATCTTGCAGTCAATCCTGTAAGAACTAATAAAATGCCACCCTTTATGAAAATGATTGTGTTGAGTTTGAATTGAATGGCTTTGACCACGGTCGCAAAATGAAGTAGGGTGACGAGAACGATGCTTGCTGAAAATCCTAGTGCTGCCCCCATGATACCTAGTTCTGGGCGAGAGGCTAAGACGAAAACGAAAGCGATTTTAACCACTGCGCCGATCAAACTATTGATCATTGCTGCCTTAGCTAGATCCAGGGCTTGTAGAGCGGCGGCAAGTGGTGATTGGAAATAAAGTAAGAAGAAAAAGGGTGCGACCACATAAATATAGACAGCGGAATGTGGAGAGTGATACATAAGCTCCATAATAGGTCTCGCGAATACCAAGCAAATAATTGTTGAAAAGCCTCCAGCAATGAGGGCAATTTTTAATGCTTGATTCAATCTAAAAAAGATGGTGGGAAGACGATTTTGTGCAGCGGCTTCGCTAATTGTGGGGACAAGCGAGACATGTAAGGCATGTGTAATAAAGCCGGCCAACCCTAATACGGGAAAAGCGTAGCCAACAAGTTCACCATATTGACTGGTGGCAAGAGAGGTTGCCACCCCAGCTAAAGCCAGACTTTGAGCGACGACGATTGGCTCAAGAAAGTAGGAAATCGATCCGATCAAACGGCTTCCGGTAGTCGGCAGAGCGATATTCATGAGTTGCTTGAAGGTGTCTTTCCCGCCATTTAAGTAGCTCCAAAAGTTCCGTCGTATGCGCACTTGTTTTTTGTGCTTGAAAGACCAAAGCATATAAAAGAGCGAGATCAATTCGCCGATAACTCCTGAAATCATGGCACCTCCAGCGGCGTATTCAATGCCATAAGGGAGCAGGGCTTGAGCGAGTGCGGCCACGAGAGAAATCCGGACCATTTGTTCAATGACTTGAGAGTAGGCATAAGGCTTCATATTTTGCATTCCCTGAAAGTATCCCCGTAAAACCGAAGCGATGCCGACTATGGGAATGATCGGTGTGATCGCAAGAAGGGGGTAGAGTGTACGCTCATCGGTGAATAATAAGTGAGCAGCAAAAGGGGCAATAATCATCAAAGCAATGGTAAAAATAATGCTTAATGTCCCGACAACAAAAAAGGAAACGGTTAAAATGCGTTTGATTTTTTTATGATCCCCGTAAGCAGCGGCTTCGGCAACAAGCTTTGAAATCGCTACGGGCAGCCCCAGCTGAGTCAGCGTAACAGTCAATAAGAGCGTAGGATAAGCCATCATATAAAGTCCCACTCCAACATCCCCAACGATGCGAGCAAGGACGATCTTATTGATAAAGCCGAGTATTTTTGTGATCATACCAGCGAACATTAAGGTGAATGCCCCTCTTAAGAACGATTGTCTTTGCATAGTTTTCTCCATCCTTCATCAAAAAGTCTCACGTCACATGCAAAAAGTCCTGCTGACTCATGTATATGGGAGTTATGGGCCAAGCATGACAAGTTATCACAGCTTAGATAAAATAGTTTTTATCATTGCGGGTTAGAGTGTGGTAAGATAATGAATATGAAGTTCTTTAAATGCCTGATAAAACCATTGATTAGTTCTTTAATTGAAGCATGTGAAAGGCATAAGTGGGGTGCATACAATGGATAAACCAATCGTGCATGGTGAGTGGGACAAGCGATTGCAGGATTTGAAACCATTCATAGAGAGTAAATTACAGGAGTTTCGCTTGTTAGGATTAACACACATTAAAGAAAAAGAACTTTGGGCGTTTATTAAAGAAAAGATGGAAAAGGAAGGAAAGAAGCAAAAGAAACAAGAATGGCATCTTTATGAGGTTGTCGGTCACATCATGAGTGTTTCCGTCAATGATTATATGAACAAAATCCGACTAGAGATGTTCCAAGGCGAGGATTTATTAACAATGACTCAAGAATTATTATAGGTTTACTTAAGGGATAGACCTTCGATTTCACATCGGGATATGTTAGAATGTTAATGGTCTGTTTGACAGGAAAAATTAGGACTGGCTATAATGGTGGTATTGCTTTCATTAGAATGAATGTTGATTTGAAAAGAATCGAAGGTTAATGTGAAGGGGGTAAGGAGCGATCATGGTTAAAAAGGGGAGGATCGTATCCTTTTTTGTCATCGTAGTTATACTCGCTGGGCTGATCGCCGCAACAGCAAAACCATTGATACATAATATAAAGCTTGGCCTTGATCTCCAAGGTGGCTTCGAAGTGTTATATCAAGTATCTCCGATTAATAAAGGGGATAAGGTAACAAGTGATACATTACATGATGCGGTTTCTGCCATCAATCGCCGAATTAATACACTGGGTGTCAGTGAGCCCAACGTAACGATTGAAGGCAAAAATCATATTCGCGTCCAATTAGCTGGGGTTAAAGATCAAAAAAAGGCTCGAGAGCTTTTATCAACTACAGCTAAGCTGAGCTTTAGGGATGTCGATAATAAGAAAATGCTTGATGGATCTGACTTAAAGCCAGGCAGCGCAAAGGTTGGCTTTGATCAAACCAATCAGCCGATGATCACCATGCAGCTGAAGGATGCAGATAAGTTCGCAAAGGTGACCAAAACCATCGCGGCGAAGGGTGATCCAGATAATAAATTGGTCATTTGGCTCGATTGGCATAAGGGATTGACTTATAATGATGAGATCACTAAGTCAAAGCCAGACCCTGAGTTCATTTCAGCTCCTGCTGTTCAAAAAGAAATTGATAGCAAGGATGTACAAATCACTGGTAATTTTTCGATTGATGAAGCCAATAATCTTCGGGATTTGCTCAATGCTGGGGCACTGCCTGTTAATATGAAAGAAATTTATTCGAATTCTGTTGGTGCGCAATTTGGACAAGATGCCATGAAGGATACCCTGACTGCTGGTGCCATTGGTATCGCAGCTATCTTCTTATTCATGCTTTTGTTCTATCGCTTTGGCGGGTTTATCGCAGTAGTGTCGTTGTGCGTATACTTATGGCTTGTCATAGCCGTTTTTGTCGGCTTAGAAGCTGTTCTTACTTTGCCAGGGATTGCCGCCCTCATACTTGGGGTAGGGATGGCCGTGGATGCCAATATCATTACCTTAGAGCGGATTAAGGATGAGCTGCGTTCAGGAAAGTCTGTGCTGTCTGCTTATAGAGCGGGAAACAAGCGCTCCTTTGGCACGATATTAGATGCCAACTTGACCACGCTCATTGCTGCAGCCGTCATGTTCATTTATGGAAACAGCTCGGTTAAGGGCTTTGCAGTCATGTTGATTGTCAGCATTGTAATTACGTTTATAACTTCAGTGTTTGGTTCCCGACTCTTTTTATCCCTATGGGTGAAAAGCCGAGCGCTGGATAAAAAGCCAGGAGTTTTTGGTGTGAAGAAGGGTGATATCGATGAGCTTTAAAACGATGGATTATATGAAGTTGCGACGGTTCTTTTTCACCTTATCTTCAATCTTAGTCATATTAGGGATAGTCAGCCTATTTGTTTTCAAAATGAATTTGGGTATAGATTTTTCAAGTGGAACGCGGGTCGACATTCGTGCTGACCATTCCATATCCATTAATAAAGTGTCACAAGTGATGGAGGATTTAGGCTATACACCGGAACGACCAACCTTATCTGGTAATAATAACAATTTTGCAAGTGTGAATTTAAATGAGGTGCTCACTAAAGAACAAGTGAACACACTACAGAATAAGGTGCAGGATGAATTTGGCATCAAGCCATCTGTGAGTACGGTCGATCCGACTGTTGGACGGGAGCTTGCAAAAAATGCCTTCTGGGCTGTGCTGATTTCTTCGCTCTTTATCATCATTTATGTCACGATTCGCTTTGAATTTTTACAAGGCTTAACAGCAATCCTTGCATTACTGCATGATGCCTTCTTTATCATTACAGTCTTTAGCCTGCTGCATATTGAGATAAACATTGTCTTTATCGCTGCGGTGCTGACGATCATCGGGTATTCGATTAACGATACCATCGTTACCTTTGACCGGATTCGCGAAAATATGAAACGGCATAAGAAGATTCGCAGTTTTGATGAATTGAAGGAAATCGTCAATAAAAGTATTCAGCAAACCATTGTTCGTTCAATTAATACGGTACTTACGGTTTTACTCCCCGTCATTGCTCTTTTAATCTTTGGCAGTCCATCCATCCGCACATTTACGATTGCGATGTTTATCGGACTTATTGCCGGAACCTATTCTTCAATTTTTATTGCCTCACCACTGTGGGCAGTGTTAAAGTATCGCCATATTGAAAAGCAAAACAAGAAAAAGAAGGTTCAACCGCAACAGTCATAATAAAAATAACGGATGGGGGCGGGCATGCGGATTCGACGTGTGCTCGCCTTCTTCACTTTTTAAGGAGTGTTGATAGTGAAAGGACAGTGGGGTCTCATTTTGGGACTTGTATTTGCTTTAATTATTGCCATCTTTTCTGTGATCAATGTTGATCCAGTGACGGTCAATTATTTATTTGGACATGCGAAGTGGCCGCTCATTCTTGTGATTTTAGGCTCTGTTTTAATGGGCGCACTCATCGTCGGATCATTAGGCTTGGTGAGAGTGTATAAGCTCCAGCGCACCGTGAACAGATTGACTAAGCGTCTGCATGAGTACACCGAGCTTGAATCCAACCAAGAAATGGCAAACACTACTGAAGCTTTGGATAGAGAGATAGACGCAAGGGTGGATCAGAAGAATGATTCACAGTGAGCAATTTAACTAGGAATGAGGGAGTATCACTATGCTAAAAGCAAAAATGCGCTGGGAGTTGAGGGAAGAATCGGAGCAAGAGATTGAAAATATTTCTAAATCTTTAGCGATTTCACCGATTCTTGCAGCCCTGCTCTTTAATCGTGGCTTCCGGACAGCTGAAGAGGCACGCGACTTTCTTAATATAGACAAGATGCCTTTTCATTCACCCTTTCAACTCGATGGCATGGCAGAAGCTGTGGAGCGTATCCAAAGGGCAGTTGAGAATCAAGAGAAAATTCTCGTATTTGGTGACTATGATGCCGATGGTGTTAGTAGCACCTCTGTCATGGTTCTCGGTTTAAGACAATTAGGGGCAAATGTAGATTACTATGTTCCTCATCGGTTTACCGAAGGCTACGGGCCTAATAGCCCTGCGTTTGAGAAAGCGAAGGAGCAAGGGATAACGCTGATCATCACTGTTGATACAGGCATTGCTGCAATAGAACCGATAGCGGCAGCACGTGCGATGGGGCTTGAAGTGATCGTGACGGATCACCATGAACCGCCTGCAGAATTACCTGAGGCGAGTATCATTATTAATCCTAAAAAACCGGGCTGCCCTTATCCTTTTAAAGGGTTGGCAGGGGTTGGTGTGGCTTTTAAGCTTATCCATGCATTGCTGGGTGAAGTCCCAGAGCCATTGTTAGATTTAGTTGCGGTAGGAACCATATCTGATCTTGTTCCCCTTGTGGATGAAAATCGCTTATTTGCGATTAAAGGATTACAAAGAATTGCTAGTTATCCAAGACATGGGATCCTTGCTTTATTAAAGGTAGCAGATAAGCAGCCTCAACGAATAACCGAAGATGATATCGGCTTTGGCATCGGTCCACGCATTAATGCGGCAGGACGAATGGATCATGCGCGGCCGGCTATTGAATTGATGCTTGCGGATTCGGCAGATGAGGCTGAGCAGCTAGCAGAGATGCTTGATGATTACAATAATGAACGCAAGCAATTGGTAGAGGAGATGGCGGAGGAAGCAATGGCAAAGGTTGCCCTCATGCCAGAAGAGCTTCGAGATGTCATCGTTGTAGCGGGCGAAGATTGGCATGAAGGAGTCATTGGCATCGTTGCCTCGCGATTAGTTGAAGCTTATTATCGTCCAGCCATTGTATTTGCCGTGGATTCAGATACAGGAATGGCGAAGGGCTCAGCAAGAAGCATAGAAGGATTTGATATCTATCAGGCGCTCACCACATGTAAAACGCTACTGCCTCATTTTGGCGGGCATCCGATGGCAGCTGGAATGTCCATTCATCACGATGATATCGCAGCTTTGCGCGAGCAGTTAAATGTCTATGGAAAGACGCTGCTAACACCGGAAGTGCTGACGCCACGAACGCTCATTGATCATGTCTACGCTCTGGAGGAGCTATCGCTTGAGGCTATTGAAGATCTGCAGCGCTTAGCCCCATATGGAGTGGGAAATCCGAAACCGCAATTTTTATTTAAAAATCTGACGATTGCTTCGATAAAGCAGATTGGCAGCAATAAAGATCATTTGAAATTTGTCCTAACAAAGGATGAGGAGACGCTTGATGCGATTGGCTTTAGAATCGGTGATTTGTATCATCAAATTACACCTGATGCACGTTTGTCAATCGTGGGAGAATTAGCGATTAATGAGTGGAATGGGTATAGAAAACCTCAACTGATGATTAAGGATATTCAAGTTCCTCAATGGCAGCTCTTTGATTACAGAGGAAATCCTCAGGCATTGGCAGCTCATTTAGCATCTATACCAACGGCGCAGCGTCGCCTGATATGTTTTCGCGAGGAGACGTTGCAGGCCTTGCAACTGCAGACACTTAGCAATGAGGTGGGCGTAAATGCGGCAAAGAAAACAGAAGCACCATATTTGGTTCTTTTAGATCTCCCTACTACTCGTGATGAGCTCGCGGCAGTGTTTGAACAACGTGAGACATTTCCAGAGCGCATCTACGTGGTTTTCTACCAAAATAGTGAGCACTTTTTTACAAGCTTTCCGACAAGAGAGCAATTTAAATGGCTTTATGCCTTTCTTTTTAAGAAAAAGCAATTGAGTTATGCACAAGCTTTACAAGCCATTCCCAAACATAAGGGCTGGAGTCAGGAGCTTGTAAAATTTATGTTTGAAGTGTTTTTTGAATTGGATTTTGCTACAATAGAGAAGGACATTGTCCAGATATCGATTAATCCTAATAAAAAGTCTTTAACAGAATCGCACTTATATGTTCAGAGACAGGAGCTCTCTAAAATAGAAGAACTCTTTTGCTATTCTCCAAAAAGAGAATTAAAAAAATGGTTTAATCAATTTAATCATGATTTGACACCCGCTGAGGAGGCCTTTGTTTAAGATGGATTTTAAAGATCACATTAAGATTATTGAAGATTTTCCAAAGGAAGGAATTCGCTTTAAGGATATCACTCCTTTAATGCAAAATGGCAAAGTGTATAAGCAAGCAATGGATGAGATGGCTGCCTATGTCAAGAAGAAGGATGCTGATATTATCGTTGGCCCTGAAGCGCGCGGTTTTATTGTCGGTTGCCCTGTCGCCTATTCTCTTGAACTAGGCTTCGTTCCTGTAAGAAAAAACGGTAAGCTGCCTCGTGAAGTCATCAAGGTTGATTATGGTTTGGAATATGGGAATGATGCGCTGACCATTCATAAAGACAGCATTACGCCTGGACAAAAGGTCGTCATTATGGATGATCTGTTAGCCACTGGTGGAACGATCGATGCAACGATAAAATTGGTTGAGCAGCTAGGTGGCGATGTTGTTGGGCTTGCATTTATGATCGAATTGGCGTATCTTAATGGCAGAGAAAAGTTGAAGGACTATGACATTTTTACGCTGATGCAATATTAAGACAAGACGGAGGGTTGCTCGAAGCTGAGCGCTCTTTTTTCTTTCCATAAAAAACCTTGGTTTCCAAGATAGAGGCAAATTTTTTGGCCATAATGGGATTAAACGTTAATTTTTTAGCAAATCTCGACATTTTTTCATTTCCGACTTTACATGTTCGCTAATATTCATGATAATAGTATCAATATAGTTATTTAAGGTGATGGGTTTAATGACGATTAATGATCTTTTAGAGAAAGCTGCCCGCTATCTTAGCAGCGCAGAGGTAAATAACATCAAGTCTGCTTATCAATATGCTGAAGACTCTCACAGTGGGCAACTGCGAAAATCAGGTGACCCATACATCATCCATCCTGTTGAGGTTGCAGGCATTCTCGTTGATTTGGAAATGGATGCAACAACGATCATCGGTGGCTTGTTACATGATGTTGTTGAAGACACGGATGTGACATTAGAGGATATTACGGAGTGCTTTGGTGAAGAGGTGGCAAGACTCGTTGATGGCGTCACAAAGCTTCGTCACTTTGAATTCAAATCCAAAGAAGATCAACAAGCAGAGAATCATCGCAAAATGTTTGTTGCCATGGCACAGGATATTCGATGTGTGTTGATCAAGCTCGCCGATCGCCTGCATAACATGCGCACTTTAAAATTCATGTCTGCAGAAAAGCAAGTGCAAAAAGCAAATGAAACACTGGAAATCTTTGCCCCGTTAGCTAATCGCTTAGGGATATCGGCGATCAAATGGGAGCTAGAGGATATTTCTTTACGCTTTTTAAATCCGCAGCAATACTATCGAATTGTCAATCTTATGAAGCGGAAGCGCAATGATCGTGAAGAGTACATCTCTGAGGTCATTGATAAAATTCAAGACACGCTTAATCAATTAAACATAGAGGCTGATATTTCTGGAAGACCTAAGCACATCTATAGTATCTATCGGAAAATGGCTTATCAAAATAAACAGTTTAATGAGATTTACGATCTCTTAGCCGTACGCATTATTGTGAAAAGCATTAAGGACTGTTATGCCGTATTAGGGATTATCCACACGCAATGGAAGCCGATGCCCGGTCGTTTTAAGGACTATATTGCTATGCCTAAGGCCAATATGTATCAATCCTTACACACGACTGTTATCGGGCCTAAGGGTGATCCATTGGAAGTGCAGATTCGAACGGAAGATATGCACAAGGTTGCTGAGTATGGTATCGCGGCTCACTGGGCTTACAAAGAGGGCAAGCAAAAGAACGTCAATAATAAGTTTGAGGATAAGCTCGCTTGGTTTCGAGAGATTTTAGAATGGCAGAATGATGCAGAGGACGCCAAAGAGTTCATCGAATCTTTAAAGGCGGATCTATTTTCGGATACGGTATTTGTATTTACACCTAAGGGCGATGTCATTGAATTGCCTAGAGGGTCAGTGCCGATTGATTTTGCCTATCGTATTCACACAGAGATCGGCAACAAGACTGTTGGCGCCAAGGTGAATGGAAAGATAGTCCCGCTTGACTATCATTTACAAACCGGTGATATTGTCGATATGATGACCTCTAAGCATTCCTACGGTCCGAGTCAAGACTGGCTTAAAATGGCGCAAAGCTCTCATGCTAAGAATAAAATTCGTCAGTGGTTTAAAAAACAGCGACGTGATGAAAATGTTGCAAAGGGAAGAGAGCTTGTTGAAAAGGAACTCAAAAGCCAAGGTTTTGATCCTAAAGAGCTGCTTACAGAAGAGAACATCGACAATGTCGCTAAAAAATTTAATTTTTCTACTGATGAAGAGATTTTTGCCGCTGTTGGCTATAATGGTATTACGTCAAAGCAAGTCGTCACACGTCTCACTGAAAAAATGAGAAAATCGACAGATGCTGAACAATTGCTTAATGCGTTTCCTGATGTGAAAACCTACACACCAAGACGCAAGACGGAAACGGGCGTCCGCGTTAAAGGCGTCGATAATTTAATGATTCGCCTGTCAAAATGCTGCAATCCTGTACCTGGTGATGATATTGTCGGCTACATCACTAAAGGACGCGGGGTGTCTATTCATAGACGGAATTGTCCAAACCTAAATGTCGATCAAGCCCGCTTGCTTGATGTGGAGTGGGAGGCACCAAAGGAAGAAACAAAAAATTACAATGTGGATATTGAGATTACTGGGTATGACCGCAATGGATTATTAAATGAAGTGCTACAAGCTGTTTCTGAAACGAAAACACAGATTAACGCCGTTTCAGGAAAAGCAGACAAAAACAAAGTGGCACTCATCGATATGAAGATTGCTATTCATAATGTCAGTCATCTTAAAACAGTGGTTGAGCGGATTAAGCGGATTACAGATGTCTATGCGGTAAGACGTGTTATGGATTAGCTGAGGAAGGGAAGGTTGGATGCGTGCGAGTAGTGGTGCAACGCGTAAGTCATGCTGAAGTGGTTGTAGGGAATGAGACCGTCGGTGAAATTGGGGCCGGCCTTTTGCTTTTGGTTGGTATAAAAAAAGGGGATACTGACGAAGATGTGACTTATGTGGCAAATAAGATTGCAGGGCTCAGAATCTTTGAAGACGATGATCAAAAGATGAATCTCTCTGCGAGTGATGTTGGAGCAGACTTACTTTCAGTCTCCCAATTCACACTATATGGAGATGTTCGCCGAGGACGCCGACCCAGTTTTGTTGATGCGGCAATGCCAAGTGAAGCAGAGCCCTTATATGAGCGCTTTAATGATGCATTGCGCGCAGCTGGATTTACTGTTAAAACAGGAGTCTTTGGGGCAGATATGGCCGTACAACTTGTCAACGATGGACCAGTGACTTTAATCGTCGAAAGCAAGGCTTTTTAAAAGGTATAGAGAAATAGACTTCCGGCTAACCTATGTATAGACATAGGAAAGGACGGGAGATTTATGCGTGTCTCACAAAAGCAAGAAAATCGACAACAGATTAACTTTGACCATCAAGAAAAAAGATTGGATATACAAGATGTATTGACTCATCCACTTTTTGCGGATCGTCAAAGCGTGCAGACTCTAAAAAGGAGCTTATCCCGAGGCTAAGGGTAAGCGTCTTAAAGATTCTTTCATGCTGTTTAAATGATACTTGACAAATTGCAGTGGACTCCGTATGCTTATTGCAAGCTAATTAAAGCATTAAAGATAACCGATGAGGAAGACAAGTAATTATGCAGCGCTTTGAATAGAGAAGGAACGCCATGGCTGGAAGCGTTTCTGCAAAGCACGTAATGAATGACACTTCCGAGGTGTCTTCTCGAACGCTTAAGAGCCAGAAGCCTTAAGTCAGTAGAGAGGACCGTAACCAAGGCGTTAACTGGCGTAAGCGGAAGCTTTAATTTTTTAGATCGTTGCTTCAAAAAGGGTGGCACCACGGGTAAACTCGTCCCTTATTCACGTCATTGGATGTGGATAAGGGACTTTTTCTATTTTAAGGACCCTATTGGCTTGAAGCACAGGACTGATGAGGAGGGAACGATATGACCATACAAATACCAAGAGGAACACAAGACATTCTACCGGACGCCTCTCCGAAATGGCAATGGATGGTTGAAAAGGCAAGACAGCTTTGTAAGCTGTATCGCTACGATGAAATCAAAACACCTATGTTTGAATCAACAGACCTCTTTCAACGGGGGGTTGGTGAAACGACAGATATTGTTCAAAAAGAAATGTACACATTTAAGGATAGAGGCGATCGAAGCTTAACGTTAAGGCCAGAAGGTACAGCTCCAGTTGTCAGGTCATATGTGGAGAATAAAATGCATGGCTGGGCAAATCAACCTGTTAAGCTCTACTATATCGGTGAGATGTTCCGTTATGAGCGGCCACAGGCTGGAAGAACGAGACAGCTGACACAGTTTGGTGTCGAAGCCATCGGAACTGAGGACCCAACGCTTGATGCGGAAGTGATTGCCCTTGCGATGTCCTATTATAAGAGCTTCGGTTTAACTAAGCTAAAATTGGTCATTAACAGCCTGGGAGATATAGAAAGCCGCAAGGCACATCGTGAGGCGCTCATCCGTCATTTTGAGCCATCCATTCATGAGTTTTGCACTGATTGCCAAAATCGTTTGCAAAAAAATCCGTTGCGCATTCTAGATTGTAAGGTCGATAGAGATCATCCGCTCATGGCGACAGCACCATCTATATTGGAGTACTTAAATGAGGCGTCCGCAAAGTATTTCACGGATGTGAAACAAACGCTGGATCAAATGGGTGTAACTTATGAAGTTGATCCTACACTTGTGCGTGGCTTAGATTATTATAACCACACAACCTTTGAAATTATGGGTGCAGATTTCGGAGCGATCACAACCCTGTGTGGCGGAGGGCGCTATGGCGGCTTAGTCCATGAGCTTGGTGGTCCTGAAACATCGGGAATCGGCTTTGCCTTGAGCTTTGAACGCTTACTTCTAGCACTTAATGCTGAAGGGGTTGAACCAGAAATAGCCAACCCTCTGCATTGTTATATCGTGACGATTGGGGAAGCGGCTGAAGGAAAAGCAGCAGAGCTTTTATTTAAGCTCAGACAAGCTGGGATTACAGCGGATAAAGATTACATGCATCGCAAAACAAAGGGGCAATTCAAGCAAGCGGATCGCTTTGGAGCAAAAACCGTTGCGGTTTTAGGGGATGAGGAGTTAGAAAAGGCTGTGATCAATGTCAAAAACATGGCATCAGGTGAACAGCAGGCTGTCGCTTTTAGTGATTTGCCAAGTTATATCAAATCGATCGTTGATCAGCAGGAGGGCTAATGATGACAGTGAGAATACCATGTGGAGCGTTGACAACTGAACATATCGGACAAATCATTACACTACAAGGCTGGGTCCAAAGACGACGGGATTTGGGTGGCTTGATTTTTATCGATATGCGTGATCGCTCAGGGATTGTTCAAATCGTCTTTGATCCTGAAGGGTCGAAAGATGCATTTACAACAGCAGAAAGGGTACGTAACGAATTTGTTGTTGAGGTAACAGGCGAGGTTATCGCTCGGGCAGAAAATGCCATTAACGATAAAATTCAAACAGGTCATATAGAGGTTAAGGTGGAGACCCTTCATATTTTAAATGAATCCAAAACTCCGCCGTTTTCCATAGATGATGATGCAGAGGTCTCTGAAGAGGTACGTCTTAAATATCGTTATCTTGATTTGCGTCGTCCTGTCATGCAAAATACATTTAAAATCAGACATGAAACGTCTAAAGCCATTCGGCGTTTTCTAGAGGATAAGGATTTCTTAGAGGTGGAAACCCCGATCTTAACTAAGAGTACTCCTGAAGGTGCGCGTGACTATCTTGTACCTAGTCGCGTCCATCCAGGTGAATTTTATGCATTGCCACAGTCCCCCCAAATCTTTAAGCAATTATTGATGGTGGGAGGTATGGAAAAATATTTCCAAATCGTTCGCTGTTTTCGTGATGAAGACCTGCGTGCGGATCGTCAGCCAGAATTTACTCAGGTCGATATTGAAGTCTCTTTTTTCGAACGTGAAGCTTTCCTTGCGATGATTGAAGAGATGATGATTCATGTTGTAGATAAAGTACGGGGAACGACAATCTCAGGCCCGTTCCCGCGCTTAACTTATGCTGAAGCTATGGCGCGCTATGGCAGCGATAAGCCGGATACCCGTTTTGGCTTAGAATTGATCGATGTGTCGGCTATTGTTGAAAACAGCGGCTTTAAGGTGTTTAGCGATACGGTGGCAAATGGTGGACAGGTTAAAGCGATTAATGTGGAAGGACAAGCGGAAAACTATTCCAGAAAGAATATTGATACATTGACTGACTTTGTCAACCGTTATGGTGCCAAAGGCTTAGCTTGGTTAAAAATTGAAAATGGTGAGCCTAAGGGACCGATTGCGAAGTTCTTTGAGGCGGAAACTGCAGGAGAGCTGCTCAAGGCGACAAACGCAAAAGACGGAGACCTTCTTCTCTTTGTTGCTGACAAGCCACAGGTGGTAGCCGATAGTTTAGGTGCTCTTCGATTAAAGCTCGGTAAGGAACTTGACCTTATAGATGAAGCTCAGCTTAACTTTTTATGGATCACTGAATTTCCGCTTTTTGCGTGGGATGAGGATGAAGCGCGATATGTTGCAGAACATCATCCTTTCACGATGCCAATGGTTGAAGACATTGATAAGTTAGAGACTGATCCAGGCGCTGTACGTGCTCAAGCTTATGACCTTGTGCTTAATGGCTATGAACTAGGCAGTGGCTCACAGCGGATTCATAAGAGAGAATTCCAGGAGAAAATGTTTAAGCTGCTAGGATTTTCTAAAGAACAAGCAGAAGCTCAATTTGGCTTCTTAATGGAAGCTTTTGAATATGGTGCGCCTCCTCATGGCGGTGTAGCGTTAGGGATTGATCGGATTGTCATGATCCTTGCTGGTCGAACCAATCTTAGAGAAACCATTGCCTTCCCGAAAACGGCCAATGCCTCTTGTTTGTTGACCCAAGCACCATCGCCGGTGGATGAGAAGCAACTGGATCAATTGCATATTCAATTGCTTCGTGAAAATGAGAGAGTGGAATAAAGGGTTTCATTCCTACAGGCGCATTGCCTTGAAGTCGGACGGAAGCCTATGTTAGAATAACACTAATCAAAAAAGAGTCCTGAAGTGTACGTAAAAAACCACATGTTTTGACCGAACATGATTGAAAAGGGAGCCTGTTGGTTTTTATCTGGATTGCATGCCTCAGCTAGATGTGGACGCATGAGAGATAAGGCAGGGCACCCACCTGCGAAGAGCGGGTTCAAAACTCGGGTTCTATACGGCACAATTGGGACTCTTGTTTTATGTTTAATTAGAAAACTTGGCTTGCACCACTTCGCTGGTACTCCTGATGTGATTTTTGCAAATCACACACTTAAGTTGCCGCCAAGCCTTAGAAGGCGAAAGCCAAAGTTACACTTATACTCTCTTTCTTTGGAGCGTCAGCGAAATTATACATTCTGATAGTATAAAAAAACGGGCCGTTGAGTGGCTCGTTTTTTAGTCATATTGTATTAACGGAAAAAGTCTTTTGCGACAATGCTTTAGTAAAAGCAGGCGCTGCTCACTGCAGACTAAGCTTACCTTCCCGCGTTACTTAGCGAGTTTTTCAAGGTTTCCGTTTTTATCCATCTTGAAGGCTGGTCCATGGGAATCCGCTTCATCGGCCAGCATCACCATGCGTCTTGCACGATCCATGATACTAATAAGAGATTGATAATCCTCTTCGATGGTTTGATGATTTTCCTTAAGCTTTTCAATTTCTTTTTCTTGCTGTTTGACCTTTTGCTCTAATTCTTCATTTTTCTTCCAAAGGCTTTCATTTTCTGTACGTAATCGCATGCCTTCAGAATCATTAGTTTGTAAGTTTTGTAGAAATTGGATGACTTCATTAAGTGTGAGCTGAGGGCTGTCACCTTGCTCAGAGATAACAGGAGGTAAGTCGAGTGATTGGGCCTGTTGGTCTCGATAGCTTGGTTGCCAGTTTTGGATCGGCCGCTTTTGCTGTGCTCTTTTTAACTGCTTTCGTTGCTTTTTAGCTAACTCTACGGCTTTCTCATACTTTTTCCGTACGATAGCATTCCAACGAAAACCGCAAGCGGCTCCTGTCCGATTTAATTTGTCACCCACTTCTTCAAAGGCATCTAATTGAGTGCTACCTTCGCGCACATGTCTTAATACGGTTTCAGCTAGTAATAAATCATCTTCATGGCTCCATGCATCTTGTCTTACTTTTGTCATGTATATACCTCTCCTTAAGATAAATTGCTTAATAGAAAGGATAGACAAAATGTGATGGAATTATACAAAGCAACTCTAATTTTTCTATATATCTACTGAAAAGGCTTGATATTATTGGAAATAGCGACTTACTTTTTCTTTCGCGATAACCAATAATCGAGTCGTTTTTGAATGGTCTTTTCATGCCCACGTGGTGAAGGTGTATAAAATTGACGGCCAAGTAAATGATCGGGTAAGTACTGTTGATCAACAAAGCCATCAGGTGCATCATGGGGATACTGATAATCGATCCCGTGTCCCAACTGCTTGGCTCCTTTATAATGGGCATCCCTGAGATGAATAGGCACTTGACCCGTACGTTCCTTTTTAACGGCCTCTAGGGCGGCATCTATCCCTAGGATCACGCGATTGGATTTCGGTGCAGTTGCGATATAAAGTGCGGCCTCCGCCAAAGGAATGCGGGCTTCTGGCATGCCTAGAAAATCGACTGCATAGGCGGCCGCTTGAGCGACGAGTAAGGCGTTGGGATCTGATAAACCGACATCTTCCGCTGCGTGAACATAAATGCGTCTGGCAATGAATCGTGGGTCTTCGCCAGCGGTGATCATTTTCGCCAGCCAATATAGTGTGGCGTCAGGGTCAGAGCCGCGCATGCTTTTAATAAAGGCTGAGACTGTATCATAATGGTTATCTCCAGATTTATCATATTGTAATACACGCTCTTGGATGGATTCTTCGGCCTCTGCAAGAGTGACGTGAATCTTCCCCGTATTGTTGGGCGGTGTCGTTAAAACGGCTAATTCTAGAGCATGGAGGGCTGTACGCGCATCGCCATTTGCCACATCAACTAAGTGTGCGAGGGCATCATCATCAATTTTAACAGGATAATTGCCATAGCCCCGTTCTTTATCGGATAGGGCCTGTTGTAAGATAGCTTGAATGTCGTCATCAGTTAAAGACTCAAAACGAAATAAGCGTGACCGTGAGAGCAGCGCAGGATTAATTTCGAACATGGGACTTTCGGTTGTTGCCCCGATTAATATGATGGTTCCATCTTCTACAAAAGGAAGCAGGGCATCTTGTTGGCTTTTATTAAATCGATGAATTTCATCGATAAAGGCCACCGTTTTTTGCTCCTCGAATTTTAAGCGTTCTTGTGCAGCTGACGTGATGCTGCGTATATCATTAACCCCTGAAGTCACTGCGTTGATTTGTTGAAAGTAGGCCGAGGTCGTATTGGCAATGATTCTGGCAAGTGTTGTCTTCCCTGTTCCAGGCGGTCCAAAAAAGATCATTGCAGTTAATTGATCCGCTTGAATGGCACGGCGAAGCAGGCGACCTTCACCAACAATCGCATCTTGACCGATAAATTCATCCAAGGTTCTCGGGCGCATTCGCGTAGCAAGTGGTGCTCCAGCCTGTCTTTTCTCATTAGAGTAGTCAAATAGATCCATAATTGCTCGTCCTTTCTGACGGTGGTTCTGTCAATGAAGGCGATTCATTCTTCATACTGAATCACTAGAGTTATTCATCCTATTATAACATTAAGTAGAATGATGATTCAGTTTGCTTAGCTTTGCTCGCATACCCAAAGGTAAGCATTCATGTTATACTAGTTGTGCTAAATTTCTATACAAATAGAAATCGTACATAATATGGAGTCATTTGATAGGTTTAAAAACAGGGAAGGTCAGTTCACCATGAGGTCATAGCAATTTTTAGCGATTTGATCATGTTTACACCCTCTGACGGAAGGTGTGTCATGACGATATGGCAACCATAAATGTATAGCTGTCACTTTCATCTTTTTTAATCGGCTTGATCATCATGGCTTTGGGATTGGCTTTGATCATTTATGCCAACCTAATAACACCTCGGGTTCCTTCAGTGTGTTTTTTAGAAGCGTTTCGTTATTAACTGTCGGGACATGGCAATTCGTTCAATACGCAATGAACAAGAGGTATGAGCAAAAGCTGGCCCAATAAGAGTTTAGCGAGTGGCTGCGCTGATCTTTTTATGGCTGTCCTTCAAACGCTAAATGATTTATTATTAAAATGGGGAATGTTATTGCGTGGTACCTGCAATAGACATTGCAACAGATCGTGGAGTGAAAACGCCGTGGCAGTTTATGTTTTATCGAGTCGATTGGCGGGATAGAAGCACTTTAACGTTTGGGGAATTATGGAGGCGGGTGTGTTCAACTTTAGGCTGGCTGTAGAGAGGTGTTGTTTCCAGCGACACCGTCTGTTTGAATTAACCATTGGTACAATTGTGGGAAAACGTCTTCCCATTTTTCACAAGCTTTAGTCAAGATGATATTTGAAGGGGGTACTTTCTTTGAAGATTTCAACAAAGGGAAGATACGGACTCACCATCATGATGGCCCTCGCTGAGCATTATGGTAAGGGTCCTTTGGCACTTAAAGTGATTGCAGAAAAACATAATTTGTCAGAACATTATTTGGAACAACTGATTGCGCCACTCAGAAATGCGGGATTAGTGAACAGTATTCGCGGTGCTTATGGAGGCTATGTTTTAGCGAGTGAGCCTCATGAAATTACGACCGCAGACATCATTCGGGTGCTTGAAGGTCCCATCCGACCAGTAGAAATTATGGATGATGATGATCCAGCGAAGCGTGAGCTCTGGATTAAGATTCGTGATGCGGTTAAAGGGGTTTTAGATAATACGACGCTTGCGGATTTAATTAGCTTTGATAAAGATGATCATACACAAGATCCGTATATGTTTTACATTTAAAAATGATTTAGGAAGTGGGCAATGTGGAACACATCTATCTGGACCATGCCGCAACCACCCCGGTTCATCCAAAGGTGGTAGAGGCGATGCGTCCAATATTTGAAGAGGTATATGGCAATCCGTCGAGCATTCACTATCATGGGCGCGAGGCGCGTAAAATCATCGATGATGCCCGAAGTGACATTGCTCGAATGATTGGGGCAAATGCAAAGGATATTGTTTTTACCAGCGGTGGTACAGAGGCGGATAATATGGCGATCATGGGCACAGCTTTTGCTCAGAAAGAAAAGGGCAGACACATTATCACAACAAAAGTTGAACATCATGCGGTGCTAAATACCTGCAAATTTTTGGAGAAGCAAGGCTTTGATGTCACCTATCTTGATGTTGACCAAACAGGACGGCTTGCTGTTGAAGATGTTAAGGCAGCACTTCGAAAGGACACCATTCTTGTCACTGTAATGACTGCCAATAATGAGGTCGGCACGCTACAGCCTATTGAAGAAATCGGAGCATTGTTAGAAGGGACAGGCATTGTTTTTCATACCGATGCGGTTCAAGCTTTTGGTACGATGGCGATGGATGTAGATGCGCTTAAAGTTGATTTACTCTCCATGACTGCACACAAAATCAACGGACCGAAAGGCATTGGCTTTCTTTATGTAAGAGAAGCTGTTCCACTACTCCCCTATCAGCATGGGGGAGAGCAGGAAAGAAAGCGCCGTGGTGGGACGCATAATGTACCGGGGATTGTCGGCCTGCAACACGCTTTAGTATTGGCGGTTCAAGGTAGAGAGGAAAAGGTGGAGCAGTATCATCGTTTGCGGCAAGTGCTTATCGATGCCTTGACGGATGCGAATGTACAGTTTTCTATTAATGGTTCAACGGAGCACACGTTAGCCAGTCTCATCAATGTGCATTTTCCGGGTGTTAATGTGGAATCCTTACTCACAGCTCTTGATCTCAACGGTGTATCAGTATCGAGTGGGTCAGCGTGCACAGCGGGATCTGTTGAACCTTCTCATGTATTGACGGCCCTTTATGGTGCAGAGAGTGAGCAAGCAAAAAGCTCGATTAGAATTAGCTTTGGGTTATATAATACAGAAGATCAGGTTTTAAAGGCTGCAGAGATTATTGCAAAAACCGTTCAGCGCATGGGTATTGCATAAGGATAAAACAAGCCTGTATGAAGGAGGTGTTTTCCGTGAAATCAAAAGCAGAGACACGTGTTATTGTTGGGATGTCAGGTGGGGTCGACTCATCTGTTACGGCTTTGTTGCTTAAAGAGCAGGGCTATGATGTTGTCGGTATTTTTATGAAAAACTGGGATGATACCGATGAAAACGGCGTTTGTACTGCTACTGAGGATTATGAGGATGTTGCCCGTGTTGCCGGACAGCTCGGCATTCCCTATTATGCTGTGAATTTTGAAAAACAATATTGGGATAAAGTTTTTTCTTATTTCCTAGATGAATATAAAGCCGGACGAACACCTAACCCGGATGTCATGTGTAATAAAGAGATCAAATTTAAAGCCTTTTTAGACCATGCATTGGCATTAGGTGCGGATTATGTGGCAACAGGTCATTATGCACGGGTCGATCGTGTGAATGGACAAGTCAAAATGCTCAGAGGCGTGGATCGTGGAAAAGATCAAACGTACTTTTTAAACCAATTGACGAAGGAACAGCTTTCTCATGTGATGTTTCCTTTGGGTGGACTACAAAAATCTGAGGTGCGTGACATTGCGCGCAAACATCAATTGGCCACAGCAAACAAAAAGGACAGCACGGGGATTTGTTTTATTGGTGAACGCAATTTCAAGGAATTTTTAAGCCACTATTTGCCCGCGCAAAGTGGTGATATCCTGACGATTGATGGCGAATATAAAGGCCGTCATGAAGGGTTGATGTATTATACCAATGGACAACGTCAAGGGCTGGGCATTGGCGGACCTGGTGGACCGTGGTTTGTGTGTGGAAAGGATTTGAAGGAAAATATCCTTTATGTCGCTCCAGACAATCATCCTGTTCTATTTTCTGATGGATTATCCGCTGAAAAAACCAATTGGATCAATGGCGCACCTACTGAGGAGGCCTTTAAATGCACGGCGAAATTCCGTTACAGACAGCCTGATCAACCGGTAACTGTGTATATTGAAGAAAATGGCCGTCTCACTGTTATGTTCGATGAGCCGCAAAAGGCGATTACTCCAGGTCAAGCCGTCGTTTTTTACGATGGAGAGGTTTGTCTAGGTGGTGCCACTATAGCAACCATTTATCAAAAAATCTATCACGAAAAATTAGATTTTGTTGCCGCAAAATAGGGGCTGAAAACAGAAGTATTCCGCTCATAGAGGAGTCGAACGCATAGAATTTGTCCATGCGTTCGGCTTTTTTTATACTATTAGAAATTATAATTTCGCTGCTGCTCTCAAAGGAAGAGAGTATAAATGTAACTTTGGCTTTCACCATCTAAGGCTTGCGGGCACCCTAAGAGTGTGATTTGCAAAAATCATATCAGGAGTACCAGCGAAGAGGTGTAAGCCAAGTTTCTAAAAAGATCAGAAAGTATAAAATTTCTGATCATGAGGACGGTGCGGATTTCCACTCCAGGCAGCTCGCTTTCCGCGGGGAAGTGGTAAGTCTCCTCGCGCTGCACGCTGCTAAGGTCTTATCGGTCTCCCACTTCCCGCAGGACTCTCGTATCGCATCATGAGTCAGCGGCGCTCGAGGAACATACGATTTTAGAGTGTTCCGAATCTCGCGTGCCTTCTAATCCAATCCGCTGGGTGAGTCATTTTTCAGTGGTCCGCAGCGTTTGGGAACATATTGTGCCTGAAATGTTCCGAATCCTCGAGTTTCCCAAATTATGGTTTTATTGTGACAAAGGGGAGGTATAAATGAACCAAACTCCCCTCAAATGGCTACTACATTGCCTATTCCTTTAGCCTATGAAGGGATAGGCATTGTTGTCTATTTTTTCTTTTAATGCTTTGTCTAACGCAAGTGCTAGTGGGAAATTACTGCTCTTCTATTTCCAGCTGCTTCTTATTTTTGATATACTTATCAGAGATTTAGGGTAACACGGAGGGATCCAAATGGAGGATTGGAATCAGATTGGAATAAACTATTTAAATGAAAAAAAGTATGAAGAAGCCATGCGTGCTTTTGACCGAGCTATTCAGGATCATCCACAGGATCCGCTTGGATATATTAATTTTGGAACGGTACTTACGATGATTGGCGAATTGGAGCGCTCCTTGAATTTTTTTGAAAAGGCGATTAGCCTGAAGGCAAACTATCCGTCTGCCCACTATGGTTATGGTGGGGCACTCTATGAGCTAGAGCGTTATAATGAGGCGATTGTGGAGTTTAAAAAGGCTGAACAACAGGGACTTAATCAGGCGGATCTTCACTTCATGCTTGGGATGTCCTATGTAAATGTTGGCCAGTTGATGATGGCGCTTGTCCATTTGCAAACAGCTGTCGAATTAAATGAAGATGATGTTGAGGCCCGTTTTCAATATGCTTTATGCTTGGCTAAACTTAATCATATTGATATGGCCCTAGAGCAATTGAATCGCATTATTGAGCAAAAGCCAAACCACCCGGACGCCTATTATAATATGGGAGTCGCCTTCGGGATGAAGGGACAAAGCGTTGAGGCAAAAGCAGCCTTTGAAAAAGCATTAGCTTTGCAGGAGGATCATCTCTTAGCTATTAACGGTCTCAAACAGTTGAGTAAAAAGGAACAAGGATCATGACAAATGAAACGCTAGATCTGTTTTCTGAAGAAAAAAAATATGTCAAAGGAACGCCTCACCACATTGTGTTTCGCAATGACGATAATGCGTATACCGTTCTGAGGATTCGAGTTCAAGAAACCAATGAAGCGATTGAATCTAAAGATATTGCGATTTTTGGTTACTTTCCAGTGATCCACCTCCATGAAAGTTATCAATTCTTTGGACAGCTAAAAAAACACCCCAAGTATGGCCAGCAATATGAAGTCACGCAATTTAGGAAGCTTCTTCCCCAATCCAAGGATGGTGTCGTTCAGTACCTCTCTGGTGAGTTATTCCCCGGCATAGGACAAACGACAGCTGAACGTATCGTTGCGCACTTGGGAGAGAATGCCATCTCGAAGATTTTAAACCAACCGGAAGTGTTAAGCGAGGTGCCAAAACTTCAAGAGGACAAGGCCTTACAAATCGCTGAAACACTACTCGCGCACGAAGGGTTAGAAAAGGTGCTTATTGCACTTTCAGATTATGGGTTTGGTACGCAATTATCCACCAAAATTTATCAAACTTATGGGAATGAAGCCATCAGTATGATAGAAAGCAATCCCTATCAACTTGTGCAGGATATAGAAGGCGTTGGCTTTCAACGTGCCGATGAATTGGGCCGGCGGCTTGGTCTGATAGGGGATCATCCAGAGCGTATCCAGGCCGGCTGCTTGTATTGGCTGAACGAAAAGGCGATGAATGAAGGCCATGTGTATATGCCCTTTGAAGAAGTTATAGCAGGGGTTCAAGCGTTATTAACCATGAGTAAGGCCGAGGAAGTGAGCACGGAATCTATTGAAAAAGAAATCAATATACTAGAAGAAGAAGGCTTATTGATTGTAGAAGGGGAGCATGTCTACCTTCCCTCCCTCTATTTTGCTGAAAAAGGCATCGTTACAAGTATAAAAAAGTTGTCGGAACAAACTGATTTTGAAAGTGAGTTTTCTGAAAGTGAATTTCTTGAAGCACTAGGCGAGTTGGAAGAGCGCTTAAGCATTCAATATGCGCCTTCTCAAAAAGAAGCCATTCAAAAAGCGATTCAATCCCCGCTCATGCTTCTGACAGGGGGACCTGGTACAGGAAAAACCACTGTTATTAAGGGAATTGTTGAGATCTTTGCTGAACTCCGTGGTCTTTCCTTAAATGAGAAGGAGTATAATCAAGACAACCCTTATCCGTTTATCTTAGCAGCACCAACAGGGCGGGCAGCAAAGCGTATGAGCGAATCAACAGGCCTTCCTGCTGTTACGATTCACCGGCTGCTTGGCTGGCGAGGTGGAAGTGGTTTTGATCATGATGAAGAGCATCCTATTGAAGGAAAGCTGTTGATTATTGATGAAATGTCCATGGTTGATCTTTGGCTTGCTAATCAATTGTTTAAATCCTTGCCGCTTCCTATGCAAGTCATCATTGTTGGTGATGAGGATCAGCTGCCTTCGGTTGGCCCCGGGCAGGTGCTAAATGATTTCTTACACTCTGAAGTGATTCCAACGGTCCGTTTAACGGATATTTATCGGCAGTCCGAGGATTCATCTATCATAGAGCTTGCTCACGAAATAAAAAAGGGTCAAGTCCCAAAAGAGCTTGCCAAACCTACAGGAGACCGTAGCTTTTTTAGCTGTCATCAAAATCAAATTGTAGATGTCGTTAGTCAGGTTTGCCAAAACGCTGTAAAAAAGGGCTATACACCTATGGACATTCAGGTATTAGCGCCTATTTATAGAGGAAATGCGGGCATTGATGCGATGAATCAAGCACTGCAAGAGCTCTTGAATCCAGAAAGTGAACAAAAACGGACATTGACGTTTGGGGACAAGCTGTATCGGACAGGAGATAAGGTTCTACAGCTTGTCAACAACCCCGATCAAGGTGTTTTTAATGGCGATATTGGTGAAGTGGTTGCCATCTTCAGAGCTAAGGAAACGACAGACAAAGAAGATCAGCTTGTTGTTTCTTTTGATGGGAAAGAGATCACTTATTTAAAACGGGATTTGCATCAGATCACTTTGGCGTACTGCTGTTCAATTCACAAATCCCAAGGCAGTGAATTCCCGATTGTTGTGTTGCCCATCGTAAAAGGCTATCATCGAATGCTCAGGCGCAATCTTATCTATACGGCCATCACGCGTAGTAAGTCATTTCTCATTTTATGTGGGGATGAACAGGCGTTCGCTTATTCTATTCAACAAACCGACAGCGGTACAAGGCATTCGGCACTAAAGGATAAGCTTGTTGAGCGACTCCAATCAGTGGATGACGATTGGGAGGATGTCTTTATGTCTGAAGAAGGTGACGTATAACCTTTTGAAATTTGGACAAGATGCAATTAGAGGTGAAAAATTGTATGCACTGTCCAAATTGTAAAAATAAAAATTTAGGGAAAATTGGTGTGAATCAGTTCTATTGTTGGGATTGTTTCATAGAATTAACACTCACCAATGGGCGCTTATCTCTAAACCAAGTGGAAGAGGACGGAAGTTTGACAACACTTGATGATTTATTCGAGGATCAAGAGCTTAACCTAGGTTAAAAAATATAAAGTGACAAAGAGGCTGAGACAGAAGTCTTCAGCTCATAGAGGATCCGAACGCATCCACAATTTTGAAGGGATGCGTTCGGATTTTTAAGTGAGTCGTGAAGCGCTCCGTCAAACTACTCGCTTTCTGCGGTCCCCTCCTCAGGCCCGCATCAGGCGCTAGCTTTGGCGTTCGACGCACCACCGGGGTCCCCGAAAAGCGCTTTTTACTTTTTGGGGTGTATGGATGTGATGTTTTTAGTCGAGGTGCCTTAATGGATGTGACACACTTAGCCGAAGTGCCTTGAAGAATGTAAGGCACCTAGACAACCCTTTTTAAGGGCTCCAACTATTTATGACTAAAAATCATCTGTTCCTGCGTCTACTCGTATCGCTTCGTTGTCAGCTTCCTCGGAACCACTCGAAGTTTATTCGTGAAGTAACGCTGGCCCCGTTCCTGCAGGAGTCTCCGTATTTTAACCACGCATTTGTTTTCCTTAGCTTCTTTAAAAATCTTATCGTTCGGTATGAATGTGATCTCTTTTCGTTTTAGCCCCCCTCTTTAATACTAATAGAATGTATAACTTCGCTGACGCTCATAAGTGTAACTTTTGCCTTCGCCCTCTAAGGCTTGCAGCCAACCTTAATGTGTGGTTTGGAAAAACACATCAGGGGTACCCAAAGGGTGCAACCTTAATGTGTGATTTGGAAAAACACATCAGGGGTGCCCAAAGGGTGCAACCTTAATGTGTGGTTTGGAAAAACACATCAGGGGTGCCCAAAGGGTGCAACCTTAATGCGTGATTTGGAAAAACACATCAGGGGTGCCCAAAGGGTGCAACCTTAATGCGTGATTAGGGAAATCACATCAGGCTGTGCTGAATGGAGCGGTGAAGTAGAAGCCAAGTTTTCTAATGTAAAACATTTATAGGCATTAGAATAGCAATTTTGCTGTTTTATCATAACAGTGCAGCTTCTGAGGCAGACTATGCATTGGAGGGGTCATGATGAAAAAATGGACGACTTTGGATTGGATGAAAAAATTAGCCGTTTTAATTCTCATTTTCTTAAACTGCTGGTTTCTCTTAAAGTTATTTCCCTATATTCTGCATGGATTTGATTATCTCATAAGAATTTTAGCACCATTTCTGATCGCGTGTTTGATCGCCTATCTGCTACATCCCTTAATTGAGGGTTTACATAAGCAAGGCTTGCCGAGACCACTAGCTATTTTAGTGATCTATCTTTTGTTTTTTGGTGCGGTGATCTTTGCCTGTATAAAAGGAGCACCGATCGTGATAGAAGAGCTAAAAAGCTTTGCAAAACAAGGTCCGCATCTTCAAGAAATGTATAAGGATAATGTCAATCATATTTATTACGCTACTTCTGATTTTCCCGAAACGCTTCATGATCACTTTGATCGTATTCTTGGTTCATTAGAAAATGGTTTAAATCAGCTTGTGAAGCGCATTATCTTATGGATACAAGGTCTGTTTAAATCCATTTTTACCATTTTGCTCATTCCGTTTATTGTCTTTTATTTATTAAAGGATTTTGCAGGAGTGAAAAATTGGTTAAATCGCCATGTGCCAACTCGATTTAGGGATTCTGGACGAGTGCTCGCGACAGAGATTGATGAATCTTTAGGCAGTTATATCAGAGGGCAGTTACTCGTCTGTCTTGTTGTCGCCATTGTCTCTATTATCGGATTATGGATCTTGCATATTCCTTATGCCCTTCTATTGGGCATTTTCATAGGAATTACCGACATTATTCCCTACTTTGGCCCTGTGATTGGCGCTGTGCCCGCTTTGCTTGTGGCGGTGACGCTGTCTATGAAAAAAGTCATCTTTGTCTTGTTATTAATATTGATTGTACAATTCCTAGAAGGGAATATTTTTAGTCCGTTAATCGTTGGGAAAAGTGTGCATATTCACCCGATCTTTATCATGCTCGCATTAGTTATAGGCGGAGATATAGCAGGGGTTGTTGGCATGCTGATTGCTGTGCCCATCTTTGTGATTCTTCGTGTTTTTATCATCCACTTTATGAAATATCGAAAAAAAATTGACAATCAACAGGAGACATGACTATAATCTGTGTATAAGATATGACTGTTAACGATAAATAGCGTCAATACGGTGAAGGAGTTAATCATTGATCCGACCCTGACAGAAAAGGATTCCAAGGCTGAGAGAATCCAGGTGTAACGATTGGTGAGTGCCACTCTTGAAGTGCAATTAATACCTGCCGGGGACACCCGTTATCATGTAGCTGAAGGTGATAAACCATTTCTTTAGTGGGAAATGCGTTTATAACTAGGGTGGTATCGCGTGAGATTATAGCTCTCGTCCCTGCTTGGGATGGGGGCTTTTTGCATTATAACGCCTAGACTGATCGACTCGTTAACGCTTAGAAGGAGGAAGTATGCATGAAAAGGTTAAGTTCAAAACAAGTGCGGCAAATGTTTCTAGATTTTTTTAAAGAGAAGGGCCACCGTGTTGAGCCAAGTGCCTCTCTTATTCCTCATGAAGATCCAACCCTGCTTTGGATCAATAGTGGTGTGGCTACATTAAAAAAGTATTTTGATGGACGGGTGGTCCCAGAAAATCCTAGAATCGTTAATGCCCAAAAAGCGATTCGCACTAATGATATTGAAAATGTAGGATACACTGCAAGGCACCACACCTTCTTTGAAATGTTGGGGAATTTCTCAATTGGTGATTATTTTAAAGAGGAAGCTATCACATGGGCCTGGGAATTTTTAACCAGTGACAAATGGATTGGTTTTGAACCTGAACGCTTATCAGTGACGATTCATCCAGAGGACGATGAGGCATTTGAGTTATGGCATAAAAGGATTGGTCTTCCTAAAGAGCGCATTATACGCTTAGAGGAAAACTTTTGGGACATTGGTGAGGGGCCAAGTGGACCGAATACGGAGATTTTCTATGATCGAGGCGAAGCTTATGGCAATAATCCCGATGATCCGGAGCTTTACCCGGGTGGAGAAAATGAGCGCTATCTTGAAGTGTGGAATCTCGTGTTTTCGCAGTTTAACCACAATCCAGATGGGAGCTATACACCACTTCCAAAGAAAAACATTGATACGGGAATGGGCCTTGAGCGTATGGTCTCGATTATTCAAGAGGCTAAGACCAATTTTGATACGGACTTATTCATCCCATTGATCAAGCGCATTGAAGAGATCAGTGGTGAACAGTATGGAAAGTCTACTGAAAAGGATATCGCCTTTAAAGTGATTGCTGACCATGTGCGGGCGGTCTCCTTTGCCGTTTCTGACGGTGCCTTGCCCTCGAATGAAGGTCGTGGCTATGTTCTAAGACGCCTTATCCGCCGAGCCGTCCGCTTTGCGATGGAGCTCAATATAGAAAAGCCCTTTATGTACGAGCTTGTACCGCTAATTTCTGAGATTATGGGTGAATTTTATGATGTGCTTGAAAGCAAAACGGGTCTTGTTCAGAAGATCATTCGTACGGAAGAGGAACGCTTTCATGAAACACTCCATGACGGCTTAGCGATATTGGAGAATGTGATTGAAAAGGCAGCAGCGGCTGGAGAAACGGTGATTGCCGGTGCAGATGTGTTTAAGCTATATGATACCTTCGGCTTCCCAGTTGAGTTGACAGAGGAATATGCCGAAAAAGCTGGTTTAGTTATCGATCATGACGGCTTTGAAAAGGAATTGGCAGCTCAGCGGGAAAGAGCGAGACAGGCCCGGCAAACAACAGATTCTATGCAGGTACAGGATGATACGCTGCGCGATATCACGGTGGCCAGTGATTTTGTGGGCTACTCTGAGCATGAAGTGTCTTCAACGGTTTCAGTCATTGTCAAAGGCAATGACCTTGTCGATTTCGCTCAGACAGGTGATGAGATCAAAGTGATTTTAGACGTCACCCCTTTTTATGCGGAAAGCGGTGGACAAATTGCTGATAAAGGCATGCTGACGAATCAAGACACCGAGCTGCTTGTTCAAGAGGTCAAAAAGGCACCTAACGGTCAGCATTTGCACACTGTTCTTGTAAATAAAGGTCATGTCAAAAAAGGCGATGTCTTTGTTGCAACCGTCCAATCTGAACGCAGAGCGGACACAGAAAAGAATCATACCGCTACTCATCTCCTGCATCAAGCTTTGAAAGATGTTCTTGGCACGCACGTCAATCAAGCAGGGTCCTTAGTCGCTCCAGAAAGACTTCGATTTGACTTTACTCATTTTGACAAAGTCAATGATGAGGAGCTTGCTCGAGTTGAAGAGATTGTCAATCAAAAGATATGGGCCAAGCTGCCTGTTAACATTTTTCAAAAAAATATTGCTGAAGCGAAAGCGATGGGGGCAATGGCGCTATTTGGTGAAAAATACGGCGACATCGTTCGGGTCGTTCAAATCGGGGATTACAGCTTGGAGCTTTGTGGCGGTTGCCATGTGGCGAATACGTCTGAAATCGGCTTGTTTAAAATCGTAGCGGAAGCAGGAATCGGTGCAGGCACGCGTCGTATTGAAGCTGTAACAGGGAAAGCAGCCTTTACATTGCTCAATGAGCGTCTCAAGGATCTTCAGCATATCGCTTCCTTGTTAAAAACGACGATTGACGGTATTCCCGATCGAATTGAAGGATTATCTCAGCAAATTCATCAATTGGAAAAGGAAAAAGAGTCCTTAACAGCGAAATTAGGTAATACAGAGCTCAACGACATCAAACAGTCTATTAAAAAGATAGAAGGTGTTTCGGTTGTCGCGCGTAAAATTGAGGGTCAAGATATGAATGGATTGCGTGCCATGGTTGATAAAATTAAAGAGCAGCTGCAGTCCGTTGTGGTTGTGCTGGCTTCTGTTAGTGGCGAAAAGGTCAATATTGCCAGCGGGGTGACGGATGATCTCGTTAAAAAAGGCTATCATGCAGGTAAGTTAGTGAAGGAAGTTGCGACACGTTGTGGTGGCGGTGGCGGTGGACGCCCAGATATGGCACAAGCTGGTGGTAAGAATCCCCAAGCGCTTGACAATGCGCTTCATTATGTAGAACAATGGGTGTCAGAGCAGTCCTAATTATTCCAAGATGAGGGGGGACCCGAAATGGACAAAACAATGCAATTTAAATTCTTTGATGAACCTGATCGCAATGATGTCAAAGATGTCTTATTAAAGGTTCATCAAGCTTTACAGGATAAGGGATATAATCCGATCAATCAAATCGTTGGTTATTTATTGTCAGGTGATCCAGCTTATATTCCCCGCCATCAGGATGCTCGTAATCTCATTCGTAAAATTGAACGCGATGAGATTATTGAAGAGCTAGTGACGACTTATTTAGAGAAGCATCGCGAGGAAGATCTATGAGAGTGATGGGGCTCGATTACGGAACGAAAACCGTAGGCATTGCGATCAGTGATGCACTAGGGCTGACAGCTCAAGGTATTGAAACCATTCATTATGAGCAGCATAAGAGACATGTGCTTTATAATCGAATTGGTGAATTGGCTGAGGCCTATGACGTCTCTCGTTTTGTTGTCGGACTTCCAAAAAATATGAATGGCACCATTGGTGAACGTGGAGAGGCTTGCCAACACTTTGCGAAACAAATAAGTGAGCGCTTTGGCAAGCCCGTTGAGATGTATGACGAACGCTTGACAACCATGGCTGCCGAGAGAATATTAATCGAGGCGGATGTCAGTCGTAAAAAGAGAAAAAAGGTCATTGATAAAGCCGCTGCTGTATTAATTTTGCAAGGGTATTTAGATCGTAATGGAAATGGAGTGTCGCTAGAATGACGCATACACATGATGAAGATCAAGAGCGTATCATAATTCCAGACGAAGAGGGTGAAGAGCATCTCTTTGATATTCTCTTTACCTTTGATGTTGACGAAACTGGAAAATCCTATATGGTTGTTCAGCCTGTAGAATCCTCTGAAGAGGATGAGGAGGATGAGGCCGAGGTATTCGGTTTCAGATATGAAGATGTCGACGGCGAATTCAATCTTTACCCGATTGAAACGGACGAGGAATGGGACATTGTTGAGGAAATGTTAAATACCTTTGCTGACAATGAAGACCTTTAGACGAATATAAATTTACAGATAGACACAAGGCTCCCTTATTCGGGGAGCTTTTTGGTTGCCTTGCTTATACGTTTTGGAGTGCAGATGTCTTTTTTTAGGTGCTACCTTTTATACCCTGGCAATGGGAATGATAAAGGAAGGAAAGAAAAAAGACGAAAATTGTAATATTCTCTCAAGATTCCTCGACTTTTTACTATCTTATAGTATAATGGATTAGGAAATTGAAAGGGGCGTTCTTATTGGGAGAATCACAAGACCAATTCAACAAGCTAAAGGAGCGGGCGAATGAAGCGCAGCTTGTGAGAAAAATTGTCTTTATCATCGTCATCGCGCTCGCGATTATTATTATAGGCGGCATCACTTTCATTTTTTATTATATTCATCATTCTTTAGCCCCAGTGAGTTCTTCTAGTGATAAAAAAATTGTCGTTGCGATTCCAAGTGGAACTTCGGTTGAGGGAATTGGAGATCTGCTAGAATCCAAAGGACTTATTCATAGTAGTCCAGTTTTTCGCTATTATGCTAAATATAAAAATCAAACCGATTTTAAAGCGGGAATCTACCAGTTTTCTCCCTCAATGTCTGTTAAGGATGTCATTCAGAAAATGGAGAATGGCGATGTCGACCGTCAAGCAGCACTAACTGTTGTGATACCAGAAGGCTTTACCGTTTCCCAAATTACAGAGCGGATTGCTAAAAAAACGGGGATGAGTACTAAAGCAATCCATGACAAGCTGACAAATCGCGATTATATTAAGACGCATTACATGAAGAAATATCCTTTCTTAAAGGATGCCATTTTAGATAAAAAGATTAAATCACCATTGGAAGGCTATCTGTTCCCTGCGACATATGGCTATGATAAGAAAAAGCCGAATTTGGATACCATCATTGATAAAATGTTGGATAAGACCCAGACGATATTGAATAAATATCAAAAACAGATCAATACTAATTCTTTAGGTTCGGTGCATAAGATTCTAACCATGGCATCTATCGTAGAACGAGAAGCAAGTCAGCCAGAGGATCGTCAAAAGGTAGCGGGAGTGTTTTATAACCGCATCAATAAAGGCATGCCTTTACAGAGTGATATCACGGTGCTATACGCCTTAGGAAGCTCAAAACAGAAGGTAACCTACAAGGATACAGAAGTGAGCTCACCATATAACACATATCATCAAAAGGGCTTGCCAATTGGCCCGATCAATAACCCGAGTGAGGCTTCCATCAGTGCTGTTCTGAATCCAGCAGATATTTCAGATTTGTATTTTTATGCGCGGCCAAATGGCAAAATTATTTATACTAAAACACTTGCAGAACACGATAAAGTGGTGAATAAGTATAAGCATGAATGGGATAACGTCAAAAAAGAGGAGTAGCGTTTGCTCCTCTTTTCCCTGTATAATCTGTATAAATTGAAGTCACATACAAGATGAGGCGGTAATCATAGTGCAGGTTTTGATTGTCATTTTCGGATGATTCGACGCATTTAAAAGCACAAGCATTTGTAAGAAGGGATTAAATCGCATGTCAAAAAAGCCAATTATTATAGGAGTTGCCGGTGGCTCTGGATCTGGGAAAACCACTGTAGCTAATGAGATCTCAAGGAGCTTTCCCAATCAATCTATTGCTTTAATTGAACAAGATGCTTATTATAAAGCACATGATGAGAAATCGATGGAGGAGCGGCAGAAAATCAATTATGACCATCCACTTGCTTTTGATCATGATCTATTAATCGAGCATTTAATTAAGCTAAAGAATTTTGAACCTATTGAAAAGCCAGTATATGACTATACAGTTCACACGAGATCTGATAAAATAATCCCTATCGAACCAAAAGATGTCATCATTTTAGAAGGCATTCTCATATTAGAGGATGAGCGATTGCGTGACCTGATGGACATTAAGGTGTATGTGGATACCGATTCGGATCTTCGCATTATTCGTCGATTGATAAGGGATACGAGTGATCGCGGACGAACAATGGATTCTGTTATTGATCAGTACATCACAGTAGTACGTCCAATGCATAATCAATTTATTGAACCGACAAAGCGCTATGCAGATATCATTATTCCTGAAGGTGGACAGAATGTTGTTGCCATTGATTTGATGGTGACAAAAATCCGTTCCATTTTGGAAGGAATTAATGACAAGTCTATAGAAGTAAATTAGTCAAACGCTTACTATAAGTTGTGTTGATAATAAAGAGGGAGTGTGTCACTTTGGTCGAGGAAAAGAAACATTATATGACAGCTGAAGGAAAAGAAAAGTTAGAAAAGGAACTGGATTATCTTAAAGTTGAACGGAGAAAAGAAGTTGTTGAACGGATAAAGGTTGCGCGTAGCTTTGGTGACTTGTCTGAGAACTCTGAGTACGATGCGGCTAAGGACGAACAAGCCTTTGTTGAATCGCGCATTCAGCAATTAGAACAAATGATCCGCAATAGCGTCATCATTGAAGAGGATGCTTCTAATCCTGATGTCGTTGGCATTGGGAAATCAGTCACGTTCCAAGAGCTACCTGATGGTGATATGGAAACCTATAAAATTGTTGGTAGTGCGGAATCCGATCCTTTTGAAGGTAAAATCTCCAACGATTCACCGATGGCTAAAAGCCTCATTGGTCGTAGCATTGGTGAAGAAGTCACGGTCCCAACACCAGGAGGAGACCTGCTCGTTAAAATCGTTGAGGTCAACTAAATGATACAAAAAAGCATCGCCAAGCGGCGATGCTTTTTTAAAAGGATCAGAAACCACCGTGGCTTCACATTCGCGTCGCCATCCTCTACCATGAAACTTTTGATAAGCGTGTATGTCTTCGCTCAGTATTGACAAGACGCTATAGGTTCTACTAGATGAAAGACGTTTGTTTTCATACAAAAGCCTAGATTAGTTATAGAAATTCCTAAAACACAGTAAAAAGGCTTATCTATCAAGTGCTTTATTCTGAATTTCAACGCATCAACTAAATGAAAAAAATCCGTCTCTGATAAGGTTAAAACATCGACGAAATAACCATCAGAAAGGCTTCTTATAATGGCTTCTTTACCGCAAATAACGCTTGATTTCACTCGTAGAATTAAATTGTCAAATGATAGAGGTTCACTCTCCTCTGATACCGGCGAGTTCTTATTTCGAGAATTTGACGAAAAAGTGGGTTTCTCCCAACCTTTGATTCAATACCTAAAACTAAAGGATGAAAGGCGTTACTTTGCTCATGCGAATGAACAGCTGATTCACCAAAAACTCTATTAAATGATCGCCGGGTATTCCGAAGATGACGCGGCTGATCAATCTAGAGGGATAAAAGACGATGCCAATCCAAACGATACGGACAAAGATGATTAAAGTCGCTAGTAAATTAGTGAAATCCGGGCGATCTTTGTCCTTCAAATGACCTTCCAGCTTCGTGTATCAAGCATTTTTTTGGGAAATACTACAGCGCATCCAAAGGATAAAACTCGAGTGATTGGAGCGGAAGGTGCGAGGCTCCAACGGGAACAGCACGTGTCCGAAGATCCACTTAGGAAAACAGATCGTCCATTCCCAAGTGAGCTGAGGCCGTGCCCGTGGAAAGCGAGCATCCTGGAGCGGAAATCACCTACCCATGCTATACCCAATTTCAGCATTTATTTTCGCGCCAAGGGAGAAGTATGCCTAAAAACAGATAACTTTTTAGTTCGCGATCCTTTTATTGCTTCATCGCAGTGACTTTCTTAATATGCTTCCTAATATAGTTTGGTCTTGAACTGAAATCTCGTTTTTCTTTGAAGTATGAATAAATCAGGAAAAAGTATAAAATTTCTGATCACGAAGGGCGGTGCCCGTTTCCACTCCAGGTTAAGGAGATCAACAGCCGAGCTGGCAGCGTGCCATTATAAGTTCTCACTAGGTGCTGTTTTCTTTTCAGGATATATACTGTAACGGTTCGTCTTTCTCCATTTCCCTTGTTTATAGTGATATCGATCGGTCAACACTAGAGGCAAGGTGGTGGGAGTGATGCGAAATCGACGCATAATGTTTATAGGTATTGCCATCTTGCTCATTTTTGCAGGGTTTATTTGCCGGTTGGCACAAATTCAACTTTTTGCTACCACATCATTTTCAAGAGCACATGTCAATCTAATCACGCAAAGCATTACCCAGCGGACAAGTCAATTTGTTATTAATAATGGGCGTGGCATTTTGCTTGATCGAACGGGGAAGGTCAAATTAAATGATGTAGAACAACCCGCATTGGTCTTATTTCCTTTTCTGAAAAATAGAAAATGGCCAGTAGAAAAGTTGGCTCGAATTATTAACGTTCCAGCGGCTGATATGACTTCAGCCATTAAGCGTGCTAAAGAGGCCTTTGTTTTTAGGGGGCAATCTTTAAAGCTGACCAAAGAGCAAATGAAACAGATTAACCAGCTTCATATCGTAGGTGTTCAGGCCTTAAAAGTGAGACAACCGTCAAAGGAGTGGTCGGATTCCTATGTCCTTGGGACAACAAAGGAAAATCCAACGGCGATTCAAAAGCTTTATCCAGATTTATTGAAGAATGGTAATGTGACAACGCAGACACCAATTGGTGTTTTAGGGATGGAAAAGGCTTTTGATCCGTTTCTTTTATCAAAGAATGAAACTAAGCTGCTGTATCATACTAGCGCTTCAGGTGAGCCCTTGTTCGATAATAGTGTGCGGGTGTCATCAAAAGCAAATACTGAATATTATCCTTTAAAGGTCAAAACAACGCTCGATACGGCGATTCAAAAGCTCGCCGAGCAAGCCGCTGCTAAGCATGGGCTGAAAAAAGGCGGTGTGGTGATCTTAGATGCTGTGACCAGTGACTTGTTAAGCATGGTAAGCCTGCCACAAATGGATGCTCACCATCCTTTTGCTAATGGCAATCAAATGCTGAAGGCTCAATACCCTGGTTCTGTTTTTAAAATAGTGACAGCGGCGGCCGCGATTCAAAATAATCTAGTGAACGATGAGGAAACATTTAATTGTAATTTGAACCCTTATGGAACAGGACAAGGTGAGCGCCAGCTTGGTGCATTGAATTTTGAAGATAGCTTTGCTCAAAGCTGTAATTATACATTTGCTACCCTTGCAAATCGCCTGATGGAAACCGATGATCAAACACTCACACGCTTCGGTAAGGCATTAGGCCTAACGGATAAGGTTGGCTGGACGGATGACGTGTTCCGTTTGCAGAACTTTCAACAGTTTCCTGATGAAGAAAGCAATGTGATTTGGGCAAAAGGAGCCGATCACCATGATTCAAAAGCTATCGCTCAAACGGCTATCGGTCAGCTTAATGTTCGGCTTACACCGTTGTCTGTTGCCAATATGATGGCAACCATTAGTCGTGGCGGTGAGAAACAAAGTGTCAGATCAGCGACAGAGGTCGATTATAATCAGCCAAGTGGTGTAAAGCTGACAACCTTTCCTAAGGAAGGGTTGGGGGATAGCAGGCTAGAGTCTTATACCATATTAAGGTTACAAGCTCTGCTTCGTGATGTTGTTAAGGACAAGAAGGGCACCGGACATGCTTTAGCTGATGCGTCCTATCCAGTTGCAGGAAAATCTGGAACAGCAGAGACGGATAAGGGACATACAAATGAATGGTTTGCCGGTTACTTCCCGGCTGATGATCCAAAATATGCTATGGTTGTTGTCAATCTTGATCATCATCCGGGAGATCATAAAACCTATGAAATCTATCATGATCTTGTCGACGACCTTCACCAACTCGATGAAGCGCGGCATTCATAGTGGGTCTATGCTAATATTGTTGGACTGCATCTACTCGATCAGTCCTTTTTTTCATGATCGTTTCTTTTAAATAAGCTTCTTTATTTTCTGTAATTAGCCAATAAAAAATCACTTTTTCTGGAACGCTAGAAAAATAAGCTGTTTCACCATTATCAAAATAGACAGTGAGCGTTTCAGTCAGTGGATTGTAGGCGATGGTATCAAAGGTTTCAAGATGGGATAGGGTACGATCAAAATGAATTTTTGGCATATAAGAGAGTCTCCTTTAGTCTTGCGATATTGATTGGCAGCTAAACTCGTCATTTCTAGTGTCCTTTTGACAGTCCAACAGCCTATGTTCTATCTCTATTCGACAGTCTTACCTTTTATTCATTCAATTTTTGACGAGAGGACAGGATAACTTTTTATACTACGAATAGTGTATTGGTGGTACAATCTATAGAGGGAAGTAAAAAGGAGGATGGATGATGGCTAAAGAAGACAAATCCTTTTCTTCACGCTCTTCAAGGAGACAAAAGTCAAGCTTTGATCGCTTTCTCAATTGGGCTATCGGCATTGTGGTTGCGCTGATTGTAGTGATAGGTGGATATTTACTCATAAATATTTTAAATTCCCCATCTGATACAGCGAGCACGCAAAATGCAACAACAAAAAGTGAGGAAAAGCATAAGACAGCTGGAGAAAATTCAAGTAAAGATAAATCGGATAAAGATAATACACAAGCAACAGATGATCAGAATCAAGGAGATGACTCACAAGTATCAGATGATGATTCAACAACGTCTGATGACAGTGATTCGACAACTGATGAGGATGCGAAAAATGGTCCGGCTTTAACAGGACCATGGAAGCCAATAGGAACGTCACAAAGTGAACCTCATACAACGAATTATGATCAGGGATCTGTCGATTGGAATGAACGGGTTAAAGCGATGTCGATAGCCACTGGGATTTCTGAAGGGGATATGGTCGTCGTCTGGCTGGGCAATGGTGGTGCCCCAGATAAATCATTGGGTAAGGTTCATGCGAAAGGTTCAAATACAACCTATGATGTTTTATTACAATGGGTGAAAAATAAAGGATGGAAGCCTCTGAGCGTAGACGAAGAGGGTTCATAACTTCCCAGAGAAAAGACTGAGCATGCGCGTGCTCAGTCTTTTTAAAAGATCAGAAAGTATAAAATTTCTGATCATGAGGACGGTGCGGATTTCCGCTTCAGGCCGCTCGCTTTCCGCGGGGGAGTGGTAAGCCTTCTCGCGCCTTCGCACTGCAAAGGTCTTACCGATCTCCCACTTCCCGCTGGAGCCTGAGCGTCTTGCGCTCCATTCCACTTGACCAGGCAACGAAGCCTCTTTCATATTGGATGATGCACTATACCAAGCAAGGACCGGGCATGCTTTTCGCCCGGTTTTTCTAAATATAAAATTTTGAAAGGGAATGCTGCTCGTTTCTGTTCCTCTTAACTTAAGCGGTGAAGGGGTATCGTGAGAGCCAAGGTGGATCCCTTTCAAAATAATAAATGGCCACTGCTACGAGTAAATAGCCCTTATTTAACCTTGGCTTTCGCTAGTAAGGCTTGGCAATAAGCCGAGGTTTCTAATTAAAATGTTTTTCTCCATTAGCCCCTGCGGTTGGGAGCAGTGACTTGCTTGCTGGTGAGTGGAGATATATGGTACAGTGAAAACACTAAATCTTATTAAACCTAGTGATTAACTAATAGATTAATCGTTCGCTGATTAAATAAGGAAACTAGGCAGACTGACAGGAGTGTGCTAGAATCTGGGATAGGGCAAGTGCTCACCGATTTAAGGAAGCCACACTGAACATGTATGTGACTTGAACAAGAAGTTATCGTGAAGAATACCCTATTAATGGAATAGTAACTACTGGTGAGGTGAAAAGTGTTCTTCGATCATCTTACTTTAAAACATAGAGGCAAGGAGTTAAGCGTATGAAGGTAGGCATTATTGGTGCAATGGATGAAGAAGTGACGTTGCTGAAACAATCAATTGAAGGACTAGAGACGGGGGAGCAAGCGGGCTGCGTCTTTTATACAGGAAAGATAGATGACCAAGATGTCGTCGTCCTCCAATCTGGCATTGGCAAGGTGAATGCCGCGATGGCCACAACACTATTAATTAACACTTATCACCCTGATGTCATTATTAATACGGGGTCAGCAGGAGGATTTAATACCGCACTTAACGTAGGAGATATTGTCATATCCACAGAGGTTGTTCACCATGATGTGGATGTCACTGCCTTTGATTATACCCTCGGTCAGGTACCAGGAATGCCAGCGACCTTCAAAGCAGATCCCGGATTAATGGCAATCGCCGAGCAAGCGGCTAAACAGATTGGCGGGGTTCAGATTGTTAAAGGCTGGATTGCAACGGGTGACTCCTTTCTTTCAGATCCCGAACGTGTCATGGCAATAAAGGCACATTTTCCTGAATTACAATGCGGAGAGATGGAAGCTGCAGCGATTGCTCAAGTGAGCTATCAATTTAATGTTCCTTTTGTTATTATCCGTTCCCTTTCAGATATTGCTGGTAAGCATGCAGATATCACCTTTGATAAATTTTTGGAAACAGCTGCAACTAATTCTGCGAGTCTCATATTATTTATGCTAAAGGAGCTGTGAATCATGCCGAAAAAAATGAATGTTGAAAGCTTTAATTTGGACCATACAAAGGTCAAAGCCCCCTATGTACGTCTTGTTGGCGTTACTGAAGGCAGTCATGGAGACAAAATTTATAAATACGACATTCGCTTTTGTCAGCCAAATCAAGAGCATATGGATATGCCTGGTCTTCACTCTATTGAGCATTTGATGGCAGAAAATATTCGCAATCACATGGATGGGGTCATTGACATTGGTCCAATGGGATGCCAAACAGGCTTTTATCTTTCTATTTTAAATAATGAAAGCTACGATGAAGCGCTTGAGGCATTAGAAAAGACCTTAAATGATGTCTTAGAGGCGAATGAAGTGCCTGCTTGTAATCCTGTACAGTGTGGATGGGCCGCCAATCATAGTTTAGAAGGGGCAAAACAGATCGCACGTACCATGCTTGCCAGTAAAGATGAATGGCGTCAAGTCTTTGCGGAGTAGATGTGAATGAGGCGTTTTAATACTATTCATGAGGTCATAGGTCATACCCCACTTGTAGAAGTGACGGCGTTCCCCCTTCCCGAGGGGGTTCGTTTATTAGCAAAGCTTGAATATCTTAATCCAGGCGGCAGTATCAAGGACCGCTTAGGGCAAGAGCTCGTTCAGGCTGCGCTCAATTCTGGTGAACTGTCTGAAGGTGGAACGATTATAGAACCTACAGCGGGCAATACTGGAATTGGAATTGCGTTAGCGGCGATCGGGAAGCCTATCCATGTTATCTTTTGTGTGCCAGAAAAATTTAGCCTAGAAAAACAAGCCCTTATACAGGCTTTAGGAGCAGAAATCGTTCATACGCCAAGTTCAGAGGGAATGCAGGGGGCTATTCATAAGGCACAGGAGTTATTAAAACAAATTCCTAATAGCTATTCACCTGCGCAATTTTCTAATCCGGCCAATCCCAGAGCCTATTATAAAACCCTTGGGCCTGAGATCTGGCAGGATACGGATGGGCTAGTGACAACTTTTATAGCAGGCGCAGGCACTGGTGGCACATTTATGGGAACCGCAGAATATTTGAAAGAGCAAAATCGAGAAATCAAGACCATGATTGTTGAACCCGAAGGCTCCATACTGAATGGCGGGGAGCCAGGCTCACATGAAACCGAGGGAATAGGTATGGAATTTATTCCGCTGTACCTTAAAACAGAGTATTTCGATAAGATTTATACAATTTCAGATCAAGAGGCTTTTGAAATGGTCAGGCTGTTGGGCAAAAAAGAGGGAATGCTTGTTGGAAGTTCATCGGGCGCAGCCTGTTGTGCAGCGTTAAAGGAAGCCCAAAAGGCAAAATCAGGTGAAGTCATTGTCACCGTTTTTCCAGACGGCAGTGACCGCTATTTGAGCAAAGACATCTATCGCATTGGAGGACATTAATATGAAGAAAAGAACTCAATTGATACATGCCGGGATTTCCGAAGATGAGCAGACGGGAGCGGTCGTTGTTCCTATCTACCAAACAAGCACTTATAAGCAAGAGGAGATTGGAAAGCATAAGGGCTATGAATATTCACGGACGGGGAATCCAACCCGGCATGCTCTTGAAGTATTGATTAAAGATTTGGAAAATGGTTATGCTGGGTTTGCATTTGGCTCTGGCATGGCTGCTATATCATCAGTGATGATGCTGTTTCAATCCGGGGACCATATTGTCATGACCGATGATGTATATGGTGGCACGTACCGTGTCATATCTAAGGTGCTCAATCAATTTGGTCTTTCTGTTACATTTGTCGATACTAGCGATGAACAAGCGGTTGAACAGGCGATTCAAGCCAATACAAAAGCTATTTATGTCGAAACCCCAACGAATCCTTTATTAAAAATTACAGATATAACAGCTATCAGTGAAATGGTGCATAAACATGATCTCTTACTCATCGTTGATAATACATTTAATACGCCTTATTGGCAGCGACCGTTAGATTTAGGAGCGGATATCGTCCTGCACAGTGCGACAAAGTATATTAGTGGCCATAGTGATGTGGTCGCAGGTCTTGCTGTCGTCTGCAATGAAAGCTTAGCTGAAAGACTTCATTTTATTCAAAACTCTGTAGGAGCAATTCTGGGACCCCAGGATTCTTTTTTACTCCTCAGAGGAATAAGAACCCTCGGCATAAGAATGGAAGCGCATGAAGGCAATGCAGGCCGCATAGCTGACTATTTAACAAAGCATCCTCAGGTATCACGAGTCTATTATCCAGGGTTAGCGACGCATCAAGGGCATGCGATTGCCAAAAAACAAGCCGAAGGATTTGGTGGAATGATCTCCTTTGATGTCGGCAGTGCATCGAAAGCTGATCAAGTGCTGAAGAAAATTAATTACTTTACGCTCGCAGAAAGCTTAGGAGCCGTTGAAAGCTTAACATCGGTTCCAGCTCGAATGACTCATGCTTCTATTCCGAAAGAACGACGTGAGGCATTGGGGATTACTGACGGTCTGATCCGCATCTCAGTAGGTATTGAAGATGTAGATGACTTGATCGCTGATCTGGAGGCTGCATTACAAGATTAAACTGGAAAAACTACGCCTGATTAGCAACAATTACAAGCGAAATTAAGCATCCGTCCATGTTATGATAGTGATGGAGGGATACTATATGACCGATCGTGAAAAGAATGCTCTCAAACTCAAAGTTGTCGATTTTAGGCGTTTTGGTTTTATCTTTTTATTCTTAGGAGCTTTTTTATTTATGGGCTCTGTTCTTCCCTTTGAAAACAAAACGATTATAAAAGCAGATATTTTAGTAGGCGCAAGCCTCTTGATGTTGTTGATATCCATATTGTTTTTATGGCGCATGAAGAGGGCAGCTAAACAATATGATGAGCAGATATAGACTACCGTTGGTGACTACTAGCGGTAGTTTATTTTAAAAGATTAGAAACCTGATTTATTCATCCTTCAAAGAAAAACGAGATTTCAGTTCAAGATCAAATTATATTAGGAATAATATTGAGAAAGTCACTGCGATGAAGCAATAAAATGATCGTGTACTAAAAAGTTATCTGTTTTTGGGCATACTTTTCCCTTGGCGCGAAAATAAATGTTGAAATTGGGTATAGCATGGGTAGGTGATTTCCGCTCCAGGATGCTCGCTTACCACGGGCACGGCCTCAGCTCACTTGGGAATGGACGATCTGTTTTCCTGAGTGGATCTTCGGACACGTGCTGTTCCCGTTGGAGTCTCGCACCTTTTCCTCCCTCCACTTGTTGCCTCCCGAAGCCCTTTGGATAAAAATAATTCTCTTTTTTAGCGATATAAGTAAGAGTAAGGACCGCTTGCCTAGCTTTATTTTAGAGTTCTTGAACTATCAGATTTGCCATTAAGCGCTTGTGACTGCGACTAACCATATAATCATATCAGAAGTCCTCAGCGAAGCGGTACAAGCTAAGCTCTCTAATTGTTTTAATAACACACTATACATATGCGGTTTGGCGGAATGGCAGTTAAACGATTATAAAAGACGAATAATTAAAATAATTCTATCGATTATTTGTGAAATGTTTCCATACTCATTCATTAAAGCACTGTTTCGATAAATGTGAAAAAAATGTGAGTTTATAGGGCTTTCTTCTTGGCGGAACGTTTCTATTATGCTATTAATTATGTGGGAGGGAAATTTTGTGGTTGTGATTAAAATTTCCTTTTTTCCATTGTGCGTTACTTTATCGTTATAACTTAGAGTTTTTTCAAAAAATCACATTAAAATCAAAAAGAAACTTGAGGATGCTGGTCTATTGTACTAAAATGGCTAAGGAGATGTAGAAAAATGCTTTCAAAAGAAATGAAAGCCCATAAACCTCGCCCCTGGCAGGAGCTATCTCGAGCTGTCAATAACCAGATGTCTACCTGCCCGCATGCACGGGACGACTAATGTTCAAAAAGGAGAGATTGCTTAGGGGGATGTTTTAATTTTTCAAAGTGAACCATAATAAAAATCGGTTCAATTTCATCATTTTTATCGTCATCTTATTTCATAGATACTTCGGAAAATAAAAGTTAGGAGTGTCATTCATGGCAACGGAGAATAGTGGCAGTCAATCGCCATGGCAAGACCTATATGGTCCCAATCTTGGGTATGTTCAAGATCAGTACGATATCTACCGCACAGATGCAAATGCTGTAGATCCAGAATTAAAGGCATTATTTGATGAGTGGGGAGCACCTCCATCTTATTCAGCAACGACTTCAACTGTTCAAGGTGTAGAAAATGCAAGCACTGTACCATTAGATAAGGTTGTGGCAGCGGCTAAATATGCAGATAATATTAGAATCTATGGGCATTTAGCTGCTGATATTCATGCGATTAATGGTAAAGATAAAGATACGCGAATGCTTGATGCGGCTACCTATGGATTAAGTGAAGCGGATCTTTTAGATATACCTGCAAGCGTTATTTGGAAAAATCCACCTAGTGGTGTTCATAACGCTTTAGATGTCGTTACGCATTTAAAAACCATTTATACTCAGTCGCTAACCTATGAAGTGGGTCACATTCACGACCTCGAAGAGCATAAATGGTTGACGAATAAAATTGAATCCGGACAGATTCACCCACAATTATCCAATGAGGAGCGGATTACTCTTCTTAAGCGCTTAACTGATGTTGAAGGATTAGAGCATTTTTTACACAAAACATTTGTTGGGCAAAAGCGCTTTTCTATTGAGGGTGTGGATACCCTTGTCCCCATGCTTGAACAGATCGTCAAAGATGGTGTTGAAGATGGGGCAAAAGATGTGATTGTCGGTATGGCACATAGAGGTCGTCTCAACGTGCTTGCCCATGTTTTAAACAAACCTTACAAAAAGATACTTGCCGAATTTGCTCATGCAGCGCTTGATGATGACACAGTCATCAATAAAGGATGGGCAGGGGACGTTAAATATCACCTTGGTGAGAACTGGGAGATCAAGGAAGGCGAAGAGGTTAAGGCGCGTATAACTCTTGCCAATAATCCAAGCCACCTTGAGGTTGTTGATCCTGTTGTTGAAGGCTATGCACGCTCCGCTCAAGAGGATCGCAGCATGCCTGGTCTGCCTGAGCAGAATCTTTCGAAGGCGTTTACCATCATGGTGCATGGTGATGCAGCGTTTCCAGGTGAAGGCGTTGTCCCTGAAACTTTGAATTTGAGTCAACTGCCTGGTTTTACAACAGGAGGAACGGTTCATATCATCGCGAACAACTTAATTGGTTTTACGACAGAAAGCACTGACGGACGTTCTACGCGTTATGCCAGTGACTTGGCGAAGGGCTTCGAAATTCCGATTGTTCATGTGAATGCTGATGATCCTGAAGCGTGCTTAGCAGCTGCAAACCTTGCCTATGAATATCGTAAGGTTTTCGGTAAGGATTTCCTCATTGATCTCATCGGCTATCGTCGATTCGGTCACAATGAAATGGATGATCCTTTTGTAACGCAACCGAAATTGTATGAGCTTGTCAATGCCCATGAAACGGTTCGTGCAATCTATGCCCAAAGGCTGGAAAACGAGGGAATTCTCACGGCTGAACAAGCGGAGCAATTTGTTCAAGATGTTCAGGCAAAGCTTCAAGGCATCTATGATGAGATCAAAAATAGTCATGCTACTGAAGTGCATGAAATGCTTCCTCCAGAGACAGTCACTGGATATTGGCCAACGATTGATACCTCTGTTGATGAGGACGTCTTAAAGACCATTAACAGCAATTTATTGAAATGGCCAGAAGGCTTTAACGTTTATGGAAAGTTAAATAAAATTTTGTCACGTCGTGCCTCCGCTTTTGAAGATGGCGGCAAAGTCGATTGGGGACATGCTGAAACCCTTGCTTTTGCGACAATCCTTAGAGAAGGAACGCCGATCCGTTTTACGGGTCAAGATGCACAGCGTGGCACATTCTCGCATCGGCATCTCATGTTGCATGATGAAAAGAATGGCGGTCTCTATTCACCATTACATGGGCTTCCAGAGGCCAAAGCATCTTTTGCCATTTATAATAGTCCACTTTCTGAAACAGCTGTGTTAGGCTTTGAGTATGGCTATAATGTGTTTTCTCAAGAGACATTAGTGCTTTGGGAAGCGCAATATGGTGACTTTGCGAATGTTGCTCAACCTATATTTGATCAATTTATTTCAGCCGGTCGTGCAAAATGGGGGCAAAAATCTGGTTTAGTCATGCTGCTTCCTCATGGTTATGAGGGACAAGGCGCTGAGCACTCCAGTGCAAGGCTTGAACGCTACCTTCAGCTTGCTGCCGAAGCAAACTGGACAGTGGCTAATTTATCAAGTGCCGCACAGTATTTCCATATTTTACGACGTCAAGCTGCAATGTTAGGCAAAGAAGGTATCCGGCCATTAGTGATTATGACGCCAAAGAGCTTGTTGCGTAATCAGGTGGTAGCTTCAGAAGCAAAAGCATTTACAGAAGGCCATTTTGAGACCGTCTTAGAACAACCTGCTTTAGGAAGTGATCCTGATAAGGTAGAACGCCTGATCTTAAGCAGTGGTAAAGTCAGTCTAGATCTCACAGCACAAATCAAAGAACAAGAGCAGGCAGACCTAGAAAGGGTCCATCTTGTACGTATCGAACAATTATATCCGTTCCCAGAACAAGAGCTTAAAGAGATCACTAAGAAGTTCAAAAACGTTAAAGAGCTTGTCTGGGTACAAGAAGAACCTAAAAATATGGGGGCTTGGATGTTCATTGAACCTCGGCTCCGTGCACTTGTTTCTAAGCGTGTAAATGTCAATTACGTGGGCCGTCCAGAAGCTGCGAGTCCGGCTGTTGGAGAGCCAGGTGTTCACAAGGTTGAACAGGCGCGCATTGTAACTGAAGCTTTCAAGTTAAACTAATTTTTTCTTAAATGAGGAGGGCGTATCATGGTCGATGTAAAAGTACCAGAATTGGCCGAATCAATTACTGAAGGTACAATAGCCAAATGGCTTAAAAACGTTGGGGAAAAGGTAAACAAAGGTGACGATATCGTCGAATTAGAGACCGATAAAGTCAATGTACAGATCAGTGCAGAAGACGAAGGCGTATTAACAGAGCTGAAAAAAGAGGAAGGCGATACGGTTGAGGTAGGTGAAGTGATCGCTGTTCTTGATCCTAATGCTGCAGAAGGTGCAGCTCCAGCGGCTAGCAACGCTGCTCAGCCAGCCGCACCAGCAACAGAAGATAAGACACCTTCAGAGGCACCGGCGGCTGCTGAATCAGAAGCTGTCTCATCTGGCAATGAGCGCTATGTCGCTTCTCCAGCTGTGCGCAAGCTTGCTCGTGAGCTTGGTGTTGACTTGAAGGATGTATCGACCAATGATCCGCTTGGCCGCATTCATGGAGATGATGTTAAACGGGCAGCTCAGCCTGCAGAAAAGTCTGCATCAAAACCAGCGGCTCCTGCGGTCCAAGAAAATCCTGCAAAGCCTGTAGAAGTCGTTAAAATGTCTCGTCGCCGTCAAACGATCGCGAATCGCTTAGTTGACGTTCAGCACACAGCAGCGATGCTCACAACCTTTAACGAAGTTGATATGTCAGCCATCATGGATCTGCGTAAGCGTCGTAAGGATAGCTTCTTAGAAAAACATGACGTGAAGCTTGGCTTTATGTCCTTCTTTACAAAAGCTGTTGTTGGAGCTTTAAAAGAGTTTCCATTATTAAACGCTGAAATTCAAGGCACTGACCTTCTCGTTAAAAAATTCTATGACATTGGCATTGCAGTTTCAACAGAAGAAGGTCTTGTTGTTCCAGTTGTACGTGATGCAGATCGTCTCGGCTTTGCTGGTATCGAGAGTGAGATCGGTAATTTGGCTAAAAAAGCTCGTGATGGTAAATTAGCTTTGAGTGATCTTCAAGGCGGGACCTTCACAATTACTAACGGTGGTACATTTGGTTCTCTATTATCTACACCTATTTTAAATGCCCCACAAGTCGGGATCTTAGGCATGCACACCATCCAATGGCGTCCCGTTGCGATTGATAAGGATCGTATGGAAAACCGTCCAATGATGTATCTTGCATTATCCTATGATCACCGCATTGTCGACGGAAGTGAAGCTGTGCGCTTCCTTGTTAGTATCAAGCAAAAGCTCGAAGATCCAGAAACTCTATTGCTTGAAGGCTAAGAGACTTTATATAAAGACGCACGAAGCACTGCAGGTATTTGAGTTTTCTCAGAGCCTGCAGTGCTTTTCTTTTGGTACGGTTTTATTTTAGGCAAGTAAAAAGGCTTAAGAGAGCATCCTTTTAAGTGTATGGTTATTAGAGGTGATATGGTCGGAATCAAGGATTCGCCATGATTGATTTGAGTTTATTTTGCCATTTGTTATCATCAAGGATAATTTGAAAGGAAATGCGCCGGTTTTTACTTTGGGCAGCTGCGTCTGAGCCTTTCACAGCAGGCTTGTATTTTGAGTATCCAGTAACTGCTAAATATTTTGCATAGTTATCCTGTTTTAGTCTTGGATTAACCTGCTGTAAATACTTTAAGACAGAGAGAGCCCGCTCCGAGGATAATGTCCAATTATCGTAAGGGACAGCATCCGTATGCCCTTCAATTTGAATGATGTATATGTATTGACTGAGCTGCTTATCATCAATGATATCCACGAGTCCAGCTGCTACGTTTTTTAAAACAGCTTTTCCTTGGTCACTTATTTTAGCACTTGCTGAATCAAAGAGTACACTGCCTTGGATAGATAGTGTGTTATTAGGCCCGCGAATGATTTTATCCCGCCCAACATTAGTTTCTAACTTTTTATTGATGATGTCTGATATATGCTTTTTAATATCGGTTGCTTTTGCCAGCTCATGCTTAATTTGTGTTTGTTCATAGGCGTTATAAATGCTTTGAACAAAAGCAATCATGGTAATAAATAAGAAGACAAGAACGACCATGGACATCATATCGGTAAATGAAGGCCAATAATGCTCTTCAGCCCTCACTTCTTGGAAATGGGGATGACGTCTTTTCATGAATCAAGCACCCGTGTGGGAAGTGTGCTGCGCATGCGCTGCTGTTCTTGAACTTGAAGCTCTAAATGCTGGGACATGCGCGTGAATAATTGGTAAAATTCCTGTAAATAGCGAACGCTATCACTAGAGCGGCGTTCCATATCGTGCGATAATGCCTCAATACCGCGTGAGAGGCCTTCGAGATGTCTAATGATTTCTCGGGATTCTTGTCTCGAATCCGTCTGGCTGGCGATTTGCTGCTGTCGTTCATTTTGATATTTGATTTGATCCATAATTTCACGTTTGATTTTATCAGCCATTTGATAAAGTGAGCGTTCGAGCTGATCAAGCGCATTGGCAATGGTATCCGTTGCTTCAGCATAACGATTATGCATATCTTGATGCTGATAAAGCCAATCCTCCTGCTGACGCTGTAGGGAGGAGGAGGCGTGATCATATTTGTCTTGAAAATTCTCAAGCTGCTGCTCCGTAGCTCTTAAGAATTGCTGGCTGATAGTCTCCACTTTTTTATCGCTTTGTTCAAGGAGACGTTGTGCTTGTTGCCCTGTTTGTTCCATGCGTTTTTCGTGAGCTTCCATGCGCTTAAAAGCCTGCTCGATCGCTGCTTGTAATCCCTGGATGTGTTTGGACATCCCTTGGTTACTGCTTTCAAAGGACTGTGTAGCCTTAGCAAAACTCTGACCGGATCGCTCCATGGATAGAGTTGCTTCGGAAAAGGCTTGGGTTCTTTCCTTTTCATTGTGTAACATGCTCTGTAGTTCTTCCATAGAATGGTCTAAGCGCTCTGTAAAATGGACCATGTCTCGGCTAAAATCTCCTATTGTTGCTTCAAAGCTATCGCCAATTTTAGCGGCGAGTCGATCGAGGATTTTCTCAAAGGAGTCCTTGGGCTTTTCAGTCATTAATTGGGTTTCAACATAATGATCAAGAAAAAGCTCCCCTTCAGTTAAAAGGTGTTCAGTGAGATAGGAAAGAGAACGTCCCCCTGAAAAATAACCAGCCTGCAGTAAATTGAGCAAAAGGGCCGTACCGATGCCAGCAATACTTGTAATGAATGCGAGACTCATCCCTTTAAAGGGAGAAGCAATCGCTGAAATAATAGTATCCACTGATAGATTACCTGAACCTGAACCATCCCCTAGAGTGAGTAAGGTGCCTTGCATCGAAAACATTGCAAGCGTCAGACCTAAAAAGGTGCCGAGCACTCCTAAGATAATTGTAAAGGATGGAAGATGATTTAGCATGCGTGTCATATTACCTAATGGGGTGCGAATGACTCCAGCGACGCGGATTCTTTCACTGAGCAGGTGTTTCTCAATAAGGGCTTGGGAGTTCACCTCCGTACCAGCTTGGCGATAGCTCTTATAGGCTTCAAGAGCGTCTCTCAGCCAAGAGGCTGCTGGTGGTGTGTCGAAGCGTTCAAATTGTGTTTGGCGTTGGATAGCTGCCAACCAATTTTTTAGTTGCAAACTGACTTGGATCTGGGCAATGCAGCCAATGAGGAATAATAGGGCGATAGCACTGACGATAATGGGAGTTAAGCTCATACAATCACCTCCGTTATTTCATACATATGAAACAAGGGGGAGGACTTGAACCAAAATATTTAAGGCATGTTTAGGTGAGGGATAATAAGGGTATCGAGAAGAAGAGTAGGGGTGAACGTAAAAAGAACCTTTACTTAAATAAGTAAAGGTTCTGTGCATGTGATTAGTTAAGGACGCGACGGTATTGAGTGACTTGGTTTTTCCAATAACCTGAAGTCAAGCTTTCAATCGCTACACCTGTGCTGGTTTGTGCACCAATGAATTTTCCGCCACCAATGTAGATGCCGACGTGTGAGTTGCCTAAGAAGAAGACAAGATCGCCAGGCTGTGGTGAAGAAACTTGATTACCAACATACTTCAAACCAGAAGTTGAGCGAGAACCAAGATTGACACCAATTTGATTATAAGCCCAGTTAACAAATCCAGAGCAATCAAATTGATGTGCACCAGGGTTCATTGCCCCCCAGACATAAGTAGAATTGCCAATGAATTGGTTACCAACACTGATTAATTTACTCACACTTCCACTTGCTGCAGAGCTAGGGATGTAAGCTAATGTTTGGGGCTGGCTGGAGGAATGAGAAACAGAACTTGAATGGTGCGAAGAACTGTTTGAATCCGAACTAGAATCAGATTGTTGAGTGTTATTTGATTGTTGGGCTGCTTCCTCTTGAGCTTTTTCTTCAGCTTGTTTTTGAGCTTGCATTTGTGCCTTAACGTTAGCAATCGTATCATCAAGGTTGGCTTCCTTTTTATCTAAAGCGGCCATAGCGTCTTTCTTTGTTTCTTGTAAATCTTTGATTTGATCTACTAAATTTTGCAAATCACTTAAATCACTTTCGGATGTATTTAACTTATCCTGAACTTCGTCCTGTTGTTTTTTCAACAATTCTTGATCTTCTTTTTGCTTCTTAATGATTTGTTGGTCTTGGCTATTGAGCTTGTACAATGCAATAGCGCGATTGATGAAATCACCAAAATCCTTAGATCCAAAAAGAACTTCAAGAGAACTTGTTGAACTGTCACCTTGTCTATAAACGGTATTTAAACGCTTTTTAAAAAGTTCTTGGCGTTCTTGAATCCGTTGTTTCGTTTTGTCAATGTTCTTATTTAAAACATCAATTTCATCTTTTGTTTGTCCAATTTCAATTTGTTTCTTTGAAATTTTTTCAGTAAGCTCTTGGATTTGTTTATTCACTTTATCAAGGTCATTTTGAACGGTTTGTTTTTGTTGTGAAATAGATTGCTTTTTATTAACAAGGTCGCTATATGTACTTGCTGATGCTCCTAGTGGTGCTGCTAATACTAGACAGCCAGCAACGCATAACCCAGCAATTTTACGATTTACTTTGCTCCCCATGTTCCTCCCCCTTTGAAATATGGGACTTTTGATTCAGGATAGATTTCATTTCTAGTAACTAAAACTATTATAGCAGGGAAATAGAGTTGTGAGATTACGTATTCTTAACGTTATGTTTCAAAACAGGGGTATTTTGTAACATAATGAAATATTTCATAATAGTTTGTTGAAATGTACGCTCATAAATAGGACAAAATAATCAGGTTATTCGTCACGATTATCATTTCGTAAAAGCGGTTCTGATAGAAAGTTAGGAGGCGTGTAATCGTTTTATGCAAGAAGCTAACGGGAATTCGACAATATTTTTAAATAAAAAATGGAAATAGGGGTTTACATTTCCTTCCTAACCTTATAGTATAGAAGCGTACTAAAACATTTGAGGTTGATATGGAGGGTGAGGAATATGTTGGCTTATATCCCAAATACGATAAACGTAATTGCATATGCTTCTTTAGCTCGCCCCCATAATAGACGTGATTGAGATTTGTTTTAGGTAAATAGTGTCTATTCCGGCCATGGGGGCGTAGCCATCCCATGGTCTTTTTATGCTATCAGAATGTATAATTTCGCTGACGCTCATAAAGGAAGATAGTATAAGTGTATAACTTTGGCTTTCGCCATCAAAGCTTGCGGGCAACCTAAGTGTGTGATTTGCAAAAATCACATCAGGAGTCCCAGCGAAGTGGTGCAAGCCAAGTTTTCTAACCATGGGGAGTTCCATGGTTATTTTTATGTGTAAAAAACGTTATTGTATAACGTTGCGGAAGACCTTATAAGTTTAGGCTTTGGTCTTCGACACCTGAGACTTGTGAGCATCGTTAGTAGGTGTTTTGAAAATCACATCAAGCCTGAGCTTAGTGAAGCGGTGTCAGATAAGTCAAGATTTCTAAGACACTCATGAATGATCTTTGTTAGATAAAACTTTAGCTTTCTCTAATGATTAGGAATTAGCTTTAGTTTTTCTATAAATATCTCAAATAAAGGAGGAAATGTAGCAATGGAAATCAATGCAAGTCAAAGAGCTTGGTATGAGGAGGAGACAGGTTTTAAATGAAACGATATCACTGCAAAGGAGGGATATTTTATGAAGATTAATGTACTTTCTTTAACCCTCACTTTTTCGATTGAAAAGAGATTAAAGTCTTATATGGAAATTAAGCGCGATGAACGTATTCGAAGAATGAATGACGAGATTATCGACAAATTATCTAAAAGCCAATTCTATTTATAAAAATTTTTTAACGAGGTGCATTTTGCATCTCGTTTTACTTTTATAAAAGTTGTATAAAGCCGACAAAGGCAGGCCGGTCTGAAGTTAGAGAAGGGGAATTCTATAAAGTGTTGTTTTCGATGAAAAAGTAGCTTGTATAGTAAGCGTATCATCAGAAAAATGCCATGAATATGAAAGTAAAATATTAAGAACACCTTCTGTTTTTCGATCGATGATTTTTCGCGAAACTTTTTATGGCTGTACTTATTTCTAGGAGGGATCTGTCATTGGAGGCATGTCAGTTAGCTTTTATTTGCTGGATCACTTTAGTCAATAATCTTTTAGAGAAGATGGAGTTTATGTCGGCATTATTCGTATTTCTTATCCTTGGTTTGTTCATTTAAGAGGGTTCGAGAGAATTCAGAAGTACCTCCAACAGAATAACTCCAACAGAATAAAAGGATGATGAAGTTATTTCCCTCCTCTGTCTTTTATATAGGACAGACAGCGTACAAGTTCACGAGACATACATTATTATAAGGGATTAGGGTAAATTGACGGAGGTGGTTCGTTGTTATCAATCATCGGGAGTATCACTTACTTATTTAAGGAGTTTTGGCTTTTTGTATCATATGTGAAAAACAATGCCTTTCCCCAACCGCTTCCTGAAGATGAGGAACGAAAGTGCATCGAAAAAATGGCTGAAGGAGATGAGGAAGCCCGGAATAAATTAATCGAACATAACCTTCGCCTTGTTGCTCATATCGTCAAAAAATTTGAGAATACAAAAGAAGACACAGAAGATCTTATTTCCATTGGCACCATTGGATTGATCAAAGCCATCGAAAGTTATTCGTTAGGAAAAGGTACAAAGCTGGCAACTTATGCCGCCCGTTGCATTGAAAATGAGATTCTCATGCACCTTAGGGGGATGAAAAAGACAAGTAAAGATGTCTCTTTGAATGATCCCATTGGTCAAGACAAGGAAGGGAATGAGATCAGTCTTATAGATGTGCTCAAATCCAAAAATAAAGATGTTGTTGATGAAATCTCTTTGCGGATGGAGAAAAGAAAGATCTATGAATTTCTGCATATTCTTGATGACCGTGAAAAGGAAGTGATCATTGCCCGATTCGGTCTTGACCAACGCAAAGAATTAACACAAAGAGAAATTGCGAAGAAGCTAAATATCTCTAGAAGCTATGTCTCCCGTATTGAAAAACGTGCTCTAATGAAGCTCTTTAATGAGTTTTACAGAGAACCTTATAGAAAAAATAATTGATAAAATAAAATAGGGTGAGACAAAACGAAGAGAAATAATCCTAATACCGAATTGATAAGTAGTTAGGGAAATGAGAAGCGTAGTCAAAATACGGAGACTCCTGCGGGAACAGGGCATTTTTGGTCATAAATACTTGGGAATCCTTAAAGCGAACTTCGGCTAAGTGCGTCACATCCATTAAGGAACTTCGACTAAAAACATCACGTCCATGTGATAACGCCGAAGCTAGCATGTCCTGTGCGTCGAACACCGAAGCTGGCACATCCATACCACCCTAAAAAGTAAAAAGCACTTTTCGGGGACCCCGATGGTGCGTTGAACGCCAAAACTAGCGCATCCTGCGTGCCTGAGGCAGTGCCCGAGGAAAGCGAGTAGTTTGACGGAGCGCTTTATCACTCATTTAAAAATTCCGAACGCATGTCTTCAAAAGTGTGAATTGAACTGCACCCCAATTATTAGACACCATCTAACAATTGGAGGTGCTTTTCTTGTGGCTAAATTTACAGCTATGGATAAGTTAAATGCTGTTAAACGATATTTGACCAGTAACGAAAGTCAATTGGCCTTCGCAGATTCTATTGGAGTTGATGAGTCTCTTCTTAGAACGTGGATTCAACAATATCAATATCAANGCCATCTACAGTATATCGGTGGCAAAGGAAATTAGAAAATGGAGGATTAGATGCCCTTAAGCTTAATAAAAAGGAGCGTCCATCCATGAAGAAAGGCAATAAGAAAAACAAGCCAGTTGAAGGCTCACAAGAAGCACTAATAGACGAAGTTGAACATTTACGCATGGAGAATGCCTATTTAAAAAAGTTGAATGCCTTAGTTCAAAGCAAGGAAAAGTCACCAAAAAAGACAAAGCGAAAGTAGTCTATGAACTAAGGCGTGAATTTCCGGTGAAAGGTCTTCTAAAGCTCGCAGAACTTAAGCGTAGCACGTATTATTATTTAGTGAAAAACTTTGACCGTCCTGATTCGAATGCAGAGCTAAAAGAGTTAATTCAATCCATTTATGACGAACATGAGGGTCGTTTTGGCTATCGCCGCATTCGTGACGAACTTAGAAATCAAGGATACAAAGTTAATCATAAAAAGGTACAACGCATCATGAAAGAACTCGGTCTGAAATGCCTTGTCCGCATGAAAAAATACCGCTCTTACAAAGGAACCATTGGCAAGACCGCGCCAAATATTCTAGATCGAAACTTTAAGGCTGAGAAGCCAAATGAGAAATGGGTAACCGACATTACAGAGTTCAAATTATTTGGAGAAAAACTCTATTTATCTCCGATTCTTGATTTATATAATAGTGAAATCATCACGTACACAATCGGCTCCAGACCTACTTACTCACTTGTCTCAGAGATGTTGGAGAAGTCGTTTGAACGCTTAACAGAGGAGGACACATTGCTTATTCACTCCGATCAGGGATGGCATTACCAGATGAAGCAGTACCGCCATGCCTTAAAAGAACGCGGGATAACCCAAAGTATGTCACGTAAAGGGAACTGTTATGACAACGCCGTGATTGAGAATTTCTTTGGCATTATGAAATCTGAATTCCTTTATCTCAAAGAATTTGAAAGCATTGATCACTTTAAGCAAGAGCTGGAGAAATATATGGATTATTATAATAACAAACGGATTAAGGCCAAATTAAAAGGCAAGAGTCCGATACAATATCGTATTCTTGCCCAACAGGCTGCCTAATTAAATAACCGTGTCTAACCTTTTGGGGTCACTTCAGAATGCGTTCGGATTTTCTATGAGCTGAAGACTTTTGCCTCAGCCTTTTTTTTACAATTTAAGAAAGAATAAGTGCAGTTTTAGTAATGAGTCCTAGGCGTTTGGTATTTACGGATGAGAGCCAAAATTCCTGAAATGCCAATAAGAATTCCGCTCAGTATGCCAAAGTAACTTACAACACAATGTTTAAAATACCACAAATTAGGATAATACCCCCAAAAAAGTACACGTTTTTTGTTAATAAAGCAGGAAGAAATAATACCAGGATAGAGACAATAATGCAGCCAATGCCCAGGCCGCTAACACCACTGTCACTTCCTGTAAAGGCGTCGCTAATACCACTAATGGCCTTGGCGATAATTCTAGCACTAATGCCTAGTACCATTTCATCAACCCTACTGGTTGGTTTTATGGAATGTTCATTTCCTTCTGTTGATATGTTTCAATCCCCTAAGCAGTATATTCAAAAAGTAATAAATTTACATTAATAGGATTTTTGTAAAATATGGTTATATTTTATCAGTTGTTTTACTTACTAAGTCTTAAAGAATTCTCCAGCCTATATAGAGTATCTAATTTTTAGAGCTGTCTTTTAGCAAGATATGTTTTGAACACCAATGTTTAACGGATTATTTATTTTAATTTTAAATCAATTCATTTCGATGTATATTATCTTTTTAAAATATCAAGCTAAACATAAAGATAAGTGTCTGGGGGATCTTATATGACATTCAATCAGTATCAGCATGATATTATGGAAAAAGAACATGCGTTAAATATGGTGTTGAAGGATTTTTGGGATCAGTTTTCAAGTTGGAATACATGGCAATTTTGGGTCATTTTAGCTGTGTTAATCTTTCCACTCGTTCTTCTTTATTTTTTCATGGACAGAAAAAGATTATTTGAGATCTTTTTCTTTGGTTATACGGTGCATATATTATGGACATATGTTGACATTTTCTTAGAGACGCATAATTACATGATTCACACTTACATGTTAACCTGGATCCTACCGTATGCTTTGAATTTAACGACATCGTTTCTGCCAGTTGGATTTTTACTCTTGTATCAGTATTGCACCAACCATAGGAAAAATTTTTATTTATTCACGATCATTTTAAGCTTTATTTTCTCCGTTATTCTTGCGCCGCTTGAAAAATATATAGGACTGGTGGAGTTAAGGAATCACTTTCATTTCTATTATGTTTTTTTTATTGACATCGGAATTGCGTTTATTGCGTATTGGTTCACCTTGTTTCTTAGAAAATATATCCTCCATCATTCAACAAAACACCCATAAAGGGTGTTTTCCTTTTACTTTCAAAATTTGTAGCTCTTAGTGGTAATGGGTTTACGATTAGGGAAGCGGTGCCTATTAACGTTTGTTCTTCTTGAAGTCACTGAAAAAGTTCTTGTTTTTTATTTTTATGATACCAAAGGAAGGCTCGGGTGCTGATTGCAATGGAAGGCACTCGCTTTCCGCTGGGGGAGTGGTAAGTCTCCTCCGCTGTACGCTGCTAAGGTTTTACCGATTCTTCCCCTTCCACAGGTCCCTAGTATACCATCGTGAGTCAGCAGCGATTTGGGAACATACGATTTTAGAGTGTTCCATATCTCTCATACCTTACGCTCCAATCACTTGGACCTTGTGCTGAAGCAGCTTCCGTATAGGAGGCTTCATGTCCAAACAAGAATCAGGCATTCTCCCCGGCTTTTCTTAAACAGTGAGACCCGTATAAACGTTGGCTTGCTAGCCAAAATAAAAAGAACCGCGTAAGGACGGTTCTTTCATATCAGTCATAAATATTATCATAGCCTTGGCTTAATATTTTCTTGGATTGGTTCAAAAGATAGGCTTTTACTGCTTTATCCAGGAAAGGCTTAGCGATTTCCTTCCACATGTCCTCATATATATAAGAAATCTTTTCTTGACTTTCTGTTAAATAGGATAGGTTGTTGTGATAATACTCCAACTGTTGTAAATGAAGTTCAATATCATGATTAATGAGGTTCTCCATGTGATTAAAGAGTGCGATAAGGGGTTCAGAGACTGAAAACAGGGTGACCTTTGGCAATTCTTCCTTTAACCGTTGCTTGGCAATAAGTGCAATGATATATTCTTCCGCAAGCTGGCTTTTATCCATATGTTGACACTCCCATCGAGTTAACATCCCCAACGAAACATTAGATGCTCGTAATAAAGGTTTTATCTATAGTAACATAAAATGTTGTAATGGAGTCAAAAAATTTATATAAACCTAGATTAGTCTTAGAAGTTCGCAAAACACAGTAAAAAGGCTTATCTATCAAGTGATTTATTTTGAACTTCAACGCATCAACCAAATGAAAAAAATCCGTTTCTGATAAGGTTAAAGCATCGACGAAATAACCATCAGAAAGGCTTCTTATAATGGCTCCTTTACCGCAAATAACGCTTGATTTCACTCGTCAAATGATGGAGAATCTCTTTCCTCCGATACAGGTGAATTCATATTTCGAGAATTCGACGGAAAAGTGGGTTTCTCCCAAACTTTGATTCATCAACACCTAAAACTAAAGGATGAAAGGCGTTACTTTGTTCATTCGCCAAAAGCTCTATCAAATGATCGCCGGGTATTCCGAAGATGACGCGGCTGATCAATCCAGAGGGATAAAAGACGATGCCAATCCAAACGATACGGACAAAGATGATTAAAGTCGCTAGTAAATTAGTGAGATCCGGGCGATCTTTGTCCTTCAAATGACCTTCCAGCTTCGTGTATCAAGCATTTTTTTGGGAAATACTACAGCGCATCCAAAGGCAAAAACTCGAGTGATTGGAGCGGAAGGTGCGAGACTCCAACGGGAACAGGGCCAGCGTTACGTCACGAATAAACGTGGAGTTGTTCCGAGAAAGCTGACTTCGAAGCCATACGCGTAGACGCAGGAACAGGAGACTTTTAATTACAAATACTTAGGAAAACAGATCGTCCATTCCCAAGTGAGCTGAGGCCGTGCCCGTGGAAAGCGAGCATCCTGGAGCGGAAATCACTTCCCCTTGCCATACACATTTCAACATTTATTTTCGCGCCAAGGGAGAAGTATGCCCAAAAACAGATAACTTTTTAGTTCGCGATCCTTTTATTGCTTCATCGCAGTGACTTTCTTAATATGCTTCCTAATATAGTTTGGTCTTGAACTGAAATCTTGTTTTTCTTTGAAGTATGAATAAATCAGGATAGAAGATTGGATGAGTTCCATAATCTTAGAGCGTTAATACATGCTTAGAAAAGCGCAGCAGGAGTGCTAAGCGAGAGCGAATGATCATAGTTTTTCTAATAACGTCAAAATGTGCAACTTCAGCTTTCGTCAATAAGGCTTGGCGATAAGCAAAGCTTTTTAAAAGGAAAGACTGACATTCTGCCATGAAAGGATTTGCTTATAAAATAAGAAAAACCAGCCTCGAGAGGCTAGTAGGAGATTTAAATATTAGAAAACTTGCCTTCAAACAATAATTCGTTTAATGGGCGGCGAGGAGTTGGAGCCTCCCGTTCTTGATAGTTCTCTGGGAGAACATCCTTTGGACCTTGATAGCCAATGGCGATGATTGCTTGAATGTCATAGTCCTCAGGAACATTTAGCGCCTTGCGTGCTGCATCGCGGTCAAAGCCACCCATAGCGTGAGTGATAAGCCCCTTCATAGAGGCTTGCAATGCAAGATGCCCCCAAGCGGTCCCTGTATCGAAAGCATGGTAAAGATTAGGATTCCCCTCAACTGATTTTTTCGAAAGGATTGCAGCGAGAACAGGTGCCCTTTTGCACCAAACAAGATTCCCTTCGTAGATAAAGGAATAAAAATTTTCCTTATCAGCTTCTGTACGGGCGATAATAAACCGACAGGGTTGATTATTAGAAGCTGATGGTGCCCATCTTGCTGCTTCAAAAACACTGTATAAAGTGTCTTCAGGGACGTCTTTATCAAGAAAAGATCGGGGTGACCAACGATTAATGAACAGATTATCGATCGGATAATCGGCTTTGCGTACGGATTCAGATGTCTGATTCACAAAGCTTCCTCCTTTTGAATCGCATGAATTTTTAATGAGAGCGTACCTCTTGTTTACTTAATCACAATTCTTGAATAGGATCAAAGATTTTGCTCGGCTTTGCCTTATAGAGACGCAGCCGAGCAGAGGAGTCGATTATAGGATGAACGAGAAACCTGCAAAGAGTAAACAGGCGATACCAGCAGCAATGAGTGCAGGGGCGAGTTTTGATTTGGAATATTTCATAACGGGCAAATCTAAAATAGTGCATAGAGTAACTGTATTATCACTAAGTGGGGACGCAAAAGCGCCAAAGGTACCACTTGCAAAGACTGCTCCAATAATTAAAAGTAAATTGGCGTGGGCATGAACGCCTAGCATGATACCAAGTGGCATAAGTAAGCCCCAAGTTCCCCAAGATGAACCGATAAAATAGGAAATAAGGCAGCCTAATGCAAATAACACAGGGGCAACAAGCATACTGGGAATCCAGCCTTCAACATGAGCGGTAATATATTTGGAAAAACCAAGATCTTCTGACACATCGGAAACCCCCCATATCAAAGCCAAGAGCACAACGACAGACATCAATTGGTTACCGCCATTAATAAAGTGAGTAACAATGTTTCCAACCGAAAAGCGTTGGAATAGAAAAAAGATAATGGTAAGGGCGATGGTAATAAGGAGAGCTTCAAGCATGACAGCTAAGGCATCCACGCGTATAAAGGCATTAAAAAATCCGGTTGCTTTAAAATGTCCATCCCACCAGCTTAAAAATAATGTTAGAAAGAGAACAATAGCCAAGGGGATAATCAGATTCCAAGGCTTTGATGGAATATCACCCTTCTTGTCATTTCCATTGTTATCAGGAGTCTCCCCTGAATTTTTATGCGTGTGAAAACTGCCTGGAGCCGCATCAAGATGTCGGGAATATTCTTCACGGAAGGCGTTATGATTCACCGCTTGCGGATGGATGCTTGAATGATCACTGTGTGTATTGCTATTAATATCTCCGGTAATCCCTCTGCCACCGGTCGTTGGGCTATCAAATTTGCCACTTAACTCAGGTGTCGGCTGTGTTTTAATCATTGTTGCCTGTTGAGGTTGGATATCTTGATCATCCCAATCCAAGTGTTTTTGGGCTGCGGTATACTGTGGCTGTGGAGAAGGCGACGTGCCATGGTCCGTTGCGCTATCCTTTTGTGTTTTGGCTGACTTGTCCGCAGCATCCTTTTCATCTTCATTAAAGGCATATTTTTTTTCATGTTTTTGATGCATGAAAAAGGTGTAATAGATACCTACAGCTAAAATGGCGAAAGAAAAAAAGTTAAATGGAATGCTTTTAACATAGGTGGTGTATGCAGGGCGGTCCACTCCAGCATGTTGCAAGGAGGTATGGATGAGCCCAACCATATAGCCTACAAAGCCGGTAGCAATGGGGACAAGAGCAACGATTGGGTTAGAGGTCATTTCAATCACCATCCCAATACGGCGCGTTGACATTTTCAACTTTTGTTTTAATGCTTTCATAATTGGAGCAATGGTCACAATGCGAAAGTCAGGGTCGCTGAAGGTGCCGATAGTTGAAACCCATGTTAATGCCATGGCGCTTTTTTTCGTATTGATTTTCTTGCTGACAAGATTGACAAAACCCTTGATTCCACCAGCCATTTTAATAATATTAATCAGACCAGCAAAACCATATAAAAATATAATAATGCGTATATTACTCGATTTAACAGTATTGTGAACGATATAATACAGAAATTTATGAATGCCTCCTAGTAAGCTTGGCTCTACCAAGTAACTGCCAAGCAAGAGGGCAACGAACAGGCCGGGTTGGACCTGCTTTGTAAAAATGGAGATTGGAATAACGATCAAAAACGGTAATAAGGCTATCCATGAACCGTCCATAAAACCACCTTCCTTTTAGCAAATATCTATTTTTAAGATGGCTTAAAAGGCAAAAAATATGTGGGAGAGATAAGAAAAGTGAAGGAAAACTAGAGAATAATGAAGAAAGAAGCTTGCTAAGAAAAAATCAGGAGAAAAGCATGCACGGTCCTAGAGCATCATCAGATATGGAAGAGGCTTCATTACATGGTCAAGTGGATGGGAGCGCAAGGCGTGAGACACCTTCGAGAACGGGGCCAGCGTTACTTCTCGAATAATCGACGAGTTGTTCCAAGAAAGCTGACGACGAAGCGGTACGAGTAGACGCAGGTACAGGAGGTTGTATTCATAAATACTTGGGGAACCCAATCATCCATTCCAAAATGAGCGGAGGCCACTAAGGCCGATCGGCTAAAACCGTCACGTCATTAAGGCACTTCGACTAAAAACATCACATCCATGTGATCACGCCGAAGCCAGCACGTCCTGTGCGTCGAACGCCGAAGCGAGCACATCAATCCCCCAAAAAAGTAAAAAGCACTTTTCGGGGACCCTGATGGTGCGTCGAACGTTGACCCTATCCATATCGTGTGGGCATGAGGAAGGCGAGCGCTCTGGAGCGGAAACATGCATGATCCACTCCCATTGCACCCAAAATTTTATGCTTTCTTATTATTTTAAAAACCAGACAAGCTGGAGAGCTTATCTGGTCTTAAACAGGAATTATAAAAATATAAGATATCTAAAGTAAATGTAAATAGTTGAGAGGATGAGGGCCACTAAGGTAAGTGGGGCACCGATTTTTAGAAAATCAACATAGGAAAAGCGATGGCCCTCGCGCTCAGCCATGCCAGCGACAACCACATTGGCTGATGCCCCGATCAGCGTTCCATTGCCCCCAAGACAAGCCCCAAGAGATAGTGACCACCAAAGCGCATTAATATGAGGAGAATCAACGGCATACCCCATTCCATGAGCCATGTCTTGGATTAAAGGAATCATGGTTGCGACATATGGAATATTGTCAATCGTTGCTGAGGCAAAGCCTGAAACCCATAGAACGAGCATGGAGGCCACTGTAACATTTCCGCCTGTTAATTCAAGAGCAAGCTTGGCCAGGTCTTTGATAACCCCAATCTCTATAAGGGCACCGACAAGGGTAAATAATCCTGCGAAAAAGAAGATGGTTTCCCATTCGACAGCACCTAAAGCTTCGTCCACTTCATTGTTCTTTACTCCGATCAGCATGAGGAGGGTTGCTCCTGACACAGCAATCACGGCGGGATCAACATGAATAAGTGAATGAAGTAAGAAGGAAAGGATGGTGAGTCCGAGGACAATCATTGACTTTCTCATCAGCTTAGCATCTTTAATAAAAGATTTTTCGTCAAGCTCCATCAGTTTTCTTTGCTTTTCAACGTCAACCCCAAGCTGCTTCCTGTAGATAAAATAAAGAAGCACTAATGTAGCTGCGCCGATAATGACAATGATAGGAGCTAAATTCAGTATAAAAGCATTAAAAGTTAAATGTTTGATTTGTTGTCCAATCATGATATTGGGAGGATCACCAATCAGGGTAGCGGTACCGCCAATATTGGAAAATAAGATCTCAGAAATCAAGTAGGGAATTGGGGTGACACCCAATATCCGAGTGATGGAAAAAGTGACAGGGACCATCAATAAGACCGTGGTGACATTATCCAAAAAAGCTGAACCCACCGCAGTTAAAATAGATAAGATGATTAAAATGCGAATCGGATGTCCTTTAACCGCTTTGGCTGCCCAAACAGCGACAAATTGAAAAACGCCGGTCTTATTGGTGATACCGACTAAGATCATCATGCCAATCAAGAGGGTGATCGTTCCCCATTCGATATGTTCAAAGGCTTGATCGAGGTTAAGAATACCGAAGAAAAGCATCAGCGCTGCGCCAGCTAAAGCGATGACAGCACGATTGATTTTTTCGGTGATGATAAAAGCGTATGTAAGTAAAAAGATGATAATCGCGATGATAAATTGCATGAGTGTCTATCACTTCCTTAAAACTATAAATAAATTTGGATTAATTCTCTTCTTTTAAAGTACGTACCCCGCGCTGAGAAATAGAGACCGCTCCTGAGCATTTAGGGCAGTGGAGGGTTTTAGGCTCTGCCTCAAGATCTTCAATATAAAATTCAAATGCACAGGTTTGACAGTAGAGCTTCATCATGCGATCAATAACCATATCGTTAATGCTATTATCAGGAAGATCAGTGTCGATCAGTTCAACATGTTCAGTCGGGTTGGAATCATCCTGAGCAATGATCTCACCCTTGCTATCCGTTGGTAAACGCCATGCCGAATCTACAGTGTATTCTTCTAATTCACTGTGTGATGCCTTTTCCATTATTCTTTTAGCCAACTGAATAACCTGTTCATTCGTGAGTTTATCATAAGCAGGTTCTTTTTTTAGGCGCTGCCATAGGCCCTTCATTTGGTCCTCAGTAAATACATACTTAACAATTTTATTGATGACCACGTTCTTCAAATCATCGCCTCCAGAGTTAAAAAAGTTTAATGCTGTCTGTTGTTAGAGCGTCCTCCTATCTATTAGTTTACCTCACAATTGTCATATAACCCAAACAAAAATCCTAAGCCTTTCATCATAACTTTTGATAACAAAATAAAAAATCCGCAGAAACTGCGAATTTTAAGGGAATGAATAGGATTTGGCAAGGTTGGCATCAAGGCAAGGTGAAGGAGGAAGCCAAAATAATTTTACGATTTAATGCTCGCCCGTTATTAAAAGTTCTTAATACAAGATGCAGGATTGAGTTTGTAAAATATATGATTGTTTATTCATGGGAGCATAGCGAATGAAAGAGCGTCTCTTAAGCTTTACGATAGTTGTTCAATTATGTTATCCAAAGAGCGTTTTTTAATTTCTTTTTCAATGAGAATAATAAAGTCAGGGCTAAGATGTAGTTCTCTAGCTTTAAAATAGGATTCAATCAAAAGGTCGTCCGATAATTTTTCCATTTTAATCCGCCTCTGCGCTGCACCTCCACATAAATAAGTTCTCTATCAGTCGCTTGATAATTTTCTTGTATAATGAATGTATCACGATTATCCTGTAAGAACAATCGTTCCGATATCCACATGGAGCGGTGGATAAGTTGTGGGTAGGAAGTTTATAAGTTGTATATTTGTTGTTTTTTCTCGGTTGATAATGTGCATAAAGTTATCCACAGTTTTGGATATGGTCGGGATTTGTCGAATTATTTTTTGAATGATTGCTCTTCTTATGGCATAAATTCCTTAATTTAAAGTGTTTTATCCAACACGCGCATATAAGAGATTGGAATGGTGAACAAGAGGGGGATTTGTCGAGTGTTTTTGGCTTCTAAAAAACACGAACGAGAAAATAAATAGAAAAAATAGAGACGACGGCTTGCTTTTTAGTAGGGTTAACCATACAATCAATGACAGAACAGGCATCAATGGTTGCCATATTTGAGGTGTTATGATTGCTAGAAAAGTTTTTGCCAAACCAGCATGTAAAAAATATATTTGAGATCACTCCAGAGATTCTACAAGAGCATGGAATCAAAGGGGTTGTGACTGATTTAGATAACACGCTCGTCGCTTGGGATGTTCCGCAGGCGACGCCTGAGCTTGCGCTTTGGTTCAAGAGCATGCAAGCTGCGGGAATTTCCGTTACGATTGTTTCTAATAATCATGAACAAAGAGTCCGAGCCTTTTCCGAGCCTCTTGGTATTCCCTTTATTTCCAAAGCACGTAAGCCGTTAACGCGTGCCTTTCAAAAGGCGATCCGGGAAATGGGGCTTACAAAGGAAACGGTTGTCGTCGTGGGGGACCAGTTATTGACCGATGTCCTTGGAGGCAGGCGGCTCGGTGTTCATACCATATTGGTCGTTCCAGTCGCGCAATCCGATGGATGGGCGACGCGCTTTAATCGCCGTATAGAGCGGTTGATTTTAGCAAAATTAAGAAGAAAAGGGCTTGTAGATTGGGAGGATTAAGAGTTGACTGAGCAGATTTTTTGTGCAGGATGTGGTATTCCGATTCAAACTGAAGACAAACAGGCAATTGGTTATGCGCCACCGTCGGCGCTCAAAAGAGATGTCGTCATTTGTCAACGTTGTTTTCGATTAAAACATTATAATGAAGTGCCTGATATTTCGCTGAGTGATGATGCATTCATTCAATTGCTTCAATCGATTGGTGAAACAGAAGCATTAGTGATCAATCTTGTCGATATTTTTGATTTTAATGGGAGCTGGATACCTGGACTCCATCGTTTCGTTGGTCATAATGATGTGCTTCTTGTTGGTAATAAAGCAGATGTCCTTCCACATTCAACGAATCCGGACAAGCTCAAAAATTGGATGCATCAAGCTTCACGTGAGCTGGGATTGCGTCCTTTAGACATTTTTTTAATCAGTGCAGAAACAGGAATGGGAATCGACGAATTGGCATCTGCCATTGAGGATTATCGTAAAGGCAAGGATGTTTACATCGTTGGAGCTACAAATGTCGGAAAATCAACTTTTATTAATAAGTTGATTGATACATTGGGTGGCGAGCAGCATTTGAAGCTGACGACATCGCAATTTCCAGGCACTACCCTTAATTTTATCGGCATTCCTTTAGATGATGGGCGGTCTTTATATGACACTCCTGGTATTATTAACCATCATCAAATGGCCCATTATATCGATTATGATGAGCTAAAGACGATTACACCCAAGAAGGAAATAAAGCCTAAAGTCTATCAATTGAATGAAAAACAAACCCTCTTTTTTGGGGGGCTGGCACGCATAGATTATATGGGATCTGGACGGCGTTCTTTGATCTGTTATGTATCGAATGCCTTATACATCCACAGGACCAAACAAGAAAATGCTGATCGCCTCTACGCGGAGCAAATCGGCGAGATGTTGGTGCCTCCCCATGATAAAACGGTGGACTTAGAATTGGTTCAGCATGATTTTTCATTAAAACAAGAAAATATGGATGTTGTTTTTTCAGGTCTCGGATGGATTTCTGTCAAAGGACATGGGGCTCAGATCCGTGCCTATGCGCCCAAGGGCGTTAGAGTGTCAGTACGCCCATCAATTATTCAAGGATGAGGTGAAGGTGTGAAAAGAGAGTTAGGGGTTATTGGTTACCCGGTTAAGCATAGTCTATCTCCTGCTATGCATCGGTTGTGGTTGGAGAAATATGGATTGGATTGTGAGTATCACTTATTAGAAATACATCCAAAGGATTTAGCAGATAAAGTACAAGGCTTTCGTGAAAAAAAGTGGCGCGGCTTCAATGTGACGATACCGCATAAGGTCGCTATTTTTTCTTTGCTTGACGAGATTGATGACACAGCCAAGCGTTTTGGTGCTGTAAATACGGTTATTAATCATGATGGTTATTTAAAGGGAACAAATACGGATGGAGGCGGCTTCCTGCAAAGCCTTTCCCATGCTGGATTTGCCTTTCATCCGGCTGTAAAAGCTCTGATTATCGGTGCAGGTGGGGCTGCCCGTGCAGTAGGACTGGCACTCGCTGAGACGGATAGTGCGCAAATTGATTTTGCCAATCGGACGTTAGAGAAAGCCGAAGAATTAAGTGCAAAAGTGAGGGAAACAAAGGCTAGTAATGTCCTAACTCTTGAAAGAGCGGAGGCAGAGCTTGCTGATTACGATTTGATCATTAATGCGACTTCTGTTGGGATGGAGCCTTATCCGGACCCACAGCCATTATCGCTTTACCATGTATCTCCAGCGGCTTTTTGCGTAGACTTAATTTATAAACCCTTGCAAACAACTTGGTTAAAAGAAGCTGAAAAAAAAGGCTGTCAAACCTTGAATGGATTATCGATGTTAATTTATCAAGGGGCATTAGCTTTCGAACAATGGTTTGGGATCTTTCCAGAGGTTAAAGGCATGGAAGACTTTTTGATCAATGTACTTAATCAAAAGGAATCAAATTAAGAGAAGTTAGGTGTGAAGGTAGTGCTAACAGGAAAACAATTACGGTTTTTACGTAGAGAGGCGCATCATTTGAAGCCAATTTTTCAAATTGGCAAGTCTGGACTTCATGAGATGATTTATAAAGAGGTCACGGATGCTTTAGAAGCGCGAGAGTTAATTAAAATCAACCTTTTGCAAAATGCGATTGAAGAACCGAAACAAGCGGCACAAGGCTTAGCGGAGCATACAGGTGCTGAAATTGTCCAAGTGCTGGGCAATGTGATTACTTTATATAAGGAATCAAAAAATAACAAGCAGATCAACCTTCCGAGATAAGTTCTAAGTTCTTACTGTGATGAATGAGAAGATGATAAATGGGGTGATATTGTGGGATTAAAAAGAATTGGATTGTTAGGTGGAGCGTTTGATCCTCCTCACTTGGGCCATTTGATTTTAGCTTCTGAAGCGTACGCAGCAGCAAAGCTTGATGAGGTATGGTTTCTTCCTAGCTATATTCCTCCCCATATGGAAAGAAAACATGCGGCGACCGTGTCGGATGCTGAGAAACGAATTGCAATGTTGCGCTTAGCAATTGCGGATAATCCAAACTTCGACTTATGCACAGTTGAGATGGACCGCAAAGGAAAGTCCTATACATATGATACGATTAAGCATCTGAATGCAGCTTATCCAGACGCACAATTTTATTTTATTATTGGTGCGGATATGGTTAACGATCTGCCAAATTGGTACAGATTTGCAGAATTAAAACAACAAGTGAAATTTTTGGCGACGACGCGTGCCGGAGTGAACATTCATCCTATAGAGGGAATGGCGATTGATTATTTTGACATGCCTATGATAGAGATTTCCTCTACAGATATTCGCAGCCGATATCGCTCAGAAAAGCCATGGCAATATTTTTTGCCCAAACAAGTGAAAACTTATATAGAGGAGAACGGATTGTATGACTAAGGATGATGCGATCAAAAAAGTGAGAGAATTACTTCCTGATGCGCGCTATGAACATACATTAAGAGTGGCGGAAACAGCTGTTACTCTGGCAAAGCAGTATGGTGCGGATCAAGAGAAAGCTGAGCTTGCTGGAATTCTTCATGATATTGCTAAATATTTTCCAGAGGACGAATTGTATCGAACAATCTCAAGTCATCCAGAAATTCCTAACGTGTTTCTTAATTACCATTCCTCGATTTGGCATGCGCCGGTTGGGGCAGTCTATGTACAAGAGCAATTAGGTCTTTTAGATTTAGATATATATAATGCCATTACCTACCATACGACAGGTAGAGCAGGCATGTCTTTATTAGAAAAAATTATTTTTTTAGCGGATTATATTGAGCCGGGGAGAGATCATCCTGGTGTTGAGCCGGTGAGAAAGCTTGCGAATAAGAGCTTAGATCAAGCGGTATCCTTAGCTTTGGTTAATACCATTAATTATCTCATTGAGCGTTATTCTCCTGTCTTTCCTGATACAATTGCTGCTTACAATGATTTAATTCGCACAACCGGCAAGCTATTAAAGCAAAAGGCATGACCAAGAAGGAGGACAAATGATGAATGGCAAACAGTTGGCTGATTTTGTAGCTAAAGTGGCAGATGATAAGCGAGCAGAAGATATAGTGACCTTAGACATGAGAGGGATTTCTACGATGAGTGATTTCTTTGTCATTTGTCACGGGAATTCAGATCGGCAGGTTCAGTCCATTGCAAGGGATATAAAAGATCAGGCCTACAAGAATGGCATTGCAGTCCGGCGTATGGAAGGTTTTGACAATGCCCGTTGGATTTTAATCGACCTAGGTGATGTGATTGCCCACGTCTTCCACCGTGAAGATCGTGATTATTACAAGCTGGAAAAGCTTTGGGGTGACGCACCTCGAGAGGTGTTCGAGGGAGAGTCGAATATTAATGTCTGAAGCTTATCAACAACTGGCTTTTCTTTATGATCATCTCATGTCAGAGGCACCTTATGACAAGTGGGCGACATTTCTTAAAGAGCACACAGTAACACAAGCAGGAAAACACCTCTTAGACATGGGGTGTGGGACAGGGACGTTATCTGTTGCATTCAAGAAGATGGGTTTTAATGTTGCTGGCGTGGATTTATCCGAGGATATGCTTACTGTTGCTCAAAATAAGGCCATTGAACAAGGGGTGAATCTACCGCTTTATCAACAGAATATAAAGCAGCTAGACCTGCCCGAACGCTTTGATGTCATCACTGCGTTTTGTGATACGGTGAATTATTTAGAGGGACTGGAAGCTGTGAAGGACTGTTTTCAATCGGTTTCCCATCATTTAAAAAAAGAAGGTCTTTTTTTATTTGATGTTCATTCCGTACGGAAGATAGATGATATCTTTGCCAATAATACATTTAGTTCTATAGAAGAAGAAGTTGCCTATATTTGGGAATGTTTTCAAGGCGAAGCCGCCCATAGTGTTTATCATGAGCTTAGTTTTTTTGTGAAAGAGGCAAATGGCTTGTATCAACGCTATGATGAATCCCATTATCAAAGAACGTATCCACTCGACGTTTATATTCAGGAATTGGAAAAGGCGGGTTTTAAAGTGCACTCGATCATCGGTGACTTTGATCCGGATAGCCCACTGGATCAGGCGGAACGGTGGTTATTTTCGGCAAAAAAGGTGAATGCCTAATTTTTTATACTATCAGAATGTATAACTTCGCTGACGCTCATAAAGGAAGAGAGTATAAGTGTAACTTTGACTTTCGCCATTAAAGTTTGGCGACAACCTAAGTGTATGATTTGCAAAAATTACATTAGGAGTACCAGCGAAGTGGTGCGAGCCAAGTTTTCTAATTGTAGATGAGAAGGACCCCATGGGAAATGAGGTTTATTATTTCCACATGGGATCTTTTTTTAAAGATCAGAAAGTATAAAATTTCTGATCATGGGGACGGTGCGCGATGCCGCTCTGGGTAGCCCGCTTTATGAGGGGATTGGTCATCTCCTCGCGCTGCTAAGGCCCACTTCCCGCAGGACTCTAGTATCCGCATCATGAGTCAGCGGCTCTCGAGGAACACACGATTTTAGAGTGTTCCGAATCTCGCACCTTGTGCTCCCACCCATTTGACCAGGCAATGAAGCCTATTTCACGGGACGCTTTTCGCTTGGGTTTTCGTAAGGAGGTTTAGGTTAAAAGAACTTTAGAAATTTAGAAGGAATGGCCATTTTTTTGTCGAATAGAGTATATAAGCGTCAATTGTCGCCAGCTACTCAGTTAAGTTTTGTATTAACGGATGGAAAGTGTGGATCGATCAACGCGTGATCCTCCTTGAATTTTTGCTCGGTGGCTTCATAAAGCGCGGTAAATCTTCCGCCAATTTGCTTTTCTAAGACATCAAGTCCGACTCCTGTCACCCCTCCTTTAACACGTACCTTTTCCTTCAATGTCTCGAATGAATAAATATCTTTCTCTAAAAGCTTTCCAAATCCAATGGCCATTTCCGTCATAAGCTGTGTGGCCTGATCTCTAGAAATCGATGTTGTTTCAACAGCAGCAGTGATCATTTCTTCTAATATATAACTTAGAAAAGCGGGACCGCAGCTGGAAATGTCTGAGGCAACACGTGTGATGCTCTCATCGATCAGAACTGGAGAAGAGATCTCTTCAAAAAGTGACAATAGCTGCTCCTTGTCTTCATGGGACAACCGTCGGCTAAAACTGAATAAGCTTGCTCCGGCGAGCGCGCGATTTGTAATGCTTGGAATGATACGAGCGACCTTGCAATCCACCGCAGCCTCTAACTGGTTTACCGATACCGGACTTGTAATTGAGACGAGAATATGCCTTGGAGATAATAAGTCTTTGATGGTTTCTAATAGCGAACTGATTTGTGCAGGTTTTACACAAATGAAAATGATATCTGAATTTTGGGTTAATTCGCGAGCGCTATCAACGACTTGAAGTGAAGGATGCGTGGCTTTAAGCGGTTCTGTTTTAGAAATAGTGCGATTTGTAATGAAAAGTTGTGATGGTTCAATGGCTGAGGCTTCAATAAGTGACTCGATGATAATTGTTCCCATATTTCCCGTCCCGATAACACCTACCTTCATCCCAATCCCCCTTATCGATAGAATAAGTCTTTCGCATTCTATCCTATTCCAATAAATTCGTAATCATAATGACCTTAATACCATATGAGTTAAAGTCCCAAAATATGAGTTAAAACGAGGTGGCTTATGTATAAAGTCAAATGGATGTATAGTGCGATAGCGGTTTTGGTTGCCTGTGTTGGCGTTTTTTTTCTATGGAAGCATAGTCACCAGCCAGCAAATCAATCCAATTGGAATGCCCTTGCTCAATCTTCTGAGCAAAAGAGAGATCCAACAACGAACCAGTCGAAAGATCAGTCAGAACAAAAAAGTGAGAACCATACCGACTCTGAAGCACCTAAAAGCATCATGGTTGATATCGAAGGGGAGGTGAAAAAGCCTGGAGTGTTTACTTTATCTTCAGAAGCACGAATTATTGATGTGGTTAAACAAGCCGGCGGACTCAAAGCAGATGCCGATAAAAAGCGAATCAATCTCGCCAAAAGAGTAACCGATGAAATGTTGATTTATATACCGCGGCAGGGGGAAGAGGATGGTACTGTGTCAACAGCGAATGCTGATCCCTCAGAAGAGACTTCGGGAGCTACAGGGCAGGAAAAAATTAATATCAATACGGCGGATCTGACAAAGCTGGAAGGGATACCCGGGATTGGTGCAACGAAGGCGCAGGCCATCATAGATTATCGGTCAAAAAGCGGCCCCTTTAAAAGTGTTGACGATTTATTAAATGTGACGGGAATTGGAGAGAAGTCATTAGAGAAGATGAAGGCTGTTGTGACAGTCGGTTAGATAATGGAGGTAATTAAGGCTGGACATTGAAGTTGACGGATAAACTGAGGGACCGATACAATAAAGTTATGATAAAGGAGGACAATCAATGAGACTATCCTGGGACCAATTTTTTATGGCACAAAGCCATTTAATTGCAAATAGAAGCACGTGTACACGCCTTGCTGTGGGAGCGACGATCGTTCGAGACCGTCGGATTATTGCAGCGGGATATAACGGATCAATATCTGGAGGGGTTCATTGCTCTGATGAGGGCTGTTATGTCATTGATGGCCATTGTGTCCGAACGATTCACGCTGAAATGAATGCCATTCTCCAATGTGCTAAGTTCGGTGTCCCCACTCAGGGTTCAGAAATCTATGTGACGCATTTTCCCTGTCTGCAATGCTGTAAAGCGATTATTCAATCGGGAGTAACCAAAGTGTATTATGCCAATGATTATAAAAACCATCCCTATGCTATAGAATTGTTTGAAAGTGCTAAGGTGGAAACCATTCATGTCCCTTATGAAAATCCTTTAGATGATCTGTATGCACAAGATAAGCTGTCATTCATCGCCGAACTCTTAAGTGAACTCGAAGCAAAGCAAGTCGACCAAGATCAATTAAAGGCGCATTATGAACGCGCTCAAGAGCTCTTTACAAAAAGATAATCCTTTTGAACGTTTCTATCTGCTTATCCCTGCGGCGATCATTGGTATTCTTTTAAAAGATCACGGATTTTCCGTAGCGCTAATGGTGATCTCACTTGTCTATCTCTGTTACCTTTTATTGAGACGACCGATGTATGGGTGTATTGCCATAATTATATGTAGCCTTTATTGGTGTGATGCTTCTTTTCTTGATCACCCGACCTATTTAAAAGCGGGAACGCAGTTTGTGACAGGCAAGCTCACTGACTTACCTGTCATAGACGGTGATCAGCTGACCTCTCGCCTTACACTTGAAAAACCTCGTGAGACCATCCGCCTCTCCTATACAATAAAATCCAAAGAAGAAAAGCAGCAGCTTGTCAGTGATCTGCGATTAGGGATGTCTTGTACATTCAAGGGGGAGCTGTCTCCACCAAAGGCCCCTTCAAATTTCTATGCTTTTGATTATAAAACCTATCTACAGCATCAAGGTATCCGGTGGCAGCTTAAAGCTGGGGCGCTGGTCGGCTGTAATGAGGATGCTTTAACCGGGTTGGATCGGTTAAAGAGAATCCGTCAAGCGGGTATTGATTATGTGAATCACTGGTTTCCGTCTCCGCTGAATGGCATGATGGATGCCTTGATCTTTGGTGAAGAAAATGAGATTTCCCCTGATGTGATGGATGCCTATCAAAATCTTGGATTAATTCATTTGCTGGCTGTTTCTGGTCTTCATGTGAGTCTGATTGTTGGCGTTCTTTATTTTTTGCTCTTAAGATTAGGGGTAATTAAAGAGCAGGCACGAGCGATCCTCTTATTTTTCATTCTACCGTTTTATGCATTGATCACTGGCTTTACCCCTTCTGTGATGAGAGCAGTGGTCATGACTGCTTGCTTACTGCTTGCCTCAACACTGAATATACAGCGTTCGCCGATTGTTGCTTTGAGTTTAGCGGCTTTTATCAATCTAGCCATTGCGCCGAGCAGTCTTTATGCTATTGGATTTCAGTTGTCTTATCTTATTGTCTTTGCGTTAATTGTTTCCTCAGAAACCCTTCAGCGTTATCCTTCTTTCGTACTCAAACTTTTTATGACCACAGGTTTATCTCAGATCGTGGCTTTACCTATTATCCTTTATAATTTTTATAGCATATCCTTATTCAGCTTCGTACTTAATCTGATCTTTATCCCTTTCATTTCTCTTATCGTTCTCCCATTTGCTTTAACGGCGCTAAGTTTATCCTTTTTTTGCTTTCCTTTGATCACACCGTTTGTGCATATAATGAATCAATTATTGCGCATAGCCCATGAAGGACTTGTTGATCTCAATCATCTTCCAAGCTTTTCTTTAGTGATCGGAAAACCAACAGCACTTATCCTTGGGATGCTCTGCTTGGCAATTTTTGGCGTCCTGTGGATTTGGCAACGGGCGCATCATTGGATAGGCTTATGGCTCCCTGTGGCCTTTATTTGTGGTATTGTCGGCATCCATAATGTGTCAGCCTATGCCTCCCCTTATGGTTCGGTGACATTTCTTGATGTCGGTCAGGGTGATGCCTGTTTGATCCTGTTACCCCATCATCAAGGCGCCTATCTTCTTGATACGGGAGGCACCCTGAGCTATCCTGAAAAGGATTGGCAAAAGCCGCAGAGAGCCTTTAATATTGGGCGCGATGTTGTACTTAATGAACTTAAAGGATATGGCATTCAAGCATTGGATGGCCTTATTCTTACGCATCGTGATTATGATCATGTTCAGGGATTGTCAGGACTGCTTCATAATATCACGATCAAACGGCTTATAATAAGCAAGGTATTTCAGCCTAATGAGCAGGAAATGGAATGGTTTGGTGAGCTTCAGAAGACAGGTACACAACTTGTCCGACTTTCAAAGGGCGATATTTGGAAGGTGGGGAAGACGCAATTCCATGTGCTATGGCCAGAACGGCCGTCAAGACAAGCGAATAATCAATCATTAGTGATCAGAGCGAAGCTTGGGCCTTTAAAATGGCTATTTACAGGTGATATTGAGAAGGAAGTTGAGGACAGTCTAGTGAGAGAGAATCCGACTATGGAAGCAGACATATTGAAAGTAGCCCATCACGGCAGTAAGACATCATCCTCTGCGCATTTTTTAAATGCGGTACATCCTGAGTTAGCTATTATTTCAGTGGGTGAACATAATCCTTTTGGACATCCAAATTCAGAGGTTCTTACCAGATTGAGTAACCGGCAGATCAAGCTGCTGCGCACTGACAAAAACGGAGCTGTCCGCATTATCTTTACGAATAAAGCAATCATTAATGTTGAGACAGTAAAGTGATCTCAAAATAAAAACTCGCCAGAGGCGAGTTTTTGGCATGCACTTGATTTGTCAGCTCATGACTTCCTTAATAACAATACCGATGATAAAGATGACAAAGAAGAAAAGGAATGAATAGGTAAAGCCATTCATGGCATCGATAAAATCGTTACCTTTATCTTGAACGTCTTTTTCGAATTCGTTCATTAAAATTCCTCCCTTATGTAATCGTTTCATTTTTGCTATTTTCAGTATAAAACAAATGCAAAATAAAATCTACATTTCCATTATTTCATAGCGATTACTAAGTGTTGTCACCCATAGTTTTGTCCTGCATAGGATACCATAATGAATATAAAGAAACATCGCCACTGATTACTGTCCTAGGGTGTAACCAGTGACGTTCACATAAATTGGAGTCCTAATGGATCGAGCGTGACCTTGATCTGTTAGGGCTTCACTTTTTAATGCAAAGAATGATATAGAGCCATTGCGACATGCGGGTGAGTCTTGAATTTTATATTTCAATAAACACCTTGTCTGAGCCTGTATTTTACGTTACATTTAAACAGAAGAGAGGTTTTGGCATTGACGGATTTAAAGATCACGACGCCTTTAGCACCTGTTTATGTATTATATGGAACTGAGGCTTATTTACTGCAAACCTTGCGTCAGCAGATCATCCAATTCGCGTTAGCTCGTGATGAACAAGCCTTTGATATGTCTACATATAACATGGAGGAACAACCTGTAGAGCTGGCTGTAGAGGATGCTAATACCTTGCCCTTTATGAGCGAGAAACGAGTTGTTCTTTTAGACAACTGCTTTTTTTTGACAGGAGATACGAAGAAGCGCAAGGTGGAACATCATCTTGAACAGCTCGCAGACTATGTTGCTTCCCCATCTCCAGATACGGTCATGATTCTTATAGCGCCTTATGAAAAACTTGATAAACGCAAAAAATTGGTAAAAAGTTTAGAAAAAGAAGCCAAAGTTTTTGAATTGAATACATTGACTGATCAAATGCTTTATCAAATTTTATCCGATGAAGCACAACAGCACAGTGTTGAATATACTAAAGCTGCTCATAACCGTCTTTTAGCAGTGAGCGGGACCAACACGTCCATTTTAGTGAACGAAGTCAAAAAGCTGTCTCTTTATGCTGAGGGGAGGCAGGCTATAGATGAACGGCTCGTCGAACAATTAGCTAGCCGCACGCTGGAAAGCGATGTGTTTGCTATGGTAGATCGTATTATGCATCGGGATGCGCAAGGGGCTTTTCGAATTTTATCTGATTTGTTTCAGCAGAAAGAAGAACCGGTCAAATTATTGGCCCTGATTATGCGGCAATTTCGCATCACTTTTCAAACGGATCTCTATCAAAAGCAGGGATTTATGCAAAAACAGATTGCCTCACGATTAAAGCTTCATCCTTATGCGATAAAAATTGCAGGCGAACAGACCAAGCAATATGGAGAGCAAGCCTTAAAAAAGGCGCTTATTCTATGTTCTGATACTGATGTTGCCATCAAAACAGGACAGATTGATAAAATGGTGGGATTGCAATTATTGATCCAGAAGCTTGTTTCTTTGTAGCTGTTTCTGATTGAATTTAAAGAAGCAAAACAATGCGAGCTATTCTCTGTTAACGCTAATAAAAAAACCTCCAAACGGAGGTTTTTTTATGCTGTGATTTCGTTTAATTTTTGGCTTAAACGAGATTTTTCACGAGCTGCTTTGTTTTTATGAATGAGGCCTTTACCTACCGCTTTGTCAATTTTTTGAGTAGCTGACAAGAAAGCAGATTTTGCTCCTTCAACGTCCTTTTCTTCAACTTTCACATTGAAAGTTTTGATAGAAGAACGCATAGCAGATTTAATTGCGTGGTTTTGTTCGCGATTGGCTTCACTTTTATGCACACGTTTAATAGCTGATTGGATGTTTGGCATGCTTTCACCCCCTTAAAGCTGTTTCCGATAATCCTCGAAATAAAGCTGGGTTAACAATTTATTAAGTCAAGCTTATCATTTGAGGCGTTATTCAACAGATTGTATTTTATCAGAGCAAGCGTCTAAATGCAACAAGACGTCCTTGTTAATATTACATGAAAAGCAAAAAGATAGGGTAACTTAAAAGAAACGAGTGTAGAAAGGGGTTGTGAATATATGCATGAAAATATAGACCGTGAAGAGCTTGACTTACAGCAATATAAGGTGCGCACAGACCTAGCGCTTGAGGCTCGAGAACTATTGCATGAAAAGGAAGAGGAGCAAGCTTATAATCGCGGGATTGAGATAAAGGAAGAAGATATTGAAGGCATAAAATTAACGAGAATGGCGATTGATCAGCAGGCTGCTGATCGGCTTGGAAAGAAGCCGGGCCGTTATCTTACCTTTGAAGTTCAGGGCATACGCAAGCAGGATACCGAGTTGCAAAAGGTGGTTGAACGGGTGTTTGCAACAACCATTGCTGAGTTCATTAAAGAACACGCTATCCCCGACGATGCTTCTTGTCTCGTTGTTGGACTTGGGAACTGGAATGTGACACCAGATGCATTGGGCCCTTCTGCAGTAGAGAATATCATGGTTACCAAGCATCTTTTTGAATTGCAGCCTTATCGTGTAGAGGGAGGTTATCGGCCTGTTAGTGCAATTTCTCCAGGCGTTATGGGGATTACTGGGATTGAAACGAGCGATATCATTCTTGGCGTCATTGAAAAGTCGAAGCCTGACTTTGTTATTGCCATCGATGCTTTAGCTTCCCGTTCCATTGAACGTGTCAATACAACCATTCAAGTTTCTGATACCGGGATCCATCCAGGCTCAGGTGTGGGCAATAATCGGAAGGAATTAAGCATGGATACTTTAGGGATTCCGGTGTTTGCTATAGGTATACCGACGGTGGTGGATGCGGTGACGATAACAAGTGATACCCTTGATTTTATTTTGAAGCATTTCGGTCGTGAGTTACGAGAGAAGGATAAACCCTCCAAAGCTTTGGCGCCATCGGGAATGAATTTTGGTGAGCGCATCACCTATACGGATGCCGATTTACCTCCAGAAGAACAACGGCAGTCTTTCTTGGGGCTCATTGGCAACCTTTCCGATACTGAGAAGCAACAATTGATTCGCGAGGTACTCGGACCGACGGGGCATAATATGATGGTGACCCCAAAGGAAGTCGATACCTTTATAGACGATATGGCCAATGTGATTGCTGGAGGACTTAATGCGGCTTTGCATAAAAATGTTGATCAGGATAACTTGGGTGCTTACACCCATTAAAGGTATAAAAAATTTAAATCAGTCAATACTCTTGAAAAATAAGTGAATGAGGCATAAAACGAATGGCATGCACATAGAGTCTAATGTGGACAAGCTGATTGAGGGAGGCGTTAGAACAAATGAAGACATTCCTGTTAAAAACATTACTTGTGATGTGTTTACTCGTGTGTGCGCTCCTCTATGGCATGAACATGGCTAAAGATAATATGATGCAAATGAAAGGCATTCAATCGTCGTCGGCTACTAAGTCGTCTGTTTTGGATTTCAATATTCCAAAGCTGTCTCATCCAGCGAATAAGTCCACTCAACCTACAGAAGAAAGTTCACTCAAACCAATGAATGATGAAAAAGCAATGGCAAAGGCTCCAAAAGCAGAAAAAACGGAAGCCAAGAAAACAGCAGGCGATCCGAGTATAGAGGACCGAATTGATCATTTAAATGCTATAGATACCTTTAATCCGTTTTCTACTCTAGGAGACAAGGTAGGAAGTGGCGTCTCTGCTGTTTTCTCCAAAGGGATGGAGGCAACGACAACGCTTTTAGGAGGGCTTGTCAAATCTGTTTTATAAGCAAATCATAACGCACGACAGGTGCTGAAGAATTTCTAATGGTGCTCTAACCTGCTTTAATATATCATTTAAAGCTTGCCAATCGGTAAGCTTTCTTCGTGTTTCTAAGGAAACAGCTTTCCACAGGTTTTTCTATAATTTATAAGCACATGAAGGTATGTGTAAAATAGTTCTCGGTGGTATTTCTACAAAATCCTAGCCAAAAAAGAAGAGGCACTCTATCATAAATGTATGCCTACCAGAGCAAATACATCGTA
>NZ_BMIR01000010.1 GCF_014642655.1 Pullulanibacillus camelliae
GGAACCAAGCGAAGACATTCGCGCGGTAGCTGGAAAAGCGTACAAATTTAGAGTGCCAGAAATACTGGGATGAATAGGGTACCGAGAAAAGTTTGACACAAACTTAATAATCAAAAGGGTGGGAAAATGGGTAGCTTCACAAGTATAATAAATAAAAAAGTCATTAGTGGAGGAGATTCCTATTCGTTATCAAGCAATTAATTTAAGCGAAAAGTTGTCAAAATTCAGTGAGCATTGGTCGCCTAAGGTGATTGGAGAAATGAATGATTATCAATTTAAGCTTGTCAAAATTCAAGGGGATTTTGTGTGGCATGATCATAAAGATACCGATGAGGTGTTCATTGTGCTCGAAGGCGAGATGTCTATCCTTTTTCGAGATGGAGAAGTAAAGCTCTCAAAGGGAGAAATGTTTATCATACCAAAGGGGGCATGGCATAAAACCTATGCTGAAAAAGAATGCCAAGCGATGATTGTTGAACCTAGAGGTGTGATTAATACAGGTGAGGCAGGATCAGAATTAACTGCTGCAAACGACGTCTGGATTTAAATAGAATAAAATAAATGGTGCACAATTACAGGGCCTGCTCATTATCAAGGAGATAAGAGTGGGCTTCCTCATGTTCTTCTCCTTTTAAACCATAAGTATATTTTATGAAGGGGGATAGAAAGTAAGTCCGCATTTGTCAGGATTTGCTATAATATTAATGTTTGTATGAATGATTCAATTTAGGAGGGAAAGGGAAGATGGGTTCTTTTTTGGAAAACATCCAAGAAAGGTTTTTTAGAGGCTTTTGGAATCCTTTTATGGTTTTGATCTTTGCAGGTATTTTTGCGGCTTTTTATTTCGGATTAACTGGAACGCTTTGGGCAGTAACGGGAGAATTTACACGCTGGGGCGGGAATCTCCTGCAACTTTTCGGCGTTGATCCCTCACATTGGGCGTATTACAAGGCAATAAAATTACAAGGAGAACCGATTGATCGAACGGATGGATGGCTAGTCATTGGCATGCTTTTTGGCGGATTACTCAGCGCCTTGATGAGCCAAAACTTTAAGCTGAAGATGCCTCGGCAAAAACGCCGCTGGGCATGGGGGTTTGTCGGTGGTCTATTGGCTGGATTTGGAACACGTCTCGCAATGGGATGTAATCTTGCAGCATTTTTTACGGGTCTGCCACAATTCTCGCTGCACTCCTGGCTGTTTATTGCTGGAACAGCGCTAGGGACATACTTAGGTGTTAAGCTAGCCGTTTTACCGATATTTAAGGGACAACCAAAGGTAGAGTTTGGCCTTCGGCCCGCAAAAGCTACATCACCAAATCCTAATGGGCACCGTAAACAACTCTATATTGGCGCTATTGTTTTTGTTATTATCGTTCTCATTGCTATTTATTATTTTGCTATTGGTAAAGCGATGCTCGGATTCGCTGTCCTTTTTGGTGGGGCTTTTGGGATGCTCATTCAGCGTGGTCAGCTCTGCTTTACATCTGGCCTTCGTGATCTATGGTTGACAGGAAGGGGAACACTGGCGAAAGCAATTATTATTGGAATGGCGATTCAAACGGTTGGTACGGCTATCTTTATTTTTAAGGGAGCACAGCCTGTTATTCACTGGGCAAGCCTAGGCTCACTAATTGGTGGCGTGATGTTTGGAGTGGGGATCGTCATTGCTGGTGGCTGCGAAACAGGCTGGATGTATCGCTTGATGGAAGGGCAAGTCCAATTTATTTCAGTAGGCTTGGGCAACGTGGTTGGAGCTACCATCTTGGCTTATAGCTGGGATCATTGGGGTGTGTTTGACGCGTTAGTAAAAGGCTCACCTGAAATCAATTTGGTGTCCTCACTCGGATGGGGTGGAGCCATTGTTTGCACCGGTGCATTTTTATTCCTTCTCTATTTATTAGTGGTTTGGAGAGAAAAGGTATATTCTAAAAAAATGAACCAGGCTCATATCCCTACGTCAAAGAAAACAACAGCTTAAATGGATAGGAGAAATATAAATGAGCATAAAAAAGCAAGATCAGGTATTAGTATCGGGGTCTTTGGATGTACGGGGAGAATCATGTCCTTATCCTGAGCTTTATACACTCGATGCTATTAAACAGTTGGAGAGTGGGCAAATTCTGGAAGTGATTGCTGATTGCCCGCAATCTTTTATTAATGTGCCAGAATCCGCTGAAAAGCACGGGCATAAGGTGCTGAATACAGTTAAAAATGGCTCGACATCATATTTTTATATTCAAGTTAAATAATGGGAGAGAAAGGAAGGCGTGTATACGGCCTTCCTTTTTAATACGATCAGAATTTATAACTTTGCTGACACTCATAAAGGAAGAGAGTATAAGGCGGGGCTTTGACTTTCGCTATTAAAGCTGGTGACAACCTAAGTGTGTGATTTGCAAAAATCATATTAGGAGTACCAGCGAAGTGGTGCAAGCCAAGTTTTCTAATACGATCAGAAAGTATAAAATTTCTGGTCATGAGGACGGTGCGGATTTCCGCTCCGGGCCGCTCGCTTTCTGCGGGGGATGGTAAGCCTCCTCGCGCCTTCGCACTGCTAAGGTCTTACCAGTCTCCCACTTCCCGCAGGATTCTAGTCTCCGCATCATGAGTCAGCGGCGCCTGGGGAACACACGATTTTAGCGTGTTCCGAATCTCGCGCCTTGCGCTCCCATCCACTTGACCAGGCATTGAAGCCTCTTTCATATTGGCTGATGCTCTATACTAAGGACAAGGACCGGGCAAGCTTTTCGCCCGGTTTTTCTTATACGATCAGATAAACTGGCCTTTTAATGTGCACTAACAGAGGAATGATAACAAAACTTGTCGAACCTATACTATATTTATGGCTGGCGAGGGCTTCGAGCTTTATTTGTTATTTTGTTTAGGTTTTTTGTTAAAACGGGTTTGCCTTTTGTTAACTTGAATCGGCTTTTGTTCTCTTGCTCAGGGCTTTTGTTACGTTCAAGTCTTGATTCGGAAACTTATCCCTTGGATTTGTTCTCTATTCGGAAGCTTCGGATTTAATATGTTACTTTGGACGCATCTCTTGTAAAAAGGTGATGTGCTTTTGTTAAACCGCTCCAATGATTTGTTCATTAACCGGTGCTTTTGTTACGCTTACGCCTTGATTTGGAAACTCACGCCCCGGTTTCATCTCTCCTCAATGGATAAGCTGACTTTTCTTTGCTTTTTCAGCTAGGCGTTGCGTGCGTTTTTGCAAGGGTGCTTTTAGTGTTAACCCAACAAGCAGGGTAGCTAAGAAAAAGACAGCTAAAAGGCTGAGGTCTTTCCATACGATGCTCCATACGATACCACCCACCGCTTCGCGCATAACACTGACTGCGTAAGTAAAAGGAAGAAAGGGATGAATGGCTTGAAAGAATGGTGGGGAGGTTTGAATGGGAAATGTTCCCCCGCCGGATGAGAGTTGAAGCACTAAGAAGATGATTCCTATTGCTTTACCGATATTCCCAAAAAGCGAGACAAAGGTGTAGACCATCGTCATGAATGTTAAGCTGATCAATAGACCAAACACAACAAACCAAATCGGCGCCTTGACATAGGCACCAAGAAGCAGCATATCTCCAATGGTTACAATCAGTGCTTGGAAGCACCCGATGGTTAAAAAGGTGAGTAAGCGCCCTAAATACACGTGGGCACTGTGATAAACCCTCTCGTTATCTTCGATGTCCAATCTTAATAGAGAAACAAGAAGGAGCGCGCCTACCCATAGGCATAGGCTCGTGTAAAAAGGAGACATGCCTGATCCGTAATTAGGAATTGGGAAGATGTCCTTTTCTTGCAAGATGACGGGATGGGCAAGAAATTGGCTCTCATCCTCAATATTGTGCCGCAGGAGCTTAATGATTTCACCAAGATCATGATTGGTCTCGAAGGCGCGGATCTTATTTGCAGCATTTTGTATGGACTGCTTTAATTCAGGGAGCTCATGACGTGTAAGATCTGCCACCTGATGCACCGTATTTTCAAAGGCTGGAAGCTGATTCTGCACTAAATTGGCAACATCGCGAATATCCTTTTTTGCGCCTGGTAAATCATGACGAACAAAATTAGCTGCTTGGTGAATGCGCTGTGCCACTGTTGGAAAGTCGTTCTGCATAAAACGGGCGGCATCATTAACCCCTTTGATCAGCAAGGGGATTTTATTTTGAATATCTGTGGCGAGTGCATGCACTTTTTGTTGTATGGTAGGCAGTTCCTTTTGCAGGCGCAGGAGCTCTGCTTGCCCGTTCTCTGTTGTTTTCTTGGCATCCTCTAGAATGGACTGCAGCTTTGGTAGATCGGCTTGTGCTTGTTCCAAAGTATTATCAATTGAGGAAGAACGATCCATGAGTACTTGCATGGCACCACTGATTGCCGGGGCTGTAGCCGCTGGAAAATGCTCAATGAATGATTCCAGTCGATTATTCGCCTCATTGGCTGAGGTTTGCCACTGTGTAAGTTCATCTTGAGAGAGCGGTGCATGCTGATTAAGAGACGATTTCAGGCTTTGGATCATCTCAATTTGTTGCTTGTAAAGGGTCTGCACCTGCTGCAGCTGTTGGCTCATGCTTTGTAGTCCAGAGTGAGGTGAGACGTCCTCCAGAGCTGAAAAAAGCCCAGTCAAATGCTGAATTGCTTCAGTTCCCGCACTTAAGCGATCCTGTATGGTTGCCAAGGTCGCTGGTGAAGTTGCCGGACCTGATTCACCTACTGATTGCGCGACCTGACTAGAAGTATCATTTGTCCCTTGGAGTAAAAGAAGATTTTGCTCAATCATCGGTGACAATATTTGCAAGGCCTGCCCATTGGTTTGTAAAAAGTGCTGGAGCTGTTGATTGGCTGTCTCCCCGCTTGTGGTAAGCTGCTGTATCTCAGGTAAGGCCTTTTCAGCATTTTGTAGGACCTCATCGATCGTTTGGATAGTATTCAAGGTGTGTGAAAGGGAGGTGCTTATTTGGTTAAAATGGGCGTCAATGGTCGCTATACGCTCAGCCGCCTTTTGAATGTCTGGCAATTGCGCTTGAAGAGCATTGATATCTCCGGAGATGGCTTGAATCTCAGGAAGCCGTTGATCAAGCTTGAGTAAGACTTGACCAGCCCGTTCAATCTCAGGAAGATGTTGTTCGAGCTCGACGACCTTCTGTCCCTTCCTCCGAATATCAGGAAGTAGTTTCTCAAGGGTTAATGCTTTTTGTCCTGCCGCTTCGATTTCGGGAAGCTGTTCGTTTAATGTGAAAATTTGATTGCGGATATGGCGCAGTGTTGGAAGCTCATTTTCTAGTTCAACCCCAATGGTGTTAAATTCGGTAAACATCGCTTGGCTTGAGAGTTTGATAATGGATTCATTGATGTTTTGAGTGATAGTTGTTGCTCCGGTAGTCGCGATTTTTGGGGCAATCGCATTGACTTTTTGATTGACACTATAATAAATTTTTGGATGCTTGGGACTTTCTTCAATAATTGTTGCAATTTTACTCGAAAAGTCTTTTGGAATAAGGAGACTTGCATAATATTTTCCCTGGCGCACACCGTAGTCCGCTTCTTTTTTACTAACAAATGTCCAACCAAGATTATGATTCTTTTTCAAAGATTGGACTAATTGATCGCCAACATGAATGGTTTTGTTTATTTCTGCATTATGTATTGTTGCTCCTTCATCTAAATTAGTAACAGCAATGGGGACGTTGGATGTGTTCCCATATGGATCCCAGCCTGCCTTCAAGTTAAACCAAGCATAGAGGGAAGGTAAGACCATCAGTCCGATGATTAAAAAAAGAGCGATGGGGACTTTGAAGAGATGAAGCCAATCTGTTTTATAAATGTGCAGTATAGTCTTCAACAGACTCCCCCCTGTCTATCATTTAGGCATCTGCAATGTCTGGTGACTATGTACGCTTTCACGCTTATAGTTCTCTTTATTATGCCTAAATGACTTTGGATTATGAGTGGATACAAGTGAAACAAAGTAATGTGTCCGATAGTGAAGGTTAAAAGAAGAGAGAGGGATGCGCATGGATAATGACGCAGTTTGATATTGGGGTATAGTGGACGATGCATTTGGGAAGTCTATGTAAAAAAAGGGAATTATCATGTTAGGACTTTTTGTAGCAATTATTGTATTTAATCTTTTGGCCTTTAAACTTGTAAAACATATCACGTTGAATGAAATGATTCATATTTGGACGTTTACCATCGCCTTTCAAGTCTGTTTTGATGTCATTATAGAACTTAAATTAAAGGGATATTGGTATTTTTATAAAAATAAAGTGGAGTATATCGGTTTACTTCCTCATATGATTTTAGTTCCCCCTATCAATGTGTTGTTTTTAAATTGGTATCCTTTTAATAAAAAGCTCTCGAAGCGAATGATATATTTGGGGGGATGGGTAATCATCATTTTATTATATGAGATGATGACTTTATTACCTCGTCCTTGGGGGTATTTCCACTATGGCTGGTGGAACTTCTGGTACTCGATCATTATTGATCCAATTCTTTTATTTATCTTACTGAAATTTTATAAGTGGATCAGCGCGCTGGAGAGGAATTGATTTTATGATAATAAATCGGGGGCATAGGCTGTTATGCAACTGAGAAAGATAGGACCGTTCAAATAAACAAGAGGTACGGATATTTTTAAAAAGTAGGAGGCTCATGCTATGGAATAAACGGTGAGCCTCATTTTTTCTGTTCAGGCTTTTGAAAGGCCTGGTGAAAGGGGCATTTTGTAAGATTCCTTTCATCATCGCGAAGAAAATATTGCATCCATTCCAGATTACTCTCATCCCCATATTGATTTAAGGCAGGGTGTGGCGGTATGGCATCATAGGTGTTGAGCCGCTTGCGGATTTGTTTTTTTATCTTGACCGCGTGTTCGGGATGGCTATTAAATGCATTCAGTACCCAGCGAGGCGTAATAGCTAGCATAAAGTAGGGGAAGTGCCGACTCTTTCTTTTAATATGGGCCGGGGATGCGCCATACATGAAATAACGTTCTCCGTGAAAGCAAAACTCCCATAGTGGATCGCTAGGATTAATGGGAATAGCTTCAGGCCACTCCTTTTCATCAAGCTCACTCACATTTTGAAGAAGCTTCCAAAAGAGCTGTTCAAAATCTTCGATTGTACTGTTGGCGTGGAGTGTGGGTGGTGTTTCAAAAAAGACGATCAAAGAAGTATAATTTCCAAATTGGTGAGAGTAGAGAGTAAAGGCTTTTAAAAGTGCGGCCAAGTCAGCGGCAGCATGCATAGTCCTTGGCTCACTGGCAAAACCATATCTTAAATGATTGAGCTGATAGCCTTGAGTAGCAGGTATACAAGGAAAGCGGTGAGCTTTGTCTGTCATTTTTCTGTCAAAGAGCTTTAAAGCCTCTATTTCCCAGTCTCTAAGTCTTGAGTAATCTACAGCGTCTTTATTAAGCAATTCCATCTGAGACTTAACCTCCCCTGTATTACTTATCTTTTATACCTTATTCAGCCCGCCCAAAATGGTTAAATGTCTATGCGCATTTGGGCGTATGCCTATTGTCGGATAGTGAAAGAGTTGGGGGAGGGGCAAAAGCCTCATGATAGAAAGATTAAAAGACTGCCAGTAGGAACTAGGCAGTCCTGTTCAAGTCGTATATCAAATGCGACCTTGATTCAGCTATGCTTTTTTTCTAATTTTTTCTCTAGCCGTCGTTTTACATCTGGCCATTCGCGATCTAAGAGGCTATAAACAACTGCATCTCTTATGTAACCGTTTGGTAATTGTCTCTCGTTACGCAGTATCCCCTCTTTGGTCGCCCCCAGTCGTTCGATGGCCTTTTGTGCTGTACTATTTCGGAGATCGGTTTTAATTTGTACACGGATGACCTCGAGGGTTTCAAAAGCATAGTGGAGTAGCATGAGCTTGCATTCTGTATTTATGCTTGTCCGCTGGACCTTTGGATGATACCAGGTATGCCCAAGCTCGACAGTCCGCTGTTCTTTTGAAAGATTATACAAGCGTGTGCTACCGACAATGCTTTGCGTGGCCTGGTCGATTACTGTAAAAGGCAGGGCAGCTCCACGCTCATAATCACTCAGGGCCGATGAAATATAATTCGACATATCAGATGGCTGGTTCATCTTTGCTATTAAATAAGTCCAAATTTTGGGGTGCGTTTCCACAATATTATATAATGCTTCATCGTCATCTAAAGTCATTAGCTGTAATGTTGCCCGTTTATAGGTGAATCTCATGGTTTACCTCCTTATGCATTGAAGTGCCAGAATGCTCTTTTTAATTATATGATATAGAAAGAACCGGAGTATTCCTATCTTTCAACGTCAGAATCATAACTTTGCGGAAGACCTTATAAGTTCGAGCTTTGACTTTCACCACTGAAGGCTCAGCGACATCCTTCGTGTGCGATTTGAAAAAAGCACATCAGGAGTGCCCAGCCGGTGCATTCGTAGTGTGTGAGTGCGAAGATACGAACATCAGGCTGTGCCTAGTGAAGCGGTGAAGGATCAGCTAAGTTTTTTAAGTTTGTATAGAGTTATAAAGCTTGCTCAAAACTAAAAGCAGCATTAAAATTCACTGATAGCTAAGGGGCAGGCGAATGAAAGCATTTTTTGACTATCATCCACACTATGAGTCATTTCAACTGTTTGCATGGCAGCATATTGTGACGATGCTCATCCTTTTAATTCTTGGGATACTTATCTTTGTTTTTAAGGATCAATTACGGGTACCTCGGAGACGAATCCCCATTTGCTCAGTTTTGGCCTGTCTTCTTTTCATTGCTTATGGGGCCTTGCAGCTTTGGCTAATTGCTGAGAGAGCATGGGATTGGAAAAAGGATTTGCCGCTCCAACTCAGCGATAGTGTTGTAATTCTAGCAATAGTGATGTTAGCAATGGCAAGCGAAAGGCTTTTTCAGTTTATGTATTTTGCTGGACTTGGAAGTTCTCTTCAAGCGATTATCACCCCAGATCTTGGCCGATTCGGGTTTCCACACTTTCGTTATTTCGAGTTTTTTGTTGCCCATGGCGGAGTAGTGCTTGCCTGTTTATTTATGGTCGCCTGCTATCGTTATCGCCCGACACTGCGCTCCTTATGGATTACCTTTATGATCATAAATGGTTATGGTGGGCTGGTCTTTTGCCTCAATAAATGGTTAGGGGCGAATTACCTTTATATGATGAAAAAACCGCGCAGTGCCTCATTGTTAAGTGTGCTAGGTCCGTGGCCATGGTATTTACTTTCACTTGAGCTGGTGATGCTTATTTCCTTTTTTATTTTATATTGTCCTTTTTGGCTCAGGCAAAAAACACGCTGATCTCTATCTGCAGATAGAAGCATTAATCGCTCGCTTTGATAAAATGAGGAATGAAAGTAGGTGAGCGAATTGGAAAGAAGAATATCAGTCAGGGTGATAGGATCAATCCTTTTGATGATCTTGCTATACGATCAAACGGTTTCTTCTGATATAGCGGCCGTGCTTTTATATGGTGGTGTTATACTGATTTATTTGATAGTCATTTGGTTTCGTGGATTGCGTCAGCACTGCTGGGCTTATCTCGTCATGGCCTTTTTTATTTTTGGTATCATTTTAGTGCTCTATTTTCAGAATCATGGTGCAATGGTAAGTAATTTATTATGGCCGTTGATTGTTTTATTAGGTCTTGCTCCAAAACGTTTGACGTACTTATCAGCGGCTTTAATGGTGGCCGCGTTGCTCGTGTTAGTCATTGTTGAATATAATAATAATCTATCCTTGCTCTCTCTACTTGGCATCATCGGTATATTTTTCGGAGCGCGTGCACGGAGAATTCGTCGTGAAGCCGAGCACGCTCGGCAAGAGCATCTCGAAGCATTAGACGAAGCGCACCAAGCCTTGCAAAAAGCGCACCATGATCTGCAGGAAGCGTCAGCTCAATCCATGTATTATGCAGCCTTAGCAGAGCGGGCACGTTTATCTAGAGAAATTCATGACGGCTTAGGGCATCAGCTGACTTCATTGGTTGTGCAGCTGCAAGCTCTGCAGTTAATGCTTCCAAATGATCCGAAGAAGGCGGAAGAGGTCGTTCAGCAATTGCTCAGAGTAGCTCGCCAAGGCTTGGCAGAAGTTAGGTTGGCGGTGCGTGAATGGGCAGAGGATGAAAAAGGATTGGGGATCATCGCGCTTAAAGGACTCGTCTCGCAAACGGAGGCGCATTCCCACTTAACATGCGACTTTGTGCAGGAAGCGAGTGCCGATTGGTCGAATGCTGTAAGTATTGCGCTGTATCGCATCGTGCAAGAGGGACTAACAAACGTCCTTCGTCATTCCACAGCAACTGAGGTAAAAGTTAAGATAACTGAACAGGATGAGCAAGTGCTCCTTACCCTAGCGGACAATGGAAGGTATGATGAAGGGCCCCATCTGAATTTCGGCTTTGGTACTAAAGGGATGGTGGAGCGTGCCAAAGCGTTGGGTGGAAGCTGTGCTTTCTTAAAAAATGAGGACGGCGGTTTAACAATAAGGGCTGTGTTGCCGATGAACGGGGGATGAGGTTGTGGAGAATAAAATACATATTGGGCTAGTGGATGATCAAGCGATTATTCGCCAGGGACTACGCTATATTATTAACAGTCAGCCTGACATGGAAATCGTTATGGAAGCTGGTGATGGAGAAGAGGCGGTTGAGCACTCGATAGAAGCAAAGCCAGATCTTATTCTCATGGATATCCGCTTGCCAAAGCAAACGGGAATTGAGGCAACACGGGAGATATTAAAGCAATGTCCAGATATTAGAATCATTTTGCTTACAACATTTGATGTGCAGGAATACGTTTTCGAAGGGATCAGGGCAGGGGCCATTGGTTATTTATTAAAAGATGCCGAGACCGATGAATTATTGGAAGGGATCCGCTCGGCGATCACTGGGGCTGCAATTTATAAAAGCACAACAGCGAGCCAAGCACTTGCTCAATTTATCACCGCACAGCAAATCGCTCCTGATGCGTCAGTGCTTCCAGCTCAAGATGAGGTGGAAGCACTAACAGAAAGGGAAATCGATGTGCTCCAGCTCATGGCCTATGGGCGGAGAAATTCTGAAATTGCTGAGCAATTGTATATATCACGAGGAACCGTAAAAACTCATGTTCATCGTATTTTGCAGAAGCTCGGGGTAGAGGATAGAACCCAGGCGGTGGTCATGGCCATACGGCAGGGCTATGTAAAATAATCATGCTCTATCTTGAGATAGAGATGTTTTGTGAAAAAAATATGCCTCACGTTAGATGTTATTTTACTGATCCTCTTATACCATTAAAGAAAGTTGCTGCTTAGCGGCTCTAATAAGGATATAAGAGGATGATTTTTTATGGATTTACATGTGATTTTTACAAGTATGCTCATGTTCGCACTGTTAATCGTTTTCATTTTTCGTCAGCTTCAACCGCGTCAACCGACACGCCTGCGTTTTTATATTATGCCGGTTATTGCTATTATAGTGGCTTATGAGAGGCTTCCAAGGCCCATTGTTCCCGAGATCCAGATTATTGAAGGTATCCTTTCAGTAATAATTGGCATAGGGTTCGGGGTACTTCAGGCAAGGTATACGAAAGTCTACCATGTTAATGGAGAATGGCTGATGAAGGGAGACTGGAAGTACCTGCTGACATGGCTTGGATTGTTTGCGATGCGGATGATCATTATGGTCGTCTTTAATCATATTGATCACGGAAAAAGTATGGTTGTGGAATGGATTATTTGGGCCGAAATTGCAGTGGTTTGGGGAGTTCGTTCTCTTTTGTTAATGCTCCGCTATCCCCAATTACGCAGTGTGTTAGCCAGACCTAAGAATGAATGAAGCAGCAATGCTTTATAAGTCCTAGATCAATGAGGGGCCAAAAACTCAGGTGGCATCTCTTTATTTTGACTCTTTTGATGTTAAGCGTGTAAATTTCATGACACTGGATAGAGTTTTAATAGTATGTTCATTATTTAGGAGTCAGTGGAAGAAAAAGTAAAGCATTTTTTACTGTGCCTGGCGACTGTATTGATTTTCCTAAGGTATATAAGAAATTCTTACTCATCATTATGAGGGATGGATGGTGGTTGAGGCCGACCAAGATCCTTCACGAGCTCATCCTCTCAAGGCAAGAAAATATTGATAAGTTTGAAAGCAGCTGCAATCCGCTCAAAATTTAATCAAAATAGTTAATAAACATATACCCAAATGGATAGGTTTGACCTTCATTATAAAGTTGCCGGATTATAATCCTTGTGGAGACTTGTGATATAATGAGTAGAAAAATCAGGGGAATTGAAAAAAGGTGGTTTTTCTATGAAAACAACAATCAAATGGACTGACCCAATGAGTTTTTCGGGAATTACGCCATCAGGGCATGAATTGAAGCTAGATGCTGCTCCAGATGTCGGCGGACAGAATACGGGCGCGCGTCCCACAGAATTTTTATTATATGCACTAGCGGGGTGCACAGGCATAGATATCATTTCAATCCTTAAGAAGATGCGCCTTGAGCCCACTGATTTTTCTATGGATGTTGAGGGCAGCCGTGCTGAGGAACATCCTAAAAGGTTTACAGCTATTCATGTGCACTATGCATTAGAAGGGGATCTTCCCGAAGACAAAGTGGTTCGTGCAATTAAGCTTTCCAAAGATAAATATTGTTCAGTTGCCCATTCTCTCAGTGCTGATATTACGGCAAGCTACTCTATTAATGGTCAAAAAGGGGAGCAATCCGTTTAATTTAATGTTTCTATGAAAAAAATAAAAAAAGCTCTTGCTTTTTGAAAAAATATAAGCGATAATGTTAATTGTCGCTGCGGAGGATTAGCTCAGCTGGGAGAGCACCTGCCTTACAAGCAGGGGGTCGCAGGTTCGAGCCCTGCATCCTCCACCATTTATTTTATACATAAGGACCCGTGGTGTAGCGGTTAACATGCCTGCCTGTCACGCAGGAGATCGCCGGTTCGATTCCGGTCGGGTCCGCCATCTAGGCTCGATAGCTCAGTCGGTAGAGCAGAGGACTGAAAATCCTCGTGTCGGCGGTTCGATTCCGTCTCGAGCCACCATTGATGTGTGCCGGCCTAGCTCAATTGGTAGAGCAACTGACTTGTAATCAGTAGGTTGGGGGTTCAAGTCCTCTGGCCGGCACCATTTTTATAGCTATCACTTATTACATATTATTGTCACGCTAAGTCTGTTTAAGGACTTGGCGTTTTTGGTTTTTTTATGGTCTTTGACAAAGAATTGAAGAGGAAATAGTGTAATTAAAAATTTATCAGATAGTGTCATAACGCCCCCAGGATTTACAACTGGGGGCGTTTGCTATGGATTCATTTATCTATAGGAAGAGCTGGCAGTCATTCAGGCTGTCTGTCATTCATTCATTTTTGGAACATGTTTAAACACTTCACCGCTTTCGAAGAATTCCACCAATCGGCTGATCCAATCATAGTAAGCCACCCACCGTTGTGTTTCCTCTAGCAGCTCGTTAATTTCTTGCTCGTCCTCTTCGCTTAATGACTCATTATTCTTTAATTGTAACATTTTTTGACGCCATTTTTGCTCAAATAACCGATTTTTATTGATGGCCTGTCTCCAATTGGAAATAAAGAGTGAAATGAACGTTTGATAATAATCTTGTTCTACATTATATAAGTCCTTTCGAACGCCCTTTTCAAAGACCTTATCAGCGATGTTAAGATCAATCATTTCACGAACCACTTGACTCATGCGTGTTTTGCTCATCCCTGTCGCTTCGGATAACTGATCAAGAGTCATGGGCTGCTTATTCATATAAATAATGCCGAGCACACGACCCACCGTTGGTGAGATGCCAAATGCACGCATATTATCAGCGATTTTTTCAATGAATGGTTCTTTAACTTGTTCTATCATGTCGGACGATGTTTGTGCCATAGCCAGACTCCTTTCAACCACTTACTCCAAGTTAACTTACCATATTTTTAGCAAAAAGAAAAACATGAATTTGCTTGTATTTGGGCGAAATCACTAGAAATTTAAAGAATAGGTATGATTATGATTTATACAATATATATTTTATAAAAATTATAGGTTATATGTATTTTATTCAAACTTTATACAATATAAATTTTACATTATACTGATAATGTTGATTAAAAAGAATAGAACATTTATTGCCCTCGCGTTTCCGAGGATTCAGTTTAAATTTTGGAGGTGGCATGAATTTGCTGACATTAGACCATGTATCAAAGGTTTATGCGGAAGGCAAAAAAGCAGTGGATAATATGTCTCTTGAAGTAGAGAAGGGTGAGTTTGTTGTCTTTATCGGTCCGAGTGGGTGTGGAAAAACAACAACCATGAAGATGATTAATCGCCTTATTGAACCATCGCAAGGTCGGATTCTTTTGGAAGGCGAAGATATTATGGATAAAAATCCAGTTGAACTGCGACGCTCTATTGGATATGTCATCCAACAGATTGCTTTATTTCCCCATATGACCATTCGTCAGAACATCGCTCTCGTCCCGAAACTTCTTAAATGGCCAAATACAAAAAGGCGAGCTAGAGCAGAAGAGCTTTTGGAACTAGTGGATATGGACGAAAGCTTTCTCGAACGCTATCCTCATGAGTTGAGTGGAGGACAACAACAACGGATTGGCGTGCTCCGCGCCCTTGCGGCTAATCCCCCTCTGATTTTAATGGATGAACCATTTGGTGCACTTGACCCCATCACAAGAGATTCATTACAAGAGGAATTTAAAAGACTGCAAAAACGTTTGAAAAAGACCATTGTTTTTGTCACTCATGACATGGATGAAGCCATTAAGCTTGCAGATAAGATTGTGATTATGCGTGAAGGTCAAATCGTACAGATGGGAGAACCAGAAGAGATTTTACGTCATCCGGCCAATGATTTTGTAGAAGAATTTATTGGTAAGGATCGTCTCATCCAAAGTCGTCCGACTGTCAAAACTGTTGACCAAATCATGAGTAAAACACCAGCTGTGATATTAGAAGAAAACACATTAGCTGAGGCTATTCAAGTCATGCGTGATAAACGGGTGGATTCACTTCTTGTTGTGGATCAGGAGAAACGTCTTGAAGGGTTTATTGATGTGGAAACCATTGATGAACAGAGGAAAAAAGCACGTACAGTTGGAGAAGTGATGACGAGAGAAATCTATTCTGTTCCTTCTAACGCTTTATTACGTGATACCGTCCACAAGATCATTCGTCGAGGTATAAAGTATGTGCCTGTTGTGGACAGCGATCAAAGGCTGGTAGGGATTGTCACACGTGCAAGTCTTGCTGATCTTGTCTATGACTCAATTTGGGGAGAAGATGTGGCGGATCAAAAACATGCGTAAGATGATTTTTAGATGAGGAGGACTCTTATGGGAGCTTTTATAGATTTTTTATCGGCAAATGGTGGACAGCTCTTGCTTAAAACCTGGGAGCAACTCTATATCTCTATCATAGCTGTTGTCCTTGGCATCATCGTCGCCATTCCTTTAGGCATTGGCTTATCTCGTACACCAAAGCTTTCTGGCGTGGTCATTGGACTTGTCAATGTCATTCAAACCTTTCCTAGCTTAGCCATTCTTGCCTTTTTTATTCCGATTCTTGGAGTGGGGAAATACCCAGCGATTGTCGCTCTATTTATCTATTCAATGCTGCCGATCTTGCGCAACACTTATACGGCAATCAAAGGTGTGGACAAGAATCTATTAGAGGCGGGTAAAGGGATGGGCATGAAAAGCTTTGAATTAATTTTTAGTCTCGAATTGCCGCTTGCTGTTCCAGTAATAATGGCTGGTATTCGTCTATCGACAGTCTATCTGATTGGTTGGGCTACGCTTGCCTCTTTTGTTGGAGCAGGAGGATTAGGAGACTTTATTTTCGATGGGCTAAATCTCTTTCAGCCTTCATTGATTCTAGCGGGAGCAATTCCTGCCACGTTGCTAGCGCTTATTATGGATTTTATCTTAGGAAGACTAGAAAAATGGTTAACACCGAAAGGCATTAAGCGATCTGAGGAGACTGCTTATTAAATAGAAGACAAGATAGCGTATGAGAAAAGGAGGGACAGCACCTCAATGAAAAAAAGCGTACTATTCATACTTCTATCGATGATACTGCTGGTTGCAATGACGGGCTGTTCGAGTGTGGCTCTGCCAGGACTGAGTGGATCATCGAAGGATACAGTTAAGATAGGCTATATCTCAACGACAGAATCGGCTATTGTGGCGAATATCGTCAGCCAGATGATTACGCATTATACAGACCTACATGTCGATACGATTGGTAATCTCGGTTCATCAATTGTCCAACAAAAAGCAATGGTGAACGGGGAAGTAGATATCACACCCACTCGTTATACGGGAACGGATTTGTCAGGAGCTTTGGGGATGGATCCAGTGAAAGATCCGGATAAAGCGATGGCCATTGTGCAAAAGGCCTTTAAAAAGCGATTTAATCAGACGTATTTTGATTCTTATGGCTTTGAAAATACCTATGCTTTCACGGTAAGGGGTGATCTCGCAAAAAAGGATCACCTCACAAAGGTCTCTGACTTAAAGAAATATGCGGATCAACTTAAGTTTGGGGTCGATAACTCATGGGTGCATCGTAAAGGCGATGGTTATGACGGCTTCCAAAAAACATATGGCTTTAAATTTGCTGATGCCTATCCCATGCAAATCGGACTCGTTTATAAGGCAGTGGCGAATAATAAAATGGATGTCGTTTTAGCGTATTCCACAGATGGACGAATTAAGGCTTTTGATCTTAAAACGCTAAAGGATGATAAGCATTTCTTTCCACCTTATGATGCTGCACCCGTTGCACGTAATGAAATTCTGCGCAAGCATCCAGAATTAAAGACAATTCTACAAAAGCTTGTTGGCAAGATCAGTACAAAGGCCATGACACAAATGAATTATGAGGCTGATGTTGAGCTAAAAGAACCGAGTGTGGTGGCCAAGAATTTTTTGCAACAGCATCATTACTTTGAAGATAAGAAGTAGGGAGGGGCGAACATGGATACTTTGAGTGAATTAGTCACCTATTATGGGCAAAATTATAGTTATGTTTGGACCGAATTTTATCGGCATTTTTTAATGGCGGCATATGGCGTGATATTTGCTGCGATTGTTGGCATCCCTGTTGGGATTCTCATTGCACGTTATTCCAAGTTAAGCCCATGGGTCCTAGGGATTGCGAATATCATTCAGACGATCCCTGCACTTGCCATGCTGGCGATGTTAATGCTTGTATTAGGGCTCGGAGCGAATACGGTTGTCTTTGCCTTATTTCTTTATTCACTCTTACCGATTATTCGCAATACGTATACAGGGATTCGTGGTGTGGATAGTGCTTTATTAGAAGCAGGGCATGCGATGGGAATGACCCGTTTCCAAGTATTAAAAATGGTAGAATTACCACTCGCGCTCGCGGTAATCATGGCAGGACTGCGCACTGCGCTAGTTATTGCAATTGGGATAACTGCTATTGGTGCTTTTATTGGAGCAGGAGGACTTGGGGACATCATTATTCGTGGAACAAACGCGACAGATGGGGGTTCTATTATTCTCGCTGGCGCAATTCCTACTGCTGTAATGGCCGTCATATCCGACTTGATCATGGGCTGGTTAGAACGCCTGCTATCCTCTGTTAAGGGGAAAGGGTTGAAAAAACTTAAAGCAGCAGCTTAGCCAACTGAACCGGTTTAAAACAGTGCTTCACACTGCTAAAGTGAGCACTGTTTTTTATACTATCAGAATGTATAACTTCACTGACGCTCATAAAGGAAGGGAGTATAAGGCGGGCTTTGACTTTCGCCACCTGAGGCTTGCGGGCACCCTAAGTGTGTGATTGGCAAAAATCACATCAGGAGTACCAGCGAAGTGGTGCAAGTCAAGTTTTCTAATAATTTAGGTCATCGTGTGTTATATGATTATACACGAAATGGACTAGCACTGGATACAAGGTTTCCCTATAATAAGAGCAACGACTAGAATGAAGCAAAGGAATGATCGCGATGGAGGAAGGCTACATTTCTGTGACAGGTGGGAACATTTATTATAAAAAAGTGGGTGTGGGACCGAAGCTGCCCCTTATTCTGCTCCATGGGGGTCCTGGTGGAACACATCGATCGATGAAGGCGTTAGAAGCCCTTGGTGATGAGCGGACAGTCATTTTTTATGATCAGCTGGGTTCAGGGCGTTCTGATCACCCGACAGATCCCTCACTTTGGCACATTGAGCGTTTTGTTGATGAATTGGCACAAATCCGTGAAGCGCTTGACCTTCAGCAGCTTCATATATTGGGACATTCTTGGGGGACGATGCTGGCCGCATCCTATTTGTTAACGCAGCCGCAAGGAGTTCATAGCATCATTTTTTCTGGGCCCTGTTTAAGTGCTCCGCAATGGGCGAAGGACCAAGAGGAACATCGAAAAGCACTGCCTGTAGATGTACAAAAAACACTGGAAAAGTGTGAAAAACTAGGGATGACGGATTCTGAAGAGTACAAAGCTGCCGTGAAGGTTTTTAATAAGCACTTTGTCAATCGCTTTGGAAAAAAGCCGAAAGAACCCCGGCCGAAGGAAGCACAATCTAATGAAGAGGTCTATCATACGATGTGGGGGCCATCAGAATTTTATACAACAGGGAATCTCAAAAGCTTTGATGTTACAGACCGTCTATCAGAAATTCGCATCCCAGCACTTTTCACCTGCGGACGTTATGACGAAGCAACGCCTGCAACAACAGAGTCTTATAGTAAAAAGCTACCAGGCTCCCAATTGCACGTTTTTGAAAAAAGTGCCCATGTACCTTATATAGAGGAGCCGGAAGAATATCGTCGCGTCATACGTCAATTTCTACACGATGTAGAAATGAATGAAAGACGTGTAAAAGGACTTTAGGGGGAACTCCCTGAAGTTTTTTTATAAAGAAAAGAAAGCATAAAATTTCTGGTTATGAGGACGGTGCGCGATTCCGCTCCAGGCCGCTCGCTTTCCGCGGGGGAGTGGTAAGCCTCCTCGTGCCTTCGCGCTACTAAGGTCCTTACCGCTTCTCCCACTGCCCGCAGGACTCTAATCTCTGCATCATGAGTCAGCGCTCCCATCCACTTGACCAGGCAATGAAGCCTCTTTCATATTAGATGATGCTCTATACTAAGGACAAGGACCGGGAATGCTCTTCGCCCGGCTTTTCTTATTTATAAAGGGTGACTCGCTTTTTCACCTTTGTCATTCCTTTTGGCTGCACAAAATATTTACCGCTGTTATATCTGCTGGGAAAAACGACTCATCAGGCTTTCAATATATGCTCATTCCGCTTTGGGTTGTTGCTTTTATTCTGCCTTGTCTTGGTGTTTGGCAAATCGGAATGAGGCATTATCGCTCAACAGGGTCTTAATTATTTTTAAATCATTAGGATTAAGCGTATAATATACGGTGGCTATAGGAATGGTAATAAACCATTCCTATTTGTATGGGCGTGAAGAGAATTTGTTTGATGGAAAGAAGCGGTAGTATGAAAGAAAATAAGCGGTATCCTTGGCTTGTCCTGTCTGTGACAAGTTTAGGTGTTTTATTATCAATGTTAAACTTGAGTACGTTAAATGTAGCTTTGCCAGAGGTTTCGAATCATTTTCATGCTGGAGCGGTGGCTTCCAACTGGATCTTGCTTTCGTATATGTTGTTTAACACAGTACTCATATTAGTTTTTGGAAAGCTTGCGGACATCTATGGCCGGCGCAAGCTTTATTTGTTTGGATTGAGTGAATTTACGATTGTGAGTTTATTGATTGGCTTTTCTCCTAACATTTGGGTGCTGATCCTCTTACGCATTTTACAAGCTGTTGGGGGCGCACTCGTCATTACGAATACAACGCCGCTTATCACCGATGCGTTTGATAAGCGGCGGTTAGGAACGGCTTTAAGTGTGAATGTTCTAATTGCCTCCATTGCCCAGCTTGCAGGTCCTGTACTCGGTGGGGGATTGGGGTTTGCTTTAGGCTGGCGTTGGGTGTTTTGGTTCAATGTGCCGCTTGGTGTTATCGGGGTCATTTGGGGATATTTTGTCTTGAGACCAGTGCCTGGCAAAGCGCGTGGAGAAGGCATTGATTGGCTGGGAAATATCACGGTTTTCTTAGGGCTTGGTGGGTTGATTTTTGCTCTGTCTGAAGGGGGAATTGTCGGGTGGAGCAGTCCATCTGTTATGATTGGGCTCGTTGCCTTTGTCATCTTTATTCTTGCCTTCGTATGGGTTGAAAAAGGAGCGAGATTCCCAATGATCGACTTTTCTTTATTCAGTGAACGCGCGTATACAATGGCAAACGTGGCGACTTTTATTAATTCACTTGCTCGTTCGTCTATCGTTCTGTTGATTGCGTTGTTCTTTCAAGTGGTTGATCATGAAAATGCCTTTGTTGCTGGGTTAAAGGTGTTGCCTGTGACGATTGGCATGATCATTGCTTCACCTATTGTTGGGGCATTAACGGTTAAATATAGCCCACGCCTCTTATCGACGTCTGGATTGCTCGGCACCTGTATTGGTATGTGTCTTCTCGTTTGGAATATCGGACCAGATGCTTCATTATTCTGGATCAGCCTTGGGCAGCTATTAATTGGACTAGGAACAGGGATTTTCCAAACACCGAATACCCAATCGATCATGCTTTCTGTTCCAACGGAGAGAAGAGGGGTTGCGAACGGACTGCGCTCAATGCTTCAGAGCATGGGTCAGGTCATCAGTACTGCTTTGTCATTAATGATCGTGACCAGTGCACTTCCTCCGCGGTTGAAAGATACGATTTATGCCGGAACAAGTGCGCAAATTAACACGCATGATATCGTTTTGATTTCTAATGGCTATCGTCTAGCGTTTATTGTTATGATGGTTTTAACGATCCTTGCCATTCTTGCTTCGTATTTTCGGAGTACAGGTAAGCAGACAAATCAACTCAGCTAGCATGACTAATAGTTTTTTTCAAATAATAAAAAGGCATAACGTTTTGAGGGCTGATTACAATGGTAGGCACTCACTTCCCTCAGGACCTAGTATCACATCGTGAGTCAGCAGAGGTTCGCGACGTAAGATTTTAGAGTGTTCCCGAATTTTTCGCGTGCGCTCTAATCCATCATATCAAGAGTATCCAGCGAGGCGGTACAGGCCAAGTTTTAATGATCTATATAAAGCAGTAGTAAAAAAAGCATGGATGCAAAGTCATCCATGCTTTTTGGTGAATTGTTCTATTTAATTTTTGGGTACGCTATTCTCAGCGTTGATATAACCGGCACCATAGGTATTCGGGGCCTTATCTGTCCAAAGATCGGCACCGTTTTTAATCCATTCCTTTACTTGGTCTGGTGAGGCATCAGGGCGTTGCTGCTTGATTAATGCAGCAATGCCTGCACAGATAGGAGTGGCCATTGACGTTCCAGATAGACTAAAGTATTGTGTGCCGATACGACTTGATTTCTGTGTTTTATCTAAATAAGAATTAGGGGAGCGTAAGGAAATGATATTGACACCAGGAACAACGATATCTGGCTTTGTGATACCGTAGGGGGTCGGTCCACGGCTAGAGAAGCTGGCAATGATGTCATCATCGCGAACAACTGTGTTATTATCATCCAAAGCCCCGACGGTAATGATCTTATCACTAATGCCAGGGCTTGATATTGTATTGGCATCTGGACCTTCATTTCCTGCAGCTACACAAACGATGATCCCTGCATCCCAAGCTTTTTCAACCATCTTTACCATGGGGTCGGCATTTTCGTTAGGATAGTTTTGGACGGGTGCCCCAAGTGACATGCTAATAATATCAATAGGATCATCCGCATGCTCTTCATTGTAAGTGATGCACCAGTCAATCCCCTGCATGATGGTTTCCAAGGAGCCGGAACCCATTTTATTTAACACTTTAACACCGATAAGATTGGCTTCTGGAGCAGGACCTTGGTATTGTCCAGAAGAGGCTGAGCCATCACTGGCAACGTCTCCTGCACAGTGTGTACCGTGACCGTTATCATCATAGGGGGTTGTTTTATTGTTAACCAAATCAACAAAGTCCTTGATTCTTCCAGAGAGATCCTCATGAGGATAGATACCAGTATCTACAACGGCAACGGTTGTACCCTTCCCGGTTAATTGCGTTTGATTTCTTTTAATATTTTTGGCATGGGCGGCATTAACCGCCACGTCTAACATGGCATGTACCTCGGTATTGAAGTACACCTTATGAATAGTGTCATTATTGGTGAGTAGGTTTTCAAGTCCTTTTGGTGTGACGTCGGCTGTACAACAAGAAATGCGTGGAAAGGACTTACGAATTTTGTTTCTAGCGTGTTTTTGAACGGTCTTATTGACTTCGATGCACCCTTGATCATGTTGTCCTTCTTTAAACTCTATAACGACTGTCATTTTTTTGTATTTTTTTAGTGAAGCTTCAAAAAATTGATGAAGAAAGCAAGGGGTCCACTTAAAAGGTTTATAGAGATGGATTATGGCTTCTCTTAGAGGTTTGTCAAGTCTATGGGCTTCAGAGCGAACAAATTGAATCATAGAATAGCCAAACATATCTATCACTACCCTTTCTATCATTTTTAACAGACTATGAGAGAAAGGAGCATGGTGAAACGGTAAAGGTCCAATTTTAGCAACGATTGGCGCTTGTCTCTAATTCTGTAGCAGGCGAAAAATGGAGTGACCAGGCGATATGAGATTTTGGTTTCATCAAAACCTCCTCAATGAGAAGATATTAAGAGAGAGCAATCTATCCCGCGCGCTGAGTATGAGGCTAGCGGGCATCTTAGTATGTGATTTGAAAAATCAGATCAGGAGTGCTTGTAGAGGGTGCAAGTTGAATTTTCTTAGCAGATTTCAACAAATAAGGAAGGAAAGAGTATATAATGAACGTTGAATGACTGTAACTTCTAGGGAGCTAAGGAGAAATGTCTTTTGACGGGGTTTAATCAACAATTTATCTATTCAGTGATCATTATTGCTTTAGGTTATTTACTTAAGCGGTTTAATATTCTCAAAGAAAAAGATGGTGAAGGGCTTTCGCGAATTGTCTTTAACCTCACATTACCAGCCCTTATTGTGGTAACGTTTAATGATATGACATTGGATTTTTCCCTTGTGCTATTGATCATAAGTGCCATCGTTTATGGGGGATTGATTGCTAGCATTGGCTTATTGGTTTATAAAAAGGAAACAAGAAGGATAAAAGGGATGCTAGGAATGATGGTCCCAGGATTTAATATTGGGCTGTTTGCCTATCCTCTAGTTGAGGGAATCTGGGGGCAAAAGGGACTTCAGTATTTCGGCATGTTTGATGTTGGCAATGCTTTTATTGTCTTTGGCTTGATTTACATTATTGGGAGCTTCTATTCCAATGAAGACGTGCAGCTTGATGTAAAATTTATTATGTTGAAAATGTTAAAATCGATTCCTTTTATGACGTATATGATTGTGTGTCTCCTTAACATCTTAGACTGGCATCTTCCGGCACCAGTGATTCATGTGTCGAAGCTCATTTCTGTTGCCAATATGCCAATGTCCTTGCTTTTATTAGGACTCTACCTTAATTTTTCTTTTGATAAAAGCTATAATAAATTAATTTTAAAATTCATGTCGATTCGTTATGTCATCGGGTTAGCTCTGGGCATCTTATTATTCTTCATTCTACCAATGGGTGACATGTTTAAATATACTTTACTATTAGGTCTTATTCTCCCAACCTCTGTTTCCGTGCTTCCCTATGCAATAGAACTTGGCTATGATCAGAGATTCGCAGGAACCGTATCCAATCTCACCATTCTCATCAGCTTTTTTCTTTTGTGGGGAATTGGCAATTTTATCATTTAAATAGAGATGAATGTGACTATTAAAAGATTTATAGGAAAATAAAGTCCTTTGGAGTAGCCAAGGGACTTTTTCTTATTTAAATGAAAGTATGGAAGTTTTTTTAAAAATAAGGTTTGAGTCAAATATGAATTGGGTATTTACCCATTAGTGTAAGTGTCTAAACTAATGAATACGCTGTGTTAATGAGATAGAAAGAGGCGTGCAGCAATGAACCTGAAGAGTGATGTTTTTCAAAGGGAGGTCATGTAGAGGATGAAAGTGGAATTTGAAGAGAGACTAAGAAAAGAATTTGAGCAAAGATTAAATAGACAACTCACAATGAAGGAAATTCATTTTATATTTTGGATGGCTAAAAAAATGGAAAAAGAGCAGGCGTCTCATGCACAAGTACATCACTTCAATGAGTAAGTGGTGTAGTCATGTCTAGTCAGCATTAACCAAGAAAAAATGAAAGCCCTGCCATTAGCGAGGACCTATAATGTCTAGTTTTTTGTCAGTAAGCCATGGCGAAAACGGATGATTTATTATATAATGTGTCTTACTCCATAGTTTCCCCCTTATTTATCTTCTTTTATGCTATTAGTATTTTTTCCTGAGCTCCTTATTAAAAAGAATGCTATGCTTTAACATCTTAGTCCCTATGTTATGAATTATGTCAATAGAATGGCTAGAATAGGAGAGAGTTTATGAAATTATGGTTAGGTGTTTTGGTGGTGTGCTGCCTGGTTTTAAGCGGCTGCCAGCTTAGTGCCCAAAGTTCAGAGAATACGAATACTAAGACTGTTCCAGTTACAAGAGTAATAGACGGGGACACGATTAAAGTGAAATTAAATGGGAAGGAGGAAACGGTGCGCTTTTTATTGGTCGATACCCCTGAGACACACCATCCGACTCTTGGTGTTCAGCCTTATGGGCAACAGGCAGCAGCTTATACGAAAAAGCTTTTAGAAGGCAAGACCATTCAGATTGAGCTGGCGAAAAATGGGGGAAGGGACAAATACGGACGGGTGCTTGCGTATCTTTTCATCGGCGGAAAATCAGTAGAAAAGCTCCTCCTTGAAAAGGGACTTGCACGCGTGGCCTATGTCTATCCACCCAATACGAAATATCTCGATACATATCGGCAAGCTGAGAAGAAGGCACAAGACAGAAAGCTAAATATATGGCGTGTTGCCGGTTATGTTCAGGATGATGGCTATCATCCAGAAGTCATGAAAAGCGGTCAGGAAACGGCAGTGACAGCACCAAAATCGGAAAAGGGTGGCTTTGCTCCGGATCAGAATGGAAACTGTCATCAAAAGGTTAAGGGAAATATCAGTCAATCAGGAAAAATTTATCATTTACCAACTGATGCCTATTATGGACGCACCAAAGCTGAGCGATGCTTTAATACGGTAAAGGAAGCGGAACAAGCAGGATTTCGAGCGGTAAAATAAAGCTATAGGGCTGTTCATAATGCCTTTTTAACGTGAACCGTCTGAAAAACCTCGTAATCAATACCTCTATATATCACTTAGGGTGATCCAGCCTATTAATCATCTTATTGTTATAAATTGAAAAGGGAACTCAGGTTGAAAAGGAAAGGATGAGGGGGAAGGAGAAAAAGGGTATCCCTCAAGAAGGGATGCCTGTTCTCGATCATCTTGTGAGAAGAGTACATGGGCTAACTGAATATAAGCTTTCTGGTTGTATCCTGATCAAGCACTTCCAGCAGCTGTCCGATGATCTTGATCAATCAGTTGATCCAAGGCAATGAGACGCGCAAGGGCTGTTCCTTTATCGATTTGCTTATAATGATGATGACCAGCGGGCTCTTCATCAGCTTCATCAGCTAACGCCACAACACGTTGTAAGGGGCTTAAATGTAATTGTCCCTCAGGTAAATAGGAATCGGTATGCAAAAGGATGGCGAGGGCAATCGCTTTAGCGGCTTTAGGATTTTCACCGATGCGGATGAGCAGCTTATGTGCGCGATTAGCCCCTTTGATCGCATGAATATCGTTATCGCGATAAAGGCTAAAATCCCATTCTCCGTCTCTATACCAATTATAGTGCCCGATGTCATGTAAAAGGCCAGCCTTAGTTGCTAAATCAGGGTCAACATCAGCTTGCTTTGCAAAAGTATAAGCATATTCAGCAACATTTACGGCGTGGGCAATACCGGAACGCCGCAAGTATCTTTGTGTAATGGGATGTTTGAAGATCATTTCCAATGTGACCTGTCTCATAACAAAGACCTCCTTAAGAAAGTTATCCACAGCATAAGATATATTGTTGTAGACTATATCATGTGAAGCGTTTCCAGTGCAAGCCTAAAAAACTGTTGCAAAAATAGAAAAAAACATCCAGAGGTTTATTGCCCTGAGGATGCTTTTTCTCTTATTTCAGCTTTAATCTCATTATAAGCTTGGTCGAGATTGCGTAGACGTAAGATCAGATCCATTTTTTTATGGCGCGTATCATAAATAACCGAAGCGACAATAGAACGGTAATAGCTGTTAGCGGCATGAATCGGTTTGACTGCGTCTTTATTCTTTTCAATATGAATTCTTAAAGCTTCTTTAAAATAATCAACACTGAAAATATCGGTATTCATTCCTGCACCTCTTTGTAAATAGGTTACTAGCATTAGCGAAATAAAGCCTGTTTGCTTCTTTGCTATTTCATTAAGACTTGCAAATAAGTCAAGTTTTCTTTATTCTGTCAACAGCCAGTTGGCTTCACCGCCATTGATTTGTAAGAAAAAATCAGCCATATCTTTTAAAAGCGTTTCACATTCATCACGGTTCATGGATGGGGTGAAATAGATCAATTGTATAGCCGCTGTTGTGTCCGTTGTTGTCATGGTTCTCTTGGAGTCCACAATAGGACTGCCAAATGCTCCTAAAGCATCAGCCGATACGAGTTTTTCCTCCATAGACATGTCCCGACCGTTCAGACCTTCATAGTGATCAGAGGCAGTGCCTACACGAATGGTAATGGAACCATTGATTTTATCTAGATCATAAATACCCATCGGAAGCTGATGACGGACGGAAAAATAATTGTTAAGATCTGCCGCTGTGTGAATGTGTGGCAATGCTTTTCCTTGCCGGATGCGTCTAAGCAGGGCTTCATGTGACGGACGATATCGAGAAGGATCAGTCCCAAGCTGCTTGAAAATCTGCCGCCATTCCTTGACTCTTGGAAGGTCACTGATACTTTTTTCCTCTAGTTCCAACATTAATTCTTCACTAAAGTAGGTTAAACGCCCCTTTAATAATTGCTGTGAATCACTAACAACGATATCATGATAGTGGATCCATCCTGTTTTAAAATGTGGGATCGTCTGAGTAAGTGTCTTGGAGAGTGTGCCTGTCATTTGAGAGGAAGCCTCCTTAACTTTGTTTAAAATGCTCTGAACGGATTTACAAACAATACATCAATCGACCTGAGTGATCACATCTCAATGCTTTACTGAAGGAAGTAGAGTGAGTTATTTTTTATAGCCTGTCAGTAAAATAAGGTATTTTATACAAGAAAAGACTGAGCTTCACACATCATCTGAGAACAGACCTATGTTCTCCTATTAATAATAACATGTTGCCCGCTACATGGGGAATAACTGAGGGATATTATGGATTTAATTGCTTTTAAACACGAGCTGATTGACTATAGTCAACGCATTGGTATAGATAAAATTGGTTTTACGACAGCGGATCCCTTTGTTGAGCTTAAAGCCCGTCTATATCAGCAACGCACCTTAGGCTATCAGTCTGGATTTGAAGAAAAGGATATCGAACGGCGTACAGAACCAAGGGCAATCATGCCTGAAGCCCGTTCAATCATTTCTATTGCTCTTGCTTATCCAACGAAAATGGAGAATCGACCGAAAAATACGCGTGAAAAGCGTCGGGGAAACTTCGCGCGCGCGTCATGGGGACAAGATTACCACGATGTCCTGCGCAGCCGAATGGAGCAGCTAATGGCCTTTATTTCTAAACATATTCCAGATGCATTGATAGAATCAATGGTCGACACAGGAGCATTGTCTGATCGCGCTGTTGCTGAGCGTGCAGGAATCGGATTTGTTGGGAAGCATACGAATTTAATTACTAAGGACTACGGTTCTTATGTCTATCTTGGTGAAATGTTGACAAACATTCCCTTTCATCCTGACCAGCCAGTCGAAAATTTATGTGGGGATTGTAATCTATGTGTGGATAAGTGCCCAAGCGGAGCACTTGTTCAAGGGGGCCAATTAAATGCCCAAAAATGCATTGCTTTTCTCACACAAAAAAAGGATTTTATCCCAGAGCCGTATCGCAAGCTTATTGGAAATAGAGTATACGGCTGCGACACCTGTCAGCAGGTCTGTCCTTATAACAGAGGGATGAATGTGCATCATCATATGGAAATGGAGCCTGACCCTGAAAAAGTAAAACCCGAGCTTAAGAGTTTATTGCATATGAGCAACCGTCAGTTTAGGGAAACCTTTGGGGAAATGGCAGGTTCATGGCGAGGGAAAAAGCCGATACAGCGCAATGCCATTATCGCCCTTGGAAATTATAAGGATGCTACAGCGGTTGATGATTTGTTGGACTGTATGGAAAAGGACCCACGCCCTGTTATTCGAGGGACTGCCGCATGGGCACTGGGGGAAATTGCTAAGCAAGAACCTAAAGTTTATGATAAGGTGAGTGAGAGGTTAAAACACGCATTAGAACAAGAGGTAGATCCCCAAGTTTTAAGAGAAATTAAACACTCTCTAACACATTTGTTAGAAAAATAAATTATGATATAACTAACCGAATTGTTGCATGACACAATAAGAAGGGGAGAGATTCAAGTGGGAAAATCACCACTGATCTATGTGGGTGAAATGACGAGTCCCATCGGTACATTAACGGTTGGCTGTATCGATGAAGGCGTCTGTTATATCGCCTTCGGTTCCATTCAGGAAGTAGAACTACAGATGAAAGCATGGGCAAGCAAAGTCTTATTGTATAGTGACATTGTCCATGATACTGAACATACCTCTGAACCTATTCGGCAATTGCAAGAATACTTTGCAGGTGAGCGTCAGACATTTACTGTGCCCATTTGTTTAAAGGGGACACCCTTTCAAAAAAAGGTATGGCACGCTCTCCAAGACATCGGATATGGTGAAACGCGGTCATATAAAGAAATTGCTGAAGCCATTGGTAACCCTAAAGCCGTACGAGCCGTTGGGGGTGCAAATAATAAAAACCCTGTTTCCATCTTAATTCCATGTCACAGGGTCGTCGGTTCTAATGGCGCACTCGTTGGCTACGGTGGCGGATTAGATAAAAAAGAAATCTTATTAGACTTAGAGAAAAAATACCTTGCAGCTGCTGAATAGATTCAGCAGATTTTTTTTACTATAAGAAGTTATAACTTCACTGATGCTCTCAAAGGAAGATAGTATAAGTCGGGCTTTGACTTTCGCCATCTGGGGCTTGGCGATAGCCAGTTTTCTAATGCCATCAGAATTTGTTATTTTGAATTTTCCATTTGTTAAATTACCTCAGCCTTTTGTTACGCTCGCATTTCGATTCGGAAACTTGCCCCTTGGATTTGCTCTCTATTCGGAAACTTTGAGCTTTATTTGTTAATTTGAAACTGGTATTTGTTCCTTTGTCTCTCCCTTTTGTCACGCTCATCCCTGGCGGCTAAGCTTGAACTATTCTTCCTGTGGTTGTTTAGAGTGCGTTCTAATCGTTCGGGATGTAATGTTAAACATTCTTCCAATTAAGCATTTTATCCAGCCATTACATATAGTTTAGTATAACGGGCGAAAGGCGGAATGGGCATGGCGTGGCAAAATGAGCTTAAACTCCATTTACAAAAACTGAGTGATTTCTGGGTTGAGCGTAATTTAGATCGCTATCAGCTTATGGAAGATCAAGAGAAAAAGGCGATACATCGTAAAAAGGCTGGACTAAGGGAGCGCGGTGTTGACATTTTAAAGGCAGAGGTCTCTGGAAATATTTTAGGTACAACTGTCCATGGTTCAGAAAGAACAGTGGATTACTTTTATCGGCTGCGGCTCTTTCAGAAGCAACAAGACACCTTCTTTTTCGAAGATGTTCAGACGAAGCGGCGGGCTACCTTTAAGGAAGGGGAGTTAATCAAAGATAGTAGCAGAGCAGTGGAAAGCTCCGTGATGGATGTCCAAGACGTACCAACAAAATTGCCGCAGGATGAATGGCGAATGCCCGGGAAGGGAAAGGGGAAAGGCAAAGGGATTATCTATGATCGCTTGGCAGCGGTCAAGTATGCCGATCGGTGGTGGGATGCCTATAATCCAAAGTTTAGAGCCTTTGATGTTGACTGTACAAATTACGTTTCACAATGTGTTTTTGCAGGCGGCGGTCCAATGAATGGTCAATACAATAAACATTCAGGCTGGTGGTATGAAGGCAATCGCTGGAGCTTGAGCTGGGCTGTCGCTCACTCTTTTCGTTGGTATTTAGCAAGTGAGGGCAATAGGCTTGGTGCTGTTGCCGTTGAGCATCCTGAACAGCTACAGCCAGGTGATGTGATTTGCTATGACTTTGAAGGTGATGGGCACTGGGATCATTCAACCATTGTGACAGAGAAGGATGGAAAAGGGATGCCATTGGTCAATGCGCATACTACAAATTCCAGACACAGATATTGGGCGTATGAGGATTCGACGGCATGGACACAAAATATTAAATATAAATTTTATCATTTTAATGACTGACGATGGTCCTAATGGTTTGGTTTTTATAAACGGATCAAATGATGCTATACTGGATGAAGGAAATATATAAATAAGAGTTAGAGTTAACGAGGTGCCTTGAAATGGGTTTGAATGTCGTCCTATACCAGCCGGAAACTCCTGCTAATACTGGAAATATCGCACGAACCTGTGCGGCTATTAATGCGCCATTGCATGTGATTCGTCCACTTGGTTTTTCTACGAATGACAGGATGCTTAAGAGAGCTGGGCTGGATTATTGGCAGTATGTTGATATCAGATATTATGATCATTTAAATGATTTCTTTTCTAAGAATGCGGAAGGTGATTACTATTACCTTACAAAGTTTGGTGAACATCATTATACAGACTTTGATTATAGTGATAGAAATAAAGAGATTTTCTTTGTCTTTGGACGAGAGTCGGATGGGCTCCCAGATGATTTAAAGGCAGCAAATCGCGAGCGGTGTTTAAGAGTTCCAATGGGAGAGCATGTGCCTGCGCTTAATCTCTCTAATACAGTAGCGATTATGGTTTATGAAGCACTTAAACAACAAGGCTACCCAACGCTTTCATAAAAGGCTTGTCCCGAGGGAGGGCCCTTTTATGACTATTACGAATACAAGAAAGAGCGCCCCTTTCCCTTTAACAGGCGGGACGCTCTTTCTTGTGTGAATCAATACTTATCCGCTTCAGGTGCATCATTGTAACCAGCTGTAAAGATAGCGGCAAAGAAGGAAATGATGACAATTAATATTAAAAACATATGCATTGTGCAGCGCCCCTTTCCTTGCATTTCTCTTCCTATTATAGCGAAACAACGGGCCTATGTATACGCTTAAATGAAGGTTGTCTATTTTTTCAGAAATGATGCCATGCATAGCTGAGCTAGACCTTGTTAAGCATTGTCTATCAAAAAAATTGTAAGCTTTCATCCAGCTTTTTACACCTTTTTAGATTTAAAGACTTTATGATAACAAACGCGTCGAGTTGCATAGACTGTAGTAGACCTTTTTTAATGGGAGGGATTTTATGGGGTTTTTAGACAAGGTCAATGAACAGTCACCTGAAAAGGCACTCGCATGGGAAGGAACGTTTGCTGAGTATTTGGATTTACTAAAGAAAAAACCGTGGATAGGTCAATCTGCCCACAGCCGTATATATAATATGATTGTTTCACAGGGAGTGAGTCAAGTTGATGGCCATAAACGCTATCATTTCTTTGAGGAAACATTTTTCGGCCTAGAAGACACACTCGAACGCCTTGTCGAGGAATATTTTCATCCAGCAGCCAAAGGATTAGATGTTAAAAAGCGTATCCTTCTATTGATGGGCCCTGTAAGTGGCGGAAAATCAACACTTGTGACCCAATTGAAGAAAGGGCTTGAGCGCTATACAAGAACCGATCAGGGGGCAGTTTATGCTATTAAGGGCTGTCCGATGGCAGAAGACCCGCTTCACCTGATCCCTGAACACTTAAGAGAGGACTTTTATCAGGAATATGGTATTCGCATAAGAGGGCAACTCACGCCATTAAATGCTTTGCGTCTTCAAGAGGAGTATGGCGGTAAGATTGAAGATGTTAAGATAGAGCGTGTCTTTTTTTCAGAAAATAATCGCCGCGGTATCGGAACCTTTTCACCTTCAGATCCAAAGTCACAGGATATTTCTGAGCTCACAGGAAGCATTGATTTTTCGACGATTGCGACCTATGGAACGGAATCTGATCCTCGTGCCTATCGCTTTGATGGAGAACTTAATATTGCCAATCGCGGGTTGATGGAATTTCAAGAAATGCTGAAGGCAGATGAAAAGTTTCTATGGCATTTATTGTCCTTAACCCAAGAAGGGAATTTTAAGACAGGGCGCTATTCTTTGATCAGTGCTGATCCACTTATCATTGCCCATACAAATGAAGCTGAATTTCGTTATTTTACTCAGAATGATAAAAATGAAGCCTTGCGTTCGAGAATGCTTGTCATTCCAGTGCCTTATACACTTCATGCGAGTGCTGAGGAAAAAATTTATGAAAAAATGATTCGCGAAAGTGAGCTTTCAGATGTTGATATTGCACCGCATGCTTTAAAAATAGCGGCAATTTTTTCAATTCTCACGCGATTAAAATCCTCCTCAATTAGACAAATTGATTTACTGCATAAGCTTAAACTTTACGATGGAGAGCATGTCGAAGGGTTTTCAGAGGAAGATGTGACAGAACTTAAGAATGAACATCATGATGAGGGTATGTCAGGGATTGATCCTCGTTTTATTATGAATCGCATTTCTCTTGCCCTGATTGAAAAAGAGGACAGCATAGTGAATGCGCTGGACATCCTTCGTTCGATTAAAGCAGGGCTTCGTGATCACTCTACAATTGGTGAAAAGGATCGGGAAAAATATATTAATTTAATCATGCTGGCACGAGAGGAATACGATAACCTTGTCAAAAAAGAAGTACAGATGGCCTCTATTGAATCCTTCGAGGACTCGGCAGAAGCCTTATTAAATCTTTATTTAGATAATATTGAGCGCTATTGTCAGGAAGAAACGCTGGTCGATCCAATTACTGCGGGCGAACAAGGAGCAGATGAACAGCTGATGCGGTCGATAGAGGAGCACATTGGGGTCTCTGAAAGTGCCAAGCGTGGATTCCGTGAAGAGATCTTAATTCGTGCCTCCACTTATGCACGAAAAGGAAAGACCTTTAGCATCCATTCGCACGAGGGTCTCTATAAAGCGCTTCAGCAAAAACTATTTTCAGACTTTAAGGAAGTCATTAAGGTCAATACCTCTTTTTCACACGCAGCTGGTGATAAAAGCAGGGCTGTAAAGGATGTGATCGCGCGGCTAGTCGATAAGTATGGCTATTCCCCAAGGGCTGCTGAGGATGTCGTTGAGTATGTTGGTTCTCTATTGCATTATTGATCGCGATAAAAAGGGTCAATATACGGAATAGTAAGGAGTGAGAAATAGGAGTTATAAATCCACAAAACCTGGAGAAAATGGTGGGTGGAGAACAAGCAAGTGAAGTTGAGAAAGCCAGTTAAAACATGGTAAAGTAAGAACATTAGGAAGTTTGTTCATGTGTGTATAGACAGTTGGAGGTTAAGTGTGGATGAAGCGAAGGGGAAAAAGTGAAGTATTTGAATGGATTAAGGCGCTTGCCATCGCAGTGATTATCGCAGTTATCGTACGCAGCTTTATTTTTACAAATTATGTCGTGGATGGAAGTTCAATGATGCCAACTTTACAGAATGGGAATCGTCTGATCGTGAATAAGATTGACTATGATTTCAAACAGCCGAAGCGCTTTGATATCATCATTTTTCACGCCACCCCAACTGATGATTATGTAAAAAGAGTGATTGGTCTGCCTGGAGATACCATTCAATACAAGAATGATACATTGTACATCAATGGGAAAAAATACAATGAACCTTATTTAAAACAATTCAAACAAGAACTTGTAACAGGAAATTTAACCAATAACTTTACTCTGGAGAGCATTACCGGTCAAAGTAAAGTCCCTAAAGGAAAGGTGTTTGTATTAGGAGACAATCGCCGCAATAGTCAAGACAGCAGGGTCTTTGGCTTTGTGGATATGGATAAGATCGTCGGTAAGGTTAATATTCGTTATTGGCCATTTGATGAATTGAAATGGATGCATTAATCGTGCATCTTCTGATGAAGTTTGAAGTTAAAGGAATTGAATTGGAGCGTAAAAATTAAAAACAACACTGTGGGGCCAAGAGGCTCTGCAGTGTTGTTTATTGTGCTGTAACAGCGCCGTTTTTAAAAAGAATCGTGTAGAAATGGAACACGTGCGCATAAAATGAGATAAAGGCTAACTTATCCTACTAGGAGTGTTGCTCATGAAAGATTTTAACCTTTCTTATGGTCATTGGGATTTATATCACAAAGCCTTAAAGGATGAACAACGGCACGATGAAAAGGTACAGGAAGCGATAAAAAATAATCTCGCGCACTTGTTGAGTGAGGAAAGCATTATTATGACAAATGGTGAAGGCATGGCACGATTACCGGTGCGTTCGATGGATGAGTATAAGCTGCGGTATGGGAGTAATGATTCAAGTCAGGTTGGGCAAGGGGATGGCAGCAGTGCAGTGGGTGACACCATTGGCAAGCTTCCAGCGCAATCACAAGGGAAGGGCGAAGGGGCAGGCGATCAACCAGGGGTAAATTATTATGAAGCCAATGTGTCATTAGATGATATTGAAGCCCATTTATTTAAGGATTTGGAACTTCCCTTTTTAGAGAAAAAAGAGAATGGGAATGAAGGCGAGGTCGAGGAATTTATTTACCGCGATATCCGCAAAAGCGGTGTTATGGGGAATCTTGATAAAAAGCGGACGCTGTTCTCAGCGATGAAGCGCAATACAATCAAAGGGACACCGGGCATTTATCCGATAACACGTGATGACTTGCGCTTTAAAACGTGGGAAGATGTGAGAAAGCCAGAAAGCCGTGCTGTGGTTTTTGCGCTGATGGATACGAGCGGTTCCATGGGGGCTTTTGAAAAATACATTGCCCGCAGCTTTTTCTTCTGGATGAAGCGGTTTTTGGAGACGAAATACGCCTCTGTCAAGATTATTTATATTGCCCATCATACTCAAGCGCGGGTGTGTGATGAAGAGGAATTCTTTTCTAAGGGGGAAAGTGGCGGAACGATCTGTTCTTCTGTGTATGAAAAAGCCTTAGAGATGATCGAAGAGAGCTACTCGCCAAAATTATATAATCTCTACCCCGTTCATTTTTCCGACGGTGACAATCTCTCTTCAGATAATAATAAGTGTGTCGAATTGGTTAAAAAGTTAACCGCCTTATCTACATTGTTTTCATATGGAGAAATCAACCCTTATTATCGGCAGTCAACATTGATGAAGGTTTATGAACAAATTAAAAATGAAAAAAATCGTTTTTTTATTTTTAAGGATAAACAGGATATTTATCCTGCATTGAAGCACTTCTTTTCTGTGAAGGAAAAGGCAACCTCTTAAAAACTGAGAATGAATAAACCTTTTCTCCCCTCCTTTAAGAAAAAACTGAGAAGCTAAATAACTCTGCTTGAAGCGGGAAAACTAATTGTACATTCTTGTAGGAGGGGAAACTTTTGAAGCGACTATTGGCTATTTTCATCCTCATTTGTTATATCATTCCGCTTTCCCCTGCCAAAGCATTTGAGCCCTCTGATCAGCAAAATGAGCTACATGTCCATTTCATCGATGTAGGACAAGCTGATTGCATTTTAATTCAGACCCCACAGCATAAAAATATTTTGATTGATTCCGGCAGTGCCAAAACGCAAAAAAAAGTCATTAGGTACTTTCATGCTTTAAATATTGAGGGCTTTGATGCCATTATTGCCACCCACCCCCATCACGATCACATTGGAGCAATGGCAGCAATCATGGAAAATTTTCATGTCAAGGCCTTTTATATGCCTGATGTGACTCACTATACACGTGCTTTTAAAGCCCTGCATCATTCCGTGAAAAAACAAGGAGTAATGGTTTTTAAAGCAAAGGCAGGAAATAAAATCGATGTTGAACCCGGTGTTGCGATCAATATTATAGCGCCTTTAAAAGGAAATTATGATAATTTGAATGACTACAGCTTCGTGCTTAAGCTGGTCCATGAGAAAAATACCTTCTTATTCATGGCCGATGCTGGAGAGCAAAGTGAGACAGAGCTATTAGAAAAAGATATTAATGTGAAAGCGGATGTGATAAAGATCGGGCATCATGGTGGTGTATCGAGTACAACCTTACCCTTTTTAAAAAGAGTCAATCCTGAAGCCGCAGTCATCACTTCTGCACAGCGCAGTATGTTTGGTTTTCCATCTCATGCAGTCATACAACGCTTGCGTTATCTAAGGATACCTACCTATCGAACGGATATCCATGGAACGATTATCGCCCACTCTGATGGGCAAAGGATCATTTTTTCCTTTGGAGGACCCAATGCTCAGGACCGCACACCAATAAAAAAATCCAAAAAAAGGATTAATGAAAAAAATCCGAACAGGTAACGCTATGATGTGAAGGGGGTCGTTAAGCTTGACACAAAAATTAGGAAGTCTTATGACAAATCATATTGTCTCTGTATCGCCTAATCAAAGCATTGAGGAAGCTGCGCAATTAATGAGTCAAAATAATATTGGTGCCCTTCCAGTTGTTGAGAATGGTCAGCTTAAAGGGATTATCACTGACCGTGATATCACTCTGCGCTCAACAGCTAAAGGGGGCAATGAAAAGGCCAAGGTGTCTGAATGTATGTCCAATGAACATCTTGTATCTGGGAATCCAAATATGGATGTTAATGAAGCGGCGCAAATCATGGCCCAGCACCAAATTCGTCGTCTGCCGGTTATAGATAATCAACAATTGGTCGGCATGGTCTCTCTGGGTGACCTTGCTACTGAAAATGAGACGCAGCATGAAGCCGGACAGGCTTTAAATACGATTTCGACTCCATCGCGTCCTCAATAATCTTCCCCCGAAAGAAGCTCCTGAGTACTTCAGGGGCTTCTTTTTGAAAAGAAAAAAAGTATAAAATTTCTGGTCATGAGGACGGTGCGGATTTCCGCTCCAGGCCGCTCGCTTTCCGCGGGGGAGTGGCAAGTCTCTCGCGCCTTCGCGCTGCGGAGGCTTATCGATCTCCCACTTCCCGCAGGACTCTAGTATCACATCGAGAGTCAGCGACGCTCGAGAACACACGACTTGAGAGTGTTCTGAATCTCCCGCGCCTTGCGCCCAATCTCCTTGACCTTGCAACGAAGCATCTTCTAAATATGATGGTGCTCAATGCCCAGACAGGGCCGGACATACTTCAACTTTACCCGGTTTTTCTCAATCGTTACAGAAATTCCGTTCACTTTTTGGTACACTGTAACAAGATGAGGAGGTATGGCTATGATAAAAGCATTAGTCTTTGATTTCGATGGCTTAATTTTAGATACAGAAACGGCCATCTATAAAGCAACAAAGGATTTATATAAAGAGTATGGGGCGGAATTTCCGATAGAGGTTTATGCTAATCTAGCGGGCACTCAGGATGAGAGCTTTGACTTGGCGGATTATTTAGCCGAACAGATAGAACATCAGGTTGATCGAGACAAGCTATTAAAAGAACAAAGCAAACGGATAGCGACTTTCATTGAGAAGGAGGAGATTCTTCCAGGTGTCCTTCCTATTCTTGAAGCGGCGAAACAAAGCGGTTTGAAAATTGCCTTAGCCACTAGCTCCGGCAATCACTGGGCTCAGGGGCATTTGGAGCGTTTAGGAATTAGAGCCTATTTCCAGGTCATTGTTCAAGCGGATGATGTGGAAAAGGTGAAGCCTGACCCTGCTTTATATGTAAAAGCTGTAGAAGCACTTGGAGTGAAGCCAGAAGAGGCGATTGCTTTCGAGGACTCCTATCATGGATTAATCGCTGCCAAAGCTGCTGGATTGTATTGCGTGGTTATTCCTAATGAAGTGACAAAGGCTCTCGAATTTTCCAAAGCAGATCGCAAGCTGAAGTCATTGGCTGAGGTGACACTAGTGGAACTCTTAGAAGCCTTTTCAGAAGAAAAAGGGTCGGAGCCTTCAAAATAAATGAGTTGAGTGAAGCAATCGCTTAAAAGATAAGGTATGATAGGGTTAAAGAATCATTTTTATTATTTATTGTTGAGGTGGAAATGAAGCATGACATGGAAAGTCGCTTATGAAAAGTGGATGAAGGATGAGGCGCTTGATCCAAACCTAAGACAGCAGCTGGAAGCTATTGCTGACAATGAAGCCTTACTTGAGGACAGCTTTTATAAAACGCTTGAATTTGGCACAGGAGGGATGCGTGGCGAGCTAGGGCCTGGTACGAATCGGATGAATGTGTACACGATTCGCAAGGCCTCTGAAGGCTTGGCGCAATACATATTAGCTCATGGAGAAGAGGCTGTTTATAAAGGCGTAGTCATTGCTTACGACTCTCGACATCAATCTCCTGAATTTGCAATGGAGGCTGCGAAGACTATAGGTCAGCATGGCATCCAAACCTATGTTTTTGAATCACTTCGGCCCACTCCAGAGCTTTCATTTGCCGTGCGTTATCTTCAAGCCCAAGCGGGGATTGTTATTACGGCCAGTCATAATCCCCCGCAATACAATGGCTTTAAAGTCTATAATGAGGATGGCGGACAAATGCCCCCGGCACAGGCTGAGACCCTGGTCACTTATGTGAATAAAGTGGAAAATGAGTTGGCCATTCAAGTTGCCGAAGAAACCGAGCTTAAGGAAAAAGGCTTGCTGCAGCTTCTTGGGGATACGGTTGATCGAGCTTACCAAGCGCAATTGAAGACGATCATTGTCAATCCAGACGTGATCGCGGAGGCCTCTGATTCCTTGTACATCGTTTATACGCCATTACATGGAACGGGGTATAAGCCGGTGATGGAAGCGATGAAGAATTGGGGCTTTAAACATGTTACAGCAGTACAAGAGCAAGCAGAGCCTGACCCTAATTTCTCTACAGTTAAGCTGCCCAATCCAGAAGAGCATGAAGCCTTTACACTGGCGATTGAATATGGTAGGAAGCAGCAGGCGGATATCCTGTTGGCAACCGATCCGGATGCCGATCGCGTAGGTGTGGCTGTTAAGAATCATGAGGGTGACTATGTAGTGCTCACAGGAAATCAAACGGGAGCTATCCTTTTGCATTATTTATTGGCACAAAAAAAGCAAAAAAATAAGTTGCCGAATAATGGAGCGGTCTTAAAAACAATAGTGACGTCGGAAATGGGTCGAGCCATTGCTGATGCTTTTGGCATGACAACGATTGATACGCTGACAGGCTTTAAATTTATTGGCGAAAAAATCCGCGAGTTTGAGCAAACAGGTCAGCATACTTATTTATTTGGTTATGAAGAGAGCTATGGCTATTTAATTGGTGACTTTGCCCGTGATAAGGATGCGGTGCAGGCCTGCTTATTGGCGGCTGAAGTCGCGGCCTATTATAAATTACAAGGGAAGACCTTATATGATGCCTTAGAAGAAATTTTCGAGGCTTATGGCTATTATCGCGAGGGTCTTGAGTCCTTAACTTTAAAGGGCATCTCTGGTACGGAACAGATTCAAAAGATTTTAGACAGCTTTCGCTCAGAGCCACCTAAAGAAGTTGCCGGCGCATCCGTGACGGTGATCGAGGATTATAAACTCTCGGAACGCCTATATGTGAACGATGGAGAAAAAGAATCGATTCCGTTACCGACATCAAATGTATTAAAATATCATTTAGCAGACGGTTCCTGGTTCTGTCTCAGACCCTCTGGTACAGAGCCGAAAATAAAGTTTTACTTTGGTGTTAAGGCAGCAAGTCGTGGGGAGAGTGATGCCAGGTTAAACATGCTTAAAGAGCATGTGATGGCACGCGTTAAAAGCTTAGTTGATTAAAAAGATAAGCCCGAGCCTTAGCGCTCGGCTTTTTCCTACTGTCACAAACCTTTACTGGCGCTGTTAAGGCAGAAGCAAGGCTTGGACTATAACCGAGTTTTTCTAAAATTATAGCCGAAAGGGCTGGCACAATTGCTGTGGTTTGCTATAATATAGCGTTCTAAGGGTTTTGCTTTTACTCCTAACGTATGATATCTTTTTTCTTGGATGAAAAGAGGTTTTGGAAAGGAAATAGTGTATGGGAAAGCTTGAACAAGAAGTCTCCCGACGTAAGACGTTTGCGATTATTTCGCATCCTGATGCAGGGAAAACAACATTGACTGAAAAGTTACTCCTATTAGGTGGGGCGATTCGGACGGCAGGCTCTGTCAAATCGCGTAAATCGAAGAAATTTGCCACCTCAGACTGGATGGAGCTGGAGAAGCAGCGCGGAATTTCTGTGACCTCTAGTGTGATGCAATTTGTTTATGATGATTTTAAAATAAATATTTTGGATACACCTGGACACCAAGATTTTAGCGAGGATACGTATCGGACACTTATGGCCGTTGACAGCGTAGTGATGATTATTGATGCGGCAAAAGGCGTTGAAGCTCAGACACTTAAGCTGTTCAAGGTCTGTCGTGATCGCGGCATCCCAATCTTTACCTTTATCAATAAGCTTGATCGTCAGGGAAAAGAGCCGCTTGAACTCTTTGAAGAGCTTGAGGAAGTTTTAGGCATTGAGACATGTCCTGTTAATTACCCGATTGGAATGGGGCAGTCCTTTTGTGGTGTTTATGACCGCTTTAAAAAAGAGATTGAGCTATATGATGATAAAAAGGAAGAGACTCTTCTCCCAGCAGCAACTTTAGAGGATTTGCGCAGTGTTTTGTCCAAAGTGGCGGATGAGTCGACGATTGGGCAGCTTGAAGAGGAACTTTTGTTGCTTGATGAAGCAGGCAATCCGTTTGATGAAGAAGCGGTGCGAGCGGGAAAACAAACCCCCGTTTTTTTTGGCAGTGCGATTTCAAGCTTTGGTGTACCAACATTTTTAAGACATTTTCTCGGCCTCGCTCCAGGGCCGGCTGCGCGAGAGACGAGTAAGGGGCAAATAGCGCCAACAGAACCGCTTTTTTCCGGCTTTATCTTTAAAATACAAGCAAATATGAATCCTGCGCACCGTGATCGTATTGCCTTTTTAAGAATTTGTTCAGGAAAATATGAAAAGGGTATGGAAACGTGGCTTGATCGTACGGGAAAAGCTGTTAAGCTCGCCCAGCCGCAGCAGTTTTTTGCGGATAGCCGTGAGAATGTTGAAGAGGCTTATCCTGGAGATATTGTCGGTATCTATGACCCAGGGGTTTATCAAATCGGTGATACCTTATGTGAGGCAAAGGATACCTTTAACTTTGGCAAGCTGCCTACGTTTCCACCTGAGCATTTTTCAAAGGTGCGGGCAAAAACTGCTTTAAAGCAAAAGCATTTTATCAAGGGCATTGAGCAGCTTGCTCAAGAAGGTGCTGTTCAAATTTATAAGACCGAGCGCTTTGAAGAATATATTCTGGGTGTCGTCGGTCAGCTGCAATTTGATGTTTTTAAATATCGCATGGAGGCAGAATATAACGTCGAATTAGATATTCAACCCATGTCGTTTCACATTGCGCGTTGGTTGATGAGTGAGGATGTGCCACGGGAAGCATTGCGCAGTACGACAAATATGGTTGTGCACGATGGTCAAGACCGCCCAGTTATACTATTTGAAAACGAGTTTGGATTAAATTGGTTCCAGCAAAAGAACCCGGAAATTCAGTTAGCTGAATCCATTGTTTAATCGTTTCATGAATTCCTCTTCTCAGGGAAAGCTATGCTTAAAACTGAGAGGAGGTTTTTTAATGGGTGGTCAAAACAATCGCTTTAAGCCTGGTGATAAAGTACCGAATGATGGGACTTATATGGAGATTGGAGAAACGGGGAGCATGGTTGAAACACCAGAAATCATACACAAAAAAGCTGGCCAGGAATTTCCGACAACAGCCAATAAAGACCGCGTCTGGATGAGAAAGCCTAAACCATTGCATTAAAAGCAAAAATAAAAGGCATGAACTATGCTCATACCCATCACGAGGGTGAGACAAAACGAAAAGAGGATCACCCTGATACCGAATGGTAAGACTTTAAAAATAGCCAGGGAAAACGGAAGCGCAGCCAAAATACTTCGCTTCCTGCGGAAAGCGAAGTATTTTAACGGAGTGCTTCATGACTCAAAAAGCCGAACGCATGCCTTCTAAAGTGTGCATGCGTTCGACTTCTCTATAAGCTAAATCCTTCTGTACATTGCTATTAAGCAAGAGGGAAGTAAATGACTATATAAAGCTTGTCATATAAAAGGTTACAGATATATTGAAAACGCTTCAAAAAAATTTACAATTTAAAAAAGTATGTAAGAAAATATGGCATGACATTAATAAGTGAAGCGCTTTCATATTGAGTGATAAGTTAAAATAATTAATATTTTTTGAAAAAAGCGGTTGACCTTCGCTTTGAAAGGGCGTATTATGTCCACAATCAATAAAATAATTTTCTAGAAAAAACAGAATAATAAAATGAAAAAGGGCATTTATTTCACACATTTTCATTCACCAAGAAATACCATAAACTATCTAAAAATTAAAATTTTATTTTACCCTTTAGACAGATAGAGGAGGGGGATTTATGCGAAGCGACACGATTAAAAAAGGCATTGATCGGGCTCCTCATCGAAGCCTTTTACATGCTGCAGGCGTAAAAACAAAGGACCTTGATAAACCATTTATTGGCGTTTGCAATTCATATGTTGATATTATTCCAGGGCATAGGCATTTAAATGAGTTTGCTCAAGTGGTTAAAGAAGCGATTAGAGAAGCTGGAGGAGTTCCTTTTGAATTCAATACGATTGGCGTAGATGATGGGATTGCCATGGGACATATAGGCATGCGCTATTCCTTGCCTAGTCGAGAAATTATCGCTGATTCGGCAGAAACAGTAATCAATGCCCATTGGTTTGACGGCGTCTTTTATATTCCAAACTGTGACAAGATTACTCCTGGAATGTTGTTGGCAGCTGCGCGTACCAATGTACCAGCAGTGTTTGTGTCTGGGGGACCAATGGAAGCGGGTGTTTCCAAAACAGGTCAAAACCTTTCACTGGTTTCCGTTTTTGAAGGTGTTGGTGCTTATCACTCAGGAAAGATGTCAGCGACAGAGCTTCAAGAGCTGGAAACAGTGGCTTGCCCAACATGTGGCTCATGCTCGGGGATGTTTACGGCAAATTCCATGAATTCCTTGATGGAAATGCTGGGCATGGCGCTTCCGGGGAATGGAACGATTGTTGCTACTTCTGAAGAGCGTCATCGCTTGATCAAGGAAGCCGCAGAACACTTAATGTATCTTGTCAAAAATGATATTCGTCCACGTGATATTATCACCAAGGAAGCCATTGATGATTGCTTTGCATTAGATATGGCGATGGGCGGGTCAACCAATACAGTGCTCCATACTTTAGCATTGGCGAATGAGGCAGGTATAGATTATGATTTACAGCGTATAAATGAAGTGGCCGAGCGTGTCCCTTATCTCGCTAAAATCAGCCCTGCTTCACAATATTCCATGCATGATGTGCATCTTGCAGGTGGGGTCAGCGCGATTATTAAAGAGCTTTGCAGTATTAATGGCTTGATTCACAAAGATCGCATTACCATTACAGGAAAGTCAATCTATGAAAATGTTCAAGACGCTGAAATTCTTAATGATAAGGTGATCCGTCGGAAGGAGAATCCTTATAGCCCAGTGGGCGGTCTCTCAATTTTATTTGGGAATTTAGCTCCTGATGGTGCTGTCATTAAAGTGGGGGCGGTTGATCCTTCGATCAAATCCTTTACAGGAGAGGCGATCATCTTTGAATCTCAAGATGAGGCGCAGCAAGGCATAGATGATGGTACCGTTCAATCCGGTCATGTTGTGGTCATTCGAAGTGAGGGACCAAAGGGAGGACCGGGAATGCCAGAAATGCTGGCACCAACCTCATCCATAGCAGGACGGGGTCTTGATAAGGAAGTGGCCTTGATTACCGATGGTCGGTTCTCTGGCGCGACGCGAGGCATTTGTGTTGGTCATATTTCTCCAGAGGCGGCTGAAGGCGGTCCGATTGGCTTACTGGAAAACGGTGATAAAATCGTTATTGATTTAACACGTCGAACCATCAATGTACTAGTTGATGATGAAGTGTTAGAGGAAAGAAAGGATAAATGGGTGCAGCCTGAACCGAAAATTAAATCAGGTTATCTTGCTCGCTATTCAAAACTTGTCACCTCGGCAAGCACAGGCGGCGTTTTCAAAATTTAATGCTTTATAAGTCAATAGCTAAAATGATGACGGGGACACAATTGTAAATGGGCATTTTCAGAGAGCCGCGTGAGGTGAGAAGCGGTAGTGCACTTTACAATTTACTCACCCCAGAGTGTTCATTTGAAAGAGTGCATCTCAAGTAGGATGAACCGTGTGGAGGCACCAATCCACATGTTATAAAAAAACGACTCGTTTTGAGTCACTAAGGTGGCATTTGTGAAAATGCCATGAAAAAGGGTGGTACCGTGAAAAACCTTTCACCCCTTTATCTGATCGATTGATGAGGTATAGGGCTGAAAGGTTTTTTATATTATCCGCTCTCTACGTCTTACAAAGTTTTTAGCGTTGCAGTGAAAAGATGAAGAAGTAACAAGGTGTTGCATTGATTACATTTTTTAATGGAGGGAGAGCATTGCAAGCGAAAATGAAAGTGAAGGAAAGTGTCAGTCCAAAAACCGGTGCAGATGTTTTAATGCAAACTTTGATCGACGAAGGGGTTGAAATCATCTTTGGCTACCCAGGAGGAGCTGTTTTACCGATCTACGACGCTTTATACAGGACGGAGCTAAGGCACATTCTTCCCCGTCATGAGCAAGGAGCCATTCACGCTGCTGAAGGCTATGCCAGAATCAGTGGGAAGCCGGGTGTTGTAATCGGGACGTCTGGCCCCGGAGCTACCAATTTAGTGACAGGAATAGCCGATGCGATGATGGATTCCCTGCCTCTGGTCGTCTTTACAGGGCAGGTCGCAAGAGGAGTCATCGGGACAGATGCTTTTCAAGAGGCAGATGTTATGGGGATTACCACGCCGATTACGAAACATAATTATCAAATTCAGGAGCTAGAGGATTTACCGCGAATTGTGAAAGAGGCCTTTCACATTGCAACAACAGGACGACCGGGTCCCGTCGTTGTTGACATCCCAAAGGACATCTCTTCAGAGCTTGTCGAACCACTTGTTCCAGAAGACATCCATTTGCCAGGCTATCAACCAAATTATTTGCCTAATCTCTTGCAGGTTAAGAAGCTCGCAGAAGCTATCCATCATGCTGAAAGACCGGTGATCTTGGCTGGGGCAGGCATCATTCATTCAGGTGCCTCCGCTGAGCTATTAGAGCTTGTTGAGAGCCAGGGCATCCCTGTGGCCAATACATTACTAGGCCTTGGCAGTTTTCCGGCGGATCATGGCTTGTTTTTAGGGATGGCAGGCATGCACGGGACTTATGCTGCGAACATGGCCCTATATGACGCCGATCTTTTGATCAACTTCGGTGCTCGCTTCGATGATCGCTTAACGGGTAACTTACAACACTTTGCGAAAAAAGCTATTGTCGCTCATATAGATATCGATCCGGCGGAAATTGGAAAAAATGTTGAAACAGCAATTCCTATTGTTGCCGATGCGAAAGAAACACTGAAGGCCTTGCTTAAAGAAGTTGGCTCGGCGCCCAGCATCACTGAATGGGTGGAAAAGTTAAAGACCGATCAAGTGAAGTTTCCGCTTTGGTATAACACGGATAATGACATCTTATCACCGCAATATGTGGTGGAGCGCTTGCATAAAGTCACAAATGGTGAGGCAATTGTGGTTACAGATGTAGGCCAGCATCAAATGTGGGCGGCCCAATATTATTCATTCAAAGAACCAAAAAAATGGGTCACATCAGGCGGTTTAGGCACAATGGGCTTCGGTTTCCCTGCAGCCATTGGTGCACAATTGGCTGCACCTGATAAAACAGTTATTGCATTGGTTGGAGATGGTGGCTTTCAAATGACACTTCAAGAGCTCTCAGTTCTTCAAGAACATCGGCTGCCTGTAAAAATCATTATCGTTAACAATACCTCTCTTGGGATGGTTCGCCAGTGGCAGCATGCCTTTTATGGTGGGAGATATTCACAATCTAAAATCCCCGTTCAACCAGACTTTGTTAAATTGGCAGAAAGTTATGATATCAGAGGGTTTAAAGTAGAAACGGCTGAGGCGTTGCAAGAGGTTTTTTCTAAAACGCTACTTGATACTGAACCAGTACTTATCGATTGCCGTGTTAATCCTGAGGAAATCGTTACACCAATGGTAGCTCCAGGTGCTGGGATTCATGAAATGATAGGGGTGAAACCATGAAAAGGATTGTCATAGCGATTGTAAACAATCAAAGTGGTGTCCTCAATCGTGTGACAGGGTTGATGTCCAAAAGACGTTTTAACATCGAGAGTATCTCAGTTGGAAGAACTGAAACAGAAGGCATTTCACGCATGACATTTGTGGTTGATGTGAAGGATGAAGCTCAAAGTGAACAGCTTGTAAAGCAGCTGCACAAGCAAATTGATGTATTAAAGGTTTGGGATATTACCGATCAAGCCATTGTTGCTAGAGAGCTTGTTTTGATTAAGGTGCTTAGCAATCCGCAAATTCGATCTGAGATCAATGGTATTGTTGAACCTTTTCGGGCTTCGATTATCGATGTCAGTCGAGATAGTCTCACTGTTCAAGTCACAGGGGATTCCGATAAAGTTGAAGCGCTGATTGAATTATTAAGACCTTACGGGATTAAAGAGCTAGCCCGTACGGGGATAACGGCTTTTCCAAGAGGTCAGCAGCGTCAAGTAACAGAAATGAAGCCTTATTCATTAATCAAATAAACTTTGTTGCATTGTTCATTTTGAACATGACATATAAACACTATTAGGAGAGGACGATTAATTATGACAAAAGTATATTATAACGGAGACATTAATGATTCAGTATTACGAGGGAAAAAGGTTGCTGTTGTAGGCTACGGATCACAGGGGCATGCCCATGCACAAAATCTTCGTGACAGTGGCTTCGAGGTTGTGGTTGGCTTGAGACCAGGAAATTCATGGAAACGTGCTGAAGATGATGGATTTACTGTTAAAACAGTTGCCGAGGCGAGTAAGGAAGCCGATGTTATCATTCTCTTATCTCCTGACGAGCAGCAGCCAAAGATCTATCATGAATCCGTAGAAGCGGGTTTAACAGCGGGTAAATCCCTCGTCTTTGCTCATGGCTTTAACATTCACTTTACCCAAATTGTACCGCCAAAGGATGTTGATGTCTTTCTTGTTGCACCTAAAGGTCCAGGACACCTGGTAAGAAGAACCTATACTGAAGGAGCTGGGGTACCTGCGTTGATCGGGATTCATCAGGATGCTACTGGCGAAGCAAAGGACATCGCCTTGGCTTATGCTAAAGCGATTGGTGCAGGCCGCGCTGGCATTCTAGAAACCTCCTTCCAAGAAGAAACAGAAACCGATCTTTTCGGTGAACAGGCAGTGCTTTGTGGTGGCTTAACATCACTAATCAAATCAGGATTTGAAATTCTTGTAGAAGCAGGATATCAGCCAGAAATTGCTTATTTTGAATGTCTCCATGAAATGAAGCTGATTGTTGACCTTATTTATGAAGATGGTTTGGAAGGCATGCGCTATTCCATCTCTGATACCGCTCAGTGGGGTGATTTTGTATCCGGACCACGTGTAATAAATGAAGAGACCAAAGCACGGATGAAGGAAGTGCTGAAGGATATCCAAGACGGTAAGTTTGCTAAGGGCTGGATCTCGGAAAATCAAACCAACCGACCACAATTTAATGCGATCAATAGACGGGAAAAAGCACATCAGATTGAAGTGGTAGGGCGTGAGCTTCGTCAATTGATGCCATTTGTGAAAAAACAATTTTCACAGGAAAGAGAAGTGGTAACAGGTGCGAAAAATTAATGCCTTTGACACAGCTTTGTATGACGAAGAGTCATCAGCAGGTGTGAACCTCAATACTCTTGAGAAATTGGAAATTGCCGGATAGCTTGAACGTCTCGGTGCGATATCATGGAAGCGGGGTTTCCCTGCTTCTTCTCAAGGTGATTTTTGAGTTCGTTAAACAAATTACTGAAACAGTCAAAGACAGCTTGAGCACTGGTTTGTCTCGTATATCTGATATGGATACAGCTTGGTACGCGTTAAAGGGTGGGGCTGAGCCGCAGCTTCATATTATGACACACACGCTAAAAAAGTCGCTTGATGACGTTCTAAAAATGGCTATCAAAGCAGTCTATGTTGCTCGTAAAAAATTTTTACAGGATCAACTTAGGATGTTCTTCAGGCAATGGCGGAAGCTTATCTCAATGCTACTAATCGTGTGTTCTATACTCAAAGTATTCAGGACCTTAAGGAAGAAAAAGCATGTCTAATGCACGTTAATCATGATGAAAGGAGAGGGCATTAGGATGGAAAAGAGAATTGCTGTTTTACCAGGAGATGGCATCGGTCCCGAAGTGATGGCTGGATGTCAGAGAGTGCTAGAGGCGGTTGTCGATCGTTTTAATCATCACTTTGTCTTTACAGAAGGAAAGATTGGTGGCTGTGCAATTGATGCTGAAGGCACACCACTTCCAGATGCAACCATCAAGCTTTGTGAGGAGAGTGATGCTATTCTTTTGGGAGCGGTTGGTGGGCCAAAATGGGATGGAGGGCCTTCCCAACTCCGTCCTGAGAAAGGGCTGCTCGGGATACGTAAAAAGATGGGACTGTTTGCTAATCTTCGTCCTGTTACCACCGTTAAATCCTTGATTCCCGCCTCTCCTTTAAAAGAGCATCTGGTCAATCATGTCGATTTACTAATTGTCAGAGAATTAACAGGCGGGTTATATTTCGGGGAACCAAGTGGCCGAGATGGTGATGCAGTTGTCGACACATTGCAGTATACAAAGGCCGAGATTGAGCGGATTGTTAGAAAGGCCTTTGAGCTTGCACAAGTGAGACGGCATAAACTAACATCCGTAGATAAAGCGAATGTCTTAGAATCAAGTAAGATGTGGCGTGAGATTGTCAATCAGGTGGCCCCTGATTATCCTGATGTAGAAGTAGAGCATCAGCTCGTCGACTCTGCGGCCATGCAGTTGATTCGTTATCCTGAGCAATTTGATGTCATTGTCACTGAAAATCTATTTGGAGACATCCTCAGTGATGAAGCCTCAATGCTTACAGGCTCACTCGGCATGCTACCGTCAGCAAGTCTGCGCAGCGATGCAGTGGGAATGTATGAACCTGTGCATGGGTCAGCGCCAGATATTGCCGGTAAAGGCATTGCTAACCCATTAGCGATGATTATGTCTGCCGCGATGATGCTACGTTATTCCTTTAATATGCATAAAGAAGCCAACGCCATGGAAGTCGCCGTTCAGCAAACATTAGAGGAAGGCTATCATACAAGTGATTTGGCCATTGAGAAAGGCACGGTTTTAAAAACTAGCGCGCTAGTTGATAAAGTCATTGAACAATTCAGTGGCAATGATACTGTAGCTGGTATTTTAGAAACATACGCTTAATAGTTGTGCTGGTATGGTGCATTGTTGCTATACCAGCATAGTCTTCAATTTAAGTGGGAGAGGGTGTATTAAGGATGAAGCCAAAAACAATCATTGAAAAAATTTGGGAGCGCCATGTTGTTCATGAAGAAGAGAATAAACCGAATTTACTTTATATCGATCTTCATCTTGTTCATGAGGTAACATCTCCCCAAGCCTTTGAGGGTTTACGCATGAATCAACGTAAGGTGAGACGTCCAGATCTGACTTACGCGACGGTGGATCATAATGTTCCGACCAAGCATCGCAATGTTATTTCTGATGAAATTGCCAAAAAACAAATGTCCACCTTGAGACAGAATTGTGAAGAATTTGCTATTCCTCTTGCTGATATCAATCACCCGGATCAAGGGATTGTCCACGTCATTGGGCCGCAGCTTGGATTGACTCAGCCTGGTAAAACAATTGTATGCGGAGATAGTCATACCTCCACACATGGTGCCTTTGGTGCCTTGGCCTTTGGTATTGGTACAAGTGAGGTGGAACATGTCCTAGCAACGCAAACACTCTGGCAAGCCAAACCCAAGACCCTACAGGTAAAAGTCAATGGCAAATTAGGACTTGGTGTGACAGCAAAGGATTTGATTTTAGCAATTATTGCTAAATTCGGTGTTAATGTGGGTACGGGATACGTGATGGAATATACGGGTGAAGCCATTCGCGACCTGTCCATGGAAGAGCGGATGACCGTCTGCAATATGTCCATTGAAGCAGGTGCGCGGGCAGGTTTAATCAGTCCAGATCAAACAACCTACGAATTTTTGAAAGGAAAGCGCTATGTGCCTGAGGGCGATGCCTTTTTCGAAGCCGTGCAGAAATGGGAAGAATTCGCAACAGATGAAGGGGCAGAATACGATCGCACGATTGAAATTGATGCTGAAGAAATTGAACCTCAAGTCACATGGGGAACCAACCCATCTATGGGTGGCCCGATCAGCGCCCATGTTCCTAACCCAGAGGATTACTCAAGACCCGCTGATCGCTCAGCTATTCGTCAAGCTTTAGAGTATATGGGTCTTGAAGCAGGCACACCGATAGAAGCCATCGCCATTGATCACGTTTTTATCGGCTCCTGTACAAATGCACGGTTGAGTGATTTACGGGCAGCGGCAGAAGTCGTTAAAGGCCGAAGGGTGCATGAGAATGTCAGTGCCATTGTTGTTCCAGGCTCACAAACCGTCAAGCTTGCTGCTGAGGCAGAAGGTCTTGACAAAATTTTCACAGAAGCCGGATTTGAATGGCGAAGCGCTGGTTGTAGTATGTGCCTTGCCATGAATGATGATGTCCTCCAGCCAGGTGAGCGCTGCGCATCGACATCCAATCGTAATTTTGAAGGGCGTCAAGGCAATGGAGCAAGAACACATCTTGTTAGTCCTGCCATGGCTGCGGCCGCAGCCATTGCCGGTCATTTTGTTGATGTCAGATCGTTCAGCAATCAAGAGGTTTTCTCATAAATGGTGTAAAAGCTGTTTAGAAAGGAAAGGTGAGATGAGTGGAAGCTATTCAAAAGCATGAAGGGATTGTCTGCCCGCTTGATCGGGTGAATGTCGATACAGACCAAATCATTCCTAAGCAATTTTTAAAGCGAATAGAACGGCAAGGTTTTGGGCAATTTTTATTTTATCATTGGCGTTTTGATAATGATGGGAATAAGCGAGCGGATTTTATTATCAATCAACCTGCTTATGAGCAGGCCTCTATTTTAGTGGCTGGTGAAAACTTTGGGTGTGGCTCATCAAGAGAGCATGCGCCATGGGCATTACTTGATTATGGATTTAAAGTGATCATTGCTCCGAGCTTTGCCGATATTTTTTATAACAATAGCACTAAAAATGGGATTCTCCTCGTTAAACTTAGTGAGGAAGAAGTTGCAATAGTGTTAGAAAAAGCCAAACAAGGGAAGTATACATTACAGGTGGATTTAGAAACACAAACTGTCACGGATAATGACGGTTTTCATGCAACCTTTACTATTGATTCCTACCAAAAAAAATTGTTGCTTAATGGATGGGACGAAATCTCTTTAACCATGCAATTAGAAGACAAAATAAAAGCTTTTGAACAAAAGGCAAACTAGGAAGGTGAAACCCTTGGGGATTACGTGTTAAAAAATGACGTCATAAAAGCAATGGAGCATTTGCTCCCGGTGGTTCATCGCACTCCTGTTAAAAGATCGCAAACCTTAGAAAACATTATAGGAACTGAAGTTTATTTAAAAATGGAAAACATGCAAAAAACGGGATCTTTTAAAATTCGCGGAGCCACTCACAAAGTGTTCTCACTCTCAGAACAAGAAAGAAAGCAAGGGATCGTTGCGGCTTCGGCGGGCAATCATGCTCAAGGGGTGGCCTTTGCCGCCGCTAAGAAAGGGATTAGAGCAAGAATTTTTATGCCTTTGCATGCACCGAGAACGAAGGTAGAGGCGACACAAGCCTATGGAGCTGAGGTGGTTTTAGTAGGTGAAACCTACCAGGAAGCCTATGAAGCAGCTCTCAGTGAAAAAGCTACCTTTGTTCACGCCTTTGATGACCCACTTGTCATGGCTGGACAAGGAACAGTTGCCTTTGAATTGCTCCAGCAATGCCCTGATCTGGAGATGCTCATTGTGCCAGTGGGGGGAGGGGGACTTCTGGCAGGCACAGCGATTGTGGCCAAAAGTCTAAAGCCTTCCATCCAATTGATTGGGGTACAAGCAACCGGCGCATCTGCCATATACAATCGCTTTTGCTCAAAAGGTCCCTTTTCATTGAAAAAGATAGAGTCGATTGCTGATGGCATTCTTGTCAAGGAACCAGGACGGTTTACTTATCCAATCATCCAAAAGTATGTCGATGATATGGTTACTGTCAGTGATGAGGAAATCGCCAGCGCCATTCTCCTAATGCTGGAGCGAGAAAAGTCACTTGTGGAAGGAGCAGGTGCCGCTGCTTTAGCTGCCTTATTGTATCGTCCATTGCAGACGTCAAACAAGACAGTCGGAATAGTCATTTCCGGGGGTAACACCGATCCACAAAATATCCCGCTATACATGAAGCTTGCCGATCGTCTGACAGCCCATGGCGGTCAAGCTTCCAATATTTAAAAAGTCAACAGAGAGTCATTAGAGCTGGTACGAGAAATATTCAGCTTATAGAGAGGCCGAATGCATAGAATTTGTAAATGCATTCGGCTTTTTCTCAGTGAGTGATGAAGCGCTCCGTCAAAGCGCTTTTGACTAATTGCTTTAATGGATCATAAAGATCTTGTTCTCAAATGGTTGTTCACAATTCCTCAACTTTATTGATAATGGTTTTCTTATCTGTAATAAACACATTCACCTCCCTCTTTTATAGGAGATGTCTCTCTATTTACAAAAGGTAGATAGTGTTTAAGTGGTGTCATTTCAATTCTTTGTGATAATGACGTGTGCTGATCCATCTCCTTGTTCCTCAACAATGTAGGAATATCCCAAGGTATTGAGCTCTTCGATTAAAAACACGGGAACACGATCGTTATGAATGATCACTTTATCTCCGGGGTGGCACAATTCGAGTTGATTTAATGTTCGAATCATAGGGTTTGGAGGCTCAAGTCCACGATTGTCTAATTTATATAGTTGAGGACCCTTATTAAGGACGCTTCTTTTTTCTTTATTCGCTTGGGGCTTTGCTGCTTGTTCCACAAGCGCGTCCTCTCTACTTTTATGATTAAACGTAATTACCCAATGTTTTTTGTCTACTTTTTCTGTACTAGATGCGAACCCTTTTCGTTTCATGACACTAATCAGGGGCTTCGGATTGAAGGTGGCATGAAGTATGAAGGTATCTTCCTCACGTAAGTCTTTGACTGTAGCCATAATAATCTTAAAAGGTTCAATTTTTTTTCTTAAGTAAGGACGTACATCCAGCTCTACAATATTAGACTGATTTTCCATACATAACCCCCTCTTTGCAGCCATATTATATGTTTGCTCCTTCTAAAGCTTGCCTTGCCTTATCATATAGACTGTATATGCCACCATAAAGTGTGTAAAAGAAGGAGTCTGGAGCCTCTAAAGAAAAGGAAGTATAGTTTTTGGGATCAATTCCTAGCATGGTTTCGAATAATATCGCGCTGTTATAAGCATAAAAGCAGAAATAAGTGAAATCAAACTCAGGCATCTTTTCATAAATGGTTATAATATCATGTGCATAATCCTCAACATTATTTTTAGCCTGGCGAATCATGGTCAATGCGTCGTCGAGTTTTACAGTAATCTTAAGTGTAGCATCATTCGCAGCGATAATTTTCGCCATTTCCTCTCCTCCTTTAACGCAGAGCTTGCTCTTTTATTCGAGTAATTTTTATCTGAAAGACTTCAGGACCTTGCTCTAAATATTCCCATTCAAATTGTCCATTTCTGGTTGAATTGAATTGATAATGTAATGGCTTGGGATCATGATCGTTGACTAATAACATGGCCTCATTTGGATTTAATCTATCAAAGGTTTCAAAGATGACCCTGTGTTTTAAATGAGGTGGGTATTCGGTCGCATGAACAGTTGCTGTAATATGAGTTGTCATGATAATTCCTCCTTGTTTTTATCCACAAATCCATTATAAAAACAATTGAAAAAATTTTTGTAAGCTACATCACAAAGCTATACTTTTCATGCCATAAAAATTTTTAAAAGCCTTACTTCTTGTGTTGAGAAACTTGCCTTGCATACTTCACTGGCGCTCTTGGGTATTGTAGGAATCTCCATGCTATTAGAAAAATAGACGCATTTTCTTACCTATGATTTAGCTCACACTAAACGGGCTTAAAAAGGTTTATATTATGAGCGTTAAGTTGAGGGGCTGCCTACTTATAATTTTTAGGAGGTCCGTTCATTTTTATTTGAGTGCGAAAAAGGAGAGTGTAGATGTGAGAAATCATGTTGACTTTAATCAGGATCCCTTTATTGTTATCTGGGAATTAACAAGAGCTTGTTTGTTAAGATGTTTACATTGTCGAGCTGATGCCCAATATTATCGGCATAGTCAAGAGTTAAATTTCCAGGAGGGGAAAGCGTTAATCGATCAAATCCATGAAATGAATAATCCAATATTAGTTTTCACAGGTGGAGATCCTTTAATGCGGGAGGATTTATTTGATCTTATTCAATATGCAGTAGATAAAGGCGTGCGTGTCTCCATGACCCCAAGTGCAACACCAAAGGTTACTAAGGAGGCGATAGCAAAAGCCAAAGGGCATGGACTGGCCCGATGGGCTTTTAGTATTGATGGTCCTAATAAGGAAATCCACGATTATTTTAGAGGAACGGATGGCTCCTTTGATTTGACGATTAATGCCATCCGATATTTACATGAGCTCGATCTGCCTGTTCAAATTAATACAGTAATATCTAAGAATAATAGCGATTATATAAAAGAAATGGCTGATTTAGTAGCATCCCTTAATGCGGTTTTATGGAGTGTATTTTTCCTTGTTCCTACAGGACGTGGCGAACGTCTTACACCGATATCTCCTGAAGAACACGAAGGGGTTCTTCATCAACTTTATGATATAAAAAAAGAAAAATCATTTGATATTAAAACCACAGAAGCACAGCATTTCCGAAGAGTCATCATTCAGAGAAATAAAGAAGAAAGACGTAATGAATCCTTATTTCAGACCGAAAGAACAGCTAAAGTGGATGTTCTTGGAAGGGCCCCTAGAGGGGTAAATAGTGGGAAGGGTTTTTTATTCATTTCTCATATTGGAGATGTGTATCCTAGTGGATTTTTACCAATCAAATGTGGCAATGTGAGAGAGCGGTCCTTGGCAGATATTTACCGAAACCATCATGTTTTTCAGGAATTGAGAAACGCTAATTTATATAAAGGAAAGTGTGGCGCATGTGAATACCGGCATATTTGTGGGGGATCACGTGCAAGAGCTTATGCTGTAACTGGAGATTACCTTGAAAGCGAACCATATTGTACGTATATTCCAAACGGCTATCAACATGATTAAGTAAAACAACCTCCAATTATTAAAGCGTAAATAATCGGGGGCTGTTTTTTTTAGATAAAGTAAGAGCTGAGCATTTCATGTAGAACTCTCGAGAATCATTAATGGTAAGCTGATGGTCTTTCACCCCATAAAGCTGTTTTGGCATCCTTCGACATATTTTCAGGACTCCATCTAGGTTCCCAGACGATGTCAACATCGGATCTACCAATACCATCTAATTTTTGGAGAACACCTAAAACGCCAGATTCAATGCTACTGTGTAATGGACAACCAGGTGTTGTCAAAGTCATGGTGACCTTGACATTTCTATCAAAATCAACATCAATCCCATAGATGAGACCTAAATCAACAATATTAATACCAAGCTCAGGATCAATCACTGTTTTTAAAGCCTGAAGTACTGTCTCGTTATCAACTAAAGCCATTTTATTGTACGTCCTTTCTTGTAATTTTCTATACCCCCTTTTCCTGTCATTCATGGATTGAAGAACTATTTGATTGAGTTTAAGAGGGTGTATTAATTACCAGGGATTAATGAAACCTAGGGAACAAAATGTTATTTTCTAAATGGATATGATTGAATGTATTGCGCTCTAATTCATCGAGTTTCAAGTAAGTTAATTTAAATGTATTACAGGCATCCATTGGCGCAGTGAAGTCATCTGTTAATTCATGTATTGATTTTAAGAGGGCACCAGAGGAAGAGTGCTCGTCTTCTAGTAAAGCTATTTCATTGCCGATATTTTGAGAGACGACGCTAGAGTCAAGAATTTTTGGGAAAATATAGGTCTCCTCCTTAGTGATATGTTGCAACAGGTCTGCTTGCATTGTTTTAAATAATTTCTGCACTTGAATTAACTCTGGATGATGCTTGCCATGCACCTTGGCAACTTTTAAGGTAAGCTGCTCTAATTCAGGGAGGATGCTGCGTAAATAATTATGATGTGTGTCTATAATATGATTGATGATGGTTTCATTCGCTTGACTTTTCCAATCAATTATTACATTGTGAAGCTGTTTTTGTTCCTCATAATGGGCATTAATCTCATTTAAAATTTTTTCACCATCCAATTCTCTTTCCTGAATGACTTCTCCAATCCTACGATCTCCACTACAACAAAAATCAATTTTATACTGTCTTAATAATTGACTCGCATAGGGAAATCGAATCACAATTTCTCCTGTACGATCGTTTTCAGTGAATATGGTCATGATATAACCCCCTAATCATTTGTTCTTTTTACTTTAAACTCAAAAGAATATGTCATCCGTGACGCAGGTCACATGTTGAAAAATGGGAAGGTTCAAAACGAAGGAAAAGAATAGGGGGAGTAAGTGGAGTTTGTGTGATTACCATCACGCTTCAACGGGATGATGAATGATAGAATGACACTTAATAAAATGTTAAGGAGTATATGAATTGCTGCTCTTTTTTGAGAGTCATCCTTGCGGCAACGTCATCTGCGCTAAATTCAAAATGAATTTCACGTCATGTTCATATAGCTATTGTTATAAAAAATAGGATATTCTGGAGGTACGAACCATGACCACACACTCTCAACACGGTGATCATCATTTTATTAGTTATTCTTTTCCCTTTTTATTTTTGGGTCTATTTTTATTTCTTATTGTTCAAGGGTGCCTTATATTGCTACTGCCCGCACTTATAAATGGCAGCAGTCTTCAGTCCCCGGTTATATTGGGCGGTATCCATCTATTTATTTTAGGATTTGCAACGACGATTGCGATGGGAGCCATGATCCAACTTGTCCCAGTTGCCCTTCAAACCAAACTTATAAGTTATAAATTAATTCCTTATCATTTTGCGATCTATCTTATTGGTTTTGGGGGATTAATTGTTAGCTTTGAGTCTTTTCAGTTAATCCTGTTAATTGCGTTTGGTTGTCTTACTTTGATTGGACTCATGCTATTTGAAATAAACCTGCTCCCAGCTGTTTTGAAGGCAGCTCCTTCTCCATTAAAATGGGGGATATGTTCAGCGCTCCTTTATTTGTTACTCACTGTGATTCTTGGTGTTACCATGTTGATCGATTTCAAGCATTCTTTTCTAGGAATCTATCATGAGAAGCTTTTTGCCGTTCATGTGCTATTTGGTCTTTTAGGGTGGTTCACCCTTCTTATTATCAGTTTTTCCTATAAATTGCTTCCGATGTTTTCCCTTTCTCATAACTATGAGAGTAAGTGGGCGGGATTATCGATTTATTTTATTAATCTAGGCATTCTCGTTCTAACCCTTGGCTTCCTTTTCACGAATGTGTTTACTAAGGGGCTTGGAGGGCTTGTGATTCTCTTTGGTCTTTTTAGCTATGCTAAGCAGCTCTCTCTAATTTTAAAAAAGAGATTGAGGAAAAAATTAGATGTTGGCGTCAAATCCTCTCTATACGCTTGGCCGTTTACTCTTTTGAGTTCAGCTTTAGGGTATGGTCTTTCTCTGATGCTTCATAAGGCTTTTCCTATGGGGGTTTTTATGTATTCAGCAATTATGGGATGGATTGGTCTTGTTATCTTAGGGTATTTACATAAGATTATCCCATTTCTTTGGTGGACATTTAAATATAGCTCGGATATAGGTCAAAGAAAAGTTCCCGCATTAGGCGATTTGATTAGTGAAAAATGGGGTGGGGTTTGGATAATAGGCGTATATCTATTTACATTATTCAATATTTTGTTCCTATCTGTGGGGGCGAAGTGGTGTCTCACCCTTAGCCAAGGCGTTATTTTTTTTATTTCACTTTTATATGTCAGCCATTTAATGAAGAGTGTATTTTATAAACCCATGAGGCAGTAGTTTAATATTAAGAGAAGAATTCAGGGGGGATGGGATGTCCACCCCGCCATTCATTCTAAGGAGTGATACATCTGATGAAGCCAGATGTAATTTTCGATAGTGGGGGCGTCTTGGTCAGTAATTTTTCACCACATTTTTGGCACGCATTATCCGCCACATGTGATGTGCCCCTTGAGTCCCTCCTCTTATTTAAAAAACGGGTTCGCAGTGGCCTTTGGAGTGGACACATCACTGAAAATGAATTTTGGAAACAGCTGTGTAAATTAGATCCTAAAATAAATAGAGAGAAAGCAGAAGCGCTTTTACGTCAGGCGATTTGCCCCTTACCTCCATTAAAGAAGATTCCAAAATGGAGTACACAGGCACGCCTTCACCTTTTGAGTAATCATCGTGCTGAATGGCTGAGCTCGGTTCTTAAGGGGGTCCGACCTTATTTCAATAGTTTCACAATTTCGAGTCAGGTGGGTCGCTATAAGCCATAGCCAGAGATTTATAAAAGCGTGGTAAAGCATTTAAACGGGCACCAGCCGCTATTTATAGATGATCAGGAGAAAAATTTACAGGCAGCTAAGGTATTGGGATGGAAGACCTTACTTGCAGACGATAAAAGGGAATGGGTGAACAAATTGGACGCTTTATTATTACACTGCAGGAATTTATAAAATTAATCCTTCTATCCGAATGATAACAAGTCAAGGGTGTCAGTATCCAAAGCGTGGTCTAAGCGCAACAAAAGCTTTTCTAAAAGGAACAAAAAGGCAGGGCCACTTTTAACAAAAGCAGGTATCAAAATAAGGAAAGCCGCTACCAAAGTTCAAACGCTACTCTCATGCTATAAAGCTCATAGGAACAATATTTCATATTTCCTCTTTTATAGGCGCCATTTCTCGATATCTTGGCCATTCATTCAAATGGTTTAAACAACATACAATGGCATAAAGTGTTCGTATGAAAGGGGTATGAACCGATGAATGCTATGGAAACAAAAGATTTTGAGAGGGCAATAGCGGAAATAACTGAAATTGCTTCTGGTTTTGGCTTAGATTTTTATTCCATGCGCTATGAAATTTGTCCTGTAGATACAATTTATGCTTTTGGTGCGTATGCCATGCCGACACGCTTTTCCCATTGGAGCTTTGGTAAACAGTATCAAAAAATGAAGCTTCAGTATGATTATGGATTGGGTAAGATTTATGAGCTTGTCATTAATTCTGATCCTTGCTATGCCTATTTATTGAATACAAATAGTCTGACACAAAATAAAATGATTGTCGCTCATGTGTTAGCCCACAGTGATTTTTTTAAAAATAATATTCGTTTTATTAATACACGGCGAGACATGGCTGAAAGCATGAATGCTACCTCAAAAAGGATTCGAGAATTTGAACAGAGATACGGTCAGGATGAGGTTGAGCATTTTATCAATGCGGTACTTTCTATTAATGAGCATATTGATCCTACGCTTAATCTTTCCTTACCCAAAAAATCAGGTAATAACGCCAAAGTCAACAAAGGGAAGCCTTATGCTGATCTAGCCTTAGTTGCCCCTATGCCATCACCCACCGCTTTACCAGAATCCGAGTCACAACAGAATCCAAAAAAGGCTGAAAAGGATCTTTTAAAATTTCTTCATGAGAATAGCCCTGTCCTTGCCGATTGGCAGCGTGATATTCTAGCTACACTTCGAGAAGAGATGCTTTATTTTTGGCCACAGTTAGAGACGAAGATCATGAACGAAGGCTGGGCATCCTACTGGCATGCTCAGATTATGAGGGAGTTAGACTTGACCACAGATGAGGCAATTGATTTTGCCAAGCTCAATGCGGATATTATTCAGCCTTTGCAGAAGCAAATGAATCCTTATAGATTGGGCTTAAAAATTTTTGAGGACATTGAACGGCGCTATGATCAGCCGACCGAGGACATGCAAAAACATGGTGTACGTCCGCATTCCGGTCGTGCCAAGCTGTTTGAGGTACGTGAATTAGAGTCGGATATTTCCTTTATCCGCAATTACCTGACTCATGAGATAGTAGCGAATGAGGATCTCTTTATGTATAAAAAAGTCGGTGATGAATTAAAGATTACTTCGAAGGATTTTGCTGGAATTCGTGATGAGCTCATTCATTCACGCCTGAATGGTGGCTATCCTTATATTGTGGTGACCGATAGCAACTATCAAAACAAGGGAGAACTCTATCTTAAGCATGATTTTGAAGGAACTGAGCTTGATTTAAACGATCTTGAAAAAGTGCTTCACTACCTTTATGAGCTGTGGGGTTCGGTTGTTAACTTGGAAACACGAGTCGAGGATCATCAAGTCATCTTTAGTTGTGATGGAACAAGCGTACAAAAAAAGCGCGCTGAGTAAGTACCACTCAGAAAAGTGAAAGTGTTTCTACCCTTAGTCGTTCGGAAAGTGAACAGCCTTTTTATAACATCAGCATTTATACCTTTGCAGAAGACCTTATAAGTTCGGGCTTTGGCTTGGCGACATCTTTAATGTGTGATTTGGAAAATCACCTCAGGAGTGCCAAAATGGTGCAACCTTAATGTGTGATTTGGAAAATCACCTCAGGAGTGCCAAAATGGTGCAACCCTAATGTGTGATTTGGAAAATCACCTCAGGAGTGCCAAAATGGTGCAACCTTAATGTGTGATTTGGAAAATCACCTCAGGAGTGCCAAAATGGTGCAACCTTAATGTGTGATTTGGAAATCACCTCAGGAGTGCCAAAATGGTGCAACCTTGGTGTGCGAGTACGAGAGCACTAAGGTTTTCCCTTTAAATGAGAAAGAAAGAGGGGCAAATTTAAGGATTTTTTATGATTTTGAGCGATGCGTGAAGGTTTAAGGAGAAAAAGTGGAGATGGCGGCGTTTCCACTTAGTATTAGAGCAAATTCCATATCACTTAATGAAAAACTCTTGAATCTCTTTCTCAGCATGTTACGATTACACCGTTCGATTTAAACGATAATGGTGTTTAAGGGACAGGAGTGAAGGAATATGTTCAACGGTAACATTGTCTTTTTTGGTGCGGGTTCCATGGCTGAAGCTATGATCGCAGGCATGGTGGCTTCAGGAACTATCCCGTTAGAGCAAATTCAGGTGACAAATAAAAGCAATCCTGAGCGTCTGAATGCTCTCAAAGAAAAATATAATATTCAAATCACACCAAGAGAAGCATTGGAGCTTCAAAGTGCTGATCTTTTAATATTAGCGATGAAGCCAAAAGATATAGAAGATGCCTTAGACCGGCTAAAGGATCAGCTCATGCCGCATCATGTCGTGATCTCACTACTGGCGGGCATTTCGACTGCTTTTATTGAAAAACGTTTAGGCAATCATACGCGTGTCATTCGTGTGATGCCGAATACCTCCAGTACGATTGGTGAATCTGCGACTGCAATGGCAACGGGGCAGTTTGTCAGCAATGAAGATAAGCAAAAGGTTGAAGAGCTATTAAAGGCCTGTGGGGCGGTCTATATTCTTGAAGAAGAGCATATTGACATTTTCACTGGCATTGCTGGGAGTGGTCCGGCTTATTTTTATTACCTCATTGAGCATATTGAAAAGGTTGGAGAAGCTGCAGGGCTAGACAAACAACTCGCGCGACAAATGGGGGCGCAAACGATCCTAGGTGCAGCAAAAATGATCATGAAAAATGATGCGACACCTACGGAGCTCCGAGAAAAGGTCACATCCCCGAATGGCACAACCGCTAAAGGCTTAGAGGCTTTAGCGGCCTATGGTGGAGGAAAGGCCATTCGTGAGGCTGTACTAAGTGCTACCAGACGCTCCAAGGAAATGAGTCTTCACTATGCACGACCTAAGACTAAGACAGTTGATCAGGATTAGGCCATGCCTTGCCATTTTGGGAAAGCCTTGAGGCTTTCCCTTTTTATAATTTCTCATGTTTTCACGAACTCGTCACTCTTTTCATTTATTTGAATACGCTTACTTGTTATAATGAAGGATAAGAAAATATTTACATATCGGAGGGGAGAGGATGTCATGACTTATTACATTGTCGCGTTTGTTATTATTGGTGTCATCTCTTTAATAGGAACGATCTTTGCAGGCATACAAATTAACAAGTCGATGGGCAAACTGGATCAGGTGGGGGAGGAAGGGCAAGAAGAGCTGTTGAAAAAGGACCATTTTAAAACACATTCCTCAAATTTGCGGGTGCTCACATGGATTTATGTTGTGGTATTCTTACTCGCTATCGTATTCTTTTTGCTTTATCTTTTCTTAAAATAAGAGATTTTGCACGTTTAAATCATCTTTTAACATTAATTATTATGCGCGTTCATGTTTAAAACCTTTTTTTACTGGTTATACTAAAAATGCTCATTTAAGATGAAATTTAGCTGTTTTAATGCTAGGAGGCAACAAAATGGAACAAGGTAAAGTTAAATGGTTCAACAGTGAAAAAGGTTATGGATTTATTGAACGTGAAGATGGTGAGGATGTCTTTGTTCACTTTTCAGCTATCGAAGGTGAAGGGTTCAAATCGTTAGATGAGGGTCAAGAAGTGACCTTTGATATAGAAGAGGGAGAACGTGGACCACAAGCTGCTAATGTTCGAAAAGTATAATCCATAGATAAGAACGGGCAGATCCTAATTTTTAGGGTCTGTTTTTTTAAAGGATTGGAAAGTATAAAATTTCTGATCATGAGGACGGTGCGCGATTCCGCTTCAGAACACTCGCTTTCCGCATGCTGACACGATGTGAGTAGGGTCGGCGTTGTCACAGGACGTGACGTTTTTAGCCGATCGTCAAATAGAGTGCCTCAGCTAATTTGGGATTGGCTATTTGTTTCCCAAGTATTTATGACTACAAGACCTCTGTTCCTGCATCTACTCGGATTACTTCGTGGTCTGGCTTCCTCGGAACAATTCGAAGTGAATTCGTGGAGTAACGCTGGTTGCTGTCCCGAAGGAGCCAGAGCGTATTCTGCTCTAATCCACTTGATACTGACGAAGTATTTTGATAAAAAATTTTTAATGTCCAACTGAATAAGGACCGGGCATGCTTTTCGCCCGGTTTTTCTTAATACTCTCAGAATGTATAATTTCGCTGACGCCCTCAAGGAAGAGAGTATAAGTGTCACTTTGGCTTTCGCCTTCTAAGGCTTGCGGGCACCCTAAGTGGGGGATTTGCAAAAATCACATCAGGAGTACCAGCGAAGGGGTGCAAGCCAAGTTTTCTAATACCATCGGAAGTAACTTCGCGGGAACTCTCAAAAGAAGAGAGTATAAGAGCAGTTTTGACTTTCACCATCTAAAGCTTGACGACCACATAAGTGTGTGATTTGTTTGCAATATCGCATCAGGAATACCTTGCGGAGTAGTGCAAGCTAGCTTTCCTTAATTTTTTTAAAAGACACGACTAGCATAGTCCTTGACATTGAGTATACTCCATGTCATATCGTTATATCTCAAGGAGAAGATGTGGAGTTGCCTTATGTCATTTGTAACCTTCACTTCTTTCTCTTAAAAAATATTTAAGGAGAGTTGAAGAATGAATAAACAAAATAATGGAGCGCAGTCCGTAGTTGACAATCGTAAAGGTTTACCGGTTGATAAACCTAGTCTTGGGCGTGTAGCGATGCTTACGACTGATCAGGTTGAAGATATTGAGTTTTTCTATCCTTATTATCGGTTTATTGAAGAAGGATATGAGGTGGATGTAATTACACCTAAAGGTGGCGTACTTAAGGCCTATCGTGAGATGGAATTGAAGTCGACCATGGCTCTCATTGATGCAAACCCACTGGACTATAAGCTTCTTTTTATTCCTGGAGGGCTTGCGCCTACAGCGTTGAAAGAAATCGCAGAAGCTGTTTCATTTGTTAAGTCCTACGCCGAGCAGGGCAATCTTATTGGTGCCGTTTGCCATGGTCCTCAACTTTTGGCCACAGCGGGCTTGATTAAGGGACGAAAAATGACCTCTTGGCATGAGGTGGCAAATGAGATTCGCGAGGCAGGAGCAACCTATTTAGATGAACCTCTTGTAGAGGATGGACAATACATCACTGCCCGTAAACCTGGAGATCTGCCAATAGAGATGTCAAGAATCATTGAGCGGTTATCCAATTAAAAGACTTGTTATTAAAAATGACCATTTTCAAGGATTCTAAGAGCATCTGTCAGAGGATTACCTCCTCTCACAGATGCTTTTTAAAGTCTTGATAATGATTATATGGTAATGGGCTGATCTATTAGTTGTGAAAATCATGGTCTACAGAAAGCCTTTCATAATCACTCTTTGTAAAGGGTCTGGCTGTCAATAGGAAAAACTACCAGCTACTTGAGGGGAAGCAGCGCGCTTTCCGCGGGGCCTTAGCGATGGCCCGCTTCCCACAGGACTTTCGTATCTCAGCGTGAGTCAGCGAGATTCGGGAACACAAGATTTTAGAGTGTTCCGAATCTCTATTCCAATCCGCTGGATGACGATGTGCATGTTTAGCTTTCAATAGTTTTCAGTGGCCTCATAGAGGGACAACCAAAGTCAGGGACTTAATTTGAAAAGTATTGCATGAGCCCTTGATAGATACCTTGAGCAACTTGCTCTCTATAAGCACTTTGTTCCACATGGAGTTCTTCTTTTGTATTAGATAGAAAGCCGAGCTCAATCAGTGTACTGGGTTGACTATTATTGCGCAATACCGATAAATCCCCATATTGTACATGGCGATCCACAAGCCCTGTGGATTTAATGAGCTGTGATTGAAGATCGGCGGCAAGTGATTGATCCCTGGATGGATTGTAATAAAAGCCGACAATCCCATGGGCAGAGTGATCCGACGAATAGTTATAATGTAAGCTAATGAACGCATCTGCCTGCTCTTTTCTAGAGAGATTTGCCCGCTCTTCTAATGGAATAAATGTATCGGAAGTCCGAGTCAGAATGACATGTGCGCCAGCCTTTTCGAGCTTTTTAGCCACGATTTTCGCTGTTTCCAGTGTCAACTGTTTTTCATGAACATGATTTAAGCTTGTTGTTCCATTATCCTTGCCGCCGTGTCCTGGATCAAGGACAATGATCTTATTTTTCAGAGGCGCCGCTGCAGTTGCTTTGTCTTTTGTCTTAGAAGCAGCATGCTGCGTTTTTGTTTTAGTGGTTTGGTGTGTAGCTGCTGTTGACGTTTGTGTCTTAGCTGTTACATGCTCTGCTTTCTTGGGTTGTGCTTGCGTTTGACTTTGTTTGGTTAGATATTGCATGGATACCCAACCTTGAGCTGATTTCCCCCAGCCGTTGGTCTGCTCATTTATCGTGATCGTCTGTCCTTCTTTCAGCTTCCCTACAATCTTTGCAGAAAGAGCAGGCTGCTCACGGATGTTAAGGATCGGTGCTGAAACCTTGGCCTGAACATTTTCTGTCTGACCAGGCTGTGTCTGTGAATCGGATTGGGTGTGTTCTTGTTGAACCAGCCAGGATGCCACCCAACCGGTTGCACTATTCAATTGGATTTTTAATAGTTTGTTAGCTTCTCCAAGCAGTGAATAGCTTTGATCAGGGTTGATATGGTCGATGATGCTTGAATTAATATTGGCTTGCTGATGGACATTAAGGCCTTTAACCTTAGAGGTCACAGCTGTTCCGTGTGTGGGCGCTGACTGATCAGCGACGAGCCAATGAGCGACCCAGCCCACTTGATGGTCACCCCATTCGATTTTATCCCAGTCTTTAGTTGATTCTAGTACAGACAAGCTATCCCCTTTATGCACTTTTCCAAGCACAGGATATTGTGTGCCAGCATCCGACCTGATATTTAATGTTGGCGCCGTAACGGTGACACGCTCTACCTCCTGAGCCTTTGTGGTATGAGTAAAGCCCGTGATGATCATGATGACAATCATGCAAAGTATGAAAAATCCAATGAGTGTTGTTAAATGCTGTTTATATAGAGTCAATGTTTTCAATTCTATTAACCTCCCCAATAGTCTTTAAGAGCAGTGTTAACAGAAATCTAGTAAAATATAATCCTATTTTTATAAAAATAATAAAAAGAGGCTGAACAAAGCTAAAAGAGATAACCCTCATACAGAGCAATAAGATTTTTTAAAACAGAAGCGTAGTCAAAATACGGAGACTCCTATGGGAAGTTGGCGATCGGTATGACCTCGCAGGGCGCAGCGCAAAGAGGTTGATCACTCCCCCGCGTTTTGACGGAGCGCTTCATGATTCACTCAAAAAAGTCGAACGCATGCCTTCTAAAGTGTGCATGCGTTCGACTTCACTATGAGCTAAATACCCAGCCCAAATATCAGCCTGTTAAAATATTTTCTTTTGGATGACGGATGAGCGTGGTTTGCTGGCGTGAGAAGGAGAAGGCTAGGGTCAATGGCCCAAGCTTACCAATGAGCATGACAAAGATAATAACAATTCGTCCAAGAAGCGACAAGTGCGGCGTCAGTCCCATGGTTGCACCCGTTGTGCCAAAGGCAGAGACAGCTTCAAACATGATCTCAAGAAGTGGGGCCTTTTCTGTAATATCTAAAATAAAAATGGCAATAAAGATGACACTACAGGATAAGAAGGTGATGGCTAATGCACGCACAATGGTTGATTGTGGAATCGTTCGTTTAAAGATAACCACATCTGATTTTCCTCTAAGGAAGTAAATGACGCAAAGAAGCATGGTTACAAATGTCGTTAATTTGATCCCGCCACCTGTTGAGCCGCTCCCTGCGCCAATAAACATGAGAAGGCACATGAGAAATAAAGTAGGATGATGTAAGCTTCCAACATCAACTGTACTAAATCCAGCTGTTCTAGGCATGGTGCCTTGAAAATAAGCGGCCCATAATTTGTCATGAAACGATAGTGGCCCAAGCGTATGTGGATTAGAATATTCCAGGATAAATACTGCTATGACTGAAATCAAGTTAATAGCTAACGTTCCAACAAGCATCACTTTGGATTGCAAGGTTAGCTGTTTAAAATGCTTTTTAGTCCAAATATCGATCAGAACAGTAAAGCCAATCCCTCCGATCATGAACAGGAAGGTGATGACGATATTGACAGTGGGATCACCAGCATAGCGGTTGAGACTATCGGACCATGTTGAAAATCCAGCATTATTAAAGGAAGAAACTGAATGAAATAATGCTTGATAGAAGCCCCTTAGCCATCCCATTTCTGGTCCCCACCGCAATGTAAGAAAGAAGGTACCAATCAGCTCTGTGATAATGGAATAAAGAAGCAAGCGTTTGGCGAGATAGATGATGCCGCCAATTTCAGTTTGATTCATCGATTGTTGCATTAAAATCCGCTCTTTAAGGCCGATCTTTCTCCCCAATAGCATAAAAAAGAACATAGCAAAAGTCATGATTCCGAGACCGCCAATTTGGATTAATAACAGGATCACTAGCTGTCCAAATAAGGTAAACGTTTGTCCTGTATCAACTACAGAAAGTCCAGTTATCGTCATCGCAGAGGTTGCAGTAAATAGAGCGTTCAAGAAAGATAGACTATGAGTTGTTGAAAATGGCACTGCCAATAAAAGGGCTCCAATGATTATGATGACGATATAGACAAGCACAATGATTTGCGGTGGACTGAGATTCACAACCTTAAAACGGTCAAACAAAATATACACCTTCTTAATCTTCTATAAAAGTGAACAGAGACATAGACCCATAGATTGAGTAGTAGCAGAGGGAATGTGACAAGTTATTTCACACAACCTTATGTTTAAGACTTACCTAAAAGGATGGTTGGCATACATCCTATAGAAGGACAAGCGCTTAGATAGCAATATGGTACCCTTATCGAGGATTTTTGTAAAGAAGGATTTCGAAGAGGAAATAGAGAAGGTAAAGACATAGACGAAATAGATTAGAAGGAAGTGCAAGAGCATGGACTACGTATTTAAGCGCATGACGCAAAAGGAAGCAGAAGAAATCGCTTATCATTGGCATTATGATGGTCCCTATTCTTTTTATGATATGGAAGCCGACCCTGAGGATATGGAGGAATTTCTTGATCCAGTTAGAAGAGGAGAGACTACTTATTCGGTTTATGATAGGGACAAGCTTGTTGGTTTTTTTAGCTTTACATCCCATGGAGAGCATGTCGTTGAAATGGGATTGGGGATGCATCCCCTTTTGACCGGACAGGGAAGAGGCCTTGCTTTTATTCAATCGGGGCTTGCCTTCGTGAAGGAGCGTTTGTGCTCTAATACGATTCGCCTAGCTGTCGCAACCTTTAATAAACGAGCCATTAAAGTTTATAAAAGGGCTGGTTTTATATCGATTGAAACGTATTTACAAGAGACCAACGGGGATCGGTATGAATTTGTTCGCATGACTTATCAAGGGGATCAAGGGTAATTGGCAGGACTGAGTCTTGTCGAATCCTAAAGCTTGTGTGTGAAAACGAAGGAACATGATGAAAGAACGGTTGATTTACAGCCAAAAAACAAACATAATCAAAGAATACTTTGAATAACCTATTATTATAATAAAAAATACTAACATTTAACTTATCACCAACGCATGAGTATTTCTGGACGATGATAAGTTTTTTTAATACTTTAGGAAGTTTTTTAGTTGATTAAAGCAAAGAGTAAATCAAATCTTGGCTGCAGCCACCAAGGTTTGCTGGCACCCTTAAATAGGTGATTTAAAAATCACATGAGGAGGGCCAAGCAAAGTGGTGAAAGCTAAGGTTTTCTAATACGCATTTTTATGGCAATGCGTTTCTAATATAACGGATGGAAATTATTTGAAATGAGGGGAAGCGATGAACTGGACGATTATTATTATCTGTATTGTTTGCCTTCTTATTGTTCTTTTTATTGACATTAGGAAGAAGCTTTAAAACCAAATCTATGATGCGACTTGCTTTACAGCGGGTGTTAAATGCTCATAAATTGGCTTAAAGTCATCTTGGTTGACAATACGGGTTTTGCTTTTTATACTAAATGCAACTTCTCCTGTAACTTTAATTGTTACAGGATATTAGCTATAGAGGAGACTGCATAGATGTCCTTTCATCAAAAACCAAATATCGTGATTGACACGATTCATTTGCTAGTAACAGATATGGAACGCTCACTTAAGTTTTATCAAAATATTCTCGGGTTTGGCCTCCTCAAAAGGAATCAGCGTGAGGCATTACTGACTGTTGATGGGCATAAAGGGCTCATCACCTTAGAGACTTCAGAACAGGTTTTACCTAGACAACCAAGGCGAACGGGTCTGTATCATTTTGCTTTGCTCCTTCCAGATCGACAAGCTCTCGCGCAGATGCTCTTACATCTTCTTAAAGTTCATTACCCGCTTGAAGGTGCATCTGATCACTTGGTAAGCGAAGCGCTATATCTCTCTGATCCAGATGGCAATGGTATTGAGATTTATGCAGATCGCCCTTCTGAAACGTGGGAGTGGCAAAATGGGCAAGTGTCCATGCTAACCAAGGCGTTAGATGCAGAAGACCTTTTGGAAGAAAGCGGGGGAACAGGCTTAACGGAACTGCCTAGCAATACGCTAATGGGACATATTCATTTACATGTTTCTGATCTGCAAGCCGCCGAACGCTTTTATTGTGATGGCTTAGGCTTTCGGATAGTCAGCCGTTATGGCCATCAGGCGCTTTTCATCTCTACAGGAGGTTACCATCATCACATTGGATTAAATGTGTGGAATGGTGTTGGCGCCCCTGCACCAGATAAGAATAGTGTCGGCTTAAAATGGATGACCTTAAAATATCCAGATGAAGGCGCTAGGTTACATGCGGTCGAACAACTCCAGCAAATGGGGGTTGGCATTGAAGAAAGAGAAGGGGATATTTGGACTCAGGACCCTTCAGGAACACAGATTAAGTTAATGGTTTAAGATAAGGAATGAAGAGCTGGGCAGGCTTTGATGCTCGGCTCTATTATTATAGGTCTGTCTTATTTCTTTAAGATTGGAGGTATAGAAGAATGGCGAAGTACTTTCAGATTGGTGACATTGCGAAAATCTTTAATATACCGCAGTCTACTTTACGCTATTATGATCAGATCGGGTTATTTACACCTAATCATACGGCTCCAGAATCCAATTATCGCTATTATACAATGGACCAATTTGTCTTACTCGATACCATCATGTTCTTAAGAAAATTGGGCATTCCAGTCCGTGATATCCAAAAACATATGGCCATGCGAAACCTAGACAATACTGAAAGCCTTTTTCAGAAACAGCTTGAAAAGATCAAGCATGACATTCATTCTTTAGAGAAGGCGGCAAAAAAGCTGGAACAAAAAATTACCACAATGGCTGTTGGCAAGCAGTTATATGGGGATCAAACACTCCGGTTTCAAGCCTTTCCGAAACGTCCTATCTCACTTATTTATACGGATCCATTGGTGGACATTGAGGCGTCATTAGATCTATATATTCGTGAGCTTGGGAAAACATTGCCGCCAACTCATCCAGGTTTCTTTTCGGGTGATATCGGGATGCTGCTAAAAAAGGAAAGCTTAAGTGAAGAAACCATCGATCAGAGTACTTATTCGGGAATTTTTTACTTATACGATTACGAGGATGAAAATAGTGCAACCGATACGTATTTACCAGAGGGAAATTATGCGTGTATGACACATACCGGGTCCTATGACACGATTTTACCCACCTATAAAAATCTACTTAATCAGATTCAACGCAGTGGCTATGAAGTGACTGGTGATGCTATCGAATTGGCATTGATTGATGAAATGACCGTTCAAGATGGTCAGGATTTCGTTACCGTCATACAAATCCCAGTGGAAGTAAAATCTTGTCCATAGCCTTTTTAGCTAAGCTTTACTATGAGATTTTAACGCTACCTATTGACTTTAAAGTTACTTTAAGGTTTAGAATCCCTCTTAGGAAATCTCTTTAGGGGGAATAAACATGCAGCGCGATCCAATCGAAAGGCAATTAGTTAAGGAACCTGTAGGCAAGGTTTTTTTTCGCTATCTCATTCCTTCTCTTGTAGGGATGCTGTTAATGTCAGTAAATGTTGTTATCGATGGCATCTTTGTCGGCCATGCTGTTGGACCTATAGCCCTTGCTGGTGTTAATATTTCGACACCCATGTTCTCCTTGTATTTTTCCATTTCGCTATTAATTGGGATAGGTGGTGGTGCCTTATATTCTATGGCGATTGGGCGTAAGGATATCAAGACCGCCCAGACTATTTTCACACATGCCTTTTGGTTTGTAGTTATCGTACTTGTGATTTTAAGCTGTATAAGCTATCTTTTCATACATGATATCGCCCTGCTTCTTGGGGCGAATGAACAGACATTGCCATATGTGATAGAGTTCTTAACAATCATTCTTATTTTTGGTATTTTTATTGGAATCCAAGTGTTGCTGAGTATTTTTGTCCGAAATGACGGAAACCCCAATTTGGCAATGGTTGCCAATGTTGTGATGGCCGTCTTTAATGTCTTATTAAATTATATATTGATTTTTCAATTTGCTTGGGGTGTCAAGGGCTCAGCCTGTGCAACGGTCTGCTCTCAGCTCATCGGGATACTTGTGCTTGTCTTTCACTTTTTCCGAAAGTCTACCACGCTTCGATGGGGAAGGCCCTCCTTTCAAGCTTCCTTATTCAAAAGGATTATGACAATTGGCTTTCCGAGCTTCACTTCTGAAATAGGCTTAGCCGTCTTTACCTTTGGGTATAATCTCGCTATGGTGAAGACGGTAGGTACTATTGGTGTCTCCGCTTTTTCGATTGTGAACTACTTGCATACAATGATGCTCATGGTTTTCATTGGCTTGGGCTCAGCCGTCCAGCCATTAATAAGCTTTTATTATGGCGCAAAATTGAGGGAGCGTATGATCCATACGGTGAAGATTGCCGAAAAAACAGCTTTGTTTTTAGGTGTCTTCAGTCTGATTTTAGGCTGCTTATTAGCAGACCCACTCGTTTCTCTGTTTGGTGGCATGACAAAGGAATTACACAGTCTCGCGGTGCACGGACTTCGTCTATTCTTTGTTGGGTACCTATTTATTGGCATAAATTTTGTTTACATGAATTATTATCAATCCGTAGGGCAGGTACGGTCATCGATGGTGATCACTTTATTAAGAGGTTTTGTCCTTTTGAGCGGCTTCCTATGGATTCAGCCTATGCTCTTCGGGATAAATGGCGTGTGGTTATCTGTTCCATCGGCAGAATTCGCAGTAGCTTTATTCATAGTAATCTTTATGAGAAAGGCGACGTTAAAAGAGATTGAGCAGCAAGGTCATTTTCTTGCTGATTTATAGTCAATGTTTGCTGACTGAGGGGCTTACTTTTGAAAGCAATATCAATCTATTGACCCGATCCGAATTAAACCAACCAAGGGTGTAAGTTTCCCAATTATGAGCTGAATGTAACAATAGATAAATGGAAGCTAACAAAAGAACATAACGAAAAGCCGCTGCCAAATGGTGAAGCGGCTACTCTTATTTTATACTATCAGAATGTATAATTTCACTGACGCGCATAAAGGAAGAGAGTATAAGGCGGGCTTTGGCTTTCGTCTTCTAAGGCTTGCGGGCACCCTAAGTGTGTGATGTGCAAAAATCACATCAGGAGTACCAGTGAAGTGGTGCAAGCCAAGTTTTCTAAAAAGGAAAATATAAAATTTCTGGTTATGAGGACGGTGCGCGATTCCGCTCCAGGCCGCTCGCTTTCCGCGGGGGAGTGGTAAACCTCCTCGGGGTCTTACCGATCTCCCACTTCCCGCAGGACTCTGGTATCCGCATCATGAGTCAGCGGCGCCCGTGGAACACACGATTTTAGAGTGTTCCACGGGTGCCTTGCGCTCCATTCCACTTGACCAGGCAATGAAGCCTCTTTCATATTGGCTGATGCTCTATACTAAGGACAAGGACCGGGCATGCCTTTCGCCCGGTTTTTCTTAATAAAGTCGCCAATAAAAAGGGCTTAGGTGTTTTCTATTTTTTTCTAAATTATTGCTACCCTCTGAAAAATTGTTTATGGGTATGAACTTTTCTTTTAAAAAGAGAAGTAGCCTGTCATAAATGTGATATGATGGGAATATATTTTTTAGAATTTAAGGCTATAAGAAAAAAGATTAAAGGTGAGTGAGCGCTAAAATGAGAAAAATAATAGAAAAAATGTCACAATAAATCAGTTTCATAGACGAATAATTTATAGGTAAATGAGGTATGATGTTTATAATAACGCTGCTTGGAGGAAAGCACATGAAAAAAGGAGAAGCACTAAGTTGGATTAAGACGATCGCATTGGCTCTCATCATTGCGCTTGTTGTCAGACATTTTTTATTTGGAAATTATGTTGTACAAGGAAAATCGATGCAACCAACCTTTCAAGATGGGAATCGTCTTATTGTGAATAAAATAGATTACGATATTTCAAAACCCAAAAGATTTGACGTCATTGTCTTTCACGCAACGAAAACGGATGACTATATCAAGCGAGTCATTGGTTTACCTGGTGATAAAATTGCTTACAAGCATGATGTGCTCTATGTCAATGGTCAGCCAGTTAAAGAGCCTTATCTAGAGCCTTATAAGAAGGATTTAACAACAGGTCAGTTAACAGAGGATTTTACCCTTAAAGGTAAGACTGGGCAAACACGCGTCCCCAAAGACAAGCTGTGGGTCATGGGTGACAATCGCAGGGTTAGTGAGGACAGCCGCTATTTTGGGTTCGTTGACATGAAGCAGGTGGTAGGCAAGGTTGATCTTCGTTATTATCCATTTGACCAAACCAAGCTCTTTGCCTTTCATAATGGCTTGTAGGAAGGAAAGGGATGACAGAAATCAGCATCCGGCCAGCTAGTCTTGACGATGCAGAAGGGATCGCTGGGGTACAAGTCAAAAGCTGGCAAACCACCTACGATGGGATTCTTGAAAAGGACTACTTAGAATCTCTAGAAGTGCAATCACGAATCCAAATGTGGCGGGAGATTGTACAGCAGGAGCACGCGGTAACCTATGTTGCAGTGGAGAAGGGATATATCGTTGGCTTTTGTAATGGGGGTCCTGAACGTACAAAGGCTTATGCTGCTGAGGGTGAGATCTATGCGATCTATCTCTTGAAATCTGCTCAGCAGCACGGTTTAGGCTCAAAATTAATGGCCGCTGTTGCTAAACAGCTTTACGATCGCGGCATGTCATCATTATTGGTCTGGGTATTGGCAGACAATCCCTCTCGAGCTTTTTATGAAAAGCTGGGGGCGGTGAAGGTAGATGAAGAGAAAGTGGATATTGGTGGCACAAAGTGTCTTGAAGTCGCTTATGTGTGGAACGACATAGCAACGATAATAGCCTAAAAAAACTGCACCTCCGGTTGGAGGTGCAGTTTTTTCTGTCATTCTTCTGTCTTTTTTATGAATGATTCAAGCAGTCCCATTGGAAGTTCAATCTTCGTATTATTGAATTCAAGCGTAAAGTCACTTTCGACCTCATCAAGATGTTTAATGGAGTTAACTTCAGTGTGTAGTCGTTCCATTCGCTGGTCAAGATCAGCGGCAAGGTCAGCCGTTGCCTTTAATTCATCGGTAATTCTCTTAGGAACTTCTTTATTAAACTTATAAAATATTTTATGTTCTAAACTTGCCCATGTGTCCATTGCCACCGTCCGAATTTGCACCTCAACGGGAAGGTGCTCTTCACGGTCAGACATAAAAACGGGGATTTCTACGATAAGGTGCAGGCTCTGATAGCCATTGGGCTTAGGACTTTTAATATAGTCCTTGCATTCAAGAACGGTGATATCCTTCTGCTTTTGCAGCATGTCACTTATGGCATAGATATCTGAAGTGAATGAACAAACAATACGGATACCAGCGATATCTCTAATGCGGTGCTTAATGGTCTCTAAAGAAAAGTTCAGCCCTTTTCTATAGATCTTTTCGAATAAGCTTTCAGGCGATTTGACGCGCGACTTGATATGTTCAATGGGATTATAGTCATGGATGTGGCTGAATTCTTCTTTTAAAATATTTATTTTAGTCAATACTTCGTCGAGAGCAAACTTATAAGACATGATGAACCGAGTTAATTCTACTTTTAATGCTTTTAGCTGTTGCAGATTAGGTTGAGCGGTAAGCTCCATAGTTTTCTACCTCGCTTTGACTCGCTTAAAGTTTTCTTGCCTCTATTAATAAGAGTCTATCTAGTCAGTCTTAAATTTTAATTAATGGCTCAAGATAAGCATTCATTCTATGACTATTATACACTACTTTTTATGACGTCCCCTAGATGAGCTCCTACAGTTTTGTGTCCTTTTAAAATGAATAGCAGAGAAGCCTTGCAGCATCTTTATTTTTCAATCATGAAAAATAAAGATAAAACGAAAGCACCTCGCTTAAATTCCGAAACAATGCATGTCGGCGCACATGAAAATGCTGATAAAATACAGGCTTCATAAACTCGTAAAGTCAAGACTTTTCTGAGAGATTTATTCTCTTAAGCTTTCCTAGTTCTGTGGGTAGACGCAAGGCAAAGCCTTTTACTAAAAACCCGAACGCATTCAGCCAATCGAAAAAGGTGAATGCGCTCGGGTTTTCTATGAGTAGAATATTTCTGTCCGAGTCTCGCGCTGGTCAAGCATGAGTCGTTTTAGGATGATCTGCCTTCATTTGGTCGTTCTTACGAAAGCGAGCAATAAAGAACCCCAAAGAAAGGACAGCTCCGATAAAGAAGAAGAGGGTTAACATGAGTGTATCCTGCCCAAGGCTGGAGGATTGTGTTGCTGAGATGAGCGATTTAAAACCGCTAATCGTGTATGTCATCGGTAGGTAAGGATGAATGATTTGGAAGAAACGAGGGAGCATTTCCAGTGGAAAGGAACCTGCCCCTGCTGTTAATTGCAAAATCAATACACCCATTGTGACAAAGCGACCCACCGTGCCCAGGGCAGCATTGATGAATAATAGAATACTGCCAAATGCCCAGCTTGTCAGGATAGAAAAAAGTAAAAACTTTAAAATACTATCGACAGGGATGTCCATTAAAAAGACTAAGCCATCCAAAATCAACGCTTGGAAAATGCTGACGGTCATAACAACGCCTAATTTTCCAAAGAACCAGCTGATACCGGTGCGGGCACCAAAAGCAGTGGTTAGTGGGAACGCCGAACAGAATAAGAACATGCCGACATACAATCCTAAGGATAGGAAGTAGGGCGCAAAGGCCGGGCCGTATTCTTTTACATGATTAAAAGGTTTTTCAGCTAATGCGACTGGACTAGAGATCTGCTTAGCCGATGACTCAGCTTTAAAAGCATTTTCGTTGACTTGTGTATCGACATGAGAAAGGGCAGAGGCCAAGTCGGAAGAGCCATTGTTTAATGCGTCCAATCCAGTTTTTAATCGCGATGAACCGTCTTGCGCTTGTGCTGCACCGTCAACGAGAGCTGCTGATGACTGGCTGAGCATTGCTGTGCCATTATTAAGTCGCCCCAACCCACTGGCTAAAGACTGGCTGCCATCAGCTAATTTGGCGGCACCGGATTTCGCTGATGTGAGCCCCTGCTGAAAGCTGTGCATGCCTTTAGCCAATTCGCCTTGGCTCTTTGCAAATACTTGTGCGTTCGTAACTAGGCTTTGTTCACCTGATGTGAGTTGATCCAGTCCAGTAAGTAAATTTGTTTGTCCACCTGTTAACGCTGCAATGCCTTTTTTAAGTGCTCCTGTTGTTTGATCAACGGTTGTAGCAGGAACTGTATGGGCTTTTAACTGCGCATTTTCCTCACTAAGAGTATTGATCTCTGTAAGCATTTGCTTTTTATCCTCATCAGTGAGAGAGGGGTTATTTTGAATCCTGGCCTCCATACTCGCCAATTGTTTGGACATGTTATCACTGGTCGATTGAATGTATTGACTCGTGCCCTTAACCTGATTAGAAAATTGCTCAATACCGTTCGTTAATTGTTGTGCGCCTGTCTGAGTCTGCTTGCTTCCTTCTTCAACCTGATTATAAATAGAGGTCGTTCCTTGAAACACTTGATTGATACTCTGGCTTAATTGCTGTGCTTTCTCACTTAAGGTTTGCGCTCCCTTCACAAGTGGTTGGGCGCCTTGCTGTAATTGCCCAAGCCCATTATTAAGGGCATTGGCGCCTGAGCTTAATTGAGAAGCCCCTTTATGGGAAGCGCTGATTCCATGGCTAATCTGCTTGTTTCCTGCTGTGAATTGTACGGTTCCCGCCATCAGGTCAGCAATGCCTTTATGCAAATCACCAGCCCCTTTATCGGCACTTTGAACACCGGTTTGAACCTTTTTACCTCCCTCAGATAATCGGTCAAGTCCATTGCCAAGTTCTTGCTGTGCCTGAAGAAGTGCCTTGACATAGGCATCTGTAATTTGATTGGCAACCTCTTCCTTTACCTTCTCCATAGCGGATTCGCCAATGGAAGCAGCAGTATAGTTGTAGCCCTCATTTGGAATGTAGATAAGCTGGGCCTTTTCTTTATGGTCATCTAAAGCGCTCATCGCCTTTTTTGAGAAATCCTTCGGAATACGGAGGAGCATGTAGTAGTCGTTATGTTTTAGTCCTTTTTCCGCTGCCTTCTCACTGACCACTCGTATATCTAAATCAGCATTCTTTTTTAGCTCTTTGCCTAAATCCTTACCAATGTGTATGTCAGTCCCATTCATTGTTGTCCCCGTATCCTCAATCACAACAGCAATAGGAAGTTTATTGACTTTATCGTAAGGGTTCCAATAGGACCAAATAAACATCCCCGCATAGAGGCAGGGAATGAGTAGGATAATGCATGTGGCAATCAATAGGATTTTATGTTTTAAAAGAACAGTTAGTTCTGCACGCAGAGATGCAAAGCTATTTTTCAATTTACTCACCTCGATTTATATGAAACTAATTACATATAATAAAACTTTTAATGAGATAAATCAATAGAAATATATGAAATTAATAACATATTGGTTGTGGGTGCGATTTGTTGGACAAGTATGCTATGATGGGATTAAGGCAAGGTAACGGTAGAAAGAGGGGGGCGAGTTGTATGAATACCATTTCTTATGGCATATTGGGGATCGTGTATGCCAACAGCTGTAGCGGCTACGATATCATGAACTACTTAAAACCTTTTCGTGAGGTGAAGCATAGTCAAATTTATCGCACGCTTTCCCAGTTGGAGAAGGAAGGCTTCGTGACCTCAGAGGTTGTTGAACAGTCAGACAAACCGAATAAAAAGATCTATACCATCACCGTTTTGGGACAGGAGAAGATTGAGGCGTGGTTCTTTCAGCCCAATGCACCGGCAATTTTAAAGGATGAGTTTGTATTAAAAGCCTATTTAATCGGACTCAAAGATAGGGATGATGCTAAGGCGCTTTTTAATGAACGCATTGCCTATTTAGAAAAACAGGTCGCGGTATGTAAAGAGCGATTAGAGGCCTTAAAAGAGCGGACCGACGGTGTGTTGACGGACTTTCAGACTTTAGAATTTGGGCGCTTCATTTTATTGCAACAATTGCTTCATCAAACATATGGCAACATCCGTTGGTGCCAATGGGTGATCGACCTTTTAGAAAAAGAAGAGATTAATTTTCTTAATTATCCTTTTTAATCGCATTGCAGGATGAAGCGAATCAGCACTAAAATGAGCATTCGAAAAGCTCAATGCTATGTTTCATAAGTGACAGATGAAATAGTGCCGCTTTCCGAGATGCGGGCAAAAGCTCACTCGGGATAGTCCTATTAGCTTCCCGAGTGGCTCTCATTGGACGCACGCACGCTTCACGTGGGGGAAAGGAAAGCGACACGGAGAATAAAGCGCACAGAAGAAGGGGGATGTTAGGCTTGGGGTCTCCTCTATTTCAATCTGCATGATTCTGACTATAGTAACAGTATTAAATTTGGGGCACTTATTGATTTAATGCTTTGGTCAGATTGGCCATCTCAATTGCTGATAATGCCGCATCCCACCCCTTATTTCCAGCCTTTGTTCCTGCGCGTTCAATGGCTTGTTCAATGGATTCCGTGGTAACAACCCCGAATATGACAGGGATGCCTGTAGTTAAGCCGGCGTTGGCAATGCCTTTAGCCGTTTCATTACACACATAATCATAATGCGATGTTGCACCTCGAATCACGGCACCAAGGGTAATGATGGCATCATAGCGCTGCGTGTCAGCGAGCTGTTTAGCAGCAAAGGGAATCTCGAATGCACCTGGTACCCAGAGAACGTCGATTTCTTCTTCTTTAACCCCATGGCGGTTCAGCGCATCGAGCGCACCAGATAACAGCTTGCTTGTGATAAACTCGTTAAAGCGTGAGACAACAATCCCCATCCGCAAATGTGTTCCAACTAAATGTCCTGTAAAAGTTTTTCCCATTTATAATTTCCTCCTCAAAATTTAGCCTTTAAAGGTGTAACAGATGCCCCATTTTTTCTGCTTTGGTCTGCAAATAGCTGGTATTTTCCTCACTTTTAGGGACTTCTATTGCTATTCTCTCAACGACGCTAATGTCTGCCTGTGTCAATGCCGTTACTTTCTCCGGATTGTTTGTTAAGAGTCGGCATTGGCGTATGCCTAAATCGCGAAGCATGTGAATGGCCACACTGTAATCACGCAGATCAGGAGCAAATCCCAATTGAACATTGGCTTCAACGGTATCAAGCCCTTGCTCCTGTAAAGCATACGCTCTTAATTTATTGGTCAAGCCAATCCCTCTGCCTTCTTGACGAAGGTAAAGCAACACCCCTTGTCCTTCTGCTGCTATGTGCTTGAGAGCGAGGTGAAGCTGCGGGCCACAATCGCAGCGTGCGGAACCAAATACATCTCCAGTAAGGCACTCAGAGTGCAAGCGCACTAAAGGAATGGCGTCCGCCGTTAAATGTCCTTTAATCATGGCGAGATGCTCTTTGTCGTCTAAGGTATTGGAATAGGCAATCATTGTGAACGGACCATAATCGGTTGGCAGTTGGACTTGTACTTCTCGCTTAACCAATGAACCAGTGGCTTTTATATAGTCCATTAATGCCTTTATCGTGATGATTTTTAAATTAAAGGTATGTGCGAGATCAAGTAACTCAGCGCGCCTAGCCATTGAGCCATCGCTGTTAAGAATTTCACAAATGACGCCGACAGGAGAGGCGCCGGCTAGCTTCGCCAGTTCAATCGCTGCTTCGGTATGGCCAGGGCGTTCTAGGACACCCCCCTCTTTAGCAACCAGTGGAAAGATATGTCCAGGCCGGCTGAAATCGTCTGGGGCTGATGACGGATGAACAAGTGCTTTAAGGGTCTTTGCTCTTTCATAGGCGCTAATGCCTGTGGTTGCTGAATGATGATCAAGACTAACAGTGAATGCTGTTTCATGGGAATCAGTATTGTTCTGAACCATAGGGCTGAGCTCAAGCTTTTTGGCAAGGGCAGATGACAGTGGAGCACAAAGTAGTCCCTTGCCGTGTGTCACCATAAAATTGATGATGTCTGGAGTTACATGATCTGCCAGAGCAACGAAATCCCCTTCATTTTCACGCGATTCATCATCACAAACAATAATGACCTTTCCAGTCTTTAAATCGTTTAAAGCTTCAGGTATTGAGTGAAACATGGTCATCCTCCTTATTTATATCCATGCTCTTCTAAAAAGTGGGTGGTGATAGCTGATGGTACAGGGCTGTCTTCATTACGATTGCACGATATAAAATGACGCAAGTATTTAGCCAACATATCGCACTCTATATTCACTGTATCTCCGATGTCCTTATGTCCTAGAATCGAAGCGGCTACTGTATGAGGAATAAGTGAGAGCGTAAAGGACTGCTCGGTTAGAGCAAAAATGGTTAAACTGGTACCATCCACTGCGACTGATCCTTTTAAAATCATGTCTCTCAATAAGGTTTTATTTGCTTTGATCTCAAAATAAACCGCATTAGCAACAGGGGTCTTCTTAATAATTTGCCCCGTCCCATCGACGTGCCCTGTTACAAAGTGCCCTCCTAAGCGACCGTTCGTCGCTAAAGCCCGCTCGATGTTGACCTTTGCTCTAAAAGTTAAGTGTTTTAACGTCGTGGCCTGTAGCGTTTCTGGCATGACATCCACTGCAAAACAGTGTTCATCAAAGCTGGTTACGGTGAGGCACACACCGTTGATAGCGAGGCTGTCGCCAATGGAAAGATCCTTTAAAATGTGTTCAGCGGTGATCGTGAGCCTCATGGCATTTGTAGTTGCCTTAATCCGTTGAATCTCGCCAATTTCCTCGATAATTCCGGTAAACATCGTTAGGTCTTCTCCTTTTTACAAGCGGTGATTTTCAAATCCGAATCTATCGTTGTAACGGAAGTAATTGTGAGAGGGAGTGCCTCCTCTAAGGCTGCGAAGCCCTCCCCTCCAAAAGCCGCGGGCGCTTTCCGACCGCCAATTAGCTTTGGTGCCATGTAAAGTATGAGCTGGTTAAAAAGACCAGAGCGTAAGAAGCTGCCATTGACTTCTGCGCCACCTTCAACGAAGACAGAGGTGATGCCGTGTTCCCCTAAAATTTTTAAAAGGGGTTCCAGATTAATAGTTGTACCAGGCATAGAAATGATTTGAATGTTTTCTGCTTGAAATTTTGCCAATGTTTCCTTCGGAGGATGTTGTGTGGTGATTATCCAGGTTTCAGCACTTTTGTCCTGAATAACCTGAGCGGTTAAAGGGGTTCTCAAATGGGAGTCGAGAATTAAACGAATGGGCTGTTTACTGTCGCCTTCAGGCAAGCGTGTAGTAAGCCTTGGGTCATCCTGGATGACCGTATTTACACCAACGAGTATTGCATCATGCTGGTGACGATAGCGGTGGACATCTTCTCTTGCAGCGGGTCCTGTAATCCATTGACTTTGACCGGTGGCAGTTGCTATTTTACCGTCCAAACTCGTTGCTGATTTAATGGTCACATATGGAGTGTGCGTTGTAATGTAATGAAAAAAGCGAGTATTGAGAGTGCGCGCCTCTTGCTCTAACAGGCCTACATCGACGGTAATGCCTGCGGCCCTCAGCTTCTGAACGCCTTTTCCTGAAACAAGTGGATTCGGGTCAAGGGTAGCTATCACAACGCGTTTTACTTTACATTGAATTAATAAATCGGTGCATGGAGGTGTGCGGCCGGTGTGGCTACAGGGTTCTAAAGTGACGTATACTGTTGCACCTTCGGCCTTTTGCCCTGCCATCCGTAGGGCATGCACCTCTGCATGGTCTTCTCCAGCCTTTAAGTGCGCGCCTATGCCTACAATGTGTTGCTTGTAGACAACAACTGCACCGACAACTGGGTTAGGGCTTGTTTGCCCAATGGTTTGTCGGGCAATATCGATTGCCATTTTCATGAATCGTGTCTCTGTCACATTATTTCACCTCCAATCTTAATCTTAACAAAGAAGCCCCTAGAAGAATGCTCTCCTAGGGGCGTACATACAAAAATAATAACACAAAACAAGCGTCTGGAATCTTATGGATTCCACACTCTATTTGACCCTTCTCCCATCCAGACTTTAACTGTCGGCTCTGGAATCACACCAGATCCTGCCATTGGCTCGCGGGCTTATAAAAGCATTGCACTTTTATTTACCGCCGATTGGGAATTTCACCCGACCCCGAAGGAAATCTCAATATTGAATTGGCATATACGTAGTTTAATTGTTTTTACGGATAAGGTCAATGCATTCGATTTAATAACTAAAAATCTGCCCCAAAGTGTTAAAAGAAGGGTGCATACAGGGCGACGAGCATATGGTTTCTTCACTTTAGTTAAAGGAAGTCTTATTTGGCTCTTTTCTTTTGACAAGCAATAGACTGCTGCTTCAAATAGATATTGAAATAGTGTTCATGTATTAAAAAGTGTGAACGATTTTTGAAATAGAGAAAAGAATACATGACAACGTTTAAAGTAATGGTTGATAAATCAAGGATTTATTTATAAAATGAGGAGTGGATAAAAGTAATTGAAGCTTTTGTCTTAAAGAACAGAATGGGTTTGAATACATATATTTGTTGTGCACTAATTTTGGTGGAAATGAACCAGACATAGATAGAGCTGGGCATAAGCTGAAATGGAGGTAGTATGCTACTTCTATTTTGGCTTTTTCTTTTTTATACTCTAACCTTCACTTACGCGCTTTAGTGAAGAAGAGTAACAGTGCTGGCTAATCCCCTATCTTCGCTATAAAGGGTGACTTGAGTAAGTTTTCTTTACTGGAAGAAAATGCTATAAAACGAGGTTTGTTGTCTTATATGCTAGGTATTAAATCTATCGAAATGAGCACGATAGGTTTGAGAATAAGTGGTCAACGGCTGACACTCTGAAATAAAGTGCCAGCCCAGTTTTTCTAAAGAACTGGAGAGTATTGAAATGAACATGCACACCATTCGAAGAAATCCAATAATAACTTTCGAGAAAGGCGAGCAACATGACAAACAGGAGTACGCAAATACATAAAGAAGCGGCGAGTTACATAGGAAAAACATTAAGAGACTACTTTGGAAAAGGACCAGAATCTGTTTACATTTCTATCGGTCATTCCATTATTTCTATCTATCTAAGAAACTTTATGGCGCCAATGGAAAGCAGCTTGATGGAACAGCAGGAGCCCACGGCTGTTATCAATGCAAGAAGAATTATTATGGGCCGACTTGTTCAAGAAATAAAAAGTTATTTTAAAGCGACGACCGATATTGAAATTGATGAATTCTACTACGATTGGGATCTCTATCATCAAAGTGGGCTTTTAGTAGGAATGGCGGCTAAAGTTAGTGAACCGAAAGAGATAGAATACTATGGATCAAAGGCGGCTATTCATGATGCGATGGAGTGGGTTGCAAGGAAGAAACAATATATACAAGGTAAAACCGAGTCATTTCTACTCAATTCAAGGACGCTGATTATACGTTATCAAAATGTGTTTACTGATATTGAAAACGAGTTGATCGAGATGGGGTATCAAGATATTTTACACCAAGCCAAAAAGAGCGTCTGCAAGCAAATTATAAGAGAATTCGCTCATCATTTTGAGGGTCCCTTAAACGGTAAGCTCGTTGACACGTTTGTTGATTGGGATATCGAAAAGGATACAAGGATGATTGGCTTAATTATTAAACCTTATCAACGCTAAAAACACCCACATAGCTGTGAACAGCTATGTGGGTATTTTTCATTTAATGGCAGTTATGAAAAGAGCACACAGATGACCATAAGACTAAAAAGGGCAGGTAAATAGATCAATGATGAAATAAAGGTTTGCTTTGCCCGCTTCATCTCATTATGGGGAGCTAAAAGGAGTTGAATATGAAGAAGTAAAAACCAACTATTTAATGCCACTGTGATGAAGAGATACATCGGCCCAAAGCTATGGAAGTAGGCTAAGCCCGTCGATGTTAAGGCGAGAATCCCAGCATAGCATAGGCATTGAATTTTCGTTTGACTAGCCCCTTTTACAACAGGCATCATTGGGACCTTTGCCCGTTTATAGTCCTCATTCTTATAGAGTGCGAGTGACCAAAAGTGTGAAGGGGTCCAAAAGAAAATAATCAAAAACATCATGATGGCTGTCATGCTGATGCTATCTGTCACGATTGACCAGCCGATCAGGGGTGGAAGGGCACCAGCTCCACCGCCAATTACTATGTTTTGCGGCGTGCGGCGCTTCAGCCACATTGTATAGATGACCGCATAATAGATAAACCCACTAAAGGAAAGGATCGCACTTAAAGGGTTAGAAAATAATAGAAAAATAGCCAAGGACATCGCTTGAAGCGCAAGGCCAAAAATAAGTGCATGGTTTGGCGATAGGTACCCCTGAGGGAGGGGCCTAGCCTTTGTCCGACTCATAATGGCATCAATGTCACGGTCGTACCACATGTTAATGACGGCAGATCCCGCTGCGGAAAGCCCAAGGCCACCGATAAGGGTGAAGGTTGTAGTGGGGCTAGGAAAGCCATCCGAAGCGACGATGGCGGCAACGTAGGCCGTGAATAAGAGCAAAGCATTAATGCGCGGCTTCGTTAGAATAACATACTGCTTCATGAGATCAGTTAATGCCGTTTTTGACATAGCGGCAGCTTTTGTTTGACTAAAAGCCATAGGTAAAAGGTCTCCTTTCATAAATAGGGTGAATGCCTAATGCATTCACCCTATAATCATGTCTATTAATGCACTTGAGAGTTAAAGGTCATAATCCAAAGTGTTCCCGCGATGATTGCAATGGTATTAATAATACCAATGGCAAGACCAATGATATGGTAGGCGGGACCGTCTGACTCTGTAAAATGCATGAAGAAAAAGAGCTGAACAATAATTTGTAGGACTGCCAGGCCCATGATAATCATCATGACTGGACCGAAGGCCAATGCATGCGAGACGCCAAGGGCAATCGCTACAAAAGTTAAGAGCAATGAAAGGCCAAAGCCAATGACATTTTTGATTGGAAAAAGCGCATGCTTTTGTGTTGAACCATTCATGATACCACTCCTGTCATATAAACGACTGTAAAGATAAAGATCCATACGATATCTAAAAAGTGCCAATACAGACCAATGATAAAGACTTTACGTGCGTTAATCGGTTCTATTCCATATTTTGCGACCTGGCGGATAATCGAGATCATCCAAATAATCCCAAGGCTAACATGTGAGCCGTGTGTGCCAACGAGTGTAAAGAAGGCGGAGAGAAAAGCGCTGCGCTGCATAGTTGCGCCTTCTCTTATATAGGATAAGAACTCGCTGACTTCGATACCGATAAAACCAAGGCCTAACAGAACGGTAACCACTAGCCAACCTAACAGACGCTTTTTATCATTATGACGCATTTCATAGACGGCGAGGCTACCCGTAAAGCTACTTGCCAGCAATAGAATGGTTTCAATAGTGAAACCAGGGATTTCAAACAAGTCCTTATCTGTTGGACCGCCATCGACATGCGTACGAATGACAAGATAAGTCGCAAACAAACAGGCAAATAAAAGCAAGTCCGTTGCTAAAAAGATCCAAAATCCAAGAATATTGAGAGGACCATCATGGCGCTGATACTCTAAGAGTTCGCTTGTAGTTGAATGGCTCTGTTTTTCAGGTTCTTTGTAATGATTCAGTGTCGACATCACTTACACCCTCCCTAAAGCCGCTTCAGTTTTTTCAACGTCTTCTGCGGGGATATAGTATTCTGAGTCTCTGTTATTTGAACGTACAATCATGCAAATGCCTACACCTAAAAGTCCGAGCGCTGCCATCCAGTACCAGTTAAACACAAACCCAAATCCACTGATGAAGAAGAATACCGCCATGATGAACGGAAGCCCCGAGTTTTTAGGCATGTGAATCGGCTTAAAGGCCATTCTTTGATTAACCTTTATCAAGGATTCACCACGAGCTTTCATGTCCCACCAGGCATCTCTTTCTGTCACCTCTGGAATATGTGCAAAGTTATAATGTGGTGCTGGAGATGCAATGGCCCACTCGAGCGTCCGGCCATTCCAAGGATCACCGGTTAAGTCACGTTCTCCATATTTGATACTATAAAGCACTTGAACGACGATAAATAGGAAGCCAATCCCCATCAAGTAAGCACCGATGGATGAGATAAAGTTAAAGGAAGTCCAGCCTGTATCTCCAGAATACGTATAAACGCGACGCGTCATTCCCATAAAACCAAGGAAGTATTGCGGCATGAAGCAGACATAAAAGCCAATATTAAAGAACCAGAAAGCCCATCGGCCTAAGCGTTCATTCAAGGAAAAACCGAACATTTTTGGCCACCAATAGTACATACCTGCTAAGAGACCAAAGGCAACCCCACCGATTAAGGTTTGGTGAAAGTGTGCGATAAGAAAATAACTATTATGATACTGATAATCTGCCGGTGCTACCGCAAGCATAATTCCTGTGGCGCCACCCATGGCAAAGCATGGAATGAAAGCCAGTGTCCAAAGCATTGGCAGCTTCAACTGAATGCGCCCTCGGAACATTGTAAAGAGCCAGTTGAAGACTTTTACACCTGTCGGGATACCAATGAGCATGGAAGCGACAGCGAAGAAGCTATTGACTCCAGCACTAGCCCCCATTGTGAAATAATGGTGGGCCCAGACAAAATAACTGACGACACTAATGATCATGAGTGAGATCACCATGGTTTTATAGCCAAATATTTTCTTGCCTGAGAAGGTACTGACCACTTCTGAATAAATCCCATAAGCAGGTAGGACAACGATGTAAACCTCAGGATGTCCCCAAATCCAGAAGAGGTTGATGAACATCATCGGATTGCCGCCGTGCAGCATGGTAAAAAAATGGGCATCGGCTACACGATCAATTAATAATAAGGCAAGGGCAACTGTTAAAGCAGGGAAAGCAAAAATAATGATGATACAGGATGCAACAACAGACCAACAAAAGAGTGGAAGGCGCATCAAGGTCATCCCAGGAGCCCGCATTTTGAGTATCGTAACAAGGAAATTAATCCCTGTCGCCATACTCCCGATCCCTGATATTTGAATGCCTAAGAGGTAGAAGTTTTCACCCGGTCCCTTGTCGAATCCAAGCTCAGTAAGCGGTGGATAGCTGGTCCAGCCAGCATCAGGTGAACCACCGATAACGAAAGATAAGTTAAAGAGCAATGCACCAAAGAAAAAGAGCCAAAAGCTGACTGAGTTCAAAAATGGGAAGGCGACATCGCGCGCGCCCAGTTGTAATGGCACAGCGATATTAAATAGTGCGAATAAAAAGGGCATCGCCATAAACAGAATCATAATCGTTCCGTGTGTCGTAAAAATTTGATTATAATGCTCAGCATCTAAAAATGTCTGATTTGGCAGGGCAAGCTGTGTCCGCATTAATAAAGCGTCAACCCCACCCCGAAACATCATCAATAGTGCAGAGATCAAATACATAATGCCAATTTTTTTATGGTCAACGGTTGTAATCCATTCTCGCCAAAGCCATTTCCATTTTTTCAGATAGGTCAGAGTGAAGATAATGCCCACTAAAAATAGAACGATGGCGACATCGGAAGCATAAATCATCGGTTCTCCTGTCACAAAAAAATGAGAAGCAAATGATCGAATGTGCTCAAACATTTAATACCCACCTACTTTCCTTTCATTTCTTGAGAATGATCCTTCATCATCCAGTCATTGTTCATATACTTTCCACCGTTTTTCATCACGGTGTCATGAAAGATATCCTTTGGATAAGAGGAAAAAGATTTTTTGCCCACGACTCCTGGTTTTTTGAGTTGCTTATAACCAGCCTCTGTGAGCTGTGGCGATTGATTTTTTAGTGCTTTAACCCATTGGTCAAAATCGGTTTCCTTTTTAACGTGAACCGCAAAGCTCATTTTTGAAAATTCCTTACCTGTAAAGTTCGCGCCCTTTCCGGTATATGTCCCGACTTTATTGGCTTGTAGCCATAAGCGCATGGCCATTCCAGGCATCGTATATTCCTGTCCACCAAGAGCTGGAATCCAAAAGGAGTTCATCGGCGCATCAGAAGTTAATTCAAATTGCACGGGTCTTCCGGCAGGGATATCAATATAGTTGACAGTGGCGACTCCCTCATCTGGATAGAAAAATACCCATTTCCAATCTAATGAAGTAACTTGAATTGAAATAGGTTCACCAGTATTAGCCGGTGGTTTTGTCAATGCAAAGGTATCCCTCACCGTGTAGATACTTAATACGGCAATGATAATGATTGGTATCCCCCACCACACAAATTCAAGGATCTTACTGTCATCCCAGTTTGGCTTATAGGGTGCACGATTATTGGGCTTATCTCGATAACGATAAACAATAAAAGCTAAAAGTGCGATAACCGGTATAATAACGATAGCCATCAGAACGGCAGAGAGTATAATAAGGTTCCGTTCCTTTTCACCTACTGGTCCAACAGGATGTAAAACAGGATATTTTTCACTACAACCCGTCAAAAAAATAAGGCAAAGAATCAGTAAAATGAAGCCTTTTTGCCATAATGATTTCATGGAAACGCTTCTCCCCTTTCTAAAACATGCAGCACCAATGTGACGCCGAAGCTTGATATCTTCCTCATTGTAAGAAGTTTGCTGAAAAGAACATGTGATAAACATCACGTTTTTGTATAAATTCACATTCCGTTCAAAAATTCTTAGCCATCTGTTCACATTCTGTTCAACATTAGTGATTTAGCGCACACATTAATGAGTACAAGGCCATTAAAGTCAAATTATAAAGGTATAAGGAGGGAGACTATTGAAGAGACACCAAGCATTGATACCCTTATCACACCATCATCATCATGGTTTGTTTTTAGCTTTGAAGTTAAAAAATGCAAGAGAGGCGAAGGGGCGTTGGACCATTGAGGACATATATGAGGATGCTAAGCTATTTTGGGAGAACGGGGGAGAGGACCATTTTCGGGAGGAGGAAGAGGTGTTGTTTCCGGAGCTTGCAAAGTACAAGCCTATTGAGGAATGTCCTGAGGTAAAGGAAGCTTTGATAGAACATGTGAAAATACGTGCGTTATTCTCTCAGCTTATCAATGATGAAATCGCTAAGACGGATTTAGAAGCACACATGCATCAGCTTGGTGACTGTTTAAATCAACATATTCGTAGAGAAGAACGTTTGATTTTTCCCTTGATTGAACAAACCATTCCTGATGGCACTTTACAGACCGTCGCGCATCACTTTCATTCCTATGAAGACATCTATACGGACTCTTAACGGCACCAAGGCTAATGCTTTGGTGTTATTTTTTATAATGTATAAAGAAGGTTCGGGTGCTGATTGCAATGGAAGGAGACGCGTTTTCCGCGGAGGAGTAGTAAACCTTCGCGAGCTGCACCTTTGTTAAATCATTTTAAAGAAGAGGAGCTTTTAAATTCAGAGAATTATTAAAATATACTTTCTATGGTTCAATTGATTGTAAAAAGGCTAGGGGCTTGGTATTCTTAGATTTGGTATATTTTAATCATAAGGATTGAGGTGTGTAAGGTGAAAAAGTCGTTGATGACTAAGGCTTTTCTCTTAGGATTTTCTGCATTATTAGTTCTGGCGCTGTCTGCCTGTGGAAAATCTGGTAGTAAAGAAAAGACCCAATCGACTTGGGATAAAATAAAAGCTAAAGGGACATTGGTGATTGGTACATCAGGTACGCTAGCCGCTAGCTCTTATCATGATGCCAAAACGGACAAATTGACCGGTTATGAAGTAGAGGTTGAAAGAGAGCTTGCTAAACGCCTTGGCTTAAAGCCAGTGTTTAAAGAGATGTATGTAGATGAAGTCATGCCTAGTATACAGAATGGTAAGATTGATGTGTCTAGTGCAACGCTCACAAAAGAAAGAGAGAAAAAATTTGATTTCTCAAATCCCTATAAATTTTCCTATGGTGTCGCCGTTGTCCGTGCCAAAGATCACTCTGGGATCAATAAGCTGGAAGATTTAAAAGGTAAAAAAGCAGGGGGTGCAGCGACTACTACATTTAGCCAAGTGGCCAGAAAATTTGGCGCAACCGTTAAAACCTATGGGAATGCAACCAATGATGTGTATCTTAAGGACGTTGCTTTAGGACGAACAGATGTCATTTTAAATGACTACTACTTATGTAAAATGGGGCTTGCCGCTTATCCAAATCTTGGTTTGATTATTGATCCTAATATCCGCTTTAATTTGAGTCAGGATGGCATTATTATGAAAAAGGACTCGAGTGAATTACAACAGCATATCAACAAAGCTTTGAAAGAAATGAAAGATGATGGCACCTTGAAAAAGCTAGGTGAACAGTTCTTTAAGGCAGATGTTTCAAAAAAACCTAACGTAAAGGTAAGAGAGGTTCCTCTCGATAATTAAATCAAAATTCAATTCAAGTGGACCTGAGGAGAAATATCATGACTATTGATCCATGGTTAGCGATACAATCCTTTCCCTATGTCATACGTGGCTTAGGGAACACCCTGCTTATTTCTGTTGTAAGTATGTTGGTGGGATTGGTGATTAGTGTCGGGCTTGCGCTGATGCGCAATTCTGACCGGCGTATTTTAAATTGGCCAGCAAGGTTTTATATTTCTTTTATGAGAGGCATGCCTATTATTGTCTTTCTATTTATCTTGTATTTGGGCTTCCCTGTAATTGGTATCAATTTCTCAGCAATGACAGCGGCCTTGATTGGCTTCAGTTTAAATAGTGCAGGCTATATGGCAGAGATCAATCGTGCAGCGATCAATGCCATTCCAGTTGCCCAATGGGAAGGCGCAAAGGCATTAGGCTTTAAGACGCATCAAGTTTTAACTTACATTATCTTTCCTCAAGCCTTTCGTATCGCCATTCCCTCACTGGGAAATGTCTTTCTAGACTTAGTAAAGTCGTCGTCGCTTGCAGCAACAATTAGTGTCTCAGAGCTCTTTCAAAAATCTCAGGTTGTTGCAGGGCGCACACTAGATTCCTTTACAATGTACATTCTTGTGGCCGTCATTTATTGGATCGTTTGTCTATTGATTTCAATGCTGCAAAATGTGCTTGAAAAACGCTATCATATATAAACTGCAAAAAAGGTGACCAGAAATTCAAATTCGAATTTTTGATCACCTTTTTAGCGATTTATGAGCCGATTTCATCCTTCGGTTGCTTTAAAGAATGTGGCTAATAGACAAGCGGAAGGGTATGAGACTCCTGTGAAATAGCAGGTCCTGGCAGGAGCAAGGAACAAGTGACAAGAGAGACTGCAGTTCTTTGTTCATAAAAACGAGTATTTTCTACTTACACTATAAAAACAACACAATTCAAGAAAACGGCGCTCAATAGAGAGGCTTGCCCAGTGTCCTCTCCATTGAACGCCGTTTGTTTGCAAAGAGCGCCATTTGTCTGGAAATAGAAAGAGCTTCATTTAAGGAGAAATTAAGAATACTGCGGCATAATGAAAAAGGATCAGGACGATTAAGAAAATAAGACAAGCATTGGCTCAGGATATATCTAAAATGTTCCGGGGGTCTCAAGGAGACACATTTGCTAGGCCTTAACTTTTGCATAGATGCAAGTATCGCGTAAGCTTTTTCCATCGACAGAGAGTGCTTCGTTGTGGAGAATTCCTTCGAGTTGGAAGCTTAATCTTTCAGGAATAGCACGGCTCTTCTTATTTAGTGCATCACAGCGAATCTCTATACGGTTGGCATGAAGTTCAGTGAAGGCAAAATGAGCAATGCCTTGAACCGCCTCTGTCATATAGCCCTTACCGCTGAAGGCCGCATCACACCAATAGCCAATTTCAAATTTGGGCACATCCCAATTCATACGGTGCAGTCCAGATGAGCCAATAAAAGTGCCATTTTCTTTGTGAAAGATAAGCAGACGTAAATCCTCACGATTGAGGAATTTGGCATGGGCACGCCGCATATTGGCTTCGGTCTCCTCCAGCGTTTGTTCTTTTTGAGCAAAGGGAAGCCAGTCTTTTAGCTCTGCGCGCGACCGTGTGAGTGCATCGTAAACGACTTGGCCATCTCCAGGGTGTGGCATTCTGATTGTTAATCTTTCAGTTGTAAAGGAAGTTGGAAAATCAAGAAGTAGTGGATTCACAGGTCAACACATCCTATAGATCAAATTTTTTTGAGATTAAGTCTAGCATTTTTAATTTGCTTTAGCAATAGGAATCTTATTTGACTTGTAGCTGTATTTTATCCTTTTCATTTTAGGCTGGAACAGCGGGTGCGATTGGAAGGTAAGGAGGAAGTGGGGACTTTTTCATAGTCATAATAAAACCCCCTTTGAAGGCTAGTGCTATCAAAGGGGGGAAAGCTTTACATTATTTATTGGAGTCATCACCGTCAGAGGACATTGTTTTCTCTGAATCAGGGATGTTCATGCCTGCTGTTTGATCACTAGTATAATCGATTTTTGTTCGATCTGGAGGCGTGAAGCCTTTAACCTTGTGGAAACGAAGCAGGTCACCGTATACGACTTTATCTGAATAATCTAGGGCTTGTTTTGCAAAGTTACTGTAATCTTTACAGTATGTCTTGCTGACAAGTTTTCCATCTGGATTGGTGTAACACTTACCACCGACGCTGGAATATTTAGGCGTCATGACATCGCCGTTACGGAATGGAACGATTTGACGATGGTTAGGTGAGAGTAGATCAGATCCAAAGGAAATATAGTCTTTCGTATCAATACCAAGTAGGTGAAGAACAGTTGGTCTAACGTCAACCTCACCACCATAGGTGTGTTTGACACCGCCTTTTACACCCGGAACATGGATAAAGAGTGGCACACGCTGTAATTGTGCATTTTCATAAGATGTAATTTTTTGTCCCATGATTTTCTGCATGCCGGCATTATGGTTTGTTGAAATACCATAGTGGTCACCATACATAACAACAACTGTATGATCATAAAGACCATCTTTTTTCAAGTCATTGAAAAATTGTTGTATTGCTTCGTCCAAATAATGTGCGGTTTGGAAATATTGGTTTACGACTTTATCGCTAGTATTTGCAGCTGGGAAGTCGATATCCTTTTTATCTAACTCAAATGGGAAGTGGTTAGATAGCGTAATGATTTTTGCATCAAAAGGCTGTTTCATGTTTTCCAAGTACTTCATAGATTCCTTGAACATCGGCTTATCTTTCATACCATAGTTAATGACATTTTCAGGCTTCATGTCATAGTAGTTGGCATCAAAGAATTTCTGGATACCAAATGGTTTATACATTTCATCGCGATTCCAGAAGGTTTTATAGTTCCCGTGAAGTGTGGCTGTTGTATACCCATGATTCACTAGGATCTGTGGTTGAGCTTGATAGGTGTTATTCGCTTTTTGTGTGAATACCGCACCTTGTGGCAATGGATATAACGAGTTTGCCATCATGAACTCAGCATCAGATGTTTTACCTTGTCCCACCTGGTGGAAGAAATTATCGAAATAGAACGTATTGGGATCCTTTTCTAAGCTGCTTAAGAATGGCATGACTTTTTTACCATCAATCTTTTGATCAACTGCAAAGGTTTCAAGGGATTCCAATGATATATAAATGACGTTCATGCCCTTCGCTTTTCCAAAGAGCTTTGGATTTGGCGGCGTGTAATTGGATTTCGTAAAGTTTTCGATATCGGATAAATCATTGCTATCAGCAAAAGCTCTTTGTGCGGAGGAACGCGCACTTGTAATGATGTCATAGATTGAAAAATTATAAGCTCCAAGGTATTTAACTAAATAGTTTCGGTCAAAGGTTCTTGAAAGCAATTGTGGACGATCACCCTCAGCAAGACCGAGGTTAGCACAAAAGATCATGACAGCAAATACAAAAACAGATAAAATCCCACGACGTTGAATACGGCTTTGTGTTTTAATGACCCTTGATAGAATCAAGATGAGAAGAATAATGGTGTCGAAGAAATAAAAGATATCTCCCCAAGACATGTTAGCTACTGTACTATCACCGAGTTGTCCAAAGTTACTGCTTTGTGAAAGCACTGGCACGGTGATAAAGTCATTAAAGAATCGATAGTAGACAACGTTGGCATAAAGCAAAAAGGAAAGAATGAAGTCGATGATGAGAATAGCCCATAATCGCAGCTTTCCTTTAAAGAACAGCGCGAAACCTAAAAAGAAGAGTGACGAGCTGATCGGGTTGATAAAGAGCAAAAACTTTTGCAAATCGTTATCAATACCGAGTTTAAATTCTTGCCTATAAACAATATACGTTTTAATCCAAAGTAGAACGACTGCTATAAAATAAAACGTGTAATGCTTATTCAACCACTTGTTTAATGTTTTAGTGAAACTCATAACATTTACCTCCTGATTTACAACCATAATCGGTTAATGTAAATATGAGTGGATTGTGGGAAAAATCCCATAAAGAAATAAAAGTGTTGAAAGACGTTCCATAAGTTATTATTATAACAGGATGTAAAGGAATTTCAATTGTTTGTTTTGATATATTGATAATTTGCTAAGTTTATAAAGGGATAGTAAGTGTTCTTATTCATTTTAACACTATATTCATGATTTATCGTTTTATTAATTAAAAGTGATATTAAAAAAATCTTAGCCTTTTATGAAGCTATCGTTTAATATCATGACTTGGAAGGGATAAGTAACTGTGAGTCAGTCATTTCTGCAATTAAATACGATATTTATTAGTTTGATTATCGAGGCGATACCATTTATTGTCGTTGGGGTTTTTATTTCTGCGATTATTCAAATCTTTATTACTGAAGAGATGATTGCCAAAATCATTCCCAAAAATAGATTTTTCTCGATATTATTAGGGACATGCATGGGCTCTTTATTTCCAGCGTGTGAATGCGGCATTGTTCCAATCACAGAGCGTTTGGTTAAGAAAAAGGTTCCCTTGCATGCGGCCATTGCTTTTATGTTAACGGGGCCGATCATTAATCCAATTGTTGTCTTCTCGACCTATGTCGCTTTTGGTAATAACTGGAAAATGGTAATAGATCGCTGTGGTCTGGCGATCATCGTTGCTTTTATTGTTGGTCTCCTGATTTCTTATTTATTTAACGATGACCAATTACGTGAATTTATTAGCAAAAAGTCTAAAGGCAAGGGAAAGGGACATCACCATCATCATCACCATGATCATGAACACCTTCACAAAATGACCCCTAGGGAAAAAGTGAAGGAAATGGTCGATCACGCTTTGGATGAATTTTTCTCTGTAGGTAAATTTTTGGTTATTGGAGCTTTTATTGCTTCGGCTATGCAAGTCTATGTCAAAACGAGTACATTATTAACCTTGGGACATACCGCTGTAACGGCTATTTTGGTCATGATTTTGCTCGCCTTTTTATTATCGCTTTGTTCAGAAGCCGATGCTTTTATCGCTTCTTCCTTCCGAGGAACCTTTGGAGCGGGCCCGTTAACAGCATTTCTTGTTTTCGGCGCTATGGTTGATATTAAAAACCTAATCATGATGCTCAGTACATTCAAAAAGCGTTTTGTATTTACTTTGATAGGATCCATTACTGTCGTTGTGTTTTGTGGAGCACTATTCATATGAGGAGGGACAGTGAATGATACGCTTTATTATCTTATTTGGCTTTATGTACCTGTTCTTACATCTTCATGCCACTGGTGATATCAGTAAGTACATTAATATGAAATACAGTTATCTCACCTTTATTATGATCTTTATCTTTGCATTTATGGCGCTTTACCAATTGATAAAGTGGAATATACAAGGGAAAAAAGGCACCGAAGAAGAACATCATGATCATGGGCACGATCATTCTAAGGATGAAAATACATTTTTAAAGAAATTGCTCGTATACGGTTTGTTACTTCTTCCTTTAGTTACAGGGATTTTTCTTCCGATTGCAACATTGGATTCCAACATTGTTAAAGCCAAGGGCTTCCATTTTGCTGAAATTGATAACGATAAGGATCAGTATGCAGATCATCAAATTCTCAGACCGAATACGCGTCTATATTATGACTCAGATCAATATGAGAAGATGGCCACTTCTGATCGAAAGAAATATGATAAGGGAAATAAACTGGTTTTAAATGATGATAATTTTCTGCGTGGTTTAGAAACGGTCTATAATTATCCAGGCGATTTTACGAATGAGACCATCTCGATGAAGGGCTTTGTCTATCATGGCGATTCCTTGAAAAAAAATCAGCTCTTTGTTTTCCGATTTGGGATTGTCCATTGTATTGCGGATGCCGGAGTATATGGCATGATGCTGGAGTTTCCTAAAGATGTAAATTATAAGGATGACCAATGGCTGCAGGTAGAAGGAACGATGTCAACCGTTTTCTATCAGCCATTTAAACAAACTATTCCATACTTAAAGGTGACGAAATGGAAGGTTGTTAAGGCCCCAAAAGATCAGTATGTTTATCGACCATATTAAATACACTAAAACAGGAGGGTGTCCCAAAGTCTAACGGCTTTTGAGGATACCCTCTTTTTAAACCTAAATGATGGATTTCGGTGTGATCAAAGCTAAGCACCTAATTTTAAAGAAAAATTGAATTTTGCTTTCCATGTCTTTCTAATCAAAAACAATGATGAAAAATTTTATATAGTACATTCTTAAGTCAAAAAACGAAACTGAATGTTTTTTCCGAACGTGGAGGCTCACTATAGGTCAAGTTTTATCTATATAAAACTTGACCTTTGAGCTTGAAAGGTGAGCTCTTCGCGAAAGCGTGGATGAGCAATGCTTATCAGTGCCAGTGCACGCTCACGAATGCTTTTCCCCTTTAGATTTGCTGCTCCAAATTCTGTTACAATATAATGCACATCATTTTTTGAATTGGAGATAGGCGTACCTGGAGTTAAATAAGGTTGAATACGTGAAACTGTCCCGTTTTTGGCAGTGGAAGGGAGACAAATGAAGCTTTTTCCATTTTCCGCAAAGGCTGCTCCTCGTGCAAAATCTGCCTGTCCCCCAGTTGAGCTGTAATAACGCCCCTGAATGGTCTCGGAGCTGCATTGTCCAAAAAAGTCAACTTCAACTGAAGAATTAATTGAAACGATATGATTTTCTTTTGCAATCAAGCGTGGATCATTGACAACATCCACAGGAAGCATGAGCACACCCGTATTTTCATGAAGAAAGCTGTAGAGCCGTTTTGTGCCGAGAGCAAAGGTTCCTACAATTTTTCCTGGATGCGTCTGTTTTTTTGTGCCATCTACTGCACCCGATTCAACGAGGTCTACAAGCCCATCTGTTAGCATTTCAGTATGAATGCCCAAATGTTTTTTTTCCTTTAGGAAGCCAATGATGGCATTGGGTATGCCACCAATTCCCACTTGGATCGTACTGCCATCTGGTATGAGCGCAGCGATGTGACCGGCGATTCTCTGATCAATTTCATTCGAAGTGTGGGCAGGTATTTCCCAACAGGAATTATCGCTCTCAATGAATCCTACGATTTGACTGATATGGATTTGGTTGCCTCCATATGTTCTCGGCATGTTGGGGTTGATCTCTAGGAGAAAAGGTGCTTGACCAATCAATGCTGCCACGTACTCAGCATTCGTACCAAGTGAAAAATAACCATGATGGTCCATGGGGGCTGCCGAAGCTATCACTAAGTTACAGGCCGTGTGTTCTCGTAAGAGTTTTGGCACCTCATGAAAGTGGTTGGGAACCAAGTCACAATGGCCATTATTGTATGCATCCCGTGAGGAAGGACTTAAAAAATAGGCGATATGTCGCATATGTTCTTTATACTGACCATTGATATATGCCCTCTCATTTCTAGGATGCATTTGATGAAAGCGGACGTTTTGCAGGCGCTCATGCTCTGCTTCTAAAGTGTTAAGAAGTGTGAGAGGCTCACCATTTGCCATGCCGACGATAATATCAGCATTAGGATGAATAAATTTGAATACCTCATTGGGGCGTATGGATTTCTGTAGCCATTGTGTCATCTTTTTCACCTGATTTCATCATTATTGATGATACTATTTATAAGCTACAGTTTACAGAAAGCGCTAAAAATATAATGTGAAAAGTGTCACAGATTATATGAAGAGGTTGAGACAAAACGAAAGAGATCCCCCCAATACCGAGCGTTAAGATTTAAAAGGAGCTAGGGAAACGGGAAGTGTAGTCAAAATACGGAGACTTTTGCGGGAACGGGGCCAGTGTTCCTTCACGAGTAAACTTCGAGATGTTCCGAGAAAGCTGACTCGAAGCCATACACGTAGATGCAGGAACAGGGGACTTTTATAAATACTTTGGAACACAGATAAAACCTTCCAAAATGAGCGGAGGCCCCTAAGGACGATCGCCTAAAAACGTCACCTCCGTGTGACAACCCCGAAGCGAGCAACTCAATACGCTCCCAAAAAGTAAAAAGCACTTTTCGGGGACCTCGATGGTCGCGTCGAATGCCGACCCTACCCATATTGTGTGGACATGAGGAAAGCGAGTAGTTTGACGGAGCGCTTCATGATTGACTCAAAAATTCGAACGTATGCCTTCAAAATTGTGAATGCGTTCGGATTCTCTAGAGCGCAATACTTCTGTCCCGGCTCCTTTACTGATCTATAATGTTCATTGAGACGGCCATAATACTCAGTTCACTTTATGGATTCTGAGGATCTTTGTTAACGAATTCAAAAATTTCTTTTGACTCGAATTGATCGAATAGTCTGTTTAACCAGGCGTAATATTCTTTTGAGTACATAAGCTTGGCAACGGCTTTTTCAATGTCCTCTTGTTCAGATTCTGTCAGAATGCTTGGGTCAGATGCAAGATCCTCAAGTTCCTTTAACGACTCGTTAATAGCTTTTAAATTGACTTGAATCACCTTGCGCCACTGGTTTGTGAAGTAATCAAGGAAAATTTGGTACCAATCCTTTTTGGCTTCATATTGATCTTTTCGTTCACCTTTGATCCAAACTTTTTCAACCATATTGAGGTCAGTAAGGGTTCTTACAGATGTACTCATGCTGGTCTTGCTCATTTGTAGCTCTTCTTTCATATCATCAAGAGTCATCGGTGTATCTCTAAAGAAAAGGGTGCCATAAAGCCTGCCAATTGAAGGTGTGACTCCGTACAGATGCATATTAAGGGAAATGGTTTCTATCACACGCTCTTTTGCTTTTTCAATAATATCTTGCCTATTGCTCATCTTTTGATCCATGGAAGTAACCACCTAAAATCTAGTTTTTTACTCATTCTTAATGATAACGGAAAACTAAGAAATTAAAAATAGTCACTTTGTTAGCATTTAGAGGGATTATAGAGGAATTTTAAGAATAACAAAGATAAAGTATGTACAGAAAAAACTTTACAAACAAAATGAACAGAAATGATTTTATTTCAAGTTTGTTACAGGATTGGTCAATCTGTAGAATGAATAGAGTAGTCAGTATGGGCACGAAGAAGTATAAGGAAGAGCCGAGGTGAAAATATGGATAAAATTGAAGTTCGTGATGTCACGAAGATCTTTGGGAAAAATCCAAAGCGTGGCATTGAACTAATTAACCAAGGCCTGACGAAAACAGAGATTTTAGAAAAGACCGGGATGACAGTGGGGGTCAATAAAGCTTCCTTTTCTATAAAAGATGGTGAAATCTTTGTCATCATGGGATTGTCAGGATCAGGTAAATCAACGCTTGTACGTCTGCTCAATCGTTTAATCGAACCGACTTCCGGAACGGTATTAATCGATGGAAAAGACGTGACAAAGTTAAATAAACAGGAATTAAGGGAAGTCAGAAGAAGTAAAATGAGCATGGTCTTTCAACGGTTTGCTCTTTTTCCTCATCGAACAATTCTCGCCAATACTGAATTTGGATTGGAAATTCAAAACGTTTCAAAAGAAGTGCGGCGTAAAAAGGCTTTAGAGGCTCTTGAGCTTGTCGGGCTAAAGGGTTATGAAGAGAAAAAGCCTGGAGAGCTTTCAGGAGGCATGCAGCAGCGTGTTGGACTTGCCCGAGCACTGGCTAATGATGCGGATGTCTTGTTAATGGATGAGGCGTTTAGTGCCCTTGATCCACTAATCAGAAAAGATATGCAGGATGAGCTATTGGATTTGCAAAGCAAAATGCAGAAAACCATTGTCTTCATCACTCATGACTTGGATGAGGCACTGCGCATTGGAGATCGGATTGTCTTAATGAAGGATGGCTCTATAGTGCAGGTCGGTACACCTGAAGAGATCCTTATGAATCCTGCCAATGATTACGTTGAGCAGTTTGTTGAGGATGTGGATGTCACAAAGGTTTTTACAGCCGAGCATGTCATGAAGCGGCCTGAAACAATTGAGGTGAGTCGCGGCTTAAGAGTGGCTATGAAGATTATGAAGGATGAAGGCGTGTCAACGGTTTACGCCATCGATAAAAATAAAAGATTTCTTGGCATTCTTTATGGTGATGATGCAGCCAAAGCTGTTGAACAAGGTAAGTCCATCAATGATGTGATTAAGCCTGTGGAATCTGTAACAACCGATACATATCTCATTGATATGTTTGAGACGCTTTCTGCTTCGCCTGTCCCCATTCCAGTCATCGATGATTCTGGTCGATTGAAAGGCATCGTTAAGCGTAGTGCGATCATCGATGTTATGGCTGATAGTAGTGAAGTATTGAATGGAGAGGGGTGAGTAGAATGAGTGACACGTATCATCACTTTATTCCAAAAATTGAAATCGGCAAATGGGTACAAGATGTTGTGCAATCTTTTGTTGATCATACAGAAAACTTTTTTACTGGGTTAGGAAATGGAATTAATTGGTTTGTCCAACAATTAGTTGATTTATTTACATGGATTAATCCCTTTGTATTTATCATTATCATTGCAGCTATCGCGTTTTGGCGAAGCGGCTGGGGTGTGGCGCTCTTTAGCTTAATCGGACTTTGGCTAATCTTTAACCTTGGTTATTGGGCTGATACCATGCAGACGTTAGGTCTGATTTTAACAGCTATCATTATCTCAATTATAATCGGTATTCCCTTTGGAATTTGGATTGGGTTAAGTGATACGGCTAAGAACATTATTACGCCCATACTGGATTTTATGCAGACGATGCCTGCCTTCGTTTATTTAATTCCCGTTCTATTCTTATTTGGGACAGGAATGGCGCCAGGTGTTGTCGCCACGGTCATCTTCTCCATGCCGCCGACCATTAGGATGGCTGGTCTCGGCATAAGACAAGTGCCTGAGGATTTAATCGAGGCTTCAGAAGCCTTTGGATCAAAAACCTCACAAAAATTGTTTAAAGTGCAGTTACCTTTAGCCTTGTCAACGATTATGGCAGGGATTAACCAAAGCATTATGCTTGCCCTATCCATGGTAGTTATTGCATCTCTCGTTGCCGCTCCAGGATTAGGAGCAAAAGTGTATCTCGCTGTTACTCAGCTGAGACTTGATATCGGTGTCGAATCCGGCTTGTCAATTGTCATCATTGCCATTGTACTTGATCGGATTACACAAAATATAAGGAAACAAAAAAAATCTTAGGGGGAAAAAGTTTGAAGAAATTTAGTGCAATCTTACTTACAATGATCGTCGCTGCTGCTTTCGCTCTTGTTGGCTGTGGCTCAAGCGACAAAGGGAGTAGTGGAAGTGACAGTTCTAAGTCCATTGGGGAACAATTAAATTATACGATTACGGGTATTGACCCAGGCGCTGGGGTCACTCAAGCTGCGCAACAATCTATAAAAGATTACGGGTTGGATAAGTATAATGTGCAAACGAGCAGTGAATCGACCATGATGGCTTCATTGAAAAAAGCGATTGATAATAAACAACCGATTGTGATCACCGGATGGTCTCCACACTGGATGTTTGCAAAATATGATTTGAAGTATTTGGATGATCCTAAAAAATCATTTGGTGATGCAGAAAATATTTATACCGTTGCGCACAAAGGCTTTTCTAAGAGCCATCCAAATTTGGCGAAATTTTTTAGTCAATTCCAATGGACAGATGATGACATGAATGCAGTGATGCTGAAGCAACAAAGCAATGATGATGCCTTAGCGGCTGCAAAGGATTGGGTAAAGGACAATCAAGATAAGGTAAGCAAGTGGACTAAAGGAATCAAAAAGGGGAATGGTGAAGAGATCAAAATGGCTTATGTCGCTTGGTCATCTGAAGTTGCCAGCACAAATGTTGTCAAGGCTATTTTAGATAACCTTGGCTATAAAGTCACGCTTCAACAGCTCGATGCTGCGCCAATGTGGGCAGCTGTGGCCAAAGGAAGTGCTGATGTCACGCTTTCTGCTTGGCTTCCAGTTACCCATAAAGCTTACTATCAAAAGTATAAAGATCAGGTAGAAAAACTTGGTGTGAGCTTAAAAGGAACTAAGCTTGGATTAGTTGTTCCTAAATACATGAAAGATGTAAATTCGATCAGTGATTTGAAAAAATAAGCCATATAAAAGGAAGCCGGAAATTCACGGCTTCCTTTTGAATGGAGCGGGCTGGGCTCTTTATATATGCTCCAAATGACAAAATAGCGTCGAAGGCTTTTTAAAACGGCCAAACATGCTAAAAGTGAATAAATCACGGCAATTAAAAAATGCATGGCACACTCATTTTATAAAATCTCTAAGTTAAAAGAACCAGGCAAATGTCCGGTTCTTTTAACTATAGATAGGAAATCGCTTGCTGACCAAATTGCTTCCAGCCGTCGATAAAGTCCTGTTTGTTGCCGGGACGATTTTTGATGTTGTCGAGAGGATCGTTAAAATACACAAAATCCTCGTTATAGCCAGTAATGACAACAGCGTGCTCTTTATATGTTATTTTAAGAGTTCCGTGAGCCGTAAGCCATGTTTCCCAATGTTCGTCCTCCACATAATTATAGCGGCTGGTTACAATAACCCAAACTGGAAACCCACGGTCGATTTGTCCCTCTATACGTGCCCATTCGCAGTCTGTCAAATCAATGATTCGATCGCCAAGAAAGGTTTTAGCTAATTGGACAATTGGACGATGAAAGGTTCCAAGACCTGGTGTTTCAAAACTATACATGTCTCCAACAAAGCCATCGTTGGGATGTCCGTGAACACCGTCTGTCTCAAAAGGGACCTTAACAACAGCCTCAGCGAGCTGCAGCTTATCGACTTGGATCTTCGCGTGCTGGAGCAACATACAAAGGGATGTGACCTCACAGCCCCTTGGCAGTTCGGGTAATTGTGCAATGAGTGGGACATCAATCATTTTTGCACGTGTCATTTTACTTGCCACCTCCGATTACTGGTAGTAAATTCGCCATAGTTCATGGTAAAACCTTCTTTTACGTTATGTACATAGCAGGAGAGTAGAAGGTCAAACTAGGATTGGGAGGTGATTAAGTGGCTAACAATAATAGTAACCAATTGCTTGTCCCAGGAGTGGAACAAGCGGTGGAACAAATGAAGCAGGAAATCGCCAGTGAATTTGGTGTTCGATTAGGCGCAGATACGACCTCTCGTGGCAATGGTTCTGTTGGTGGCGAAATTACAAAGCGTTTAGTTGCGCAGGCACAGCAGCAAATGCCTGGACAAAATAAATAAGTATGGCAATAAGGGAAGCAGCCTGGGCTGCTTCCCTTTAAAAGTGATGACATGTTTAGCGAATGCGTAATTCAGTTTCTGGATCAAAGAAATGCGCTTTATTCATATCAAGAGCCAATGTGATGTTTTTACCACTGCTGGCGTCTGTACGAGAATCAACGCGAGCGACGAACTGATCTTCACCAATGTTTGAATACAAGAAGGTTTCAGCCCCCATTAATTCAGCCACTTCAATGGCAGCTTCAAATGTCGTATCTTTGGATGCTTCGATGAAAAGAGGTTCATCATGGATATCCTCTGGGCGGATGCCGAGAACGACTTCTTTATTGACATAGCCGCGCTCGCGCAATAATTTCATTTTGCCTTCAGGAATCTTGAAGGTGTGCTCGCCAACGATTGCCTTGCCGTCCTCAAGTCTTGTTTTTAAGAAGTTCATCGCAGGAGATCCCATGAAACCAGCAACGAAAATGTTTTCAGGAAGGTCATAGACTTCTTTCGGCGTACCGACTTGTTGAATGACACCATCCTTCATGACAACAATGCGTGTTGCCATCGTCATGGCTTCAGTTTGATCGTGTGTTACATAAATTGTAGTGGTTTGCAGCCGTTGATGAAGTTTAGTTAACTCGGCACGCATTTGTACACGAAGCTTAGCATCAAGGTTTGATAAGGGTTCGTCCATGAGGAATACTTGAGGATCACGGACGATGGCACGACCGAGTGCAACACGCTGTCTTTGACCACCGGAAAGTGCTTTTGGCTTACGATCAAGAAACTTATCAATGCCAAGGATCTTTGCTGCATTTTGGACGCGTTTCTCAATTTCATCTTTTTTGAATTTGCGAAGCTTAAGTCCAAAGGCCATGTTATCATAGACGTTCATGTGAGGATACAGCGCATAGTTTTGGAAAACCATTGCGATATCGCGATCTTTTGGTGCAACGTCGTTGACGAGGCGATCACCAATGTAAAGCTCACCGGCAGTAATATCTTCAAGTCCTGCGATCATGCGAAGCGTAGTTGACTTACCACAACCAGATGGACCAACGAAAACGATAAATTCTTTGTCCTTAATATCAAGATTAAAATTATCTACTGATTTTGTTTCAGCTTTGTCATAGACTTTGTCAATACCTTTCATTACAATACCAGCCATGAAGGAGTCCCCCTTGAATTCGTTTTCAATCTACTTTTATTGTAAGCGATTTATTCCATCGATAGAAGAGGGCAGTCTGCACAAAGATTTCAGGAATTATTGTATACATGTTACAAGTCAACCAAGGCTATACTTTAAAATACCAATATAAATAATAGCAGCATCAATAAAGGTCTTCGGATCAAGGTCCGTTTTTTCATGAAATTTATCCAAGCGATATTGCAAGCTATTGCGATGGATGTAGAGTGCCTTGGAAGCGGTAGAGACATTCATATTGTGTTCAAAAAAGGTGAGCAATGTTTCTTTGAGCTCAGTGCCTCCTTCAGATAGCGCGTTTTGAATCTTTTTAAACATAAAATCAGCCGCCTCAGGCGAGAGATTCTCCAGTAAAAATATTGGAATTAAATGATCAAGTGATGTGACCCGTTTTCGTGGATAGATGCGTAAAAAGCGTTCAAAAAGCTGATGATGCCATTCATAGCTTGACTTTGACAGCTGAGCTGTATAAAAAATGGCACCAATCATAACGGCGACATCGACGAAGAATTCTGTAGCCATGAGATCGACGATTTCCTCAGCAACAACACGTTTTGATGGTTCCGAGAGGATGAGGATAGCCTCGTTTTCCCTCCAAAGCAAAACGGGTGTCTCTGAAACCAGAGCAGACATTGCCTCTTCGAAAGCGGCAAGATCATTGGGCAGTGATTTAAAATGGATGTAAATAGGATAGGCAGGAAACGAGAGCCCCGGGCTATCTTTTGGGTTGCTAGCCTCAGTGCCATTAAATAAAAGGTTTGCCCAAGCCTTTTGCGCAGGGCTTTTTGGCGTGGTGAATTGATCAACGGTTTCATAATAAAGCTTCAAAAGCTGAAGCTCCTTTTCAGTTACGGCCGATTTCTTAATGCCAAATTGGATATGTGCTTGATCTTGAAACCAATAATAGGACTCCAGATGTTCTTGATCGTTATAATATGTAAAAGCTTGTCCATAAATGGCCTTTAAGGCTTCAAGCATGGCGATGAACTCCTTATTAATAAAATGATGCACCTCGATCAAATGAGATCGAGGCGGGGAAAAGCTAGGATTCGCGTGGTGGTTCCTCACGCTGAACAATTTCATGATAGTGATCGACAGAAGGATGATCATACTTGGTATTGACCGTTCCACCAGCCATTCCTTCGCTCATCATACGGTCGATATCCAAATAGTATTCAGCACGTCCTTCGTAGTCAAGGTCTTTATCTCGATGAGATGATTTGTTCATGCTGCATTCCCCCTTTATTTAAAGGGTTTCCCTCGCACTCTGTTTTCATGAAATAGAGCTCAAGGAAATTTTAAGCATCACAAACATGATATAGCAGGGTTCGTGAATACGGCTAACAAAAGCGTCCTCAATTAAAGAGATGTTTGCTTATTCTTTCTGGAAATGTCAAAGACATAAAAGAATAAAAGGAATGCATTAAAACGCAGTAACACCTATATTAAACATAACAATAAAAACGAAGTGTGTAAATAATAATAGCATTCGCATTTTTACCGCAAATGGATGGCGTGTTATTCTACACTAGAAAGCGTCAAAGGCTTTAATAGACTAAGCTTACTGAGATATAAACAATAGTTGAACCAATAACGGTGAATCAGTTTAGTCTGGTGGCGGATTTTAGGATGATGAAAAATCACCTGTCCTGGTCGAGCATTAATTTCAAAGAGCCACAGTCTATTTTCTTGATCAAGGCCGAGATCGAAACCGAGCTCACCGATGAGATCATCTGTTTGTTCATCGAGCGCTTCACTTATGGCGACAACATCTTCTTTTAACCCCTTTACATATTTCTGAGCGGTTTCTTGATCAAAAATATCATTTAAAGCAAGAATTTGACCACCATAATACGTATGAGTAGTAATGGTGTTTACCGCAGCGACCTTTGCGGCGATGGCGCTTAAGTGCCATTTCCCTTCCCCGTCTTTGTTTGTATGCACGCGAAAGTCAAAGGGATGCTTGTTGTGTTTTTGCAAATCTATGCCCTGCTGAATCACATATTGACTGGCTAAATGGCTGTGAAATTCACTGATTAGACAATCCTTAAGGGAAGCGTACTGGTGTTTTACACAGCGCTCCGGTGTATTGGTTTCGCAGATATACCCTTCCCCATGTTTTATAATGCGTTTGATCCCTAACCCATGACTGCTTTTTTTCGGTTTGACATAAACCGTGTTAAAATAATCAAGAGCTTCTTTTAAATGCTTAGATGTAAAGTCATAGGTCTGCGGGAGAAATTGGCTGGATAATGGATGAGCCTTAAGAAATTGGTGGATATCCCATTTATTAAAGAAGGATGGATTGAACCAAGGAATTCCATAATTATGATGGAATTGGCTTTTGACATATTTGACACTTTGCTTATTCTCCGCACGTCTATTCGGGGTGCGGTCATAGACAACATGTGGAAAGGGCACCTCCTGTTCACGCCAGTCTCCTTCGTCATACAGTAGGCCGGTTAAAGTGCCAAGTTCCCATTGAATTTGCCGGGGTGTAAAAACAAATGCGCAGCCTCCCGCTTGTCTGGCATATTCTAATAGACCTTTCATTTCCTCTGTTCTTTGCCCAAAGGGAAGGATGGCATTGGGATGATAATGTGTCGTAAAGATTCCGATGATTGGCATGAAATGTAAGGTGTCCTCTTGTTGGAGAAAATGCCATTTTTGGTTATAGGGAAGTCCTAGTCTTTTCCATACTTCTTCGGACACATAGCATTTCGGTTGGGAGGTTGGCTTAAATACGCAATTGACATATTTATTTGAAAAGCAAAGTTTAGAAAGCGATTTTTGGTATAATGCCGTTGGCAGATATACAGTATTCGGTTTATGGTTAAGCTTTTCTACTTTAAATAAATCCATGTATGTGGCCTCCAAAATCCCTTAGTGAGTGAGTGCATTTATATATATTCATATGCTTTAATAATGGGCATGTGCCTGTTTAAACAAACGGAAAAAAGGAATGAACGAGATGTCGATTGGAGAAATTATTGGAACCTTTTTATTACTTATTATAGTGGGTGCGCTTATAGGCGGAGTGACGAATTTTCTTGCAATAAAAATGTTATTTAGGCCACACCGTGCCATCATGATAGGCGGCTGGCGGCTTCCTTTTACTCCTGGTTTGATCCCGAAACGAAGGGAAGACATTGCAAAGCAGTTGGGCAGGCTGGTGATGAAGCATTTACTTACAGCAGAAAGCTTAGAAAAAAAGTTTATGGACAGTCACTTAAAGGAGCAAATGACAAGTATTGTCCAAGCAGAGTTGAAAAAGTGGTTAGAGGATAGTCAGCCTTTGGCTCATTATCTGGGGTCAGAGCGCCAATACACTGTAAAACAGCTGGATGCCAAACTCAATGATTGGATCATGCAGTCTTTTATTTCATTATGGGAAAGCCATCAACAGAATACCCTATATCAGCTCCTTCCGGATGAAATACAGCAGAAGATTTCCAGCCAACTTCCTCAATTTTCTCAATTGATCGGCCAGCGTCTGATCAATTATTTAGAGAGTGACGAAGGAAAAGAAAAGGTGAAGGGAGAGTTAGACCGCTTTTTTGAAGGAAAGGGCTTTTTAGGGAGCATGCTAGGAATGTTTCTTGGCAATCAAAGCCTCATGGACAAACTGTATCCCGAGCTCATTCGCTTTCTCAATCAGCCTTCATTTATTGCGGCTTTGCATGAACTATTGGAACGAGAGTGGCTCGAATTGCAGCACAAGACATTGAAGGAACTGGATGAAACTATCCATTTACAGGAAATGTTGAAAAATGCTATCAATGATAAAGTGAGTCAGCTGTTCTCTATAGAGACAGTGTTACAACAAACGCCTGGAGAGTTGTTGGGAGATGTAAAGGATCAATTAATAGGTAAGGTCGCTCATGCAGTGGATTATGGTCTACGCATGCTTGCGAAAAGAACCGTTTCATTATTAGAAGCACTCGATCTAGAGAAGTTGGTAACAGATCAAGTCCGCGCTTTTTCTATTCAAGAACTTGAAGAAGTAGTACTGATGATTTCAAAGAGAGAATTTAAGATGATCACCTATCTTGGGGCCTTTCTCGGTGGGGTCATTGGTATTGTTCAGGCAGTGGTCATGTTATTTATTTAAATCCGTCACTTTTTTAGGCTGCGGGGTGAAGTGTTGAATACTTTTTGTTACACTTGAATAGAAAGAAAAAATGATGGACGAAGAAAAGCTTTTTTGTCTGTTTTAAAAATTAGGAGGAATAGAATGGCAAATCTTTATGATATTGCTTACAGCTTGGAAAAAGCGATTCGCGAGAGCAATGAATATGGCGCATTGAAGACCGCTCATGAGGCCATTGAAAAGGATGAAAGTGCGAAGCAACTCTTCGATAGCTTTCGTGAACTACAAATGTCCTTGCAGCAAAAGCAAATGCAAGGCGAGCAGCTTTCAGAGGATGAAGCGAATCAAGCCAATCAACAGTTTCAACTCGTCCAACAGCATCCAACGATTAGCAAATTGCTTGTAGCGGAACAGCATATGAGCACGGTTCTATCAGATGTCAACAAAATTATCGCGCAGCCATTAGAGGAGCTCTATACAGCGGCCGATGATAATAGTGTTAACTAAAATAAAAATGAGATGGACTTAAAATCACAGCCCTAATAAAGCTGGTGGAATGAGACATAAAATCCGCCGGTTTTATTGGGGCTTTTTGATTGAAGGGGTATAAAATAGTCCCCCCCCTGAGTATAAGGCTTAGGTATCCGCCACTATGCCTTCGGACAGCAACTTAAGCTAAAAGTTCCTCTAAATATCCAGTCGGCTCGCTGTATCCTCCCATAAATCCACTATTTTTTGATTCTAATATTGTATAGCGTTTTCATTTGAGATATAATGCAACTAAATCGGTTTAGTAAGAGGGATGGTATGAAGAGAGTGACAATGGCTGATGTGGCCGAACGTGCTGGAGTGTCAAAAAGCACTGTATCACAATATTTAAATCAACGCTATGAATACATGGGAGAGGAGACAAAAAAGAAAATAGCAGAAGTCATTGATGCTACGGGATATCAGGCAAATACATTAGCGAGAAGTTTGAAGCAAAAACGGACATTTACAATAGGTGTGATTGTCGCCAATATTCTTCATATCTTTTCAACTCAAGTGATTCGAGCGATTGAGGATGTATGTCATCAACAGGACATTTCTGTGATTGTTTGCAATGCAGATGATGACCCAAAGAAAGAGGAAAAGTACATCACAATGCTACGCGCCAAACAAGTCGATGGGCTCATTGTCTTTCCCACAGGGGAGAATAAGACTTTATATGATCAAATGGTGCAGGAGAGGTATCCACTCGTCTTTGTTGATCGGTTGGTGGAAGGGCTTTCGGTAGATACCTTTCTCCTAGACAATAAGGCTGCTTTGCGTTTAGCCGTCGACTATCTTGTTGAAAAGCAGCATAGATATATAGCGATCATCACAACGTCATTGATACGTCATGTGACACCAAGGGTTGAACGGATTTCGGGTTATAGAATAGCATTAGAGCAGCATGATCTTCCCATTCACGAGGAGTATATTCAAGGGGTTAATGTTGAGGATATCTCTATTGCTTTAGCACACCTATTAGCTCTGACCCCGAGACCTACCGCTATTATTGCAGGCAATGATTTAACCTTAATGGAAATTTTAAAATCAATAAAACGGGACAAAAAGCATATTCCCAATGATTTTGCGCTGCTGGGGATCGATGATGTTGCTTATGCTCCACTATTTGAGCCGCCGCTAACAACGATCGCTCAGCCCGCCTTTCAAATAGGAGAGGCAGCAGCTAGGTGCTTACTTGAAAAAATCAATAGTGAATCGATGAATGACAGGCGTCAGCCGGGCATTCATCGCTTTCAGCCAAAGTTGGTGGTTCGCGCATCGTGTTAAAGGTGTACATGTTTCATTAAATGGGGAGGAGATGAAAGGCATGCAAATGACGTTTAGATGGTATGGGGAAAAGAATGATACAGTCACTTTGGAACAAATTAAACAAATTCCAGGTGTCGAAGGGATTGTTTGGGCTTTGCACGATCAGCCCGCAGGGGAAGAATGGCCTATGGATAAAATATTAGAGGTGAAGGCACAAGCGGAGCGCTATCAATTAAACATTGATGTTGTTGAAAGTGTCAACGTCCATGAGGATATTAAGCTCGGCCTTCCGACACGTGATACCTATATTGACAATTACAAACGAACGATAGAAAGGCTTGCTAAGGCAGGAGTAAAAGTCATTTGTTATAATTTTATGCCGGTCTTTGACTGGACAAGAACAGAGCTTTATAAAAAGATGGCAGACGGCTCAACAGCACTTTTCTTTGAAAAGGCTAAGATTGATCACATGCCTGCTGAGGAGCTCGTGAAAAAGGTTGTTGACAATCCGGAGTATTCCATGCCAGGGTGGGAGCCCGAACGGTTGAGTCAGCTCACAGAGCTCTTTGCTGCTTACAAAGGACTAACGGACGAAGGGCTTTGGGCCAATTTGCACTATTTTTTGGAGCAAGTGATACCGGTCGCAGAAATGAATGATATCAAGATGGCTATCCATCCTGACGATCCGCCTTGGTCTATTTTTGGTTTACCGAGGATCATTACTAATAAAGAAAATATACAGCGCTTTCTCGAGCTTATAGACAGCCCTTACAATGGCATCACTCTTTGTAGCGGTTCATTAGGTGCAAATCCTGACAACGATGTAGCCGATATGGTACGGACATTTGCCGATCGTATTCCTTTCGCCCATATACGCAATGTGAAAGTATATGAGAATGGGGATTTTATTGAGACGTCTCACCGTACTCAAGATGGATCGCTAGATATTACCGATATTGTTAAGGCTTATCATGAATCAGGTTTCACAGGCTATGTCAGACCTGATCATGGCCGCCATATTTGGAATGAAAAATGTCGTCCAGGCTATGGCTTGTATGATCGTGCCTTAGGTGTGATGTATTTGCTTGGTATCTGGGATACATTGGAGCGGGAATATGCAAGGGCTTAAATCAAAGAATGGAGGAGAGCAGATGGATGTCATCACCCTAGGAGAAACGATGGTTTTATTGACGCCAGAGACAATTGGCCCAATGCGCTATGCATCAACCTTTACGGCTAAAGTAGCTGGTGCTGAAACGAATGTTGCCATTGGTTTGGCACGTCTTGGTCACCAAGTGGGGTGGCTGAGTCGCTTAGGAAAGGATGAGTTTGGGAAAAAGATTCTCGCTTTTATACGTGGGGAAGGGGTGGATATCAGTCGTGTCACTTTTGATCCACAGGCATCAACAGGTCTTTATTTTAAAGAATTGATCACGGAAGAAGAAATTGCGGTTCATTATTATCGCAAGGATTCAGCGGCGAGTCATTTAAGCCCGAATGATTTAGACGAAGCCTATATTGCAAGTGCTACTTATCTCCATCTGACAGGCATTACACCCGCACTCAGCGACAGCTGTCGAGACACTGTCTTTGCTGCTATTGATTGGGCAAAAAGGTCAGGGGTAACCGTGGTATTCGACCCGAATCTCCGCCGTAAGCTTTGGTCAGATCAAAAGGCTAAAGAAACCTTGCTTGCTATTAGCGCGCAGGCAGACATTCTTCTTCCCGGTTTGGACGAAGCCCATTTCTTATTTGGAGAATTAGAAACAGAGCAGCTTGTCGAGCGGTTTCAGGAGCAAGGTGCCAAGCGGGTGATATTGAAGCTTGGGGCTAAAGGGGCGTATTACAAAACTGAAGATGAAAGTGGTTATGTCGAAGGGTTTCCGGTTAGAAAAGTGCTCGATCCAGTAGGTGCGGGAGATGGTTTTGCTGCCGGACTTTTATCGGGTTTATTAGATCAACTCCCATTTAAAGAGGCGGTTAAACGCGCAGCGGCAGTTGGAGCACTTGTCACCATGGTTCCTGGTGACGTTGAGGGACTCCCCGATCGAGAAAGAATGGAAGCCTTTATCAATCATCAACAGCATGCAGACGTGAATCGATGAAAGGAGAGAGGGATATGACAACAACTTTACAAACCATTTATGATAAAAAGTTAGTGGCAGTCATTAGAGGGACCACTGAAGAGACGATTATGCCTATTGTTAAAGCACTAGCAGAAGGCGGCATTTCTATATTGGAAATCACTGCAGAAACGCCTAATGTATTGCCGATTATTGAGAAGGTAGTCAGGTCTTTCGGTGATCAAGTATTGGTGGGGGCAGGAACGGTTCTCGATCCAGAAACGGCGCGGGCGACAATTATGGCTGGAGCCCGGTTTGTTTTTTCACCAACAGTGAACGTGGAGACGATCAAGATGGTTAAACGCTATGGGGCTATCAGTATCCCAGGAGCGATGACACCTACAGAAATTCTAACTGCTTATGAACACGGGGCAGATGTGATCAAGGTATTTCCTGCTAATGTGTTGGGACCCGGCTTTATTAAGGATGTTCATGGTCCGCTGCCGCAAGTTCCGCTCATGCCAACGGGTGGCATCCATCTCGAGAATATTAAGGAATATTTTAATAAAGGTGCGGTGGCAGCAGGACTAGGAGGGGCCTTAGTTCCAAGCCGGCAGCCAGTGGATGAGGCGTCTTTACAGCTTTTAACTAAAAAAGCGGCGCAATTTGTCCAAGCCATCCAATAAAGAGACAGGCACTCAAGGCAAAAGTGTAGCGTCAGCCTGTTCTATAATCGCCCTCTGATTCATATGTTTGAACAAGAAGCACTGAATCAGAAATCCTTCAGTTGATTTCTGAATAACAAAGGGGGATTACCTTGGCTTATCGCTTACTTGCTTTAGACATCGACGGCACCCTTTTGAAAACAAACAATCGTCTCGATCGTGAAACAAAGGAAGCTGTGCAATTTGCTATGGATAAGGGAGCAGCTGTCACGCTTGTTACTGAACGTCACTTTCATTCAGCTGCGAAGGTGGCGAAGGCTTTAAGATTAAAGTATCCAATCATTACTCATAATGGTGCATTCATCTCTTCTTCCATTGATCGTCCCATTTATACGAGTAAGATCAGGCATGACGTTCTCTTACAGCTTGTGGAGTTTTTAGAAACCTATCAATGCAAGGTTCGCTTTTCCAATGAAAAGATGTCTGTGAGCAATCGCTCAAAGCAGGCGAATTTATTGGCAAAGATGACAATCGGTGTGAGTGAACCCCTATTCTATCCGGTCACTTATGTGGATTCCTTAAGCGATTATTTACGGGAAAACGCCGATGATGCGACGGATGTAAAAGTTGAACTTTTAAAAGACAACAAAGAGGAAATGCTTCAGTCTTTACAGGACTTCTTCCCTTCAGTCCAAGTGAAGGAGGAAGGGCCTAAAGCATTCATTCTTACTCGGAGTGGCTCCTCAAAATATAATGGGTTGCAGCACTTGGCACAGCATGTGGGGATTTCCTTATTGGATACTGTTGCTGTCGGCGATTCCTACAACGACCTTGAAATGATTGAAAAGGTCGGTCTAGGTGTAGCGATGAAAAATGCACCCAAAACGGTGCGGGAGCGCGCCAATTGGATCACACGATCAAATGATATGAATGGTGTGGCTTATATGCTAAAAGAAGTCTTTAGAAAACAAATGAAATCGTACGTATAAACCCTTTGAAGAACCCCTTCAAAGGGTTTTTCGATTGTTGAAAGGGGGATCCAAATAGCCGGGCAAGGAAGGTATTTCAAAAAGAATAATCCTTATCGTTGAAATGTGGTTTTTTATATTTTTAAACTCATAAAAAAGTAAGACTTTGGGTACTCATGGGGTGGATAGTGGGGTTTCCCCTCTAGGCAGCTCGCTTTCCGTGGGGAGTGATAAGCCTCCTCGCGCCTTCGCACTGCTAAGTTCTTACCGATCTCCCACTTCCCGCAGGACTCTAGTCTCCGCATCATGAGTCAGCGGCGCCCGCGGAACACACGATTTTAGAGTGTTCCGAATCTCGCGCCTTGCGCTCCCATCCACTTGACCAGGCAATGAAGCCTCTTTCATATTGGATGATGCTCTCTACTAAGGACAAGGACCGGGCATGCTCTTCGCCTGGTTGTTCTTATTTTAATTTTTGGGGTTGCTTTTCACATGCCAGCACAATGCAAGTTGGACGACTTCTGAGTGTACAGACATGTTAGCCTTGCTGTAGGCTATAAAGACGCGGGTGGGGACAAACGCCTGTTTTTACAGGTATCTTATGTCTATTTTACATGCTAGGCCATTATCCAAATGATTGAGAATGCATATACTGTATCGATTTTACAATTGGAGGGAATGGAAATGGTTTTAAATGATGAACGACCAGCGCACTTAGCCTGGCATGAAACATTGGAACTACATGAAATTGTCGCGATGCAAACATCAACATTAATGAAGCTAGAGATGTTTTATCCTGAAATTGAAGATAGTATGCTTCAGCAGCTCTATCGACAAGCCATTGAAGATCATAAAAATAATTTAGTTGAGTTGCTCAGATTTTATCCAAAGGCTCCGCGTCATGAAAAGAAAACAATGGGCATGATGGTAGAGGATAGTTTCTTTGCTGGCGAGCTCCTCTCGTGTGCAAAAAACAGTATTAAAGCCTACGCCGCAGCCATTACTGAAACAGCGACCCCTTCTTTAAGAGAAGCTTTTGTTAAACAGCTTAATCAAGCCATCACCATGCACGCAAAAATCTTTAATTATATGCATCAGCAAGGCTACTATCCCGCCTATGATTTAAATCAGCTATTAGCAAATGATATGAAGAATGCCCAAAAGGCATTGGGGATGGACACATGAAGAACGCCTAATATGAATTTTTTAAATAAGTGATATGTGATCTGCCCAACCCCAAAATACAAAGATTAACCGAGCATTGTTCGCTCTGTTAATCTTTGTTCTACTATCAGAATGTATAACTTTGCTGACGCGCATAAAGGAAGAGCGTATAAGGCGGGCTTTGACTTTCGCCTTCTAAGGCTTGTGGGCACCCTAAGTGTGTGATTGGCAAAAATCACATTAGGAGTACCAGCGAAGGGGTGCAAGCCAAGTTTTCTAAAAAGATCAAAAGGTATAAAATTTCTGATCATGAGGACGGTGCGGATTTCCGCTCCAGGACGCTCGCTTTCCGCGGGAGAGTGGTAAGCCTCCTCGCGCCTTCGCACTGCTAAGGGCTTACCGATCTCCCACTTCCCGCAGGACTCTAGTCTCCGCATCATGAGTCAGCGGCGCCCGCGGAACACATGATTTTAGAGTGTTCCGAATCGCGCGCCTTGCGCTCCCATCCACTTGATCAGGCAATGAAGCCTCCTTCATATTGAATGATGCTCTATACTAAGGACAAGGACCGGGCATGCTCTTCGGCCGGTTTTTCTTAATGCTTTTAACACAAGGGGAATTCATCGGATTTAATCAGCGGTGAAAGTGAACCAGCTTGCCAATTGGTGAGACGACGCGACTAGGAAGATGACTATAATCAAGTGTGTTAATCCTTGCCTCCCCTTGCTCTCTAGCCGCCGAGTCATCTGCTGCCTCGAAGGTTTCTTCCAATAATTTTTGACCATCCTTTTCAAAAACGGTCAGTGTATAGCTTGGCATGATGAGTCCTCCTTTTTATCCTATTAAAAATTTATAACGATTCGCTGACGTCTTAAGGAAGATAGTATAAGTTCAGACTTTGGCTTTCGTCATCCGAGGTTTGGCGCCAGTCACCCTAAGTGTGTGATTGCTTTATAATCACAGCAGGAGTACCAGTGAAACGGTGCAAGTCAAGTTTTTCTAAAATATCCCCTCTTATATCAATAATTCGCAACCTCTATCGATATTCCTTCCGCTTATGCAAGTTGATGATCAATGTGTAAAATGGGGTACAAACATATGTGCCCTAATGGTCGAAGTGTGATAAACTAAAGAAAATATAGGTGAGGTGAGCGCAAGGTGTCAGTAACATTTTTGCATGCGGCAGATCTACATTTGGATCATCCCTTTAAGGGACAATCAGGTCTTCCTGAAACGATTCGGCAACGGTTAAGACAAAGCACGTTCACGGCCCTTGATAGATTAGTGACAGTTGCGATTCAGCATAAGGTTGATTTCATCCTCCTTTCTGGTGACGTGTTTGATGAAGAAAATCGAAGTTTACGGGCCCAAGTACGCCTAAAAGCTGCCTTTCAAAAGCTAAAAGCAGCCGCTATTCATGTGTATATGATTCATGGAAATCATGATGCGTTAGAAGGCGAATGGCACTCTCTTGCATTTCCAGATAATGTTTATATCTTTGGGCCAACCCCTGAAAAAATCTCCCTTCAAAAGGATGGCGAGACCCTAGTTAATTTGTATGGTTTTAGCTATGCCACGCGTCACATTAAGGAAAACCTTGTCACTCAATATAAGAAAATAGATGATGCGGACTATCACATCGGTCTTCTTCATGGTGCTGCTTATGAAGGGGACGGGCCAAATAATTATGCTCCGTTTAAGATATCTGAGCTTCTGCGAATGGACTTTGATTATTGGGCATTGGGGCATATTCATATAAGGCAATGGTTGCATCGAGAGCCGCCGATCGTCTATTCGGGATCTCTTCAAGGTCTGTCTCCTCGTGAGACGGGAGATAAGGGCTTTTACTTTATTACCTTGGAAGGTAAGCGACAAGAAATTGTATTTATCCCTATTGCGGATATACTGTGGGAGCATGTGACTGTTAATATTGAAAAGTTTACCACAATGAACAGGCTCATCAGCGAATTAGATAAAATAAAAGAAGAGCTGCGTCATAAAGATTCAGGTGTTTTACTTCGGATAGAATTGACCGGTCAAGGTGAGCTGAGTGACGTACTGAGGGATCCAGCAACCATGGAAGAGCTTCAAGATGCGTTACAACAAGCGGAGGACGAAAAAGAGGATTTTGTGTGGGTTTACTCCATGCAAAACACGATTCATGTACAAGATTATGCAGGACAATGGCTAGAGGATTCGCACTTTCTTGGTGATTTAATGGGGGTAAAGGACGATGTGTTAAATGGCGATCACTTAGCTGGTCTCTACTCCCACAATACAGCTCGAAGATTTTTATCCCCATTAACTGCAGATGAACAGGCTGAGATCACGGATGCTGCTGAACGTCTTATAAAGCAAGCCTTACATAAAAGTATTTTTATGAAATAAAAGGAGGGTGAGAGTATGAAGCTTCAGTCGATTTATATTGAGCGATTTGGTCAGTTTCGACAGTATCAGCAGGCACTCGCTGATCAACCCTTTTTATTCATCTACGGTCCTAATGAAGCGGGAAAGTCCACGCTGATGGCTTTTATTAAAATAATATTATTTGGTTTTCCTAAGCGCTCTGACATGTTGCCTTACCTTGTCGGTTTATCCGAGCGCACCGAACTGGGGGGGACCTTGACGGTAGAGATCCCAAAGTGGGGAACAGTGGTAATCGAGCGCTATCGTTATAAAAATGATGGGCGAGCGGTCATCTATTTACCAGATGGGCAGGTGACAGATGAAACGCCTCTGGAAACATGGCTGAAGGGGTATAATAGAGATGTCTATGAGTCCATTTTTAGCTTCAACCTTGATGGATTAAGAGGGATTGAACAGTTAAAGTCTGACCAATTGAACCACTATCTATTTAGCACAGGGATGATGGGGAGCGCCAATATTTTTGACCTTGAAACGACATTGGAGAAGCAAGCTTCGGAGCTATTTAGACCATATGGTAAAAATCCCTCCATTAATAAACTTTTAAAAAGACTCGAAGGCTTGAGCAAGGAGTTAACCCTTTGGAGCAAGAAAAGTGAGGCCTACAATCGCTGGCAAGGGGACTTGTCTGATTCTGAGGATCAACTCAAGCGTCTGATCGATGAACAGCAGCATTGGGAACGTCAATACGGTCATTTTTTGAAATATAAGGCTTGTGAGTCCCTGCTGATTGATTATCTAAACGTTGTGAAGGAACTGGAAGAAACAGCCCCAGCTGCTCATTTTCCAGATAAGGGGCTACAAGACTATGAGAATTGGCATACCACCATTGTGACATTAGAGGGTGAACAGGCAGCACTGGCTCATCGCTTGGGAGTGATCCAGGAAAAGATTGCATCGCTAAACATTGATTATAGATTTTTAGTTAATGAAGAGAGCATACAAAGTTTAAATCGTGAGAGGGAACTTTTACAAGCCTTAGAACCGGAATATCAGATCAGATTAGAAAGTCTCCGTTTAGAGCAAAAAGAATATGCCATTCAAAGCCAAAAGCTAGGAGCTACTTACGCAGGAGGCCAGCTGGAAGCTATTGAGACCGGTCTAGAGATCAAACATGAATTGAAAGAAAGACTGAATGACTATGAGCGATTACAGCAACAATATCGGGCATTAGAGGTTGCGATCGAAGAAAAGGAAAATAAAATTTCACAATATCAAGCAACATGTGAACACTACCAACAGTCTCTGCTTTCTGATCAACGCTTCGAAGCGTTAGAAGCAGCCATTAATCAAAAGAAAAATGACCATCAGCTCAGTCAAGAACAGAAGTGGCTTGAAGAGCAGATCAGAAGGACAAAGAAGCAAGAAAACACCATTAGGTCCATGCGGCTTCTTAAACATCTGCTTTCTGGTGGCCTTTTGGGCGTATTGGGTTTTGTAGGGATTCTATTATTAGTGTCGGGGAATCTGCTTGCCGGAGGATTACTTATCGGAGCAGGTTTCGCCATTAGCATGTTCACCTGGCTTGGCTTTCGTCCTTTTGAAGGCCAGTCCACTTCGCAAAGAGCGGAGATGGAAGACCTTTATCGGCGATTGGAGCAAGTCAAACACACTCTAGCTTCGGCTCCGGAACAGAAGCAAATGGAAGAGGACTACACTTCAGAAAAAAAACGTCGCGATCAGGTGGAGCGCGTGAAGGTCCAATTACAGGAAGAAAGAGCATCATACCAAGAATTAATAACGCGCTGGGATCAAGTTGAAAAACAGAGGCATCAGGCTTATTCTAAGATCGAGGAGTGGGCAGCACAGCATCATTTCCCAATGAAAGAAGAGGCTTCACTGTTAATAGAAGTCTATGACCTGATTGAAGATCTTAAAGAAAGGCGCTTGCGCATCAAGCATTTGCAGAGTCAAATCGATCAATATCGTCAGCGCTTCGACCAATTTGAAGGGCACTGTATGACATTGGATCAGAGACTTAAAGGCTCTGGACAGCCTTTATCCGAACTTATAAACCTGTTAACTTTATATAAAGAGAACCGTGGGAAGCTTGATCAACTGGCGGATAGCTTACAAGAGCTTTTGGAACAACGACAAGTCATTGAGGAAAAGCTCCAGCGCTATCGTCAAGAATGCAAGGCTTTGTTTATACTAGCCGGTGTGGAAGACAAAGCAGCCTTTCAACATTTGGGGCGACTTTATGAAAAACGCCAAACGCTTTTAAAGCAGAAGGAGGCTTTATGGTCTCAGCTACAGCATGTTGTGCCGCAAAAGCATATACAGGAGCAATGCTTTAAATGGTTAGAAAGCGACTACTGGGCAAATACAGAGGAAGCGATCCTGCTAGAAAAAATAAATAAATTAAAAAAGGCCAGCCGCGAGGTTCAGGGACGCATTGCTGACTTACGCTCGGCAATCAAGCAAATGGAAGAGACTACAACCTATGCAGAGCTTGTCCATGATGAAGCTGAAATGCGTGAACAGCTTAAAGAGAAGGCTAAGGAATGGGCTGTGCTCAAGACTGCGGCTGAATGGTTAGCAAAGGCCAAAGAGGCTTACCGTACGACCCGGCTGCCAAAAGTGTTGAAACAGGCAGGCGAATATATGAAGGAAATGACGGCTGGCGATTATGTGCAGCTCTTTTATACGGAAGATGAAACCTTTGTCTTAAAACAGGCGAAAGGACAGAGCTTTTCCCTAGAGCAGCTTAGCCGCGGGACTAAGGAACAATTGTACGTCTGCTTACGGCTGGCATTGGCTGCGATTTTTGAGGCGCCTTATCAGCTGCCATTATTGATAGATGATGGATTTGTCAATTTTGACGAGAACAGGAGGCAGCAAACCTTAAAGCTATTGAGTAGACTGGCAGAAACGCGACAGGTGTTATTCCTCACCTGTCACGATAGTGAGCCAATTCAAGGAATGAAGAAGTTATATTTGCATGCGGAAAGGAAGGTAGAGGATGTCAGATTTCAGCTTTCACATCCATCTCGTTGAAGATGAAGAAAGACTCGCATCCATTTTAAAGCTTTACCTTGAAAAAGAAGGGTGGACGGTAACGCTTTTTCATAATGCAGAAGATGCGTTGGATTATCTCCATGTTGGTGTCCATTTATGGATTATTGATATTATGCTTCCAGGTATTTCTGGATTTGATTTAATACAAAAAGTAAAGGAAAACAACTCAGAGCAGCCAGTCATCTTTATTTCGGCACGTGATCGCGATCTAGATAAAATTCAAGGTCTTGAAATGGGCAGTGATGATTATTTGGCTAAGCCCTTCTTGCCAAAGGAGCTGGTCATTCGTGCAAAGAAGCTGTTGCATAGAATCTATGGACAAGGGCTCAAATCGCACTATATTGAAGTATCAGATTACAAATTTGATGTCAATCGCCGCAAGGTTCTCGATAAGGAAATGCAGGAAATTGAACTGACGATGAAGGAATTTGACGTAGTGTTATTTTTATTGGAAAACATCAATGTTGCTAAGACAAGAGATGAGATCCTCATTGCTGTTTGGGGCGATGGATATGTCGGTTCAACGCGTGCTGTCGACGATGTGGTGCGCAGAGTAAGAAAGAAGCTTCCGCGTTTAACCCTCGAGACCTTGTACGGTGCTGGCTATAGGATTGTGACTTAGACATGATTAAGTGGACGCTGACAAAACGGATTTGGCTCTCATTTATCACACTTATCCTTATCATTGGATTAATTGTTGGGATCATCTATCCTTTTTCTCTCGAGCAGGCATTAAAGGAGGATTCGTTTCAACTCATCAAAAGGGAGCAAAGTCGTTACATCATTCCTTATATAGAGAATTATTCAAATGATGATACGAATAATGGGTTGATCCAAAATCAACACAGTTCACGAGATGTTGGCCATTTAATTGTGAGGTCAGACATCTTACCTACTTTAATTGGCAATCCGATTCCGGTCTCAACGCTAAATAAATTGATCAAGCAAGCTGAACAGCAAAAGTCGGAAGTGGGCGAATATCAGCTCGATTATAAAAAAACGACGCTCTTTTATATTGTCCACAAGGTTCAAAACGGCTATGTTATTTCCTTTATGCGTGATACGTATACTAAGGAGATGGCTAAGAAGCTTTGGATGAAGCTGTTCTACGTCTTTTTATTTGCTGTTTTGATTGCACTCATACTCACGGCATGGCTCACTCGTTATTTAAAGAGTCCGTTGGTGGCCTTAGGAAATCAAATTGAGGAAATTGCCAAATTGAACTGGAAAAAGCCCTTTGAATGGAAAAGTGGCGATGAATTTCAAAAGCTTTCTGATCAATTTGAGCATATGAGGCGGAATCTTGTTCGCTATGACAGTTCACAAAAGCATTTCTTACAACGTGCTTCCCACGAAATGAAGACGCCCATTATGATTATTCAGAGCTATGCCCAATCTGTAAAGGATGGCATGTATCCAAAGGATCAATTAGCAAGTACAATGGATGTAATCATGGATGAAGCAGCGCTCATGGAAAAGCGGGTGCAGAAGCTTCTTTATTATACGAAAGTGGATTCGTTACGTGATGAGTCCCCAGAGATCCAATCTGTCCGCTTTGGTGATCTGGCTGAAACCATCATCTCGCGTTTTTCAGCAACCATCCCTTCAATTCAAATGATTGTGGAGGGGGCAGATACGCACATCTCGGTTGATGAGGAACAATGGCTCATCGTGATGGAAAATTTAGTGGAAAATGCGTTGCGGTATGCCAAGCATGAGGTGAAATTACAGGCAGTGACTCGAAAGGATGAACAAGAGATTCATGTACAAAATGATGGAGAGACGATTCCTGAAGAGGATATGAAAGATTTATTTGAGCCCTTTAAAAAAGGAACGAAGGGGCAATTTGGCTTAGGACTTGCCATTGTTAAAAGAATTGTCGATCGTCATGACGGTCAGATTACGGTGAGCAACACATCTGAGGGCGTTGACTTTATCATCACTATTCCAAGCTAGTTAATGAATGGAATATTAGTAAACAGCTTGTTTCATACGTGCTCTTTTTGATAAGGTTAGTGTTAGAGGGATAAGTTTAAATAGAGGTGGGGGAGGAAAAGTGATGAAGGGTATTGCCCAATGCGCTGAAGGAGATCCAATCAACCATTATTTAATGATTAAATCGGTAACCCGTTCTGTAGCCAGTAACAATAAACCCTTTTTAACCATTATGTTACAGGATGTGACCGGAGAAATCGAGGCAAAGTTATGGGATGCGACATCAGAAGATGAACAGGTTTTTCTTGCTGAGACCATTGTTAAAGTAGAGGGCGAGATCACAACGTTTCGCAATAAAAAACAGCTAAAGATTCGCTCCATTCGCCCCATAACCGATGCTGATCCTGTAAAAAAGTCAGACCTTATACCAACGGCTCCATTAGCGGTGCAAGATATGATGGAGCATATTAATCAATGTATCTTTGAAATTCAAAATCCGAAGCTTCAAAGAATCACGCGAGCATTGGTAAAAAAGCATCAGGAAGCTTTTTTTGAATATCCAGCAGCTGTTCGAAATCACCATGAGTATCTTTCCGGGCTGGCTTTTCATGTTGTGTCAATGTTAAAGCTTGCTCAGGCGCTTGCAGAGCTGTACCCAGAGCTTGATTTAGACCTGCTTTATTCAGGCATTATATTGCACGATATGGGGAAGGTCATCGAGCTTTCAGGACCGACAGCGACCAGTTATACTCTGGAAGGAAAGCTACTCGGCCATATTTCTATTATGTCTAATGAAATCGCTGAGACGGCAAGAGAATTAGAAATCGATGGAGAAGAAGTAGTCGTGCTGCAGCATCTTATTTTAAGCCATCACTCTAAGGGAGAGTGGGGGAGCCCTAAACCCCCATTGCTTCGTGAAGCAGAGGTTCTACACATGATTGATAACTTCGATGCGAAGCTGAATATGATGAATCGTGCTCTTGAAAATACGAAGCCCGGAGATTTCACAGAAAAGCTATTTGCGATGGATCAACGCGCTTTTTACAAACCGCTGTTTGAAAGAAAAGTAAGCCCAATCTCCTCTGATGTATAAATAGAGTCAGATTAACTTGGATACCTGTACTAATTCGCCTCCTTGCTGCATACGGTGTTAAAAAGGGCTTGTATGAAGCAGGAGGCGTTAGTATGAAAAAATCAAGGTGGACATTCATTGTTGTCGGTCTGCTGGTGGCATTTTATATCCTTCAGCAGTTCAATGCGCTTAATGGTGTTGTCAGTCTTTTAAATAAAATGCCGCTGTGGACGATGATCGTCTTTCTAGGGATTATAGTGAGCGCTTGGCAGTATTTTAGAAGTGCGCGGCAGGAAGAGGATGAGGACAGCCATTGGATAGAAGAACAAGGCAAGGTCTACATTCATCGCATGGAAGAAGAAAAGAAGCGCCGTGAGAAGCGACAAGCGAATGAAGAGGTCCATTCATAAAAACTCAGAAGGCCACTGTCCTCTGAGTTTTTTTATAACGACAGCATTATAACTTTGCGGGAGACCTTATAAGTTCAGGGCTTGGCTTTCGTCACCTGAGGCTTGCCGTCAACCTAAATGTGTGATTTGCAAAATCACATCAGGAGTACCCATGGGGTGCAACCTAAATGTGTGATTTGCAAAATCACATCAGGAGTACCCATAGGGTGCAACCTAAATGTGTGATTTGCAAAAGCACACAGCGAAGCCGTGCAAGCCAAGTTTTCTAATGATCGATCAGAGGGTTATAAGTTATCTGTGCTAAATTATCTTTTAAACGAGGGACGCACATCGACTTCATATTCAGAAGAAGGCAATCGTGGATTTTAGTAGCTAGGAGTAATTGCTATAAGGTAAAGAGAGTCGAGCATAAAAAAGCCGTCTCAATCAGCGCTTACGACTGATGAGGCGGCTTGTTCTCTATTATTTGCTTGAATCGCTCGTATCTGATGAGCCTGAGTCGCTGGAACTGCTGCTATCAGATGAAGAGGAATCACTGCTTGAAGGTGCTCCTGTATTGCTTGTGTTTTGGATATCAAATAAGCCTTTATATTGATCGCCCTTGAGGTTGACTTTAATGTCATTTTTCTTGAGCAGCTTATTCATAACCGTTTGTGAATCTTTAGCTTTAGATTGAAGATAGGCTTGTTTTACAGCGGATTTGACGTCAGAAAGCTTGTCCTTTTTACCGGTTAACTTAATGACATGCCAGCCAGCATCTGTCTTAACAGGTTTGCTGATATCTCCGACTTTCATAGAGAAGGCTGTGTTCTCAAATTCTTTGTACATGACACCTTTACCAAACCAACCAAGATCGCCGCCTTTTGATTTGCTTCCGGTATCTGTGGAATACTTTTTAGCAAGTGTTGCAAAGTCACCGCCATTTTTGATTTCACTTTCAACCTTATTTGCTGTCTTCTCATCTTTTACAAGAATATGGCTCGCTTTAACTTGAACAAATTGGTCTTTGTTTTTATCAAAGTAATTTTGTAAGTCTTTATCTGTGACTTTAATGCCATCTGTTTCTGCTTTAAAGAGAAGCGCTTGGAGCTTAGCATTGTCCTTGAAGCTGTCGCGGAATTGCTCCATTGTTTCGCCTTGCTGAGCAAGCACAGCTTTTAGCTGGTCATCACTTGAGATGCCGTATTGTTGCTCAACCTGTTGGATTTGTTGATCGATTTGATCATTGATTTCTTTTTTAGTGACAGAATACTTATCACTTAATACTTTCTCATAGACCATTTGTTGAAGAACAGAAGGTCCTGCTGCATCCTGAAGCTTTTTGTAAAAATCATCTTGTTTAATGTCTCCGGCTTTTGTTTCAACAACACTATTGCCACAAGCAGAAAGTGTAAGTATGCCGATAATGACGACAAAGATTGTCATCCATTTTTTCATAAATGTGCCACTCCTATTAGATAAAGTTTCAAAGTTTGAATTAACATTTTCTAATATAGCATATAATGCTACCTAAAATTAAGCTTATCCGCAAAAATGTAAAAAATCACATCATTTTTAAGCGTATGAGGACTTGCGGAATTACATAAAATCCTTGATATTATAGTACATACAAAGCAGAAGCAAAATGGCCGAAACATTGACATAGCTATAGATTACCTTTTGCTGCTGCTCAGGAATTTTATTTTTTGTACAAAGTCGGTTGACTAAATAATTATATGTGTACAAAATAAATAGGGCAAAAAGTAAATAAAGAATAAAGACCATCAAAATTGACCTCCCGAACAAAAGAGCATAATCATAGGTTATCAAAAGTTCACTAAAAATGGTAGCCTAAACTTCGGTGCTTGTCTGCCGCCCTGTTGCTTTTGGTGGTTGGAAGATTATGACGGCAGGAGACGAATACTTTCATAAATGCTCTTTTGAAAAGAGCAGCAAGTTTTTCAAACAAGAAAAGGTGATGGTTTTAATGAACAAATGGAAAAAGAGCTTTATGTGGTTGGCTGGGTTTAACGCGCTGATTATCGTGCTTGTCATTATTTTATTCATATGGCTGGCAGCGATGCCTCATTCTACGCTTCCCTCACAGGAGCAGAAATTGACAACCACGGAGCCTATATTTACAGTGAGTAGTCATAAACAACAGCTTGCTCAAATGATCAATGAAGAGATTGGAAAGCATCCAACGGGGAATCTGACCTTTCATGTGGAGATGACGGATACGTTAAATCTAGTGGGGAATCTAAAAATATTGGGGCTAGAAATTCCTTTTGAATTGATTTTCTCTCCTCACGTTCACAATGGAGATATACTTCTTACTGAGAAATCAGCAAAAATAGGAGTGTTTAGCTTACCAGAATCGCAGGTCCTTAAATTTATAAAAGCGGGTGGCAGCCTGCCCGATTGGGTGAACATCGAGCCAAGTGATAAGCAGATTAATGTTCAACTGAGCCAATATAAAATAAAGGGAAGCTACATACTCAAAGCAAAGAAAATGGATCTCGCAAAGGATCAGCTTTCATTTAATCTGTATCATGTCTCAGAGAATGCCAAAAAACAACAGGGCGCTTTTTAATGAAGCGCCTCGTTGTTTAAGGTGTCCTTAACTAAGATTTTACAGCCATAAGGATCGTCTTCTATATAGGTATGTGCGGGTGCAGTGATTAAATGGACAAGATAAAAGATGTCAAAAACACTTAGGCCAAAATGGACGGCACCAACCAAAGCCCATTCACTTGCCTGATTGGGGAACAGGACCGTTAAAACGATCATCGCCACAGTGAGCGTGACTACTGGACAGCCCAACGAGAGAATAGCAGTGGATTTGGGAATAAGCCCTTTTATGTTGCAATATAACATTGGAAGATGGTTGATTTTCTTTATCGCTAACTCAGCCTTTTGACCTGTTATCCAAATCGGTACACCATGCAAAAGTTTATGGACGGGTACGATTAAGAGGAGACAAATGATCAGGATGAGTCCATCGGTCCAGGGCTTTTCAGTACTTGTCTGGTGATAATGGAAGCACAAATTAAATACAATAAAAAAGCTTACCATGCCAAGCAATGAAAAGATCGCTAGCTTAATCGTTCCAATATCCTTGGAAACATTAAAGCATTTCCAGCAATTCATGGTCATACCTCATTTCTACTTCTGTCCTACATAAATTTGATAATATCAATGGTTGCATAGACGATAAGTTAAAAAATCCACTCAACTAATTTACTTCGATTGTGAGGAAAAATCAACCCCAAATTTATACTATTTTTTTCACAGAAAAACGTTAAGAGCGCTGGCTATTTTTTTAACGATACAGGAGGAGAGCAAAACACTTAAGATTCCTTCAAACGTTAAGCAAATGGGATGGTGTTAGATTAGAAAAATCATGCTTTAGGACTAAGTCTTAAAGCATGATTACCTAGTCAAAATAAAAAGATCGCCTTAGAATGTCTAAGCGATCTTTTATGTAGTAAATGAATAGAGCTCAAAAAAGGGCGGGTTATTTGATTTCTATTTTCTTTATGTCTTTTGAAATTTTGTTGATATTGGGTTGGATGTCTTGTTGCCATGCATCCACAAGGGATTTGACTTCAATCATCGTATTTTTGACTGTGGGTAGACTTTTTGAAACGATGTCCGACACATTATTTTTTAGAGAGAGGGCTGCTGATTTGACGTCGCCCAATGATGTATTGGCGTCATTGATCGTCTCTTTTAAATCACGCCGTAAGTCTTTTCCTGACTTCGGTGCATTGAGTAATACCGTGGCTCCAGCAACAACGCTTCCAACCGCAAATCCAACGATGTATGATTTCATTTTACTCATGCTTCACACCTCTTTTTTTCTTTTTGACTATGTCATTATTATAAAACAAATGGCATAGCTTATCATTATAGGGGGCGTGCCCATGTTTATCCTCATTGCGCTCTTCATCATTATTGGCCTAGCCATGATTGGCTATACAGCCATGGGATATAATCAACAACGGGGTTACTCATTCAAAAATGCCGCATTACGCCGGAAACAAACGATTCAATTGCTCATCGGTATTGGCGGAGCCTTTTGTTTAGTGATCGCTTGGATATTGGCGAAAATATAAGAAACGCGGCAAATGGCCGCGCAGTATGCTGTCTTAAAGCTGCTCGGCGATGCTGCTTGCGATCTCGGACAGCTCTTCCATCGTATAATCCTTTTCATGGGAATGCCAAACGGCGCCATAGCCGTCGCCTTTACCATAGCGTGGAATGATATGGACATGATAATGGAACACCGTTTGCATTGCCGCTTCACCATTATTGTTTAAAAGATTTAGACCGACGGGATTAAAGGTATCGCGGACGGCACGAGCGATGGTAGGAACGACAGAGAAAAGCTTTGCGGCTGTCTCTTCTTTTAATTCAAAGATATTAGGTTGATGGTCTTTGGGAATGACAAGGGTGTGTCCTTTGGTCACTTGTCCAATATCAAGAAAAGCGTACACATCTTCGTTTTCGAAGACTTTGGCAGAAGGGATCTCTCCCTTTATAATTTTACAAAACACGCAATTTTCATCATGTGCCATTTTTGCATTCATCCTTTCGATTGGCATGGTTTTTCATAAAATGATTATTAAGCCCTTTTTAAATCGCAGAAGAGAGACAAGCCTTCCTCAGGTTTTAAAAGGCTTTAGAAGCTCGCCAGTAGTGGGGGAGCTTTCTTTATACTATCAGAATGGCTAACTTGTCCGCTATACGCTTAAAGAAGAGAGGAGCGGCTTTGACCTTGGCCATTAAGATTATGGCGACACCTTAAGCATGTGATTGTTTTATAATCACAACAGGAGTGCCAGCGAAAGGGTACAAGCCAAGTTTTCTTTCTTTATTTTATCATAAAATTCACTTTGCAACAGAAATGAAGGGGGAAACATTGCTCATCCCGCCATAATTTGAGAAAATAGAGAGAATCGTACGGACGGAGGGAATAAATGATGGTGGAGATTTTAAAGGTTGAGCAATTAAGCGGAGGCTATTCACATAATAAGCCGATTATTCATGATTTATCCTTTCAAGTTGGCGCTGGTGAGCTTGTCGGTTTAGTGGGCTTAAATGGCGCAGGAAAAAGTACAACCATTAAACATATTCTTGGTCTAATGGAGCCCTTTAAGGGAACCATACAGGTCGATGGACACGCCATTAAGGAAAGTGTGACTGACTATCGCTCGCATTTAGCCTATATTCCAGAAACGCCTAATTTATATGAGCAGCTGACATTGAGAGAGCATCTCGAAGCAGCAGCAATGGCTTATGGTTTGGATCAAACCACCTATGAAGAACGTATGCCACAGTTATTATCTCTTTTTCGCATGGAAAATCGTCTGGAGTGGTTTCCGGGACATTTCTCAAAGGGTATGAAGCAAAAAGTGATGATCATGTGTGCCTTTCTAGTTGAGCCAGATCTTTATGTCGTTGATGAACCGTTCGTTGGTTTGGATCCCATTGGTATTCAGGCATTTTTGGACCTCATGGTGGACATGAAGGTGAAGGGTGCAGGCATTTTGATGTCTACACACATCTTATCAACGGCTGAACAATATTGTGATCGATTTATTCTTTTACACGAAGGTCGAATAGCTATGCAAGGGACAATGGACGAGCTGCGAGAAAGCGTGGGCGATCCTAAAGTGTCTTTACATGATATTTACGTTTCGGTTGCGAAGGGTGAAGAACCATGGAAAAAGTAGAGACGCTTTGGTCACGGCGGCTAAGTGAACATTGGCAGATGACGTCACGCTATCTCAAGCTGCTGTCGAACAGCGGTTTTATGTTTACGCTATACATATTGATTATTGGGGGCGGCTATTTCTACCAGCAATGGGTAAAGGGATTACCGACGACCTTTCCTACAGAGTGGATTTTACTTATTCTCTTTAGCTTCTTCATCATCAGAAGTCCAATTCGTACCTTGTTGCGTTCTGCGGATCTTGTATTTCTATTACCTTTAGAGGACAAGCTGGCTGGTTATTTTAAAAAAGCGATGGTGTATAGCTTCATTCTACAAAGCATTCCGCTCATCTTTGTTTGGGCAATTGCCCTTCCGCTTTACCTTCACACGGTGGATACGCGGTTTTCAGCCTATGGAGCAACACTTGTTGTCCTGATTATTATTAAGGGTTGGAATATCTTATGTGCCTGGCAGGAAAATTACTTATTGGAAGCGAACGGATATAAATGGGCAAGAGGCGTGGTGTCTTTACTATTTATCGGACTGTTGCTTTTTGAAGCCCCATGGTATGCTCTTGCCTTACTTGTCGTTATTACTGTCGGACTAACGCTCTTTAGCTTTCATCCACTCAGTCAATCCCATTTGCTAAAGTGGGAGGTCTTATTGGAAATAGAAGAACGACAAGCGGCGAATTTTGATCGCTTCGCTAATTTGATTACCGATGTGCCTCATATGAAGAACCGAATAAAGCCAAGGCGCTATCTGAATAGTGTGACTGAAATATTTTCATTTGGCTCGAACTCTGTATTTAAAAGATTTTTTAGTAAAACGTTTTTGCGTTCAGGAGAATATTTCGGTATTTATATACGCTTGATTATTGTGGGGGCCATCGTGATTTGGATGGTTTCTGGAGAGTTATCCTCTGTGATAATAGCGGTAATTACCGTCTATTTAACGGCCATGCAGCTCTTACCCATGTGGAGCAGTGGGCAAGTGGAGGAGGGACCTGCTCTCTTATATCCAATACCTGAACAGGTGCGCCAAAAAAACTTTTTGACGATCTTTATGTTTCTTCTCACACTAGAAGCGTTATTACTCGCGATCATTAGTTGCCTTGTTGGAATCCCTATTCTCTTTGCCTTCCTCATTCTAGCTGTAGGTATTGTTTTCTCATTCTTATTTACCTATGGCTATGCGAGCCGAAAATTGCATAAAGAGGCAGACTAAAACGAGGGGCACTGTGCGTTAATGAAAAATAAAAAACGTGCTCTTTTTGGATTACTAAAAAACATAAAAGAGGAAAAGTGACATAATGTGGCTTTTTCCTCTTTTATATTTCGAATTAAAAAAGAAGCCGTCTACAAGCCCATTTTCAGGACTTTGCGACGGCTTCTTTTGATTTCATGCATTGATATTATGATAAACGAGGATCTTTTAGCATTCTTTCAGTAATTTCTTTATGCTTTGTTTCATCTGCAATCATATCTTCAAGCTGGACGACAAGGTCAATCAACCCCAGTTCATCAGCTTGTTGACGTCTGATTTTATAACGTTCAATCGTTGCGCTTTCCGACTTGAAAATTTCTTGCAGCATTTCTCTGGCATCAGTCGTAAAGACCACTTCAGCAGGACGCGTTGTCGGTTCGCCGCCAAGAGTCGCTATTTTTTCAGAAAGGTATGAAGCATGGCCTTGTTCATCAGGGATTTCTTCTTCAAAAAATGGCTTGAGCATTTGATAATTCATTCCTGTAACTGTAGCGGCATACGTGGTGTACTGGATGATTGCGCCGTATTCATTGGCTAGGTCTTCATTTAATCCATCAATAAGGGTCTTCATTTTATCGTCCATTTACACATTTCATCCTTTCTCAACACTATTTTTCATTTATTGTATCATGTTACCCCCTTTTTTTATAGATCAAACATTTGGAGGAAAGCAAAAGGATGAAGTATTGATGAGCAATTGGTGGTGCTAGGGCTATCAGATTAAAAACATTGCAACGATGGTTGTCACAATTAAACCAATGACGACGGGAAGAAGATTTCGGCGCGCCAGTTCAAAGGCATCGACATTGCAAATGGCTGCTACAGGGATGAGCGCCCAAGGAACCAAAGCGCCACCGCCAACCCAAATGGCTGCAATTTGACCCAAAGCAGTGAGTGTGGCAATGCCACTACCAATGGCCGCAGCAAATAAATGAGCGATGGAGCCCGCTAAGGAAATCCCCGAAAAGCCTGAACCATCTAATCCCGTAATTGCACCGACAACGGTTAATGTGGAAGCCGCTACCTCTTTATTTAGTGGCATGGAGTGTGCTAAAGCATTGCCCAAGTCATTGACAATGCCGGCTGAATGGGCAGGGAGGACCTTGCCAAATACAGAGGTAAAGCCTGCATCTCCCATATAGAAAAAGGCAGCAATGGGAATGACCGGTCCGAATACTTTAAACCCAAATTGAAATCCTTCAATCAAATAACTCGTGATTTTTTCCAAACCTTTTTGTTTATGGGCGGCAAGTGAAATAGCCATGAGGATAAAGATGACTGTTCCTCCGACAAGTGCAGTCGCATCTCCACCTTGAAGATGGAAAACGATCATGCCAACTACATCGAGTATTAATAGGATGGGGATGAGCACAGCAAATACCATTTTCGATTGCTCAGACATGTTGAACCGCTCTTTTTCAGCTTCCGTTTGTAACGAGTGATCCAATTCATTCTCTGTCACCCTTAATTTTCCTTTTCTAATATCGCGGAATAGTAGAAAAAAGGCAGTGAATACCGTAACGACACCCATCACAATGACGAGGGGGATGCTGGCTGACAGGACATCACCAACGGGAATACCTGCTGCATCAGCTGTCAGCTTTGGAGCACCTTGAATGACATAATCACCGGATAAGGCGATGCCGTGTCCAAATAAGTTCATAGCTATCGCCACGCCTAGGGCGGGAAGTCCGACCCTCAAAGCAACGGGAAGTAACACAACACCGAGTAGGGCGACAGCAGGTGAAGGCCAAAAGAACCAGGAGACGATCATCATCACAAGGCCAATCACCCAAAATGCAAGACTGGGCGTCCGTATAAGCTTTGTAAAAGGTCGGATCATGACGTCGTTAATGCCTGTTTTGGTTAGGACATGACTCATTGCGACAATGACGGAAATGACAAGAATTGTACCTAAGAGCTGGGTGATGGCATATACAAGACTATTAAAAACTCCTCCAATGGCTGTAATAAAGGAAGAGGTGGCAACCCATCCCATGATGAAAATGCCCACTAAGCAGATGAGTGTGATATCACGTTTAATGACCATTGCTCCAATAATCAACACAATAAAAACGAGATAGATCCAATGGATAAGTGTCAAATCCACTTCCATGTGCCAAAAGCGCCCCCGTTTCTTTTTAGTATGTCAATAGACTATGCGGACGATTGCCTATTGGTGAGTGAGCTGAAATCAGTCTGGAGACGGAGGCTGTTCCCATCTTTAGTGCATTCAAAAAAGGCTTAAAAGACTATATAGTATAAGAAAGGAACAAAGAATCACCTAAAAGATAGTGTAAGATAGTATTTGAGTGAGGGATCATTTATGAAAAAACGACGTTCGCTAACGTTTTCGATACCTAATTTAGTCATTGCCCTGCTGTGTATTTATTTTGGTGGATGGTTACTCCTTAATACTTTAGGGTTAATGAATACAACATTGCAGACAAGCACCTTACATTATGTTCCCTACGGATTAGTCGTGCTGGGGGCGCTATTACTCATCGCTCCGTTCGTCAATACAAAAAGCCAGCTGGGAAGCAATTGGTTATTTGGATTGATTTCGCTTAGCTATGGCGGTGCATTGTTAACAGATGCACATCACCTGATCAGCTTTGGGTGGTTAGATATTTGGAAGCTTTGGCCAGTCCTAATTGTCTATTGTGGCTGTATGCTCCTTTTTGGTGGGAGGCATCAAAAAAAAGCGACGAAAAACCATGCTTATTCTAACGATCATCCCGATGAAGCATTTGATGCCAAAGTCTTTGCTCAAAACTTGAAGCATGATATAGAGCAACAGATTAAGAAAGACATGCGCCACACAGAAGAAGGATTACGTCAAAAAAAGGATGTCCTAAAACAAGAGGCGCATCAATGGCAACCAAATTCTAAAGGGCAAAGGCAACATGAACAGGAAAGAAGACAAGCTCAACGTGAAAATAAGCTGGCGCGCTTTGCAGAACCTAATGAACAGAAAACAGATGATGATTCAGGCCATAACAAAGAATGAGGGGACAACCTATGAAAAACATCTCATTTTCTAACTTTTTTATTGCGGCCATTTTCATCTTTAGCGGTGGCTGGCTGTTATTTTGGAGCCTTGGGCTAGTCCATATCGATTTTGGCACCTTATTCGGTGGGGGTATTGCGGCCATTATTTTTATCTATGGCTTATGGAGTATCTTTGGGCCACTTATGAGAAGAAGAAATCCCCAATGGTTTTTGGGGCTTCTAAGCAGTGCTTATGGGGGGTTATTGTTAGCAGATGATTTTGGCTTGCTTCACTTTCAATGGACAGACATTTGGAAGCTTTGGCCGATTGTCTTAATTTACATTGGCATTGAAATGATTGGACCGTTTAGAGTTCGTCGAAAAGCTGATAAGGAAAAGTTAAGTGAAAAGAAGGCGCATGATCAGTGGGCTCATAAAGGGGCGTCTGTCTTTAACATTGTGCGAGAAAGCAGCTTTACTGAACCGAATTGGTCCGTTGAACCAATGACACTTCGGAGCTTTGTCGGCGACCTTGAATTTGATTTTACGAAGGCCTTTATTCCTGATCGGGAGACAGATATTTATCTCTCAGGCTTTGTGGGCGATATTGACGTCATTATCCCTGAAGATGTTGCCTTTATGATACGTGGGGAAGCCAATATTGTTGATTTAACTATTGGTGACTATGAGCAAAATGGTGTGGGTAGGCGTGAGCTCTTTTTTAAGACACCGGATTTTGATGCCGCTACTCGTCGCATTGTTTTGGATATTTCATATAAAATACTCGACCTCAACGTCGATAGAGTGTAGGAGGCAAGATTAGAGATGATGCGATCCTTTACTTTTTTAAAGCATTATGCACTGTTTGCCTCATTATCTGGCGTTATTTTATTTGCGATTTTAGAAGCACAGGGTGTCAAGTTAAGCATTGCCTTCCTGTCAATGGGGCTAACTGTCATGCTCATTTTTTTCCTCGGCGTCTATCTCGGCTTTAGAGCACAGCAGCAAACTAAGCATCATCTTAATGCAGCGTTATCGTTCATCAGGGTGCTCGCAAACGGTAAACTCTCTGATCGCATGGTGGTGTCAGAGGGAGAATTTTCATCTATAGAGCGAGCCCTTAATCAGCTAGCTGATCGTTATGAAGAGCAGGTGCAAAATCTTCAACGCCTGGCAGATGAGCGGGCCTCCTTAGCAGAAAAGGCCAAGAGCGCCGCTACTATAGAGGAGCGCCAGCGGCTTGCCCGGGATCTTCATGATGCCGTCAGCCAGCAATTATTTGCTTTGAATATGCTGGCTTCAGCTGCGAAGAAAGCGGTGACGAACAAACCTGAAATCGCCAAACGACAAATTGAAGAAATTGCTGATATAGCGCTCAAGGCTCAAGGAGAGATGAGGGCCTTGCTTCTCCACCTTCGTCCTGTGCATTTATCCGAGGATTCTTTACAAGAAGGCATGGAAAAATTAATTCATGAGCTTGCTCAAAAAACAAATATTACCTTTGATACGGCTATAGAAGCGATTGAGGGCTTAACCAAAGGGGTTGAGGATCACTTATTCCGTCTGCTTCAAGAAGGGTTATCGAACGCCTTGCGTCACTCTCAGGCCTCGGTCATCAAGCTACAATTGACGCAAACCAGCCAATATGTTGTTTTGAAGATTCATGATAATGGCAAAGGCTTTGATATTACCGAAGACAAGAAAACCTCTTATGGATTACGCACTATGCGCGAACGCTGTGAAGAGCTTGGTGGACAATTTACACTGACCTCTCAGATCAACGAAGGCACGTTTATAGATATACGCATTCCATTAAAACGTTAAAGGGGAATTAAGATGAGTGAGCCGATAAAAGTTTTAATCATTGATGATCATGATATGGTGCGAAGAGGGCTACATGCTTATTTAGATGTAGAAGAAGGCATTGAGGTTGTTGGTGAAGTTGCTGATGGAGCAGAGGCGGCTGCGGCTGCTAAACGTCTTGAGCCTGATGTGATATTAATGGATTTAATGATGGAAAAAATGGGTGGCATTGAGGCCACGCGGGCGGTAATTGAAGGGAGTCCGAACGTTAAAGTCATTGTCCTTACGAGCTTCTATGATGATGAAAAAATATTTCCAGCCTTAGAAGCAGGGGCAACAAGTTACTTACTCAAAACGGCTTCAGCTGAAGAGATTGTTGAGGCTGTCCGTAAAGCTTATCGTGGGGATTCTGTTATTGATGCAAAAGTAGCCGGGAAGATGATCAATCGCCTCCATCATAAAACGGCGAAACATGAAGAATTAACAAGCCGTGAACGGGAAGTCTTAGTCCTCATTGGGAAAGGAAAAACCAATGCAGAAATCGCTGAGGAACTTTTTATTGGGATCAAAACAGTCAAAACGCATGTCAGTAATATTCTGAGCAAGCTTGATGTCTCTGACCGCACGCAAGCCGCCATCTATGCTCATCAACATCATCTTGTTTAGTTCTTGATAAGGAGGAGTGGGAGATGAACCTTTCTAAACTCATTGTAGCACTTGCGAATAGCTTAATAGGTATGTTTCGAATCGTCGATATCCATCAACAAAAGCACTTGTCTGTGGAGCACATTAAAAATATTGATCTTCTGGCAACCTCAACAAGCATACAGGTATGTCCTTCTGATGATGAGCTGTTGCTCGTTGAACTCAGCGGCAAGGTAACAAAAAATGTAAAAAACAGCTGGGAGATCAGCGACCAGGTAAGTAGGAAACACCAAACCATTCACATCACTGCTCGTTACGTAAGAGACGGTGGATTCCATATTTTTAGTTTTTCTAATGTAAAAATGATTGTGCATGTTCCTAGGCGTTATTATGATTCGATAAAGGTGAAAACGACATCAGGGTCCATCAAGCTCGATCATGTCTCTAGCCAATCGCTCTTTCTTAAATCAAGCTCAGGGAGCATTCAATCAAGTGAAAGTACAGCTGCAAAGCTTTATCGGATGGAGACGTCTAGTGGAAGCATCAAGGCTCTCAGGAATGACGCAGAAACTATGGAATTAAGTACAAATAGCGGCAGCATCAAGGCGGATTTACAAAGTGCAGATCGGATGCTATTAAAGACCGCGTCAGGAAGTATCAAGGCAAGGCAGCTGGATGGAGAGGTAGAAGCGCGCACCTCCTCAGGCTCCATAAAAGGGGAAGACATCACAATGACAGGGGATTGGCAGTTAAAAAGCTCGAGTGGTAGTGTCTCATTACAGGTGAACATGCCCGCTTCTCTTGCCCTGCATTATCGAGGAAACTCAGGCTCCGGAAAAGTCAATATAAACGGGATGACTTTTACACAACAAGATGCCCATCATATCATAGGGCAGGTTGGTACAGGGGACTTTCGCTTAAATGTTCAAACAAGCTCAGGAAGCTTCATGCTTTATCAGTAATAATCAGGGGATCACATGAGCGATCTCCTGATTTTTTTTTATACTATCAGAATGTAAAACTTCGCTGCCGCTCTCAAAGGAAGAGAGCATGAGCCGGGCTTTAATATTCGCCACCTAAGGCTTGGTATCCCTTTAAAGTGTGAGTGCGAAAGCACGACATCAGGCGGTGCTCAGCGAGCGGTGTGTATAAGCGAAGGCTTTTAAGAAATAAGGAAGTCTAACATTTTGGCTGCAATTCAACTTTGCTGGGCTTTGCTTATCAATTAAGACAAAAGGATCGTGTAAACTGAAATTAGCAGGAGTGATGAGTTAATCCGATTATAAAGCGCAGTGTATAAGGAAAAATAACAATCTTTTTTACGTTCTATATGGAAATCAGTGCAATATAATTCTTATTCTTACTTAATACATGTTATAATGTAGGTGAGATCTTTTTAGAGAAACCTGTCTTTTATATGTATATAGAAGATGCTTTGCTAAAGACTAACTGTAACAGATTTGAAAGAACTTGAAGGTCGCATGGCTTTAAAAATATGGAATAATAGATAGGGATGAACAGTAGAAAGGGTGTCCACGATTTGGGGCAGAATGCATTTAATGATACATTTCTGAAGGCTTGTCGAAAGGAAGCGGTTCCATATACACCTGTTTGGTATATGAGACAAGCGGGAAGATATCAACCAGAGTACCGTGAGATTCGCAAAAAATATTCTTTTTTTGAAATCAATGAAAATCCAGAGGTATGTGCTGAAGTGACGCGCCTGCCTGTTGAGCAATTAGGCGTGGATGCGGCCATTTTATTTGCTGATATTATGACCCCACTGCAACCCATTGGCGTTGAGGTTGACATGGTGTCCGGCAAAGGGCCAATGATCCGCAATCCGATTCGCTCACTTGCTGATGTTGAGCGGTTGCATAGCATTCATCCAGAGCAGTCTCTGCCTTTTATTGGTGAGACCATTCAATTGTTAAGAGAGCAGCTTTCTGTACCATTGATTGGCTTTGCTGGTGCGCCTTTTACTTTATCGAGCTATTTAATCGAGGGCGGCCCTTCAAAAGACTATCATAAAACCAAAGGCTTTATGTATGCCCGACCAAAGGAATGGCAGGCCTTGATGGACAAGCTCGCTGATGTGACTGTGGAATACTTACTTTATCAAATTCGTTCCGGTGCTCAGGCGGTCCAAGTCTTTGATTCTTGGGTAGGTTCAGTTGGTGCTGAGGATTATGAACAATACATTGCCCCAACAATGACTAAAATCTTTACAGCGTTAAAACAGACGGGTATCCCTACTATTTATTTTGGAAGTGGTACCGCTCATTTATTAAACATCTGGAATGGGCTTCCTGTTGATGTGCTGTCTATTGACTGGAGAATTTCTATCGATGAAGTTCGCGCCCTTGGCATTGAGAAAAGTGTGCAGGGAAATCTTGACCCTTCCATGCTACTTGCACCATGGGAGCTTCTAAAGAATAAAGTGACAGCCATTCTTGATCAGGGCTGCAAGCAGCCAGGCTATATCTTTAATTTAGGACATGGCGTCTTTCCAGAAGCAAGCGTTGAAACCTTGCAGCGATTAACGCAGTTTATTCATGATTATACTAAAAAATAAAATGAGGTGTTTAGGATGGCAAAGAAAAAGATGGGTTTACTTGTAATGGCCTATGGTACGCCAAATAAACCAGAGGATATTGAACCTTATTACACAGATATCCGCCACGGTCGGCGCCCGACAGATGAACAGCTCGATGATTTGAAACGTCGTTATGAAGCGATTGGTGGTGTGTCTCCTTTAGCGCGTATCACCAATGAACAAAAGGACAACTTAGAAGCACATCTCAATGCCATGCAGGATGACATTGAATTCAAGGCATATTTGGGCCTCAAGCATATTGCACCGTTTATTGAAGATGGTGTTACAGCCATGCATAAGGATGGAATTAAAGAGGCAGTGGCCATCGTTCTTGCTCCACATTATTCGACATTTAGCGTGAAGTCCTATATGGAAAGAGCGCAAAATAAGGCAAAAGAACTCGGTGGCTTGACAATCGTTCCTATCGAAAGCTGGTATAAAGAGCCAGGCTTTATTCGCATGTGGGCTGACAAGGTCAAAGCGGTATTTGGTGACATTCCCGCTTCACGTCGCGAGGATACTGTTGTCGTGTTCTCTGCCCATAGTTTACCTGAAAAAATTCTGCAATATGGCGACCCATATCCTGAACAACTTCGTGAAACAGCCGAACTTATCGCACAGGCTGCTGATGTCCAGCACTATGCGATTGGCTGGCAAAGTGAGGGCAATACCCCTGATCCATGGTTAGGACCAGATGTTCAGGACCTGACGCGCACACTTTATGAAAAAGAAGGGTATCGTTCGTTTATTTATTGCCCAGTAGGATTTGTAGCTGAGCATTTAGAAGTGCTATACGATAATGATTATGAATGTAAAGTCGTGACTGAGGAGCTTGGTGCTGATTATCACCGCCCACCAATGCCTAATGCTGAACCTGTCTTTATCAATGTGCTGGCTACAGTTGTTTTAAAAGCCGTTAAAGAAAGCGTAGCGGTTAAGTAATCATGAAGGTGGCAATTATAGGCGGTGGGATATCTGGCTTATCTAGTGCCTTCCATGTGAAGCGCTTGGCGCGTGAAAAAGGTCAGAACGTAGAGGTTGCTCTTTTTGAGGAAGCAGCGACTGTAGGTGGTAAAATCAGCACTGAACGCCGTGACGGTTTTGTGATTGAACGCGGTCCGGATTCAATTCTTAAAAGAAAACCGGAAGCTTTAGAACTCATAAAATACTTAGGATTAGAAGCGGATCTAGTTTCTAATCAAACAGGTCAATCTTATATTCTTAAGGAAGACCAGCTTCATCCTATTCCTGAAGGATCTGTGATGGGGGTACCCACAAGGATTCGCTCACTGCTTGATTCGGAACTCTTGTCTATGGATGGCAAGATACGGGTATTAAATGAGTACTTCATTCCCCAGCTACCTGATTTTGAAGATATGTCTGTTGGGGAATTCTTTAAAGCGCGACTTGGGGAAGAAGTGGTCGATCATATCATCAGTCCATTATTATCTGGAATCTATGCCGGAGATATTTACAAACTGAGTTTGCAAATTGCTCTGCCACAATTTATTGCTATTGAGAAGCAATATGGAAGCTTAATCAAAGGATTAAGTCAGACGGCTTCGAAGAAGAAAACCAGTCAGTTTGCTACATTGACAGGCGGTTTGCAAGAATTAGTGTCCACTTTAGAGCAAGCGTTAAAGAAGGATGGCGTGGCGATTTACACAGGAACATGTGTAGAAGCAGTTGGAAAAGAGGAGCAGGGCTATTCTTTAGAGCTTTCGACTGGCGAGACTATGACTGCTGATCATCTCATATTTTGTGTGCCGCATCGCGTGACAGAGTCCTTATTGCCTGATGCAGACTATTTACATCGTGAGCATGCCGCACCAGATACATCGGTTGCAACGATTGCGATGACTTTTAATCAAGAGGATGTACAGATGGAAAAAGAGGGAACAGGCTTCGTAGTGTCACGCCGAGAACCAAAGGCCATCACAGCATCGACTTGGACACATATGAAATGGGCACATGCGGCTCCAAAAGGTAAAGCGATCATTCGCTGTTACGTGGGAAAAGCAGGAGACGACCAAATTATCAATCAATCTGATGAGGCGTTAGTGCAAATCGCCCTTCAAGATTTAAAAGGCGTAGTAGCAATAAAAGGGCAGCCTGACTTGACTGTGGTGACAAGGTGGCCGCAGGCCATGCCACAATATGCTGTCGGCCATCGGCAATGGCTAGCCGCTATTCGCCAACGCTTAGCATTGGATTATCCAAATGTTTATTTAGCAGGTGCTTCGTATGATGGCGTTGGGATTCCAGATTGTATCAAGCAGGCAAAGGAAGCGGCTGAGCAAATTATCACAACCAAAGAAACAGAAATATCCCGGTGAGCGCTTGCAGGCTTTCCGGGCTTTTGCTGTATGACATTCCGATCATCAGTGTTTTAGCAAAATGAAAAGGTTAGGAGAATGGGTATGAAAAAAACGATGCTGTTTTTAAGTTTCATCCTGTTACTGATTAGCTTGAGTGCTTGTGCGTCGTTTAATCAAGTGGATGAGGATTCCTTACAAAATCAAGTCATTTATAACATCCAAAAGCATCATGGAAAAGAAATCAATTTTAAAGAAGCGATGAGTGGTTTTGATTGGGAAAAGGTCTATATTTTCACTCCGCATACATCAATCAATAGTATTAATAAGCAGATCGGCTTTAAGTGGTTAACTCATAAGCAAGGGATACAATACCGGGATGATATCAATCTCGTAGCATTTGTAAAAGATAACCAAGTGGTTCATTCTGTTGAAATTTCTCGTAAATATGGTGACTTTGTCCTTGATTCCAAAAATGGTTTTGATAAGGACCATTCTGTCTTACAAATTAAGAAAGCAAATGCCAAAAATTCATAAAGAACCATTGGTCGCCTTTTCGATTGCTTGTGCTAAAGCTTCAGGCTGCTGAGTTCCAATGACGAAAACACCTTTCGTGGTACATAGAAAGAGCCCTTGATTGCCGTTCATGCTATAAGAAGTTTCACCAAAATGGTTGATGCGAATCCCCCAGCCTCCAAAGCGTTTTATAGGACTGTAATCCATGGGCTCATAGCTTTGAATGGTCTCATAGGGAAAGACGCGTGCATGGCGATGAAAGGGTGTTAATTGAACAGAGATCCCATCGCTTCGGATTTGAGTGACAAGTTTAAAGCGCCAGGTGCAAATGGGGAGTCCAACGCCAAAAATAACGAATAAGAAGGTTAAGAAACCGTCAGGAGCTGGCTGAGATCCAAAAGGAATGCCTATTATCATTTGTTGGATAAAGCCGTACCAAACAATGGCTGCAATACAAAGGGTAAGAAACCAAATTCCTTTTTTGGGATACTGCACTTCTTCAAAGATAAGCGTACTGTCAGGCATATGATCACCCTTCATTCTTCCTACCGGAAAGGATAATAAGTCATTCAAACAACGATGGCGCGTCATTGCAGCAAGTGGGTCATTCTCTAAGCGCAGATTCAGTCCATAATGAAGATAACCCTGAAGTAAGATAAAAAGATAGCTATACTATAGCATGGGAAACTGATATGTTGTGGATAGAGCTGTGCGTGTACAAGGGATTTTTTTAAATGCTTCTTCATTATTAATATATGAAAAATGCGACAATGTGATAGTATCTTTCCTGCATATATGTGTTATATTAAATCCGGAAAGGCTGTGATTATTATGAAATGGACAGTCGTTGGTTTTTGGGGAGGACACCCAGAGCAAGGAGAAGCAACCTCAGCTTATTTGCTGGAAGAAGAGGACTACACGCTACTCATTGATTGTGGCAGTGGCGTCCTTGCCCAACTGCCGAAGTATGTCCCCATTAGCCAGTTAGATGCGGTTATTCTCTCTCATTTTCATTTTGACCATGTGGCTGATATTGGGCCATTGCAATATGCTAAGCATGTTGAAAAGTATATTGGGAACCCTAAAGGGGTTTTGCCTATTTATGCCCATCAGCTTGAACCAGACAAGTTCAGAACCCTTACATATGAAGAAGCAACAAAAGGGATTCCTTATGATCTTGGGAAAGCATTGCAGGTGGGGCCCTTTACCATTACATTTCTGAAAACAGAACACCCAGCGCCTTGTGCAGCGATGGCGATAACGGATGAGAGGAAAAAGATCGTGTTTACTGCTGATACGAGCTTCTTCCCAGATCTTATTCCATTTGCGAAGCACGCTGATCTGCTCGTTGCCGAATGCAGTTTGTATAAGGGGGTTGATGGCAAACCGATGGGGCATTTAAATGCAGAGGACGTCGGGTTTATCGCTAAACAAGCAGAGGTGAAGGAATTACTGCTGTCCCATCTCCCTCATTATGGCAACCATCAAGAGCTGGTTGAACAGGCGAAAGTTGAATTTAAAGGAACACTATCCCTTGCCCAAAGTGGCTGGTCATGGGAAGCCTAAGAGAGAGTAGGAATCATGATGATAGAAACAGAACGACTCAAGTTTAGAGAATATACTTTAGATGATCTGCCTTTTTATGCTTCTTTATGGGGAAATTATGAGGTCGTAAAGTACATTGGTGCTGGAATTCCTAAAACGCCTCCAGAAGCAAAGGCACATTTAGAAGAACGTATTTTGCCGAGTTATCGGAATGGGGTTGGATTGTTCGCCATGATTTATAAGCCAGAAAATAAGCTGATCGGTCATGCAGGGATTATTCCTCAAGAGATTGAAGGTGAAGAGGAATATGAAATTGGGTACTGGTTGTCTCCTGATTACTGGAGGAAGGGGCTGGCAACAGAAGCGGCCACGGCTTTTAAGCACTATGGCTTTAACGCGCTTCAACTCGATAAGCTCATCTCTTTAATCAACCCGAATAATCCTGCGTCAATCTTTGTGGCCCGTAAGAATCAGATGTTTTATGAAAAGACGGTACATTTTTTAACCAGTACGGCACTGGTTTATGCCATTTATAAGGAAGATTATGAGAGGTAAGAAGTGCCTGATCAGAAACGCTTGCTTATGCTATAAGAAAGCAAAGCGGCTTATAATCAAATGTGACGATAGAACAAATAAGAGCAGCGGTTCTGAATCTATGGATGAGTAATAACAAGCAAGGACACTGAAAATTTTATGGTTTGTCAGTGTCCTCGCCGTTAGCTAGGCTTTCTATTGCCAAGACCAGGTTAACCAGTGAAGCTGCCATGACAGCAGCTGAATGATCAAGGTGAATAAAAGTAAGATAGCACTATAGCTGTAGTCCTTCTTTTTTATCTGAGGCGTGGCATAATAGGTTCTGGTTTTTGATCCAGTAAACCCACGTGCTTCCATGGCGATCGCGACGCGTTCGGCACGGCGAATGCCCTGGGTCAAAAGCGGGAGTGTGTAGCGAATAAATGCTTCACGCCAATTTTTCCTCTGGAATCCACGAATTTTATGCGCTGCCTTCATTTGCTGTAATTCTGACTGAAACAATGGGACAAAGCGCAGGCCAGCTAGTAGGCCATAAGCCCATTTAGGTGATAGATGGCATTGGTGAATCAAACTCATGATAAACTCACTTACATCGGTTGTTGACGTAAATAAAAGACTATAGGTGACGAAGGCATACATCCGCATCGCAATGGTTAAGCCATGCTGAATCCCTTCCTGGGTAATATGGAACCATCCCCACTGCCAAAGTAGTGTTTCCCCTTTTCCAAATGCAGCGAGCATCCAAAAGGTAAGAACGAAAAACAATAAATAAGGCAATAGCCTTTTTACAAGATAGTGAAGACGCCAGCCTCCAAAGACAATGCCTGTGCTAACAGCTAATAGCCAGAGTAAGCAAGTGGTGCGTGGATCGCTTGTCATCATGAGTAGGATCATAATGACAAGGTGAGTACTAAGCTTCAGGGAAGGGTTAATGTGTGCTAAAGCTGAATTCATGGGAGTCATGCGCCCTGTTCCCTCCTTGTTCTTCCTGATTGTCAGCCCTTGTCTTACGCGCCTGAATTAATGGATAACCAAGCGGCGGAATTATATCATACTGTGCACATAAATGGGTATTTGAAAAAAGATCATGGGGGCGACCGTTAAATTGCAAGTGCCCCCCGGCTAAAAGCAGAACGCGTTCTGCATAGTAACTGACGCTATTCATGTCATGAGTAACCATAATAATCGCAGTTCCTCGTTGCTTGCGCTCCTTTAGCTTTTTCATCAATTCCGCGGTTGTCCGTGCATCCTGCCCAAAGGTAGGTTCATCCAATAACAAGGCTTGTTGATCCAATAAGAGCATGGTTGCTACACTTAGACGGCGTTTTTGTCCTTGGCTGAGGGTAAAAGGGTGCTGGTTGGCAACCTGCTCTAAATGAAAGGTTTTTAACAAACGTTCCGTCGTCTTTTTGAGCTTAGCAGCAGGCCAATCCCGCAGCTTTCCTGCAAAGGCGATCTCATCATAAACCGTTTGTGTGACAAATTGCCACTCTGGGTTTTGAAAGACGAAGCCTAATCGTTCATAAAGCTGCTTTTCAGACCAACGATTCAGTTCTTTCCCCATGAAAGTCAAGTGTTCAGCCTTTCCTTTTGTGAGACGAGCCAATGCCTTAAGTAATGTAGATTTTCCACTGCCATTTTTACCGATAATCGTGACCCATTCCCCCTGTTCAATCGTAAAGCTTATTTCCCGCATAATGGGAGAATCGCCATAGCCTAGCTCTAAATCTGTAACCTCAAATAATGGAGTGGGCCCTGGAGTAGAGGGGGCGTTGTGAGCACAATGGTGAACCGCCTGGGTTAGCCTTAGACTGATAGGGTGATGTTCTTGAGCTACAACGTCATTCCATGTGGCTGGGAAAAGCTGCGGCTTCCATATTCCTGCCTTATCGATGGCTGATTCATACGTGGTTAAGATGTCCTTCGGATTACCGGCTGCCACTAAAGACCCAGATGCATCGAATAAAAATACTTTATCCATCCATTCAATCAAGCCATCTAAGCGATGTTCTATGAAGATAAAGGTTTTATCACTTTTTACTGAATAATCGTGAAGACATTGGAATACCTCTTGTTGACCAGCAGGATCTAGCTGCGCAGTGGGTTCATCAAAAAATAAGGCATCTGGCTCAAGGGCTAACAGGCAAGCGAGCGCAAGGCGTTGCTTCATTCCTCCAGATAAGCTTTGTATCATTGTATGACCAGGAATGTCTAAGCCAACGGTTTCCTTTACTTCATGAATCAGATCATCCATGCGCTGGCGGGGGATGGCACGGTTTTCCAAACTAAAGGCGATTTCCTCGTCAACCCTAAGCATACAAAATTGCGTATCCGGATCTTGAAACATGACTCCGCACTGTTCTGCACCATATACAGTTCCTTTGACATCAGCATCGATGTGCTTTGGAATCAACCCAGAGAGCACAGAAAGCAATGTGGATTTTCCACACCCACTTGGTCCTAAAAAAAGCACTTTTTCCCCTTTAGCAATGGATAGCGTCACATTTTGTAATGTGGCATCCACCTGCTCAGGAAACCAGACACTGAGATTTTTACAGCCGAGATGAGGAGGAATGTTTTTTTGCGTCACGCTGATCCTGTCCATAGTATCGCTCCTTCATTATGGCATAAGCTTGTAAAGCACCTGTTTTACAGAGTGTATCAGCCAATATTTTGGCTAGATAGCCACCTAAAATGGCACCACTGAGAACGCGAAGTCCGAGAATAGTTAGCAGAAGCTTCACGCTATAATAGCCAAAGCCATTTGCTATTACATCATAAATCGTACTGCCAAAGGCTCCCAAAATACCTGAGATTACTAAAGGGATGAGTGTAAAACGTTTATAGCGAAAAAGAGCAAAAGCGAGCTCAGAGCCTATCCCTTGAAAAATACCAACAAAGAAAGAGGATAGACCAAATTGACTCCCCGTCAAGACTTCGACGGCAGCTGCTGCCACTTCTGCAATCAATGCGGCTCCAGGCTTGCGGATAATGTAGGCGACTAAGGGACTGGCGATCACCCAAATGCCGAACATCCACTCTGACCCCACTGGGCCAAAAAGTGCAGAGATAGGAATGGATAAGGTGGACCAGCCTAAGTAGATGATCCCACAAACGATGGAGAGAATGACGGTGAGCACAACCTCTCTCATTCGCCAATTCATAGTGAAACCCCCTTCGTTTTAACCGGCCAGTCTTCAAGCCGATAAGCCATATCCCAAAATTGATATTCAAGCTGAGTGCTGATTAAAAAATGTTCCAGGATCTGTTGGCGCTCTTGAGAATTGGCGGTTTGTGCAAGCGCGTCAAGACGCTGACAAAGATGGTTGGTTGTTTTGGGTGATTCGGCATAAAAAGTTATCCAATCAAAAAAGGGATGGTCAGGTGACGGTTGGACCTCTTTTAGAAGCTTTTGACCGATTTCGTAATAGGTCCAAGGACAGGGAAGAAGTGCAGCAATAATTTCTGCAAGCGAACCGGTTTGAGCCACGCTTAACATGTGGCGGGTGTAATGATGGGCGCTTGGTGACAAGGGTTCACCTTGCAGCTCCTCATACTGCACGCCTGCCACCTCGCAAAAGTTATGATGGGGATGGATTTCGCTATGGAGGATAAAGGCGATCTGTCCATTAAAAAATTCAATATCTTTCCTTGAGGTGCTTTTGCTAACGGCATGCCCATAGATACGCATAAACGTATTTAAGTATTCGTAATCCTGCTTAACGTAATGGATCAGTTGCTCCTTACGAAGCTGACCAGTGGCAATGCCTTGGACAAAGGGATGCTCAAAAATAGCCTGAAAAATAGGATCGGCTTCCTGACGAAGCTGCTCAGAAAAATGCATAACAAAAAGTCCTCCTTTGTGATTGTAGTGAAGTCACTAGAGGACGCCGCTTTTAGAGCGACAAAAGGCCGCTCCAAAAGGGAGCGGCTGGATAGACAAGGCCGGCTCCACTTTCCTACGCTGGTATCAACCAGATCAGGTTCAAAGGGTCCAAGAATGATACATTCTTGTCTCAGCCGTTTTTAACGGCTCCCCTAGTGGACTTCATTTATAAACTTACTTATAAGGTACACTAAAATGTGGCAGGCGTCAACTGAAAATTGACGCCTGCGTTTAAGCAAGAAAAGCAGATATAAAACCAATAGTTGTGATAAAACGATGAACATGTTTTTTGCTCATAGCCGCTGTATGGGCTTTGATTTCATTAGGATGCTGCTGTGCTCTAGGGGAAGGATGCATAAGATTCACCTCCCTAAATTTTTAGGCAAAAAGCGTTTGATAAAGAAGAAATAAATTGAGTACGATGACTAGACTGGCGATGGCCCATGCGGCCACATTTGTTATTTTCTTATTGGCGAGTTTTCCCATAAGCTCCTTCTTGCTCGTAAAGATAATAAGCGGAATAAGAGCAAAGGCGATGCCAAAGGATAAAACAACTTGACTCATAACAAGCGCGTAAGTTGGGTTGACCCCGAAAATGATAATGGCAAGTGGCGGAATCATCGTAATAAACCGTCTGAGATAAATTGGGATTCTTTTTCTAATAAACCCTTGCATGATAATATCACCGGATAAAGTGCCGACAGATGAACTTGATAATCCTGACGATAAAAGTCCTACCCCAAAAATGATGGCTGCTAAAGGACTAATCAACACTTTAAATTGGTCGAAGGCGACATCAAGATCCTGGATGACCATGCCGTGTTTATGGAAGAGGGCCCCTGCGACAATAAGCATGCTGGCATTGATGATGCCGGCAATAATCATGGCAATTAAAATATCAACAAATTCAAATTTAAAAATCTTTAATTTTTCATCGTCATTGCGACCGATAATACGCTTGTTGGTTAATCCAGAATGTAAGTAAATGGCATGAGGCATAACCGTAGCACCCAATATACCTGCTGCTAACAAAATACTATTTACACCATCAAATCTCGGAACAACCAGCCCCTTCATTAAAGGTGCGAGCTCAGGCTGGGCAAAAACAACCTGGACACCGAAGGCTAAGACGACCAGAACAACCATACCAGCGATGACGGCTTCTAATGGCCGAAATCCTTTCCGTTGTAATTCTAAAATTAAAAAGGAAGCAACGGCTGTGATCAACGCTGAAGGTAACATCGGTATGCCAAAAACTAAATAAAGGCCGAGGGCAGCACCAATGAATTCTGCAAGATCAGTCGCCATGACAATAATTTCACCTTGAATCCATAAGCCGACAGAAGCCCATGTGGGTAAATGATCACGCGCAACCTCAGGAAGATTTTTTCCCGTAGCAATCCCTAATTTAGCAGATAGAGATTGGACGAGAATCGCCATGAGATTGGAGATAGCAACAACCCATAACAGCATGTAGCCGTATTGTGATCCGCCCTGGATATTTGTTGCAAAGTTCCCAGGATCAATATAAGCGACCGCTGCAATAAAAGCTGGGCCAAGAAATGGTAGGAGTTGTTTTAAACCTTTCCCTTTTGCCAAAATACTCTCCAATGATTGCCCCTCAGATAATTGCTGCGTTGAGTCTAGTGCTTCGCTGGATCCAGAAGCATTTGGCGACCGAAAGAGCTTATCTTTCATGTCGAAGTCCTCCTTTTTAGCTGCAAGACATAGTTTTGCATCAGTGCAACTTTTGTATCTAAGGCTATAATATGCGGTTTGGGGAAAATTTGCAACCTTTTTGATCAATTTTTTTGTGATTTTATGAAAAAAGAGGACTGGCATCGCTTTCACCTTTCATAAATATTAAGGGGCTCTGTCTCAAACGCTTTTATAGCTATCCTGATCATCTGACGCTGGGAGGAACTCCGCTCTAATGGCTTACAGCAAAGCATTTTGATATTAAAATCTAAGTAAAATCAGGCATTTGCCCGGTTTTTATTTAAGGACATTGAAAAACTGGATGTACCTTTAGCTAAAGGATACACCCAGTCATAGTATAATCGGTTTATGATTTTTTAGTAGGATGTGGCATTCAAGGCGCAGTAAGGCCCAATTAAGCGATTTGTTCAGTACCTTCTTCTATTTCTCCTTCTCTTCTAGCCACTACAACACTTCCCGTACAATCTCCGAGTACGTTAATTGAAGTTCTAAACATGTCAAGGAGACGATCGACAGCAAGAATGAGTCCAATCCCTTCTACGGGAAGGTTAACGGCATTCAAGACGAGCACCATGGTGATCAAGCCAGCTCCAGGAATCCCAGCAGCACCAATGGCGGCAAGAGAAGCTGTGAGTAAAATAATAATTTGGGCGCCGATACTAAGGTGGATGCCATAGGCCTGTGCAATAAAAAGGGCAGCAACTCCTTCATAAAGAGCGGTACCATCCATATTAACTGTCGCTCCCAAAGGAAGCACAAAGCTGGAAACCCGATTGCTGACGCCAAGATTATTTTCTACCGACCTTAAGCTTACCGGTAAAGTGGCATTACTGCTCGCAGTGGAAAAGGCAATAAGCCAGGCTGGGAAGACTCCGCGCATAAAGGTAATGGGATTCATTTTACCAAGCGTTTTGATTAATGAGAAATAAACAATGCAGAGGTGGAGAAATAGTCCTAATAAAATGACAAACATGTATTTAGCAAGTGGAGCAAAGACGGTAGTGCCGTTATCAGCAATGGTTTTAACAATGAGTGCAAAAACGCCGTAGGGGGCAAGCGCCATGATCCATGCAGTGATTTTCATCATAATTTCAAAACAAGCTTCAAAGAAATTGTAGGCAGGCTTTGCCTTTTCTCCAAGAAAGACCATGGCAATACCAATAAAAATTGAAAAGAAAATAATTTGTAAGATAGAGGTTTGGGTTAAGGCTTGGATGGGATTGGTGGGTATCATATTTAAAAAGGTGTCACTCAGTGAGGTCAGCTTATTAGAGTCGGGTGCCTTAATGTCCGAAGGGATAGTGAAGCCATTTCCAGGATGAAAGATATTGACCAAGATGAGTCCGATGAGCGCCGCACAAAATGTTGTGGATATAAAATAAACAATGGTTTTCCAGCCGATACTTCCTAGTTTTAGCGGATCTTTAAGACCGGCCACACCTACGATTAAGGAAGTAACGACAAGCGGAACGACTAACATGTTGATCAGACGAATAAAGACATTAGAGATAAAGGCAAAAAAACTGTAAAGCCAGTTTCCCTCATCAATATTGGCTGCGACAAAAATTAAGCCAACAATGACAGCTAGCGCCATACTGATGACCATTTGTAGCCACATGGGCAGCTTTTTCATGTACAGTCCTCCTTAGTTAAATTTTTATATAATTTAATATAAGAGTTTCCTTCTTTCTTTATGTCTGAATTCGACCAGAATGTCAGATATTTTCCCATAGAAAAAGTATGAAAGCACGGGATTGTGAAGAAGCTAACTACAAATGTAAAGATAAATAAGGTGATATGCATGAAGGCGAATGATCAAGAAAGTCAGCTGTTTAGTGATGCTATTGATGCCATTAATAATGGTATGGAGGATATTATCAATTTATATAACGCACTTGAAGAAGAACAGCAGCTCATTCAATTCGAAGAGAGCGTTGTGGCACACATCGAAAAGGCAAAGGCGAAGTATGGAGAGGCATTTGTCGACCAAAAAATCAACACGGTGATTAAAGAAATGCTGGATTGGCTTCCACTGGATGATGGCGAAAAGAATGAGAAGGCTGAAACATGATTCGGCCTTCTTCTTGTTCAAAGAAAAGAAAGTATAATCTGATTTATTCATACTTCAAAGAAAAACAAGATTTCAGGTCAAGACCAAACTATATTAGGAAGCATATTAAGAAAGTCACTGTGATGAAGCAATAAAAGATCGCGAACTAAAAAGTTATCTGTTTTTGGGCATACTTCTCCCTTGGCGCGAAAATAAATGTTGAAATGTGTATGGCAAAGGGAGGTGATTTCCGCTCCAATCCACTTGTTCAGGCAATGAAGCCTCTTCCATATCTGCTGATGCTCTATACTAAGACAAGGACCGGGTAGCTTTTCGCCTGGTTTTTCTTATTCTTTTCTAGACATCCTTCTGTCATACTAGGTGATAAAGGAGGGTGTGATCATGACAAAAGGCTTAATCCACCACATAGAGTTATATGTATCCGATTTACAGCGCTCGAAAACCTTTTGGGGTTGGTTTCTTACTTGGCTTGGATATGAGGTCTATCAACAATGGCCGAAAGGTATCAGCTGGAAGCTAGGCGAATGTTATATTGTCTTTGTTCAGGTAGAGGAGCGCTTTTTAGATATTCCCTATCATCGCTGCCGAGCAGGGCTAAATCATCTTGCTTTTCATGTAGAGACACAGGAGCAAGTGGACCAGCTTACGGAGGAGTTGAAGAAGCGGGGTGTTCGACCTTTATATGAAGAAAAGCATCCTTACGCCGGCGGTCCTAATCATTATGCGGTATACTTCGAGGATCCCGACCGTATTAAAGTAGAGGCAGTGGCAGCAACGAGTAAAGGGACACTCCTTAAATAAAGGTGTCCCTGATTTTTATGTTTTCTATTGTGTGATCGCTTCTTTTTTTGATGATGATATCGGCATGCGAACGCGTAGGAAGAATGTGCTCGTACAAATTTCTTCCATTCACTTTATCCCAAACCCCTTGGGCTAACTGGAGGAGCTCTGCCTCAGATTTTTCTTTGAAGGCATGATAATAAGACGTAGGATCCTGTTCAGCCTTTTTCTTTAATTCACTAATGCGTTTCCAAAACCATTGAAATAAATCCCGTTCTTCTGCATCAAGATAAATCGTAACATCCAGCAGCTTAGGCAAGCCTTGAGCTTGAGAATGATATTGTAGTGTATTAATACCTTCTACAATGATAATGTCCGCTTTCTCAATAGTCTGTTCATGGTCCAGGATATCATAGGTTTCATGTGAATAGATGGGAACGTTCGTACGCTTTCCGAGCTTAATCTGATGTAATGCGTGAATCAGCTTGTCCCAATCATAGCTCTCAGGGAATCCTTTTAAATCCATCATGTTGCCTTCTTTTAATACATGATTTGGAAATAAAAAATGGTCGGTAGAAAGCACGGTGGCTTTTAATGGCTGGTCGGCTGCTGTCAACAGCTGGATGAGGGTGTTGGCAAAAGTGCTTTTTCCAGCGGCCACACTGCCTGCAATGCCAATAATAAAGGGCTTTGGGGCTGGAGTGTCTTGATGAAAAAATTGCTCTAGAGCGGTGCTTCTTTCTTGATGAAGGGTATAGAGCCTCAGTAACAGGCTTCCAAGTGGGTTATAGATGTCCGAAAGCTCTTGCTCGGCAATCATTGTCGAAAAATGTTCCTTTTCATCTATAGAAATGTCATGTGGAAAGGTACTCCACTTTGGGCGGTCAAAAACAATGTAAGGCATAGTTGTTCTCCTTTGAAGAGGTGATATGCTTTTATTATACTATATATAGGAAGAATGTTTCGCAAAAAGTGCCCAGTCGATTTAAAACCTTGAGGCTCTGCACTTGCAAGAAAATCTTGATGGAAAAAATCGTTTTGTGTCGTTATGATAGAGAAGGAAATGAAAAGCTGTTTAAGAGATAGACGGAGGGAAAAAAGCGTGAAATACATAGATAATCAAGATATCATGGATATCAATCTCAATTTTGCTATTGAGGAATACATCCTTACTGAGCTGGATATTAATGAAACCTATTTGCTTTTTTATAGCATGACCCCAACGGTTATTGTCGGGAAAAATCAAAATACGCTTGAAGAGATCAATTTGGATTATGTAAGAAAACACAATGTCACAGTGGCGCGCCGTCTGTCAGGCGGTGGTGCAGTTTATAACGATGAGGGCGATCTCAGCTTTAGCTTTATTACAAAAGACGATGGCAATAGCTTTCATAACTTTAAAAAATTCACGGACCCCGTGGTACAAGCCTTGCATCAAATGGGGGTGAACGCTGAGCTTCAAGGGCGAAATGACTTGCTTGTTGATGGGAAAAAGATAAGTGGTAATGCTCAATTTTCGACGCGTGGACGTATGTATAGTCATGGCACGCTTATGTTCGATGTCAATTTGGAAAATGTTGCAAAGGCGCTTAACCCAGATGCCGAAAAATACCTTTCTAAAGGCATAAAATCTGTGCGCAGTCGTGTGACTAATATTCGTGAGCACTTGGCTCAGGACATGACCATCACGGAATTTAAGCAAACCTTACTAAGATATATCTTCGGTTCTGAAGATAAGATTGATGAATATAAGCTCACAGAAGCAGACTGGAAACGTATTGAAGAAATCGCTGAGCGGCGTTATAGAAACTGGGATTGGGTTTACGGAAAATCACCTAAATTCAATGTTCAATATAAAAAGCGATTTCCCGGAGCTGGAACGGTCGATATCCGCATGGTTGTAAGAAAAGGCATCATTCAAGAAGGCATTATTTTTGGTGACTTCTTTGGTGTTGGGGATGTCAATGATGTGATCAATCTTTTAAAAGGGACCCGTTTTGAATATAATGCAGTGGAAGACAAGCTATCTTCCATTGATGTTGGCCATTATTTCGGTAAAATTACTAAAGATAATCTCCTGGAATTAATGTTTTAAAAACCCGCTACATGCGGGTTTTTATTTAAAGATCAGAAAGTATAAAATTTCTGGTCATGAGGACGGTGCGGATTGCCGCCCCAAGCCGCTCGCTTTCCGCGGGGGAGTGGTAAGCCTCCTCGCGCCTTCGTACTGCTAAGCTCTTACCGATCTCCCATTTCCCGCTGGAGTCTAGTCTTCGCATCATGAGTCAGCGGCACCCGCGGAACACACGATTTTAGAGTGTTCCGAATCTCGCGCCTTGCGCTCCATCCACTTGATCAGGCAATGAAGTCTCTTTCATATTGGCTGATGCTCTATACTAAGGACAAGGACCGGGCATGCTCTTCGCCCGGTTTTTCTTATACTATCAGAATGTATAATTTCGCTGACGCCCCCAAAGGAAGAGAGTATAAGTGTCACTTTGGCTTTCGACTTTTAAGGCTTGCGGGCACCCTAAGTGGGTGATTAGCAAAAATCACACCAGGAGTACCAGTGAAGTGGTGCAAGCCAAGTTTTCTAATAACGTCAGCAATTATAACTTTGTGGAAGACCTTATAAGTTTAGGCTTTGATTTTGGCCGTCTGAAGCTTGTGGGAATCCAATCCAAGGCAGAAGCTTCCAATCAGGATATGAGCGCAGCAAAAGTCTCGATTGCGTTTCTAAATAACAAAATCTGTATTAAAATAACTAGTGCCTACCGCTTAAATAAAAATCCTCTTTAATCAGAAAGGACCTCAAAAGGGCTGCCAAGCTCTTCAGAACGTTTTGTAGCGGCTTGAATCGCTGCGATCAGCCCCTCTTGAAAGTGATAATCCTCTAATACCGAAATCCCTGCCTGCGTCGTCCCCCCTGGGCTGGTAATTTTTCTTCGCAAAAGTCTTGGGGTTTCTGAACTGCTCCTCAGCATTTCTGCTGCACCAATAAGGGTTTGTAGAATTAAATCCTTCGCAACTCTAGTGTCAAGATTGATGTGTGAAGCGGCCTCTTCCATCGCTTCTACAAGATAATAAATATAAGCGGGCCCACTGCCGGATAGTCCAGTAATCGCATGGAGAGCGTTTTCCTGGACACTAACCGTGGTGCCGATCGCTCTTAATAAATGACTGACCTGTTGTAAATGGTCGGGTGTAGCATGGCGCCCTGCTGCGATCGCGGTGGCCGATAGACCGATTGCAGCAGAAGTGTTAGGCATGGCACGAATAACGGGATTAGCTAACGCCAACTGCTCGGAAATGTAATCAGTGGATACGCCAGCTAATACGGAGAGGATCACTTGGTTTTCTTGAAGCTTATCTTTTATAGAAAAAAGCACTTCTGAGATATCTTTTGGTTTAACCGATAAGATAATGAGGTCAGCGTTTTGGATCACGTGCTCTGTTTGCTCTGAAACAGACACTTCAAAGCAGTCTCGTAAAGTTTCTAAGCGTTGCTTATTACTTCGGTTGGTCAACCATATTTGCTGTGGCTCTAGAATGTGCCGAGCGAGTATACCGGTAATCATGGACTCTGCAATGGCTCCCGCTCCAATAAATGCTACCTTTTTAAACATTGCTTTTTTATTCCTCCTCATAGATTGTATTTGCGAATTTTGACAACACAAAAACCCCATCTCGCCTTATTAATAAGGACGGAATGGGGTTTGATTCCGCGGTACCACCTAGATTGACATTGTTTTTAATGCCCGCTTCATTTCTGATTAACGCACAGGGGACGGTCAGCTTCGTCACTGACAGCTCACAGGTGGGTTCAATGAGCGCAGGGCTGCAGAATGTCTCAGCTACTCATTCCGCTCTCTTTAATGTCTGCTCGTCATTTACTAGCCTGTTCATTGCCGACTATTATTTTAAAGTATTATGAAGGGAAATCAGGAGGATGTCAAGGAGATATTTTAAAATGTTTGTGTCAAACTTTTCTCGGTACCCTATTCATCCCAGTATTTCTGGCACTCTAAATTTGTACGCTTTTCCAGCTACCGCGCGAATGTCTTCGCTTGGTTCC
>NZ_BMIR01000011.1 GCF_014642655.1 Pullulanibacillus camelliae
CTTTCATCACATCACCTACTTGATGAAGAATCGTCAACGTCGTTTTCCCTTATCGTATCAACGGTTTGCGACCATTGTAAAGATGTTTTGTCACGGATTCAGGTTAATATTATAAAGGTAGGATTATTAAAAAGATTTAGGGGGTTTATTGGTCAGTGAAAAAATATTTATTTCTATTCATTGCGGTACTCGTTCTTGGTACTGTGCTTTCGGCCTGTGGCTCGTCTAATGGCGATGACGGAAGCAAAAGCAGTGGCGGGGACAAGAAGAAAGGCTTCAAGGTTGCCATGGTTACCGATACTGGCGGTGTTAATGACAAATCCTTCAACCAATCTGCTTGGGAAGGCCTGCAAAAGTTCGGAAAAGACAATGGACTAAAATTAAATACAGACTATAAATATTTGCAATCTAATCAAGCTTCAGACTATGAACCAAACTTAAATACACTCGTACATAACAATGGTGGCTATAACCTGATCTTTGGTATTGGCTATTTGATGGAAGATGCAGTGAAGAAAGTAGCAGCTGCTAATCCCAACACGCATTTTGCCATCGTTGATGATGTCGTGAATGCAAAGAACGTGACAAGCATTACCTTTAAGGAAGAGCAAGGTTCATTCCTCGTTGGTGTAGTTGCTGGAATGATGACAAAGACGAATAAAATTGGCTTTGTCGGTGGCGAAAAATCGGCACTGATTAAGAAATTCGAAAATGGCTTCAAAGCAGGTGTGAAATCTGTTAATCCAAAAGCAGATGTCCTTGTTCAATATGCTGGAAGCTTTTCGGCAGCTGATAAAGGACAAGCGATTGCCAACAGCCAATATGGTCAAGGCGCAGATATCATTTATCATGCAGCCGGAGCAACGGGGAATGGTGTCTTCAATGAAGCGCAAAACCGTAAGAAAAAAGGAGATAACGTATGGGTCATCGGTGTTGACCGCGATCAATACGATGCGGGAATGCCCGAGGATGTCACCCTTACGTCGATGGTAAAACGCGTGGACAATGCTGTTGAACAGCTTTCAAAAGATGCGATGAACGGTAATTACCATGGTGGAGAAAATCTTCAATATGGCTTAAAGGATAATGGTGTGGGGCTATCAGAGCACCACGATCACATTCCTGATAATGTCATGAAAAAAGTGGATGATTACAAAAAGAAAATCATCAATGGAGATATTAAACCACCTCAAACAGATGCTGAATATAAAGACTTCCTTGCTTCTTTAAAATAATTGAACAATCATGCGGACAAAGGTATCTTTTTATGGCCTTTGTCCGTTGTTTCATAAACGTTTGGAGTGAAAAACGTGACTTATGTAATAGAAATGAGAAACATTCGCAAAGAGTTTCCAGGAATTGTTGCCAATGATGATATTACATTACAGGTCCAACCTGGGGAAATTCACGCCTTACTTGGAGAGAATGGGGCGGGCAAGTCAACGCTAATGAATGTGTTATTTGGTCTTTATCAGCCGGAGCAGGGTGAGATTTATGTAAAGGGACAAAAGGTGAAGATTACAAGTCCAAATATTGCAGGAGATCTTGGAATTGGCATGGTTCACCAACACTTTATGCTCATCGATACGTTTACGGTCACGGAGAATATCATTTTAGGTAGTGAGCCGACAAAAGCAGGGAAAATTGATATCAAAGTCGCTGAGGAGCAAGTACGGAAGCTTTCCAATCAATATGGTTTGAATGTTGATCCGCATGCCAAAGTTCGGGACATTTCTGTTGGCATGCAGCAGCGTGTGGAAATTCTCAAGACGCTTTATCGAGGCGCGGAAATTCTTATCTTTGACGAGCCTACGGCGGTCTTGACACCACATGAAATTCGCGAATTGATGAAGATCATGAAGCTGCTTGTAAGCGAGGGCAAATCCATCATTTTAATCACGCATAAGTTAAAGGAGATTAAAGAGGTTGCCGATAAATGTACGGTTATTCGTCGAGGAAAGGGGATAGGTACCGTTGATGTGGCGGATGCTGAGCCCAGTCAGCTGGCAAGCATGATGGTTGGACGAGATATCAAATTCCAAGTCAATCAAGAACCCTATCATCCTGGAGCAAACGTATTAGAAATAAAAGATTTAACCGTTCTTGACTCCCGAAAGGTTGCGGCAGTCAATTCACTGAGTCTCACTGTAAAAAGTGGAGAAATTTTAGGTGTAGCGGGTGTGGATGGCAATGGTCAATCAGAGCTCATTGAAGCCATCACAGGCTTGCGCAAGGCAGCAAGCGGCCAAATTTTATTAAATGGCAAAGAGATTACCCAGCACCGTCCAAGAAAAATTACCGAAGCGGGCATTGCTCATATTCCGGAAGATCGTCACAAGCACGGACTTGTTTTGGATTTTTCGATTGGCCATAACATGGTGCTTGAGACATATTACCAACGCCCTTATTCCAAAGCAGGGATTCTCCATTTTGATAAAATCCGCAAACAAGCGGAAAAATTGATTAAAGAATTTGATGTGCGGACTCCCAGTGTAGATACACCTGCACGCGCGCTTTCGGGAGGCAATCAACAAAAGGCGATCATTGCCAGGGAAATTGATCGTGATCCAGATTTATTAATTGCAGCTCAACCCACAAGGGGACTGGATGTAGGGGCGATAGAATTCATTCATCGACGCTTATTGGAACAACGAAAAAATGGAAAAGCAGTACTTTTAATCTCACTTGAACTCGATGAGATCTTAAATTTAAGTGATCGTATCGCTGTGATCTATGAAGGGAAAATTATTGACATTGTTGAACCAAGCAAAGTAACCGAGGATGAATTGGGGTTATTAATGGCTGGTCATCACTTGAAAGGAGCACATGAAAATGAACACTAAGCGACTTTCTGGTGCAATGGTTCCTGTGATTTCTGTCTTATTAGGGCTGATTGCCGGCGCCATTATCATGCTGATTAGTGGCTACAATCCGCTTCAAGCGTATGGAGATATCTTTCAGATGGTTTTTCTGACCCCCTATTATTCTGGAGAAACGGTCGTAACCATCATCCCACTGATCTTGTCAGGACTTTCAGTTGCCTTCGCTTTTCGTGCAGGACTATTTAATATCGGTGTTGAGGGGCAACTATTAGTGGGCTGGCTAGCATCGGTTGCGACAGCTTTACTGCTCCCAGCAGGGCTGCCAAAAGTCATCATGATTCCAGCGTGTATCATCGCGGCGATCATCGGCGGTGGAATCTGGGGCTTCATACCGGGATTACTCAAGGCACGCTTTAAAGTACATGAAGTGATTACGACGATCATGATGAACTATATTGCTTTACACACAACGAATGCCATTATTCGCAAATACTTTTATGCTGAAGGAGAACGAACGCCAAATATTCCTGATTCTGCGTCTCTTTCTTCGCAGTTTCTTTATAACTTGACAGCAGGTTCACGGATGCACTGGGGAATTATTGTTGCGCTCATAGGGGCGGTCGTGATGTGGTTCATTTTATGGCGGACGTCGAAAGGCTACGAGCTGCGGGCAGTCGGCTTTAACCCTGACGCTTCCCTCTATGCAGGAATGAATGTGAATCGCAATATGGTATTGTCTTTCTTTATTTCCGGTGCTTTTGCCGGAGTAGCTGGTGCGATGCTTGGATTAGGGACATATCATTATATGACCATTAACCAAGACTTCACGGGCATTGGTTTTGATGGTATTGCTGTTGCTTTGCTTGGTCTTAACTCCTCATTCGGTGTTATTTTAGGCTCTATTTTATTTGCCGCTCTTGAAACAGGTGAAATCGGCATGCAATCTTTAGGGATTCCAAATGACCTTGTCCAAGTCATTATTGCTTTAATCATTTTCTTCGTGGCTTCTAATTATATTATTCGTTGGACACGCGACAGACTGAAAAAGAAAGGAGGAGGCGCCAAATGACTATAATGGAAATTCTTGAAATTGTCATTCCGAGTGCCATTCTTTCTGCGACTCCGCTGATTCTCACAGCTCTTGGAGGTGTATTCAGCGAACGCTCAGGTGTTGTTAACATTGGGTTGGAAGGTCTCATGATCATTGGTGCCTTTATCGGTGCGGTCTTCACCATCTTGTTTGAGCATATAGGTTTGGGAGCTGCCTCTCCATGGCTGGCCCTCCTCGTTGCTGCCATTATCGGCGCTGCTTTTTCATTACTTCATGCAGTGGCGAGCATTACCTTCCGAGCGGATCAGGTGGTCAGCGGTGTGGCTATCAACTTCTTAGCCTTGGGGATCACCGTGTTCCTCGTGAAAAAGCTCTTTGCTGGAAGTGGGCAAACGCCTTATATCGATCACCGCATAAATAAAATTGATGTGCCATTGCTGCACGATATACCGATTATTGGCCCGTTATTCTTTTCGAATATTGCCTATACGTCTTATATCGCCATCATTCTTGCCTTTGTGGTCTGGTATGTGCTATTTAAAACCTCCTTTGGTTTGCGTTTGCGCTCTGTAGGGGAGCATCCAGCTGCAGCGGATACGCTGGGAATCAACGTCTCACGCATGCGTTATCTCGGGGTAGCATTAAGTGGTGCTTTGGGCGGCTTAGGTGGTGCTGTCTATGTTGTCACAATTGCGACAAACTTTGGAGCGACGACGATCTCGGGGGAAGGGTACCTTGCTCTTGCCGCGATGATCTTTGGTAAATGGAACCCATTAGGGGCAATGGGAGCGGCTTTATTCTTTGGCTTCGCCCAATCTTTAAGCATTATCGGCGAATCGATCCCATTCCTGAAGAGCATCCCAGATGTCTATCTTCTGATTGCTCCGTATGTCCTTACCATTCTTGCTCTGGCAGGTTTTGTAGGGCGTGCCGATGCACCAAAGGCCAGTGGTGTGCCATATATTAAAGGCCAACGATAAAACTTAAAGCTCTTGGCGAGTGAAGTCTAAAGGGTTTAGTTTTTGAAAAGAAAGAAAGTATAAAATTTCTGATCATGAGGACGGTGCGGATTTCCGCTCCCATCCACGTGGTGATCAGGCACTGAAGCCTCTTTCATATATCATGATGCTCTGTACCAAGCCAAGGACCGGGCATGCTTTTCACCCGGTTTTCCTTAAGAGGATTAGCACTGTTGACAACAAGTAAAGAGCTGGGATGGAAGTATTCAGCTCATAGGGAAGTCGAACGCATTCATAATTTGGAAGGGATGCGTTCGACTTTTTGAGTGAATCATGAAGCACTCCGCCAAACGACTTCGTTTCCCGCAGGAGTCCCCGTATTTTGACTGCGCTTCCGTTTTCCTAGTCTCCTTTAAAAATCTTATCGTGTTCCCACCATAAGGCTATGAATTGTGATCGCTCGCGTGATTTGAGATAAAATACTTCTTTTCAATCTTTTCAAGGCAATAAATGATCAATAAAATCGACCAGGCACCAACTTTAATACGAATGCTGACAGTCCAGATGGTCGTTAAATAGAGCAATAAGAGTAAGCAAACGATGTAAACCATCTTTGTTTTGCTAGATTTTGATTTGTGTGTTCTCTCCATTGTTAATAATCTCATTATGAAAAATACAATGAAGTAAATAAGAGCACTTACTTTATCGCTAAATACAAGGTAGATGAAACAGGCAGTGCTAAATATAAAAATGTAAAGATAAAATTCCTCAGAAAAGCTCTTCTGTTCCGCTCCTTTGCCTTTAGATTAAACGCCTCATCGTTTTTTTTCAATCGTTCTTTTAACGAACAAGTATATGATGTTATAAGATTGAAATCAAGGCAAGAATAAATACCGAGAAATTACTGAGCGCTACTTCCCCATAGCTATAAAAAACCCTTTCTTATGATTTTTGATTGTTTCTTATTATACTAAAGGACACCATTTTTTAAATATTCTTTCTCCGTTTTGACATAAAATTCCCATTTATTTTCGATTAATGATGCAGGAGATAAAAAACACCACTTAAGGATTCCGCATGGGAAGCTCTTGAGTGATGTTTTAAGCGTGAAAAAATTATCTATTGATGAAGTTGATTAATTGCTGTAATTTCTGATTGGTGAGTTCACCTGAGTTATCAAAGCGGAGAATGGATGCATTAGGAATGTTCCATGTAACGTTATATGTCTTCTTTTCACTTTTATAAGTGTCCCAGTGCTTTAACTTCCATTGGTCGCGATCATAACCGCGCTCGCGAATGCGGTCTTTTTCAACGTCAGCGTTTTGCACCTCAACGATAATGACTTTGACATCCACATCTGAAAGTGTAAAGCCGTTCGCTTTTAAAATTTCTTCGATCCAAGTAGGGGTAGCAAGCTCTCTTGTAAATGGTCCAATTAGGGCGACATCTTGATGCGCTTTAATATTTTCCATTGCTACGTCCATTAGCGCTTGATAGGGTAGATTTCTCAGATGCTGTTTATAGAAAGCAGAATCCCTGTCATCAGGATCCTGTCCATTCATTTCTAACATTTTATTAACAAAAGGGGTACCAATGGTGTCCATATCGAGGTAAGCCCATGAAAAGGTTTCGGATAAGCGTTGTGAAAGATAGGATTTACCAGTCCCCGCAGTACCAACAAAAAATACTAATTTCAAAGTTATTGCCTCATTTCTATAATTTTATATAGCCTTTATACCCGCACTTGTCTTTACTAAAAATCTATTCATATGATAGCATTCACAGTCCAAAAAGAAAATACGCGCAACGCTCCATAAAAAGCCTATTCCGCTTCCTTAAGGGAGCGGAATAGGGGCATCCTTCGCACTTGGCAGACGTATAGCTTAGGATTTACTAATGGGCAGGTTTTCTGCGTTCTTTTTATGAAAGATTTTATCCTCAATCTGTTTTAACCATCTCGTGCGAGAAAGGGTGAACAGAACGAGGGAGACCCAAATTAAGATAAAGGACAGCAGATGCTCTGAGTCAAAGGGTTCATGATACAAAAGCGTTCCAAGGATAAGCATGAGTGTTGGCGCGATGTATTGGAAGAAACCGATCATAGCCAAAGAAATCCGATTGGCTCCTGCCGCAAATAAAAGCAAGGGAATGGCTGTAATCACACCTGCCCCCATCAGTAAAAGTGCTAACCCAGGTTTAGCTGTGCTGAATGAGCTGCTGGCATTGCTATCAAAGAAGAGAATATAAATGAGTGCAACGGGTGTGATGATTAATGTTTCAATGGTCAGTCCGGTCATGGCCGCTAAGTGAACGGTTTTCTTAAGTAGGCCGTATAGTCCAAAGCTTACGGCTAAGGTGAGTGAAATCCAAGGGAAAACGCCGGCTTGAAAGGTCATGATTAAGACGCCAATAAGTGCGAGAAGAACTGAAATGATTTGCCACATGGATAATTTCTCTTTTAGGAAAAAGACGCCGAGTAACACACTGATTAAAGGATTGATGTAATAACCAAGACTGGCTTGGATGACGTGATCGTTATCTACAGCCCAAATAAAGGTGTACCAGTTAACGGTAATGACAACTGAAGCGCTGGCAATAATAAGCAATCTTTTAAAATCAGTGAAAATGGCGCGAAAATCCTCACGTAGTTTTTTGGTGCTTTTTGTAAACAGGATGACAAGAATCATAAAAACAAATGACCAAATAATTCGGTGGGCCAACACCTCTTCAGATGATGCACCATGAATAAGCTTCCAATAAATTGGCATGATTCCCCAAAGAACATAGGCACCGACGGCCGCCAGTCCCCCGATGACTTGATCATTTTGCTCTGAAGTCTTCACTCTATCGCCTCATTTCATTGATATATAGTGCAAAGTGATCCTCTTCTCGAATACATCAATTTTAGTGACTTCACTGTCTGGTTTCAAGTAGTAGGCTCAAACTTATGAGTTTAATTACCGATTTTTGTAATAAACTTTCTGTTTTAAGGTTTACAGAGGCAGTGGGGAATAGATAAGTTTACTATTATAAAATTTTATATAGAATGGTATTTTGAAACATTCTGTTTATGTTAGAATGGCAGTAAAAGGAAAGTGGAGGTGGCGGTTATCGATATGAAAAATGCCCCCGTGCTTGTAGTTGAGGATCTTTATAAGAGCTATGATGGGATGTACGTTCTCAATGGGGTCAACTTAAAGGTGTCTAGTGGAGAAATTATTGGCTATATTGGTCCAAATGGGGCGGGGAAAAGTACAACAGTCAAAGTAATGCTAGGGCTTACTGAAGACTACACCGGCAGGATTACCATCTTTAATCAGGACATAGCTAGTGGCGATGTGGCATACAAGCGCAGGATCGGCTATGTGCCGGAAACGGCAGAACTGTATGATAGTCTTACAGCCTTTGAATATTTGCGTTTTGTTGGCCAATTATATGGGCTGCAGGAAGACCCAGTCACGAGCAAGGCTAAAAAGCTTTTGGAACTCTTCGGCTTGGATGAGGATGTGCTCCATTCGCGAATCTCCTCCTATTCAAAGGGGATGCGCCAAAAAGTGCTGATTGTTTCCAGTCTGTTGCATAATCCTGACCTATTGTTTTTTGATGAGCCGATCAGTGGTTTAGATGCTAACAGTGTTATGATCTTTAAGGAGATTTTGTCGGCTTTGGCTTCACAAGGTAAAACGATTTTTTACTCCTCGCATATTATGGATGTCGTTGAGAAAATCAGTCACCGAATCATTCTATTAAATGAAGGAAGGATCGTTGCTGATGGCAGTTTTGAAGCGCTGCAGGCAAAGGGGCAGCAAGGAAGCCTTGAGGAAATCTTTAATCAGCTGACAGGCTTTGACCGCCATCGCGATATTGCTCAGGATTTTGTAGCGGTCGTCCAAGAGGTGTAGGGGATGAAGGCGTTTAAAATTTTAAAGCTAATGGATCACGGCCGAGGCTTTTTCGAAAAACGCCATGTGAATTACCCTGCGCTGCGAGCGATATTACAAACAAAGCTACTCATGGATCAGCGCCGAGTCCCGACGATTATGAGTGGGTCGGGAAGGAAAAAGCATGGACAGAGGGAGAGAAACCATTTTCTCAGTTCGCTTTGGTTTTACGCATTGATTGGCTTGGTTTTGGTCCCCTTCATGATTATGGGGGGAAATTATACTTTTCAAATGAGCCTTGCTTACGCCATCATCATGTTTATCATTATGACTTCAATGGTTTCGGACTTTTCTTCTGTGTTGATGGATATCAGGGATCGCAATATTTTGGCTTCAAAGCCGGTTGATACGCGAACAATCAATATGGCAAAGACATTACATATTTTAATTTATATGACCCTTCTCACAGGAGCAACTACTGGAATTCCGTTAGTCGTCGGCTTATTGCGGCATGGGGTTATATTTTTTCTTATTGCACTCATAGAGGTTTTGTTGAGTGATATTCTGATCATTTTCCTTACAGCTCTGCTCTACTTTTGTATTCTTCGTTATTTCGATGGGGAAAAGCTTAAAGATGTGATCAATTACGTACAGATTGGTCTTATTATTGCAATCATGATAGGGTACCAGTTTGTTGTGCGGTCCTTTGACCTTGTTAGTCTGAATGTGACCTTCCATTTGAAATGGTGGGATGTCTTTATTCCACCTATTTGGTTCAGTGCACCCTTTGAGTTGGTGCTTCACGATAGGGTGAATGGCTATCTGATCCTTTTTTCATTCATGACACTGCTTGTGCCGCTTCTAGCGCTTGCGTTTTACATGAAGTTGATGCCTACCTTTGAAAGGAATTTGCAAAAGCTCGTCAACAGAGGGGGCAAACAGAAAAGTCAACGACGATTTTCTTTAGAAAGTCATAAGGTGCTTTGTCGCTCAAAAATAGAACAGGCCGTTTTCCAATTTTCATGTCTAATGATGAAAAAGGAAAGGGAATTTAAGTTGAAGGTTTATCCATCACTGGGTTTTTCCATTGTCTTGCCGTTTATTTTTATCTTTAATGCTTTGCATGACGGGTCTTTGGCTGATCTTTCGACTTCTAAGTGGTATCTGTCCTTTTATTTCTCACTGGTGATTATCCCTAGTGTGGTGGTGATGCTGAAGTATTCTGGCAATTATAAGGGGGCTTGGATTTACAAGGCGCTGCCGATTGAAGAGCATGGAGACATTTATAAAGGGGCGATAAAGGCCTTTGTTTACAAGCTATTTGTCCCCTTATTTCTCATACTGGCTGTCGTGTTTATTGTCTTGTTTGGCTTTCGGATTGTTCCAGACCTCATCATTACTTTTTTGAATGCCTTGTTATATGTCTATATCTGCTTTCTAATGACTGGAAAGGTCATTCCATTTTCGCGTCCGTTTGAAAATATACAGCAAAGCGATGGCATTAAAATTTTCTTTCTTATATTTATTATCTTAGGTTTTGTGGGGCTTCATTGGCTCTGTACGATTTTCTCTTTTGTTCTATATGGGTATTTACTTGTTTTATTAGCAGTCAATGTTATTGTTTGGAGGAAAGGCTTTTTGCTAGCTGCTCGTTCCTTCAAAGGCTGACCGGTTGCATGAGTCTGAGCCGATAATCATAATCATAGAAACCATTAGTCGGACACTTGCAGTCTTGCTTTTTAAAAGGGCATGCCTCTTCTTTTATGGGGAGTCATGCTCTTTCCTTTATGTCGTAATTTCAGACGTCCGTATTTTATCATCAGAATGAATAAATAAAAGTTTAGGCTTTGCCTTTGCTATCTGAGGATTATGAATGGGTGGCGTGCTTGAACATAATGAAGCGCGCTACAGCAAGTCTTCTTTAGTTTTCACGAAATGTTTAGACTTTTTTTACGAAATGACTTGCTTCTCTGCACTGAAAGAGTAATAATGAGTAATTATTATGAGTGAGCTACAAGAGGAGATAGGCCAAATAAAACGCTCTGTGAGTGTTGGGAGCGTACGTACCTACAAAGGCGTATCTATTTTTATCTTATTTTTACTGAATTTTTCAATATACAGGAGTTGTGGTAATGAAGGTTGTAAAGTTTGGTGGATCATCTTTGGCTTCAGGAGAGCAGATTCAAAAAGTGTTGCATATCGTAATGGCTGATCCGAGGCGGAGGATTGTTGTTGTTTCTGCTCCGGGAAAGCGTGCACCTGATGATGAGAAGGTGACAGATCTATTGATTCAGTGTGCAGAGTCCCAGCTCAAAGGGGAGCATTCGACGGATAAGGTGGATAGCATCCTTCAGCGCTATGCCAGCATTGCTGATGAGCTAGGCTTATCTGACAAGGTTATAGTGCGTATTCGCAGGGATCTGAATGCTGTACTTGAAGGGGATAGAAGTGAACCGCTGCAATATATTGATGCCGTTAAAGCCTGTGGGGAGGACAACCATGCGAAGCTGATTGCAGCTTATTTTGAAGCTCAAGGTGTGCCTGCTCAATATGTGAACCCTCATGAGGCTGGGCTGTTTGTCACGAGCGAAGCGGGCAATGCACAGGTTTTAGAAGAATCCTATGACCATTTATATCAATTAAGGGAGCGGCAAGGTGTCCTAATTTTTCCTGGATTTTTCGGCTACAGTAAGGCAGGAAGGGTCTATACCTTTTCAAGAAGTGGTTCGGATATCACAGGCTCGGTCCTCTCTCATGCGGTTAAAGCAGAATTATATGAGAATTTTACTGATGTGGATGCCGTTTTTTCCGTTAATCCCCACATTGTCTCACATCCGAAGGAAATCACAGTATTGACCTATAGAGAGATGCGTGAGCTTTCTTATGCTGGGTTTTCCGTTTTTCATGATGAGGCTTTGATTCCTGCCTTTCGTGCCGGTATCCCCGTCAATATAAAAAATACCAATAATCCGAATGCGCCAGGAACAAAAATCGTCAGTCACCGTGAACTCACCAATGGCCCTGTCGTTGGTATAGCCAGTGATGAGGGTTTTTGTAGCATTTATATGAGCAAGTATCTGATGAACAGAGAGGTTGGCTTTGGTAGAAAGGTCCTCAATATTTTAGAGGACTTCGGCATCACCTATGAACACATTCCCTCAGGAATTGATGATATGAGCATTATATTAAGACAAAATCAATTGGAGCCATTAATTGAAACGGGTATTTTAACACGTATTAAAGAGGAGTTAGCTGTTGATGAAATAGCAATTGAATATAATCTTGCCCTCTTGATGGTGGTTGGAGAAGGGATGCGGCGTAATGTAGGGACAACAGCAAGAGCAGCTAGGGCCCTTGCTGAGGCTGGGGTAAATATAGAAATGATCAACCAGGGCTCTTCTGAGGTCAGCATGATGTTTGGGGTAAAAGAAACAGAGGAAGCCCGCGCAGTTCAGGCGTTGTACGATGAATTCTTCGCCTCCGCCTCTGTCCATGAAAAGGCTTAAAGGTCGCTTTACGTAAGAGGGTGGGACAAAGCTAAAAGAGATCACCTTAATATCGAACGCTAAGATTTTAAAAGGAGTCAGGGAAACCAGAAGTGTAGTCAAAAGACGGAGACTTCCCCGCGGAAAGCGAAGTGTTTTAACAGAGCGCTTCATAACTCATTCAAAAAGTCGAACGCATTCACATTCTATGCGGTCGACTTCTTTATGAGCTGAACGCTTCTATCCCAGCTCCTTATTTTTTCGAATATATAAGAAAGGGATAAAATTTTGGAGTAGTTTTATACATTTTTATCATTTAAAAAGACCGAGGGTGCTTAGGAAGACTAGGATAATCGTGATGGGCACGAGCCATTTCATCAGGAAGTGCCAGCAGGTATACCAGCCCTGACCTAGTCTGCCGCCTTCTAAGAATTGTTGTTTAACCAGCTGTTTATCCATCTTATGCGCGATAAAAATAGCGATCAAAAAGCAACCGACAGGCAATAGGATATTGCTGACAAGAAAATCAGTCGCATCAAAGGCTGTTTTGCCAAAAATGTGGATATGCTTGAGCGTACTCTGTGAGAGTGCTGCCGGAATCCCTGCGACGAACATGATGATACTGGCCAAAATAGTGACTGTGACTCTTGAGCGCTTACCTGATCGCGTAAATGCTGAAACAATGACCTCTAATAGGCTAAATGACGATGTGAGAGTGGCAAAAAGAAACAAGAGCAAGAACAAGCATAAGAAAACCTCTCCAAATGGCATTTGTGCAAACACGGTTGGCAAGACAATGAATAACAGACCTGGGCCCTGTGTTGGTTCAAGACCGAAGGCAAATACGGCTGGGAAGATAGCGAAGCCAGCTAATAAAGAAACGATAATGTTCATGAGGCTCACGCTTGCAGCAGAAGAAGGCAGATTTACCTTTTTGCCTAGGTAGGAGCTATAGGTTACCATACATGAAAAGCCAACGGCTAGGGAGAAAAAGGATTGTCCAAGTGCATAGAGCACGCCCTGACCAGTGATCTTAGAGAAGTCTGGCTGTAAGAAGAAGCGCAAGCCCTCCATAGCATTGTTCAGTGTCAGTGAACGAATCACAAGGACGAGAAAAAAGAGAAATAATAATGGCATAAGAAATTTATTCGTTTTTTCGATCCCCTTTTGAATGCCAAAAGCGACCACGATTAAATTAATGAGTAAGAAGATGGCCATCCCTATAAAGGTGATCCCAGGACTAGATGTAATGTGTGTGAACACTTCTCCGTAATTTTGCTGGGGTTTGATCAGCATCCCAGGGATAGAAAGGATGCAATAGATGGTGACCCAGCCGCCGACTACACTATAAAAGGATAATAATAAAAAGCAGCCCACGACACCGAGGCGCCCAATACCTGTCCATAAACTCTTTGGCGCCAGCTTCTGATAGGCACGAATGGCTTCCTCCCCCGAGCCTCTTCCAATAATGAATTCGGAAATCAAAAGGGGCAGTCCAATAAGGAGAGTAAAGATAATAAAAAGAAGGAAAAAGGCTCCGCCCCCGCTTATCCCTGTTTCATAAGGAAATTTCCAGATGGCCCCTAGTCCAATTGCCGCTCCAGCCGAAGCTAAGATAAATCCAATTTTTGATGTCCATTGTTCTTTTGGTTCCATTGGCTACTTCCTCTCTTTTATGATATAAAATGGCATTTTTAGAACCGTAAAAAAGATAACAATACCTTTTACTCTATGATAATGTGCTAAAGAATGCAATCCGCCTTCTTATTGACAGAAAATTTTGCAGCTGTTAATATATCGATATACGATATAACGATAGTCGATATAGATGCCTGATTGAGGTGTTGGAATGGCAAAGTATAAAAAGATCGAGAGTTTTTTACCGCTGACGCATACAACGTATTACATTTTATTAGCGCTGATTTCACCAGCTCATGGCTATGGCATTATGCAAGAGGTCAAAGCAATCACGCATGGAGAAATAGCGCTCGGCCCAGGAACTTTATACGGCGCGCTCAGTAAGCTGACAAAACAAGGCTTGATTACTAAACTTGAAGAATTTGCGACCAATCGTCGCAAGTATTACACATTGACTCCCCTAGGTAGGCAGGTTGTAAAAGCTGAATATGAGCGTATTAAAAGCCTTGTAGAAAATAGCAGTGAGCTCATTCAGGGGTTAGAAGGAGAGGATGAATGATGTCACAGGCAAAGAAGGTTCTGAAAATGTTCCCGGTTTGGCAGATGGAGGAAGAGGAGCAATGGTTAAGCCGAATGGCCCAGCAGGGGTGGCAATTAACGGGATGCCTGCCAGTTATTCCTGTTTATATCTTTGAAGAACAGAAATCGCACTCTGCGGTATTTAAAATTGATTTACAGCCAGAATTGCGCAAGAAGGATCGCGGAGAGTATAAACAGGTTTTTGCGGATAGTGGTTGGGAATTTATCATTAAGCGTGGTGACCGTTATTACTTTCAAGGTGAGGGCACTGAGCTAATGTCTCAGGACATTTATACGGATAAGCCATCAAAGCTGGAGCGCTATAAAAAGCAGACGACACTATTATCGATGCTTGCCTTCATTTTTTGCTTAAATGGCGTGGTTCACTTTTTGGGTGAAAAGCCCCCCTTTAACTTTATGAAGTATATCGATGGCTTAGGGCTACTCATCACACTATATGGTTTAACGAAGCTGAAGTTGAAGATGCGAGGGATTGCGAGACAGCAGAAATGAAGGAGGAAGGCAAGTGCGTAAAAAGAAAAAGTGTTTAAAGTGTTTTTAACTTGGCAGGAAGAGCAGGAAGCCGGGTGGCTCATGGAAATGGCGCGGCGAGGCTGGCATTTACGAGGCTATCATTCATTTGTCTATTCGTTTGTTCAAGGTGAACCAGAAGAGGTGGTATATAAGCTGGATTATCGCAAGGCTCTAAAAAAAGTGGAACATGAAGAATATGTGGCTCTTTTTGAGGATTCTGGCTGGACGCATGTCGATGACTATATGGGCTGGCACTATTTTAAATCAGCAGCGACGGCAAAGGTTTTACCTGAAATTTACTCAGATTCTGACTCACTCTTGCAAAAATATAAGCAGCTGCTCACGACCTTAATTTCATGTGCCCTTCCGTTATTGGCTATTTATTTCTTGATTGTTCTACAGAACGACTATGTGTTCATGCTTGTTCTTAAAATCCTTTATCCTATGATACTGGGTGTCCTGCTAATTTGTATCTTAAAAACGAGTCTTAAGCTACAGCGCATAAAGAAAAGGGAGTAGGCAATGTCTAGCGCCTAACATTGAGATGACCATATAGATCGGATAGAGTGTGAATATGCTTGGCTGCTAACGTTTCAAGTAAGCCCTTCCATAGATGGACCATCGCGTTGACGTCCCCTTTCGCCGTATGACGCTCTTGGCAAGAGATATTATAGAACTGTAAGGCGTCATCCAATGTTTTAAAGGTCTGCTTGTTCAAACTCTCCATGATCTGCCTTAGTTCTAGCGACTGTTGAGTCAATTTTAAACGCCCGTGCCCCCACAGATAATGATTTAAGAAAGAGAGATCGTGCTGAATATGGTAACCTGTGATAATGGAACCAGAGAGCAAGGAGAGGGTTTGATCCATGATCTCTGATAAAGCTGGGGCATGTTGCACATGCTCTTCTTTAATTTGGGTTAGCTCAGAAATGTGGTAGGGGATCGCCCGTTGCGGGTTAACGTAGGTGTAATAGTCATCGACCACTTTTCCATTAATGGTTTTGGCGATAGCGATAGAAATAATTTGATCACCGGCTTCTGGATGGAAGCCGGTGGTTTCTGTATCTAATATAGTGATAGGAATCTGTTTGATCTCACTTTCTAAGGTGTAGCGCTTTTGCTTGGCCTCTTTTAGGATAGAGCGTACAAAGGCTTCATTTTGAAAGGAGCCCGTTTGATTGGTGGGAACACCAGATGTTAATAGTCTGCCGATCCAAGTTCTGAAAGGATTTTCATTCATAGCTCTTGACTCCATTCCAATTCAAAACGTGTTTTTGCCAATGCCTTGCTGTTCGCATTGCTGCCTTTAATACAGCTTTATCTTGTGAAGACAACCGATTCAACCGGAGATAATTATTGTTCTCTTCCTGACCAAGAGAAGAGTGCAGCCGAAAATATAAACTAGAGGTGAATGCCTTTTTTATCTCTATAGATACCCGTTCTGAAATGAACCCCTTATTTTTTAGCATGTCGAGCCTCTCTAGTGTTGTGGTGGCTTGAATCTCATGTTGAATGGCCAAAAATTTAACGCTATTAACAATGGGGACATAGAGACTGGTTTTTATATTGATTTCCCCGCTGTGTTCCCCCCAGCGTTCTTTGTGCACCTGTCCGAAGAGGCCAAGTGGTACCTTGGGTTGTTCTAAATGCTCCTGCATCCGCTTGATCGCATGTTTGGATGCTTTGATTGCCTGATTCAATTGAGTCTGGGCGTGATAGATTAATTGTGTGCTCCCGTAGATGGGACGTAAATCAGACGCGATGTAGAGATAGCGAATATCATCAGGCTGAGAGGCTTGGATGTGCGCTTGCATAGATGCCAGCCAGTCCTTAAAAGCTTTTGACCAGCGCGGATTGGTGGCCATGACATTGCCTGGGCAATAAGGATAGCCGATGGTATGCAAGGCGTTGGTCATGCGTTTAGCCAAATCCCCGATAAAAGAACGACAATGATACGAGTCTTCACTCTCACAGCAATATAAGATCCCATTATCTTGATCCGTCCAAATCGTTTGTTCAAACCGTGCGCCACTTCCGAGCAGATAGACGCAGAAATGAGGGGGCGCTGTTCCGATCCCTGAAGCAAGAGTCTCTTGTTCAGCGATGGAGATTGCCTTTTTCATTAAAGCATCATGAATGCGGTTGACATGATCGAGCATTTGCACAATGGTTTGTTGCGAAAAATACATTTCCTGGAGTGCTGAAAAAATATGCTGATGACAGCTTCTCAAGCCTTGAAGATTCTCTGTTCTTTCGATTTGCTTAGCCAGTCGCGTAAAAGCATTGTTCACCACATTATCACCTATAAAGCGCCATTGAGCTGTCTAAGGCCCAGTGACTTAAAATAGTCTTCATTTGATCAGTCGACCGATTTATAGTGTGGATCAAGGTGTTCGGGATAGCCATATGCGCCATGTTCACTGATATCCAAACCAGAGACTTCCTCTTCAGGTGTGACTCGAAGACCGATTGTCTTCTTAAGAATAAATAGGATGATGAATGAAATAACAGCAACATAAATCATGGACACGACAACACCGAGAACTTGAACGCCAAGTTGGTGAAGGCCTCCGCCGTAAAAGAGACCTGCTTTACCTACACCTGCAGATGCAACAAGACGGTTGGAGGCGAAGAAGCCTGTTGAAATGGTGCCGATAATCCCAGCGATACCGTGGACAGAAAAGGCATATACAGGATCATCTAAGCCTTTTTTCTCAAAGTATACAGAAGTCCAGAAGGTGACTGCACCGGCGACGGCACCGATGATAATAGCGGCCCACGCTTCAACAAACGCACACGAAGCGGTGATTGCGACTAAGGCCGCAAGTGCACCATTAATCATCGCGCCAATGTCAGCTTTACCGACAAGGATTTTTGCGGTAATGATTGCTGCAATGGCTCCGGCGGCGGCTGCAAGATTCGTTGTTAGCGCAACAAATCCAAAGAAACCATCTGCAGTAGACATTGTACTTCCGGCATTAAAGCCAAACCAGCCAATCCATAAAATGATGCCTCCAATTACAGAGTAAACTTGGTTATGCCCCGGAATCAAATTAGGTGTTTTATTTTTATTGAATTTTCCGATACGGGGTCCAAGTAAAAGGGTACCGATTAAAGCAGCGATTGCCCCTTGAAGGTGAACAACTGTTGAACCAGCAAAATCCTGCATACCCATTTCACCTAACCAGCCGCCGCCCCAAACCCAGTGACCGATCACAGGATAAATAATAACAGTAAATAGAATACCAAAGACAAGGTAGACGGAAAGCTTTCCTCTTTCAGCAAAACCTCCCCATGCAATTGCAAGAGAGACCGCGGCGAAGGCCATTTGGAAAAGATATTTTAATGACAGCGGGACATTGGCCCAAGAAATGGAATCAAAGGTATGCTTTCCGGCATCTAAAAACCAACCTGTGGTTCCAAACATTGCATTGCCATCTCCAAAGATGATAGCGAACCCAAAGGCCCAGAAAAAGATAGAGACGATAGCAAAACTTAATAATTGTTTTCCTGCGACGTGTCCAGAGTTTTTCATTCGGGTTGAACCTGCTTCTAAAAGCGCAAATCCGGCTTGCATACCAATAACAAGAATGGCTGCTAAAATAACCCAAAGCGAATCTAAGCCATAAGCGACGTCTTTTAAGCTCATTAAATCTCCCCCTATATGTTAAGTTATATAACATTATATGTAATAATATAATGCAAAAGGTTCGAAAATGCAAAGACTTTTCAAAAAAAAGTATAAAAATCCCCTTGGAGATGAGGAGGGATTTGTATTGTATTTTTAAAATGTAAGGTTTTCTTACATTTTAAAAATAATAAGAAAATCGGGCTGTGCTTTAGTATAGAATTCATCACATATGAAAGAGGCTTCATTGCCTGATCAAGTGGATGGGAGCGTAAGGCGGAGACGCCTTCGGGGGGGATTACTTCACGAGTAAACTTCGAGTTGCTTCGAGAAAGCTGATTTCGAAGCCATACTCGTGGACGCAGGGATAGGGGACTTTTTATCATAAATACTTTGGAACATAGATAAAACCATTCCAAAATGAGCGGAGGCCACAAGGACGATCAGCTAAAAACGTCACGTCATTAAGGCGCTTCGACTAAAAACATCACATCCATAAAGGCATTTGTGACAACACCGAAGCGAGTACATCGCTACCACCCCAAAAAGTAAAGAACATTTTTAGGAGACCCCGATGGTGTGTCGAACACCAAAGCTAGAGCATCCTGCGCGTCTGAGGCCGAGCCCGTGGAAAGCGAAGTGTTTTGACGGAGTGCTTCATGACTCACTCAAAAAGCCGAACGCATCCCTTTAAAATGGTGAATGCGTTCGGCCTCTCTATGAGCTGAAGACTTCTGTCCTAGCTCCAGGGATTAGTGTCTCTTTTTTGTTTTTTTATTATTTTGTCTCTGTGCTTCTGTTAACGGTTCGTTAGCCAGTTCGTGATCGTATTGGTGCTCTAAGCTCGCTTTTTTTGTGATTTTTTCGCCTTGGTCATACCAATCACCCCCTGCTTTAGTTTGCGCATTAAGATGGCTGCTATGTATAGCATGACGTAGGCTTGCATAACTTAGTTTAGATGGACTTTACATATGAGGGGAAAGGATAATAGAGAGTGAAGTGAGCCTCCTGCTTTAAATGCTATAAAATGTGGACTAAGATTGTAACTGAATCCTATTAAGGAGGTTGTGTATATGAATGTACTTGTAGCTGGCGCCAATGGGTATACAGGACGGTTAATCATTCAAAAACTTGCAGCCGACGGTGGGCATCATCCCTATGCTATGGTGCGTAACGCAGAACAAGCTGAACTGCTTAAAAAACTGGGAGCAGAGCAAGTTATTGTTGCTGATCTTGAAGCGCAAGACCTCAGAGAAGCTGTAAATGGTTGTGATGCGGTCATCTTTGCTGCTGGGTCTGGATCCAAAACAGGTCCTGAGAAAACAATCACCGTTGATCAAGAGGGGGCTAAAAGATTGATTGCTGCTGCGAAGGCGGGCGGCGTAAGACACTTTGTTATGCTCAGCTCCATTGGGGCAGAGCATCCTTATGGAGCCATTAAACATTACCACGAAGCAAAAGGAAAAGCGGATCGCTATTTGAAGGAAAGTGGGTTAGACTATACGATTGTGCGCCCGGGGCGCTTAACCCATGACGCCGCCAAAGGCACTGTTGAGATACAAACACACTTTGAGAATCATGAGGGAAGAGACATTCCAAGAGCGGATGTTGCTCATGTTTTGGTTGCCTCTTTAGATAAGCCTCATGTCAAAAATAAGACGTTTGAGGTGTTATCTGGACAAGTCGCCATTGAAGAGGCATTGCAAGATGTCCAATAAAGAGGTGATGTAGAAACAATAAAGGGATTCACTGCCTATTTTGTTCATGAACTGTTTGAATGGCCTGGTATTTTTGCTATACTAAGGGTAATGAACTTTTAAGGAGTGATGGGTGGACGATGAAGAACTAATCTTATTTTTTAAATTTGAAATCTCATATTTCAAATCAATTAAGAATAGGATTAGTCTGCCCATTTGTTTTTATTATCGAGCGATAGATGCATAGCGCTTTTTTGCTGTACATCTGTATATAGGTATAGGTATGACTAATCCTTCCAACGCATCTGGGAGGATTTTTTTATTGGCAGTGCTCGTGTCGATGGTTATTCTCCCTGTTAAAGAGAGGATCAATGCTATGAAAGAACTATTAAAATTAGTGAATGTGAGCCTTGAAATTCAAAATATACAGTTGTTTAAGGCAGTGAACGCCCATGTACAACAGGGGGACATTGTTGGAGTTATTGGGAAAAATGGTGCTGGGAAATCGACGCTTCTACAGTTGATTAATGGAGATGTCGCACCGACAGAGGGGCAGATACAATGGTTGCAGCCTGACCTTGGGATGGTGATGGTGGTGCAAGAAACAATGTGCCATGATGTCAAAGGAACCCATCCCTCAGAAGTTAAATTGTTAGAAAAATGGCAGGTACCGCTGCATGACTTCACTCATTTAAGTGGTGGAGAAAAACTGAAGGCACGACTTGCCAAAGGGTTTTCACAAGAGGCTGACATATTGCTTTTAGATGAACCAACGAATCATTTGGATGAAGCAAGCTTAAGCCTGTTAAAGCAACAAATTAAGCATTACAAGGGCACCATCCTCCTTGTTTCCCATGATCGTTATTTTTTGGATGAGGTCGCTACGAAGATTTGGTCACTCGAAGATAAAAGGTTAATGGAGCATAAGGGGAATTATTCAAGCTATATGAAGGCGCGTAGGCAGAAGAGACTCACACAACAACGGGACTATGAAAAACAACAACAAAAGATTGAGCAGATTGAGGGTCAGCTTCGTACGCTTACTTCGTGGTCATCAAAGGCCCATACGCAATCGACAAAGCAAGAAGGCACTAAAGAATATTATCGTGCCAAGGCAAAGCGAATGGATGCTCAGGTCAAATCCAAAAAAAGGCGTCTTGAGAAAGAGCTAGAAAAAACAAAAATTGTCCCCGTTGAGAAAGAGTATACGGTTCAATTTTCCATGAAAGCCAAGGGGAAGGTGGGGAAACGTTTTTTAGAGGTTAAGCGCTTATCCAAAACTTATGGTGATCGTGTGGTGTTTAAAGATGTAAACTTTACCATCCAGCATGGAGAGAAGATCGCCGTAATGGGTCCAAACGGTAGTGGAAAGACAACTTTATTAAAAATTATTATGGGACAAGAAGCTGCTGAGGGAGAGATTTGGATGTCGCCCGCTGCAACTGTAGGTTATTTAACGCAGGAAGTATTTGATTTACCACTTGATCAGACTCCCGAACAGCTTTTTCATAGAGACTCTCTTGTAGAGAGGGGACGCGTCCAAAATTTAATGAAGCACTTGGGATTTATTGCTTCTCAGTGGACAGAGCCCCTTGAGACCATGAGCATGGGGGAACGTGTTAAATGCAAATTGATGGCGTATATATTAGAAGAAAAAGATGTACTGATCTTAGATGAGCCAACCAATCATCTGGATTTACCCTCACGTGAACAGCTTGAAGAGACATTGGCACAGTACGATGGGACACTTATTGTGGTCTCGCATGATCGTTATTTTCGAGAGAAGACGACAAGGGAAAGGCTAGTCATTACTCAGCATCAGATACTAAAGCAAATAAATGAGGGGGCTTCCCAACGTGACAGCCAGAAAGAATGGCTTTTGGCGCTTGAAACAGAAAGACAGGAGGTTTTAGGCAAGCTTAGCTTTATGACCTCAAAGGATCAGGCTTATGCGGAACTGGACCAAAGATTTAAAGAGCTGACCCAACAAATTAATGCCCTTAAGCATTAAAAAGAGCATTCAAGCCCCCTCTTGGTGATTTGACCGAAGAGGGGGTTGATTTTTACTATCGGAAGTGTTGAGCTTGGCTAAGGCTATTCAAGGTTTATAGTTAAATTTAGCTACTGTGTAGGAATGTAACAAATCATAGCTTTGCTCAAATAAATAAAATAAGCTAGAAGTTTACAAAAGGGAAACATATCCAGGGGACAGGTTTCCGAATCAAGGTGTAAGTGCAACGAAAGGCTGAGGCAAGAGAACAAAAGCCGGTTTCAGTACAACGAAAAGCCTGTCCTTTTAACAAAAGCCTCCTTCAAAACAACAAAAGAGAAGGGCATGGCTATGTGTGCAATGAAGAAATCCCCTTTTTTTCTAAGGATAAGCCAAGTCATGCTTAGCTGGCTTTAGTTTGTTTATGCGGAAGGAAGAGGGCAAAGACGAGCGAAAATAGGGTAAAGCCCACAGTCCACATAAAGGTATCATTGAAGGCGTCGGCGCGCGCCAAGAGAGAATCAGATGTCATATGATGCTGGAGGATGACCGCCAGCACTGAAGCGCCAAAGGCACCGCCGATTTGTTGCAGAATTCGCGTCATGCTACTTGCGTCAGGAATTTGACTTTTGGATAAGCCTTGATAGGATGTCGCCATGACAGGGAGCATGATGCCTCCAAGTCCTGCGCCTCTGACAATGAGTGAAAAGGCTAATAAGAATGAGTTTGGGTGTGGGCCGACGACAGCAAATGGTAAGGTACCGATGAGCGTTAGTAAAATTCCTGCTAATACGACGAATCGTGGACCTATTTTATCTGTTAGTTTACCTGCCAGCGTACGTGTCAGAAGCATGCCGACGCCCTGAGGAATGAGCAAGAGACCAGATGCTAAGACGCTTTTGCCAAGAACTTGTTGATAATATAGTGGCAATAATAACATTCCTCCATAAGAGGAGAGACCGGAAAAAAATAACAAGATGGAAGAGAGCGAAAAAGGAAGACTCTTAAAAAGTCTCAAGTCCATGATGGGAGCTTGCTTTTTTCTTAAAGCATAAATACTAAAGAACATGATAAATATAAGGCCGACGATTATCGGGTTGAGCACAGCACCGTTAAAAAAACCATGGCGGACTTCTACTTGTGTGAGTCCGAAAATGATAAGGACAATTGCCGGTGAAAATAGGAAAAGCCCAATGATATCTATTGATTGCTTAGCCTTAGAGACAGTGTTTTGAGGCAAGCCCCATCCAGCGAGAATGAAGGCGACTATACAAATAGGAATATTGACATAAAATATCCAGCGCCAATCTAGATAATTGATGATTATGCCGCCGAATACAGGGCCAAGAATAGGGCCTAAGAGTGCAGGTAAACCAACAATGGTCATTAATTTTCCCAATTTGTTGCCCCCAGCTGCCCGAACGATGATGGTTTGCATAATGGGCATCATTAATCCGCCGCCAAGACCTTGAATCGCCCGGAAAAGAATTAAGCTTCCGACATTCCAGGATAAACTAGAAAGGACTGAGCCGATTAAAAATAACAATAAAGAAAGCATCCACATGCGCTTATCGCCAAAGTGATCCACTGCCCATCCTGATAAAGGAATAACCATTCCGAGTGCAATTAAATAACTTGTCATGACCCATTGAATGGTGGATACAGAAGCATGAAGCGCATGGCCTAGTGTATCAATGGCGACGTTGGTGATTGTCGTATCGAACAAGGGGGCCAAAATTCCGATGAGGAGTATCCAGGCCATTTTCATGATGGCGGGATCAATTGTATTATTAACGGCAGTTTGTGTTTTTTCTACATCCATGATTAAGACTCCTTTAATGAATTTTAAGATACTATTAGTTTCTTATTTACCCATATGATATAATAAGTTAATAAGAAACGCAACGTATTTTATTGGGAGGATTGAAAATGAAAGATAAATCGATAGATGTGACAGCTGTAGGCGTCAGACGAAGAGGCGATGAATTGGTTGCTGCCATTCTTCAAGCCGCTTGGGATGAACTGATGGAGGTTGGATTTCCCAACCTTACTATTGAAAGGGTAGCGACACGGGCACGAACGAGTAAGCCAGTTATTTATCGCCGGTGGGGGAATCGTGAGGAGCTTGTTTTAGCAGCAATACAGCATCATCTTCCAATGCCTTCTGAACAGATACCCGATACAGGGCGTTTGCGACATGATGTGATAATCGTGCTAAAGCGTATGAACCGTCTTATTGAGGAGATCGGTCCTGAGATTCTTCATGGCTTAATGTCGGTTCTTGGTGGTATCCCCTTTTCCGAGCTATTGAATTTAAGAAGGACAAATGTCATGCCATTGATTTTAAAGCGTGCGGTGGAGCGTGGTGAGATTCACTCTGAAAAGATAACGGAAAGAATTATTAGGCTGCCTATGGACTTAGTCAGACATGAACTGCTTATCACTTATCAGCCTATATCTGAACAGACTCTAACTGAAATTGTGGATGATATTTTCTTGCCATTGTTAAAAAAATAAGGGGGTTATTGACGTTGAGAGCGAGGAGGGGAGATGGCAAGAAGCCATTTTGCATCTAATGATCTTAAAGGAGGTCGCCAAAATATTCTGTTCACTATCAAAAGAGTGATGGTGATGAGGGATTTTCTTTGCTGGTCCTGTCCAATTCATATTCATAGAAGCGCACCTGTTGCTTTTATAAAAGGTATTGTCTTAGTGAACAGGGGTTGATATTTTATAGTTGTGGATGTAAATGAGATGTTAATTTTAAAAGTACATGCTTAGATCTAGGCTATCTATTTTGTTAATGCACTGTGGCTGAGTTAGTTTCGAGAGGAGCTGCCTTTTGCAGTCATTTTTACCTGAAAGGTATCTGGATTGAATCCATTTGACTCAGCCACATCATGAATAACGGCTTCGATGTCTTGTTTTTGGTTTTCCTTCAAGTTTGGGGTAGTAGGTAGGACCGTTAATTGAATATGTGTTGGGGAATGAGCTTCAGATGTAAGAGAAGACACAGGAAGTCCTTTTTGTTTGAGTTGTTTCATGATTTGATTAAAAAGGTCAGAAGCCTGTAATTGAGCTGAAGAAGGGGCTTTGGCACTTTGGCTCAGTGCTTCATGTTGTTTGGGCGCGTGTTTCTGCTGACTGACGAAGGGATCCTGATAAATCAGCCATGCTGTTATAACGATGAACAAAGCTGTAGCCACTTCAATCATGCGATAGGTGAATGTCACACCAATCCCACCTCTCACTTTTTAATTTTAGAAAGTAAAAAAACTTCCTCTGTCTAAGTGCAGGCTAAACTTGTGTCATGCTTTCCTTTTTAAGTATATGTTTTCATCTTAGCAATTTTGCTAAAGAGTATTTGTATGGGATGAATCTATTATTCTTAATAACGTCTGCTTCGATCCTTTAGCTTTAAGTTGAATCTGAATTAATGAAAATGGACAAACCTTTAGGTATATTCCTACATCTTCATAATCGTATGATGGGATGAAGATAAAGCTTGACTTACGATATAAATCACTCTATTATAGAGCTATAAAGTCGATAATGGAGGAGAACGATGAAATATTCTCAAGCGACTGACTATGCACTTCATGTGATGTTACATCTTGTCATGTCAGATCCTGATAAGTCAGTAAGTGTGCAAACGCTTGCTGAGAGGTTAAACGTGTCGCGTACATATCTTTCTAAGATGATGGCACAATTGGTTAAGGCAGGATTAATTCAATCTGTTTCTGGTGTAAATGGTGGGTATCGTCTCAGAAAACGAAGCGAGGATATTTCTTTTCTTGATGTTATCCAAGCGATTGAAGGGACTGCTTCATTCTATGAATGCACGTTAGATCATGGAAGTGAATGCTTGATCCAACAGGTTGTGCTTGATGCTGAACGTCAGATGGAAGAGTATTTACAGCATAAGAAAATAGCGGACTTAATTCAATGAGTGAAAACGGAATAATATCCGTTTTTTGTGTCAGAATCTGTAGCTTTGTGGAAGACTTTATAAGTTCAGGCTTGGGCTTTCACACCTGAGATTCTGGCGACACCCTTAATGTGTGATTTGAAAAAATCACATCAGGAATACCTAGCGCAGCGGTGCAAGCCATGTGTTTAAATAGTATTTAATTATAGATATAATAAGTCTATTATATGCATAATCAGCGAGTAATATGAAAGAAAATCTGTCTGGGCTGTGGGGATAAAGCATTCTAATTGCGCTCTAGATGTTGAAGCGGTAGGGGCACTATTGTGTCAGACGTTGTCCTTTCTCTTGGCTGTCAACATGTAAGGAGGAAGAAAAAATTTTGGAAGGTAGGGGGGCTTTTGAATATGAATAATAAACAGGGCGATGAAATGTATGATGTTGCAATTATTGGGGGTGGCCCGGCAGGACTTAATGCGGCTTTAGTGCTGGGACGTTCACGTAGACGTGTCGTGGTCATCGATGAAGAGTTGCCACGGAATGCGGTGACGAGAGAATCACATGGTTTTTTGACACGAGATGGAATAACACCCACTGAATTTCGCAGAATTGCTAAGGAGCAAATCTTGAAATACCCTTCGGTCACATTTCAACCTGACATAGTGAAGTCGGTAACGGGAAAGGATGGGGATTTTCAGCTCCAATTAGCGGGCTCTGAAGTGGCAGTCCAGAGCAGAAAGCTTTTATTCGCTATGGGCTTGAAGGATGTATTACCTGATATTAATGGGATTTCAGAAGTGTATGGAACGAGTGCTTTTGTCTGTCCGTTTTGCGACGGTTGGGAATTACGAGATAAACAGATTAGTGTTATTGGGCTGAATGATTTGAGCTTGCATCTTCTAAAGCTGCTATCTGGGTGGACTCAAAAATTGACTTTACTCACCGATGGGTCAGCCGTTTTATCGCCTGACCAACGCTCTGAAATACACCTTCACGGGATCCCGATTATTGAAGATAAAATTGAGCATATTGAATCGTCACAGGGTGATGTAAAACGCATAATCTTTCACTCCGCTCCACCTGTGGAATGTGAAGGGATATTCTTTTCGCCAACTTTGATTCAAAGTACAGATATACCGAAAAAAATGGGATGTGTTGTGTCAAGTAATGGTCATCATGTTATGAAAATCGATACGGATTTAATGGGGAGAACGAATGTCTCAGGCGTGTATGCAGCTGGGGATGCATCTGGAGTGCCATTTCAATTAATTGCCGCAGCATCAAGTGGTGCAACAACAGCAGCTGCCATTCAATTGGATTTGTTAGACGCTGAGTGGAATAGTGTTCAAGAGAGGTGATCCTGCAAAAATCTTTAAAAATTTATAGACCTGCGAATAGCTAATTAGAGTTTAAAGTTTCTCTTCCTTTTACTTAATTAGACAATATGAAGGTAGGCTGACTTAATGAAAGGAGAATGTCCCGTCGCCTTCTCTGGGACATTCTTTTTAGGTGCTGCTTAGTTAATCTGTTCCTTTTCCACAATATCCGCAACGATATCCTCTAAGGTTACGTTACCGAGGACCTTTTCCAATGCGCGTTGAGCAGTTGAAAAGATTGGCATAATCGCCTCTTGAATATTTCTGCCGACAGGACATTTGGGATTTGGGTTTTCATGCATACTAAATAGCTTATTGTCTTGAACGACATTTACCGCTTTATAGACATCTAAGAGTGTGATATCCGAGAGATCTCGAGCAAGCTTTGTTCCTGCGATGCCAGGATGGACGTCGACTAAATCTGCCTTTTTTAGCATGCCGATGATTTTTCTGATGAGGGCTGGATTGGTATTGACGCTTTCAGCGAGATACTCTGAAGAGCTTACTCCGTCCTTATTGAATTCAATCAGTGTTAATATATGAACGCCGACAGCAAAACGACTGCTGATAGACATCATAACCACCTTCCTTGCGTGTTATATATAGCCAATCGTATTCGAGATGTAAGTATAATGGTTACAGACCTTATTATACTCTATGTGCAAGTATATATCACGGAACTTTCATGTCATACTATAAATGGATGCAAATGCATTGACAAATATCCTTATTGTAATTATTATAATTACAGGTAACTAAAATAGTTACAATTTATTCTGAAGCGATATGACACATAGATTTTTGAACCTATTTACACTGGGAGGAATGGCGCATGAAAATGTTAGTCACAGGAGCTACTGGGAAGCTTGGCTCTAAAGTTATAGAAACGTTACTGAAGACGGTACCGGCAAGTGACCTTGTTGTCAGTGTTCGAGATCCGAAGAAAGCTGAGGGATTGCGGGCACGTGGCGTTGCGATTCGCCAAGGCAATTTTGATCAGCCAGAAACCTTGGATACAGCCTTTGCCGGGATTGATCGGTTGTTAATCATTTCGGCAGATGGTGATAATGAGACGCGTATTCGTCAACATGCAGATGCTGTGGCAGCGGCTGAGCGTGCGGGTGTTAAATTCATTGCTTATACGAGCATTGTCAATGCACAGGAAAGTACCAATCTCCTCGCACCAACGCATAAAGCAACTGAACAAGCGATCATAAAGACAGAAATCCCTTATTCTTTTTTACGCAATAACTGGTATTTGGAGAATGAAACATCTAGTGTTCAAGCTGTGTTAGCAGGGGCGCCATGGGTCACCTCAGCAGGAAATGGCAAGGTTGGCTGGGCACCGCAACAAGATTATGCGGAAGCTGCAGCGGCCGTCTTATCTGGTGAGGGTCATGACAATACGATCTATGAGCTGTCAGGTAAGCTGCTTACCCAGGAAGAATTAGCATCCATCCTTGGTGAGATTTTGGGTAAGGAGGTTAACGTTCAGCATGTAGATGATGCAATTTATGCGGAAACGATGAAGAGTGCTGGTGTACCAGAATTTATCATACCGATGCTTGTTGGTATTCAGAAGGACATTCGGGAGGGGACTTTAGAAATCGAAAGCAATGATTTCGAAAAGCTTCTTGGTCGCCCGACGACACCAATAAGCGAAGCCTTACGTCAGATCGTCCAAGAGCAAGAAAAATAAGAGGCTATAACTCAAGCGACCTTCTAATTGATATGAGGAGGTCGCTTTTTATACAATCCGAAAGTAGAAACCAAGCCTGGCCTGCACTTTAACATCTCACTCAATAGGACTGGGTGCAATTTATCTGGTTTTCCTAAAATAATAAGAAGGTATAAAAATTTGATGCAAACGGAGTGGATAGTGCACGTTTCCGCTCGGGGCCACTCGCTTTCCACGGGGGCTTATCGATCTCCCACTTTTCCGCAGGACTCTAGTATCACTTCATGAGTCAGCGGAGATTCGGGGCCACACGATGTTAGAGTGTTCCGAATCTCGCGCCTTGCACCCCATCCACTTGACCAGGCAATGAAGCCTCTTTCATATTGGATGATGCTCTATACTAAGGACAAGGACCGGGCATGCTTTCGCCCGGTTTTTCTTAAATAATACGGTGAATAAGCAGCCGAGCCAAATTGTTGCGGAATTGCAGGAGCGTATGGATCAGTTTCGTTGTAACTTTATCTATGAAAATAGCTCAATATAGGGAGAGTGTAGGGATGAAGGGTTTAATCATAAAATCACCATGGATTGAGCTTATTCTTGCGGGAAAGAAAGTGTGGGAAATTCGCGGCTCAAATACAACCATAAGAGGTCTCGTTGCGCTTATTAAAAGTGGCACAGGGACTATAGTGGGTGAGGTGACGATTGTTGATAGCCGGAAGCTCAGCCTAAAGTCTATAAAACGCCCATTCCTTATAAGCATCCTTTAGGAGCTGTGATTTGGGTCAACCTTCCGGAGTGAAACAGCGATGCTGAGAAAACGACTCGATGAAAAGCGAGTCGTTTAATAGACAGTTAAGTTTAGAGTGTTGCGAGTTAATCCTCGTTTATAAAGCAACAAAATGCCCGGGAGACACTTCTTTGAGTGGGGGTGTCTGTTGCGGTAATGGTTCATAGATGTCATGGCGTTTTCTACGTTGTTTAGGGTCGGGGACAGGGACGGAAGCCAGCAAGCGTTTCGTATAAGGATGCAAAGGGCTGTTGTATAATTCCTCACGAGCCGCCAGCTCGACAATCCGCCCGCGATGCATTACTGCAATTCGATCACTAATAAAGTCCACCACACTTAAGTCGTGGGCAATAAAAAGGTAGGTCAAGTTAAAGGCCTCCTGCAAATCCTTAAAGAGATTAAGAATCTGCGATTGAATCGAGACGTCTAAAGCAGAGACAGGTTCATCGGCAACAATGAGCTTGGGATTGACGGCAAGTGCTCTAGCAATACCAATGCGCTGCCGTTGCCCTCCACTGAATTCGTGAGGATAACGTTTCATATGCGTTTCTGCTAAGCCAACAGTTGAAAGCAGCTCTTTTACCCTTTTGAGGCGATCCGCCCGATGGGGATAGAGCTTATGAGCAATAAGCGGCTCCTCCAAAATATCGCTCACTGTGTATCTCGGATTAAGTGAAGCGTAAGGATCTTGAAAAACCATTTGAAAGTCCTTGCGCATCGGTCTCAGCTGTCGCTCTTTTAAATGGGTAATATCCTTGCCGTTGAATACAATCCGCCCACTTGTCACATCCAAAAGACGAAGCAGCATCCGTCCTGTCGTTGATTTTCCTGATCCGCTCTCACCTACAAGACCAAAGGTTTCACCCTCAGCGATATGAAAGCTCAATCCATCGACAGCCTTTAAGGTCTTGGGTGAATCTGATTTTTTTTTCGTTTTAAGCTTATAGATTTTCGTCAGTTGCTCCACTTTAACAAGAGGTTTTGTCATGGTTTCACGCCCTCGGTTTCCTTGACTTCATCGCTCAGCCAACAACGGCTACGATGGCCGTGCGGATTGGCTAGAATGAGTTCAGGCTCATTTTGCCAGCATTTTTCAAAGGCGAAGGGGCAGCGTGTGGCAAATTTGCAGCCCTTTGGCCACTCTTGTGGGGCGGGGATTTGTCCTTTAATAGATGAAAGGCGCTCTTGATGTTCTCCTAATCTAGGCATCGATTGCATTAATCCTTGTGTGTAAGGATGCTTAGGATGCTCAAACAGTTCGAAAACATCAGCTTCCTCAACAATTCGTCCTGCGTACATGACAGCCACCCGATCACAGACCTCGGCAATGACACCCAAGTCATGGGTGATCAAAAGAATGGAGAGATCATGGGTGGTCTGTAAAGTTTTCATAAGATCTAAGATTTGAGCTTGAATCGTAACATCAAGAGCTGTCGTAGGCTCATCGGCAATCAGTAGTTTTGGTGAGCATGACATAGCCATGGCGATCATCACACGTTGGCGCATCCCTCCTGAAAGCTGATGCGGATAATCATGAATAATGCTGTCCACTCTTGGAATACCGACGAGCTCAAGCATCTTTTTAGCATGGGCTGTGGCCTGTTTTCGGGAATAACCCAAATGCTTGATGATCGCTTCTTCAATTTGTTCACCGATCGTAAGCACTGGATTGAGAGAAGTCATGGGTTCTTGGTAGATCATTGCAATCTCGTTTCCTCTTATTGATTGCATGGCACGCTCAGATTGCGAGAGTAGGTCTTTCTCTTCAAAAGTAATGGAGCCGTCAACGATTTTACCAGGTGTATTGTGGAAGAGACGCATGATAGATAGAGATGTGACACTTTTTCCACTGCCAGACTCGCCGACCAATCCGAGAATTTCCCCCTTTTTAATGGTTAAATCCACCCCGTCAACGGCTGGGATGATTTGAGGTTCTGTATAAAAATACGTTTTTAAACCGCTAACCTTTAATAAGTTTTGATTTGGCAAAGCCACTCACCTCTAACTCTAAGCATGAATACGTGCGAATTTTACTGTTCTTAATATAGCAATTAAGTGGTCTATCAACAAGTGGATTGAATTGCCACCATGCTCTTATAGAGGCTTTGTGATATAATGGCACTTTAACACGATGAATAAATCGAAAAAAAGAGCATAAATAGGACAGCTAGGAAGGTAAAAGGAGTACGGTTATGGAAAAACAACACAATATTTTACTTGTGGATGGAATGGCTTTGCTTTTTCGCGGATTTTTTGCCACGTCCTTTCGCGGAAATTACATGAAAACAAGCAGTGGTGTTCCGACAAACGGGATTTTCGGCTTTTTGAAGTATCTCTTAGATGCGATTGAAACCTTCGAGCCCAGCCATGTGATTTGTTGCTGGGATATGGGGAGTAAGACCTTCCGCAATGAGCTTTATGAACACTATAAAGGCAATCGTGATGAGCCTCCAGAGGAATTGATTCCACAATTTGATCTGGTAAAAGAGGTTGTTGAAGCATTTGATATTCCGAACATTGGCCTCAAGGGTTATGAAGCCGATGATTGTATGGGAACGCTGGCAAGACAGTTTAGTCAGCTAACACCTGTCCTTATTCTCACGGGAGATCAGGATATTCTTCAGCTTGTTGATGATAATATCTCTGTCGCCATTATGAAAAAGGGACAAGGCAATTATGCGGTTTATCAAACGGATAACTTCTATGAGCAAAGAGGCTTATATCCCCACCAGATCGTTGACCTAAAAGGGCTGATGGGGGATACCTCTGATAACTATCCTGGGGTCAAAGGCATAGGAGAGAAGACGGCCTTGAAGCTCTTGCAAGAGTATGAAACCATTGAGGGCATCCTTTCCAACATCAACCAGCTCTCAACAGGCATTCGCAGCAAAATTGAGAATGACTTGGATATGCTGCATCTTTCGCGACAATTGGCTAAGATTCATTGTGAAGTACCCATCGCTTGTCCGCTTGATGAGGCGGAATACAAAATGGACCGCAAGAAAGTTAAAGCTATTTTTGAAAGACTCGAATTTAAAACATTTACACGCTGGATTGGCCAAAGCTAAAAAAGAGGGACGCATATGGTAAATTTTAAAAGCAAACGCTCGAAGGAAAACACCGTTTTTGAAGTTACTGAAGCCGAAGAGCTTTTACCTTTTTTACTACAATCTTTTAATAATAGGAGCAGAAATTCTGTAAAGAGTTTATTAACTCGGGGGCAGGTTTACGTCAATGAACGGGCACAGACACAGCATAATTATGGCTTAAAGCCAGGTGACAAGGTCATGATTCGCTGGGTCACCACTTTGCCTAAAGAGACCGGCATCACAGTGATCTATGAGGATGAGGATGTCTTAATCATTGACAAACCCTCAGGCTTACTGACCATTGCAACAGACAAGGAAAGAGAACGAACGGCTTATCATCAGTTGACCACTTACATTAAAAACCAAGACGCTCGTCAGCGCTTATTTATTGTTCATCGCTTGGATAAAGAAACATCTGGAGTTATGATGTTTGCTAAAAGTATGCGCGCTAAAGAACGTATGCAAAATGAGTGGCGGGAGCGGGTGACGAAGCGAACGTACATCGCTCTTGTAGAGGGGCGTGTCAGCCAAAAGCAAGGGACTATCACCTCTTGGTTACAAGAGACAAAGACGCATCGTATGTACTCAAGCAAGAAAACAGGCGACGGGCAAAAGGCCATTACCCATTATAAAGTACTGCGAACGAGTGGACATTATTCGCTCTTGGAAGTCCATCTAGAAACAGGAAGAAAAAATCAAATTCGGGTACATATGCAGGAAATGGGGCATCCCATTGTCGGCGATAAACTTTATGGCGCTAAGACGAAAGCTATCGGTAGGCTTGGTTTACACGCGGCTGTACTCGCTTTTAAACATCCTAAGACCAATCAAATCAAATCTTTTGAATCCCCTGTACCAGAAGTGTTTTTCAAGCCCTTTAAAGGAAGGTAGCCACTAAGACATCCTTAGTAGCGGGAATAACAACAGGTGAGCAGGAATTTAATAAAAAGAGGCAGTGAGGCAAGAGAACAAAAGCTGGCTGCAAAGAAACAAAAGGTGTGGCTGTTTTAACAAAAGCCTCGGCTAAACTAACAAATCAAACATGAAGTTTCCAAATAGGGAACAAATCCGGGGTGTGAGTTTTCAAATCAGGTGTGAGTGGGACAAAAGCTTGGGGTAACGCAACAAAAGGCGCGCTAATTTTAACAAAAGCCTCAAACAAAATAACAAACAAACCTAGATGACCACGTTTTTAAGACAAAGGGAGCCTCTGTGAAAGGGCTCCCTTTGTTTCGTGAGCTTTCATTAAGCTTTTCTAGCGGGTGGCGCCATGAATTCTGGTCCAACAGGATCTTTGATATGGGTTTCTAGAATCTTATCAATATCACGCAGGGTTTCTGAATCAAGTGTGAAATCCATAATGCCATTGACAGACTGAATTTGCTCAGGACGACGAGCCCCCCATAATGCGATGCCTGCACCGGGCTGGTCAAGCACCCAACGCACGGCCAGATCACGAACGGTTTTACCGAATCGGTCTTCCGCTAGCTCATCCAAGGCTTGAACGGCAGATAAATAATCGCTAAAACGCGGTTCCTGAAATTTTGGGTCTGTTTTTCTTAAATCATCCCCTTTAAATTCACGCTTCTTATTCATTTTGCCAGAGAGGAGTCCGCGGCATAAGCTTCCATATAAAATGGTGCTTACATTATTCTCTCGACACCATGGGAGAATATCCTTTTCAATGGCGCGCTCAAAGAGATTATAAGGCGGTTGATGGGTATGGAGGATGGAGACTGCTTTAAAGGCTTCCAACTGATCAATCGTGAAATTGCTGACACCTACTGCCCGAATCTTTCCCTCGCTATAAAGATCATACATCGCTTGTGCGGTCTCTTCGATAGGTACATTCGGGTCAGGCCAGTGGACTTGATAGACATCGATATAATCGGTTTGTAGTCGCCTTAATGAATCGTCAATTTCCTTTTTGATACGCTCCTTAGCCCCGTTTCGAAAGACATCTGTCGCATTCCAATCAATGCCAGCTTTAGTTGCGATGACCAGTTGATCGCGCTGTCCATGGGATCGGATAGCTTTCCCGACGATTTCTTCTGATACTCCTTGTCCATAAGCGGGAGCGGTGTCTATGAAATTAATGCCTTCATCAATTGCTGTATGGATCGTACGAATAGACTCAGCTTCATCTGTACCCCCCCAGCTCCAACCGCCGATTGCCCAAGTGCCAAGGCCGATTCGTGAAGCCCTGATATCTGTACGAGGTATAGTGATATAGTCCAATAGTAAATCCTCCTTATAAAACAATCTCTGCATAATAGTTATTTTCCTAATGATCATACTTTAAACCTGCTTGCTACTAAAAAGAATATGCCTCGATATTTTGTAGATGCCGCCTCTATCCATAGGGAGTGTGGGCACGCTTATATCCATCCCGTTAGGTTCTAATAGTAGCATGTCGTAACTGCCGAATTTCAGGGATGATGCGCACTTAGAAAATGAACTTTAATAAAGCTCTTGCTCTATCTACAGGGAGAATGTAGACCGCGGGTAAAGAGATGTGAAATTGTTAAAGTGCGTGTAGCTATTGCTAAAATTATATTAAGTCATCAAAGAATCTTTAATATCCATTCTTTTAAATTTCGAATCTGTTAAACTTAACTAGCAGACTGTTGATAGATTGAAAAACAGGTAGCTTCTACTCGGGTTTTATCCACTAAAACCTTGAAATCCTTTTGCACATAAAAAAAGGCAAGGAATTCTTTGCGATGCTCATAAAAAAATAGACTAGGTCAAATGCATTATTTTTTGAAAATTGACTATCTTTATGCTGACTAGCTTTGTACTATGAAATGGAAGTGGCACACTTCATAGAACTTAATCTTAAGGAGGAAACAAATGAAACCTAGTAGAATAGTGAAAATGTTGATGGTTGTCATGCTGGCTTTCCCATTATCAAGTCTACTTGTTTCCCGGCACGAGCTTGCCCATGCAGAAACCGCAGAGGATCCTCCGCCGGTGATTCAGCCTGTTGGGTCGGTAAATGGTAAGAAGGTGCTATTTGATAATACCCATGGTGAAACAGCTGGGGCCGCGGACTGGGTGATTGATGGGGCGTTTTCAGATTTTGGAAATGGTTTAGCAAAAAAGGGCTATGAAGTGAAGGAATTAAGAAAAACGTCACCGATCACTTATGATGATTTAAAGAACTATGATGTGTTCGTTCTCGGTGAAGCCAATATACCATTTAAAGCCTCAGAGCAAGAGGCCATTTTGCACTATGTTCAAAATGGTGGAAGTGTGTTTTTTATTGCTGATCATTATAATTCAGACCGCAATCTTAACCGTTGGGACGCAGAAGAAGTTTATAATGGTTACAGGCGAGGAGCGTTTGCTGATCCAACAAAGGGAATGAGTACTGAAGAAGCACAGTCCCCCGCGATGCAGGGTGTTTCATCAAGTGATTGGTTGGCTGAACACTTTGGCGTTCGGTTTCGTTATAATGCTTTAGGGGATATTACTTCTGGTGAAACGATTGTATCGCCAAGTGACGATTTTGGTATTACCTCTGGTGTAAACAGTGTAGAAATGCACTCGGGATCTACCATTGCCATTCTTGATCCGAAGAAAGCAAAAGGCTTAATCTATTTACCGAAAAATCCTCCAGCATGGGGACCTGCAGTGGATCAAGGTGTCTATGATAATGGAGGTGTTGCGGAAGGCGCCTTTGCTGCGATTGCGAAGGTAGGAAAAGGAAAGGCGGCATTCATAGGAGATTCCTCACCTGTGGAAGACGCCACACCAAAATATGTACGTGAAGACACAGGTGAAAAGAAAACCACCTATGATGGGTTCTCTAAAGAAGGAGATGACGCTACCTTTCTCCTTAATACAATGGAGTGGTTGGCTAAGCAAGAGGATTATACGAGCTTTGATGGCAAGGTGCCTTTAAGCGAAAAAACTAAGCTTCATGATTTTGAAGTGCCGGAGAATTCGACAGAACCTGAGAAGGAACCCTGGACAACACCAGTAGCTGGTTATAAATGGTGGGATCCTTCGACCTTTGCAGCGGGGGCTTATGGTTCAGACAAAGAAGCTCCTTCTCAGCCGGCCTATAGCTTCCAGCATCAAGCGACATTGCCTAATCATCAAGAATTTCAGCTTCGTCTAAATGTAAAGGATCTATCACCAGGGCAGACGCTTTCCAACTTAAAAGTAGGGATTTACAAAGCAGGTGGACAGCAACTGGCAAAATTCAAAGTGGGTGATGGGGACTATCCAGTGAGTTATGGCTATAGCGCACCTTTTACTATTACTGCAGATAATCAAGGCGTGGGTCATAAGGACTTAACTGTAATGCTAGACCCCGCTTACAGTGGAGAAGCCAATCTGCGCTTAAAGGTTGACGGGACTAACGCCGTGACTGAGGATGTGACGATTGCCGATGTGGCTGCTGAGCCACTTCCCCCTGGAGAGAATGAGTCACTTCCAGAATTAATGCCGATTGCCAAGGCAAGGGCTGAGCAGGATGGGGGATCAGTGACGGTTGAGGGTGTCGTAACGACAACTCCAGGCATTTGGGGTGGACAAGGCTTTTATCTGCAGGACGCTTCGGGAGGTGTCTATGTCTATCAGAGCAAAGAGAGTAATCTCAAGATCGGGGATAAGGTGAAAATTTCTGCTAAGAAAACGACTTACAATGGTGAGGTAGAGCTCTCTGATCTAATTCAATTTACTCCCGAGGGAACGGCTGAAGTGCCAAAGCCACAAGTGGTCTCTGAGGTTTCCGATTCCAATCAGGGCGAGCTCGTGACACTGGAGGATATCAAGGTAAAAAATATAAGTGATCCCGATAGTTATGGAACATTTAAATTTGATGCTGTCAATGGTAAGCACACCACGCGTGTGCGTATTGATAGCCGTTCAGGATTGGATTATACAGACTTTACGAAGAAATACAAAAGGAATGCAACATTAACGCTCACAGGTGTTGCCTCTATTTTCAAAGGAACTTATGAGCTCAAACCACGCTCAGAAAGCGATATTGCTGAAGCTAATGTCAATCATCCAACAGATGTGAAGCAGTGGTTAGAAGTCATTTGGAATAAGCTTTGGCAGCTTCTCCATTTTCATGTTTAGCAGGGTGGGGGAGTGTTTGGTATAAAATAGAATTGACTAAAATATTTAGGTAAACAGAAACCGAACGCTTTATCCGAGTGAATTAAGCCGCATTCGGATTGGTGTTCGGTTTTATTCTACTATCAGAATAAATGCTGTTAGCATAGGAAGTAACACATGACCTTTAAAACGGTCAGAAAGATAGAATACGAGAGAGGGGGCAAGCATTCCACTTCTCTAATAATGCGAATTCAAACTGCGCGACTGTAGTGGCGTTTTAAGTGATGGATATGAATCATTAAGCATCCTCTCCTTTAGATAAATTAAAGATGCGATAGAGTGACGCTTGTAAAAAGTGTAGAATAAGTGTAATAATTTTTTCGCCTTTTTAGCGGAAACGATGATTCAAAAAGTTGAGGGGGATTATTTTTGGCAACACAACTCGGGATTTCCGGAAGCACCATCATGTCTGATACAAAGCAGCTTGAAACATTATTTACCTATGGTTTATCACATATAGAGATTGGGGAGTTTGCGGATCCTCAAGGATTTGAAAGATTCATGCAGCTACAAAAGGGACGAGGGATGACGTTTGGGATACATGCTCCATTGTATCGAACGGGCAGTAAGAATGATCTTTTGCAGAAAATCAGCTTTGATCCTGAGCTGGCATGGGAGCAATTAGAGAAGGAAGCAAAGCAGCTCTCTATCCTAGGTGCTAAATACATCCTTGTCCATTTCCCTTTTTTGGCCACCTCGCTTGGAGAAGACGCTCATGTACAGCTTGAAAGGAGTTTGCAGAGATTAAAAGGTATCCAAGATCGCTATGGCTTACCTATTGTTTGTGAACCCAAGCTCGGTCCCGACCGCTCACCGCTAGCCATAGAGACCTTGCAACAGCTTCCTATTGAAATCTGGGAGACTTATAATCTCAAGCTCTGTATTGATGTGGGTGATTATGCACTTGCAGTGGGAGAAAGACTGATGGCGGTACTAAAAAAGTGGCTAAAATTTGTCAAGGTCGTTCACCTGCATAATATCGAGTTCCAAGGTAAACAGCATTTTTGGGTGCCTATTCACCCATCTCATGAACAAGATCCAGAACATCTTAAGATTGTACCTCTCCTTACATTGCTATCGCAAGCACCTGATGTGATTTTTATCCTTGAACACACACCTCACCTTTCGCCAGGACAAACGTTTGTGAATGAGGGGATTGAGTGGTTAAAAAGCCTCGTCTAGTAGAAGTGCCGGATTTTCAAAGGCGATGGTTTAAAGGAGAGAGGCAGTAGGGATGCAGTGATGAAAATTTTGTTAAAAGCGAGCGGAATGCTTTCAGATCACTACGTATGGATTTATAATAAGGATAGAAGCACGGCAAAGGGCTTCTATTTCATTCAATTTTTTTACCGATCTGCTTGAATCCTATAGTAGGAATGTGAATAGGATGGAGTATGTACAAACTTTAAGAAATGTGGTGATCTCTTTGTCTGATGATCAAATTTTACATTTCAACCCCATGATCGCCAAGGAAAAACCAAATAGCGTGCATCACAACAGTCTTTGTCCTTTTTGTGCAAAGGACCAGCTTGATGAAATCATAGATACACGAGACAATATGATTCTCGTTAAAAATAAGTATCCTGTTCTTGAGGAAACCTTTCCGACTGTACTTATAGAGACAGATGAGTGTCAATCAGAATTGGCGGATTATGCACTCCCCCATTTATATAATTTGATGGCATTCGCTTTTGAAAAATGGTTGGAAATGGAGAATAATGAACGATTTAAATCCGTGATATTCTTTAAGAATCAAGGACCGCTATCAGGAGGCTCCATTCGCCATCCTCATATGCAGATCATTGGCCTTGAGAAGGTCGATTATCACGACAATCTAAAGGAAGAGTTCTTTGTGGGTCATCGCATTATTGCTTCCGATACGCTAGAAGTCAATCTTTCCACCCATCCAATGATTGGGTTTACAGAATTCAATATCCGTTTTACAGATTTGGATCAACTCCATGAAGTCGCAAGATCGGTCCAATCTATTTGCCATTATATTTTAAATCGTTTTAATGGTGGCAGCTGTAGGAGCTACAACATCTTTTTTTACCACTGGCTCGATGTCTTTTATGTGAAAATTATTCCGAGGTATGTAACGACGCCACTGTATGTTGGCTTTGGACTCAGACAAACCTACAACAATCCAGAAGCGATTATCGATGACCTGCGTCAGCACTATTTTTATCAACCAGAGTCCTTGAGAGAGTAACAAAAGAGAACAAAGAGAAAATACAAACGCAAGTCAAACGCATTATTTTGAATAAAAAAATAAGCATGAAACTTTTCCCATCCCCTTTTTTTGCGTATGATAGTTCTATTGGGTTTTATACTAGAATAAGGTGATGGATTTTTTATGATTAGAACAATGCAAAACCCTAAACCATGGCTGCTTGTATTGACCGTCGGTTTAGGTACACTACTCAATCCGCTTAATTCGTCGATGATCTCGGTTGCTCTCACGCGCTTGCAGCACGAGTTTGCTTTATCCGTGGCGACAGCTTCATGGCTGATCTCAGCCTTTTATTTAGCAAGCGCTGCAGGACAGCCTGTTTTTGGCAAGCTTGGTGATATGTTTGGCCCCAAGCGGCTATTCCTTGCTGGACTTATTATTGTCGCCTTGTCCTCAAGCTTAGCTCCCTTTGCGCCTAATTTTGGTTGGCTATTAGTCTGCCGCATTCTGCAAGCTATCGGGAGTTCGACCCTGTTTCCAAGTGGGATGTCAATGGTGCGGACCCAGATTACTGTGGGACAAGGGAAGGCGCTGGCGACCCTTTCAGTTTTCGCTTCCATATCTGCCGCCTTTGGTCCTTCAATTGGTGGCTTTTTAATTGAATCTTGGGATTGGCCGTCGATCTTTTTGGTCAATTTTCCTTTTATCATCGTATCCTTTGTGTTAGCCCTCTTTGTTTTACCTGGTCAAAAAACAGGGAAGATTGAGCTGAAACGCATTGATTTTGTAGGGATTCTGTTATTCGTCATTGGCATCGTAACGCTCATTCTCTTCTTATTGTCGATTGAGAATGGCCCGCGTTGGTGGGCACTACCGGTTGCAGTTGTGGCCTTTATTGCCTTTTATTTTTATGAGCGTCGCCGTCATGATCCGTTTATCGACTTGAAAACATTGAAAAGCAATGCCAACCTATCCTTTGTCTATCTACAATTTATCTGCATTAATCTTGTCTTTTACTGTTATTTCTTCGGCTTGCCACTGTTTTTACAGCAGGTGAGGGGCTATAGCGAAGGAAAAACAGGTTTGATCATGCTGGCCATGGCTGGCTGTGCGGTCTTCATAGCCCCTATGACAGGCCGCTGGATTGATCGGAAAGGTTCGAAGCCGCCGCTTGTTGCAGGGGGAACCGCTATATTGTTGGGGACGCTTTTGTTACTGACCCTGCATAATAGCACACCGCTTTGGTGGTTGATTATCATCATGATTGTGCTTGGCATCAGTAATGGCTTTAATAATATATCGATGCAAACGGCTCTATACGATTATGTCACGCCTGAAGAGACGGGATCGGCTTCGGGGTTATTCCAAACGAGTCGGTATTTAGGATCGATTTCTTCGTCCACTATTCTTGGCTTGTTATTTAGTTCACATTTGGATATCGCTCATTTTCACTTAGTCGTCTGGGTGTGTTCGATAGGAAGCTTAGTGGTCTTAGCACTCAGCCTGCGCTTACCCAAAAAGCAAAAGCGACCTGTTCCACAAACCAATCATTAATAATGCGAAACTAGCCACCCTTTTTTTGGGTGGCTAGTTGTTTGACTAGAAGTGAGCTCCGGTTAGCTTCGTTCTCCCTCAAGTATTAATGAGCGGTGAAGGACACTAATTTAATTGAGGGAGTTCCTTTTTTATAGCTTGCTTTGAAATGTGTCTTGCCTTTATATCTTTTAGAGTATTAAATACATCTTTTAACTGTTGGGGGCCTTCAACGGTGTCTTTGCTGTTGCATTCCCTCTGGCATCAGTCCTTGCATCCAAAAGACATTGAATGGATCGCGGTTGGGCAAGTGAATTTTTTTCAGGCGTTCCGCTTGTTGAACAGGCACTTACGGTGAATAATAAAATGAAAATAACCATGAGATCACTCTTTTTAAACAAAAAAGTCCTTCCTAGAATGATTGGTTATGCCCTGAATTTGAACAATATTTTTAAGGGATTCTATTTTAGCCTAACAATTGATAGAGCTAAATTAAAGGAATCTATTTCTATAACTTATGATTGCCAACGGCTTTAGGACAAGCTACGATAGAACTAGTGGAATGTAGCGTTGTTTTGAAAGGAAGAATGCTTTAGTGAATCACCAGGAATGTCTTCAATATTTAGAAGCTTTTTATACGAGAAAAACGCCTAGGGACGGCAGGCATTTGCTGGTGATGGAACGGCTCCTCAGGCGGTTCGCTATTTATCATCACCACTTTATCTTCGTACAAATTGCAGGTTCATGTGGGAAGGGATCGACAGCAGCTTTTATTTCTTCGATGTTAACGCAGGCTGGTCTTAAACATGGCTTATTTACTGGGCCGCATTTGGCGGATTATGAAGAGCGCTTTGCTATTACGGGTCACAATATCTCTCGGCAAGAATTTATTCAGGTGGTTGATCGTATTAAAAGGACCTTGACCCAGGATGACCTCCAGGCTGTTGGGCACATGCATATGATGATACTCATCGCTTTGCTTTGGTTTAAAGAAAAAGGGATCAAGCTGGTTGTTTTTGAAAATGGGGTTGGGGGTGCAGCAGACCCTTCGAATCTTTTCAATCCTCTCGTTGCGTGTTTAACTGAAATCACTTTAGATCATATGCATTTACTTGGAGATACGATAGAAGCGATAACGATCGATAAAGCAGCCATTGTCAAGCCGCAAACGCAAGCGGTCATTTGTGGGATGCGTCACCCAATTGCCCGGGAAATAATGGGAAAATTAGAGAGGGAGCTAGAGAAATCTTTTACATTTTTTGAAAGGGATTATGACTATCAAGCAAGCGAGGGGGCCATGAATTTCAAGAGTAAAACCATTGAAGCTAAGCAGCTTATGCCTAGTCTTCCTGGGCAACATCAATATCAAAATGCGAGCAATGCCATTAGTGTTATTGAAGCGTTGCGCGCCTTAGGCTATAACATTCCCAACTCGGCCATGCGATGTGGGGTGGCTCAAGCAAAATGGCCAGGGCGCTTAGAAAGGCTCTCCTTTGGCAATGGTGCAGTGATTCTTGATGGTGCTCATAATCCATTTGAATTGGCGACATTGCATGATAGTTTAATCTGTTTAAATTGTGAGCCTTCTATCATTGTCATCTCCTTTGCGTCACGTAAAAATAGCCTGGAGATGTTAAAAGCGCTGCATTTTCCACAAGCTTTGTATTTGGTTGCACCATCTCCCTTTTTAGAAAGAAGACAAAGTCAGCAGGTAGTGGAAGCGGCCTTTCAACAATTAGGGTTGAACTATAAATATGATGCATCGCTGGGAAAGCTGCTTGAATGGGCACGGGCGAGCTTAAAAGCATCCGAAGTGCTTTTAGTCACAGGTTCATTATATCTTGTGGGCGCTGTCCGAGAGCAGCTCATTCGTTAAGCCAGTCCGCAGCTAGTGAATCAGACCCGAAAATGCTTCAGAATTTAGAGCGTTGTTAATACGATAAGAATTTATAACCTCGCTGACGCTCTCAAAGGATGAAAGTATAAGTGACACTTTGCCTTTCGCCACTAAGTTTCCGGCAACCTAAGTGTGTGATTTGTAAAATCACATTAGGGGTACCCATAGGGTGCAACCTAAGTGTGTGATTTGTAAAATCACATTAGGGGTACCCATAGGGTGCAACCTAAGTGTGTGATTTGTAAAATCACATTAGGGGTACCCATAGGGTGCAACCTAAGTGTGTGATTTGTAAAATCACATTAGGAGTACCCATAGGGTGCAACCTAAGTGTGTGATTTGTAAAATCACTTTAGAAGTACCCAGTGAAGTGGTGCAAGCCAAAGCTTCGAATAAAATGGTTATTGCGGTGGTGAGTGAATAAAATGATGTCCATGCATGAAGCGGAGGCTCTCGTCTACCGCTCTTTTCTTAAAGCTGAGCCCTATATTCCTCAAGCTGATGATGCGGTGACCCGTGATATTGCTTTAACTCGGCGTTTATTAGATGCAATAGGGTCTCCAGATGAGGGAATGCCCACTGTGCTTGTGACAGGAAGCAAGGGGAAAGGATCTACGAGTCGCTTAATTTCATCGCTATTAAGCCATCATGGGTATAGGGTTGGGCTGTTTACCTCTCCGCATCTTGTGAGTTTTACGGAACGGATCCGTGTCGAGGGCAGAGCGATTCCTGAAATTGATTTTGTCCGGCTGATGACTCAGATTCGTCCTTTCATTCTTGAGATTTCTGATCAGCTTCCTAAGTCCAAATATTTAGGACCTATTGGTATCAATCTAGCTATTGCCATGCTTTATTTTAAAGAGCAGAAAACAGATATTGTCGTCATTGAGTGTGGTCGTGGTGGTCGCTTTGATGATACGAATGTGCTGGCAAATTCATGGGCAGTGATCACACCGATTATGACGGAGCATAAGGCACAGCTGGGTCCTACATTAAAGCATATTGCTTGGCATAAGCTGGGCATTGTCAAAGCGATGACCCAGCAGGTTATCATTGGCAGACAGAAGGGACTAAATCTTGGGGAGATGAAGGCGTGGGAGGATAAGCAGGTGCATGCTTTTAATATAGCGTTTAGTGCCCAAAATATTCGTATGACAGCGGAGGGAACGCGTTTTGATGTGCACACTAAGCTTAAGCCATACCCACACTTGAGATTGCCATTGCTTGGGGACTTTCAGGCAGACAATGCGGCTGTAGCTATTCAGACGGTTGAAGCGATAACGGGCGGTAAGTTGGATGATTATAGGGTGAAAGCTTGCTTTAGGTCTGTGCAATGGCCGGGGAGATGTGAAATCGTCTGCAGGCAGCCAACGATTATTTTGGATGGAGCGATTCATCGTGAATCTGCTGAGTATCTAAAGCGCATCGTTCACGCTCTGCATCCGGCATCTGTTATGACGCTCATTGCAGTGTCAGAGGACAAGGATTATCCTGGCGTTATCGCTGTTTGTGCAAGCTTCTCTACGGCCTTGATTGTGACAGCTCCAGAGCATTCCCATAAACAGTTTCCCAAGACTGCTTTAGCCGTTGCCAAGCGCTATCACGCAACGAGTCAAGAGATTTTACCATTGCAGCGGGCACTTTCATATGCAAAGGCAGAAGCACCAGAGCTTATTTTGATTGTAGGCACACAAACGGCCGTCGGCGAGGCCAAGTTATTATTAGGACATTCGCTCAGGAATATTGGCCGGTAATGACAATGTGTCGAACATCTAAAAAGAGCACTATTCTATTGAGGACATTTTTAATACACTAGATGTAAGGCGGGAAGTGAAAGGAGGCTCTTGATGGATATCATTGGTATGATAGCAGAAGATAAAATCAAGCGTGCGATGGAAAAGGGAGTGTTTGACGATCTTCCTGGAAAGGGTAAACCGCTGGAGCTCGAAGATCTATCTGCCATACCCCCTGAGCTTAGAATGGGCTATAAGCTTTTAAAGAATGCCGGTCTAATCACGGATGAAAAACAGCTTAATAAAGAGATTCTGAGCTTGCGTGACCTGTTAAAGGTATGTGAGGATCCTTCTGAACGTCACACCCTTCAGAAAAAGTTAAATGAAAAAACCTTAATGCTTGAAAAGCTTGTGCACGGAAAACAGCTCGACCAGAATCCAAGCTATCGACGTTATGAAGAACAAGTTAATCAAAAAATAAAATAAACGAGAGTATTCTCAAGGTGGTGCCATGAGTGAAGGAAGACGGGATGACTTGAAAGCCTGCTGCTTCGAGTTAAGCGAGTCAACGTCTTTGGTGGCAGCACCTTTTTTAAAAGATCAGAAAGTATAAAATTTCTGGTCATGAGGATGGGCGCGATTCCGCTCCAGGTCGCTCGCTTTCCTCATGCCCACACGATGTGGGTAGGGTCGGCGTTGTCACAGGACGTGACGTTTTTAGCCGATCGTCCTTAGTGGCCTCAGCTAACTTGGGAATAATATAGTGAGGTTCCCAAGTGGATCTTCGGACACGTGCAGTTCCCGAAGGAATCTCGCGCTTTGCGCTCTCATCCACTTGACCAGGCACTGAAGCCTCTTTCATATTGGATGATGCTCTGTACCAGACAAGGACCGGGCATGCTTTTCACCCGGTTTTCTTATATCCTTAGCATTTATAGCCTTGCGAAACCCTTATAAGTTCGGGCTTTTGACCTGTACCACCATGAGACTTGCTGCTTTACTTAGCGCTTGATTTGAAAATACATCAGGATGGCGAAGTGGGTCAAGTTTCCGAATTCAGAGGTGAGCGTAACAAAAGGTTGAGACAAGTTAACAAATGCCTGTTTCAAAGTAACAAAAGGCTACTCTTACCATTTCTAGTTAATGGGCTAATGCTTTGGGCCGGTTGTCTAATAGAGGTGTGTTGGAGCACGCCTGCTAAAGGAACCGCTTTGGTATTGGCGATAGGTGTACAAATAAACGAGCTGCTACTCTTAAAATTAATATCGAATACCATATTTATGTAAAAATTGGCTTTAAATATCCTTTTTACTTTACCAATAAAGAAGATTAAGGCATGATATGGGTATCAAGACAAAAAAGGATAGAGAGTGGTTGATTTATGCGTGTGCGTTATGTCATTATTTCGGTATTACTCATCTGTTTCATTATATCTTTTTCCCTATCCATTTACTTTTATCTGAAAGCGCTTAATAATAATGCGCGTTTAACAGACGGCAAACCCATACAATCCCCCGCCTATCATTTTATTCTTATTCCAGAAGAGATGGACAACCCCTACTGGCACCTTGTTGAAGAGGGTGCTAAGGCCGCTGGGGCGAAGATCGATGCTGCTATTGAATATAAGGGTCCTGTTCAGACGAATATGGAGGAGCATATTGATGCGATTGATACAGCGATTGCTGCCAAGGTTGATGGGATTATTACACAAGGAACACCCAATCCCAAAATGACTGCTGTCATCAATGCGGCGATTCAAAAGGGAATTCCGGTCATAACGATTGATTCCGATGATCCTAACAGTCGGCGTGTTGCCTATATAGGCACGAATAATTTTAAGGCAGGCTATCAGGCAGGCAAAGCATTGGTCAAAGCAACCCATGGAAAGGCTGAAGTCGGAGTGGTGACAGGCAATTTTGATTCTGCTAATGAAAAACAACGTGTGGCTGGCTTTAAAAAGGCTATCTCCGAAGCACCAGATGTCCACATTGTAGATGTTGAGGAATCGCATATCACGCGTGTACGGGCGGCCGAGGAAACCTATAACATGCTGATTAAGTACCCTAAAATCAATGCCTTTTTTGGTACAAGTGCGCTTGATGGCACTGGGATCTCGGCCATTGTAGAGCAATTAGCACGTAAGAAGGATACGTATATCATGGCGTTTGATACGCTGAAGGATACCCAAGCATTAATTAAAAAGGGCAATATTGATGCGACCGTTAGTCAAGAGCCCTACCAAATGGGGTATAAAAGCGTGATGATGCTGCTCGATATTTTGAAAGGGAAACAAGTAAAGCCTTTAAATTATACGGATTCGAAAATTTTACATGCCTCAGACCTCCCTATTTCAACCAAAGATGCTGAGGTGAAGAAGAAATGATGCGGATTCGAACAAAGCTTATGCTGTTTTTTCTGGTGATCATTTTGTTAATGAATGCCGTGGCTTACTTTTTGTTTCAAAATGGGCAACGTACTGTTGATCAATATGATCAGTTTTTACAAAGGTATTTTTTATTGAATAAGGTGTCGCAAACAACTAATCAAGTGTATATCAAATTAAATGATTATATGGTAGAGCATTCCCCGGAATACTATGCGGATTATTTAGATGAGAGACAAAAATTGCAGGATGATGCCGATGCTTTGTCCAAGAGCATTAAAGATGATGCGAACCAGCTTGATGTTGATAATTATATGAATATGATTACAAGCTATCTTGATGAAAGTGGTATTGTATCGGATGCTTTTCAGAATCAAAAGGTCGATGTCTATTCAGAGCACTTATCAGAAGTATTGAAGATTAAGCAGTATATTCAAAGTGCGACCTTAACTTTAATTAACAGTGAGCTGACTCACTATCAAGGCTTTTATCATGACCTGAATGAGAAAAATCATTTCTATCAATCAATGGGTATCTCCATGTTTATCGCAGCTGTTCTTTTGGCCATTCTATTTGCTTTATGGTTCTCTCAAGGCATCACGAGGCCCATTGGTCGGCTCACGCGTGCCGCTAGGGAGATTTCCAAAGGGAACTTTAATGGGCCACCAGTTATTGCGAATACTCGGGATGAAATGCGCTTTTTAGCAGCAACGTTTAATGACATGCGTGGAAATATTCGCAAGTTAATCAAGGAGATAGAGCAGAAATCAAAGTTAGATCAGTTGCTAAAGGAAATGGAATTGAAAAATTTACAGAGTCAAATCAATCCTCATTTTCTATTTAATGTTTTAAATATCATGTCCAAAACCGCTTATTTAGAAAAGGCTGAGCGGACAAGTGACTTGATTACTTCAACAGCCATCATGCTTCGCCATAACCTGCGAACGTTAGATAGGCCGACAACGCTGCAGCAAGAGGTCGAGAGTATCCAAGAGTACTTTTTTTTACAAAAAGCGCGGTTTGGAGAACGCGTCCGCTTTGAAATCGAAACAGATAGCGCTGCCATGGATACGTCAGTGCCTAATCTTATTTTACAGCCGATTATTGAAAATGCCTTTAATCATGGGATTGAATCGCGCGAGGAGGGAGCATTCATTCGCCTGGTGATTCGCAATGGTGCTGCTCATGTATACATTTCAGTCAGCGATAACGGCGTAGGGATGGATGAAGGGACGAAACAGCGATTAGAAAGATTAGAAGCGCGTAAAGAGCAGCAACAGGGGGATAGTCAATCAACAGGTCTTGGCTTTATTAACGTGATGAAACGCCTGCAGCTTTATTACGGTATTCAGGATATTTTCACCATTCGTACTAAAAAAGGAGAAGGAACTGAAATAAGGCTGAGACTACCTAAAATACCTCAGAAGGACGGTCAAGAAAATAAGGGGGGCATTTCTTTATGAAACTAAAGCTAGTAATTGTTGATGATGAAAGTATAGAAAGAGAAGCGCTTAGAAAGATGATTGAAGATAGCTTACCTGCACTTACTGTTGTTGGTGAAGCGGCCAACGGGAGACAGGCCATAGAACAAGCGCAGGCTTTATTGCCTGATATCATCATGATGGATATTAAGATGCCTGGAATTGACGGGGTGGAAGCGGTCAAACAGATACGTCGACACTTGCCCGATGTAAAATTCATCATGGTCTCTGCCTATAATACTTTTGATTATGCGAAGCAAGTGATGCGTGAAGGAGTGAAGGAATATCTGCTTAAACCGAGCAGGAGGACGGAAATTTTAGAAACGATCCAGCGTGTGGCTCAAGAGATCCAACAAGAAAGAAAGAGTGAGCAGGAAAATGAAGCTATTCGTGACTCCTATAAGAAGGCCTTATCTTTTGTACAATCTGAATGGGTATCTGCCCTTCTTTTCGATCATATTCAAGAGGTGAGTAATGAAGAATGGGAATCTGTCTTTAACCCCGAAGAGCAAGAGATTTATGCCATGGTGATCAGAGTCAATGCTCCCGATACATCGGAAGCCCAGCCCTTGAAAAAACAGATCTATAAAGCGATAAAACAATGGTTCCAACATGGGAATAGGGGATATGCAGGACCGATGGCGGACAGTCAAATTCCTGTATTAGTGCTTGGCCAATCCGCTTTAGAGTATAGTTCTCAATCCCATGCGATTCACTTAGCGAGGGTGTTAATTCGTGAACTCGACAAAACCTTTGCGAATCCATTGATCAATATTGGCATCGGGACACCTGTCAATTCGGCCAAGGCGTATGTTGATTCCTATAATGAGGCATTAGTGGCTTTGGAGGAAACCAACGAGAATGTCCGTTACTTATATTATCATCAGTTATTGGGGAATAAAGAAAAGGGCATGGAGGATGCTGCTGAATATGAACAACAGCTTATGACCGCTGTTAAAAATGGACAGGTTGAAGAAATTATGACTGCTTTTCATTCTTATTTCACACTTTTAAGTGAAAGCTATCATCGCGATGTGAAGCAGGTCAAAGAAAGCCTATGGGAAATGTGGGTGGTGCTATCACGGATGTTAAAGGACATGGGTGTATCTATTGAAATAAAAAAATCATCTGCTACGACACTTCAACGTTTAAGAGAATCTGCACAAGCCAGGTTATTAAAAGTCGCTGAGGAAATTGCCCATTGGCAAACACATGATCTTGAGGGTGTCCTCTTTCAAGCAAGGACGTATATCGAGTCGCATTATGATCAATCCATCTCGTTGGAGGATGTTGCCAATCAGGTTCAACTCAGCCCATATTATTTTAGTAAGCTATTTAAAGAACACTTTGGAATGACCTATATTGATTATCTAACGAAGATTCGAATTGAAAAGGCAAAGGTTTTGATGCGGACAACGAACAAATCACAGAAGGAAATCTGTTTTGAGGTCGGTTATCGCGATCCGAATTATTTTAGTAGAGTATTTAAAAAGTGGACGAATCTGTCACCCACAGGCTATCGACAGGAGGAGGTTGGAACAAAAGAGCTTTAGGAAAGAAGAAGTCTTTGGACAGGCGGTATTTTGTCATGGAGAAGCCGAACACCTTCAAGTGCTAACGGAAGGGCTCGGCTTTTCTAACTTCCTATCGCATGCAAAGATAGTATCAGAACACCTTTGACTTTCGCTATGCTTGGCGCCAACCTAAGTATGTGATTTGCAAAAATCACAACAGGCTATGCCAGCTTCGGCACTGTTACATAGATGTACGGTTTTAGCCACTAGTTCATTCCCCGTGATGTCCTGAAGCATAGTATTCCTCTATGGTCCTCGGTCCTCCATTTCCGATCGCAAAAAAGTGCAGATGAATGGCAAAAAAGTGAAGCAGATAAAAAATACAAGGGAAGGTCTATCCTTTATATTATTAATTAAGCGCTTACAGCCAAACCTTGATTTTGGTAGCGCTCTAATTAAAAATAAGAGGGGGTAATACAAAGTGAAAAAAGGTCTGAGTTTGCTTTTAGGATCTATTGTTATTCTTGCACTGATACTTACCGGTTGTGGAAATTCTGATTCTAAAAGTTCAAGCGGCAGCAGCTCTAGTAATAATGGCAAGCTAGAAATCTTTAGCTGGTGGACAGCCGGTGGTGAAGCAGATGGTTTAAAGGCTTTAAATAGTGCCTTTAATAAAAAATACCCAAACATTGGTGTCAAGAATGAGGCCGTGGCTGGGGGAGCTGGTTCTAATGCCAAAGCTGTGCTAGCAACGCGTATGCAAGGAAACAATCCGCCATCAACCTTCCAAGTCCATGGTGGGGCTGAACTAATGGCTTATGTTGATGCTGGAAAAATGCAACCGCTTAACGATCTCTATAAAAAGAATGGCTGGGACGGTAAATTTCCAAAAGATTTGATGGATCTCGTTAGCAAGGATGGAAAAATCTACGGGATTCCTGTTGATGTCCACCGCGGTAATGTTCTTTGGTATAACAAAAAAATCTTTGATGATAACAACCTTCAACCACCAAAGACCTTCGATGATTTCTTTAAAGTGGCAGATAAACTGAAGGCTAAAGGGATTACACCACTTGCAATGGGGGATAAAGAACCTCTTGGTGCAACGACAATTTTTGAAGATGTCTTGTTAGGTGTTCTCGGTCCAGATAAATACAAACAGCTTTGGACGGGTGACCTTAGCTTTGATGATCCAGGCGTAAAAAAATCAGCTGAAATCTTTAAGAAAATGCTAGGCTACATCAACGATGATCACAGCTCACTTGCATGGCAGGATGCTGATGAATTAGTGGCAAATGGCAAAGCGGCAATGAATATCATGGGTGACTGGGCAAAAGGTTACTTTACAAGTAAAAATATGACTTATGGAAAAGACTTCGGTGCAGTGAATACGCCTAATACAGATGGTTCATTCATGATTGTTACCGATACTTTTGGAAAGCCAAAAGGCGTTAAAAATTCAAAACAAGTCGATAAATATTTAACAGAATTAGGTTCTGTTGAGGGTCAAGATGCCTTTAATCCGAAAAAGGGTTCAATTCCTGCACGGACAGATGCCGATGCTTCAAAATATGATGAATATAGTAAAAATGCGATGAACGATTTCAAAGACAATGCACTGGTCCCAAGTCTTGAAAATGGTTCAGCAGCTCCTCAAGGATTTTTAACAAAAGTTGATACAGCGGTCAATGTTTTTGTTACACAAAAGAACGTTGGTAACTTTATTAACTCATTGAAGCAAGCAAGTTCATCCTTAAAATAATCGATTGGCAGAGAAGGGGGCTCATCGTGGCCCCTTTCCTTGCATTTCTTTTAAAAGGATTTTTTATACTATCAGAATGTACAACTTCGTTGACGCTCATAAAGGAAGATAGTATAAGTGTAACTTTGACTTTCGCCATTAAAGCTTGGCGACAAGCCAAGTTTTCTAATGTAAAAACTTGCAGTCACATTTTTCTATATACATCTTGATTGATCAAGGGGGCATCCAACGTGTCGGAAGTGATTCTAACAGATAAGAAGACGCCAGCAAGAAAAACGACATTAGGGTCCAAGCCGCGCAAGCGAAAACGAATGACTGGCGACCGCTGGCTTGCTTTAGCTTTTATTGCTCCGTCTATTATACTCATTGCTATTTTTGTCTATGGCTTTATAGGATGGACAGGGTATGTGTCATTAAGCAATTGGAATTCATTTTTACCTGATTTCTCTTTTGCCGGGTTTGATAATTTCTTATATATCTTCAAAGATTTTCGTTTTCAAGCAGATATTCGCAATACGATTTTCTTCACCCTATTTTTTATCATCGCTGTTGTTGTTCTTGGCATGTTTCTCGCCATATTTATTGATCAGAGATTGAAGGGTGAGGCTATTTTCCGCAATATCTTTCTCTTTCCAATGGCACTCTCCTTTGTTGTGACGGGTGTTGTATGGCGCTGGGTGTTAAATCCTTCTTCGGGGGTCAATTTATTACTTGAACATTTTGGCATTCATTTCAAATGGTACACGTCAACGGCGGTCTATCCGTCATTACACATTGGTGCGATCGATTTCGGCATTCCAGCAGCGGTGATTGCGCTTGTCATTGCGGCAACATGGCAGCAGACCGGGTTCTCATTAGCCATGTTTTTAGCAGGACTTCGTGGCATTCCAGAAGAGCTTAAAGAAGCTGCACGGATTGATGGCGCATCTGAATGGCAGATCTTTTGGCGGGTGATTCTGCCACAACTCAAGCCGATCATGTTTAGTGTTATTATCATCATGGCTCACATTTCGCTTAAGATATTTGATCTTATCTATACCATGACGGGTCCTGGTGCCAATTTTGTAACGGATATGCCAGGGGTTAATATGTTCGAGACGACGTTTAAATCTAATTTCTATGCTCAAGGGGCTGCGATCGCGATCGTTATGCTCGTCTTGGTTGCTATCTTTATCGTGCCGTATCTTATCAGGAGCAGGAAGGGGGATGCCTAATGCCACGAAGTATTTCACGTAGTCTCATTTATCTTATTTTGATTGTTATAGGTATCTGTTTCCTCATTCCTGTCTATGTCATGCTTGTTACGAGTTTAAAACCGTTTGATCAAGTATCCCTTGATCATATGTGGCAGCTTCCAAAGGCCATCGATTGGGGAGGCTACCGAGAAGCCTTTTCGAAGCTGGCGCCCAATTTTATGAATTCAATTTATCTCGTCGTGCCAGCCACCTTGATCTCAGCATTGCTCGGATCTTTGAATGGGTATGTCTTATCCAAGTGGAAGTTTAAAGGTGCGGATTGGGTATTCATTATTATCTTGTTCGGGATGTTTATTCCCTACCAAAGTATTCTCATTCCATTAATCCAGTTTATTCGCGATATCGGATTATACAATACGATTCCTGGGTTAATTCTCGTACATGTTGTCTATGGTATTCCGATTACCACGCTTATGTTTCGAAATTTCTATGCCAGTATTCCAGATGCCTTGATCGAATCATCACAAATCGATGGAGCGGGATTCTTAAGAATTTACCGCTATGTGATCATGCCGTTGTCTGTCACTGGCTTTGTGGTTGTCGCCATTTGGCAGTTCACGAACATATGGAATGAATTTCTCTTTGCTGTAACAGTCACTTCCTCAGATAAGCAACCGATTATGGTTGCCTTGCAAAATCTTGCAGGAAGTCAGGTTGTACACTGGAACGTCCAAATGGCAGGCGCAATTCTCGCTGCTTTACCCACCTTGCTGGTCTACATCCTTTTAGGAAAATACTTCATACGCGGTATGTTAGCAGGCTCTGTGAAAGGGTAAAATAAAACGATTAAAAGAGGGTATTCCAAAAAAGTCTATCTTTTAGGATATCCTCTTTTTAAAATTTACGATTGAAGACTTTTCCCTTCTGTTTTAAGCAGAAAGCCATAATACTCCTTTCATTCTTCCCTTCTTGAGTTAAAAGTCAGCTGATATGTGGATTGAGTTTATACTAGGAAATCGAAAGCCGGCCTAAAGTATTTTTACTTTTGGGCCGGTTTTTTTGAAAGAAAAGAAAGTATAAAATTTCTGTTCATGAGGACGGTGCACGTTTCCGCTCCAGGCCGCTCGCTTTCCGCGGGGGAGTGGTAAGCCTCCTCGCGCCTTCGCACTGCTAAGGTCTTACCGATTTTCCACTTCCCGCAGGACTCTAGTATGGCATCATGAGTCAGTGGAGATTCAGGAACACATGATTTTAGAGTGGGCTGAAGCCATGCGCTCCATTCACTTGATCTGGCAATGAAGCCTCTCCCTGATGTGCTATGCCCAAACACCGGCATTTGCTCGATTTATTTTTCTTATCATCCGCAAAGCATTTTGCCATCATAGAAATTCAGTTGAAGGCAGGGAAAGCTGTGCTGTTAGAATTTTTTGATATAATAGATAATCAATTCAATTGGGGGTATAGCATGGTTTTCAAGACGAAAGAAAGGGTGATTGAAATGCCAAAAGTTCTTCTATATACAAAGGACGAAAGAACCTTCAATGTTCTTTTCAATCAGTTACATAATTATTTTCACAATGCACTAGAGATTCTTTCATTAGAACAGGTTGAAGATATTCGTCAAATTTCGCTTGTTTTATCTACCTCTTATTCTTTAATAGAAGATATTCCATGTCCACCTGAAAAAAAGCTGATTGTACGGCGAGCGATTAATATTGCTAAGCTTGAGGAGCTCATTTCTCTTCCAGAAGGGACAGAATGTCTTGCGATTAGTAATCTAGCTGAAGCAGCCAATGAAATGGTCGAATTGCTGTATGCTCTCGGTTTTAACTTAAAGCTGTATCCCTATTTTCCTGGAGCTGGTCATTATCCTAAAACGGTTGAAGTAGCTATTGCCCCTTCATTATTAGAACTTGTTCCCCCATCTATTAAAAGAATAATTGATATCGGCATTCGTCCCATGGATTTTTCCTCTCTTGTAGAGATCTCCGTAAAATTAAATATTGATATGGAAAAAATTAACAGGCATACTGCAAGGTATATTCAAGAAATTATTAAGCTCAGCAGGAAGCTTTCTTTATCCTTAAAAGGGGAAATGGAATTAAATCACCAACTTGAAGCCATATTGAATACTGTCCATGACGGGATCATCGCAACGGATATGGATAAAAATATTATTAATATCAATCGTTCAGCTGAAAGCATATTAGGTTTAACTAGCGAGTCGCTCAATAATAAAATCACTGATCTTTTACCTATGCTTGATTTGGAAGATGGTGATGAGACCAGGCACAATCAGTTAATCACCATCAGTGATAAAAAAATAGTTGTTAATAAGACTACTATCTCAATGAATGATAAGAATATTGGGGAAGTCACTGCTTTTCAGGACGTGACTCGAATTCAAAAATTAGAACACGATATACGAAAGAAAATGAAGGAAAAGGGGTTAGCAACGAAGTACACGATTCAAGATATTATTGGAAAAAGCGAGAAGATTAAAGAGATCATTTCAGTTATGAAAAAAATAGCGAAGACGGAGCAAACGGTCTTAATACTAGGAGAAAATGGGACGGGTAAGGAATTATTTGCGCAATCGATACACACCATGTCAGAAAGAAAAAATGGACCCTTTGTTCCTGTAAATATAGCGGGATTACCAGAGTCTTTAGCTGAAAGTGAGTTGTTTGGCTACGAAGAGGGAACCTTTACGGGAGGAAATAAAGGAGGAAAACAAGGTCTTTTTGAAATTGCTCATAATGGTACAATTTTCCTAGATGAAATTGGTGATGCTTCGAAGAGCTTGCAGACCCTACTTTTAAGAGCCTTGCAAGAGAAACAGATCATGCGAGTAGGGGGGAGAAGCATTTTACCAGTAGATATAAGAATAATAGCAGCAACGAATAAAGATTTAAAAAAGCTTGTTGAAGAAGGACGCTTTCGTGAGGATTTGTATTATCGCCTCTTTGTTCTGCCACTGCGTATTCCTCCCTTAAGAGAAAGAAAGATGGATATACCTGAACTGCTTTATCACTTTATAAAAGAATTTTCATTAACACAGCCGAAGATAGCAGATGCGGTAATGGAAAAGCTACTCAATTACAATTGGCCCGGAAATGTACGAGAATTGATCAACGTAGTTCAATATATATCCATTGTGATGGAGGGCAATCAGATTGATGTAAAAGACTTACCAGAACAATTTAAGTCCAGATACGATGCAAGTGTCGAAAAAGAATTCATTACGTCATTAGAGGAAGAAGGACTGTTGGTTGATGTTTATATGATTCTATCCTGTCTAAAAGAATTGCACATGACAAGGAAAGGCATTGGTAGAGGTAGGGTAGTGGATTATTTAAATGAAAAAGATTTTTATTTAACGGAACAACAAGTGAGACACAGAATGAAAATTTTAAGTGATTTTGGATTGATTTATTCAGGATTGAAGGGACAAGGAAGTCGAATTTTGGAAAAGGGTTTGATTTTACATGAGATGATTGAGAATCGATTAGGGTATTTCAAATACACTGATTCCTAAAAAAGGGTGTGGGAATAATGATTTCCCGCACTTTTTAGTACTATCTGAAACGTCATGTAAGGATGAAAGCTTAAAAGAGACTTTGCCCTTCACTATTAGGCCTTCGGTACATCCATAGTCTGTGATTTGGAAGGTTACATCGGAGGATAGGAGCCGGCAATGGGTAATTTTTTCTTTATTTATGAGATGATACGATCAAAAAAATAAATTAGGGTGTTTAGGGTATTGTAAAAAACATTAATGAACCAAAAAATTAGAAAATTTAAAATTGATATGTAATAAAGCTCTTATGAAAGTCTATTAAAAAAATAAAATTGTATGTTCATGGTAAAGAAGTATAGATGGCGGCATTATCAAGCTTTTCGGTTTTTGGGAATGCTTATTCAAGAGATCAAAAGTGAGGTTAAATTGAATTTGGCACAAAATTTGCATTATTAAAAAGCGTGAAGGGATAAAAAGTGTAAATGGGGGGAATTTTGTGGAAAAAAGTACACGAAAGGCGATTGCTGCCGGGTCAATTGGTAATGCAATGGAATTTTATGATTGGGGAATTTATGGGTATTTTGCTGCTGTCATTTCTGAAAAATTTTTTCCACCAGGGAATGATTTTGTTGCACTTCTTTCAACATTCGCTGTGTTTGCCGTAGGCTTTTTCATGCGACCTATAGGCTCGCTCTTTTTTGGACCACTTGGCGATCGATTTGGCAGGCAAAAAGTTCTATCACTATCTGTTATTTTGATGGGGATAGGCACATTACTCATAGGTATTCTACCCACTTACCATCAGATCGGCGTTTTAGCACCGATTTTATTGGTTGTGGCACGGCTTATTCAAGGCTTCTCGGCTGGAGCTGAATGGGGAAGCTCGACCTCATTTTTGGTAGAATATGCACCGCAAAATAGAAGGGGATTCTACGGGAGCTTTCAACAATTCAGTACCATTGGTGGCATGCTTTTGAGCTCGCTCATCGCGACTCTTTTTGTCACCATCTTGTCAGATAAGGCCTTAAATGCATGGGGCTGGAGAATACCGTTTATCATTGGGATTATTATCGGTATTATTGGTCTTTATATGCGGAGCCAAGTAAAGGAAACCCCTAAATTTCGAGAAACCCTATCAGAAGGAAAGGATAGCAAAAGTCCCTTGCTAGAAATTCTTAAACATCCCAAAGGTATATTTGTTGCTATTGGATTTACCATTTCATGGACGGTTTGTTACTATGTATTGCTCACTTATATGCCTACTTATATCAAAGAAGTAATGGATTTAAGTTATGCGGATGGCTTAGTATCAAATCTCATCGTTCTTATTTTTCTGATGATCTTTATTCCGATTACCGGGTTACTGTCTGATCGTTTTGGACGAAGACCCCTTCTCCTAATTTCATGTGGTGGATTAGCGGTTTTCTCTTATCCACTCTTCTTACTCATTGGTTCTTCCTTTCTATCTATTCTTTTGCCACAGCTGCTTCTTGCTATTTTTATCGTGTGTTTTGCAGGGCCAGGGCCAGCTGCGCTTGCTGAAGTCTTTCCAACACGGGTAAGAAATAGTTCTTTATCGATTGGCTACAATATCGGAGTAGCCCTATTTGGAGGAACAGCACCGTTCATTGCTACAGCGCTCGTTCAGTGGACAGATAATAAGATTTCACCCACCTTCTATGTCATTATATGTGGGATTATAACGTTCTTTGTGATTTTGGGAATGAAGGAAAAGGCAAATGCGGAAATCGATTAAGATAGATGGGATTGCTTAAGGAAAACAGAGGAGAGGTGAGGCGTGTGAGTAGTAAAGTGTCGGTTATTGGGCTTGGTGATTTTGCTCCTATATTTCCGCTAACAAAGAAAAATTCAGCAGTGAATGATGTTTGGGACTATTTGAATCAAAAAGATATTGTACTTGCCAATTTGGAGCTTCCTCTAACGACAAGTGAAGTCAAAGCTGACAAGGCTATTACTCTTAAAGCACATCCAGACATTTCTAATAGTCTGTCGTTGAGTGGTATTGATGTTTTTACCTTAGCTAATAATCATGCGCTGGATTTTGGAAGCCAAGGCATACTAGAAACGAAAAAGCTATTACAGGAAGAGGGGTTTATTAGTGTCGGGGCTGGAGAGGACTTAGCTTCAGCCATTCGTCCCCACTATTTAACATTGAAAGAGACGAAGATTGCTATTTTAGGATTTAGTAGCGCCTTACCCACAGGCTATGCTGCTGGCGTTGGTCGCCCCGGTATTGCACCCATTCGCGCTATAGCTAGATTTCGGATTGATAGTATGACATTGGATGAACAGCCTGGAATGGCTCCGTGGGTGGAAACATCAGTTGTGATAAAAGATCAAGAGATGGCGTGTGAGGTGATAACACAGGCAAAAAGACAAGCCGATGTGGTGATTGTCAATATGCACTGGGGTGTTCCAAATGGATGGTGTGCCGCTTTTCAGGGACCACTTGCAGATTATCAACGCCCGTTAGCGCACGCACTGATCGATGCGGGAGCGGACTTTATTTTAGGTCATCATCCCCATGTTATTCATGGAGTGGAAAAATATAATGAAGGCATTATTGCTTATAGCTTGGGGAACTTTTTATTTCATTCAATGGGGAATAAAGGTGAGCATCGTTTAAAGGTTGGAGATCCTCCATATGATGTTATGAGCCTAGAAACCGGTGAGGCACGGGAAGCTGTTGTTATGGAGATCAACCTGGAAGAAAAGAAGAAGCAGCGCATTCATTTTTATCCCGTAACTTTAAATAGTGAGGGGGAGCCAGAATTTTTAACTGGGAGGCGGGCTAAAGAGGTGCTACACCGATTAAAACGGCACTCAGAGAAATTACAAACACAGCTTTGTATAGAGAACGATGCCGTTGCTTCTTTAAAGCTCGCATCACCAATTCATTTTTAATGGGAGGATACTCATGGAATTTAAAGAGAAACGCGTTTTGATTACCGGAGCTGCAGGGATATTCGGCTCATGGACATCGAAAGCATTCGCCAAACAAGGTGCCCAGCTTTTTCTTGTCGATAGCCGGGAAGCGCCTTTAAAAGAACTGTGTCAAACCAAAAGCCTGCAGAATGTTGAGGTACTCACTCATGCTACGAATTTAAGAGAGAGTCATTCGATTGCAGCGCTTGTGGATGAAGTGAAGCAAAAATGGGAAACACCCGACATCGTTATTAACTGTGCAGGTATTTATCCAAGCAAACGATTTCTAGACATGACTCGTGAGGATTGGGATGCTGTTATAGACATTAATCTCTCAGCTGCTTTTGAGGTCATTCAAAGCTTTGCTAAATTGATGATACAGCATGATATTCATGGAACAATGATTAATTTTAGTTCAGGCTCTGCCGCGCGGGCGCGTTTAGGGGCTGCACATTATGCAGTTTCTAAGGCGGGGATCGATATGCTGACAAAGGCAGCTGCTTTGGAGTTAGCACCCTATAACATACGGATTAACGCCGTTAGTCCTGGCTTTGCACCAGGAAGTCAAGTGAGTCATCTTTCACAAGAATATGTAGATATCATGAAACGAGGCATTCCATTACAAAGAACATCAGGACCAGAGGACGTTCCGGAAGCGATATTATTTCTATGTTCAGACAAAGCCTCCTATATAACGGGAACGACACTAATTATTGACGGCGGAAGCTCAGCGGGAAATGCCAGTCTACCTCTTAGCCTTGGATAACCCGCCTTTTTCGCATAAGAGTCTTGACAATCTTTAAAAAGGAGTGATGAAGGCAATATGGATACACTTTATACTTTTTTAAAAGAAAGAGAAGATCAACTGCTACAGACACTAAAAGCATTAGTAGAATTAGAGTCACCTTCTCGTGAGAAACGGTTAACGGATAAAACAGGGAAATTTATTGCTGATACGTTTCGGGAGCTAACAGGTGGGAGCACCTCTGTCATACCTAATCAAACCTACGGTAATCACATCAAAGGAGAATGGGGCAGCGGTGAGGAGCAAATTTTAGTGCTTGCGCATTTTGATACGGTTTGGCCAAAGGGTGAATTAGAACGGATGCCCTTTCGGATTGAAGCGGGAAAAGCCTATGGGCCTGGTATTTTTGACATGAAAGGTGGCTTGGTTCAAGGAATATATGCCCTGCACGCTTTAACTCAATTGCAACGCAGCGTGAAATCACGGGTGGTTTTCTTATTTAATTCCGATGAGGAGCTTGGTAGTCCTACTTCGCGTCAGCTGATTGAAGATGAAGCAAAGAAAAGTAAATTTGTCTTAGTCCTAGAACCCGCCATGTCAGAAAAGGGTGCACTAAAAACAGCGCGTAAAGGTGTGGGCATGTTTAATTTAGAGGTTACAGGAAAGCCCACACATTCTGGTATTGATCCAGAAAAGGGGAAAAGTGCGATTCAAGAAATGGCGGAACAAATTTCATATCTGCATGGTTTAACTAATTACGACAAAGGAACAACCATTAATGTCGGGAGAGTAAAAGGGGGGACAACACGGAATGTTGTGGCCGCCCATGCTGATGCAGAAATAGACTTAAGAGTGACCACTCTTCAAGAGTATAGGCGTGTGTCCCCATTGATTGAATCGATTAAGCCCCATATGAAAGGGACTTCACTATCAATCACTGGAGGGATGAACCGTCCTCCATTAGAGCGGACGGATCAGGTTGTACACATGTTTAAAAAGGCCCAAACCATTGCCAAAGAAAAGCTTAATTATCAGTTAATAGAAAAAGCCACAGGTGGTGGAAGTGATGGCAATTTTACAGCGCCATTTACCCCTACTTTAGATGGATTAGGCGCTGTTGGTGATGGTGCCCATGCGAAGCATGAGCATTTAATTATCTCAGAAATGCCGATTCGCAGCGCGTTAGTCGCCTTATTAATAGAGGAATTGTCACAATAGTGATTGCTTAAAAGGAGTGGATGTTATTATCCTAAACTTTAATCTGTTTCATCAGCCCCTGTGTCTATAGGCTTTAAAAAATAGGATGGAAGGATTGTGAGTAAAATGACAGCTTTTAAAGAAGTGACTGAAAAGGAGAATCAGCTTTTAGAAGAGGTTTCTAAAGACCAACTTATGGACTTTACAAGGAATATAGCCAAGGAAGTTCGCCTGTCTGGTACAGAAGAAGAACTTAGAGCGTTTGAGTATGCCAAAGCACAATTAGAAGCGGTTGGATTTGAAACAGAACTCCAGTTTACCAATGGCTATATTAGCCTTCCAGGAAAAGCAGCTCTTAAAGTAGACGATGTGGATTTTGAGTGTATTACACATGCAATGGCGCTATCAGCAGAGAATTTGACAGCGGAAATTATTGATCTTGGTCTTGGGAAAGATGCGGATTACTCTGAAAATAATGTTCAAGGAAAAATTGTATTGATGGACGGCATTGCGACTCCAGGAGCGGTAAAAAAGGCAACAGAGCAGGGCGCTAAGGGGGCAATTTTCATTAACGCCGACTATACACATGAGATGATCGTCTCACCAGTATGGGGGACGCCTGTTCCTGATACCGTAAAGCTCCTGCCAAACATACCAGTCATCTCCATAACCAATGCTAATGGGAAACGCTTAAGAGAGAAGGTTGGCAGTGGAAAGAATACAGGGGAGATGCATACAGAAATAGAAACACGCTTCCGTCCGATTCCCACATTAATCGCCGAAATTCAAGGAACCGTGGAACCGGATAAATTTGTTATGTTCAGTGGTCATATTGATTCTTGGCACTATGGCGTTATGGATAATGGGACAGCCAATGCAATTATGCTTGAAGTGGGGCGTCTTCTTTCAAAATATAAGGAGCAGCTACATCGCTCGTTACGGCTTGCGTTTTGGTCAGGACACTCACATGGTAGGTATTCTGGATCGGCGGCGTATTGTGATGCTCATTGGGAAGAGCTTACAGAACACTGCGTGCTCCATGTCAATGTCGATTCTTCAGGTGGAAAGGGTGCCACCGTCCTGACAGAATCTAATTGCATGAAGGAAACGAGGGACTTAGCAAGAGAGGCTATAGGTGCACTTACGGGAGATTTATTTCGAGGCTCACGATTTGGTCGTTCAGGGGATCAATCATTTTGGGGAACTGGAACACCCTCCTTATTTATGGGATGCTCAGAACAACCACCGGCTACGAATCCAGCGGCATCAGCATTTAGCCAATTATTTGGAGCAGGAGACTCAGGTGGCTTCGGCTGGTGGTGGCATACGACAGAAGATACATTAGATAAAATTGATCCTGATTACCTCAAACGTGACTGTAAAGTCTATCTTCTTATTCTTTATCGCACCTTAACAGAAGCTCTTATTCCTATTAATCAGCTAGCGGCGGTAGAGGATATTATAGAAGGTTTACAAAAATGGCAAGAGAAGGCGGGAGAGCACTTTGATTTATCTCTTTCCTTAAAAAGAGCTGATGAATTGAGAAAAAGTGTTACCACTCTTCAAGATGAAATCACAGAAATTTCCGTTAACGATCAAGAGGAAATAAGACGGGTCAACGAAGCATTGATGGCACTTTCGCGCTTCCTTGTTCCGTTGAATTATGTGAAGAATAGTGTTTTCAACCACGATCTGGCGCTAAATCAGCAGGCCGTTCCAAAACTATCAGAGATTGATCGTTTAATAACTTTAGACAAGGAGAGCGATGCTTATCAATTTAGTTATACTGCACTTGTAAGAAATTTTAACGAAGTGAATTATACGTTAAAGCAGGCGAAGCGTGTTGTTGACAGTATTTTAGTCCAGCTTAAATAAAGATCAGCAAGCAAAAAGCAGGAGGTATGATAGCTTGAATATCTCACAAGTCTATTCAAAAGTTGTGTTAACTCCCTTTAGGCAAACATTCCATACAACTTATGGAAAAATGACAGCACATCACCCTCATCTTTTCGTTCAAGTTATGACGGACACAGGACAATTTGGCATTGGTGAGGCATCACCTTTGCCATTTGTTACAGGTGAAACAGCAGATATCATGAAAATAGCAATTGATCAAGTATTAGCACCAGCTATCCAAGGTCTAAGTATTTTTGCTTTACAAGAAATACATAAACGGATGAATGGGGTCCTTGGGCATATGGCTGGAGCAAAGTCGGCTATAGATATGGCTTTGTGGGATTTACAAGGAAAAGTTTTAGAAAAGCCAATCTACCAATTAATAGGTGCCGCATACAAGGATGAGATTCCGTTGACTTATGTCATAGGAAGTGATGCACCTGATAGAATGGCCCAACTCGCAAAAGAAAAAATCACTCTTGGTTTTACCACCTTAAAGGTAAAGATTGGGGCAAATGGTCGGTTAGATATTGAAGCGATTAAACAGATAAGACAGGCTATAGGTCCAGAAATTACGATTCGTGTTGATGCTAATCAAGGCTATACTGTAGCCGAAGCCATACGTGTGATCAATGCCATGGCTGATTATGATATCGATTATGTTGAGCAGCCTGTTCCTTATTGGAATATTGATGGACTTGCTCGCTTAAGAGCAGCGGTTTCTATACCCATCATGGCTGATGAAAGTCTTTATAATCATTATGACGCATTAGAATTAATCAAAAGGGAAGCCGTCGATCTTTTTGCGATCAAGCTGATTAAATGTGGAGGCATCTATCCTGCCATAAAAATTGCCCAGGTGGCTGAAGCAGCAGGCATCGAATGTGTTCTGATTAGTCCGTGGGATACTTTATTAGGGACCTACGCAAATCTGCATTTATCGATGGTGTTATCCGGGAACAGAGCGCATGAAATGGTTGGTCCTTTTTACATTTCTCATGATCCCTTTGGGGATGTGAATTGGAGGGGAAATGCGGGACTTTCTAAAACTTGTAACGGCATTGGTATCACAACGGCTTTTGACCAGCTTGGCTGATAGTCAAGTAAATAGTTCAGAGATCTGCATTGTATTTTCTATTTTGAGGTTAGGAGATGGAGGCAAGGCGATACACATCAAGCATTAAAAGGACAGACTGTGATTATTACCGGGGGGAGCTCGGGGATTGGTAAGGGAATTGTTGAAGCGTTTAATGATATTGGGGCAAATAGCGTAGTAGTCGATAAAAATGAAACTATGGGAAAAGAGCGGGAGGCTATGTTTAAGTATGCCACTTTTTCCCGTTGGATCTATATGATATGTCTCATTTTTATAAAGTCATTGATTTTACTGTGAAGACATTTGGAGCTATTCATCATCTTGTTAATTGTGCGGGAATCTATCCTTCTAAGCCTGCCTTAGAGATAAGTGAAAAGGATTGGGAGGCTGTCTTGAATTTGAAAGCACCTTTCTTTTTATCAAAAGCAGTAGCTGAATATTTTATTAAGGAAAAAATAGCAGGTTCAGTGACAAATAGTGCTCCTACAGCTGCGAGGATGGGACGACCTGGAGTGGCTGCTTATAGCTCGTCAAAAGCAAGACTTGTGATGTTGACGCGTGTACTTGCACTGAATGGGCAGCCTATGGGATCCGTGTCAATGCCATCTGTCCGGGATTGGTGGAAACCGAAACGGTTTTAAGTATGCTGACAACGACTGGAGCTGAGAAGGAGCATCAAGAAAAATTAGCCAAAGTACCTATCCATAGGGCGGCATTGCCGAAAGAGATTGCCAACGGCGTTTTATATTTTGCAGATGCCACAGAGGCTGGCTATATAATAGGTCAGGAGTTGTATAGTGATGGGGGCTACACGGCTGGACAGCTTTTCTCGACATTTGAAGAAGCGTAATCATAAATGTGCAAGAATGAAAGCGGAGGGGATAGCTTGCAGGCTAACATTCAACAAACTGTAGAGGGATTAAAGAATCAATTAGTCACATTATTACAAGGTTTAATACGGATTCCGAGTGAAAATCCTCCGGGTGATTACTCTGAAATCAGTTTGTTTTTGGAAAAAGAATTGATGATTCTAGGGTTTGAAGTAGAGATTATAGAGGTTCCTAGTAAACTTGTAGCAAAAATGGAAAAGTCTAAGCCGAGAAGGAATGTTATTGCGACTTTAAAAGGCTCTGAAGCAGGGCGTAACCTCATTTTCAATGCGCATATAGATACTGTTCCAGTAGGAAATGTGGACAAATGGTCCTATCCACCTTATTCAGGGCATATTGAAAAGGAACGCATATATGGGAGAGGAGCAACGGACTCTAAGGGGAGATTAGCGGCTTATATTATCGCAGCAATAGCTTTGAAAAAGTCAGGTCTCCCTTTTAAGGGGAGTATTACCATTGCTGCAACATGTGATGAAGAGACTGGTGGGGTTCTTGGGTCGGGGTTTGTTGCGGAGCAAGGAATCGTTTCAGGTGATAGTGTCATTGTTGAAGGGTATAGTAATCAAATCGTCCGGGCTACTGCGGGTGTACTACAGTTGAAAATCATCTCAAAGGGTGTCCCTGCTCATGCGGGTTTCAAATGGAAGGGGGTTAATGCTTTGGAGAAAATGACAAAGATAATCGAAGCGTTAGCGGCCTACCAGAAGGAGCTTGAAAATCAGCCCTCCAGCATTCCAGGCATGAAGTATACAACCGTTAATATTGGGACAATCAGCGGAGGAACTAAGATTAATGTTGTCCCAGACTTATGTAGTATTGAGGTAGACTTTAGGGTCATTCCTGAACAGTCAATTGAAGCGATTTATAAACGGGTTAAAGCCTTGATCCAACAATTAGCTGAAGAAGATCAGGATATGATTATTGAGATTGAAAAAATTCCAGATTTTGAAACTGAGCCTACCGTTATCTCGGAGGACTCTCCCCTTATAACGGCAATTCAAGAAGCAAACAAAGAGGTAACAGGGCAAACCTTGCCGGTTGTCGGGATGATGGGACAAACCGATGCGAGATGGTATATTAATAACGGTATTCCAAGCATTAATTTTGGACCAGGAACCAATGAAAATCATTTGCACGGTTATGATGAATATATGGATATCAAAGATTTGCTGCAAACAACAAAAGTTTTATCAGTGCTTGCACGAAATTTTTTAGCATAGCTAAGAATGAAAAAAGAGTGAAACTGCAAATCCCCAGGAGCTTTATGACTTCTGGGGATTTATAGTATAGTATGCGGCACAGAAAGTTGCTACCTTCTGCTGCGTCTTTGAAAAAAGAGCGGCTTTGACTTGTGGGTTGGCCTTAGGGGGGGCTGCCCACTGAAATAAGCCTTTGAAAAATCACATCAGGAGTGTCGGGCAAATGGGAGAAGCTCTCCATTATCTCTTACTTTTTTTAGCGACTCGGAAGATGTTGAGAATGCTGGCAAGTAAACCGCCCCAAAGAATGACCATTCCAATCACCATCATCGTTATTGCACTAGCTGACATTTTAGTTGGCCTCCTCTGTCTGAGCTGAAGTTTTTTTCCATTTGAAGGGGGTGAGCATACAGCCAATAATGATAGCAAGAAGCGTTACTATAATGCTGACAGATAAGAATGACCACTCGTAGCCGCCATAGGGAGTTTGAATATCCTCAATAAAGCTTTTAACCATCATGTATCCTAAAATAAGAGGTGTAATGACGCCAAGGCAAGCCTTCCACCAAAAGGCAAGGCGAATATCAGAGATCTGATTAGCATGATGCTGAAGCGCATTTAGCTTACGGGCTCCCCATGCTACGAAGATCACTTCAACCAAGCCGGCAAGAGCGATCCCGTATTGATTGACATAATGATCGACGGTATCTAAGAAATACAGGCCGCCACGGGAGGCATAGACGAGTGAAATGAGTGCCGATAATCCCGCGCCAACACTTACAGCTGTTTTGCGAGAGATATTAAATTTATCCTGAACCGCTGAAACATAGGCCTCTACAATTGAGATTAAAGAGGAGAGACCAGCAAAAATAATAGAGATAAAGAACAAGACAGCAAAAGGTACTTTGAGGGCTGGCAAAGTGTTGATGATTTGTGGAAGAACTACAAAAACAAGATTTACACCACCATCAACGACATCGTTGACTGCCTTCCCTTGAGATTGCGCCATGAAGCCTAGAGCAGCAAAAATACCGATGCCGGCAAGTAGCTCAAAGCCTGAGTTAGCAAAACCAGTGATAAAGGCATTATTAGTAATGTCAGATTTTTTAGGTAAATAACTTGAATAAGCGACCATGATACCAAAGGCAATGGATAAGCTGAAAAAGATTTGTCCATAAGCTGCGATCCAGACACTGCCACTCCATATTTTATGCCAGTCTGGAGTAAAGAAAGCATTCAAGCCTTCAGCTGCACCCGGCAAAGTGACAGCACGAATGACCACAATGGCAAAAAGAATGACAAGTAAAGGGATAAAGAACTTGTTAGCGACTTCGATGCCCTTTCGCACACCTTTGAATAACACAATAAAGACGACAAGCCAAACGAGGATTAAAGGAATAAAGACGCCCCAGACTATTCCACCGAAGCTTCCGGGATGGACATTAGCGAATTGTGCATAATCTTTACTAAAGAACGACGCTGTGTCCTTTCCCCAGTGTATATTAAAGGAGAACCATGTGTAGGCGACGGCCCAGGCGATAATGACAGAATAATAGCTAGAGATAATAAAAGAGACAACCACCTGCCACCAGCCAATCCATTCTCCTTTTTTAGAAATTCTTCCAAGTGTAAGAGGTGCTGAGCCTCGATACTTATGTCCCATTGTAAACTCAAGGATGAGTAGGGGAATACCAGCTGTGAGTAGTGCAACGAGATATGGAATGAAGAATGAGCCTCCTCCATTCGCATAAGCTGTGGCTGGAAAACGCCAGATGTTTCCTAATCCTACTGCAGAGCCGATGGCTGCTAGTACAAAACCAGCACGTGACCCCCATTGTTCTCGGTTTTCCATTTGGGAACCCCCTTCATGTTGTGATATTTTCTGACAAGTGTAACGATGTTTAGTATACCGTACGTTACTTTTTATGTAAACGAAATATTGTAAAATATAATAAAATTTAAAATAACAAGTCGAGGAGAGCATTGATGACTTGAGAAAATCGGTCAAGTGCCGGCACCTTGTTTGGGCATAGACCATCTATATGGAAGAAGCTTTATTGCAAGGCAAGTGGATCGGAGCGGGAAAGGGCACTAACCACTCCATTGACATTCAAAATTTTATATTATCTATCGTTTGGAAAACTTGGCTTGCACCACTTCGCTGGTACTCCTGATGTGATTTTTGCCACTCACACACTTAGGGTGCCCGCAAGCCTCAGGTGGCGAAAGTCAAAGCCCGCCTGATACTCTCTTCCTTTATGCGCGTCAGCGAAGGTATACATTCTGATAGTACAAAAAAACATCGCCGAAGGTGGCGATGCTTTTTACAACAGAATGATTAGGAGATCTTTTGTTCACTGATTTCATCTTCATCAGTAGTAATGCGGGATTCTTTTAAGGCACTAGCGACACCCCAGTAGTAGATAATAAGGGAACCAATTGCGACAACGATACTATCCCATGGACCTGGAATCACTTTATGAGGCATGTCCCCAGCACTGTTGGTAGGACCAAAAGAACCGAAGTAAAGGACAATAAGCATGAAGGCATAGTAACCAAATAGCCAAATCGTCGCTTTAAAATCCTCCTTTAAAGTGGCCTTTAATGCCTTATCCTTATCGACAAAAGCGAGATAAAGAACAAGTGAGGCGACAACGAAAAGGATCAAAATTTTCATGGTGTCCCAACCACTCCAATAAGCAACGAGAGAAGCGGCAATAAAGGCAAGAGGTGAAATCCAACTGCTTCCTCTTAATTTAAACGGACGAGGAAGATCAGGATCGGTTTTCCGGAACGATCCAAGAGAGATAGGTCCGAGCATATAAGTTAATACAAATGCTGATGTCACGGCACCAACGAGTCCGCTCCACGCCTGAAACTGTCCTGGTAACGTCCAGGCAATGCCCATGATGAGTGCCAGCCATAGAGCGCCGCGTGGCAATCCTGTGCGTTTATCAACCTTTTGGAATATCGAATAAAAATAGCCGTTTTTGGCCCAAGCGAACATGACACGAGCGGTTCCAGATAAGAAAATGTTTCCTGTGGCTGCTGGTGAGATTGCTGAATCAATAAGGACGAGGTTGGCTAGCCAGACAACACCAAGTGTTTTGGCAAGCTCTACCCAAGGAGATTCCCAATTGATACTCGCCCAACCCGCGCTGATCACATTACCCGGTACGGCACCAATAAAGGCAATTTGCAGAAGAAGATAAAGGATCAAGCAGAGCACAACAGATAATATAATGGCCAGTGGTACATCCTTCTGTGGTCGGCGGGCTTCAGCCGCAAAATCAACAGCTTGGCGGAAGCCAAGAAAGGCAAAAGCGATACCCGCTGCAACAACGGCTTTGAAGACACCGTGTAAGCCACCAGGGTCGGCGCCAGAAGCATGGAAATTACTTGGATGAAAATTAAAAAGCAGAATGATAACAATTAAAATTGGGACGATAAATTTAAAGAAGGTCAATGCGGTATTAAACTTTCCAAATACGTTGACACTCCAATAGTTAATTAAAAAGAAGACAACAATGAGTGCGGCTTGAAGAATAAAACCGGCAATACTTGGACTATGGTCTGCTGTCTCAAGACCAGTCCACCATGTGGAAGCATATTGACGCACAGCTTCTACTTCAACGCCAATGACACTGGTGTATCCCAACATGGAAGCAAATCCAGCAAGGTAGCCAACCATGGATCCGTGGGAATAGTCAGGATAGCGAAGAAATCCTCCTGAGCGTGGTAGTGCTGCGGAAAGCTCGGCGTAAACAAGACCGATAAGAATAAAGATAATAGCGCCGATGATCCAGGAAAGCCAGGCTAATGATCCAGCCAGCACCGCACCGTTCATTGCCCCGTAGAGCCAACCCGAGCCAATGATTGATCCACAGCCGAGAAACGTGAGGTCTAATAAATTAAGTCTTTTCTTAAATTGTCCCTGCTGCTCCATACGTGATGTTTCCTCCCTTTTTTTTCTATTTTCTAACAATAACAGTGCTAGTATAACTTCATAATTCAGATTAATCAATGTTTTTTGATAAATATATTAATATATTGGTTTTTGTATTAGCGCAAAATAACAGGCTTTATTCTCCTAACTGAAGAAGGGTGATGTTTATTTTTATGTTCAAAGGGAATGGTGATAGACAAGGGACAAACAAATTATTTGTCCCGAAGCCCTCCGCCTATTAAAATGTATAATGTTACCACATTAAATCTACAATCTACTGTTAAAGGAGCGATGCATAATGGGTAAAAAAGTAGCAGCTTTGATGACGGATGAGTTTGAGGATACTGAATTCACTGGACCGGCAGAAGCCTATCGAAAAGCTGGGCATGAGGTTGTCGTTATTGAGAAGGACAAAAGCAAAACGCTGACTGGGAAACACGGTGAAAAGGTGCCTGTAGACTTGACCATCGATGAAGTGACTCCCGATGATTTTGATGCGCTCTTAATCCCTGGTGGTTTTTCACCAGATTTACTGCGTGAAGATGATCGCTTTGTTGCCTTTGCTAAAGCGTTCATGGATAAAAAGAAGCCAGTGTTTGCGATTTGTCATGGACCGCAATTACTTATAACTGCCAAGACCCTTGAAGGAAGAAAGGCGACTGGTTACAAATCTATTAAAGTGGATATGGAGTATGCGGGGGCTAACTATGTGGATGAAGAAGTTGCTGTTTGCTGCAACCAGCTTGTTACAAGCCGCACCCCTGATGATATTCCAGCATTTAACCGAGAATCCTTAAAAATCCTGGCAGGTTAATTGAAAGGGGAAAAATATGGCTATTATAGCCCGGCCATAATCTTTCTCTTATTTCATAGCATAGATGCTTATGAAGGCTGAGGTACTGATACCTTAGCCTTTTCCAATCTATATTAATTGGTAAAGGGTAATGAAGGAGCTGTCTTATTAATAGTGAGGAGAAGTTTTAGAAGAGCGAGATTAGTGCGCTCGTTTTTTTGTGTAAAAAGAAGATGCGAAGGTGTATGTTGGGTCTGGGGCGTTGCTGGCCATTCACCACAAATGTCAATGCCCTCGATTGAAAACCGTTGAATAACCTTGCTAAGAATGCGCTCAAATGCGGGGAGTGTTAAGGAGCCTTGATCCCAGTTGGTCTTGGCATAGTGTTCTGAGAATACGTCTTTATCGACGCTTATGTAAAGCGATGGTGTAGAGAGATGCATTAAGGCTTTATCAATGTTGGAAGGCTGACACTGATCCTCGGAAAAAATTTGAACTCTATTCTGTAAATCTGCTTGAATAGCATTCTTAGCGTGTGGGTGTGTGCCAATGATAATGACCTGCTCTAAGAAGGGGAGTGTTCTGAGTGCTCGTGATACCCATGATCCACAGGTCAACAACTGGTCTCTTTCCAGCATGTCGCTATGGTGATCAAATAGGAGCAGTGTGAAAGGATGCTGGAGCTGTGACAGCAAATAGTAACTTAAATAATGAAAATTACCGCTACCCAAAAAGTAGACAGGAGTGGGTGGATAGGCTTCAATGCGTCTGCAGAGTTCTTGATACGCCGCCTCATCGCAAAAGAGATTTTTCCCTCTAATATCACTTAGATTAATCCATTGATGCGAGTAAAGTGTACGTAATTGCTTTTGCTGCTGATAGGTTCCATCTACATTCAGTAATGTTATCGATGCTTCTGACATCTTCGTCACTTCCTTAATTCTTTATGAAAGGGTTAACAAATCATCTGAATTCAATGGGTGTTATAAAATGAGATTCATAACGTATCACCATACATTTTATGCCGAAACCCTATTGAAAGCAATGAAAAGCACTTGCTAATAATACAATAATCAGATAAATAAAAGCATACGATAAAACGGAGAATATATATAGAAGAGCAATGTTGATGGTTGACCATTGGGCTGAAGAACGAACAAAAGATTGTCCTTAAAAATTTCTTGGGACAATCTTTTGCTTTAGCTATTTTATTTTTCGGTAAGCTTGAGAAACAAGTCGATATCCTGAACGATTTGTTCACAGGCATCCTTCCAGAAGGTATCTTGCTCAAGGTTACTGCCTAAGTGCTTCAAAGCCAGTTCTTCGACAGTCATGGCCCCGGTATCGCGTAAGAGGGCATCATATTTTTCTGCAAATGCTGGGCCCTCTTCTAATGCGCGAGCATAAATGCCAGTGCTGAACATGTAGCCAAATGTATACGGGAAATTATAAAAAGGCACATCTGTAATATAGAAATGTAACTTGGACTCCCAAAAGGCCGGATGATAGCTACTAAGTTCATCACAAAAGGCTTCCTTTTGGGCTTCTAGCATGAGGTTATTTAAGCGATCGACACTGACCAAGCCTTTTTTTCGTTCTTCGTAGAACCGGGTTTCAAATAAGAAGCGGGCGTGAATATTCATAAAGAAAGCGACCGCACGCTGAAGCTTATCCTCAAGCAAAGAAAGCTGTCCTTCTTTATTCTCAGATGATTTAATGGCCGCATCACTGACGATTAATTCTGCAAAGGTAGAAGCTGTTTCGGCAACATTCATAGCATAATCTTGGTTCAGATAAGGGATGTCATTCATCACGTGCTGGTGATACGCGTGCCCTAATTCGTGGGCTAAGGTGGATACATTTGACGGACTGCCACTATAAGTCATGAATATTCTTGACTCTTTTGTTAGTGGAAAGCTTGTACAGAATCCACCAGGGCGTTTTCCTGAGCGATCTTCTGCTTCAACCCAGCGGTTTTCTAGAGCTTTCTTTGCGAATGTTCCCATTGCAGGATTAAATTGACTGAAATTTTTAATGATGAATTCAGCTGCCTCTTCATAAGCAACCGCTTTTTCTTCTTTAGCAATAGGCGCTTCGACATCGTGCCAATCCAGTTTCTCTAATCCCAAAAGCTCGGCCTTACGTCTCAGATATTTAACAACATGAGGCTTATAACTTTCAATGGTTTGCCACATGGTCTCCAATGTTTTTCGAGTCATGCGGTTATAATCCAGTGGCTCTTTAAGAACATCATCCCATCCTCTTTGCTTATAGACCGATAAACGAAAGCCAGCGAGATGGTTGAGGGCACTAGAGGCAAGAGCTGCTTGGTCCTTCCATACGTTTTCCCACACATTAAAAGCTTGCTGACGGATCGAGCGGTCACTGCTTGTTAAGGCATTGGCCAATTGACCTACGGATAATTCTTGTTCGCCTTTTTCAGGATGGTTGAAGGGAATCGTCATTTCACCGACGATCACATCATAGAGGTCCCCCCACGCGTGGTAGCCGTCAACTGAAAGGGCGTTGACAAGTTGTTCCTGCTCGACAGGCAGTTGTTCTTGAGCTTTGCGACGTTTTTCATTGAGTGAGAATTGAATATCCTTTAGTGTGTCAGTTTTTAGCAGAGCCTCCCAAGTGGCTTCAGGAATTGCTGCGATTTGCGTATCGAGCAATGTTTCGCAGGATTTAAACCGTGCAAATAAGCTCTGCACAGAGTTAGAGAGAATATCCGCGTGTTTATCCTGCATATTTTGTGCGCGCAAACAGCTTGTGAAAGCACTTGCCTCTACAAGGCGCTGTGCTAAATTTTCATATGTATAAAGATTTTCTAACCAATTGTCCGCATGATCAAGAGACTTTGGTGCTGTACTGCTTTGGAGTGTGTCATAAAAAGCTTGGGTCTCGTTTTCTAGTGTCTCAAAAAATGCAGAAAAGGCTTCTGAAGCACTGCCACCTGGAAATATAGCATCGAGGTTCCATGTTTGATTAAGATGAGTCATAACTTACCTCCTACTTGAAAATAATGGGTCAATTTCAGAAATTCCCCTCATGAAGAGTATAGCAAATTAGGAGGAATCTGTCTGAAAATACAAAAGAGAATCGCATTATAACTTCTTATTTTATTGTGAATAGGGTGCTAACCCTTGGTTTATACGCTTGATCATTTAGCCACATGGTGAGGTGATAGGTGCCGGGAGAGAGTGCCTGGGCTATCGTTTTATACTGCTTGACCTCTCCTTTTTTTAGAGAAATAGTATCCATAACTTGAGCAAACATTTGACCGGTGGAATATTTTTTCACAAGCCGACCTTGAGAATCTTTAATTTCATAATCGAAGCGCTGTGCGGTATGAAAGCTGAGATTAAGTGCCTGATCTGAAATATTTTTAATGGAGAATAGAAAGTGAGCATGATGCTGCTCAACCTCAACCTTTACAGCAGCCTCTAATTTGTCAGTACGCTGCACGTTAGCTTTAGTCGGACTAGAGGAGCTATTTGACTTGGTGTTTGTACAGGCACTTGTTATGATTAGGAATAGGATAATCAACACGAGTTTTTTCATCGAATCATCACTCCTAAAGGGGGATTAACATGTTTAAAACCTTTCACATTAACACACAACATCATGATGACATGATTGATATGACGAGTGACTTGCAGGCATGGCTGGATGCGCAGCAAGTCGGAGATGGGCTGCTTGTTGTTCAATCTTTACATACCACGGCAGGAATAACAGTGAATGAAAATGCTGACCCTGATGTTAAGCGTGACATGTTGATGCGACTGGATGCCATCTATCCATGGACAGATCCGAACGACCGGCATTTTGAAGGGAATACTGCAGCGCATTTAAAGACCTCGACGGTTGGGATAACGCAAACACTTTTAGTAAAAGCTGGACAGCTCGTTCTTGGTACGTGGCAAGGCATTTATTTTTGTGAGTTTGATGGACCGAGAAGTAGAAAAGTCATGGCTCATTTTCAAGGCACACAATAGAATTAGCAGACCTCCCCAATATTGGGATATGGTATGATGATAAAATGAGGAGGTTGACAGGATTGATAAATATACTTTTTGTATGCCTTGGTAATATATGCAGATCGCCGATGGCTGAGGCACTGTTTAAATATAAAGTGGAGCAACAAGGGTTAAGTGACCAAATTTTCGTTGACTCAGCAGGAACGGGAAGCTGGCATATTGGTCATCCTCCCCATGAAGGCACTCAAGCAATCCTAAAAAGTAAGGGGATTTCCTGTGCTGATTTGAAGGGGAGAAAGCTGACCCCAAGTGATTTAACACATTTTAATTATATTATCGCAATGGATCAAAACAATGTGAAGACTATATTAAAATATTCTGATTCAAGGAGTGAGAAGCGGGTGCAGCGCTTATTGGATTTTGTCCCAGAGCAGCCACTCCGTGATGTTCCTGATCCTTATTATACTGGGGATTTTGAAGAAGTATACGCTCTGATTGATGCTGGAACCGATGCCTTGCTCACTCATATTTTTGAAGAGCACCAACAGTTAGGAGTGAAATAATATGAATTTAATCTCTATTGAGCCAACACCTAGCCCAAATTCAATGAAGCTGACCGTCAGTGAAACCTTGCCAAACGGCGAAAGCTTAAATTTCACTACGGAAACCCAGGAAACGGCACCAGAGCTTCTCAGACAGCTTCTTGCGATTGAAGGTGTAAAGGGGCTGTACCGCGTGGCTGATTTTATTGCTTTAGAGCGCTATCCAAAACAAGAATGGGAAGCTATTCTTCCTAAAGTACGTGCGGTATTTGGCGAGGATGAGGCCTCTTCAAAACGCGAAGCCAGCCCTAAGAAGAAGGAGGGGGAGGCTTATGGAGAAATTCGCGTCTTCATTCAAATGTTTCGCGATATTCCGATGCAGGCCAAGCTTGAAGTGGATGGCGAGGAAATCCGCGTTGGTCTCCCTGAACGCTTTATGGAGGCCATCATGAAGGCACAATCGGTTTCAGAGAATATTATCCTTGAGAGACGCTGGGTTGAACAAGCGCCGCGCTATGGGGAATTGGATGAGGTTCAAAAGGATGTGGCGGAGGAACTTGCTGCTGCCTATGACCAGGAGCGCATCGATCAGCTTGTCGATCAAGCCCTTCATAAGGATGAACCTGAAATGCAATCAATGTCGCCATTTCGAAAAGTGACCATGGCAGACCTAGAGGAAAGTGATTGGAAAAAACGCTACGCCGCTCTTGATCGTATGGATCCATCTTTGGAGGATTTGCCCATTTTAAATAAAGCTTTACATGATGAAAAAGTAGCGATTCGTCGTTTAGCCACTGTTTATCTTGGTATGCTTGAATCTCAGGAGGCGCTCCCTTATCTCTATGAAGCGCTACATGATAAAACGGTAACGGTGCGCCGGACTGCAGGTGATGCTTTATCTGATCTAGGGTTCCCGGAGGCCATCCCAGAAATGATCGCTGCTCTTAAAGATCCAAGTAAAATTGTGCGCTGGCGGGCTGCTATGTTTTTATATGAAGTGGGCGACTCAAGTGCTCTTGAAGCTTTAAAGGCAGCTCAGGAGGATTCAGAGTTTGAGGTGGCTTTACAAGTAAAGATGGCCATTGAGCGTATTGAAGGTGGTCAACAGGCGAAGGGTTCTGTCTGGAAACAGATGACCGAAGCGCGGCAAGCCAAAAACAATTAAAAGTGTTAAAGATGGAGAATGTGGGAATATAAAGAAACGATTTTCTATGTCCTATTTAACAGGGCTTCCTAAGTTTTCCTAACATGTTTTTGCAACATGTAACATACCATGGACTAGGTAAATATCAACAATCAGCGCCCAATATTACCAGTCGTCTTGTCTTATATTCATCTCCCTTTTGTGTAAAATAACACGTGTAGCTTTTTAGCTGCAATTAAAAAAGGGGGCGCAATCATGGAAGCTTATCCAAGACGAAGTAAACTGGGAAAGTTTATGCTTGTTGGGGGATTAGTAGGCGCCGCCGTCTCATTATTTGACCGTGGAACCCGAATGAGTGTGGTGAAAGGGATGGGGGCAACCAAAAACGGTGGCATTAAGCTTTATCAAAACATGAAAAGCGATCCGTCGAGTGTATCCAACTATATTAGAGAAAAAGCGGATAACATTAAAATGACGGCTCAAGAGGTTTCAAAGGACTTAACAGAAATGGCTGATAAAATGAATGGAGTCACAACAAGCTCCAAACAAGCCTATCAGTATGCAATGGAAACCGGCAGTGAAATTTCGGAAATTGCTCATAAGCTTCGTCATCCAATGCAGGGTCAGGCTTTACCTAGTGTTAGTGTAGCAGGGACTGGGGCCACAACAACAGCACAATCAAAGCCGCAAGAAAAGCAGACAACAACAGCGTCTACCGATGCAACAACGCTTAACTCAAGTCATTTTGGAAACGAATTTGGCAGTGAGGGGATTCACGAATACTTTCCTTCCAATTCATCCAATAAATAAAACCGTACGGTAGCACTAAGCGCGGAATGAAGTGGGGCATCAAAAATGGGGAAACGTAGTATTCCGAACTTTATTAAATACCTTATTAAATGCATTATTGAGGATCGGGTGTTTGATTTAGCGGCACAATTGGCATATTTCTTTATGCTGTCGCTATTCCCCCTCCTCATTTTTACATTCACATTACTTCCTTATTTTGGTATATCCCAAGACGATATTACGCCGTTTCTTGAAAGATTTGCCCCACCAGAATTAATGACCTTGATCAAAGCAAATTTAACAACTGTGTTCAATAAACATACAGGAATTTTATCCTTTAGTGTCATTGCTACGATTTGGCCGATGTCCACAGCGATTAATGCAATTATTCGCGTGCTCAATCGGGCCTACGATGTGAAGGAGAATCGTTCTTTTATCATTTCAAGAGCTTTGGCTATATTGTTAACTTTAGCGATGATTTTTGTTCTAATCATTGCCTTGGTCCTCAATGTTTTTGGGCCAGCGCTTGGTAAGACGCTTTTAGCTCATTTTGAAGTCCCGATTCATATTGTCAATATCATCGACTATATTCGTTTGATCTTCAGCTTTTTCGTTATTATCGTGGTCTTTGCAGGAATATATTTATTTGCACCAAATAAGAAGCTACATGTTGGTGATGTGATTATTGGGGCAATTTTTGCTGCTGTCTTATGGCAGGTTGCATCATTAGCTTTCTCTGTCTATGTCAAAGTCTTTAATAATTACTCAGCGACCTATGGAACACTTGGTGGGATCATTGTCTTAATGATCTGGTTTTATTTGACAGGATTTATTTTAATTCTCGGAGGAGAAATTAACGCAGCGCTTAGATTACGGAGAAAAAAGAATGGATTTAGTGAGTAATCCCTCGGGTATAGCGGGGGATTTTTTATTGTTTAATAGCCTCCCTGCACTTCTTCGGACAGCGAGCCGCTTAGGAAGGGATACGGAGTCAGGGCATCTCCTGACTCAAACAATTAAATTCAGCAGTGTCTGCTAATGTAGAGGCGGGCAACTTTTCTTACTAAAATAGTTTAAGTTCGAGTTTTGGCTTTTGCTACTAAGGGACTAAGGGTGACTTTAATGCTGAAGCGATGAAAGTCAAATTTTAATTATCCCCTCATCACCATACATGATTTCATTGTTTTTTATAAAGAATAAAGGGGTATAGAAAAGGGAGTTTAGACTTTATAAAGAGGGTGAAAAGACTTTGCGATCCGCAGATTTTTTTGTGAAGTGTCTAGAAAATGAAGGGGTACGTTATATATTTGGTGTTCCTGGTGAAGAAAATATTGATGTCATGGATGCTTTACTCGATTCTGATATTGAATTTATAACGACGCGTCATGAGACTGGAGCAGCGTTCATGGCCAGCACGCTTGGTAGGCTCTCGGGGAAACCAGGGGTTTGTTTGGCGACTCTTGGACCTGGTGCGACTAACATGGTCACAGGGGTTGCGACAGGAAATATGGACCACACGCCGATGGTTGCTATTGTTGGCCAAGCTGATATGAATCGGCTGCATAAAGCCTCACATCAAGCCTACGACCTTGTTTCAATGTATCATCCCGTAACAAAATGGGGAGCAAGAATTCCAACCTCTGCTACGATTTCAGAAATTGTCCGAAAAGCATTTAAAGTAGCTAAAGAAGAAAAACCTGGTGCAACATTGATTGAATTTCCAGAGGATGTTGCCAAATCTGAGATTAAAACGGAAATGGCATCCCTTGCTATTTCAGATAATGATGCCCCGATGGGGACACATGAGAGTATTCAAGATGCCGCAGAGCTTATTAAGACGGCGGAGCGCCCAGTTATTTTGGTGGGGAATGGTGCGACGCGTTGTCAGGCCTCCGATGAGCTTGTAGTGTTAGCGGAAAAACTCCAAGCCCCCGTTGCGGAAACCTTTATGGGAAAAGGAGCGATCTCATGGGAGCATCCCCTCAGTTTGATGACGATAGGACTATCGGATAAGGATTATGTCAGCTGTGCGCTAGATCAGTCCGATTTAATCATTTCCATAGGCTACGATATGACAGAAATGCCGCCAACACGCTGGGATCCAGAAGGAAAGATTCCTATTCTTCACATCGATACAAAAAATGCCGAGGTCGATGCTTCCTATCGTGTGGTTGAAAGTGTCGTTGGTGATATTAAGAAGAATCTTGCGGCACTTACTGAACGTCTCCCTCAACGCGAACAGTTGGGAGAAGCTTTTAAACGCATTAGGGTGCGGATTCTTGAAGAGTTTCATTCCTTTAAAAAAGATACACATTTTCCGGTAAAACCACAAAAAATTATCCATGATTTGCGTATGGCATTAGGAGAGGATGATATTGTTTTATCCGATGTAGGGGCACATAAAATGTGGATGGCTCGCATGTTTCATTGCTATAAGCCGAACACTTGCTTGATTTCAAATGGGTTAGCTTCTATGGGGATTGCGCTGCCTGGCGCCATTGGAGCAAAGCTGACCTATCCTGAGAAAAAAGTCGTCGCTGTATGTGGAGATGGAGGCTTTCTTATGACAGGGATGGAGCTGGAAACCGCCGTGCGACTAAAGCTGCCAATGGTTGTTTTAATCTGGCGTGACAATGGATATGGCCTTATTGAATGGAAGCAGAAAAAGGCTTTTGAGCGCACCTCACATATTAAATTCAGTGACCCTGATTTTGTGAAATTGGCGGAGTCATATGGAGCGAAGGGAATGCGTGTAGAAAAAACTGAAGAGCTGGAAGCCGTATTAAAAGAGGCGCTGAGCCATGAGGGTCCTGTTGTTGTGGAATGTCCTGTTGATTATTCGGAAAATATGAAGTTAACGGAGTATCTAGAACAATTAGATTGTAATTTTTAAATAAAGCATATAAAGTAAACATAGAAAGCGCTAGGCAAAGAGGGGGGCTTTGTCTGGCGACCTAGATGATGGAGAGGGGAATAAGATGAGTGGGTTAGAACTAGCGTTACTGATCATTGTTATTTTACTTATTGGGGTGCCCTTGGCAACGGTTGCTTATCTTTATTATTTTGATGCAAAACAGGAACAACATGCGATTCTTCGCAATTTTCCTTTGCTTGGAAAAGTGAGATACATATTAGAAAAAATCGGGCCTGAAATGCGTCAATACTTATTTGATCATGATACGACAGGTAAGCCTTTTTCTAGAGAGGATTATCAAAATATTATTATTCCTGCTAAATATCAAAACAACATGTTGAGCTTTGGATCTAAACGAGACTTTGATCAAAAGGGGTATTTCATTCGCAATGCCATGTTTCCCAAACAAGCTAGAGAGCTTCGGGTGGATAATAACGGCATCATTGATACCAAAAAGTACACCATTGAAGAGGATGACCTCTTTAAGCGCAAGGAGCATATGGAGGAGATTCAATCCAAACCTTGGTTACTGGCTGATGAAGATGCCGTCGTCATTGGTGAGCACTGTAAGCATCCATTTAAGGTGAAAGGGCTAGTGGGCATGTCAGCGATGAGCTATGGTTCGCTAGGAGACCGAGCGATCACAACGTTATCTACAGGGCTTGGCATGGCAACGGGTACCTGGATGAATACGGGGGAAGGCGGCCTTTCGCCTTATCATTTAAAAGGCGATGTGGACATTATTATGCAGATTGGTCCGGGACTCTTTGGAGTGAGGACGAAAGAGGGAGAACTGGATTTCGATGAGCTAAAACGAAAGGCCAATCTCAAGCAGGTTAAAGCGATTGAACTCAAGCTAGCTCAAGGGGCAAAGGCTCGCGGCGGCCATTTGGACGGCAGTAAGGTAACACCGGAAATCGCTGAAATACGTGGGGTAGAGCCTTGGAAAACAGTCGATAGTCCCAATCGGTTTAACGAATTTGACAGCCTTGAATCCATGTTTGATCTTATCGATAAAATCCGGGATATCTCTGGATTGCCTGTAGGCATGAAAATGGTTGTTGGGCATCAAAGTGAAGCGGATCAGCTGGCTTCTTTTATGAAGGAAAGTGGTCGTGGCCCTGACTTTATTACCGTAGATGGGAGTGAAGGGGGAACAGGAGCGACATATCAAGAGTTAGCTGATAGCGTAGGTCTTCCCATAAAACCCGCAGTGATGACCTTGCATCGGGCTTTGAAGGCTCATGGTGTGCGAGACCGTGTTAAAGTGATTGCTTCAGGTAAGCTCTTTACCCCAGATCGCATTGCTGTGGTGTTAGCAATGGGTGCTGATCTCGTTAATATTGCGCGTGCTTTTATGTTCTCAGTAGGTTGTATTATGGCGCAGCGCTGTCACACAAATACTTGCCCTGTTGGTGTTGCAACAACCGATCCGAAGCTACAAAAGGCGCTTGTGATTGAAGAGAAAAAATATCGTGTGGTTAATTATTTGTTAACCCTTCGTCAAGGCCTCTTTACGACAGCGGCTGCCGCCGGGCTGAATTCACCAGTGGAGTTCACAGAGGAACATATCGCTTATCAAGATGATAAAGGACGGATGCTCACGCTGGATCAGCTCTATAAAGATGTCAGACAAACATCATAAATGTAAGAGAGCAGAGGGAGGCATAATGTCCTCCCTTGCTTTTAGTTAAGGAGGAGCATGATGCGCTTTGTTTTTGATTTGGATGGGACCATTTGTTTTCGGGGAAAACCAGTATCGGAAGCCTTGCTGCAGTGCTTTGAGCGTTTAGAACAAAATGGACATGGCGTGTTCTTTGCATCAGCACGCCCTATTCGCGATATGCTTCCTGTTCTTGCACCGCGGTTTCATCATCACACTCTTATCGGTGGTAACGGCGTATTGATTTCCAAAAACGGCAAAATCTCAGTACAGCGAGCGTTCACTGAGCAACAGCTTGCCGACCTTTTAGCGTTGATAGATAGCCAGCAAGCAACTTATCTCATTGATGGAGATTGGGATTATGCTTATACTGGATCAGGACATCATCCAATTTTAAATCATTTAGATGTCCACCAACTTGCCCAACGTCGCTCTATCGAAGAATTGGACTCTATCGTGAAAATACTTCTTTTATCGATGGTGGATTATGATGGAATGGTACAAGCCTTACAGTCAATGGATATAGTTGTCCGCCAACATACGCAGGAGCACATTATAGACATCAGCCCAAAGCATATTGATAAATGGCAGACCTTACATCGTCTGGGTATCGAAGACCAAGGCTATATTGCCTTTGGCAATGATGCCAACGATCTGACAATGTTTCAGCATGCGCTCCATTCTGTAATGATTGGTCATCATCCACAATTAGCCGAATTGGCGACGGAGAGTATAGAAATGGATGCGGATTGTGAGCAGGCGATCATTCAGCGTCTTAACGAATTATCTGAGAAATATATTACTGTAATATAAATTTTCACAGCACGCACTCCCGCCCTTTAAAAAGAAAGCGGGAGTTTTTATGTCAGAGCTAGAGCGTGACAAAGGTGAATGGATTAACGGATGTGACGATTCTAGTCAGCCTCAGCTAACTTGGCAATAGGTTTATATCTTTTCCAAAGTATTATTGACTCAAAATCCCCTGTTCCTGCGTCTACTAGATAGGCTTCGTGGTCAGCTTTCTCGGAACAACTCTCGCCTCATTCCCGAAGGCGTCTCAGGTCTTCTGCTCTATCCACTTTGTGCTGACGGAGCATTTTAGTAAGAAACATTTTTAATACCTGAATGAATGAGGAACAGGCGGGCTTTTAAGCCCGTTTTTTCTTAAGAAAAGAAAGTATAAAATTTCTGGTCATGAGGAAAGCGAAGTGTTTTGACGGAGCGCTTCATGACTCACTCAAAAAGCCGAACGCATCCCTTCAAAATTGTGAATGCGTTCGGCTTCTCTATGAGCTGGATCCTTCTGTCCCAGCCCCTTTGCTTTATTTAAAATCTTATCCTCTTAAGAGGCGCAATCCGTTTAAGATGACAAGGATTGTGCTACCCTCATGGCCAATTACCCCTAGGGGAAGAGAAAGGTCACCTAGAAAGGTATTGATAATGAGAAAGGCGATCATACCTAAAGAAAAGATAATATTCTGCTTGATGATGCGATTCATTTTTCTTGAAAAGCGCAGGATGTTCACCAATTGTTTTAAATCATTTTTTACTAAAACAATATCGGCTGTCTCAAGGGCAGCATCTGTTCCTCCACCCATTGCTATCCCAAGATCTGCAGTGGCTAAAGCAGGCGTGTCATTGACTCCGTCACCGATCATAGCGACTTTGCCATAGCGTTTCTGTAAATGTTTGAGATGCTGGACCTTATTTTCAGGAAGACAATTGCTTAAGGCTTCTGTAACACCCGCCTTTTTAGCGATTGCTTCGGCGGTCTGCTTGTTATCGCCTGTCAGCATGACGGTCGCCATCCCATTTTTTTGGAGAGCTGTAATGGCGGTCTGAGCATCGGTCCTTATCTGATCTTTTAAAGCAATACACCCGATCACTTCATCATCTACAGCAACATAAACGAGTGATTCTTGAGCAAAAGGTGGTGTGGCGATCATTTGATGAAAGGCGTTGATCTTCTCTTGATTAATCCAACCTGCTTTACCAATGGTATATGAGATATTGTCAATGCGGCCTGTTACACCAAAGCCAGGCTGAGTACGAATGGATTGTACAGTAGGGCGTTCAGCAGTTTGATACTCTCGAGCGGCAAAATCAACGATCGCCGTTGCTAAAGGATGTGTTGATTCATGCTCAATGGCAGCCACATGACTTAAAAATCGCTCTCTATTAATTTCCGGTCTTAGGGCAAGAGCGGTTACCTCTGGTTTACCGACTGTCAACGTGCCAGTTTTGTCAAAAGCCAAGGCGCGAATTTTGGCAAACTGTTCGAGCGGCATACCCCCTTTGACAAGAATCCCTTGTCGAGCGCCAAAGGCGATGGCAGATAGAACGGCAGGCATCGTTGAAGCGACCAATGCACAAGGTGAAGAGACAACAAGTAAAATCATTGCGCGATAAAAGGTTACATCCCATGCCCATCCGAAGATAAAGGGAGGGAGAATCAGCATAAATGCTGTGAACACCAGGACCCCTTTGACATAATGTGGTTCTATTTTTTCAATAAATTGTTGAGAAGGGACCTTTTCTGCTTGAGCGGTCTCTACCATTTTAAGAATTCTGCTAAAGAGTGTTTCGTGACTCTTTTTATCGACCTGCACAAGGATGGAGCCATCTATATTCATTGTTCCTGCCATAACCTGTGCTCCAGATTGACAAAATACAGGAATAGATTCTCCGGTAATCGTCGATTGGTCAACCGTCGTTTCTCCTTGAATGATGTGACCATCAGCTGAGACTCTTTCACCAGGTTTAATGCGAATCACATCGTTAATGTTGAGCTGTTCAACTGGAACTACTGTTTCTATGCCGTTGACAACCAAACGTGCGGTTGCGGGTTTATAGGCTATGAGCTCGGATAGAGCATTGGAGGTGCGCTGTGTGGCATAGCTTTCAAGTGCTCCGCTAAGGGCAAAGATAAAGATCAATGTGGCCCCTTCCTGCCAATAACCAATACAGGCTGCCCCAATAGCTGCCAGTATCATTAGAAGCTCAACGTTTAAACGCTTTTGGTGAATGGTTTCCTCCCAGCCTTCTTTAGCTTTGGCATAACCGCCGATCAGATAAGCGGCAAGATAGATATACCATACGGAATGGTCTAGATAGTGTTCAAGCAACCAGCCGATGAGCAATAGAATGCCTGAAAGAAGAGCAAAGAGCATTTCATAATGCTTTTTTAAATTTGGAAAATAGGTTTTTTGTGTGTGCAGTTTGGATTGAAAACTTATTTCTGCCATCATGGCCATCCTTTCTAATTGAGAATGAAAATCGTTCTAATTCAGCGAATACACCAATATAAGCTGTTCTAATGGTGTTTTTCTTTTGTTCCTTTAATTATAATAATTATTAATTAGAATTTATTATTATTATAACATGGTTCTTATAAAAATAAAGAAAAATGATTGCTTTTTACAAAATAAATGCGGGGCACTTAGCAGGCCGAAGAAAGGCAAGCTTTGCGATCATGTACTCAAGGGAAAATTGTATACATTCGGTTTTGAATGATTAAAATGGATGAGGTGTACTTTCACATGGAATGGGGGAGACTTTCATAGGATATAAAGGTAGGAACGTTTCAAATGTATTAAATATGGAAAAGCCTATAGTAGTTATGAGGTTGTTTCGATATAATAGTAAGAAGTATAGATAGAGAAAGAAATGGAGTGCCATTATGGAAGAGACATATCTTCTGGTTAGGAGAAGGGTCAAACGGTTTTGTGCAGGAATCTTTTTTACGTATCTGCTTATTTTGGTCTATTTAACTTTGTTTACATATAACTATTACGTCTATGGAAAGTCGTTTAATTTAGTGTTTTTTGATAGCATTAAGCTCATGCTGGATAGCGGGAATATTTGGCTGATTATGAAGAATATTCTCGGCAACGTGGTCCTATTTTTCCCGTTCGGTTTTCTGGCACCTACACTTTTTTATTTTTTGCGTTCTTTTTCCAATTGCTTTTTTATCTCATTGTTTACAAGTGCCCTGATTGAGATTTGCCAATATGAGTTTGCGGAACGGATCTTTGATGTAGATGACATCGTCCTCAACACAGCAGGGGCTATTCTTGGTTGGATTGTGTTTAAGCTTGTCTACAAGCTTTACGCTCTATTTTTCAAAAAGATTGTGCGAAGATAAGTTGATCATGAATCGGGCCGCCCCAAAGTACCATATATAGGTTGCTTTGGGGCGGCCTTTTAATAAATTTGCCTACAAAGTATTTTTGATTCAATAAGTAATGTTGAAGGTTGTATAGCCCTTTAGGGGGAGCGAATCATCGTTGATGTGAATAGCATCGATGCGTCCGTAAGGTGGTCCTGCTTTAATAGCATTAATGAAATGTTCAAGATTGGAAGAGGCACCTTGAACATCGATTTCAACGTCTCCGTTAGTGAGATTACGCACCCAGCCCTTCAACTGATGCTTGACTGCGTTTGATTGTGTGAAATAGCGAAATCCCACACCTTGTACGAGCCCTTTGACAATGATATGTAATCTTTGTTCCACAAAGCATCCTCCCTTATAAAGTAAAAGTGCCCACAAGTTAAGACTTAAGGGCACTTCTTGATCCATTATTTAATTCCGAGTACACGGTTGACGCGCTTTGTTAATAATTTCATGCCATCTCCACCTGCTTGGAAGTGGCGCAAATTCCCCTCAGCATCAAAAACATAATAGGCGGGGACATATTGATTTTCAAAGGCATCGGTTAACTTATGCTCATTATCAACAAAGATGGGCTGAGTAATATCATGTTCTTCAGCAATCGTTTTAATTTGCTCGATGTCAAGATCCTTTTCAGAGCGTGGCATGTGGACAGCCACAACGTTTAATTGATCTTTAAAATCCTCACGGAAGGCATTGACCTTTGGCATGGCTTCCTTACAGAGTCCACAGCTCACAGACCAAAAGTGGATGAGTGTCGGCTTTTCACCGATGAGCTCATCTTTTGTTACTTCTCCATTTAACCAGGTTGTTGCGCCCTCAAGCTCAGGCATTTTATCTTTAATACGCATGATGTCAGCTCCTTAATGTAATGGCGGGTTCATTGGTTTGTAATTAGCCTAATTAGAATAATTATCATTAAGATTTATTTTAAAGATAAGCGAGAACCTCGTCAACCATTTATATGCCTTTTTGAGGAATTTGGTTGCTTGCTCCAGAGTGTACATAAGAAGGCTACGCCCATGGCACCAGCGATACCACCAAAAAAATATCCATCTGGGAACCAGCGAATCAATACTCCGCCAACAAATGGCCCAAGCATGCTTCCGAAGCTAAAGGTGATCCCAGCAAGAATATTGCCCACTGGCAGTAGGGCATTTGGGAGGAGATCACTAATATAGGTCATCCCATTAGAATATAAGGAACCAATAAACATGCCGGTGAATAAGAAGATCAACGCCAGTCCTATAAAAGAGTTTGAGGCAAGAATAGCTCCGACAAAACCGCTCATACCAAATAGGGTGACACATAAAATCAGAAGCCGTCGCCCGATTTTATCACCAAGACTGCCGATGGGAATTTGCGTGATTAAGCCCCCAATGACAAAGATGGGAAGGAGATAAGCAATTTGTTCAACCGTAAAGCCATTGCGGATGCCGAAGACTGGGAAGTTACCATTCAATGAAGCTTCCAGAAATCCATAGGCAAAGGTTGCGGCTAAGCCTGCCCAGCCAAGCTGTAACGCTTTTTTATAACGGCTAAAGCTTGTTATCCTTTCGCCAATGTCCTCTGAAAACTCTTTTTCTGGATAAGCATTCTCTAACAGTAAGCTGGCAAGCAAAAAGACAATGCAGCCTGCGGCGACGAGAAAGAAGGGCATATAAATGTTGATATCCAATAAGCGTGAGAGTGTTGGACCAAAGGCGAATCCAAGGCCAAAGGAAAGACCATAGATGGCGATGTTTCTCCCCTTTTTCTTTTTAGGGCTGGTGGTCATGATCCAGACTTGAGCACTAAAGTGCAGCATATTGTCTCCGATCCCTGTCAAAAGTCTCAGAACGAACCACATCCAAAAGCTTTGCCAGATAGGAAATAGAAGGAGGGCACCTCCGGTAATGATGAGTCCCATGCATAGAATTGGGCGATAGCCAAAGCGTTGCATGGGTTTTTCAATAAAGGGTGAGGCGAGGAGAACGCCAATATAAAGGGCTGAGGCATTAAACCCGTTTAGGGCTGCTGAAATATGCTGTTTCTCTAAGAGAATCGAAAGAAGCGGGAGTAACATACCTTGGGCGGCACCAGAAACAAAGACAGCCGCAACAAGAATGGCTAATCGGTAAGTACTGTGCTGTATATGTGTCATCGTTTTTCTCCATATCACTAGAATCCTTCTCAATTATACCTTCGGACTGACAAAACGTCATCCATTCGCTATCATAAGAAAAGCGACTATTATGGAAGGGAAGACGTGTGATGGAATTTAAAATGACAGAGGATGGCTTTACAACGGAGACTGCATTTGGCCCTTTACATATATCGGCAGATGAAACAGCAGGTTTTCTTCCTGTTCAGTTGATGGTGGCGTCAGTCGCCATTTGCAGTGGCACAGTGATTAGAAAAATATTGAAGAAAAAGCGAAAAAAAATCGAAGCTTTTCGGATTCAGACAGAAGTTGTACGTAATCCGGATGCGGCTGATAGAATAGAAAGCATACATATGACCTTTCAAATTAGCGCACAAGGACTCAGTGAAGAAGCGATGGAGAGAATTTTACATTTGACGAGAAAGCATTGTTCGATGGTGCAATCGGTTCACGAGTCCATTCATATTACAGAGTCCTTTGAGCTAGTCTAGGGCCTATTTGATAGGCGTTGTAAAAAGAGGTGACAGATTTGACAGCACAGCTCGATTTCACAGAGGGAAGCATTCCGAAAAAAATGATAGCCTTTGCCTTCCCGATTTTTTTAACGAACATGCTGCAAACCTCCTACCAACTCATTGATAGTCTGTGGGCGGGCAACTTACTCGGAGCCAAAGCATTAGCTGCTTTAGCAATATCTGGGCCCGTCATTTTCACGGTACTTTCCTTTATCATAGGTGTGAACAACGCAACTTTAACCGTGTTATCACAGAAAAAAGGAGCAGAGGATGGTGAGGGGTTAAAGGAGGCCTTAAATGGCTTTGTCTTTGTTCTAGGGTTTATGGCTGTTATTTTGGGGATCCTTGGCATCTTGTTTGCCGCTCCATTATTGAAGCTTCTCGGTGCCCCTACTTCAGTCCTTCCAATGGCAGTTATTTATTTACGGCTTAATTTTACAGGTATTCTGTTTTTATTTGGTTATAATTTCATCAGTACAGTTCTAAGAGCACTAGGAGATAGCCGCTCACCCATTCGTTTTGTCTTTATTGCGGTTATCTTGAATGCCGTTTTGGTCCCTATTTTTGTAAAGGGCTTTGGTATGGGCATCATGGGACCCGCCTTATCTACAGTCATTGCTCAAGGTGTTGCTTTTCTCTACGGTCTGTATTTCTCAATTAAAAAAGCAAGGGTTCCCTTTGCAATTCCCAGACTACCTGGCGTGGAAAATTTTAATATGCTTATGAAGCTTGGACTCCCTTCTGGCCTGCAAATGATGGCGATATCGGGTGGTTCTGCAGCTATTACAAGTGTGGCTGCTCATTTTGGTCAGGAGGTTCTTGCTGGTTATGGGGCCTCTCAGCGCGTTAATAATCTCATCATGATCCCAATCCAAACCTTAGGGGTGGCTGTGACAAGTATGGCAGGGCAAAATATTGGGTCCAAACATTGGGGAAGGATCGCGGGGATCACGCGTTATGCCCTCCTTTTTAATTTTGGTTTATCGCTATTCATAGGTATCCTTGTTTTTATCCTAGCACCTGAGCTGATTCGGCTGTTCACATCAGATGCTGAAACGGTGACTTTTGGCTCAAGCTATCTGCGGGGCGTCGCTTTCTTTTATCCTTTTTTGGGTATTAATTTTGTTTTAAATGGGGTGGTGCGGGCAGCGGGAGCGATGTTCCAAATCTTAGTACTCAATTTAATTTCATTTTGGATCTTGCGCTTTCCACTGGCTTATTTATTTGGCCATTGGCTCGGCTCGGAAGGAATTGCTATTGGTATAGGCTTTAGCTTTGTGGTGAGCAGTCTTTGTGCGATGGCTTATTATTGGAAGGGAGGATGGAGGCACATCCGAATTTTCGATACAAAATAAATAAATAAGAAAAATCGGGTGAAAAGCATGCCCGGTCCTCATTCAGTCAGGCCTTTTAAAATGTTTCTTACCACAATGCATGTCAGCACAAAGTGGATGAAAGCGGAAGACGTGAGACGCTTTCGGGAACGGGGAGAGGGTGACTTCACGATAACCGACGCGTTGTTCCGAGGGAGCCGACGACGAAGCAAGACTAGCAGACGCAGGAACAGGGCTTCTTAGTCAAAGCAGCATACATTTTTCAAGGCACTTCGGCTAAAATTGCCACATCCATGTGACAATGCTGAAGCTAGCGCATCCTGCGCGCCTGAGGCGGTGCCAATGGAAAGCGAGCAGTTTGACGGAGCGCTTCATGACTCACCCAAAATCCGAACGCATCTCTTCAAGGTGTAAATGCGTTCGGATTCTCTATGAGCTGAATCCTTCTGTCCCAGCCCCTTTGAACACCACTATTCTAGCGGTTTATCCACAGTATTAAACGCAGGTCTCATGATATAGATCATGAGTGCAGCGGCGATGCCAAAAAGGCAGATAATCGCTTCAATGATCCAAAGTGAAGAAATCAAGTGGGCTTGATAGAGGGCTGGGAAGAAGTCAAAGACTGCATGTAACCCAATTGCAGCGAGCACATATTTAAAGGCATGACGCCGTACGCCAAGCAGCACGAGTAATGATAAGAATAGCTGCAAAATAAACGCCATTAAACGCTCAATGGAACCTAATATGTAAGGACCCAACCCTTGATTGACAAAGCCTTCTTTTAAGCTCTGAACATCTTCAGCTGAAAATTGGCTGCCGAGTGAACTAGCGAGTGTACCTGTATTAATTAAATGGGAGATGATGAGGGCATTGACACCAGCAAAGGTACCTATTAATAAGGATTCAATCCCTCCGTGACCAATGCCATAGGATAATCCGTCAGTAAGGTGCGATTTCCCCTTGAGCAACCATTTAAATCCGATGTAACGGCCGATTTCCTCAAACACTCCAGCAGCGAGCCCACCATAAATGGCAAAAGCAATGCCACTATCAGTCCACTTTAAAGTATTTCCATTCAAGAAGAGATGATGGGCGGCGGTCTCAAGTATACGTGAGAAAACAATAAAAACGAGAATGCCGATACCGACAGCTTTCCAAGATAATGCTTTTTTGATCTGTAGATAGATGAGAAGAGCGATCGGTACACCAGCTGAGATAATAATCTGAATAATCATGCCAACATAAGCACTTTTTGCAATCATACCCGATCTCCTTTCAACAAGTGATTATCGTGTCCATCATAACATTTTTTTCATGTCATTTATGGATAAATCACCTACATACCGAAAAAACTACTTAGGAAAAATAAATGGAGACCATAAAGGAGGGATTAAGTTGAAGAAAATCATTGTTATCTGCCTATTCATGTTATTCATAAGTGTTCCCGCACTGGCTAAAGAGGCGCCTGCACCGCAAAAGGATAATCAGCAGCATCAGGAAAAACAGACTCCAATGAAGAAGGAAAAAGCCCCTAATACGCAGGAAAATAAGAAAGAAGCGGGCATAAAGAAGCCTGATTCTGTGACGGATATTGCTCAACACAATACCTATCCGAATCCCAATCAGGATGAGCCGGAACTACAGCCAAGTGCTTTAACTGAAGAATTATTGAATACATCGAAGATAAAGATTGAAAACCCGACATTGATTCATCGCTTAAATGAGTCTAATATTCATACTTCAAAATTATCCATTGGCTATCATGCCCGAATTTTTCTAGGGAAATGGCCACTTAATTATGAATCCAGTAAAACAACAGTGAACTGGGAATATAAGCGTGTGAACGAAAACCTGTCAGATAACCGCGGGGGTTTGAAGGAACAAACACTGAGCTATAATCAACAAAGACAGGTTAAGGTGAATGGGGGGTTAACAGCACAGGTGCCCGCTCAGGATGAAGTTAAGAAATTAATGCTTAATCGGGCTGCAGATAAAACCCATCTACCGATTGCCTTCGAAACATACGTTGGCGCAGGAACAAAAATTGATCGTCCATACCATGTTGCACCTAAGAAGGTAGGACATCTCAATGGCTACGTTCCTGCAGTTAATGAAAAAGGTAAGATTACGTATGGTGAAGTCTATTTAGTTTTACATGGTGGGAAAAAATCCATTGAGGTCAAAAATGTCACTCAACAAGGCATTGGCGCATGGATTCCTGTTCAGGATCATATCTCTCTCCGCTATTTAGTCACAAATTAATTGTAAAAAACAGCGGCCTTTTGCTATGGTGGAGAAAAGCCTAGGAAGGTGACACCATGGGAAAATCAGTTGAGAGCAAAAGTGAACAGATTCGCTATCTTCAAAATAGAGTCAAGCTTTTTTCTAATGTAGTGGGGACACTTGATGAGTCAGCAACTGCCAGTGATTTAATCAATGTCATCACCATGCTAGATAAGCTTAAAATAAAGCTTGAACGCTTTAAAAAGGATTGGGAGACAAACGGATAGATCTTTTTCTTGTCTTCCTGCATCTATTTGAAAACACACACGAAGTCGGCCTGCTGATTTCGCTCGTGTGTTTTTTGTACTATCAGGATGTATAACTCAGCTGACGCTCATAAAGGAAGAGAGTATAAGGCGGGCTTTGACTTTCGCCATTAAAGATTGGTGACAACCTAAGTGTGTGATTTGCAAAAATCACACCAGGAGTACCAGCGAAGTGTGCAAGCCAAGTTTTCTAAAAGAAAGTATAAAATTTCTGATTATGAGGACAGTGCGGATTTCCGCTCCAGGCCGCTCGCTTTCCTCATGCCCACACGATGTGGGTAGGGTCGGCATTGTCACAGGACGTGACGTTTTTAGCCGATCGTCCTGAGTGGCCTCAGCTCATTTTGGAATGGATGAATGGTGTTCCAAGTATTTATGAATAAAAACCCCTGTTCCCGAAGGAGTCAGAGCGCCTTCCATTCCGATCAACTGGGTTGCTGACGCTGCCTTTTGGGATTAAAATCTTATTCCGTGTTTTAATAAGGACCGGGCATGCTTTTCGCCCGGTTTTTCTTATATGTTAATCGGAGCTTGCTTAATCTCCAAGCTTCATCGATGAGCTTTTTATGATAAAAAGTAACATAAATCTCATGAAGCAGGTCATCCTAAGAATAAAAATGGAGGGATGTCCATGCGCAAACTTTTTGTAATGCTTGTTTTAAGTCTTATACCACTGCTTTTATTGCCACAGTTTGTAGCGGCAAAGGATTGGTATTTTAAGCCTAGTCAAAACAATCAGCCATCAACGACTGAGCCTGAATATGAAAGCTTATTAAAAAAATATCATAGTGTTTGGATTGGAAATACCAAGGAAAAGGATATCTATTTAACCTTCGATTGTGGCTATGAAAATGGTTATACCGATGACATATTAGACGTATTAAAGCAGAAAAAGGTACCGGCTACCTTCTTTGTCACAGGTCACTTTATTATGGACCAATCTCAATTAGTTCAACGCATGGTTAAGGAAGGGCACATCATTGGAAATCATTCTTGGGGACATCCTGACCTGTCCAAAATCAGTAATGAAAAGTACAAAATAGAGCTTGAAAAGTTGAAGCAAGCTTACACGGAATTAACAGGTAGAACAGATATGGTCTATCTCCGGCCTCCAAGGGGAACCTTTAGTGAACGTGCTCTGAAGCTCGGGGAGCAAGAAGGTTACACGACTGTTTTCTGGTCTTTTGCCTATCAAGATTGGCTCAGAGATCAGCAAAAAGGTGGTGACTACGCTTATAAAAGTATCATGAGACGTGTCCATCCTGGTGCGATCATGCTTCTCCACAGTGTTTCTAAGGATAATGCCGATGCGCTTGGCCGTGTCATTGATGATTTAAGAAAGCAGGGCTATCATTTCAGAAGCCTTGACTATCTTATGGCCCACCAAGCTACTCCATCCTTTGTTTGGTAAGCTCTACCCATAGTGGTAGGGCTTTTTCGTGTTCGGACAGGTAGGAAGGAAGCTACTAAAAAGTTCCGTTTTCCTATTTTTATCACGCATAAGGAAGGTTTGGGTGCTGATTTGTATTTGGGGGGCGCTTTTCGCGGGCGTCTCGTGTCCTGCATTCCAATCAAAGGCCAATGGAGCCCGAAGCGGTTCTCTTCCAAGCAGCACTCCCAACTTTGTTTCCCAGAAAATTCTCCTGTCCACATCCCCGCCCTTACAATTTTCTCATAAGATGAACTACTGCTATAAATACCCACAAATTTATCCACAATACTAACAGCTATTTAAAAGTTATCAACCAGGTTTTCCACATTATCCACAAGTGGAAGTGGCGTTATCCCCATTTTGTAACGCTCTGGGCGTTTGTGCATATGATGTGTTTATTAGAGGTGGTGAGTACATGAAGGAAAGCTCTAATCATATCACACGTTCCGAATCAATTGAACGTCAGCTGTGGAGAAGGAAGGTACGCAGAACAAGAGCGTTTCAAACTTTAACGATTGCATCGCCGATTTTGCTTCTTGTTGTATGGGAGATATTATCGCGAACAGCAATGATTGACCCACGCTTTTTTCCACCGCCGACAACAATTATTGTTGAATTTTTTCATTTGGCAGCAACTGGTCAGCTCTTTCATCATGTGGGAATCAGCTTATACAGGATATTAGGTGGATTTTTAATGGGCGTGATTCCAGCGATTATTATCGGACTTTTAATGGGAATGTATTTGCCAGTCCGCTATACATTGCAACCCTTAGTTATGGCGCTTATGCCTATTCCAACCCTTGCGCTCATGCCCATTATCATCATTGTCTTTGGTATCAATGATCTTTCGAAAATGATCACGATAGCGGGCTCTGTGTTTTTTCCAGTCCTCATTAATACGGTGGCAGGCGTGACCAACATTGATCACATCTATGTGGATATTGCCAAGAATTATGGAGCAAAATCCAAAGACTACTTTTTTAAAATTGCCTTACCTGGCGCGCTTCCAATGATGATGGAAGGCATTCAAATGGGGCAGGCGATCGCTTTACTAACCATTGTCGCCGCTGAGATGATTGGTGCAAATTCAGGCATTGGCTATTTGATCTGGACAAAATACAAAACCTTTGTCTTAAAGGATATGTACGTAGGTCTTGTGCTGATTTCCTTCTTTGGCTATCTCTTTAGCTTACTGTTGCGCGCTTTACAAAGGAAGCTGATCCCGTGGCAAAAATAAGCATTCAGCGCACAGGTAAGGAGGCATTGGTATGACAGAATCGAAAATCAAGGTGGATCATTTAACCAAAGTGTTTTTTAAGAAAAATTCCAGTGTGACAGCGATTAGAGACATTTGCCTGGATATCAAAGAAGGCGAATTTGTCTGTTTACTGGGCCCCAGCGGGTGTGGTAAAACGACGTTATTGCGGATTTTGGCTGAACTTGAGACCCCCAGCACAGGAAGCTACCACATTACACCAGGAAAAGCGGGAAAACCCTTGCAATCGATGATTTTTCAAGAGCAAGGGGTCATTCCTTGGATGACCGTTCAAAATAATGTTTCTTTTGGCCTGAGAATGCGTCATGCCTCAAAAAAAGAGCTGAATGAAAGAACAGAATACTATTTAAACAAAGTGGGATTATGGGAATTTCGCCATCTCTATCCGTCGGAAATCTCCGGAGGGATGAAGCAACGCGTGAGTATCGCTAGAGCCTTTGCTAACGATCCAGAAATTTTACTTATGGATGAACCTTTTGCCGCACTTGATGAGCAAAATAAATTTATCCTACAGGAAGAGCTGTTGAACATTTGGGAAGAAACACATAAAACGGTGGTTTTTATCACTCATAGCATTGATGAAGCGTTATTGCTCAGCGATCGAATCTTTCTCATGAGTGCTCAGCCAGGGACCATCCTGCGTGAGAAAAAGATAGATTTGCCCAGGCCACGTAGTATAGAACTCGTACGCTCCAATCCACAGATGGGAAAAGAGTTTGTGGATATTTGGCAGCATTTGCAAGAGACCGTTCAGCAGCATCGTGACAAGGCTTTGTAAAATAGGGGGGGAGTATCGAAGAATGATAAAAAGATTAGGTATTGTTTTAATGATAATACCGCTATTTGCCTTCTTACTCGTTGGCTGTGGGGCGCAAGAAAGTAACGGGTCGAGCGGAGGAGGCGTAGATAAAAGCGCCAAGGCAGTTGATGGCAACCTAAAGCCATTGAAAAAACAAGTGACAGTAAAAATTGCTGAGGATGGCTCTTCATCAGGAGCGGGTTTTTATGTTGCAAAGGAAAAAGGCTATTTTAAAGACTATAATATTAATGTTAAATTTGTGAAATTTTCTAATAGTGACGACATGCTTCCAGCCTTAGCATCTGGACAGATTGATATTGCTGGTGGCATTTCCTCCGCATCGTTTTTTAACTCTATCGCTCAAGGGATAGATGTTAAAATGATTGCAGATAAGGGTCACAACATCAAAGGAAGTTCATATTTTTCCTTTGTCATTCGTAAGGACTTGCAGGATAAAATCAAGAGCTATAAGGATTTTAAAGGACTGAACGTTGCGGTTTCCACTAAAAATGGTGTGGATGATTATATGTTCCAAAAGATGCTTGACCATGCTGGTTTGAAAAGAAGCGATGTTCATTTTGTCCTCATGTCTGATTTCGGCAATATGATTGCCGGACTGAAGAGTAAGTCACTTGATGCAGCTCTGCAAATTGAGCCGCTGATCACCCAAGGTATCGCTAACGGTGTCAATGTTCGTTTTGGTGATGCAACCGATTATGCGCCTGATGCGCAAATTGCCATGGTTTTGGGTTCACCCAAATTCATCGATGACGAAAAAGACGTCGCGCTCCGCTTTATGGTTGCTTACTTGAAGGGTGTCAGAGATTATAATAATGCCTTTGTCAAAGGGACAGGGGATAAGGACGCGATCATCAATATTATGACAAAATACACATCACTAACAGATAAAAAGGTATGGGAAAAAGTTGGTGTACCAGGACTTGATCCTGATGGAAAGATGAATGTAGCAAACATCAAGGATCAATATGAATGGTACAAATCCCGTGGGGGCATCGATGGTTCTGTAGATATTAATAAAGCGGTTGATACCTCACTGGCTAAAAAAGCGGTGGCTGTTTTAGGAGAATATAAATAGATAAATAGTGTCCCATTAGACTGCGCGAGTAAAAGCCTCGGCAGTCTTTTTAAAAAGAAAAGAAAGTATAAAATTTCTGGTCATGAGGACGGTGCGGATTTCTCCTCCAGGCCGCTCACTTTGGTAAGCCTGCTCGCGCCTTCGCACTGCGGGGGTCTTACCGATCTCCCACTTCCCGCAGGACTCTAGTCTCCGCAACATGAGTCAGCGGCGCCCGAGGAACACATGATTTTAGAGTGTTCCGAATCTCGCGCCTTACGCGCCATTCCACTTGACCATGCACGCTTTTAAGCCCGCTTTGTCTTAATAATAAGAAGTAGGTATAAAATTTGGGGTCACATGGAGTGACAGTATTTGATTTATAGGTTAAAAGCACCAAATGTAAAGCCCCCAGAGTTCTGGAGGCTTACTTTTGTTTGGTCATTCATTTTTGTTTATAAGCTCTTTACCATGGCTTAAATCAGTAATGCGCTGAAAACTATAGAGCAGCACGGCACGAATGATATCAATAATAAGATATTGGAATTTTGTGAGCTCTACTAAGGAAAAAATTTTAAAACGTTTGACGTATTTCAAGCCGAAGTAAGTAAATAAAATGTGAAGTGTTGTATTAGAGAGCATATAAATAAAGAACTTCCGATAAGTCAACTTTAATATCCAAAGACTTGTGATCAAATAGGGCCCAAAGTTGAAGAAATTCATGCTATTAAGTGGTGGAAGGCCTTTATAAAATTTCCACCATTTATTATTTTCACCGAAGATATCGATAGCCTTCGTGAAGGTACAAATGAATAGGGCTGAAGGCAGATATTTTTTGAAGGCGGGTTTCCCTAATAAAGGTATGCTCAGCCACGGCAAAATAAGTAAAGCAAGCAAGAATAATTTTGAGTGTTTCACTCATTCATCACATCCAAAGGTTTATGTATATCAAGGGAGTTATGAGGTAAAAAACTAAAAAAACGATGGTTTTAGCTTACCCTTGACCGCGATAAAATATTTCTTAAAGCATTGGAGAAACACACATCATTGATTAAAAGACATCTATCATCATTGAATCAAGATAACCGCGACTTTTTAAATATTTATCAAATCAAAATACTCCTGGCAAATTATTAGAATGCCTGACCATTCAGAACATAATTCAAGCATTTGTCAGGGATCGTCGATTGAAGAGGTGATATAAAGCGATATCCATCCAATCGATTACTCAAGAAAGGTCTTTTAAAAAAAGAGAAATGGGATGATCAAGGAATAAGGGTTAAAGAGCAATGTGATAAAATGCTATACTTTCCTAAAAACATAAGTAAAGCTAGATTATTCATAGAAAATTTGTCATGAGGTCAAAATACTTATCCAGCAAGCGATTCGTCCAAGTGATTACGCATCAAATAAATGAAAAAAGAATCCCTTTCTGATAAGGCTAAAACGACGAAGAAATAGCCATCAGAAAGGACTCTATTACGTAGGACAGTGACTTTGCCGTCCCGGCTTTGTATGCGTTATGTGAAGCTGAATTCGTCTATTACGTCATTCGTTTAAAAGCCAATGCCGTTTTACAACACCTTGCAAAAGAACGACAACCCAACACGACGCCGTCTGATGTATCAAAGACGGAAATTTACTATGAAGAGATCGACTATCAAGCGGGGGCGTGGAAACGCACTGGCTACGTACACTATGCTTTCCAAAGGGACGACAGACGATGCCAATCCAAACCCTACGGACAAAGATTATCAAAGCCGCCAGCAAACGAGTGAAATCAAGGCGATCGCTGTCTTTTAAATGATCCTCTAGCTTCGTGTACGCGTCACTTTTTTGGGAAGTACTGCAACGCATTCAAAGACTAAAACTCGAGTGATTGGAGCGCAGGGCAGGAGACTCATACGGGAACGGGGCCAGCGTTACTTCACGAGTAAACTTCGAGTTGTTCTGAGAAAGCTGACTTCGAAGCAAATACGCGTAGACGCAGGAACAGGGGACTTTTCATCATAAATACTTGGGAAAACAGATCGTCCATTCCCAAGTGAGCTGAGGTCATGCCCGTGGACAGCGAGTACCAGAAGCGGAAATCACCTGTCAATGTTATACCCAACTTCAACATTTATGTTGGCGCCAAGGGAGAAGGATGCCCAAAAACAGTTCACTTTTTAGTGCACGATCATTTTATTGTTTCATCGCAGTGAAGTTCTCAATATTAGTCCTAAAAAGGTTTGCCTTGACTTTAAATCTTGTTTTTTTAGTATCAATAAATCAGGGTGAAAATCCGAATGACTCAAATGAAATATTTGAATAAATTTCGGGTTTTTCTATGAGTAAAGTCCGTCTGCTCCAGTTTTTTACGTACGATTTGATATCAGTTTTGCGGGTCTATCTGTTCTGCGTTGCAAACATTTCGACAAGTAATAAACTGATGGCCCCGATTGCTGTCCCGTGTTCGCCAAGCTTGGCTTCTTCGATTTTTGTTTGTTTAGCCTTTTCGGTTAGACCACGCGCTTTTACCGTCTCCCTTAAGCTGTCAAAAATAAAGTGTCCTGCCTTAGTGACGCCACCGCTAAGAAGAATGAGACTGGGGTTAACGATGTGAATAAGATTTGTGATGCCAATGCCTAGATATGTCCCCGCTTCTTTTAAAATATCGATACAAAGCGCATCATTTTGCTTTGCTCCTTGAAAAATAAGCTCACTCGTTATGTCTTCTAAGTCACTTACCATTTCTGCAAGAAGGCTTTCTTGACCTTCAGTGATTCTTTTTCTAGCACGCTCCGCAATGAATGGACCCGCAGCTAAGGCCTGAAGACAACCAGAATTACCACAGCTACAGACAGGACCATCGGGGTCAATAGTCATATGACCGATTTCACCCATTAGAAAATCATCGCCATGATGCAGCTTGCCATCAATGATGATTCCAGCGCCAATTCCATATCCTATATTGATGCACATAAAGGAAGAGATATCCATCCCATTCCCATACCACGCCTCTCCTAAGGCAAGGGCCCGTGCGTCGTTTTCCACTTTAACGAGCATTTTAAAGCGTTCTTCAAGATGAGCCTTAATGGGAATATCGCGGAGCTGAAGGGAAGGGGCATAAATTGATGCTCCTTCGGTGACATCGACAATCCCATGCATTGCGACACCAATTCCGAGAATGTGGTCACTATTATAGGCAGAAGTATTGGCTAAAAGCTGTTCAACAACTTCATCCATCTGATTTAAAAATAGTGCATTAGTGAGCGGATGACTTAGTGAAAGGGAAACTGAATTGAGAATGTCGGCATTTAGATTAGCAAGTACCCCTTTAATGGATTTTGCACCGACATCAAGGCCGATGATATAAAAATTTTTAGCATTAATAATGAGCATCGTTGGTTTACGCCCACCTTTGGATTCACCTTGACTGCTCTCGATCACTAAATTGGTTTCTAATAATTCGTTCACGAGATTACTAACAGTGGGCGGTGTTAATTGCGTTTTTTTAGCAATGTCCGCACGTGATATGGGTCCATCTTTTCGAATGGTATTGAGAATCAAGGAGCGATTGAGCGACTTCATGAGCTGAAAGCTCCCTGCTGGTAAGCGTGTCATGTTAAACCTCCAATGTTAAAAATTTATCCTAAGTAAATTTATTTAATTAATAGTATACCTAAAAGTGGACGCAGAGGATACGGGGAAGGCGAATAGAAATTTCATTTGCCAACAATCAGTACCTATGTTTTAATAGAATTAATACTTAATTAATTTATTTTATAAAGTGAGTGTGTCATTTTTTACTACTGTCATAAAGTATAATTCTTCACTAACGCTATTTAAGGATCTAGTATAAGTGAAATTTGACTCTCGCCGCCTGTGACTTGACGAGAAGCCAAGTTTTTCTAATATACCTGATCGGACATTTAGGAGGAAAGTGTATGGCTGAATTAAGGTATAATCCATTACTTAGAGATTGGACGATGGTGGCTTCAGCACGACAAAAACGGCCCAATATGCCGACTTCGCATTGCCCATTTTGTCCTGGCTCTGGGAAGGTACCCGAGCATTATGATGTCCATGTTTATCACAATGATTTCCCAGTATTATCAGAAAATCCCCCTGAGCCCGATGCTGTTGGAGGCGCCCTATATAAAACAAGACCCGCCAAGGGAAAGTGTGAGGTCATTCTTTATTCTCCTGACCATTATGCGACGATTCCTGACTTATCGAGAGCACATATGCAAAAGCTTGTCGAGCTTTGGAGTCATACTTTTGCGCAATTGGAAAGGGACCCAGACCATAAGTATGTGATGATTTTTGAAAATCGCGGAGAAGAGGTAGGGGTGACCATGCCACACCCACATGGACAAATCTATGCCTATCCGTTTATACCGTTAAAGGTGAAAACAGAGTTGGTCTCCTGTCAGGAATACTTTCAAGAGCATGGACGCAATATGTTTGCGGATATGATTGCTGAGGAGCAACGCTTTGCTCAAAGGATCGTCTTAGAAAATGATTCCTTTATTGCTTTTATTCCCTTCTTTACAGATTACCCCTATGGAACATTTGTTGTCTCCAAGGCGAACAAAACAGCAATAACGGAGTTTACTGAGCAAGAAAAAAGGGATTTAGGTGAGATGCTCCAGCAGGTAGTTGGAGGAATGGATCGCATTTATGATCGTTTATTTCCATACATGATGGTGATGCATCAGCGCCCTTCAGATGGCAAGCACTATGAGGACTTTTACCGCTTTCATATTGAGTTTTATCCACCCCTACGAGGTAAAGATCGCATTAAATATAATGCTTCATCGGAAACCGGCGGGTGGGCAGCAGCCAATCCGATGAAGGTTGAAGAAACAGCACAAGTCTTACGAGTTAAAATTAATGAATGGAGGAAGGAGCGATAATATGGAACAACAGCTGTTCGACCGCTTTCATCATTATTTTCCGGGAAATAATGATGATATTCGGGTTTATTTTGCGCCAGGACGCGTGAACTTAATTGGAGAACATACAGATTATAATGGCGGGTATGTTCTTCCTTCCGCTTTATCGATCGGGACTTATATGCTTATTCGCTCTCGGAAGGATGGAGCTTTCCGGCTTAGAAGTGAAAATTTTAAAGAGCATCCTGTCGACTTTTCACTTAACGAACTAGTATATATAAAAGAAGACGATTGGGGAAATTATCCAAAAGGTATCATTCATGAATTAATGGCTGAAGGTGTACCACTCACGGGAGCTGATATCCTTTATTATGGGAACATTCCAAATGGAGCAGGGCTGTCCTCCTCAGCTTCAATTGGTATGGTCACTGCTTATGGGTTATCAAAGCTTGCAAAATTCCCAATGGATAAACAGCAGCTCGCCTTTCTATGCCAGCGAATGGAAAACCATTTTATTGGTGTGAATACAGGGATCATGGATCAATTTGCGGTTGGATTAGCAGAAAAAAACCATGCACTCTTCTTAAATTGTGATACCCTAGAAAAGGAAAAGGTTGCACTTAATCTTGGAAGCTATAAATTGCTTATTACCAATACGAATAAGCGCAGAGGATTGGCAGATTCTAAGTATAATGAACGACTTGAAGAATGTCGTGAGGCTTTAAAGATACTCCAAGGGATTAATTCAAAATGGACAAATTTAAGTCAAGTGCCTCTAAGCGACTTTGAGGCCAATCAGGATAAGCTTACCCCAATCCTGCGCGCGCGTGCGAGGCATGTCATAACGGAAAATGCTCGAGTGCTACAAGCCGTGCGATGCCTGCAGGCTCATGATCTTTCTACTTTCGGCAAGCTGATGGAGGCCTCGCATGTTTCCTTAAGAGACGATTATGAGGTGACAGGTAAAGAGCTGGACGCATTATTTGAAGCCCAACGCGCTGTGAAAGGCTGTATTGGTACGCGAATGACTGGGGCAGGATTTGGTGGCTGTACTGTTAGTATTGTTCATGAAAAGAGCGTAGAGGCCTTCAAGACAACTGTGCAACGCATTTATAAGCAGCAAACTGGATTAGAAGCAGATTTCTATATTTGTGATACGGGTGATGGTGTCACAGAAAGAACTGAAGAGGTGAGGTTATGACAGTTTTAGTCACAGGTGGTGCCGGCTATATTGGCAGTCACACCGTTTTATATTTAAAACAAAAAGGTTTAGATGTGGTCGTCTATGATAACTTGCTAACGGGTCATAGGGGGGCTGTGCAAGGTGTTCCCTTGATTGAAGGGGATCTTCATGATGAAGAACAGTTGAAATCAGTTTTTGATAGCTATTCGATTGATGCGGTGGTGCATTTTGCGGCTAGTTCTCTTGTTGGTGAAAGTGTACAGGACCCACTAAAATATTATGATAATAATGTTGCAGGGACGTTATCGCTTTTGAAGCAAATGATCGCACATGATGTTAAGAAAATCGTCTTTTCATCAACGGCTGCTACTTACGGGGAGCCCCAATCCATCCCTATCAAAGAAAGTGATCAGACTGCCCCTACTAATCCATATGGGGAGACAAAATTAGCGATTGAAAAAATGTTTAAATGGTCTGAAGCAGCATACGGTTTAAAATCCATTTCACTCCGTTACTTTAATGCTGCAGGTGCTGACCCGGATGGAACGATTGGTGAAGACCATAAACCAGAATCACATTTGATTCCAATCATTCTTCAAGTCGCTCTTGGACAAAGAGATCATATCTCGATATTTGGCAATGACTATCCGACTGAAGATGGAACATGCATCCGCGATTACATTCATGTCATGGATTTAGCTCAAGCGCATTACTTGGCATTGAAAAAGCTTGAAGAGACGAATGAAAGTGGCATTTATAATTTAGGCAATGGCCAAGGCTTTTCAGTTCGGCAAGTGATCAATGCCTGTCGCAGGGTAACCGGTAAGGAGATTAAGGCAATCGAATCCCCACGGCGCTCAGGAGATCCGGCTGAGTTGATTGCGACGTCAGAAAAAGCAGAGAAGGAGCTGGGTTGGCAGCCAGTGTATACTGAGCTTGACAAAATCGTTGAACACGCATGGGCATGGCATAGCCATCACCCCAATGGTTATGAAGAGGAATAAAATAAAAGGATCGGGCCATAGTCCGATCCTTTTATTTTATGGTCGATCCTTTTTCATTGCGCGGTGTTCGGCAGCTTCCATACGCTCACGAGCTTCCCAATCATCCTCATCAAGCGGCAGCCCATAGCGCATATCAGCCGCACGTGCAATAGGGACAGCTTCCTTTTCTTGATCGTGTTGTTTCTTCTTTTTTGCCACTCTTAATTCCTCCTTGAAGTCTATTCTTGATGCTTAGTCATTGTTTTGAAGGGCACGGTTCGCACGCTTAAATTCCCGTTGATAGAGAACGGCCTGTGTTTTAGTGAGGTTATTATGCGTGCGGACATCCTTTTTTGCTTTTGCCATGGTATCAGACTCCTTTTTGGATCGTCAGAAATAATTGAAAGGCATTATCCTTATTCATTTCCTATTAGAGGGATTTTAATCATCTGATGAAACGCGAATCCTTTACCAGCTCTGTGGTTATGCTACGACCAAAACAAGGTATTTCAATGAAAGCAATTTTCTTAGAAAATTTAGCTTGTACCACTTCGCTAGGCGCTCCTAATGTAATTTTTTAAAATGGCACACTAAGGGCATCGTCAAGTCACAGAAGACGAAAGGCAAAGAACGAAATTATAAGGTCCTCCTCTAAGTGATGCACTCTGAAGTTATAAAAAAAGAAACCCGCATTAAGACGGGTCTAGGCTTCGCGCAATTCTTGTTCGCTGGATTGTGTGAAGCTTTCTACTTGGTATTGATGAAGAAGATAATTGTCTTTTGTGATGTGATATAAGTGATAGTGTTCTTTGTGCTTCTGATAATGAGGTGAAGTAAGATCTTCAAAGGGCTTGACGTAAGGTGATTTGAGTGCGGCTTTTTGGGAGCGGATGTTTTCCTTGCGGATGCGCATGAAAATCGTGTCAATCTCGGTCTGGGTAAATAATTCATTAAAAAAGGCAGTTTTTGCTTTTTGGTTATAGCCCTTTCCAAAATACGGTTGACCGATCCATGTCCCCAAATAGCCTGAGCGCTCGTCAATATCGTAAAGCGTGATGGTTCCGATTGGCTGAAGCCATTCATCTAGAATCGTTCTAGATATCGCTTGATGCTGTGCCTCGGCTTCGATAAGTTGCTTGGTGAGAAACATATATTCTTCAGCTGTAGTTGCTTTTTGTCTAACGTAGGGGAAGACTTCAGGATGTTTCATTAAGTCGAAAAGTGCGCCACACTCTAATAAGTCACGTGGTTTTAACATTGGATACCCTCCCATTTTGGTGGTCGAACCACCTCGAAGTTTAATTCATGAACGGGGTGGGAATCGAACCCACTAGGACCAAAGAGACTTTGGTGGCGCACCCAATTGCCTTCCCAGGTATGTTGAGTATATATAGCTATATTAAGCCATTTATTATCAAATCCGTTTATTTATTAAGATTATATAAATATATTGTGATAATTCTCTTTAATTATCTTTATTTCTTTTAAATAATCCTTTATTCATATCCTACGAAAAGATTATATCCGATTTTTGTTTGCTTGGAAATAGGTATTTTATGTCGAATCCAGTAAATTTTTTTAAAGGCAGGTAAAAAGCATTAGTGCTCTCCGATAAGATGCTTTTCACCCTTGAATGATATGATAGAATGGCTATAGGGGGATGACAATGATTACAATTGATAAAATTAGTGTTCATCCAAAACAGAAAGGCTACTATATTTTAGAATTTACAAAGGCTGAGGAATCACAGGCGATGACGATCCATGAGGATCTTCTTGTGAAGCATGGCTTGCGTAAGGATCTGGAATTGAGTGAAAAGGAGTTCCAACAGCTTGTTAAGCTACAAGAGGTCAATAAAATTTATCTATTGGCGATCAATTACCTTTCTTATCGCATGAGGACCGAAAAAGAGCTTCGGGATTATCTCATCAAAAAGGAAGCTGTGGAACCAGGAATAAGTGAAGTTATACAGCGGTTAAAGGAAGAAAAGCTAGTGGACGATAAGCAGTTTGCTGAGCTGTTTGTACGCTCTCGCAAGCGGCAATCGACTAAAGGTCCTCGGCTTATCGCCCAAGAGCTGAAAAATAAGGGAGTAAGCGATAGTGATATGGCTCCTGCACTTCAAGCCTACAGCTTTAATGAACAATACGGGAACGCCTTGCGCTTTGCTGGGCAGCGTTCAAGGGCGAAGGACAAGCTTTCTAATCTTGAGAAGAAAAATAAGATTGGTCAATCCTTGATGCAAAAAGGATTTGAAGCAGCAGTTGTTCAGGAGGTTCTAAATGATCTGAACAGCATTAAAGGAGAAAACGAAGAATGGGTAGCCTTATGTCGGCAAGCTGAAAAAGCCGCTCATAAGTATCGCCAATTGGAGGATCGAGAGCGCAATTTCAAGGTTAAGCAGTTTCTATATCGAAAAGGGTTCCCCTCTGATTTGATTGCACGCTACATAGAAGGGTATGATGGCTAGAGTACACTGTAGCATCTAAAGAAGTTAAATAAGATGGTTCTCCTTTAAAAAAGGATTTGATAAGTGTAGCCTTGTCAAAAGTTTGGGTAGGTTAAAATGTGCTGCTATGAAGTGCTGTGCCTAGTAGCAAAAGAGGCGAAGCAGTCTTTTAAATGTATAATTGAGGTGGAGAAGGCATGGAAAAACGATTTAGTGAAATGACAGATCGCGAGTTAGAGGCGGTTATTGCTGAATTAAAAATAAACATTCAAAAATCAGAGCAGATGGGGATGATTAATGAGGTGGCTGTTCATGAACGTAAGATGGCCATGGCAGAAGCCTACCGAATGAATCCTGATGCTTTCCATCCGGGAGAGGTCTATTATATAAAATACGATGACAAAATTCCTTTTACAATCGCCTATTTAAACGGTGTCTTTGCCTGGGGGTATCGAGGTGAAACGGAGGAATTAAGCGCCTATCCCATTTCTTTATTGGAACCACTTGAGGGCGAATGATTCCTAAAAAAGCTCGCGGCTTTGAACGGATTCACATGCTAGGGCACCAACTAACATGTGGAATTATCGGTTCATGCTTGCGAGCTTTTTCGTGGCTAGTAATCTGTAAGAGAGAGAATCAGCTTTTTTCTCAATTTTTCTTCACTATACACCCACCCGGTGTAAGAAGACATGATATGATGTGATGAATCGACCCAAGCAATAGCAACAAAAGGATAATGTCCTTTAGAGAGATACCTTAGATCGATGAAACGCACCTCTGTAAAGCCGTTTTTTTCTGTCATTTGCCAACGATAAATCGGTGAAAAGGACAGGAAGGCACGGATATTTTTATCCTGTTTCGCAACACCCACTGCTTCAATGGAAGGTAGTGGGTGTTGGACAAAGGTATCAATCAGTCTTACTTGCTTGTCTTTTACCTCGCCAACCAGTAGCTCATGATTACTTCTGGCGGCCATATGATATTGTCGCCACTTAAAGGTTGGTGATAAGAAAACAGCTTGGACGTCTGGAAACTTTGTTTTGACACTCATAACAGCTTGGTGGTGCTGGAAGGTCCTCATTAAATAATAGAGGACTAGTACCCCATAAACAATTAAGAAAATTCCTCCAGAATGCCCTAAAAGGTACCAAGCGATAAAGCCGGCGACGTGCAGGCTAAATATAAAAGGGTCAAAAATCGAAATGATGCCAAAGGCCACCCAGCGATAGCTTAACGGTCGGACCGCCTGAGTGCCATAGGCATTAAATATATCAACAAACACATGAAGAAACACGGCTAGGAATGTCCAAATCCAAACATGGAAGCTATTGGCGTGTGGAAATAGCCAAGCTGCTGCTGCTGTAATAATGAGCGGCCACAATAGAGTCGCTGGAAGAGAATGCGTAATGCCACGGTGGTGACGAATATAATTGGCATTGTCCTTCATTTTAAGGACGGTATCTATATCAGGAATCACCGAGCCAATGATGGTACCAAAAATTAATGCATCTGATGTTGCAGGATGATGAGCAAGTGCAGGATCAACGGCAGCCAATCCAGTTAACCCAATGCCCATGACGATATGTGTGCTTGTATCCATTGGCTATCGATCCCTCCTCAGGTAAAAGCAAATGCCTTGGCTCAATGGTGGAATTAGCACTCTAAGTAAGTGATTAGGCCAAAGAAGTTTCTTGTCTATAACAACATGTATTTTCTTTTATTAATTTATGATGATATGATAAGCTTCGTTAATAAAGATGTTTTGAAAGGAACACAATAAACAATATGCTTCAATCTCATTTTATAATAGAATTCCAAAAATACCTATTAAAATGGTATAAAGAAAATCGTCGTGACCTTCCGTGGAGACGAACGGTGGATCCTTATTACATATGGATTTCTGAAGTGATGCTCCAACAAACACAAGTAGATACAGTTATTCCCTACTATGAAAAATTTATTACCCACTATCCGACGATGCACGCCCTTGCTCAAGCTCCACAGGAGGAAGTGCTTAAGCATTGGGAGGGATTAGGCTATTACTCAAGAGCTCGTAATTTGCAGGCGGGTGTCCGAGAAGTAGTAGAGAATTATGATGCCCAAATTCCTTCTGATCGTAAGACATTATTGAATGTAAAAGGCATTGGTCCTTATACTGCAGGAGCGATTTTAAGCATTGCTTATCAAAAGCCAGAGCCTGCGGTGGATGGCAATGTCATGCGCGTGCTCTCGCGTATTTTTCAAATTGATGAGGATATTACCAAAGCAAAAACTCGGAAAACTTTTGAGCAATTAGTGTACACACTTATTCCGGAAGATGATGCATCCCCCTTTAATCAGGGGCTGATGGAGCTGGGGGCTCTTATTTGTAAGCCAAAGACCCCTTTATGTGAAGCGTGTCCTTTGTCTCATTTATGTCAAGCTCGGCAAGCAGGAAAGCAGACTGATTACCCAGTCAAAAGCAAAAAGCTTAAGCAAAAAGGCATCCATTATGTGGCGGTCGTTTTACAGGACGATCAGGGAAGATACCTCATACAGCAAAGACCAAGCGAAGGCTTATTAGCCGGCTTTTGGGAGTTTCCTCTTCAGGAGATCAGTGCTTCCACAGATGAGGTTCTGCCGAGTGCGGAGCAATTTATTGAAGAAACCTTTGGAACTTTGTCTATCAAATGGTCTGTTTGTGAAGAGACGGCTCAGCATATATTTTCCCACTTAAAATGGCAGTTAAACGTGGTGCAGGGGAAGGTTTTATCTGGGCAGGTCCCCAGCTTACAGGAAAAACCTATGAGATGGATTGCTGAAACTGAATTAAAGGACTACCCGTTTCCCGTTCCTCAGCAAAAGATCATGAAAATAGCGCGTATAGCGTACTAATGACGGTCATTTAAAGTTCTATGTCCCTCCCAAAAATTTAATCAGCATTTTTTTACATAAAAACAAGTGTACTGGTTAAATTAATGAGCGTGGAGGTGATACACAATGGCAAAGAAAACTAAAGCTGGTACAGATGCTCAACAAGTCAAACAACAAAACCAAGCTTCTGCTGGTAAATCTCAACAAGCTGGCCAATTCCAAGCCGAATTTGGTAGCGAAACAAACGCACAACAAGTGCGTCAACAAAATCAAATGTCCCAACAGAAAAAGGGCAAAAACCAACAGTAGTTTCACCTTGCACACAAGAAACTCCCTATCAAAAGCGATAGGGAGTTTTAAGTTTGTTCTTTAGTGCGCTTTATATGCTTTCCTTCTCTTTATATGATAAATTGAGTATACATAAGAAAAGAGGTGAGGAGGATGTGTGGGCGGTTTACATTGACTTGCGATCTTAAGTTTTTAATGGAACGCTTTCAAATAAGCTATCCTACTGGCTTTCAATACGACTATCGCTATAATATAGCCCCTTCACAAAATGTGACAGTTGTTATAAGAGGTCAGCAGGGGAATAAAATGGGGCAACTTCGCTGGGGATTTGTACCTCCTTGGGCAAAGGACCCTTCAGTGGGGTTTAAAATGATTAATGCAAGGGCTGAAACGGCGGCGATGAAGCCAAGCTTTAGGAGTGCCTTGAAAAATCAAAGATGCCTAATCCTTGCGGACGGTTTTTACGAATGGAAGCAGGAAGAAGCAAAGAAAAAGCGGCCATTCCGCATTACATTAAAAGAACGGGAAGCCTTTGCTTTTGCTGGCCTGTGGTCGATGTGGGAAAAGGATGGAGAAAAGCTGGCAACTTGTACGATTCTCACAACTGAAGCGAATGCCTTAATGAGTAATCTTCACCATCGAATGCCTGTCATCCTCCCAAAAGAAGCCGAAGACATCTGGTTGGACCCGCGCACTGATCTCCAAACGATCACAAGCCTTCTTCAGCAGTACCCCGCTGAACAGATGACCTATTATGAGGTATCCGATGCTGTCAATTCAGCCAAAAATGATGCTAAGGATCTTCTGGCTCCTGTAGAAGGCGCGGAACAACTTAAAGATTGAGGGTAGGGAAACGATGTTTTTTGAGGACGTAAATAGTGGAGACGTCATCATAATCAAGAGCTTCAAACATGATGGCAGTGTGCATCGAGTTTGGGATGAGACAACGGTTTTATATTGTGATGAATACAAGCTGATTGGCGGGAATCACTGTACGCGTGTTACAGAAGCAAATGGGGATCAGTGGCGAACAGAAGGGTCAGCTATTGTGTATTTTAGTGCGTCCCATTGGTTTAATGTCGTTGCCTTCTCAACGGCAGAGGGTGTGGAATATTATTGTAATCTTGCTTCACCAAGCGTGCTACAAAATAAAGAGCTGGATTATATTGATTATGATTTAGATATTGCTGTTAAAGGCGATCGAACGTTTCAACTGCTTGATGAGGACGAATTCGACTTACATAAGGAAGCGATGCATTATCCGGCACCACTCGTCTCTCTTATTGAGGCAGCGGTAGAAGAGCTCAAACAGTGGATCAGAGAGCAAAGAGAGCTTTTTGCCCCCCAACAGTTTGCACAATGGATGGCCCAATTTAAAGCATTGAAAGAAAAAAGGTGATGGTTTCTGAGCAGTATAAAGCGTTACATGAAATTTGTTTTTCCTTATAAGAAAGAAATAATTATTACGATTTTTATCGGCATTATTAAATTTGGTATTCCCTTAGCATTGCCACTGATTTTAAAATATGTGATCGATGATATTATCAATACGTCGCTCTCAACCGATGCTAAGCTCCATAAGCTTTTTGTCATCACAGGAGTCTCTTTGTTTGTCTTTGTCATTCTTAGGCCACCCGTTGAATACTATCGCCAATACTACGCACAATGGACAGGAAATAAAGTGTTATATGATATTCGTGACCGCTTGTTTGATCATCTCCAGCGCCTTAGCCTACGCTACTTTTCTAACAATAAAGCAGGCGAAATTATTTCAAGGGTAATGAATGATGTTGAACAAACTAAGACCTTCGTTATGACTGGCCTTATGAATATTTGGTTAGATATGAGTACCCTTTTAATTGCTGTCGCTATCATGCTAACAATGAGCCCACTTTTGACCTTGGTATCGATTTGTATGTTTCCGTTCTATGGTCTGTCGATTAAGCTCTTCTACACCCGACTTCGTTCATTAACGAGAAGACGCTCGCAGGCACTTGCTGAGGTTCAAGGGCATCTCCACGAACGCGTTCAGGGGATGGATGTTATTAAAAGCTTTGCTTTAGAGGATCATGAACAGAAGGAATTTGCCAAGCGTAATCACAATTTCTTAAGCCGTGCCCTTGATCATACAGCATGGAATGCGAAAACCTTCGCAGTGGTTAATACCATTACGGACATTGCTCCACTTCTAGTCATCATGGTTGGCGCTTATGAACTGATCAGTGGGGGATTAAAAGAAGTGGGAACCGTTGTGGCTTTTTTTGGTTATATGGATCGTTTATATGGCCCACTGCGCCGTCTCGTCAGTTCATCGACCACCCTGACACAATCCATTGCGTCAATGGATCGCGTTTTTGAACTATTTGATGAAAAGTATGATATTGTCGATCAGCCGGGAGCGCGTGACCTTCAAGTGGTCAACGGGCATATTAAATTTGAGGATGTCACTTTTGAATATGAAAAGGAGGACGGCCCTGCGTTAAAGCAGATTAATTTAGATGTCCATCCCGGTGAAACGATTGCATTAGTTGGGATGAGTGGCGGTGGAAAATCGACGTTAGTCAGTCTTATCCCGCGCTTTTACGATGTCACTTCTGGACGGATTACCTTGGATGGTCAAGATATCCGCTCCATTAAGGTAAGGCAGCTTCGTGATAAAATTGGAATGGTTTTACAAGATTCGGTGCTCTTTAGCGAATCGATCCGCTCCAATATTAAAATGGGGAATCCAAATGCCACAGACGAAGAAGTGATATTAGCAGCAAAGGCCGCTAATGCCCATGATTTCATCATGGCTCTTCCTAACGGTTATGATACACAAGTAGGAGAACGGGGTGTGAAATTATCGGGTGGACAGAAGCAGCGCATATCCATAGCTCGCGTCTTTTTAAATGACCCACCACTCCTCATTTTAGATGAAGCGACATCGGCTCTGGATCTTGAAAGTGAGCACCTGATCCAGCAGTCATTAGAAGCGCTTGCCAAGAACAGAACTACTTTTATTGTGGCACATAGACTATCAACCATTACTCATGCTGACCGCATTGTCGTGATTGAAAATGGAACCATCACGGAAATCGGCAACCATTATGAGCTAATGCACAGAGAAGGAAGCTACTATGACCTCTTCCAAGTTCAACAATTAGAGAGCTGAAATAAAAAGCAGCAAGCCTGTATGTAGCGCTTGCTCTCTTTTTTATAACGTTAACATTTATACCTTTGCGGAAAACTCATATGTGCCCTTTGGCTTGAGTCAGCGTTGCTCAGAAACACGTCGATTATAGCGTGTTCCGACTCTCTCTCGCCTTGCGCTCCAATCCACTTGATCAGGCAATGAAGCCTCTTCCATATATGATGATGCTCTGTACCTAGACAAGGACCGGGCATGTTTTTAAGCCCGGTTTTTCCTAACAAAGCTCTGACTTCCAAATAACAAAAGAACGCTCAATTTAACAAACATGCACATCTAGCTATACATTTAACTTCTTCAGCAAACGTTCTAAAAAAAACCACCAAGTATTTTGCTTGGTGGTTTAATCCTCATCTTCATTTTTTACTGCAACAACATTTTCCTTTTTATGAAAGGCTTGAAAGCTATCCATCAGTCGATCAAGGCGTTCGAGCTGCTGGGCATAGGCGATAATGGCAGCAATGAAAGGAAAGAGATGAATCCATTCTTCCTCAGATTGCGTTTTATAGAACTTAATAAATTCATCTGTAACGACCGTTTTTAATTGGAAAGAATCACCTGGATCTTCTGCAGTGTCCCGAACTTTGTTATTGTAGCGCATGAGCAGACGTTCATGGTAGACCATCATATTTTCCAGGCGATCCTGAATCTTATTTTTTAAGATATCAGGGAGTTGCTGATACAAATGATCATTTTCATTCATGGTCCTCAGCAATTCATTGAGTTTATTGGTCGTAGCAATCATTTGTCGAAATAGCACGGTCTTTCTATTCTTGGCATAGCGATGCTTTCTTAAATATTTCCGCTCATCTTGATACCACAAAAAGAATTGACCAATCTTAAACTTTTGATCCTGAAAATGCTTCAACTCCGTCTTTAATGTCGCGCGTTCAGGTGCATGTTGTGTAACCATGCGCACCCACGTAAACAGCTTTGTTGTTTGCCCAACGATTAAATGGTAGAGCTTGTTCTCATAATTGGGTGGCATAAAGACTAAATTAACAATAAAAGCCGATACGACACCAAGTAGGATCAAGATCAATCGATTGCCGGCAAAGAGGAGAAAGTTTTCGTTTTCTGGGGTACCGCTCATAATAAGAATAACGGTAACGGTACTTAATGTAATCGTATGATTGAGTTTTAGTTTGAGTTGAATGGCAATCACGACGATGACAGCAAGTCCGATAACGATAGGATGATTGCCAATCATCAATACAAAAATTGAAGCGATGATGGCGCCGATGATGTTGGCTTGAACATTATCAACAATGGATTGCCATGATCGATAGACTGAGGGCTGAATCGCAAAGGCGCTCGCTACAGCGGCCATAGAGACAGGCTTCAGTCCAAGTAATTCAGATAAATATAAAGATAATACAATTGCTAAACCCGTTTTGATGATACGGGCACCTAGTTTCATTTTGGCGAATGTCCTTTCTATCATGAAGTCAAACAATCATATCATGAGCTTTCGTTTTCCAAATACCTTTTTTGTCATAGTATGAAAAATAATCATATCCTATTTAAAGCGTCTTGGAAGAAAGTATGAGAAAAATTAAGACTTTCATGCCCTAAGCCCTAGGTTGAATAGAAGGCATCGGCGGATGAATAAAAGGGGTGTAAGCCTTACTTTTCTCAACATTGTCATGAATGAATAAGCACTTGCACTATCATTATGATATAGACTTCTTTTTACGAATCAACTACAAATCATGGCAAATTGTTGACACTATCCACTGAATTAAAGAACCGAGAAGGCTTTTTCTACGGCTGCTAATGTTTCGTCGATATCTTTATCGGTATGAGCGGTGGTCAAGAACCACGCTTCATATTTTGAAGGTGCAAGATTAATCCCTTCATTCAGCATCGCTTTAAAGAAACGGCCAAACTTCTCGCCATCAGTGTTTTGGGCATCCTCATAATTCATGACGGGATGATCAGAAAAATAGAGAGTCATGGCGCCTTTTAAACGGTTGATGACAATAGAATGGTTGAAAGCTTTATTGATCTCGAGAATGCCCTTTTCTAAGCGTTCCCCAAGCCGATCAAGTTCATCATAAACGCCTGGAGTCTCCAATACTTCGAGGCAAGCGATACCAGCAGCCATAGAAGCAGGATTTCCAGCCATTGTTCCTGCTTGATAAGCTGGGCCAAGAGGGGCTACTTGCTCCATAATTGCCTGCTTACCACCGTAAGCTCCGATTGGAAGACCACCGCCAATAATTTTTCCCATCGCTGTCATGTCAGGCTCTACACCCAATAGATTCTGTGCACCACCATACATGAAGCGGAAGGCTGTAATGACTTCATCGTAGATCACTAGAGCGCCAGCATTATGGGCAATCGTATTAATGGCTTTTAGATAACCAGGTTCAGGCTCTACAATTCCAAAGTTACCAACAATCGGTTCAACAAGAACTGCAGCGATATCACTTCCCCAACGGTCCATAGCAGTTTGCAAGGCATCCGGATCATTAAAAGGGACAGTAATCACTTCTTCAGCAATATTTTTTGTCACACCCGCTGAATCGGGTGTTCCTAAAGTAGAGGGACCAGATCCTGCTGCCACAAGGACTAAATCAGAATGTCCATGGTAGCAACCGGCAAACTTTAAAATCTTCGTGCGCCCTGTATAAGCACGCGCCACACGAATGGTCGTCATCACTGCTTCGGTCCCAGAATTAACAAAACGCACTTTTTCTAGAGAAGGAATAGCTGCTTGTAGCTTTTGGGCAAATGTGATTTCTAGGGATGTAGGTGTGCCATATAATACCCCATTATCAGCGGCATTTTTTATCGCCTCAGAAATATGGGGATGTGCGTGACCTGTAATGATGGGACCGTAGGCAGCAAGATAATCTATGTAGCGATTGCCATCCACATCCCAGAAATAGGCTCCCTGCCCTTTTTTCATATAGACTGGTGCGCCTCCGCCAACGGCCTTGAATGAACGGGATGGGCTATTGACACCTCCAACGATCACCTTCTGTGATTCTTCATGAAGCTTTTCTGATTGAACAAACTTACTCAATGCTTGACACTCCTTTGTTAAAGAAAAGGCCGGCAGAGGCCGGCGACTTTTAGTATAAGGTCACTTAAGATGAGCGAAATGATTTTTGTACGCTCATAGAAATGATATGATGTGCATCTAAAATTTGCAAGAATTTAACCAATCTAGGAAGTGTCGGTTCGGCTTCAGCGCCAAAGGTTTGGATGAGCTGCTTTTGAATATCTGAAACACTTTGTGTGCCATCACAACAGGTTAATACAAATCTGCCCAGTTCATCGAGCTTGAGCCAATGGGCCTTAGGCTGATGAAACCAACGGATGGCCAGTCTTTCAATAGGCGTAATCCGCGGAATAATAAGATAGGCGATATCATCATGCTCACTGATACTATAGGGTGTTTTTAAGCAAGGATACAAAGTGAGCAGGTTGGCAGGTTTTTGTCTTTGAAAAATACGTTTCATGATTCAAGTCGATCCTCTCTTTTTGCTTTAAATGACGTGTGCCATAAGGTATAACAGACAAGTAAAAATAGAATGAGTGGCAATAGACCGTTAGATATTAAAGCATTGCCAGGAATCGGGATTTTTAAAAATATTAATAGGGCAATGACCACGCCAATAAGTGACTCTCCGGCGATAAGTCCTGATGCATAGAGAATCCCGCGATCGATTCTTGCGTTTTTTAGCTGGTGATCGGTTGAAGAGCGGTCGATTAACCAGCGAATGGCGCCTCCAATCATAATGGGAGCACTGGTATGGATCGGTAAATAGATGCCAACGGCTACGACCAGAGAGTTCAAACCAAGAAATTCAATCACAATTGCTGATGCTACACCGATGAATATGAGATCCCACGGCAGTTTTCCTTCCATCAGTCCTTGAACGAGGATCTTCATCAGCACCGCCTTCGGAGCAGGAAGGTCACGGGTACCCATGCCATAGGCATCATCCAGCATAATCAGAATCCAGCCAATGACGAGACCAGACACCAATACCCCAATCATCATGCCAACCTGTTGCTTCCATGGGGTACTGCCGACAAGAAAGCCAGTTTTTAAATCTTGAGAGATGTCACCTGAAACAGCTAAGGCGACACAGACGATGGCTGAAACACCTAAAGCGGCAAGCATTCCTGTAGTACCGATGAATCCAGAGACTTTGAAGGCAAGCGTTACGATAAGTAATGTGGCAATGGTCATCCCGGAGATAGGATCAGATGAGGTACCGACGACGCCAACAAGCCGAGAGGAGACGGTGACAAATAAAAAACCTAGAACTAGGATAGCGAATGCCCCTAATAAACCAACGTGAATGACAGGATTGATGGCAATGATGATGAGAAGGAGGAGGGAGCCACCGATAATCCATTTCATTGCAAGGTCTTTATCAATCCGTTCCACAGCGCCATCTGCTCTAAGCTTATTCTGGGAGACACTGACCATGGTATCTCTAAGAGAGGTGTAGAGAATGGGAAGGGTGCGAAGCAGGGAAATGATACCGCCTGCGGCAACTGCTCCCGCACCAATATAGCGAATATAATTATCCCAAATGCCCCAAGCGTCTAAGGTGGGGAGAGGATCAGTAGAAGGAAATATGGGATTGGGATTTCCTGATCCAAAGAAACCGATCATTGGAATCATAACGACCCAAGCTAAGAGCCCCCCTGCAATCATTTGTCCGGCAATACTCGGACCGATAATATAGCCTACTCCAAGCAAGGCAGGGAAAGTATCCATACCAACGATGGCATTTTTAAATCGGTAGATTCCTGTTTCAATTTCGGTTTTAAATAGCATGAGACCGTCACCTAGTGCCTTGAATAGACCACCGATTGCAAAGCCTTTGAGAACAGTTAGCGCACCTGTCCCACCCTCCTCACCCGTTTTTAACACCTCGGCACAAGCTGTTCCCTCTGGATAAGGAAGGGTGTCATGTTCTTTAACAATCAAGAGACGCCTTAATGGCACCATCATGAGCACACCGAGTAAGCCACCAACAATGACAATAAAAGCAATCATAGTGACATGAATATCCATCCCCCATAAAAAGAGTGCGGGGATAGTAAACACAGCTCCGCCAGCAGCGGCTTCACCCGCTGTTGTCATCGTCTGAACGATATTGTTTTCCAGAATGGAATTCCTTCTAAAAATGCCCCGCAAAACGCCCATTGAAATGACCGCAGATGGGATGGAGGCAGAAACCGTCATGCCAACAACAAGTCCTAAATAAGCATTGGCTGCCCCAAATACGATAGCCAGTATGATACCTAGAATGACCGCGAATAAGGTGATTTCTGGTAAAGACTTTGAGCTAGGGATATAGGGAACAAATATATCAGAGCGAGAGTCTTGATCCTTGCTCATGGGCAACACCCCTCTTTCAAATTGAATAATTGCCTACACTTCTAACTCTTATTAGATTGCGAAGTTATGAAAAAAACATGCATTTAATTTCAAAAGAATGGGAATTTCCATTAGGAGTTATTCAGTGGAAAGATAGAAGGGAATAAAGCAATTCTAATAGGTTGGACAAGCCATACCGACTTTTTTAAAAGGCTGTAGACCCTCATGCGAGACCAGCTAGATAACAAATCAGTGGTGTAAGTTTCCGAATCGGGGTGTGAGCGGAACAAATGACGGGGACCTTTTAACAATAGTCTCGACCAAAATAACAAATAAAATCTGAAGTTAACAAAAAGCCACCCTTTTAATAACAGTTGGGTGGCAGCTAAATTATGGTGCTTTTACAACGGTAATAAAATGCTGAAGAATCCGGGCAGTCATGCCCCAAACACTATGATTGCCATAGTGATAAAACAATTCATCAAGCTGTCTTGGTTTCCATTTATACTCTTTACCTAATGCAATCCGTTCGTAGGGAAAATCTTCAGGGGGTTGGGGTTCGAACAGGATACGATGGACATCGGGGGTTGCCTCGAGTAACCATGACATTGGTACCGTGAAGATTTCATCCACCTCATTTTTACTAATGTGAAAGTCATGTGTATTTATAATTCCAACATAAGGATAGATAATGATTCTAGAAGAGGGGACGTAGCGATCCAGGGGACCGAGCACTTGGATAGATGTCATGGGAATTCCCAGTTCTTCAGAGGTCTCCCGAATGGCTGTCTGCTGAAGGTCGTTATCCGAGTCTTCTTGTTTTCCTCCTGGGAAACAGATGTCGCCAGGCTGGCTTTTTAATCTTCTTGAACGGACTTCAAATAAGAGCTCCCACTCATCATTTTTCTTGATTAATGGAATTAAGACGGCCGCTTTTACCGCTTGGTCTTCGCCGATAATGCCGGTTCCGGTTTGCAAGCTGAGCCGTTTTTGAAGTTGAGAAAGGTTAAACATTGCTATCAAGCCCTTTGATTTGCAGTTTATATTATTATTTTACACTAACCTGGGACTTTCATAAAACTGAATTCTTGAGAACCGATCTGATTTTTGAGAAAATAAAGGGGAAAAGGAGGTTTTTTCATGAGAGCAATGCTACATAATGGCAATCCGGGATATGAAGGCTTGTCCTATGGAGAGATCAATGAGCCTACTGTAAAAGCTGGAGAAGTTAAAGTACAGCTCAAGACAGCGGGATTAAATCATAGAGATTTATTTGTATTAACGCGTCATACTGACCGAGTACCGCTTATCATCGGTTCAGATGGCGCAGGAATTGTTACAGAGATTGGGGAAGGTGTCACCACGATTCAGGTCGGTCAAGAAGTTGTGGTCATTCCGAGCCTTGGCTGGCAGAAAAAGAGCAGTGCACCACCAAAAGGCTTTGAAATTCTTGGATTACCTGACAACGGCACCTTCGCTGAGACGATTACACTGCCAGTAGAGAATGTCGCACCAAAGCCAGAACATCTCAATTGGGAGCAAGCGGGTGTGTTAGGACTCGGAGCTGTTACAGGCTATCGTGCACTTTTTACAAGAGGGCATTTACAAGCTGGACAGACTGTTTTTATTCCAGGTATCGGCAGTGGTGTAGCGACCTTTATGGTTCAAATGGCAAAAGCTGTCGGAGCTAGGGTTATTGTCTCCTCCCGAAGTGCAGAAAAGCGAGAAAAGGCCTTGCAGCTTGGCGCTGATTTGGCGATTGACAGTGAAGGCGATTGGGAAGAATATCTCAAGGGAGAAACCATTGATCTTGCGATTGATAGTGTTGGCGCAGCTACCTTTCAAAAGTCAATCAATGTCCTGAAGCTGGGAGGAACAATTGTCACATTTGGTGCATCTGCTGGAGATACCTTCCCGCTCAATTTACGAGAATTTTTCTACGGACAATATAATTTACTAGGGACAACTATGGGAAGCATTGAAGAATTTCATGAGATGCTCGCAGATATGCAGCGATCAAAATGGGCCCCGGTTGTCGACAGTGTCTTTCCCTTAAAGGAAACACTCCAAGCGATGCATAAGCTTGAAGAAGGGAAACAATTTGGAAAGATTGCTTTAAAAATTTCTTGATAAACATGGAGGGAACAGCATGGTAGAAGTAGGACAAGCAGCACCAAAATTTTCATTGCCATCAACAACAGGAGAGACTATTTCTCTCGCTGATTACAAAGGAAAAAATGTTGTGCTTTATTTTTATCCTAAGGATATGACGCCAGGATGCACGACAGAAGCCTGCGATTTTCGTGATAACCATGCGAAGTTTGCAGACTTTAATACCGTTGTCTTGGGCATTAGTCCTGATCCTGTGGATCGCCATCAAAAATTTACAGAGAAACATGATCTCCCTTTTCCTTTATTGGCAGATACAGAGCATGAAGTTGCAGAGCAATATGGCGCTTGGCAATTAAAAAAGAATTTTGGAAAAGAATATATGGGCATACAACGGTCAACATTTGTGATTGATAAGGAAGGGAAGATTGCGAGAATATGGCCAAAGGTTAAAGTCGATGGCCATGTGCAAGAGGTTTATAATTTTATTAAAGAAACGTTAGCCTAGTAAATACAGAAAAGACAGAAGCGCAGTCAAAATACGGAGACTTCAGCGGGAAGTGGGAGATGGATAAGCCCTCGCGGAGAGTGAAGTATTTTGGCGGAGCGCTCCATGATGCACCAAAAAGCCGAACGCATGCCTTCAAAAATATGCATGCGTTCGAGTCTTTATGTGCTAAATATTTTTGTCCCGGCCCTATTTTTAAGGTTGAGTGAAGCAGTGCTGATGAGAGTGGAATGAGGTGGATATAAGTGAAGGTAGTTTCAACAGCGAATTTACAGAAGGGGCTTCAAGAACACTTGCTATCAACGTTTTCAGAGATTGACTTTTTATTTTACGCCAATATCGAAGCGGCAGATGAGGCGTTGTTTAGCGCTGACATCTTAATTACATATGGTGAGGACCTTACTGAAGCACACATTGAACAGGCTGAGCAGCTTAAGTGGATTATGGTAATCTCAGCAGGGCTTGAGAAGATGCCACTTGCTTTAATAAAGAAAAAGGGAATAATGGTTACAAACGCGAGGGGTATCCATAAAATTCCAATGGCGGAATATACCATAGGGGCCATGCTACAATTTGTTAAAAATATGCGTCAGTGGTCAGAAAATCAATCCCATCATCAATGGAATAAAGCGATCCCCACGGGAGAGCTTGCTGGAAAGACGGTCACCATTATTGGTCCTGGAGCCATCGGTCAAGAAATTGCTAGGCTGGGAGCAGCTTTTCGTATGAAATCCCTTGGTGTGAGCCGAAGTGGACAGCCATTGGAACATTTTGACCAAATTTATAGCATAGATGAGATTGAACAGGCGTTGCCTGATGCTGACTTTGTTGTAGCGATTCTACCTCAAACCGAGCAGACAGAGGGTTTGATTAAAGAACGGCATTTTGCATTGATGTCAGAGCAGGCCATCTTTATAAACATTGGACGTGGGAAGACTGTTGTTCAGGATGATTTACTTAAGGCCTTGCAATCCGGCATGATCAGAGGAGCCGTGCTGGACGTTTTTGAAGAAGAACCGCTAGATCAATCGCATCCCTTTTGGGAGATGGATAATGTGATAGTGACACCGCATGTTTCATCAGCGACATCTGAATATCAGCCGCGATCGATCACAATATTTGAGCATAACTTGAAGGTCTATCTCTCTGGGGAGAATAATTTTATAAATGCTATTGACTTAGATCGGGGGTACTAAAGTGGCAAGGATTTATACACGTTCGGGTGACAAAGGCACCACGTCACTCATTTATGGCAAAAGAGTAAGTAAAAATGATGGAAGAGTAGAAGCTTATGGGACATGTGATGAAGCGAATTCAATGATCGGCTTGGCTTTAAGCTCCCTTCATTCGCAGTCCTTCAAAGGTAAGGAAGCATTTATGCAGACATTTCATCAAGTGCAAACCATGCTCTTTCATGTGGGCTCAGAATTAGCGACACCTGAGGGGGAGCCTGTACACTGGTCTGTTCATGAAGAGCATGTAAAGCAGTTAGAGGCAACGATTGATGCATGGCAGAGCCAATTAGCACCATTAAAACAATTTATTTTACCGGGAGGCGGACAAGCCGGAGCGGCTTTACATGTTGCCCGAACAATTGTAAGAAGAGCGGAAAGATGTGCCGTTGCCATTGCCGAAGAAATCAATCCCATGGCATTAGCCTATCTCAATCGACTTTCTGACTTTTTGTTCGTATCTAGCCGCTACATTAATCATATACTAAATGACCAAGAGCATGTTCTTCACGAATAAGAATCATTTTCAATAATCCTTTAGCAGGGCTTTTAATTGACAGGATTAGGGTCGGGGCATTAAAATGAAAATATAGATTATAAAGATTATCATTTAATAATCATTGCCTTCAAGAAAGTGAGGTGCATGGCGATGCCGGAAGGACGTATAAAAGAAGCAATCAATACTTTGAAGAAGTCTGGAGTTAGAATAACGCCACAACGTCATGCCATTTTAGAGTATTTAATTGTTACGATGTCTCATCCAACTGCAGATGATATTTATAAAGCTTTGGAATCAAAATTCCCTAATATGAGTGTTGCAACCGTTTATAATAATTTACGGGTCTTCAAAAAGGCAGGACTTGTCAACGAATTAACGTATGGTGATTCATCAAGTCGTTTTGATTTTTCCACTTCAGATCATTATCATGTGATCTGTGAGGAATGTGGAAAAATTGTTGACTTTTCATACCCTGGCTTAGACGAAGTTGAGAATCTCGCTGAGCATGTTACCGGGTTTTCGGTCAATAAGCACCGAATGGAAATTTATGGTACATGTGCCGAGTGTCGCGAGAAATCCTTAAAGCACTAATAATGCTGGATCTAGAGGCCTTATCTTAAGTAAAAACTTTTGAGTGCCTCTTTTTTGTGCTTTGAGATAACATAAATTGTTGCCACGAGCGAAGAAGGGGAAAGGTTTAAGAAAGGCGTAGATTTCCACTAGCAGAGTTTTGACGCTTTCTTTAATGTGTACTCAAAATGAGGCATGTCAGGAGCAATAGCGTAGGAATAAGTATAGGCTAAATTTTTCTTGCGTTTTGATTTTAGAAGACCACGGTGATGTAAGTCAAACCGTGTTTTTTTTTGTAATAATTGAGAAAGCATAAAATTTTGGGTGCTAATGGAGTGGATCGTAGTGGACGAAGTTTCCTAATCACGGCTTGAACGCAACATAAGGCAGAGACAAAGTAACAAAAAGCATGACAATTTTAACATAAGCCAGCGAAGCCAGCGACAAATTAACGAATAAAACCCGAAGTTTCCGAAAAGAGCACAAATCCGAGGGCCAAGTTTCCGAATCCAGGCATGAGCGTAACAAATGCAGAGACAAGAAAACAAAGCCAATGTTATTTTAACAAAAAGCTTGCTCAAAAATGGCTAAAGCAGACTGTCAATCCGGGCAACGATGCCCTTCTTCATATCCAAAATTTTTTATTAAAGCTTAATTTGGGCTTGTAAAAGAGGTAATAACCGTGTTTATACAAGCCCGTTTCCGACTGAGAGCTTTGAGGTGGCAACCGAACAGCAGAAGTGCTTTATCCATTGTAGCCGGCATTCTGGCTTTGCGGGAACGGCTCGGTTTTTCCTATAACGGATAAAAAGTCTATGGCCTGGTGCTGTGTTAGGCTGCTCGTTTTAGTCCAACCTCATATTATTCATTTTTCATCAATAATATTGTCATAGAAGTGCTTTGAATTGAAGAAAAAACGATCCAATGCCTCTTTTACCTTATCAGGCTGTCTCGATTTCAAAGCGATTAACATTTTGGAGCGTGAATGAATGCTATCCTCAATCGCCCCTGGAACATGAAGGAGCTTCAGGCTGCTTTCTCTTCTTAAATGAATAATGGTTTGCATTAATTTATAGTAGATCTGATTCCCACAGATTTCACCTGCATACAGATCAAATTGCTCTAATAAATGCAGAAAGGTTTCAGGAGATGTTTGTTCATCTGCTGATACGATGTCTTGGAGCTTAGTTTCCAATTGCTTTAAGTGATCATCGGAGGCAAACTTACACGCTTCTATAAAAATTTCTGATTCAATTAATTTCCGGGCAGCATAGATTTCATCAAGGTTGTGAATCTCATTATGAAATAATAGGGTAATGGTATCGCTTGGTATAATGGCTTCCTTCTTATTGACAAAGCTTCCTTCTCCTGCTTTGATCGTGATTAATCCAATCAAAGAGAGGGCGCGTAAAGCCTCACGCACTCGGGCGCGGGTGACACCGAATTGTTCAGCTAAATCCCTTTCGGTTGGTAATTTATCTCCAGGTTTTATTTTCCCCGTCGTTATAAGCTGAGCGATTTGCTCCATGATTCTTTCTGTGACAGTAACCTTTTTAATTGGCTTGATTTCAAACATTGGATATCCCCCCATAATTTAAATATACAGAAAAGTGTTGCGTACATCAAGGTGCTGTGGTACCCTGGTAGTACCAAGGGAAGAGAGATTAAACAAATGAATGCAAACGTTTACTAGGGAGTGGGTTGAATGACAATACGATTAAAGGGGATTACATGGAACCACACCCGTGGGTATGTCCCTGTCGTTGCCACAGCACAAAGATTTATGGAAACGCATCCAAATGTTGAAATAACATGGGAGAAGCGCTCACTACAACAATTCGCAGATGAGCCCATACATAAACTGGCGGAAAGATATGACCTCCTAATTATTGACCATCCATGGGCGGGGTTTGCTTATTCTAAAAATATTCTTGTCAACCTTACTAATTATTTATCTGAAAGCTATTTAGCTGATCAGGCAATACATTCTGTTGGCAAATCGCATGAGAGTTATTGCTTTAATGGCTGTCAGACAGCTCTTGCTGTAGATGCGGCAGCACCGATTGCGAGTTACCGTCCGGATTTATTTGAGAAGGAAGGGCGAAGTCTTCCACAGACATGGGAGGATGTGTTGACGCTCGCCAAAGAAAATAAAGTTGCTTTTGCGGGGATTCCCATCAATAGCTTGATGGACTTTTATATGCTGTGTGTGACTCAAGGGGAAGAACCTTGCCTCCATGATGACTATGTTGTCAGTGAGGAAATGGGCCTTCAAGTGTTAGAACAATTAAGAGAGCTGGTGAGTTATTGTCGAAAAGACATCTTAGATTGGGACCCAATTAGTGTATATGAAGCGATGTCAACCCAAAATGACATTTATTATTGTCCTTTTGCTTACGGCTATTCAAACTATTCAAGGGCTGGATATGCCAACTACCTGATAAAAGCTACAGATATGGTCAGCATAGGCAGCTTTGGCAAGCTACGAAGTACGATAGGAGGAACAGGGATCGCCATCTCTAATCAATGTAAACAGCTAAAGACCGCTGTCGATTATGTTCAATATACGGCAAGCCCAGAGGTGCAAAAAACACTCCTTTTTGAAAGTGGCGGACAGCCGGGACATCGGGCTGCTTGGGAGGATGAGACTGTGAATGAACGCTCACTTCACTTTTTTAAGGATACTCTAGAGGCATTGGATCGCTCCTACCTGCGTCCACGTTATCCGAACTATTTTCATTTTCAGGACCATGCCGGAGATTATATTCGTGATTATAACCGTTTTGGAGGGAATCCACGCCAGGTGCTTGCGAAGCTGAATCAACTCTATAGAGAATCTAAGCAAGGTGAGTGCCGATGAAATTACTAGAAGGGTTAACGGTTTTAGATTTTAGTCAATTTTTAGCGGGACCTTCAGCTGCCTTGCGCCTTGCTGATCTTGGAGCAAGAGTCATAAAAATAGAAAGACCAAAAACAGGGGATGCCAGCCGTCAGCTCAAGCTAAAGAATCTTGCGGTTGATGGGGATAGTCTGTTATTTCATACCATTAATCGCAATAAGGAAAGCTATGCTGTTGATTTAAGAGATCCAGATGACCTAGCAAAGGTAAAAAGGCTTATACCCCATGTCGATGTTATCATTGAAAATTTTCGTCCAGGTAAAATGAAGCAGTTCGGCTTGGATTATACCTCTGTAAAAAAGCTCAATCCAAGGATCGTCTATGGAACCGTGACAGGTTATGGCACAGAGGGACCGTGGCAGGATAAGCCTGGGCAGGATTTGTTGATTCAATCCCTTACTGGGTTAGCTTGGTTGAATGGGGAAGCTGATCAGCCACCTACGCCCTTCCCCTTATCGATCGCCGACATGTTCGCAGGGATGCATCTCGTCCAAGGGATCCTCGCCTGCCTCATCCAGCGAGGAAGTGCCAGCCATGGCGGTCTGGTAGAGGTGAGCCTAACCGAAGCTTTACTAGACTTCCAGTTTGAGGTTTTGACGACGCACCTTAATGATGGCGGGAAACAGCCGGAGCGTAGCGCTGTAAATAATGCTCATGCCTATTTGGGGGCTCCCTATGGTATCTATGAAACAAAAAATGGCTACATCGCCCTTGCTATGGGATCGGTGGTTGAATTAGGGGGCCTGCTAGAGTGTCCAGCTTTACTTAATTATAGAGACGAAGCCCTGTGGTTTAGTAAGCGAGATGAAATCAAACGGCTATTAGTTCAGCATTTGAGGCAAAAAACGACGGAAGCTTGGTTAGAGGTCCTTGAAAAAGGCGGCTATTGGTGTGCGGATGTCCTTTCATGGGGACGGCTGGTCAATCATGAGGGCTTCAAAGCATTAGACATGGTTCAGACCGTATCACGTTCGCAAGCGCAATCCATCCAAACGACCCGCTGTCCGATTCGGGTGAATGGGCAAAAGCTGTTCGCACCAAAAGGAGCACCACGGGTTGGAGAGGATAATCAGGCGATTGAGCAAGCCTTTCACTTATAAATAAATCGTTAAGGGAGGTCCATTCTTTGAGGGGAGAGAAGCCACTAGAAGGCATGATTGTACTGGATTTTAGTCAATTTCTATCTGGACCGTCGGCTGCTCTTAGATTGGCTGATCTAGGTGCAAGAGTCATTAAGATCGAGCGTGAGGGAACAGGAGATATTTGTCGGCAATTATATATCTCTGATTTGGAAATTGACGGAGATAGCAGTCTTTTTCATGCGATTAATCGGAATAAGGAAAGCCTCGCCGTAGATCTGAAAGACCCTGATGATCATCAGACTATCGTCAAGCTCATTCAAAAAGCGGATGTCTTAATCGAGAATTTTCGTCCAGGTGTTATGAAACGATTGGGATTAAGCTATGAGGAAGTAAAGGCCATTAATCCTTCTATCGTCTATGGAGAGATTACAGGCTATGGCAACGAAGGACCTTGGAGAGATCGACCAGGACAGGATTTACTTGTTCAGGCTCTGTCAGGACTATGTTACTTAAATGGCAATGCTGATCAGCCGCCACTTCCCTTGGGTCTTTCCATCGTTGATATGGCAGCAGGGGCTCAATTGGTGCAAGGGCTGCTGGCAGGGCTTTTTCACCGTTCTATGAGACAGCAGGGCTGTCGGGTTCAAGTTAGTCTTTTAGAAGCAATAATGGACCTGCAATTTGAAGTTTTCACCACCTTTTTAAATGATGGTCATGAGCCGCCACAGAGAAGTCAGGTCAATAACGCCAATGCTTATCTCGGGGCTCCATACGGTATTTATGAAACAGCGGATGGTTACATTGCTTTGGCCATGGGATCAGTGACTGAATTAGGGAAGCTTCTTGCGTGTCCAGCCTTAGAGACTTATACAGATCCGGCCACATGGTTTGATTCCAGAGATGAGATCAAAGGGCTTTTAGTGGATCACTTAAAAACACAAAAAACTGAGTATTGGCTCAATAGTTTAGAGGACGCTGATTATTGGTGTGCAGAAGTATTCACTTGGCAAAAGCTGCTTCAGCATGAAGGGTTTAAAGTGTTAAAGATGATTCAAAAGGTTCAGCGTGAAAATGGAATCGAGCTATGGACAACGCGTTGTCCAATCCGAATCAATGGAGAACTGCTTACAGCATCTAAAGGAGCCCCGCGAATAGGTGAAGATACATCGCGCATTTTAACGCACATTCGATAAGGGAGGGAGCACACGTGAAGATTGATGCCCATCAACATTTTTGGAATTTGGAGAAAGTGGCTTATCCGTGGTTAACAGCTGATTACGGCTCGATTTTTAGGACGATTGAAGCGCCTGAGCTTGAGCACCACTTAAAAAAGGCAGGAATTGATCAAACGGTACTCGTTCAAGCTATGGATTCTTATGAGGATACCGACTACATGCTGGAAACCGCTGCACACTTCGATTGGATTGGCGCTGTTGTCGGGTGGGTTCCGTTAGACCAGCCAGATGAAGCCGCGCGACGCTTGGAAGTATATAGGAATCACAGTGTTTTTAAAGGGGTTCGGCATTTGATTCATGAGGAGTCTGATCCTGACTGGGTGATTCGCGATGAGGTCATCGAAGGATTGCGGGTTTTAGCGGGCTATGATCTTTCCTTCGATGTTGTCGCCGTCTTTCCCCATCATTTAAAGCATGTTCCTTACTTGTGTGAACAGGTTCCAAATTTGCGAATGGTCATTGATCATCTTGCCAAGCCACCCATCAAGGAGCAGGGGTGGGAACCGTGGGCAAGCCAGCTCGAGGCAGCTGCCAGATATCCGCAAGTCTATGCAAAAGTATCTGGGTTGAATACTGCTGCAGCCGATACTGCGGAATGGTCAGCTCGGGATTTGCAGCCTTATATAGACTGGGCTATAGAAACATTTGGAGCCGGGCGCTTGATGTTTGGAAGTGACTGGCCGATTGCTAATTTAGCAGGGGATTATGAACAGGTATGGAGAGAGACCAATAAAGCTTTACAAGATTATTCCGCCGAAGAGATTACCGCAATATTAGGCCGTACAGCCCAAGCCTTCTATCGAATGGATGAGTGATGACAAAATACTAGGAAATGAAAGGAGCGCGTTATGAAGCGAATCGGCAGTGTTATTCAAGTTAAACCAGACCAATTGGCAGAGTATAAAGCGTTGCATACAGCGGTATGGCCAGACGTTCAGGACATGATTAGGACTTGTCATATTCGAAACTACTCTATCTATCATAAGGACGGCTTTCTTTTCAGTTATTTTGAATATGTCGGTGACAATTATGAAGCCGATATGGAGAGGATGGCAGCCGATCCGGCTACACAGAAATGGTGGGACATCTGTATGCCTTTACAGCAACCTTTAGAGTCGCGAGCAGAGAAGGAATGGTGGGCAGAAATGGAAGAGGTGTTCCATCAAGATTAAGCAAAGATTGGGGGAGATAAATGTGACAAAGCCATTTTATTATGAGGATTACACAATAGGTGCAAAAAGAACTACATTAGGGCGCACGATTACAGAAACAGATATCGTGCTTCATGCTGGACAGACTGGAGACTTCTACCCTCATCATATGGATCAGGAATGGTGCAAAACCCAACCTTTTAAACAACGGATGGCCCATGGCACATTGATTTTTAGTGTGGGTGTTGGCATGACGGCTGGAGACATTAATCCGGAAGCGATGTCCTATGGCTATGATAAGCTGCGGTTCATTCACCCTGTGTTTATCGGGGATACCCTCCATGTGAATGTGACAATTCAAGAAAAGCGAGCCCATCCTAAAAGACCGCAGCAAGGCATTGTTGTGGAACATGTGGAAATGGTGAACCAAGAGGAACAAGTGGTGCTGGCCTGTGATCACCTTCTATTGGTCAACAAAACTCCGGTTTCAGAGGAAAAGTAGCAGCTATCGCCCATTCTTGGGTGATGATTCAACTAAAAAACAAATCATTAAAGTTGTGAGGTGTTTGTCATGCTATTAGATCTGGCCTATCATCCAGAGCTTCCAAAGGATAAGAGTAAGGGCATTGCCATAGTAGGAGCAGGAGAAATTGTCAGAGCAAGCCATTTGCCTGCTTACCGCCTTGCAGAATTTCATGTTGTAGGCATATATGATGTTGATCAACCAAAAGCGCGATCTGTTGCGGAGGCCTTTGATCTTCCAAATGTCTTTGAGTCTCTTGAAGAATTGTTAGCGTGTAACGACATTGACATTGTTGATATTGCCATCCCTGCTCAATATCAGCCAGATGTGGTGAAGAAGGCAGTGGCTAAGGGCAAACATGTATTGTGTCAAAAACCGCTCGCCGCATCCTTTAAAGAAGCAACAGACATTGTTGAAGCTTGTCAACGTGCAGGTGTCAAAGGCGCGGTTAATCAACAAATGCGTTGGAGCCCTGGGATTCGTGCCAGTCACGAGATTATCAAAAAAGGCTGGCTGGGCGAACTGACACAGGCGACGATTCAAGTCAATGTGAAAACCGACTTTGCTCAATGGCCGTGGATTGCTGTACAAGATCAAATTGAGGTCATGTATCATAGCATTCATTACATGGATGCCATCCGATTTTTATATGGGACACCTGAATATATTTATGCGGACGGTGCCAAATATCCTGGTCAGGCGGTTAAGGGTGAGACCCGAACGATGATTCATATGAAGTTTCCAGGTGAGGTCAAACGTGGTCTTATTCACGATAATCATAACAATTGGGCCGATGAAGACGATTGGTTTGCGACGTTTCGCTTTGAAGGGACAGACGGGATTATCAAGGGGACCAATGGTGCTTTATATAATTACCCCGTTGGTACATCAGATACCCTTTCATTCCTATCAAAAAAGCTTGATGAATCCTGCTGGATAAAGCCGGTGCTTGAGGGGAAATGGTTTCCTCATGCCTTTATGGGACCGATGGCTGAATTAATGCGGGCGATAGACAATGATGAGGAACCAGAGAACAGCGTAAGCGATAATTTATTAACCCTTAAAATGCTGTTTGCGGCCTATCGGTCAATGGCAGAAAATCGCCCTGTTTATCTCGATGATATTCAATAATAGAGGAGGCTAACATATGAAGCTGGTAAATGTTGTGGTTGATGGTCAAGAACAATGTGGGATCAAGATTGAAGAAGGGATTTGTCCTATTGAAAAGCTTATCGATCCTCCGAGTGATGAAAACTGGACGATTGAAAGGTTGATAGCGCATCCTGTGGTTTTAGAGCAACTCAACGCTGCGCTTGAAAAAAATGCAGAGAAGCTAAAGGACGCTGTCATTTCTGAGCAAATAGTGACGTATTTGCCAGTTGTAAAATCACCAGGGAAGCTGATTTGCATCGGAAAAAATTATGCAGAACATGCCAAAGAAACGCATGATGATATCCCAGAGTCACCGATCGTTTTCAGTAAATTTTCTGATTCTGTGGCGGCGCACTTAGATGAGGTGCCTTTACCCACGCGTTCTAATCAGATGGATTTTGAAGCAGAATTGGCGATTGTCATTGGCAAGCGTGGTGAGGATATCCCCGAAGACGAAGCACTAGATTATGTGTTTGGATATTGTAATGCCAATGATTTTTCAGCGCGGGATTTGCAATTTAAATCCGATCAATGGCTTCTTGGGAAGACGGGAAAGAAGATGGCGCCGCTAGGCCCCTATCTTGTTACAGCTGATAGTATTGCTGATCCGCAGCAGCTAGATATTAAACTATTTGTCAACGGGGAACAGCGGCAAGCCTCTAACACGCAGCATATGATTTTTAGCTGTAAGTACTTAATTCATTATTTATCACAACACTTTGTTTTACAGCCGGGCGATGTGATTTTAACAGGGACACCTGAGGGCGTCATTTTAGGAGAACCTGCCGAACAGCGTCAATGGCTCAAAGCAGGTGACGAGGTAAAGGTGGAGATCGAGCAGCTCGGGACTTTGATTAATACTATGAAGTGATAAATAAAGGAAGGGTGATCTTTTTATGCGACTCAAAGATAAGGTGTGCCTCATCACAGGCGGAGCGAAGGGCATTGGTGCGGCAACAGCAGAGCTATTTTGCCGGGAAGGTGCACGCGTAGAAATTGCAGATATTGATCAAGCCTCCTCGCGTGAGCACGTTGAACGTCTAAAGGGAGAAAAAGGACAAATCGTTGCTTCAGAAGTGGATGTTACGAATGCAGATTCGATTGCGGCTTGGAAGAAGGATGTGCTCGCGCGTCATGGAAGAATAGATGTGCTATTTAATAATGCAGGTATTAGTGCAGTCGGGTTGTTGCACGAAATTGATGAGGCGATATGGCACAAGGTGATGGCTGTCAATGTGACAGGGCCATATCTGGTTTCTAAAGCTGTGCTTCCGGTCATGGTGGAGCAAAAGTCTGGCGTTATCATCAATATGTCCTCGTGCATTGCAGAAATCGGGCTCGCGCAACGGGCGGTGTACGCTGCCACAAAGGGCGCGATGCTATCGATGACGAAATCAATGCAAGTCGATTATGCGCCTTATAACATTCGGGTCAATGCGCTGATGCCTGGGACGATCTATACCCCGTTTGTAGAGGACTATTTACAGAATGCTTATGCTGATCCGCAAGTAGCCATAGAAGGCTTGAAAAAAAGGCAATTAGGCCCAGAATTAGGTACGCCTGAGGATGTTGCCTATGCAGCGCTCTATCTGGCTTCTGATGAGAGTCGGTATGTCATGGGGGCAGAGCTAAAAGTAGATGGTGGGGTAACGGGCGGTAAGCCTTATTAATAAAGACTTGGATCTGGAGCGACATCTATAGAGAGTAATCGACTCGAGCTCAGTCTACTAAATCCATACAAAAAATCTCCTTCTAATCACACTCTGTGTCATCGCTCTTAGATAATTAGGAGGAAAAATGATGTTTGCTAAGGCTAGGCTTCCGGTAATCATTATGCTTTTTCTAGCGGGTGTTGTTAATTACTTAGATCGCTCTGCAATATCAGTAGGGGCGCCGTTTATACAGCATGATTTAACACTCACAGCAACACAAATGGGCCTCATATTCAGTAGCTTTTCAGTTGGCTACACACTCTTTACCTTTTTCGGTGGGGTGGCTGCTGACAAGTTTGGCGCGAAATTAACCCTGTTTGTGGCGATGATTGTATGGTCAGTTTTTAGTGGTGCCATTGTTTTGGCGGTTGGCTTCATGAGTTTGATTGTAATTCGTATCCTTTTTGGTATCGGTGAAGGCCCACTCTCAGTGACTATAAATAAAATGGTCAATAATTGGTTTCCGCCGGAGCAAAGTGCGTCGGTAGTTGGCTTGACGAATAGTGGAACTCCCTTGGGTGGAGCGATATCAGGCCCTATCGTCGGATTTATTGCTATCGCTTATAGCTGGAGACTTTCCTTTGTCCTGATCATGATCATTGGCTTAATCTGGGCGCTGTGCTGGTGGTTGTTTATTAAAGATAAACCCGCAGAACCACCTAAGAAAACAGTAAATGTCGCTGTCCAATCCCGCCCTATTCGAAAGATGCCCTTTACGTTTTATTTAAAACAAAAAACCGTTTTATTCACTGCCTTTGCTTATTTTGCTTATACGTATATCTTGTTTTTCTTCTTGACTTGGTTTCCCAGCTTTTTAGTGGATGCACGTGGGGTGAGCGTTAAGGATATGAGTGTGATCACGATTATCCCCTGGGTGGTCGGATTTATCGGATTAGCCGGAGGCGGTTTTCTATCCGATTATATTTTGAAAAGATTTTTAAATAAGGGTGTGCTTTTTTCTAGGAAAGTCATTCTGTTTACATGCCTGTTTCTATCGGCAGTCTGTATTGGTTTAGCTGGGCTGATCACCACAACCATTGGGGCTGTAACGCTCGTAGCGTTATCTGTTTTCTTTTTATATTTAACAGGCTCGATATATTGGGCGATTATTCAAGATGTTGTTGATCAGAATAACGTCGGCTCTGTGGGCGGCTTCATGCACTTTTTAGCTAACTTAGCAGGGATTATCGGTCCATCCTTAACAGGATTTTTAGTGGATAAAACGGGTTCCTATACCTCTGTTTTTTTATTGGCAGGCGGATTAGCTATTTGTGCATCATTTGCCGTCATTCGCTTTGTCCGTCCGATTGTATTTCCAACCTCTAAAGCAGAGAGTGAAACAGTGTAAATAAAACCATTGAAAAAGTGATACTTTGTGGTTTTTCAAGCATGATGCTGTTGAGTGTTACTCCGGGTATTCGCACTTGCCTTTCACGGGGGAGTGCATGTCTCTTTAAGTGCTGCGTCTTGAGGGATCTTGCTGTTCTTCTTTTCTCAAAGAACTTATAGACATCCGTAGTGTTTAGAAACACTCAAGACCAAATCTCGTTCGGGAGCTAATCACTTGATTGGATGGTTTATCTTTTAGTAGCTGAGGGTCTTTTATTGGGATGATTTTGAAACCGTTATCAATAAAGCGAGGAGATGAGGTGTAATGGAACAGGCAAAAACACCTAAGATTGTCTACATTTTTGCGATATTTGGAGGGCTGGCGGGTCTTCTATATGGTTACGATTCAGGGTCCATTTCCTTGGCCCTGCCTTTTATAACAAAGGATTTTGGTTTGAACCCCACATGGCAAGGTGTCATTACAAGCGTGATTTTATTAGGCGCTTTACCCTCCATTGTGGTTACGACATTTATTGCGAAACGAACGGGAAGACGCCGACTACTTATTGTGGCGGGAATTATCTTTGTTCTAGGCTCCATCGGCTGTGGGGTAGCAACTGGTCATATCATGCTGGCAGTATCAAGGTTGATACTGGGGCTTGCTGTTGGCATCGCCAATATGTACGCCTTGATTTATTTGGTGGAACTTGCGCCACCCCATATACGCGGATGGATCGCGGCTTTATATCAATTTTGTGTGAACATTGGGATATTAGGGTCCTATATGGTCGGTGCGTCGTTGGCCTCTTCCGAAAATTGGCGCTTAATGCTAGGGATTGGAGCTTTACCGGCCTTTGTCTTTTTAATTGGCATCATCCTCAGCCCAGCGAGTCCACGGTGGCTATTGTCGGTTGGTCAAGAGGAGAAGGCCAGACAAATTCTAAGGCGAATTCGCGCCACCCCAGAGCAGGTTGCTGCTGAAGTAAATGATATAAAGGAAAGTTTAGAACAACAAGAAAGTGGCTTTAAAGAATTACTTGGCACCTTTCGTCCGGCCTTAACGATTGTTTTCATTTTAACGATTTTTCAAGTGTTCACGGGAATTAATGCGGTGGTCTATTATGCGCCGATCATTTTCGATGGTCTTGCTTCTCATAGTAGTAATAGTGCAATCATCGCCGATTTCAGTGTTGGGATTGCTCTTGTTGTCTCTACAGGTGCTTCGCTCTTTTTGGTTGATAAGTGGGGACGGAGAGTACTGTTTTTAATCAGCTTAGCGGGTCAGATTCTCCCGATGGCTTGTTTGGCATTATTTCCTCACCTTCTTGGCTTGGATATTGTATGTGTATTTGTATATGTCTTTGCGTTTGGTGTTGGGCTCGGTCCGGTATTTTGGCTGTACGTTCCGGAGATTTTCCCACTTCGCGCCCGCGCTTTAGGAATGGGGATTATTACCTTTTCCCAGTATTCAATGAACTTTATCTTCTCATTAACCTTTCCTGATCTGCTGAATGCAATGGGGAACAATGTCTTTTGGATTTATTCCATTTTGTCAGCGATCGCCTGCATTTATATTTTCTATAAGGTTCCCGAGACAAAAGGCAAAAGCCTTGAAGAAATCGAGAGTTTCTGGATAAAGGGAAGGGCTGCTTTAAAAAATAAATCTGATCATTCGCGCGTTTTGTAGAAAAGGGACAATGAAGCACTGAACAGATGCTAGTACAAAAGTATTTAACTCTTAGAGAAGTCGAACGCATAAAATTTGTGAATGCGCTCGGCTTTTTGAATGAGTGATGAAGCGGACCCATAAAACACTTCGCTTCCACGGGCAGGCCTCCGCCGCACAGGATGCGCTAGCTTTGGCGTTGTCCTGTGGATGTGACGCATCTTAGCCAAACCTTTTTAACTGCAACTATTTATGACTAAAAATTCCCTGTTCCTGCGTTTACTCGTATCGCTTCCTCGTCAGCTTCATCGGAACAAATCGAAGTTTATTCGTGAAGTAACGCTGGTTTCGTTCCCGCAAAAGTCTCCGTATTTTGACTGCGCTTCGAGTTTCCCTGCCACTTTTATAATCCTATCGTTCGGAGGGGGAGTTGTTTTGTCTCACCCTCTTTTGTGCTATATGATCCGAGGAATGACAAATAGTAGAGCGGAGTTTTCAAATCACGTTTGAAAGCACCAAAAAAAGGGGCAAGTGAACAAAGGTCTTCCTAAAAAACGAAAGCCAAGATCGTTTAAAAAACGCACTCTTAAAATAACGAAAGACCACGGCCACGAGCAGTTACTCTATTTAACCCAAAAGCAACAGGCTTTTGCCTGGTTTTAAACGTTATGGTGGGGGAGGAAAACACATCTATTGTTTAAGTTATACCTTAATGCACTGCTCATCCTATAAGAAAAATTTGGTTTGCTGTTTCCGAAACAGCTCTAATAGGTGGACAATTGACTATCCACAGAGACTTGAATTGACTCATGATAGGAAAAAGCTCCCTAACAGTGATAAGTTAAGGAGCGGCAATGGAATATTTAACTTTTTAACTTAACTTAACCTAATTTAACTTATGTAAAAGCTAATGGGGTTAATGAGAGTGATCTTTAGATTCTTGAGACTTATAAGAGGAACGGCGGTTATATTTCTTATCAAATGCCTTTCCTTCCAAGGTAGGGTCGACCGTTAACGGTTCATTGCAATGCATGCATAGGTCTACGCGTCCCAGTACCTTGGTTGGCTTGGAGCAGTTCGGACATACTACAGGAACAACTTTTGTTGACAATAGACCTACCCATAAATAAACGCCTGAACTTAGCAGCACTGCTATAAAGCCGATACACATAAACAGTGTCATTAGGATAGGGTGAGCTCTAAATAATAAAGCCACATACATAATTGCAATGCCTGCGAACACTAGTAAAAGGGCAAAGTTTCTAAATTGATTGACCTTACTCGATTTTTTAAAGAACATCGCGTTAACCTCCTAAGGCAAGTATACCACACCGAGGCTCAGTTTTGAGATAACGCTTCCACATTTTATTTTTTTACACAATGTACAAGGGACAATGAATTTATTTCAGAATGCACACGGTAAGGGGATAGGAGAAAACCCGGAGTTTTTGGATGGATTTCAGCGAGTAGAGAGGTCATACGCTGTCAGCTTACAAGACTAGAGTGATAAATTGGTTAGGCACTGATTTTTTTCGGCCGGGAATAAACTTATTGCTTATTAATGTAAAAAGAAGGGAGAATACAACCCCTGAACTCTCGTCCAAAATATCAGAAGGACAATGCTAAATATTGAGTAGTGGGAGGTTATTTAATAAAATTAAAAATAGCTGTTGACGGATATATTAAGACATGGTAAATTATTAGACGTCGCTGCAAAGCGTGAAACATGGTAAAAAACTTATTGACATGATTTTTTATTCATGGTAAATTAATAAAGTCGCTTCAAACGAAATGAAGAAAACAAGTTAAAAAAACTTGTTGACATAATTTCTTTCAAGTGATATCATATAAAAGTTGTCGCTTTGAAAGGACAACTAAGATTGTTCCTTAAAAACTGAACAAAAGCCAAGCGCAAAAAGGGAAACCTTTTAAATGACGCCAAGATTTAACTTTTGACCATAAGGTTGATGAGTGATCATCAACACACCACTATAGATGGAGAAAGACGTAAGTCTTTCATCCGTTATTTCACGGAGAGTTTGATCCTGGCTCAGGACGAACGCTGGCGGCGTGCCTAATACATGCAAG
>NZ_BMIR01000012.1 GCF_014642655.1 Pullulanibacillus camelliae
ACATACACCCGAAGATCATCCGCCAGGTACAAGAACAACGACTTCAAGCGGCATAAGCCTTGACGGAGTACTGATGGTTTTTGCGAACTTTACTTGACACTAACAGCTGAATTTGATATGGATTCAAAAAGACTCGGAAAAGAAATAAAATATCTTCGAAAAGAGAAGGGAATAAATCAAAAAGAATTAGCTGAGGGAATATGTACACAATCTGCCATTAGTCAGATTGAATCAGGTGAAATATTTCCAAGAATTGATACATTATATTATTTGGCAGCAAAATTAAGAGTCTCTATAGATTTTTTTTTATCAATTTTATTTCATGAAAAGCATAATTACATAAACAATACAAAAGCATACATCCAGATGCTTTCGAATAAAAAGCAATATGATGAATTATATTTTTTTTCAAAAAATGAACTTAAAAATAATAAATTACACTCAGAATATCACCAATTTCTACTATGGCATTATTTTATGTCATCCTACTATTTAAAAAAAATTAATTACTCTCAATGTATAAACGAACTAAAAAAGCTCATTACTTTAGCAAGTATTCATGAAAAATATGAGTTAATTGATTTGAAGATAATGAACGCTATAGCTAATCTACATGCTGAAAATGAGGATTACACTTCGAGTATAGAAATTCATAATAAGATAATATCAATGGAGGACATACCTGAAGAAGAGTTTTATAAATTAAAAATAAAAGTTTTATATAATAAGTCAAAAACACTTTTTAAAATAGGAGATACTAAATTATCACTTAAATCCTGTGAAGATGCCTATAAAATTTCCACAGAGAAAGAAAGTCTTTTTTTATTAGGACAAATTTTTTTTCAAAAAGGACAGTGCCTAGAAAAGTTCACAAATACAGACATTTCATTAATCAAAGAATGCTATAAAAATTCTTTGATATTTCTTGAAATTTTCAAAATGGACTACTACATAAATATTATTAAAAAAGAAAAACAACAATACCTTTGTTCATAGCAGAAAAAAATCAGTTAAAAGAGTCAATTTCATGAATCTAATCCCTTACAGGACAAGGCTTTCAGAATGTAAAAAAGGAGGTACCTCCCCAAATCTCGAAATAGTTAAGTACGACCAAAACTTTTTCAGATTGGAGGAACGCTCCCTATGTCTATTATACGACAAGGAAGCCTGTTTGACCTGCAAGATTTATATGATTTAGAACCTACCCAACGCTATGATGCTATTTTGTCCGAATTTGATACGGACTCAATCCTTCACAAGGTTAATAAAAAGTCTTGGTTAGGTGCACCCACTGAACTCAATTATGCAGCGATGATCAACTCACTTCATATCCGTATCGTTGAACGTATCCCAACCGTTAAAGATCTGATCAAACGTTTAAAAGATGATTTTATTTTTAAACTAAATTGCGGATTCCTTATTTCTGATCGTGTACCGTCAGAAGCCGCCTATTCAAGACTTATCACCAAGCTTGATGCTTCCATTGTTCTAGAAGAAGCCAATGAAACCGTGGTGAACCAAGCGATTTCTGAAGGATTCATTACGGATGATGCCGTTGCCCTTGATGCCACACACTTCGAAGCACGAGATCAAGCGCATCCAAAAGAGGAAAAGCCGGCAACCGTGCCCAAGAAGCGTGGTAGGAAGTCAAAAGCAGAACGGGAACAATGGCTCATTGACCAAGCTGAACAGGAAGCTAATCTGCCCATTTTCGAGAAGAAAATTGAAGCTCAACTGGATGTGTCGCTCGACGAACTTCGGGCCACTCTCCCACAGAACCCGCAATGGGGTGTCAAGAAAAATAGTGAAGGTAAAAATGTCTTCTGGTACGGGTATAAAGCTCATTTAGCTGTCGGCACCCAATCCCAATACATTCTCCAATCCCTATTTTCTTCAGGGAACTTGAATGATGGGAAAGCGGCCATTCCTTTATTAAAAGGGATAGCTGAGCGTTTACCACTCCCGTCTCTAAACTATGCCATGATGGATGCAGGTTACGATTTTGAGCCTATCTATGCACAAAATCATCAAATAGGGCTCCAATCCGTCATTGCCTATAATAAGCGAAATGAGCCTGAGCCTATAGGATTTGACAAGCATTTCGTTCCAACTTGTGTAAGAGAACATTCCTATCGTTACGACAGCTATGATGCTAAATACGAAACATTGAAATATACGCGGCCAAAGGAATGTGTGGAGTGTCCTTTAGCGCAGGACGATCTTTGTCAAAAGGTCTATAAAGTGAAAATCACCACAGACTTGAGGCGGTATACGGCACCTGCCCGTGGTTCAAAAGCTTGGAAGACCTTATTCAAGCAACGAACCGCTGTTGAACGAGTCAATGCTTATCTCAAAGAATATTTTCAGCTTAACAATGTTCGTTATCGGACAGGTAAACGTGCGAGAGTTCATTTTAATCTTGTGACGCTGGTTTATAATGCTTCAAAATTGGCTTGTGATCGTATCAATCAATTGTTAATTCAACAAGCAGCCTAAAACGTATTTCCGCAATTAAAGAAAAGCACATCATTTTTTTAAAACGAAAAACTGAAATTCTGCTTCTATGACTTTCTAATCAAAAGCAATTATGAAATTGATTCATGTATGAGATCCTTGAATAATTTTTTCCGAAAATAAAATCGGGCAAATTTCGGGCAGTAGATGAATTCACTATTTTTAGAGTGCAATCGACCGATAATAAAAAACCCTCAACACAAGGAGTGTCAAGGGTTTTGGCTATTAATAACTGTTAAGATACTGTTCTCTTTCCCAAGGGTGAACTTGTGTGCGGAACATATCCCATTCGATTTCTTTCGCTTCAAGGAAGTTTTGAAGGGCGTGCTTGCCAAGAGCGTCGGTCATGACTTTGTTTTCTTTCATGATGTCAAGCGCTTCTTTTAAGTTAGCTGGTAGGTCTGGAATGCCAGCGGCTTCTCTTTCTTCCTTATCCATGACATAGATGTTACGATCGACAGCAGGTGGCGGGGTCAATTGATTTTTAACGCCATCTAAGCCAGCTGCAAGCAATCCAGCCATTGCAAGATAGGGGTTAGCAGAGGGGTCAACGCTACGCACTTCAACACGTGTGCTTAAGCCACGTTTCGCAGGAATACGAATGAGCGGGCTACGGTTTTTCATCGACCACGCAACATAACATGGTGCTTCATACCCTGGAACAAGACGCTTATAAGAATTGACCGTTGGGTTAGTGAGAGCGGTAAAGGCTTGTGCATTCTTAAGAATACCAGCGATGAATTGCATGGCAGTTTCGCTAAGCTGAGTCCCTTCAACGTCTGGGTTAAAGAAAGCATTTTCACCGTCTTTAAACAAGGACATATTGGCATGCATACCGTTACCATTGACACCGAAAAGTGGCTTTGGCATGAAGGTTGCGTGCAAACCATGCTGACGAGCGATGGTTTTTACAACAAGCTTAAAGGTTTGAATATTATCACAGGTTGTAACAGCATCAGCATATTTGAAGTCAATCTCGTGCTGACCAGGCGCAACCTCGTGGTGAGAAGCCTCTACTTCAAAGCCCATGTCTTCAAGCTCTAATACGATGTCGCGACGACAATTTTCGCCTAAATCGGTTGGGGCTAAGTCAAAATAGCCGCCCTTATCATTCAGTTCAAGCGTTGGCTCGCCTTTTTCATCAAGCTTAAATAAGAAGAATTCTGGCTCAGGTCCGATGTTAAAATCAGTGAAGCCTAGCTTATGCATTTCTTCTAGCTGACGCTTGAGAATGTATCGAGGATCTCCCTCGAATGGCGTGCGGTCTGGGTTGTAAATATCACAGATCATCCGCGCAACTTTACCTTTTTCAGAAGTCCAAGGGAAAACCACCCATGTATTTATATCTGGATAAAGCAACATATCCGATTCTTCAATACGGACAAAGCCTTCGATCGAGGAACCATCAAACATGATTTCGTTATCCAGTGCTTTCGGTAATTCATCAACAGGGATTTCCACGTTTTTGATAATGCCGAGAAGATCAGTGAACTGCAAGCGAATAAATTTTACATTTTGTTCTTTTGCTAAGCGAAGAATGTCGTCTTTTGAGTAGTTACCCATCTTTTCTCCTCCCAATCTCGTAAAAAAATTCTATCAGTGAAAAAATCGCGATAGTTCCCCTTGGATAATAGAGGTCTTCCCGTGTTTCCCCGCATCGAACAAGCCTTGCTTCAACAATTTTCTAAGCTCATCATCTGAGAGATCCGGCTTTCTATATTCCGTTTCGGGACTTTGTGTGTCAGACACAGAAGCACTCGTCAACTCTTCTTGTTGTTTCATTCCAAGAACATGTTGGATACCAGCGAGGTTCACACCTTTATCGAGCAAGGCTTTGATTTCTAATAATCTTTCAACATCGTTAAAAGAAAATAATCGCCGATTCCCTTTGGAGCGTTCTGGTGTCACAAGATGATGTTCTTCATAATAACGGATTTGTCGTGCTGATAGTCCAGTTAATTCCCCTACAATGCTCATTGAAAATAGCGGCATATTTCGACGAATACGGTCATCCACACAAATTCCTCCTTCCAAGTTTCTAGTTCAATTATAGTAAAGTGACTTTTTCCTGTCAACAGATGTTAAGTTTTTTAACACAAAAATTTTTTGAAAATTAATGAAGGTAAAAAAGTTGTAGAATCATCCTTAAAATTTAAGAAAAACCGGGCAAGAGTCCTATCCTTACCTAAGCATAGGCATCCTATTCGTAAGATGCCTTATTGCCAAATCGAGCGGATTAGAGCGCAAGTCATCCATTACAACATGAGTTGAGGCCATTAAAGATGATCGGCTACAACCGGCACATCCAGTGGCAATGTCAAAGCTATCACATTCATACCACCTCAAAAAGTAAAGAACATTTTTCGGGGATCCCGATTGTGCATCGGAGAAAGCGAACTGCCTGGAGTGGAAACGTGCACCGTCGGGATGACCAGAAATTTCATACTTTTGTATGAAAACAAACGTATTTCTTCTAGTAGAGCCTATATCGTCTGGTCAATACCGAACGAAGACATACACTCTTATCAAAAGGTTCATGGTAGAGGGTGCAACGCGCATGCGAAGCGGACGGTGATTTCTGATTTTTCAAAAAACTCTACACCTTCAAAAGGCATAGCGTTTAATGCTTATATTTTTACTCCTTTATTCAGCATGTCATCCTAAGGAGAGGCTGTACACCAGCACTATCCTACATAAAGAGTGCATGTGAAAAGTAAGCTATCTCTACATTAGTTGCCAGCAGGTAGGAGAATTAGCTTGCCATGGGCATGCCCACTTTCACTGATGTCGAGTGCTGTGCGCCATTCATTAAGCGTGAAAGTCTGGGCAACCGGGATAGTGAACTTGCCATCAGCAGTGTATTGAGCGAACTCGCCAAGAACAGCATAGTTCTGGGTCTGATCCATGGAGAACTCAGTGAAGGTGGTGCGCACGCCAAATTCAGCAGCTGCGTCGAAGTCACTAATGGTTAGGACACGGCGGGGATCATCAGCGGCGATCTGGATAAGAGCAGGTAATACTCCACTCGGTGGAGCTGTATCTAAAACCAGGTCAACCGGGATTTCCGGCCAGTTCGATCAAGAGGCTGCAGAGCGTTGGTTTTTCTCTAGGCGAACTGACGGAACTCTTTCAAGAATACGCTGTGAATAACCTTACAGTTTCAAAAGGAATTGAACTCGTTGAACGTTTTCGTGAAAAAATACATGAGATCGAAAAGAAACAGATCGAATTAGAGGAGATCCGCAGAGTCCTTGATAAAATGTTGGCGGCTAAAATTTCATTGCTTAACAAACTTGAGGATGGAAGCAACTTTTGATAACAAATCGATATAAGATATGTCACAGTGTATTCTCAGAAGAGCCTAAGGATTTGGTTATGTGGATTTATATACATTCAAATATTAGAAAATAAAATTGCCTCCAGCACAGACAACTTCTGTGTTGGAGACACATTTATACTAAAGGAACTAGCATTTTTTCATATTTACTGGGCCTGTCCAACTGGAAGCATCCCTTTTTCCATCAGTGTATCGATAGCAAATAAAATCGCATACTTGACATGAGCAAAGGTTAAGCCCCCCTGAACAAAAACCGTATAAGGCTCCCTTAATGGACCATCAGCAGAAAGCTCAATACTGGCCCCTTGGACAAATGTTCCCGCCGCCATGATAACAGGATCATCGTAGCCAGGCATCGGACTTGGCACCGGCTTAACATGAGCATTAATCGGCGAGCATTGCTGGATGGCTTGACAAAAAGCCACCATGCGTTCGGGATCATGAAAGGTCACCGATTGCACAAGGTCTGTACGTTCTTCATGCCATAAAGGCTGCGCCATCATCCCGACAGCTTCCATGCTGGCTGCAGTGAACAGCGCACCTTTTAAAGCTTCAGCAGTGACATGTGGCGCTAGGAATAGGCCTTGATACATTTCCGGCAGCATCCCAAGCGTGGGACCAACTTCCTTGCCCAGTCCTGGCGCAGTCAAGCGTTCCGCACAATGCGCGACAAGGTCTTGATTGCCAACAATATAGCCGCCCACTCTCGCTAGACCTGCTCCGGGATTTTTAATAAGTGAACCCGCCATTAAATCAGCTCCCACATGGCAAGGCTCCAGCGTCTCAACAAATTCACCATAGCAATTATCCACAAAAACGATGATATCTGGGTGCTGCGCTTTAATGCGTGTAATCGCGCTCTGAATCGAGCGGATAGAGAGAGAAGGACGGTCACCATACCCTCGTGACCGCTGAATGGCCACCATTTTTACTTTAGGGGTGATGCGGCGACAGACTTCTTCCACATTAATCGTCCCCTTGTCCAATGCTACAATTCCGCAATCAATATTAAAATCTTTTAGAGAGCCATGCCCCCCTGCCCTCAAGCCGATGACACTCTCTAAGGTGTCATAAGGCTTGCCTGTTATGTATAGCAGCTCATCTCCAGGACGCAGCACACCGAATAAAGCCACGGTAATGGCATGCGTGCCGGAAATTAATTGAGGCCGGACGAGGCCGGCCTCTGCTCCAAACACCTCTGCGTACACCGCTTCTAAAGCTTCTCTTCCGAAATCATCATAGCCATAGCCTGTGGTACCTTGGAGGTGAGCATCACTGATTTGCTGATGGCGAAAGCTGTTCAGCACTCGCCACTGGTTCTGTTCAGCGCGTTGATCAATCACCTGTAGCTGACTTGATAATTTTTCCATTGCTTGTTTCTCTAATGCCATTAATTGTTCTGAATGATGAAACGTGTCAAACATGATCTTCCTCTTTCCCTTCTACATGCTGGAGCGCTAATTGTTGGTACAGTGGGGACTGTCGCCACACAAAGCCATCATACTGATGCGCTTCCTTCTCATCATCCCAGTGATGTTCTGTCACAATCGTCTCCGTGCGGAGGCGTGCAATTAAACCACCATCGCCCGCTTCTACTGTTGCCCGATATGGTGCGGATTGTTCAATGATTTTATCTTGAATATACTGTTTGATGCGCGCTAAGTCGACTGCATCAAAAGCTGATATAAACAAGCCATCCTTAGGTAGGGTGAACGCCTTTGGATTCGCAATAGCATCCCTCTTATTGAAGAGCACAATCGTTGGGATTTGCTCTGCGCCAAGTTCATTTAAAAGCTTTTCTACAGTCTTGATGTGATTTGGGTGATCAGGATGAGACGCATCCACAACATGGAGGAGTAAATCCGCCTCCTGTACTTCTTCCAGCGTTGAGCGAAAGGCTGCCACAAGCTCTGTTGGGAGATCCTGAATAAAACCAACTGTATCTGTCATTAATGCATTTAAACCATCAGGGCAGCGAAACCGTCTTGTTAAAGGATCCAGCGTGGCAAACAATTTATTTTCTTGCAGCGTGTCAGCGTCTGTCAATTGATTAAATAAAGTCGATTTACCAGCATTCGTATAACCGACTAAGGCGATTTTAAAGGTTTGATTTTTCCTGCGACGGCTGCGATATTGCGCGCGATGTCTCACGACTACACCGAGCTGTTTTTTGATCTCGCCGATACGGCGCCGAATATGACGGCGGTCTGTTTCCAGCTGCGTTTCGCCAGGACCACGCGTCCCGATCCCCCCACCTAGACGCGAAAGGGAAAGCCCAAGCCCCGTAAGCCTCGGCAATAAATAATTCAACTGTGCCAATTCCACTTGAAGGCGGCCCTCTCTAGAACGCGCCCGTCCTGCAAAGATATCAAGAATAAGCTGCGTGCGATCAAGCACTTTGACTTCTAAAGCTGTGGCAAGATTCGTTTGCTGACTCGGTGATAGTTCATCATTAAAAATCACTGTATCCACGTCAAGCTCCTGACAAAGCTGTTTCAGTTCTTCCACTTTACCAGAGCCAATGAAGGTCGCAGCATCTACTCTCTGCCTTGCTTGTGTTAATGTCGCCTTAACACTGCCACCTGCGGTTTTTGTCAGGCTTTCTAATTCCTCCATTGAATAAGAAAAGGCCTCATCTGAAAGCGCAGGGTCGCGGCGTCCGGCAAGAATGACCTCTTCCATTCTCTATCCGTCTCCTACCTTTATGAATGTGTCGATTGAATCGAATGATAGTGCTACATTGAGATATCGTCTATAATTAAGTCATGCCTCATTGTGACATTGTCGATTCATCCTGGTGATAATTTCTTACATCGTATGGTTTTTCCTTGCTCTCCTCAATGGTAATGTCAGTCGAGCGAATCGTCAACAAACTCAAGCGATCAGGCACGCCTTCACGCAGCAGTCTTACCGCCTGCTGACGGATCATTTTTTCCACTAGATTCCGGACATAGCGGCCATTACTAAATGTTTTTTCATGTTGATTGACCTTGAGCTTTAAATGGCGTTCTAATTTTTTGCGCGCTTCAGAGGTCAGTTTATATTCGCGCTCTGCAATCATCTGATCCGTGATGAGTGTGAGTTCGTGTTCATTATAATTTGGAAAAGAAATCTGAATTGGAAACCGCGAAGGAAGCCCGGGATTCATTTCCATAAAATGATCCATTTCATCGGAATACCCCGCCAATATAAGGACAAATTCACCTTTCTTATCCTCCATTTGCTTGACCAAGGTGTCGATAGCTTCTTTACCAAAGTCCTTTTCGCCACCTCGTGCCAAGGAATAGGCCTCATCAACAAACAAGATACCACCTTGTGCTTTCTTAACAAGCTCACGCGTTTTTTGGGCGGTCTGACCAATATATTCTCCAACGAGATCGGCTCGTTCTACTTCGATTAAATGTCCCTTGGCTAAAACCTCCATATCAGAAAATAATTCACCTAATAAACGCGCGACTGTCGTCTTGCCCGTGCCTGGATTGCCTTTAAACAGCATATGGAGTGCTTGATTTTCCGTTTTTAAATGATGCTGACTGCGGAGCCGATTGACGTAAAGCCACGCATAGATTTCCCTGACTGTTTTTTTGACTTCTTCCATCCCAACAAAACGATTCAGTTTTTCTTCAATTTTCTCCAAAGAAAAATGACGCGTGAGTGTTTCCTTTTGACCGGAAATCGGTTCATCATATCCTTGTTTGGCCTGATTCAAAACGACATTGATTTGCCCTTTTTGTTTAAAAGTAAACGTATCGGACACTGAGCTCACCTCACTGTTCTTTGGTCCAGTATACGATGCGCAAAAGCATTGCGTGACAGATGCCTAGAAAATAAAGACAACCAGCTCAGGTTCAGCCAGCGAAATTGCATCCATACCATCACTATATGATAAAGATGCATTAATTATATTGACTGTCTTAGATTTTATTCCTCTCAGTCCTATTAACTGGCATGCCCGATACGAGCAAAAACCCTCGGAGATGACTCCGAGGATTTGATAGACATTATTCTTCGTTTTGTTGCGTGAAATGTACGGGGCGTGAAGGTGCAAAGGTTGAAATGGCGTGCTTAAAAATGAGCTGCTGCTTCCCTTCGCTTTCGAGAAGCACGGTAAAATTATCGAAACCTTTGACAAGCCCTTTAAGCTGGAAGCCATTCAACAAAAACACGGTGACAAACGTCCCATCCTTCCGCAATTGGTTCAAAAAGCTATCTTGAATATTAACAGATTGTTTCATGATGAACCTCCTCAATTCTCTATATCTTTTATTTCGCCTTTTAATTCATTTTTCCTGCAACAAATTCCATGATTTTTGTCACTTTTTTTGTAAAGGTTTGTTCAACTTGATCCATTGAAAACCAATGGACCTGCATTTGATGCTTAAACCACGTCATTTGCCGTTTCGCGAAGCGCCGTGAATTTCTTTTGATTAAGCGTACTGCCTCTGCCTGATCATAGTGCCCAGAAAAGACGGGAAACAGCTCTTTATAGCCGATAGCCTGAGCCGCTTGGCTATTCTGAAGTTGCTGTTCAGCTAAGCTTTCCACCTCTTTCATCAACCCCTGAGCCATCATGAGCTCAACGCGATGATTAATACGCGCATAGAGCTCATCGCGATTCATGGATAGGCCAATGACAAGATGGCGGTATAACGGTTCTTTTACCTTCTCAGCTTCTGGTTCAAGGCTCGGATTCCGAGCTTTTTCAATCGCCCGAATGACACGTTTGACATTATTCGGATGAATGCTTTTTGCAGCATGCCTATCTGTCTCTAGTAAGCGTTGGTAAAGTGCCTTACTCCCATGCTCTGCAGCAAATCGCTCAAGCTCTTTGCGAAAAGCGGGATTGTGCGGTTCATCTTGAAAAGTATAATTTTTATAAAGCACCGCATTAATGTAAAGTCCTGTCCCACCGACGAGAATGGGCAATTTCCCGCGCTGATGAATAGCTTGAATTTGCCTGCGCGCATCCCTTTGAAAATCAGATACGGTATATGTATCACCTGGATCGACAATATCTAATAAATGATGAGGGATGCCCTCCATTTCCTCAGGTGTGATTTTTGCAGTACCTATATCCATGCCCCTATAGACTTGAAAGGCATCACCATTAATGATTTCACCATTAAAGGCTTTCGCTAACTCTATGCTTAATTTGGTCTTTCCAACGGCGGTCGGACCAACAATGACGATAAGATCATGTTTCACTTTACCACCACATTCTTTTCAGGTCCCTGCCAATAGTTTAGATAATATTTTCCAAAAATACAAGTTTTATTCTGAATCTCTTCGTTCATTACTGAAAGAGCGCGGCTATGGAATGAAAGAGTGAACGAATAAAATCCACGAGCTTGGCAAAAAATCCCTTGGCTTCATCTGAATTTAAAACTTGATTCAGCTTACCTTTTACCTTCTGCAATTGATCGCCAACTTGGTTCCAATTAATATGAAGGTCTTGCATTTTTTTGAATAAGTCAACAAGCTTTTGCACCTGGGCATCGGTTAAATGAATGCCAAGTTGATCTGCCGCCTCGCGAATGATCTTCTCGATGTCAGCATCTGTTTTTGGATTTTCCTTAGCCATTTTTTCTTTGATCAATGTCATCAGCTGTGCCGCTTTATCCTTACCAATACCATTATCATTGGCTAGCTTCGCCGTGGTGACCATTTCCTCATTGGCGACCTGCTTTTGCTGTTCAGGAATCACATCTCCTGTCGAAAGTTCGTAGGCTTTAATCAATCCCGTTAAACCCGCAGTCCCTGATACATCAAAAGGAGCCGTGACATAGACCTGTGCATCCTTCACACCCGCTGTCGCTAAGGCATTGATATACATATCATTGGAGACATAGGTAATATGATTGGTGCTGACAGACAACCCTGTATTCTTTTCTCCAATCGTAATTTTGGATGAGCTGATTGCCCGTGTTCCTATTTGTGCCTTGGGCAGATAGTTGTCAAGATATTTATGCTCTTCAGCATTCGTGACCTCGATGATCTGGGCATGATTTTGATCCACATTCATTTCTTGTAAAATTTGTTGTTTTTGCTGCGCTGTGAGATCCGCACCCAGAGTGACAATGGTATCCCCCGGCGCTGCGTCGGCATGAGCCAACTGTGGGGCTATCGAGAGCGCAATAATAATGACCGCTGATAAGATGAAATAAACAGCTCGATTCATCGCTTTCAATTCCTTTCTACATCAAAACACTGATAAAACTACACTATTGACCTGCATGTCAAAATGCCAATGATTAAGCTTTTACTATAATCAGAAAATGCCTGAAGGTCAAGGTCCTTTAGACATGATTATTTTGCCGAAAATTTGATGCCTTTAACACCGGAGAGATCCTGCAAGGATTTTGTGATCTGATTGTGATCAATCTCCTGTTCGCTATTATTCATTTTGACTTGGATAACATATGGAGAATCACTCGTTGTCTCTCTTATTCTAACAGCATACTCAGACACCACAAGGTTCATCCCAGACAGTCTGTCAATAATGGCCGATGTCAGCGTATTCGTTGTTGCATAGATCGCCAACTGATAAGATTTATTAGGCAAGACAGGTTTGAAGACACGGTTCAACAATTCAAAACCAAGAAGAACGAGGGCGGTACAGACGATCCCCACTGTATACATTCCAGCTCCAATGGCAAGACCGATCCCCGAGGTGGCCCATAACCCAGCAGCTGTTGTGAGCCCACGAACGGACTGTCTTTGTACAAGAATGGTGCCGGCTCCAAGGAACCCGATGCCGCTAACCACTTGAGCCGCGATCCGACTAGGGTCTAGTGTAATATTCTGACCTAAGACATCGGTAAAGCCGTATTTAGAAATGATCATAATCACTGCACTGCCCACCGCCACTAAAAAGTGAGTCCGCAATCCGGCTTCTTTTAATCGTTTTTCACGCTCGAAACCGATACAAGCGCCAAGTATCCCTGATAAAACTAAGCGGATCACCCATTCCATTTCCACCACAAATCCCTCCTTCGTTCTCCATTCTTAATTAAGTTGATGGACGGGTAAGCACATCCTTTCTTCATGAATGCATTCTATGTGGTTTTAAAAAAAGGAGAACCTTTTTTCAGATTCTCCGCTGAGATGTCCTTATTTTCACCACAAATCCCATGTCGAGTGAAGATTATGTGAAAAATCACATCACCCTTTTAAACATCTTTTCCATCTCATAAGTAGTAAATTGAATAATAACAGGCCTGCCATGCGGACAGGTAAAAGGGTCCTCAGCCTTCGCCAACTGGTCTAACAGCGCTTCGATTTCATCCATACGCAAATGGCGGTTGGCTTTGATCGATTTTTTACAGGACATCATAATGGCCAAATCCTCACGCAGTTTTTTTACAGAAACCTTCCCATCCTCTAGGATTTGCTGCACAATATCTTCGATGGTTTCCTGTTCCTTTCCTGAAGGTAACCACTGTGGATGCGCTCGTACAATATAAGAGTGCTCGCCAAACGGCTCAAACTGAAGACCGATACGCGCTAATTCCTCTTGAAAGTTGTCAATAATGGCAGCTTCTGAGGCAGTGAACTCGAAGGTCATTGGCATTAATAATTCTTGGACTTCTTGCGCTGTTTCTCCAACCTTTTCACGATAAAATTCATATTTGATCCGCTCTTGTGCCGCATGCTGATCGATGATAAATAGGCCTGTTTCATTTTGAGCCATGATATACGTTCCATGCATTTGCCCGATGGGATATAAGGCAGGCATACGCCGCTGTGGCTGTTCAGGTTCTACCTCAGCAGGCTCCAGAGCCTCTGCCAATACTTCGTCGCTCTGAACCTCTGCCGCCATCGAGCGCTCCGTTTCCACAGGTTCCTCCTCATAAAGGACAGGAGAAGTGTCAGGCTCAACGTGTTGTTCTAACACATCCACGGCAGCGGAAGACCTTTTCTCTTCTTTAACTATAGGGGCGTATGTTGCTGACCGTTCAACTTGATGAGCCGCGACCTCTTGACGATGCGCGGATGTATAAGGTGAAAGATCAAGGGCTTGCTGTTCGGAATAAGGCTTTTCTTCACGCGCTTTCTTTTGAACAGCTGGGATTAATTGCTCCCGGTGAAAGGTCTGTTTTACCGCTTGCTCTATAAGCTCACACAGCTCTTTTTCTTTACTCAGTCTTGCCTCTAACTTAGCTGGATGGACATTGACATCAATTAAAGTAGGGTCCATTGTAATCTGGATGACTGCAATCGGATAGCGACCAATCGGCAGTAACGTATGATAGCCTTTTAGCACCGCATTGAAAATCGCATAATTACGAATGTAACGCCCATTGATCAAAAGATAGACATATTGCCGACCTGCTCGGGTGATTTCCGGTTTAACCAAGCGCCCCTTCACCTCATAGTCCAAAGAACTAGCGTCCAAAGGCAAAGAAGCCCGAGCGGTTTGAACACCGTAAATCGAAGCCAACACCTGAGCGACATCGCCACTGCCGCTTGTGTGTAACAGCATCTTTTCATTGTGAAAAAGTTCAAGGCGGACTTCAGGATGGGCAAGCGCAATTTTATTTAACGTGTCGGTTATATTGGCTAACTCAGTATGAATAGTCTTTAAATGCTTAAGCCGTGCAGGTGTATTATAAAAGAGATTGGTGACAACCATTTCCGTCCCCCGCCGACCATGAGCACTTCCTGACTCTATAATCTGTCCACCATGAAGGACGAGACGCCTGCCTTCTCCATGCTCAGTCGCTGTTCGCATTTCAATATGAGAAACCGAGGCAATACTCGGTAATGCTTCGCCGCGAAAGCCTAAGGTACGAATATGAAACAGATCAGGCTCATCTTTAATTTTGCTTGTAGCATGACGTTCAAAAGCCAACTCACAATCATCGGGTTCAAAACCATGACCATCATCAGTCACTTTGATCTTTTGTAATCCACCTTCTTCAACTTCGATGCGAATTTGTTTTGCAGCAGCATCAATGGCATTTTCGACCAGCTCCTTAACGATTGAAGCTGGCCTTTCTACAACTTCACCCGCAGCAATTTTATTGGCTAAGGGCTCGCTCATTCGATGAATTCGTCCCATCATTCACACTCCTTATTTGCTGCTTTTTATGCTTAGCATCCTTCAGTTAATTGGAACGCAATTGCTTTTGTAATTCAAACAGTTGATTCATTGCGTCCATAGGTGTCATTGCTAAGAGTTCAATCGATTTTAATTGTTTTAGAACAGTCTTCTCTTTTTTGCTTAATTTCCCTTCATCTGTGGATGAAAGCTCAGCAAACAGAGCTAATTGTTCCGTTTCAACTGTCGATTCGGGTCCATGTACAGGGACCTGTTCCTCTTCTGGCTGTTCCTCTTTTTCAATAGCTGTTGCCACTTGTGTGACACTTTGCTGCCGGCTTGAGCCTGCTTCTAATTCAACGAGAATTTCACTAGCACGACGAATGACTTCTTCAGGGAGCTCCGCAAGCTCTGCCACATGAATGCCATAGCTTTTATCAGCAGCCCCTTTCATGACCTTATGTAGAAAGACGACGCGACCTTCCTCTTCCTTGGCACCGACATGAACATTTCGCAAACGAGCAAGCGCCTGCTCAAGATCAGTGAGTTCATGATAATGCGTTGAGAACAGTGTTTTCGCTTTTACATGGGTATGAATGAACTCAACAATAGAGCGGGCGATGGCGATTCCATCATAGGTTGATGTCCCACGACCAATCTCATCAAGCAGGATTAAGCTTTGCTCTGTCGCTTCTGTCACCGCTTCTTTCGCTTCAGCCATTTCAACCATGAAGGTGCTTTGACCTGAGACGAGATCGTCCGCGGCACCAATTCGCGTAAAAATTTGATCAAAAATAGGTAGAACGGCCTCATCTGCTGGAACGAAACAGCCGATTTGTGCCATGATTGCTGCAAGAGCCACCTGACGCATCGCCGTGCTTTTTCCTCCCATATTCGGACCTGTGATCAATAGTACATCACAAGTATCATCCATGTATAAATCATTAGCCACAAATTGACCGCTATCAAGAACCTTTTCAACAACAGGATGACGACTATTGGTAAGGCGAATACGCCGTTCATGGTTAAAGACTGGCTTGACATAATTATTTTCGCTGCTCACTGTTGCCAGACTTTGCAGAACATCCACAGTACTGATATAACGGGCTAATTTCTGTAATCGTTCACTGTGTGCTTTGATTTCTTTGCGAATGTTTTGGAAGAGCTGGTATTCCAAATCCACCATTTTCTCCTGAGCTTCCATAATCAATTTTTCTTTTTCTTTGAGCTCTGGCGTGATGTAGCGCTCAGCATTCGTCAAGGTTTGCTTGCGTTCATAGCGCCCCTCAGGCAAATATTTTAGATTAGCTTTCGTCACCTCAATGTAATAGCCGAACACTTTGTTATATCCGATTTTTAATGATTTAATGCCTGTTGCATCCCGTTCCTGCTGCTCCAGCTGAGCAAGCCATGCCTTTCCATTTTTACTAATATAGCGGTACTCGTCGAGCTTCTCATCATAGCCTTCCTTGATCATCCCGCCCTCCGTAATCGAAATGGGAGGGTCCTCACTGATCGCCTGCTCTATTAGCGTATCAATATCCTCACAAGGATCAATTTCTCCTGCCAACCTCTGTAACGAAGCACTATCGATCGCCTGCAAGACCTTTTTGATTGCTGGGATTTGACCAAGGGATTGCTTGAGCTGGAGGAGTTCTCGAGCGTTCACATTCCCATAGGAAATTCGACCAACGAGGCGCTCCAAATCATAAATATCATTTAACAGCTCACGCAGACTTTCTTTTTCAAAAAAATGGGCGATGAAGGCTTCAACCATAGCAAGTCGCTCGCTGATTTCTGCTTCATTCAGCAAGGGTTTTTCGATCCATTGCTTTAGGCGTCTCCCTCCCATAGCCGTTTTGGTTTGATCTAAGAGCCATAACAAGGAACCTTTTTTATGCGCGCCGCGCATGGTCGACACTAATTCGAGATTGCGTCTAGTCTGCTCATTTAGGCGCATATACTGCATCACTTCATAGGTTTCGACCGGTTGTAAGTGGTCAAGCGTTCTTTTTTGAGTGTGTAATAAATAGGTTAAAAGCCTGCCATAAACCCTAGCAATATCCTGATGACTGTCTTTGGGCAAGAGACTTTCAAAGGCCATCGGCATAGCCTCTGACTCTTCATAAGACAAAGTAAAAGCGTGCTGCTGCAGGTGATCTAAAACGGCTTGTCCTATGTTACTAGCAACCACAACTTCCCGGCATTGAAAGCTATTAAGCTCCTGCGACACTAAGCGTTCACTTAACCCGCGGGTTGCTTTGGATTCTCCCGTTGTCATGTCCACCACAGCTAGACTGTATGTCCCATCATCACTCGCTGTCATAGCCGCCAGATAATTGTTCTCTTTTGGACGCAAAGAGCCTTCAGTCATCACCGTTCCAGGAGTGATTAACTGGACAACTTCCCTTTTAACAACTCCCTTGGCCTCTTTGGGGTCTTCAACCTGCTCACAAATGGCGATCTTATAGCCTTTTTCTATTAGGCGAGCAATGTATTGATCTGCAGAATGATAAGGAACCCCGCACATCGGAATCCGCTCACCATCGACTCCACCTCCTCGTGAGGTCAATGTGATTTCTAGCTCCCGAGCGGCTAATTTTGCATCCTCATAAAACATTTCATAAAAGTCACCCAATCTAAAAAAGAGGAACGCATCTTGATAGTGCTCTTTAATAGAAATGTACTGTTGCATCATTGGGGTTATTGCCATTATCTTCATCCTCTATATTTCAAACATTATGATTCATTAAACACAATTCGCTTAATAGCATTTTCTCCCCACATTATATCATATAACCTAAGGTAATCCGAGGGGACGATACTCTCATCTGTTCATTCTCACAGGCAGATCACACTGCTATTTTAGGGGGTCAAAAACCACTAGCCCAGCAATGAATTTGCCATTTCAAAACAATAAAAAGACTAGGAAGAGCTTCCCTCCCTAGTCTATTCTTCGACTTCACCAACCAAAAATTCGGAGTCGAGATCTTCAAAAGCTTCGTCGAGATCTTCATCCCAGTCTTCTTCTAACACACCATCTTCATCAACGGATACCTTAACCTTTGTTTCCCCAACAAGCTCCACTAGAAATTCGCGTTCAACTTGAACAACGACTTTATTTCCATTTGGAGAAATATTGGCTTCTAGGCTATTGGGTTCTTGAAGCTCATGAGCATAAACATCCAGACGATCGGAAATCACATTTTTATCTTTAATGGTTAATGGGATTTCATCACGGTAGCTTACGGTTTCACTGACAACCTCTGTTTTTGTATTATTGCTATAGGAGTACCAGATGTTAATGTCATAAGTTCCCTCGACGACGACAATATCCTTGTTATAATGGGTCCGAAATTTATGATTGATGACCCAGCAGCCGAGGATACTCGAAGGTTTATGAGTTGGAGAAACAGAATGTGCTGTTTGACTAAACTTTTTTCCTTTACCACATATGGCTCTCGTAATAATTTCTCTGTAATTTAACCCTGCGTCAGCCACGAGTCCATTACCTCCTTTGCTTTCTTCTCTGTCATGTTATGCAGGGCAAATAACTAGTGTGCAGAAATTGTTGAGATGGGCTCTCTCAGCATGCATTTACAACTCAATCGGCAATGTCTGCTCCTTTTTATAGGAGGCTGGAACAAAAAAAGTCATATGAATGCCGAACGACAAGGCTTTAAAAGTAGACAAAACTAGGGGCAACGGAAAAATGTGTGTAGTGTCACTTTATAGCCCCCGTTTTAAACTGTCTTATTTTCTAAGAAAAAACAGGTAAAGCAGGCCCGGTCCTTGTCCTGGCATAGAGCATCAGCAGATATGGAAGAGGCTTCATGGCAAGATCAAATGGACGGGGGCACAAGGCGTGAGGGATTCGGAACACTCTAAAATCGTGTGTTCCCGAATCGCCGCTGACTCATAATGCGATACTAGAGTCCTGTGGGAAGTGGGAGATCGGTAAGACCCCGCAGCGCGCAGCTCAAGGAGGCTTACCACGCTCCCATGGAAAGCGAGCGCTCTGGAGCGGAAACGTGCACTGGCTTCATGACTAGAAATTTTATCCCCTCTGATCTTTTAAAAAAAGCGATCCACAAAGTCGTCACTTTGAAAACCGCTCTTTACATGCTCTTATAATGTAACCACCAGTGGAGATTGTAGATAGTAATAAATCAAGTCTCCTGTATGGCGCAATGAATCAACATGTGTTCTTTCGAAAGCATGCGATGCATCAATGCCCGGACCAATCAAACCGTGAACAATATCATAGCCAGCGCGAATGGCTGCCGATGCATCCGATCCATAATAAGGATAGATATCAATCTTATAGCCAATATCATGAGCTTTCGCCAGCTCTACAAGATGCTTTCTTAAACCATAGTGATAAGGGCCACTGGAATCCTTAGCACAGATTGATACAGTGTACTCATCGGTTGCCTGTCCATCACCGATCGCTCCCATATCCACAGCCAGATATTCAACTGTTTCCTCAGAAATATTGGAATTGCCTCCAAACCCGATTTCTTCATTATTTGAAATCAAAAAATGGGTTGTGTATGGCAAGGATATAGCATTTTCTTTTAGTATACTTGCGACATGAAGCAATAACGCCACGCTAGCTTTGTCGTCAAGATGTCTTGATTTAATAAAGCCACTCTCTGTGACCTGAACACGGGGGTCAAAAGAAACAAAATCACCAACTTGAATGCCGAGAGCTTCTGTTTCCTCACGTGATGTCGTTTTTTCATCAATACGCACTTCCATGTTATCATCAGAACGCTCCGCCTTCCCAGCATCCTTGTACACATGGGTGGATGTTTGATGAATAAGAACTGTACCAGTCACGCGTTTCCCCTCAGCCGTTTCGATCTCACAATATTCCCCTTCGGCCATGTTCCAAGGAAAGCCACCAATTTTCGTTAGTTTCACACGACCATCAGCTTTAATTTCCTTAACCATAGCCCCTAGTGTATCGACATGAGCCGTTAGAAAACGATGTTTTGAATGATCCTTTCCTTCAATAGTCGCCAGTAGACCACCCTTGTTTGTCTTCATGGTTTTGATGCCTAAATTCTGAAAGTACTGTTCTGTAAAATCAATCGCTTGAGCCGCATTCCCAGATGGACTAGGAATGGAAACAAGCTGTGTAATGAGTTCAACGACCTTTTTTTCATCTACAATAGAACGCATCTGTCATCCTCCTGTCATTTTTAAAATTTCAACCTACAACAATGCGCTTAAATGGTTGTCCGAAAGCCATGTTCACTGACAACCTAAAACGATCATTCTCCACTAAACGGCAATAGAGATATGTACATGTCCATTTCTATGCTATAGAAAAGTGCGAAGAGATTCAATAGATATATTTCGGATATTGAAGGAATTTGCAATAGAGAAAAGTTGATAATCATATAAGTTTACATAATATTTTTATGGTTATTAAATTCCTAAACAAAAAACTGTTGATGGATATCCATCAACAGTTTTGTTTAGCGTTGGCTTCTAGAGCAGAACCCGTTTCACCTTTTAAAAGATCTCCACCCGTGGACGTAATAATTTCATCGGTCACGCGATTAGAAATCGTAATTGAAATGTATTGCAGAAGATCGTTAACATCCACCTGCGACTGTTTGAATTCTTGAACAATCGGAATCTCATCCAATTGTTTCATTAATTCATCGATCTTTCTCTCGTTTTCTTGATAGGCTTCATGTTTCTGATAATGCTGAAGATTAACCGATTCTTTTTGCAAAAGCTTGATTTGCTTAATCAGTTGTTGCACTTTTTCGTTCTGATTAATCGAAGCCTCTGCTCTTTTAAAAAAATCCACTTCGTCTGTCTCAGCTAACATCTTGGCTAATTCATTGGTTTTTTCCATGATTTGTTCCTTGGTATATTTACTCATTGAACAGCCGCCTCCACTTCTTGAATCCACTCACCATTTAATGACCAGGTTTTGGCATCAGTGATCTTTACTTCAACAAGCTCTCCAATCAATGATTTTGGACCTTCAAAATTGACAACTTTGTTTGTCCTTGTGTGTCCAGATAGAATGTCGCCATTTTTCTTACTCACGCCCTCGACGAGTACCTCAACCGTCTCCCCAAGAAGCTTCTGATTGCTTGCCGCCATATGCTTATTAACAATGGCATTTAAGCGCTGCAAGCGTTCCTTTTTAACTTCCATTGTTACATTATCTTCCATGCGGGCAGCCGGAGTGCCAGGACGTGGTGAATAAATAAAGGTATATGCCCCATCAAATTGACATTCTTCTACTAGAGAAAGAGTTTCTTGGAATTGTTCTTCGGTTTCATTCGGGTAGCCAACAATAATATCCGTTGTAAATGAAGCATGTGGTATCGCTTTTTTAAGCTTATAAAATAATTCGAGATAGGATTCTCTCGTATAATTTCTTCCCATGATTTTAAGGATGGCATTGTTCCCTGATTGGACAGGCAAATGAATATGCTCTACTAAATTGCCGCCCTTAGCAAGCACCTCAATTAAATCATCCGTAAAATCCCAGGGATGACTTGTCGTAAAGCGAACGCGTGGAATGTTAATTTTGCGGATCTCATCCATCAAATGGCTTAAACGATACGCGTTATCTTTAAGATCTTTTCCGTAAGCATTGACATTCTGACCTAGTAAAGTAATCTCTTTATAGCCCTTTCTTGCCAAATCACGTACTTCATGAATCACTTCCATTGGCTGACGGCTGCGTTCTTTCCCACGTGTATAAGGAACGATACAATAGGTGCAAAATTTGTCACAGCCATACATGATATTCACCCATGCACGAATGTTGCCTTTTCTAGCCTTAGGAAGATTTTCAATAACGTCGCCTTCCTTGGACCAAACTTCCATGACCATTTCTTTGCTGAACATCGCTTCTTTGAGCAACTGTGGCAACCGATGGATATTATGGGTACCAAAAATAAGATCAACATGCTGATGCTTTTGTAGAATGCGATTAACAACCGCTTCTTCTTGTGCCATACAGCCACACACACCGATGATCAGATCTGGTTTTTCTTGTTTTAAAGGCTTTAGGTGGCCGATTTCGCCAAATACCTTATTTTCTGCATTCTCACGAATTGCACAGGTGTTAAGAAGAATGACATCGGCATCAGCTTCTGTATCTGTCGCTTCATAACCAAGCTCTTCAAAAATACCTGCCATAACCTCAGTGTCATGTTCATTCATTTGACACCCATACGTACGGATTAAAAATTTCCGTCCCTCTCCAATCGTCGCCATATCTTCTGGAATATCAAAATCGTTGACATAGTGCGTTGTATTTTTTCGACGTCTCCTTGCTTCCTTAAGATTAGGAGGCATATACGTCTGTTCGAAGTATTTGGCAAAGTCAGCAGAACTCTTCTTTTTAATACGCTCTAAATTTTCAGCGGATTTTAAGTCCGTCGGCTCAACCGCCTGATTGTGTATTTGTCTATGTTTCTCGTCCATTCCTTCATACTCCTTTCCAGAAAGAAAGCCTACCTCGCAGGATTTCTGACCCTATCACGATCAACTACTACTCTTAAAATAAATCGTTAGCTCAGTGCATAGTTATACATTATTACAGTATAAAGCTTAGAAGCAAATTAAACAACTCTTCCTCCTTTGTATTTCTAGAGGATAAGAGCCTTTACTTAACAAGCCTAGCAAGCAAAACCAACATAATGCAACAGAGCTCGCCAACCCACTGCTTTAAACCGCTCGAATCCCTGTAAAGAATGGCTCATGAAAAACGCCGACCTTTTGGGATCGACACCTGAATAGAATTAGCCTTGATGCATGGCATGCCCATAATAGATTTCATCCATCTCCATTTGAAGCTTCTGAGTGATTAATACCTGCTCATCCTCCGATAAGGTTTCCTTCTTATAGCCAAATAAGTAATTGTTGAGATCAAAATCCTTAAGCTTACATTTTGTATGAAAAATATTACTATGACTGACATTCACATCAAACATATCATACATGTCTTGGACATCTTCCGGAATAAAGTTTTGAATCGAGCTAATGTCATGATCTATAAACAACTTATTGCCCTGAACATCGCGCGTAAACCCACGAACCCGATAATCAATAGTCATAATATCTGTGTCAAAGGAATGAATCAAAAAGTTTAAGGCTTTAAGTGGTGAAATCTCACCACAGGTAGAAACATCGATATCTGCTCGAAACGTACTGATGCCTTCATGTGGGTGATACTCTGGATAAGTATGAACGGTAATGTGACTTTTATCGAGCTGAATGACAACTGAATCAGGCAATGGACCTGGAGTCTCATCAAAATGCTCTGCAGGAACTTCGACAACGGGGCCCTCCGAAATTAAATACGTCACACTGGCTCCCTGTGGAACATAATCTTGCTTGGCAACATTTAAAACATGCGCACCAATGATATCTGACACTGTTTTTAAAATGGTTGCTAAACGATCCGCATTGTACTGTTCATCAATGTATTCTATATAAGCCTTGCGCTCCTCTTGCGTTTTCGTGTAACAAATATCATACATGTTGAAGCTCAAGGTTTTGGTAAGATTATTAAATTCATGAAGCTCAATCCGCTCATGAGGTGTTAGTCCCATCATTATCCCCCTCTGAATACTACTATTCTCTAGGATAAGCAGGTTTTCCTCTACCTATGCTATAAAAATGTATAGAAAAAAGAGGGTGAAACCAAACGAAAAGAATCCCCCCTCATACTGAACGATAAGTAACCAGGGAAACAGGAAGCGTAGTCAAAATATGGAGACTCCTACGGGGACAGTACGTGTCCGAAGAACCAGTTGGAAAAATAAATCGTCTATTTCCAAGTTCACTGAGGTCACTAAGGACGATCGGCTGAAACATCACATCCATGTGATAACACCGAAGCGAGCACATCACTACCACCCCAAAGAGTAAAAAGCACTTTTCGTGGACCCCGGTGGTGCGTTGAAACCCGAAGCTAGCTGCGCGCCTGAGGCGGTGCCTGTGGCAAGTGAAGTGTTGTGCCGGAGTGCTTCATGACTCATTCAAAATCCGAACGCATCCCTTCAAAGTTGTGAATGCGTTCGGATTCTCTATGAGCTGAAGCCTTCTGTCCCAGCCCCAACATCACCCTAACGTTTATCTGCATTAAATATTGGACGAGGTATCGAAAACGTCTCACCCAGCTTCGTATAACTTGTACCGGCTAAACGGCCAATAGGCTGCAGGACCTGCTCCGGAATTTTGCCATGATCATAAAGTGCATCATCGATATCAATCCCTATAACCTCACCGATAAAAAGTTCATTCGTAGGTCCCTTTCCTAAAGGAATGAGCTGATGAAGCGTGCATTCTAAGCGAATCTTAGCTTCTTTCACCCCTGGGACGGCGATAGTGTGACTTTCTTTTAAAGTCAACCCAAATTCCTTTACTTCACTATAGTCTTTTGGAAAATCGATGGCTGTTTGATTGACTAATTGTATATTCGTCTCATCAACAATATGGACAACAAAAGCTTTGCTCGTCACAATATTGGCAGCAGTATCTTTTCTGTCACCATTATCCTTTCGAGCGATAGAAACACCGATTAATGCTGGATCACTACACAAGACGTTAAAAAAGCTAAAAGGTGCCGCATTGACGAGCCCACTTTCATTTTGTGTGGTAATAAAAGCGATCGGTCTGGGCACAACGGCGCCAATTAATAATTTATAAGTATCCTGGATAGACTGCTGCTTAGGTTCAATAAACATAATATGATCACCTCATGAACACTATAGCAAAGCCTTACACAAGAAAAAAGAAAAATGGGCTAACGGAGACCATAGCGCTCCTGTAAAAGTTGCTGGTGATGGCGTTCATGCCCTGCTATAATATAAGCAATCGCGCACACGGTTAACGGAGAGCCATTGGCAGTCCCCGTACGCAACCAGACATCAGGAGCATTATCAATCCCTTTAATAAGTCGCAATGTTGACGCTCTGACCACTTTCAAATCATCTAATAGCTCTGAGAGCGCTCGCTCATTAAAGTCAGCCTTTTTGACATAATCATCTTGATCAAAACCTGGCAATTCCACTTTTTCCCCTCTAGCAACACTAAGCAGTCGATAAGCCATAATGCGTTCCGTGTCGGTCATATGTCCAATCACTTCTTTAATTGTCCATTTTTCTGGTTCATAGCGAAACAAAGCTTGCTCTTCGGTAAGCTCCTTGACCAAAGCAATCGTTGTATTCACCTGTTCTTCTAAAATGGTATTATTGAAATCATCAGGCACCAAGTCTATGTATCGCCTGTAAAAACTATTGTATTCATCTTCTCTCGGTCGTTCCAACATCCTGCCCTCACCCTTTCAATTATTGAATATTCTAAATGAAATTATATCATAGGAAAAAAAATAAAATACCCCTAAAAAAATAGAGGGATAAAACACTAATTTTCCCAATAATACGATGAGTGAAGTATGCTATAATGCTGCTAAAGGTACTTTTTGGTATTTACGGGAGGTCAATATGGGGATTAACGGTGTTTTTCAAACAAACAGCATCCAAGAAAGACTCAACTCCTGGCAACGTGCCATCATCAAAAGAGATACAGCTCAAGCAAAGCAAATGCTGGTGGAGCTCGAAAATCAAAGCATACATAGCATGCCAACGTGTCAAATGCGTGGTTACTATCACCTATTAAGATATGGTCACTATGTCTTTATACGTGAATTTGATGAAGCCAAGCTATGCTTTAATGAGCTGGAAGAGTATCTCTCTTCTTTCAATACAGAGGAAATGTTTCTCTTTTATCTCTTTCGAGGCATGGATTATAGAATAAACAGCGAACGCAATCAGGAAGCCTTAGCACTTTATCAAAAGGCCGAGAAGCTCATTCCTTCAATTGATCAAGATGCGCTGACCGCCGAACTGTATTATCAGACGGCAGCGGTGCTATTCGAACTAATCAAAAGCTTCGATTCCTTCATGTATTTGCAGAAGGCGTATACCCTATTTGAGAATATGGAGGATTATGCGCGCTTATCTGGATGTGAAATGCTCATCGGTTTGAATTGCATTGATATGCATCAATATGAAGAAGCGGAGAGGCGATTTCATTTAGCCTTAAAGCAGGCCAATAAAACAAACGATATCTCTTTAAAAAACTTAGCCTACCATGATCTTAGCCTACCATGATCTTGGGCTACTCTATAGCAAGCAAAATCTTCCAAAGGCAGCGATTCACTGGTTATTAGAATCTTATAAGACCGGAGAACAGTTTTATAAAACCCCCATTCTCCTTTGCCAAGAATACTGTAAACTCAATGAGCTTGATAAGGCTAGAGAATGGTACAATAAAGCAATGGTCTTATGTGAAGAAGTGAATGATACCTTGCATATTGCACTCTTAAAAGTTTTATATGGTATATATATAGATAGGGGAAATATTGAAAATACCTTACAAGAGGGCATTCAATTTTTCATAGAGAATAAATCATGGGAATATACACAAGACTTTGCATTATTACTAGCAAATTATTATAAGGATCGTTCTCGTTATCAAGAAGCAATGATATACTTTGAGAAGGTATTTGATGCTCAAAGAAAAATATTTGAACTGGAGGCTTTAAAATGAAAGCTCTAAAATTTTCTCTTTTAACACTTGCTTTAACGGCAACAGTTGCAATGTCGGCATTTTTTTACCATGAGGGTTCTTCTAAACAAGCATCCCGACTAGGCGGTTATCCTTCCGCAGGATTTATCTATTTTAATAATCTTTAAGCCTTAGCCTAATTAAAAACCCGACGCCAAATGGTTGCCGGGTTTTTAATTGCTTTATTTTAGATGATTCCCAGCGCTTTCCCTGCTTTTTCAAAAGCATTAAGCGCCTGTTGGAGTTCTTCTTGTGTATGCTGAGCAGTGACGATGGTGCGGATACGTCCTGTTCCCTTTGGTACAGTTGGGAAGACAATTCCTTGAGCGAATACACCATACTCATATAATTTATCGGATAATTGATGCGTTTTGGCTTCGTCACCAACGACAACTGGGGTAATTGGCGTTTCACTTTTTCCTGTGTCAAAGCCAAGAGCCTCCAGACCCTTTTTAAAGAAGGCACGATTATCCCATAGCTTTTCAATCAATTCCGGTTCATTCAGCAATACATCGAGCGCTGCTAAGCAGGCAGCCGTGACGGCTGGGGGATGAGATGTACTAAATAAGAATGGGCGACCCTTGTGAATAAGATAATCACGAAGCGTATTGGTACTCGCAACATAACCACCCAGTACACCAATCGCCTTGCTGAGTGTACCGACTTGAATATGGACTCGGCCATCCAAACCAAAGTGATTAACAGTGCCACGTCCATTCTTCCCTAAAACACCACTAGCGTGCGCATCATCGACCATGACCATGGCGTCGTATTTTTCCGCAAGGGCTACAATTTCTGGAAGTGGGGCAATATCTCCATCCATTGAAAACACACCATCAGTAACCACCAAACGCGTTCTAGCCCCTGTAGATGCTTTTAGAGCTTCCTCAAGCGAGTCCATATCAGCATGCTTATAGATTTTGCGTCCCGCCTTCGTTAAACGAATGCCATCAATAATCGAAGCATGATTTAATTCATCGGAAATGACCACATCTTGATCAGAAAGAATTGCTGATAAGACTCCTTGGTTGGTTGTAAATCCAGATTGAAACACTAATGATGCCTCAGTATGTTTGAAATCCGCAAGCTTTTCTTCAAGCTGATTATGCATCGACAAAGTTCCAGCGATCGTCCGTACAGAACCCGTTCCTGCACCATACTTCTCAACGGCTTCTATCGCAGCCTGCTTCAATTTGGGATGGTCCGTTAGACCAAGATAGTTGTTAGAGGATAATTGAATGACATTTTTGCCATGAATATCAACTTTGGACCCTTGCTTTGACTCTAATGGAATGAGCTGTCTAAATGTGTTATTATCCTTCATTTGATCGAGTTCTTCTTGGAGATAGCGAAATGCCTCTTTCATGTAAGAACCTCCTTTAAACAAGTCTCTATGTATTTCATATAATGACACTATTGCAATAATAAAAAGACAAACCCTGCCTTTCCTTCTTCATTTTATCATTCTCAACCCCAGAAGTACACTTTCATTGTACATTGGGGGAAGACGATTATTCTGGAAGTGCTTGATAGAAATGATCAAATAGAAAGCCTTTGACAAGGTCTTCTGAATAAAGCTTCTGCAAGTGATTAATAAGTTCTGGATAATAGCTATAATTGTCCAAGCCCTCTGGTGTAAACTGAATGCCATCAAAATCAGAGCCAAAACCGATATGGCTAGCACCGCCGAGTTCACAAATATGTTCAATATGCTTTAATATATCATCAATCGAAGCAGAGCCTGGCTCTCTCAAAAAATCGGTGACAAAAGTGATGCCAATGACACCATTGCGCTTGATGAGCGCTTCAATCTGATCGTCATACAGATTACGCGGATGATCACATAGTGCACGGGCATTAGAATGAGAAGCAATTATATAGTCTGCCTCCTCCACCGCATCCCAAAATCCCTTAGCATTTAGATGAGAAACATCAGTCCATACTTTATGCCGATTATTTTCTCGAATAACTTGGCGACCAAAATCAGACAAGCCTGCTCCGCGAGATTCTTCAGCCCCATCTGCTGCTGCATTTGCATTATTCCACGTCATCCCCACCGATCGAACCCCTAAGCGAAAGAGCGTCCGCAGTTTTAATAAGTCGATGTCAAGAGCATCACAGCCTTCTAGCGTCAGCATTACACCTATTTCATCCTCTTTTAAATGAGCAATGTCTTGCTTAGAACGCACTTGCTTGATATCATCATGCACAGCAAGAATCTTTTGATTAAAAATATCAATCATATTCAAAGCGATTCTAAATTTAATTTCTTGTGGTTCATCAGGCGGTATAAACAAGGCAAAGCATTGCACCTTACTGCCACCTGTTTTTAGATAGTTATAATTAATATGTAAGCTATCACTATTCGCAAAGTTTAATTTAGAATCATAGTGTAGCTTTAAAAGCACATCACAATGTGCATCGAAAATACGCATAGCCTTTCCCCACTTTCTTTTCTTTATATTATAGCATGTCTGCACCATCACGCATGTGTGCAGACATGCAAAAACCAGAAAATCAGAACCTAAACTGATAGGATCATCTTTGGAAGTCATCAGCGAAAAATTATAAATTTTGGCGATTGCCCAATTCTCTTTTATAAATAGAAAAAGCAATTATGGTAATAAACGAGGTTCGGAACACGAAAAATATTGGGTAATAGTAATCTTCAACATCGCTGACTTAAAAGGAGTTTAACTCAATTCTGTGGGGAAGCGGGCCAGAAGCAATTCTTCAAAAAGTAAAGTGATTCTCCCTAAAAACGCCCAGCTATACCTTCTGAAGGCATGAAAAAACCCACTTGTTATTAACAAGCAGGCTTAAAACCATCTGCTCACCGGGGCTCAACAATTAACTTGATAGCCGTTCGTTCTTCACCGTCGATCAAAATATCCGTAAATGCAGGAACACAAATGAGGTCGACACCACTTGGAGCTACAAAGCCTCTTGCAATCGCTACCGCTTTCACCGCTTGATTTAGGGCACCCGCACCAATGGCCTGTATCTCAGCACTTCCTCTTTCACGAAGTACACCAGCGAGTGCACCAGCTACGGAATTCGGATTGGATTTTGCTGAAACCTTTAATACGTCCATTTCAATTGTACCTCCTCCAGAGAGAATCGTTATCCCATTGTATCTATATTCCGCATCTAGTACATGTATTCCTTCTCTTCAGGATTAATTTTCAAATTTTTCTAAACTAAACATACTCCGGCTACTCATAAAATGGATGGTCAGGATTAATGAAATGCCGTTTTATAGCCGTTGCTTTACCTGTCGCTTTATCAATATCAATCACGACCGCACATAATTGCCCCGGCCCTGTTTCACTTTCAAAGCGAACCGGCATGCTTGTCTTAAATCGATGAATGACTGCATCGCGTTGCACGCCGATAATCCCGTTATAAGGCCCTGTCATTCCTACATCGGTGAGATAGGCAGTCCCCTGCTCCAAAATTCGTTCATCAGCTGTCGGCACATGTGTATGTGTACCGACAACAGCAGAAACACGACCGTCCAAATACCAACCCATCGCTAATTTTTCACTTGTCGTTTCTGCATGAAAATCTACAAATATAAGTGATGTCTTTGCCCGTGCTTTTTTGATTAATTCATCAGCAGCTGCAAAGGGACAGTCTATAGCTGGCAGGAAAACGCGGCCCTGAAGGTTGATGATCGCTATTTCCACACCATTTCGATTCAAAAAGATCAGCCCCTGCCCTGGTGTCCCTTTTGGATAATTAGCAGGCCTAACCATATGATCAGCTCGATCAATAAATTCAAAGATCTCTTTATTATCCCATGTATGATTTCCCATTGTGATCGCATCGGCTCCCGCACGCATCAGTTGCTTGTAGATGGTTTCCGTGATCCCTTTGCCATGAGCAGAATTTTCACCATTAATAATCGTCACATTCGGCTTATACGCACTTTTTAATCGTGGCAAATACTCGTCAATCATTTGCCTTCCTGTCTTCCCGTAGACATCCCCTACAAATAATACTCTCACCATTATAAACTCCTTCATGATTAGCAGCATTCACATGTACTAATCTTTATACTTGTTTTTATACTAACAGTACAGCTTTAGCCCTGTAAAGCTTTCGGCAAACTGATCCATCAGCAAATACTGCTTACGACAAGCTCTATTAAAACTAGCTTATCTCTAAATTTCAGGACGTTCTCCTCATAAAAACCGTGATTATCCGAGCGAGGACAAAATTTTATAAGTGCAAAAAAACGGCCCCTAGGGGCCGTTTTTTAGAGAATATTAAGCTTTTAAAGTGTTACTCTTACTTAGCGTATTCAATCGCTCGTGTTTCACGAATAACAGTCACCTTAATATGTCCCGGATAATCAAGTTCATTTTCAATCTTCTTCGTAATATCCTTAGCCAATTGATAAGATTTGGCATCATCAACAATCTCAGGCTCAACCATAATACGAATCTCACGACCGGCCTGAATAGCAAATGATTTCTCAACACCTTCAAATGACTCTGAAATCTCTTCTAATTTCTCTAAGCGACGGATATAAGTCTCAAGTGTTTCTCTTCTAGCACCAGGGCGCGCTGCAGATAAGGCATCGGCGGCTGCCACAAGTACGGAAATGATAGAGGTAGCCTCTGTGTCTCCGTGATGGGAAGCGATACTGTTGATAACAACAGGATGTTCACCATATTTTGTTGCAAGCTCAACACCAATCTCTACATGGCTTCCTTCCACCTCATGGTCTATAGCTTTACCAATATCGTGGAGCAAACCTGCACGTCGGGCTAGTGTCACATCTTCACCTAACTCCGCTGCCATTAATCCCGTTAAATAAGCGACTTCCATCGAGTGTTTAAGAACATTTTGTCCATAACTTGTTCTGAACTTTAAACGTCCTAAAATCTTGATTAAGTCTGGATGCAAACCATGAATGCCAACTTCAAATGTCGTCTGTTCGCCATATTCGCGTATCATCTCATCCACTTCACGACGCGATTTTTCTACCATTTCCTCAATGCGTGCTGGATGGATGCGACCATCTAACACCAATTTCTCCAGAGCAATTCTGGCAATTTCACGTCGGATTGGATCAAATCCAGATAAGATGACAGCTTCCGGTGTATCATCGATGATGAGATCGATACCTGTTAGCGTCTCTAGTGTACGGATATTTCGGCCTTCTCTACCGATGATGCGGCCCTTCATTTCATCATTAGGCAAGTTAACCACTGAAACTGTTGTTTCTGCAACATGATCAGCTGCACAGCGCTGCATTGCAAGTGAAAGAATATTTTTAGCTTTTTTATCGGCCTCTTCTTTGGCACGATTTTCAATTTCCTTCGCCATCTGTGCGGCTTCATGGACAGCTTCGTGTTTCACCTGATTAATGACTAACTCTTTGGCCTCCGCCATAGTTAATCCGGAAATACGCTCAAGTTCGGCTTGCTGACGACGCAGCACATCCTCCACTTTGCTTTCCATCTCTTCAATTTGTCGTTGTTGTTTTCCGAGAGAATCCTCCTTTTTGTCCAGTGATTCCTCTTTTTTATCGAGTGTTTCGCTCTTTCTGTCCAGGAGATCTTCTTTTTGAACGAGTCTATTTTCTTGCTTCTGAAGTTCGTTACGGCGATCACGAAGCTCATTATCCACTTCTGTTCTCATCGAATGAATTTCATCTTTTGCTTCAAGAAGCGCTTCCTTCTTGGACGCTTCAGCTTCTCGCCTAGCATCTTCTACAATTTGCCTCGCCTGATTTTCAGCCGTCGCAATTCTTGCTTCAGCGATCGATTTGCGTACCAAGTACCCGATCAGGATTCCAACGACTACAGAGATAAGCGCAATGGAGATGATGGTAATTGTACCCATAATATTCACCTCCCTGCTCTCAAACAGTCGTCCTATTTCGTCATGCGAAGACCATGTCATGGTCTCTTTTACACTTTTCAAAAATCATTTTTTAATGAAAGAAATATAAAGTGACACTTTCATTGTATATTTGGAAAAAATGGTTGTCAACTTGTATCGTATGATATTCTCTATTAAAGGCTAAAATAAGGGGATCCAATCTAAAATAAAAAATAGTCTATAAATTAAATTTATCCTAGACTATTCATAGAAGTTCCCAAAACACAGTAAAAAGGCTTATCTATCAAGTGGTTTATTCTGTATTTCAACGCATCAAATAAATGAAAAAAAATCCGTTTCTGATAAGGTTAATGTATGGCACGAGACTCCTACGGGAACAGCACGTGTCCGAAGACCCCGCAGGAAGTGTCTTTCTTCCGAGGAGGCTGAGGCCGTGCCCGTGGAAAGCGAGTGCCAGGAGCGGAAATCACCTACCCATGCTATACCCAATTTCAACATTTATTTTCGCGCCAAGGGAAAAGTATGCCCAAAAACAGATAACTTTTTAGTGCACGATCATTTTATTGCTTCANATACTCATTAGATGCATCTAGAGCCGTGTATCAATAGAATGAGCGCGTCCTTCCAAAAGTCAAGACCCTTGACCCTTTTAATTTACATAAAGCGCATTATTTTTATTAATAAAAAGGAATCCAATCACCCTTCCGGAGAAGCGGCACGGATTCCTTTATTTATTATCTTAAAGCAATTCACCTTGTTCAGGTTCAGCAATAGGGGCTTCTGGAGCATCTTCTTTATCTGCATCCAAACCAAAATGCTGACGAATGGCGTTCTCAATCTCTGCCTTAATTTCATCATTTTCTTTTAAAAACTGTTTGGCATTTTCACGTCCTTGACCAAGGCGCTCATCATTAAAAGAGTACCATGCGCCGCTCTTTTGAACAATGTCTAAGTCCGAACCAATATCTAGGATTTCGCCTTCTTTAGAGATACCTTCTCCGTACATAATATCAACCTCTGCTTGTTTAAAAGGCGGTGCAACTTTATTTTTTACAACTTTAATTCGAGTACGATTGCCCACCATGTCATTGCCCTGTTTAAGAGTCTCAGCGCGACGGACTTCTAGACGAATTGAGGAGTAAAACTTGAGTGCCCGACCGCCGGGTGTCGTTTCAGGATTACCAAACATGACACCGACTTTTTCACGAATTTGGTTGATAAAAATAGCGGTTGTTTTCGACTTATTGATCGCCCCAGAAAGCTTTCTCAGAGCTTGAGACATCAAACGCGCCTGCAAGCCAACGTGAGCGTCCCCCATCTCTCCTTCAATTTCCGCCTTAGGCACTAACGCAGCAACGGAATCGACAACGATGATATCAACAGCACCACTGCGAACAAGTGCTTCAGCAATTTCCAAAGCTTGCTCCCCGGTGTCGGGTTGAGATAAAAGCAATTCATCAATGTCCACGCCTAGTTTTTGTGCATAAACAGGGTCCAAAGCATGTTCGGCATCGATAAACGCGGCTTGTCCACCATTTTTTTGAGACTCAGCGATCGCATGAAGAGCAACCGTTGTTTTACCAGAGGATTCAGGACCGTAAACTTCAATGATTCTGCCGCGTGGATAACCCCCTACACCGACAGCTACATCAAGGGATAATGAGCCTGTTGAAACCGTTGAAACACGTTGCTCAGCCTGTTCTCCCAGCTTCATAATGGAGCCTTTACCAAATTGCTTCTCTATTTGACGCAAAGCCATATCAAGGGCTGCTTTTCTTTCACTCATAAATCATTATCTCTCCTTATTAGAGGGTTAAATTCAGCGCTTCACTTATGAGTTCTATTATAAATCTAGTAATTCTTGGTACTCAGAAAACCATGAACTCATCTGCCTACTCTTATAATAGACGTTTTTTATACATTTGCCAAGCGTTTTACGAACATTTATTCGATTTATTTTTCAAAAGGGGATTTTTCAAGTAAATAGCGCCGGATAAGATCAAAGCCATGCATCACGCTCCGCTGGCGAATACCACGTCTTGAGCCATTAAAACGAAAGGCATGAGCAACTTGAGTTTTTCCATGAGATAAACCGATAAATACTGTGCCAACAGGATGATCCTCTTCGAGTGACGGCCCAGCAACACCTGTAAAGCTAATGCCAAGGTCAGCATGGCAATGCTCAGCTGCTCCACTAGCCATTGCCATAGCGCAGGCTTCACTCACAGCGCCATTTTCATCAAGGATACGCTGCTCAACGCCTAACACATCACGCTTTACTTCATTTGTATAGCCGACGATGCCTCCAGAAAAAAGGGCTGATGCGCCAGGAAAGTCGGTTAATTGCTGGCTAAAAAGGCCTCCTGTCAGACTTTCTGCCGAAGCCACTGTCAGCCCTTTATCCTTCAATAATTCAAACACAACCTGTGGCAATGTCGTTTCATCACCATATCCATATAAAAATTCGCCGACGCGCGCGCTGATCTTTGCTTCTGTATCATCTAATAGCTTGGTTGCTTCCGCAGGATTACGATGTTTGGCTGTCAGGCGAAGCGTCACTTCTCCTTCCTTCGCCAGAGGCGCTATGGTTGGATTGGTTTGCGCATCAATCAAGTCCATGAGCTCGGTTTCCAAAGCCGATTCACCAATGCCAAAAAAGCGCAGGACGCGTGAATGAAGAGGTTCGTTGAAATCCTTAAGCAAGTACGGCTTGACCTCACCTAAGAACATCGGCTTCATTTCACTTGGCGGCCCTGGCATAAGGATATAGCGATGTGACTCAGTTTCTATGATCATTCCTGGAGCCATGCCATTATTATTTGGAAGAACACGGCTGCCTTCAAGTACGATGGCTTGCTTGCGATTATTTTCAGTCATCTCACGATTCAACTTTTTGAAATAATCCTCAATTTGCTGCATCGCTTTGTCATCTGTCACCAAACGTCTATCTAAACATTGCGCCACCGTTTCTTTCGTTAAATCATCCTTAGTAGGTCCCAAACCACCAGTAAAAATAATCAGCTCTGAGCGGGATTGCGCAATGCTGATCACCTGCTTCAAGCGTTCTGGGTTGTCCCCTACTACCGTGTGATAGAACACATTGATCCCCAGCTCCGCTAACTGCTCGGATATAAATTGAGCGTTTGTATTCGCAATTTGCCCTAATAGAAGTTCTGATCCGACTGCTATGAGTTCTGCATTCACCATAGACACCTTCATTCAGTGTAATTTTTCTAACCCTATTGTCTTACTGCCCTAACTATTTAATTATCGCTTCACCTATTAAATTCCTGCTTTTATTTTGATTTTAGTAGAATTTCTCTATTCTTATAGAAATAATCCCATCCGGATATGACCGTGAGAACAACAGCAATCCAAAGGATGATCATCGCTAGCGGGAAGCCGTTTTCTCCAAAGGGGATGTTGTGAAAGAGCAATAAAATCAACGCCACCATTTGAGCTGCCGTTTTCCATTTGGCAATGCGACTAGCGGCAATAACTTCACCAGATTCCACAGCCACAAGCCGAAGCCCTGTCACCGCAAATTCACGGGCCAGGATGACAATAACCATCCAGGAAGGAATCGTTCCAAAGCCAACCAATGGAACAAAAGCGCTCATAACAAGCAGCTTGTCCGCCAGCGGATCAAGAAACTTCCCAAAGTTTGTAACCAGATTAAGCTTGCGTGCATAATGCCCATCGAGCCAATCCGTACATGAAGCGACGATAAACAAAATCGCAGCAATAAAATCTTGCACTGGAATGACGGCATCCCCAATTGTAAATGTACCAAAATGCCAGGGAACAAGAAAAAAGATCAAGAAAATAGGAATGAGAATCACACGGGAAACCGTAATTTTGTTGGCAATGTTCATCTAAAGCGCCTCCTAATATAAGTCCGTAGAAAAAGAGCCACCCTGTGATGACTCTCAATCATTAGGATTTTTTGAAATTAATAGTCAGTGATTGTGTGGTGGTATCCGTCGGATATTTTAATACCTGACCATTGACCTTGACCACCGCTCCAGTCGTGTTACCAATCTTTAAATAAAGAGATTGGACACTGCTCAAATCCTTTTTAAATGACGCATCTTTTTGACCGTTAACGCCTTTGGCCACATTAGCAAAATAATAGCGTTCACCGCTAGCATTATCCTTAGATGCTGTCAACCAAGAATATTTGCCATCTACCGCAGTGACTTCTACTACAAACTTATCCGTATCAGAAAGAGAATAGGTAGAAGCTGTTCCTGATTGGCTCGTCATTTTTAGCGTCTGCTGGGTTGGCTTGTCTTCGTTTTGCTGATCAGATGGGTCATTTTTTGAGGTTGCTTTTTTTGTTGAATCTGACTGCTTCTGATCCGCTGTTTTATCAGCCGTTTCACCGGTTGCACCATCAGTCGATTTCTTCTTGGACTTATGGTCTCCAATATCACTGCCCTGCTGCAGGGTGACATCATCATTGCTCGATGCCTTACTGCTTTTATCATCGCTACCACCATTCACTTTAATAACTATAAAGTAAATGCAAGCAATGACCGCAATTAAAGCAACAACGGCAATAATCTTTGGTAAAAGCGATGATACATTGGTTGATGTTGCTTTTGATTTTACAGGAGCCGTCCGCTCAACCCGTTCCTTTCGAGAAGGCAGCTTTTCTATTTCTGAATCAGCTGCAGCTGCCGGATTAGGCACTTCAGAAGCATATTGGGTAAAAAGCTCCTGAACATCTAAACCAACAGTTTCCGCATAACTCTTAATAAAAGCGCGTATGTAAAATTGCCCGGGTAGAAGTTGATAGTCTCCATTTTCAATGGCAACCAAATAGCGTTTTTGAATCTTAGTTGCTTCTTGGATGTCGTCGAGGGTCAGTCCCTTTTCCTCTCTCGCTTCTTTTAGAGCCTTGCCAAGCTCACTCACTGATTACCACCTACCTCATATCAGTTAAACTCATTAAATGAAGAAAAACCATCTTCAAGCATGTCATACGTGATTTCTTCTTTGTCATGATTCCGTAATTCAATAATATAATCAAAGTCATCCAGCTGATATTCAGTATTTTGAACAAAAATATCAGGATGTTCAACAACCTTCGTGACAGGCATTCTCATGACGCGACGAAGCAATTCCCAATGGCGCTCCGTAGAACGGCGTGTTGACACAATGCCGTCGATGATAAACACGTGATCATCAGTAAATTCATCCTCAGCAAGCTGACTTCTCACCGTTTGTTTTAACAGAGTGGATGAAATAAATACCCAGCGCTTATTCGCACATACACTGGCGGCAACGACAGATTCGGTTTTTCCAACACGTGGCAAACCTCTTATACCAATCAGTTTGTGCCCTTCTTTTTTATACAATTCAGCCATGAAATCGACAAGCAAGCCAATTTCATCTCGCACAAATCGAAAGGTTTTCTTGTCATCTGCATCTCTTTCAAGATACCGTCCATGGCGAACAGCTAAGCGATCGCTTAACTTAGGTTCCCTCAATTTGGTGACATTTATGTTATCCATCGACTTAACAAAGCTATGAAGTTGATCAATTTGCGTGCTATTTTCAGTTCTTAAAAGCATCCCGCGCCTGGTGTCATCTACGCCATTAATCGTGAGAATGTTAATGCCGAGCATGCCAAATAAAGAAGTAATGTCACCCATCAGCCCAGGACGATTTCTATGTATTTCATACTCTAAATACCACTCTTTTTGCTCCTCCATATAAAACCTCTTTAGAATATGACGTGAACTTACGAACACCATTCTTATGCTCAAAAGCCAAAAGAAGTATCACTTCTAATTTATACTAAAAAATTAAAGGTTTCAAGAGAGAAAAAAGAAAATCTCTGGTAAATCCCATTTAAATAATAACCTACAAGTAGAGTGCTTATGATAGAAATAAAACGATGACCACGAGGTCTTGAAATAAACTGAAGAAAATCTTCATAGTAAAAAGAGATGTCCTTATAGACACCCCTTTTCACAAATGTTTTATTTATTGATTGGCACCATTGTTGTGAACAAGCTTTACCATCATGTTTGCGATAGCATGTTGTTCATCCTTGTCCGCCACGCTCCAAAGATCAGCTAGCATTCGTTGCTCATCGTTTTTTGGATCAACATGCTGAGCAAGATAGCCACCAATTTCCGTGGCAAAGTTGCTGATTGTTGATTGGTCAACACCTTTGCCTTCCGCTTGATGTAAGCGATCAGCCAGGAAATCCTTCCATTGATCCCAGTTTTGAAGAACAGACATGTTTTATACCTCCTTGAAATGATCCTACGTAGTTTAGGATGCCATGTGAGGAATAAACTATTCATTTCAATTGAGCAAAAAAATGGAAGACTGTATCCTTATGTTTGCCAGGCCCCATTGATGGAAATCACCTGTCCATTGATGTAATCCGCCTGATCTGAGACCAAAAAATCCACTAATGCCCCCACCTCTTCAGGCTGGCCAAAGCGTCCTGCTGGGATGTCATCACAGACTAACTGCTTCGTTTCCTCATCAAAGACCTCCATCATTTCTGTCTCAATGGCACCAGGCGCTACAGCATTGACATTGATATGACTCGGGGCAAGCTCTCTTGCTAAGGCTTTAACAAAGCTATTTTGCGCCCCTTTCATCGTCGAATACAGCACTTCCATAGAGGACCCGACAATTCCCCAGATGGACGTAATAAAGATGATTTTCCCTCTTTTATTGCGAATCATCTGTGGCAATAGTTCCTGCGTGATCAAAAAGGGGTTGGTAATATTTAAAGTAATAAATTTTTCTAAAGTCATCTTCGTCACATCTGTAATAAGCCCCACATGACTGCGACCGCAATTATGGATCAGACAATCGATGGGCCGATCAATCTCTTTTAGCAAGTGCCACCCGTTATCCTGACTAAGATCTGCCTGAAGCGTAATAAATTCCTGATCCGGATAACGCGCCATAAGCTCTTGACTTAAAGACTCGATTGCCGCTGTATTTTGATAATAATGTAAAAAAATCGAGAAGCCACTTTTAGCGAGCGCCTTTGAAATTTCGCGACCGATACCCCCGCTCGCTCCCGTGATCAAAGCATACTTTTCCACGTCATTTCGCCACCACTTTAAACTGCGTAAAGCAGTCATGATCAAAATGCTCATTAAGGACCGTTTGCAATTCTGTCAATGTCAGTGTCTCTAAAGTTGATAAAATGGAAAATAAATCCATTTGGTTGAATTGATAGCGTGTGAACTGTGTTGCGATAAATTCAGGCGAATTCAAGGCCTTTAAAAAAGAGCCGATCCGCTTTTTCCGCGCTCTCTCAACCGTCTGTTCATCAATGGGTTGCGACTTAGCCTCCTCCACCATTGCCTGAAGTCTTGCAGCCAGACGATCCGGATCTTCAGTATTGCCACCAAAAGCAGAAAAGGCAAATTCATATTCCTCAGTGTATTCAAAGGAAAAGCTATCATCAATTAAGCCTTCATCAATCAAGGTCTTATAATTTTCCGTTCCTTTTCCAAACAATAGTTCAAGCAACAATTGCACAGAAAGCTCATGACGCAGCATTTCGTCCCCCTGACGATGAACCGTCTTTTCTTTGTAGCCAACCAAACACTTAGGTGTTTTAACAGGCATAGGTAGACTTCGCTCTTTGTGGGCTACCGATACGGGCTCTTCAGGATATTGGCGCTCAATAGCTTGCTTATGAGTAAACCCTTTGCCCGCTTGATTCTTTTCTATAAGCGTGATGATGGCCTCGGGATCGACAGGGCCAACAACAAAAAGCACCATATTACTGGGATGATAAAAAGTTCTATAGCATTCATAGAGATGTTCTTTTGTAATTTTAGCAATGGACTCTACAGTACCTGCAATATCGATTTTAACTGGATGATTTTGATACATATTTTCAATAAGCCCGAAGTATAAACGCCAATCCGGATTATCATCGTACATGCGAATTTCCTGTCCAATAATGCCCTTTTCCTTCTCAACATTTTCATCAGTAAACGCCGGTTCTTGAACAAAATCTACAAGGGTCTCAAGATTTTTTTCAACATTGGATGTACTGGAGAAGAGGTATGCCGTTGCCGTGAAAGACGTAAATGCATTGGCCATTGCCCCCTGCGTGCCGAACGTCTGAAACACATCAACGCCATCAGGCTGTTCAAACATTTTATGCTCTAGAAAATGGGCTATGCCATCAGGTACCTTCAACCATTCCTCTTGATTAAAAGGTTTAAACTGGTTGTCAATGGCACCATATTTCGTTGTAAACGTCGCAAAGGTTTTGTTAAACCCTTCTTTTGGCAAAACATAAATGTTTAAGCCGTTATTCAACTGCTTATGATAGACTGTTTCTTGCAGCTGCTCAAATCGCTTCGTTTCCACTTAAGCACGCTCCTTTCCTTGAAGAAAATATACGGTATCTAATTGGGTTTGTTGAGCGACTTTGATAATGTCCTCACGATTGACACGATGAATGTCATCAAACCATTCATCAAGCACTAGAGCATCATTGGATAACACCTGTTGGTAAAGTAAATCAATCACTGAAAACGGACTATCCAGAGCTTCTAAAGTAGAATTGATCAGCAGCGCCTTCGTTTGATCGATTTCATGATCTGAAAACGCCCCTTCTTGCATCGCTTTAAATTGCTCATGAATAATGTCTAAGGCCTGATCGTAATTAGCAAATTCAATGCCTGACATCACGAGCATCAGCCCTTTAAAGCTTTCGTTGCGTGAAACAGCATAATAGGCGAGACTTGCCTTTTCGCGGACATTCATAAAAAGCTTGGAATGGGGGAAACCACCAAACAAACCGTTAAAGACTTGAGAAGCTGGATAAAGGGGATCACCCACAACGACATGTGTGCGATAGCCAAGATTAAGCTTGCCTTGCTCAATATCCTGACTCTCCTTGATATATTTTGGTTCAACAACCCTTTTATCCACATCCTGCAGCCGGCCTATAGGCCGATGTTCGTTTTGATTAAAGTGAAGAAGCGTCTTTAATTCACTTTGAATCACATCGCTATCAACATCCCCAACAATATAAAGGTCAACGCTATTGGTTTTAAGCATCTCTAAATAATAGTCATAAACATCAGTAGGCGTAAGAGCCTCTAAAGCCTCCAGCGTTCCATTTGTATGCAGTGCAAAAGGCTCTCCGGCACACATTTCATCAATTAGCCGTTCACTGGCATAGCGCATCTTATCATCATAGACCGCCAATAAGCGCTGCCTTAAGGCCCGCTTTTCCCGCTGAAAGACAGCCTCATCAAACGCTCCCTGCTCAGTGACATTAGGTTCAAGAACAGCTTCTGCTAATAAATGAAGGCTTTCTGTTAATAATGAAGACGATTCTGATAAAAATTTTTCATTTGCTGTATTGATTTGAATTGAAAGCACATGATAATGTCCCTTTTTCTGAACCTGTGAAGCGAGTGAAGCCCCGTATAAATCATCCAAGCGATGCTGGAGCTGTTGAGAGGTTGGGGACTTTTTTGTACTGCTTTTTAATAAATGTGCTAACAAAGCACGCTTAGTCACCGTGCTTTCCTCTAACGGTGCACAAAATTGTAAAACCATCGTTACCGTTTTAAATTTATTTGTCTTTACTATATGTAAACGATAACCCGCGAGTTCAACGATTTCTTCATTAATAGTGTTCATGCCTTTCCCTCCTTGTAATCCGTCTTTTTCATTGTACCCGAAAGCCGTCGTTTGAACCATCAATTAAGAAGAAAAATTTGCCTATTCTATATCATGAGAGAATATGATAAACCGCTGCCATTTATGTTGGGTTATTAGAACTATTAGGCAAAAACCCCCGATCCTATACTGGACACTAAAATGGAGTTCAACTAAAAGACATGGATTCGGACCATTTCAGATATAGTATGTTCCTCAGTATCCGGACTCACGGATACCTAGATGGGTATCCTGTGGGAAAGCAAGCCAAATAAACTGTCATCGCGCACCGTCCCCATGATCAGAAATTTTATAATTTCTCCTAATTTATTCATACTTCAAAAAAAAAAAAACAAAATTTCAGGTCAAGACCAAACTAATCTAGGTTTCTGATCTTTCAAGAAAAAACACACTCCCCCGCGGTTAAGCAGAGGAGTGCGTCACTATATTTTAAGAGGAAATTTCATCTTCAATTTTAGCAATCAGAACTTCCCTTGGTTTACTTCCTTCATACGGCCCAACAATATGGCGCTCTTCCATGGCGTCAATGAGACGGGCTGCTCGCGTATAGCCGATACGAAAGCGGCGCTGTAGCATAGATACTGAAGCCGTCTGCATATCGACAACAAGCTTAACCGCATCGTCAAACAGCTCATCTTCAACCTCCTGCGCTTTTCGTTCGGGTTCATCCGTAGGAATCATATTCTCTTGATATTGTGCCTTTTGCTGTGATATTACAAAATCAACCACAGCTTCCACTTCATCATCAGAAAGGAACGCCCCTTGTATACGCGTTGGCTTAGAAGCGCCAATAGGTAAAAACAGCATGTCCCCTTTTCCAAGAAGCTTCTCAGCACCACCACTATCTAAAATCGTCCTTGAATCGGTTTGAGACGAAACGCTAAAGGCAATCCTTGAGGGGATATTTGCCTTAATGACCCCTGTTATGACATCCACCGATGGACGCTGAGTGGCAATAATAAGATGAATCCCCGCTGCTCGCGCCATCTGAGCCAAACGAGTAATCGCATCCTCCACATCCTTTGAGGCAATCATCATCAAATCGGCAAGCTCATCAATGATAACAACAATATATGGCATATAAGGCTGCTGCTCTTCATGCTGTTCATTGTGCTTTCGAACATAATTATTATAGCCCTCAAGATTTCGTGTGCCGCTATGTGAAAAGAGCTCATAGCGGCGTTCCATCTCATCGACAACTTTTTTCAAGGCCTGCGATGCCTTTTTAGGATCCGTTACAACCGGTGTTAAAAGATGTGGAACACCATTGTACACATTCAGCTCAACCATTTTAGGATCAACCATCAGCAGCTTTACTTCATGGGGCTTCGTACGCATAAGCAAGCTTGTAATAATGCCATTAATACACACACTTTTTCCGCTTCCTGTTGCCCCAGCAACAAGGAGATGAGGCATTTTACTCAAATCGGCTAGAATGGGCACACCCGAGATATCACGGCCGAGCCCGATGGCGAGCTTGGACATTTCTTTGGAGGCATATTCTGATTCAAGCACCTCACGCAAGGACACCATGGCTACCTCTTGGTTTGGCACTTCAATACCAACTGCTGATTTTCCTGGGATTGGTGCCTCGATACGGATTTCTTTGGCTGCCAAAGCTAAGGCGATATCATCATTCAAATTGACAATGCGGCTAACCTTTACCCCCACATCCGGGTACACTTCATATTTGGTTACCGCAGGTCCAAGGTGAACCTTTTTCACCTTGGCTTTTACACCAAAGCTTTCAAATGTTTGCTCTAGCTTGCGTACATTTGATGCAATATGCTGGCGCTCATTGGTCTGCGAATTTTTCACCGGAGGATTTAGCAAATCGAACGACGGCAATTGATATTCTTCATTTTCCATCTCTGGGACAAGAAAACTTGCGCCTTCAGCCGCGTCATCCTCATCGGCTTCACTCTCCTCGCGCGGTGACTGTACAGATGTTTCGTGAGCTGTATAATCCGCTTCTTCATTAAAATCGTGAATAATCGGTTCCGTTTCTTCAGGCTCTCCAGCATTCTCGGTATGATCAATAAGCTCTAATGCTGCTTCAGAGGGGGGATTGGCAGCCTTTTCTTCCCGTTTATCCCGACGGCGTTCCTTAGATTCCTGCCATTTATCAGCAGCATTTTCACGGGCCGATTTAGAAAGACGACCAAGCCGAGTCATGAGCTTATGTAAAGTATCACGAAGCGATTTTCCTGTAATGAGAATGATAGAGATCAGGATGAGACAAAGCGCCATAAACATAGCTCCCTTGGCATCAAAGAGCACGTAGAAAAAGGCAAATCCGATCGCCCCAATCATGCCTCCTCCCAAATAACTCGCCGTTATATTGCCCAGAAGATATTCATGATAAAGCTCCCACGTATTGCGAAGTACCGATGCATTTTTCCATTGGTTATTGTCTGTTAAAGCTTCAAACAATTTCACATGGCTTAAAAGTAAAATAGCAAAAAACAAAATATAAAACCCAACGAGTCTGCGCGTAAAAAATCGTGGCTGTTTTCGCGCCCATATATAATATACTGACAGAATAAGTGTGCCGATAAAAATTAATATATACCATTCCCCCGCAAAAAAACGGGCGATATCCACTAACACTTTTCCAGCAATTCCTGTATGGGTAATGCCAATACAGGTTAAGGCAAACAAAATCAGACCGGTGGCTTCATAAATAAACATCTGTTTCCAGCCTTTTTTTGTCTGCCGCCTTCTCTTTCTTTTTCTAGCCATGAGTGTGACACCTCTGTTCAATCTATTGAGAAAACTTGGCTTTAAGCCAAGGTAAAGCCTGCTGAAGGGCTTAGCTTTTCCTCAGTCCATATTTCACACGAACAACGCGTTGGACTTGTCATCCTATTAAAAACGAGAAGCACCGCATGAAAAAACGATGCGCTCATGCGATGCTGTCCATTCCTTCTTATTATACTGTACCTTAAATGGTGGATTTGAGTAAAGGCTGAAAGGTCACCTTTTTTCCCGGCTGATATTTTTCTTGAAGAAAATGCTGAGGATCAGAACTTATCACTTGAACAATGTGATAGTCAGATTCAGTTTCCTGTTCAATGATAAGCGGAACACCATCCATTTCAATCATCACTTGCTTTGGCATTCCTCGCTCCTCGCTCTCAGAAAAAATGAGTTCAGGAGGCATAATCGTATAATACATTATTGAACCACCTGCTGTTCATCCCTATCGGGTTTTTGTTTATCAATCAATTCATGCAGCTTCAATAATGCCTTTCCCACACCACCAACCTCATCGATAATGCCCTTTTCTACAGCTTGTTCACCGACAAGATTTGTCCCTATATCTGTGGTTAAATTCGTTTTATTAAACATTAGCTCTTCAAAATCTTCGCCGCTAATTTTAGAATGCGTGGTGACAAATCGAGTGATCCGCTCTTGAATTTTTTCAATATAATCAAAGCTCTGTGGCACACCGATAACTAGTCCGTTAAGACGAACAGGGTGGATAAGCATCGTGGCGCTTTCAGCAATGAAAGAATAGTCTGATGATACGGCAATCGGCACCCCAATAGAATGGCCGCCGCCAATAACCAATGTAACCGTAGGCTTGGAAATGGTGGAAATCATTTCAGCGATCGCAAGGCCGGCTTCCACATCCCCACCAACCGTATTCAGCATGACTAGCAGGCCTTCGATTTTTTCATTCTGTTCAATAGCAATAAGCTGTGGAATTAAATGCTCATATTTAGTCGTCTTATTTTTTGGCGGTAAGGCCATATGACCTTCAATTTGACCAATGATCGTAAGACAGTGAATATTTGATTCGGAACCCGTTAGATTCGTCTGTCCGAGTTTTTGAATTTGATTGAGCAGCGCATTCGATTCATTGTTTTGTTGTTCTTGCTCTTGTTGCTCCTCTGACATCTGGAAAGACCCCTCCTTTTACATAAGTTACGATTATTATCTGATAAGCAAAGGTTTTTCATACATTGGAGCTATTAGAGCAAGAAGCTTCTATCACGCAGAAAAGTGCCGGCTACAGGGCACGACACTTTTCTTGAATCATATTTCCATAATTATCGGTAAAATCATTGGACGGCGTTTGGTTTTATCATAAAGATATCGACCTAGAGCATCACGAATACCGTTTTTCAGTGATGACCATTCAGATACCTTTTCATTCAGAGCTTTGGAAAGGACTTCTGTTACGATTTGGTTGGCATCCTCAATAAGTTCTTCAGACTCTCTAACATAGACAAAGCCTCGAGTGATAATCTCCGGACCGGAAAGAATGGCTTTTGATCGTCTGCCAAGGGTAACAACAACAATAAGTGTGCCATCTTCAGCCAGTAAACGGCGATCCCTTAGAACGATGTTCCCGACGTCACCGACACCCAAACCATCAACAAGCACTTGGCCAGCAGGAACCTTTTCCGTCTCACGCGCTTCACCCTTTGTAAATTCAACTACATCGCCTTTATCAAGTAAAAAGACATGATGGAGCGGAAGACCTGTTGAAGCGGCAATATCCATGTGCACCTTAAGCATGCGAAATTCACCATGGATTGGAATCAAATATTTCGGACGCACCAATTCAAGCATAAGCTTCAAATCTTCTTCTGAGGCATGCCCAGAAACATGAACGTCCTTACCGTAAACAACTTGTACCCCGATCCGCATTAATGAGTCGATCGCTTTGGTGACATCTTTCTCATCACCGGGAGAAGCAGAAGAAGCATAGATAAAGATATCTGTGTCCTTTGGCTGCAGCTTTTTATGAGAATGGTTGGCAATTTTTATTAAAGGTGACATTGGATCACCTTCAGGCCCTGTTGAAATAATGGCAATTTCACGATCAGGTCTTTTATCGATTTTATCTAAACTGATAAAGGTGTGCTTAGGGACATGTAAATAGCCAAGCTTTGTCGCAATGCCAACCAGTCGCTCAAGATAGCGATTGTCTAACGCCACCTTTCGCTTTGTCTGTACAGCGGCATTAACCACCTGCTGAATACGATGCAAATTAGACGCATAAAGAGCTGTTATAACTCTGCCTTCTGCAAAATAAAACACGTCTTCAATGCGTTCCCCTACTGTTGATTCAGAAGGCGTATGTCCAGGCAATTCAGCGTTCTTGCTATCCGAAAGCAGGCAAAGTACACCTTCATCGCCAATGCGCGTTAATTTACTCAAGTCAAATTTCACGCCATCTACAGGGGTATAGTCAAATTTAAAGTCCCCTGTATGAACAATCGCACCTTGCGATGTATGGAAGGCGAGGCCTACTGAGTCAGGGATGCTGTGGTTCGTTCGGAAAAACGATACCCGATTGCTTCCAATCCAAACCTCTTTGTCAGGATCTATTGTATATGTTTTGACTTTCTTATTACTTTTCATCTCTCTGAGCATTTGTTCTAAAAATGCCAGAGTCAGTGTAGTACCATATATTGGAGCCTTAATTTTCTTAATTAAGTACGGTATACCTCCAATATGTTCACTATGTGCATGAGTCAAGAAGATCGCTTTTATACGATCTCGTTTTTGTTCGAGATGCGTGATGTCCGGTATTACAGTATCAACACCAAACATCTCATCTTTAGGATGCATCATCCCGGCATCAATGATAAAAATATCCTCATTGATCTCAATAACTGTCATGTTATTTCCAATTTCACCAACGCCGCCCATCGCATAAATCTTGACCTTATCTTCTTGTTGATTCTGCAATGAGCATTCCTCCAATATTAACATATAAAAGATCTAACAATTCAAAAGGATCACTACGAACTATGGGTTTAGCCTATGTAAAACAAAAAACCGACAAACATACTAAACAGCTTCATTTCAAATCACGGCGATGATCACTGATCTGTGACTAGACCAACGGCTTTTCGATTCTTCAAACCCTTGATCTCTTACAAAACCCGTTTCACATCTCTCGCTTCTCTCTTTCGATTCCCATTAAAATGGCGCAACGCTTTAATTACTTTCTGTCTTCAGCCATCAATCGACACTCTTATCACACTTATTCGAAAGCTTCTCATATTTATGGCTTGTATACATTAAAATTAAAAGGCTTACCATAGCCCATACTTTCACCCGTACGAATCCTTATCCGTATTATACTCTAAATACAGGAGGATATACAAGACCTGAAACTGGTATAAAATGAATTTATTACTAATAGTATAGAAACGACTTAGCAAAATCTCCCCTCTTATAGAGAAGCCACTGAAAAGTTCTCTTTTTTATTTTATAATGCACAAGGAAGGTCGGATGCTGATTGCAATGAAAGGCACTCACTTTCCGCTGGAAAGTGGTAAGCCTCCTCACGCTGCGCCCTGCTAACGTCTTACCGATCTCCCACTTCCCGCAGGAGGCTCGTGCCTTCCATTTCATGACGATGGTGTATATTTTAGCTTTCAGTAGTTTTTCAGTACTCCTTATAGAGAGGCTATTTCTTTAAAACGGTAGGCATGAGGAGAGTTTTACAGAAGTATAGCAGAGGATTAAAAACTGTGCACTAAAAGTAAAAATAAAACATGATGATGTAAAAAGAGACACCTTAAAATGCCCCTTTTTACTCAGACTGAGCTCACCTGTTATAGCCTCAGTCCTCATCATTCGCTGATAGCTGCTGATAGACCTGCTGTAATTCCGTCAGCTCTGTTTCGGTCATGGGGACTAAAGGAAGACGCACACTGCCTACCTCGACTCCAAGCTGATTTAAAAGTGATTTAACCGGTACCGGACTCGGTTGCGCAAACAACTGACGCATGACAGGCAGTAAGTGCCGATGGTATTGTGCCGCTTTCTCAAACTGTCCTTTTTGAAAAGCTTGGATTAATTCACGCATCTGTGGTCCGATGACATGAGAGGCTACAGATACCACCCCATAGCCACCTATGGATAGAATAGGTAATGTCAGCCCATCGTCACCGCTATATAAAACAAAATCATCTGGTGTCCGCTCTATAATTTCCGCGATTTGATCCAAATTACCACTAGCTTCTTTTATGGACACTACATTTTCAATAGAAGCGAGTTTAACAACAGTATCAGGGCTTAAATTAGAAGCTGTTCGCCCCGGAACGTTATAAAGCATGATAGGAACATGAACGGATTGTGCAATGGTTTTAAAGTGTTCGTATAAACCAGCTTGGTTAGGTTTACTGTAATAGGGTGAAACGAGAAGCACACCCTCTACACCAAGCTTTTCAACTTCTTTTGTCAGTGCGACGCTTTCTGCCGTATTATTGCTCCCCGTCCCTACAATCACTGGTACTCTACCAGCTGTTGCCTCTAAGACGGTTTCGAATAAAGCCAGCTTTTCGCTTTTAGACAATGTCGGAGATTCTCCGGTTGTCCCTGCCACAACAAGCCCTTCAGTTCCTGTGTTAATCAGATGATCCACGAGCTGCCGTGTGCGTTTATCATCCACTTCCCCGTGTTCATCAAATGGTGTGACCATAGCGGTTAATAACCGTCCAAACACCACAAAAATCGCCTCCCAATATTAATCACCCACTGATTCAGGAATCCTCCTGCAATCGGTCTCTCTCTAGTTATCCTGCCCATTATTAATAATACTCTGTGGGCTCACTATAATTTTCTTTTTCCAATTCAAAGGCTTTATGGAGAGCATTCACAGCTTCATTTAAATATTTGTTCTCAATGAGTACCCAAATCGTTGTATGCGAATCAGCCGATTGCAAAATTTGAATGCCTTGACTTGTCAAAGCATGAACAATTTTGGCGGTTACACCTGGAACCCCTGCGATGCCAGCCCCAACCGCTGAGACCTTAGCGCAGTTGCGTTTGACCTCAGGATCAAAACCGAGTGTTTCAAGTGCAGCGACTGCACGTTCCGTTGCCAGACGACTGACCGTATAAACCACTTCCTGAGGACTGATGTTGAAAAAATCTACGCTGATATGCTGCTCAGCCATGGCTTTGAAAACCTTTGATTGAAAATCGTATTGATCCTTTTTCGCTTTAACTTTTATTTGTGTGACGTCATCCATATAGGTAATGCCTGTGATTAGGCGCTCCTGAACATCCTGACCTTTCCCCATCCTCTTAATTGCTGTGATCAGGGTCCCTGGACGTTCTGACTTCGTCGAACGAATCCGAATGGGCACCTTCGCCTGCATCGCAATTTCAACAGCCCGAGGATGAATCACTTTTGCCCCCTGATACGCCATATTACAGACTTCATTATAAGTGAGTACCTGTAAGTGACGGGCATCGGAAACAATCCGTGGATCGGCTGTCATAACACCTTCCACATCGGTAAAGATATCGATCCACTCAGCTCCTAGTGCTGCACCTAAAGCCGCGGCAGAGGTATCACTCCCCCCACGACCTATAGTCGTGATTTCTCCTGTCTTTGTAATGCCTTGGAAGCCAGCGACAACCACAACATCAACAGCTTCAAGTCTTTGACGAAGGACTGAGGTGTCGACCTCAATGATTTTAGCATTCATAAAGTTCTCACTTGTGCGAAAGCCTGCTTGGCCACCTGTCAACGCGTCGGAAGCGATCTCTTCACTTTGTAATAATCCTGAAAAAACAACGGATGAGATCGTTTCACCACATGACATTAATAAATCCATTTCTCGTTCTGAGAGCCGGCGATCTTCAACAAGGCCGAGTAGCGTATCTGTCGCATAAGGTGCGCCCTTTCTCCCCATTGCAGAAACGACAACAACGACCTTATAGCCCTCGCTTACTGCCTTTTTTACATGTTTTACGGCTTCACGCCGATCTTCATCAGATTGAACAGAAGTGCCACCAAATTTTTGGACGATGATCTTCATCTATAGAACCCCTTCAACATTAAATAGTAATAATCTTAAGCTGGACAAGGGTTTCAGCAATTTGTACTGAATTCCAAGCCGCTCCCTTTAATAAGTTATCCGAAACTATCCAAAGGTGAAGCCCTTTTTTCTCATCTGGGTCTTTGCGTACTCTTCCGACGAATACGTCTTTTTTTCCAGCAGCATCCATAGGCATAGGATACCCTAAGTTTGCTGGATCATCGACAACCGTTACGCCAGGTGAATCAGCTAACAAAGCTAAGGCGTCTTCAACGCCGACTTCTTGGTCAAGCTCTACATAGACAGATTCCGCATGACCAACAGCCACAGGCAACCGAACGCATGTCGCTGCTACACGAAGCTCTGGAAACGCCATAATTTTCTTTGTTTCATTGATCATTTTCATCTCTTCAAACGTATAGCGATTATCTTGAAAAGTATCGATTTGCGGAATGGCATTGAACGCAATTGGATATGGAAACTTTTCCGTTTTGGGCTCTTGACCATTCAAAACAGCCTCTGTCTGCTGCTTTAATTCCTCAATCGCTGAATGACCCGCACCAGACACCGCTTGGTAGGTAGAGACGATGACACGATTTAATCCATGCTTACGACGAAGGGGCTCTAATGCGACTACCATTTGTATTGTTGAACAATTGGGATTAGCGATAATCCCCTTATGTTCCCTTAATGCTTCAGGATTGACTTCTGGGACAACGAGTGGAACTTCAGGATCCATGCGAAACGCACTTGTATTATCAATAACAACAGCGCCTCTTTTTACAGCTTCTGGAGCCAATTGCTTAGATACCGCTCCACCTGCACTAAATAGGGCTATATCTACTCCTTCGAAAGCAGCGGGTTTTGCTTCTTCTACGATAATTGACTGATCTTTGAACGTTTGTGTCTTCCCCGCTGATCGCTTTGAAGCGAGTAGCTTTAATTGAGAAATAGGTAATGATGAGCCTTCAAGCATCTTTAACATTTGTACGCCGACCGCTCCTGTAGCTCCAACAATCGCAACATTTAAGCCTTGTTTTGTATTCAAAGGGAACACTCCTCCTGACAACTGACAATTCAAAGGAGAAACGCGAACTCTCCTTTTGCGTTTCTCCAGATTCTACTTCTTATTTTATCATATCCTCTAACAATGAAAAGGGAAAGGGCTAATCGCGAAATTTTTCTATCAAAACTGGATGAAGTTGTTTTCTCTCCAAGGCAGCTTCAACTGTTTCAGGAATGACTTCCATTCGTGAGACGAGCGATGTCTTCTTTTTCACGGGATCATCTTGACCAAAAGGAATAAAGAAGACATTTTTTGCAACCATTAATTTTGCGATATTTGCCATGCTTAACCCTAGACCATCATTGGTTGAAATACCTAAGACCACAGGGCTTTCATTCCTTAATGTTGCTTTAGCAGCCATGAGAACGGGGCTGTCTGTTGTGGCGTTAGCAAACTTGCTGAGTGAATTGCCCGTAAGTGGTGCAATAACCATCACATCCAAGGGCGTCTTCGGACCAAATGGTTCAGCTTCGACTATTGAGTCAACGACCTTATTCCCTGTGACTTCTTCAAGCTTCCTAACCCAATCAAGGCCATCACCAAAACGTGTATTGGTATGTTTAACAGTATAGGTAACAAAAGGGCTGACATTGGCTCCGAGCTCAACCAAACGCTCAATTTGTGGTAGCACTGCGCCATAAGTACAATGTGAACCCGTCATGCCAAAACCAATGTGTTTTCCTTTAAGATCCAATGGTATCGTCCTCCTCAATATATTTTTCCAATAAAAGCTCTGAAAGGACATTGCCAATAATTCGGCCAGCTGTTTTTGGGGCAACCATCGCAGGAATCCCAAGAACATGTAATGCTTTGATTCCCCGTTTTTCGGCATAGCGAAAATCGGTTCCACCTGGGTTAGATGCAATGTCAACAATTAATGCACGTGATGGCATTTTTGATAGAACCTTTCCGGTTAAAACACGTGATGGAATCGTATTGATACAAACATCAACGTCAGTGATATACTTCTCTAAATCTTTTATATGAAAAGGGATCATCCCCATCTCTCTAATTCTTGCCAAACTTTCAGGCTCTCTAGCACCAACACAAACTTTGGCTCCTAAAGCATCAAAGGTCCTAGCCATGGTCATTCCTGTACGGCCTAATCCAAGAATGACTACATTGGACTGATGGATGGTAATATCTGTATTCTGAATCACCATCATCAACGTCCCTTCTACTGTTGGAATAGAATTATAAATCGCCACATCATCCCGTTCAAAAAGCTGTACAACCTCCCGCTGACAAGTCTTGGCACATTCTCTTAAATAAGGTGTACTAATCCCCGAATAAATGGTGCAGTGATCCGGGGTTTGTTGAAGCCATTCCTCTGTAATTCGAACGGATTTATCGCTAAAGACCGTCTCTACTGTCCCATCATCACTTGTGCCGCTGACCGGTAGCACAATCGCATCAACAGTACTATATTGAATATCTTCAACATCAATCTTAGAAACACCGGCATAATAGCGGTCAAGCTGATCAAAACCGACTAAATCCAACGTTGCATCAAGTTCATTTAACTTATTGATGACCTCAAGCTGTCTGGCATCACCACCTAAAATCACTATGTGGACGCCTGTTAACATGTGTGTTCCCCCTTATTTATAGATTTAAGACTTTGGAGGAAGTCTTCTGGGTTATTGTCTGGGTTATCATATGTCGATGTAGGAAATGAGGTGAATAAAAAAGTGTAGGACAGCCCCCTACTAAGGAGTCGTCCCTTATCCTGAAATGGAAGAAGCTCGGTGAGGCGCATCTTATAGTAAAACACGAGCTTTAAAAACATTTCAGGCATGGGATGTTCTTTCAATCCCACAGACGCATTGACGGCCAAACTAGAGTCCTACGGGAAGTGGGAGAGCGGTAAGACCTTAGCAGTCCGAAGGCGCGAGGAGGCTTACTACTTCCCGCGGAAAGCGAGCGGCCTGAGAGCGGAATCGCGCACCATCCTCATGATCAGAAATTTTATACTTTCTTTTCTTTTAGAAAACTTGGCTTGCACCCCTTCGCTGGTACTCCTGATGTGATTTTTGCCAATCACACACTTAGGGTACCCGCAAGCCTCAGATGGCGAAAGTCAAAGTTACACTTATACCTCTCTTCCTTTATGAGCATCAGCGAAGTTATTACATTCTGATAGTATAAAAAAGCTTCTATCGAAAAAAATCGATAGAAGCCATAAAGTTTCTCTTATTTTTAAGGATTATTTTCTTACTGGAAGCTCTCCAGATGGGCTAATCACTGAGCATGAGTAATCTCGTTTAAACAGTCTCTCAGAGATATTTTTGATGTCTTTCATGGTCACTGCCTCGATCAATGTTGTAATCTCATCAAGCGACCGATGCTTTTGAAGAAGCAATTCATTTTTGGCATTACGGTTCATTCGACTTGATGTACTTTCTAAGCTGAGCATCAAATTGCCTTTGATTTGTTCTTGGCTATTTCTCAATTCTTTTTCCGTAATGCCTTTTTCTAAAATAGTATCGATGGTCAAAAAGATGGTATCAAAGAGCGCCTCAGTTTGCTCGGCACCTGTTCCGCCGTAGATCGTAAACAAGCCACTGTCTTTATGAGCAGAGTGGTAGGAAAAGATCGAGTAAGCGAGCCCTCGTTCCTCCCTTACCTCCTGAAATAGGCGACTGCTCATGCTTCCGCCAATAATATTGTTTAAAACAATCAATGGATAAATCGCCTCGTCACCAATAGGTAAACCGTTAAACCCAATGCACAAATGCGCCTGTTCGGTATCCTTTTGCTTGGCAATTTTTCCAGGATGAAAGGCAGGCTTCAACGATTCTTCAAGTGTGCGCGCTGCCTTATACTCACAAAAAATCGTTTCAATGTGCTGAATAAACGCTTCATCAACATTTCCCGCAATCGATATGACAATGTTCTCCGGTAGATAATGTGACTTCATATGGTCGACTAGAGCCGCCTTATCAAAACGGTTTAAAGAGTCCTCCGTCCCCAAAATGGAATAACCAAGAGGATGATCCTTATATGTAACTTGACTTAATAAATCATGGACACGGTCATCAGGTGTATCCTCATACATTTTAATCTCTTCAAATACCACTTGCTTCTCTTTGTTAAGCTCTGTTTCATCGAAGGTGGAATGAAAGAGCATATCGGCTAAAATGTCCACTGCGTATTCAGCATAATCATCTAACACCCTAGCATAGAGGCATGTATATTCCTTAGATGTAAATGCATTCACCTGGCCACCAACACGATCAAAAGCTTCTGCAATCTCACGGGCATTACGCGTCTTGGTACCTTTAAAGAGCATGTGCTCAATAAAATGTGATATGCCATTGTTGTCCACGTTTTCATCACGTGAGCCTGTACCAATCCATACGCCAATAGTCACTGAACGAACGGTTGGAATTTTTTCTAAAACAACGCGCACGCCATTTGCACATGTATGTCTTGTGATCAAATTGCTACCCCCTAAACGTCAATAGACGTGATTCGTTGTATTTTTGTCAGCGACAAATCCTATTCTATAACGCGATAAGCACTAAGTAAATTTAGCCTTAATGAATACTATAACATGTTCGGATTTAAGCCACAAACTGTAAGTTCTTTTATTCATGAACCCTTCCTTCATCGGTTAATGCTGACAGTGTCCCCAATTGATACCCTTTGTTTTTGATCGTTTCAATGATAGTCGGCAAAGCTTCAACCTCTGATTGACTCGGTGTTAAACGAATAATGGAGCCAGCCTCAACCTTTTCAGAAACCTGTCTGGTGATGCTTGATGGCGTTTCCTGACTTAGCGCACCGCCATCAAAGGTCCAAAGCGCTGTAATCATATGCAAGGCATGCGAAACAGCCAACACTTGTTCATCATAATGCCCCATGGGTGGCGTTAACCATCTCGGCTTGACGTTCAACAGAGCTTCAATGATTTTATTGGCATTTTCTAATTGCTTTGTTGCTTGAGTGTTGGATAGCTCAGTCAAGTCCTTTTGCTCCATACCAAAATTTCCAATTTCATGATTCTCATCACTGATCATCAAGGCTAAATTTGAATGAGCTTTCACCCATTCTGCATCTAAGAAAAATGTTGAAGAAAGCTCAGCTTGATTTAAAATTTCCAATATCTTAGGTATATATTCCCCACCACTCGCCACATCAAACACAAGGGCAACCATTGGTTTTTCTGGATTCCCTTTGTAGATCGGAGCCGGTTGAATATCTTCCAGATGTACACGCGGCGCTGTTTCTTCATAAATCAATTTTTGAGAGTTAAAATGGCCACTGGATTTTAATTTTTCATAAGAAGCTTTGACATTAACCTGTAATCCATTGTACCCCGGTATTGCCTTCCATACACTGTCTGTTCTAGCATTAATTGGCTTGATATTATGTTTTGCAGCATAGCTTTTAATCTTTTGATACAGGGGACTGGCCATAGCCTGAACCGGTTGTATCTCCCGATCGCTTGGAATGAATTGTGACTGATAAAACGCTTTATACGAAGGAAAAGCGGAAAAAGTAAGTACGAATAGGACTGCGAAAAGGCTGTATTGAAGCCCTCTTTTACGCAAAGGAGTCCCTCCTTTTCTCCAGCAGGTTTCACTAATGTCGTCTGAAACTTGGCTTATCGCCAAGCCACAGTTGGCGAAAATCAAAGTTACACTTATACTATCTTCCTTTATGAGCGTCAGCAAAGTTATACATTCTGATAGTACAAAAAAACTCTTGTGTTATTACCTTATGCGGACAAACTGACTGGCTAGAACGAAGGATTCATTAGAAAATTAAAAGTGTGAATGGAGGCTGGGAAAAAAACCAGTAAATTAAAAGTGGCACCTACCAAAAATTGGTGGGTGCCACTTTTTTGAATTAAAAAGTATAAAAGTCTGTTTGTCATCGGAATTGGCAATCAAATTACTTACTAAGAGTGCCCGCAAGCTGCAGAAGGGGACAGTCAAAGTCCAAATTATAAGCGGTTCCGCAAAGTTATACATTCTGACGCCATAAAAAAAGAGAGTGGTCATGGACCTGACCTCACTCTTGTTATTGCTTTTGTGTTTCTTTTTCTTGTTCCTCAGTCGTTAACGCTTGTTTTCTTGAGAGCTTGACGCGCCCTTGTTTGTCAATATCGATGACCTTAACAAGCACTTCATCACCAATGGCTACAACATCTTCCACCTTGCCAACACGCTTGTTATCCAGTTCTGAAATATGAACTAAACCATCTTTTGAATTGAATAGTTCAACGAAGGCACCGAACTTCTCAATGCGCTTGACTTTACCGACATACATATCACCGACTTTAACCTCGCGAACGATGTCTTCGATAGTACTCTTCGCTTTGTCATTCATTTGTTGGTTAGTCGAAGCAATATAAATCGTACCATCTTGTTCGATGTCAATTTTAACACCTGTATCATCAATAATTTTATTGATCATTTTACCGCTTGGTCCGATGACATCACGAATCTTATCTGGATCAATGCTCATGGTAAGAATCTTCGGAGCATATTTAGAAAGCTCATGTCTTGGCTCACTAATCGTGCTCATCATATGCTTCAGAATTGTCATGCGCCCTTCACGTGCTTGTGTGAGTGCTGTTTCAAGAATTTCGCGATTGATACCGGAAATCTTGATATCCATCTGTAAGGCTGTAACCCCTTTTTCTGTTCCTGCGACTTTAAAGTCCATATCGCCAAGCGCATCTTCCATGCCTTGGATGTCCGTTAAAACAACGACATCCTCCTCATGCTTGACCAGACCCATAGCAATCCCTGCAACTGGCGCTTTAATGGGCACCCCTGCATCCATCATCGCCATTGTACTTGCACAGATGCTCGCTTGAGATGTCGAGCCATTTGATTCAAGGACCTCTGAAACCAAGCGAATGGTATAAGGGAAATCCTTTTCATCAGGAACGACAGGTTCCAAAGCACGTTCCCCTAAAGCCCCGTGTCCAATTTCTCGGCGACCAGGAGCTCGCATCGGTCTAGCTTCACCCACACTAAATGGAGGAAAATTATAATGATGCATAAAGCGTTTGGATTCTTCCATGTCCAATCCATCAAGAATTTGCACATCTCCTAAAGCACCAAGCGTACAAATGCTTAAAGCCTGAGTTTGACCACGAGTAAACAGCGCAGAACCATGGGTGCGTGGGAGTAAACCCGTTGCAGAAGAGAGCGGACGAATTTCGTTGATTTTACGCCCATCAGGACGAATGTTATCCACGACAATCGTGCGGCGAACTTCTTCTTTGACAATTTTATGAAGAACATCCTCAATCTGCGCTATCTTGTCTTCATAAGCTTCATCTGCTTCATATTTTTCGATGACTTCAGATTTCACACCATCAATGGCCTGATCACGTGCCTGCTTATCTTTTGTCAAGATTGCCTGTTTCAATTTTTCAGTCGCTTCTTGGCGAATTTGCTGTTCAAGAGCTTCTTCTGCCTTAAATAATGTAACCGTCATTTTTTCTTTGCCAACTTCAGCAGCGATTTGCTCTTGGAAGCTGACGAGCTGTTTAATGTTTTCATGGCCAAATAAAATGGCGTCAAGCATCACTTCTTCAGGGACTTCATCGGCACCTGCTTCAACCATGTTAATCGCATCTTTTGTTCCTGCAACGGTCAAATGGATATCACTTTTCTCGGCTTGCTCTGAAGTCGGATTGATGACGAATTCTCCATCTACACGGCCAACGATGACACCTGCAACCGGTCCTTCAAAAGGAATATCAGAAATACAAAGGGAAAGCGAAGAACCAAACATAGCAGCCATTTCTGAAGAGCAATCCTGATCTACACTCATAACCATGCTGACAACTTGAACTTCATTTCTGAATCCATCTTCAAAAAGCGGACGAATCGGACGGTCGATTAAACGACTGGCTAGAATCGCTTTCTCACTCGGACGTCCTTCTCTCTTAATAAAACCACCTGGAATTTTTCCCACAGCGTATAAACGCTCTTCGTAATTGACGGTCAATGGAAAAAATGGCAGATCCTTTGCTTCTTTTGAAGCGGTTGACGTGGACAAGACGGCTGTATCGCCATAGCGTACCATAACAGCTCCATTGGCTTGCTTCGCTAAATTACCAATTTCCAATGTCAGCTTACGGCCAGCCCAATCCATCGAATAAGTTTTGACTTGTTGTTCCATGTATATTAAAGACCCCTTCCTTAAAAAACTGTTTCACAATATATTGGTTAGTCTGTCATCTTCAACGGGGTTAAATACTTGACGACTCAAATGAGGATCTATCTTAGAAACCCTTAACAGCTGCCGCGTTCCTGAAGTATTACGCGTGACGCCTTTAATGCCGAGACTATAATAAGTCGGCATCATTTGAGCTAAAACGTAGCATTCTATGTATAAGCCTCTATCGTCCATTGCTGAGAAACACTAGATAGGGACTCGATAGACTTTGTAAATAGCGGAAAAAGCGGGATGACTCCCGCTTTTTTTGTCACTATCGACGTAGTCCAAGTCGTTGGATTAAATCACGGTAGCGTGTGACATCTTTATTACGTAAATAAGTCAAAAGATGCTTACGTTTACCTACCATCATTAACAGACCTCTACGAGACGCATGATCTTTCTTATGAGTGCGTAGATGATCATTCAATGTATTGATTTGTTCCGTTAGGATAGCTACTTGCACCTCTGGTGAACCTGTGTCACCTTCGTGTGTTTTGAACTCTTCTACGAGTTGGTTTTTGCGTTCTTTTGTTAAAGCCATCCATTTCACCTCCTTACAATTATCCCCAATAGCCTAGCAGCCGTTGGTGACTCGAGCAGCCACGCTATGGTTCATGAGTCAAACATTAGCATACAACTTTTTCTAGCAAAATTCAAGTTTTTCTTAGTCGTAATGAAGAACTTGGTGAAAGACTAAACCTGAATCTCCTTAAAAAATGCCTCAGCCTGCTTTTTATCTTGGTGCATTTGGTCGACAAGCGCATCAACCTTTGTAAAGGTCTTGTCCTCTCTTAATTTCTTATACCATTCCACTTGCACGGTTTCCCCATATATCGATTGATTGAAGCCAAACAAATTGACCTCAATGACGATCGGTGTCGCTTCCTTATAAAATGTGGGGCGATCCCCAATATACCCCATCCCGTCAATCCACGTATTCTCTACGTTCATACGAACGGCATAAATACCTTGGTTTGGAATCACATAAGGATCGTGCGTCTTGACATTAGCCGTTGGGAAGCCCAGTTCAGCTCCGCCGCGTTTATCACCATGTACCACCATTCCTGTCATGCGGTAAGGGCGACCAAGATAGGCCTGCGCCTCTTCCATCTTTCCTGCAAGAATAAGCTCTCTAATATGTGTCGTGCTTACCTTGTGGTCATTGATCACCAGCTTAGGCACGGTTGTCACTGCAAACATGTTTCGTGATTCCTGTTTGATTGTCTCCATCGTTCCCTTTGCCATTCGACCATACGTAAAATCAAACCCTGCCACAACATGCTTAACATTTAAGCGGATGATATATTGATCAATAAATGCTTGAGGGGAAAGCTGGCTAAATGCCGAATCAAAGCGAACAAAATAAAGAAGATCGACACCTAGCGCCTTTATCAATTTCGCTTTTTCTTCAGGCGGCGTTAAATAATCGCTTCGCTTGTCCATCTTTTTTAGAACCACCGATGGATGGGGATGAAAGGTCATCACAGCTGCTTTTTGCCCCTTGCTATGGGCAATGTTTACAGCGGTCTTGATGACTTCTTGATGTCCGAGATGAACGCCATCAAAATAGCCAAGCGCCATGACCTTTTCACCAGCACCATCAATCGGCTCCTCAGAAGGTTGTGTTAAATGGATTGTTTCCAAAAATGCCACCTACTTTTACTTTTACTTCAATTTCAATTCAATTGGATAATACTCTTTCAGGTTTAATTAAATGCGGTTTGGTTGGATGTTGTTTATATATGGCTAAACATTCTCCGTGATTATTATAAACTGTATAGAGCTGATTTTTAAAGTCATTTGGTTTATTAAGAACAGCCCCATTCATGACTTGTTGGGCAGTTGCTTCATCGACATTGAGCCGTGGCATTTCTTTTAAAGCTTCATGAATCGGCGTTAACAGCGAGGCAAATCGTTCTTGTTCTATTGCTTGCTCAATATCAGCAAAAGACAGACAGTCACCGATATCAAACGCTCCAGAACGCGTGCGTGTTAAAGAGAACAAATGGGCAGGATAGCCCAGTTTTTTACCGATATCTACAGCTAAAGTCCGCACATAAGTCCCTTTGCTACAATAGACAACAAACGGTAGATCCTTTGAAAATGCTTCTCCATCTGTATTTAAGGCCAATTCAAAAATCGTCACCTGGCGGGAAGGGCGTTCAACCTTAATACCCGCGCGAGCATATTCATACAGCTTTTTGCCTTTAACCTTGACGGCTGAATACATGGGCGGCACTTGCGTAATCTCTCCTACAAAGGTTGTGAATACTGCTTCAATTTCAGCGCGCGACCACCGATCCGTCACCGTTTTTCCTTCAACAACCTCACCTGTAGCATCTTCAGTCGTTGTTGCTGTGCCAAGACGAATCACCCCTTCATACACTTTGCTATCCACTGTAAGAAATTGAGCAATGCGCGTAGCCTTTCCTAAACATATCGGCAATACACCATCCACTTCAGGGTCAAGCGTCCCTGTATGACCGATTTTCTTCATGTGTAGAAGCTTACGGAGACGGTAGATACAATCGTGCGAGGTCATTCCTCTGGGTTTATAAAGGGGCAGTACACCAGAAAACATAATCGTAACAAACTCCTTCAACTAAAATAAGCATGAATGAGAACGCACTCATACTGTAGACAAATATCTTAGAGTACATCGCTGCCCAGTCCTTTATTGGGCACAACACTTTATTCAATATAAACTATGCAGGTTAAGCGGAGTAAAAATTGCCATCACTCACTGCAAAAGGAAAAACTATGGTTGTACTGCTTTTAGCACTCCTGATGTAATTTTCCCCAATCACAAACTAAGGGGGCCTAAAAGCCTTAGGGAGTAAAAGTCACAGGTTTACTTATGCCAATACTCTCATCATCCTCCAATCATGTTAGCATAGGCTTATATTGTACAAGAAAGAAGGATAGACAAAAGCGTCTATCCTCAGTCTTCATCGTGAATATCATGAAGCAATCGGTTAATACGATTTCCATATTCAATCGATTCGTCAATCTCAAAACTTAATTCAGGTGTCTTACGAAGTCGAATCCGTTTCCCGATTTCTGATCGGATAAAGCCTTTGGCCTTATTTAATCCTTTTAATGTATCTGATTCCGAATCATTAGAACCTAGGACAGTGATATATGCTGTGGCTTGTTGAAGGTCTCCAGTCACATCCACTCCAGTCACCGTTACAAAACCAACTCTAGGGTCCTTAATGCGATTGGATATGATGTCACTCAATTCCTTCTTCATTTGTTCAGCAACGCGATTGACACGTAAATTAGCCAAAATCTACACCTCCATTACAGCCACTCATATCTTGTGCTCGCGCGCTCTATTTCAGCATTGCCATCCAATATGCGCAACGCGCGTTCCAATTCTTTCTCAACAGGGATTTTGGATGTTGCCACGGACACAAAAATGAGCTCTGTTCGTTGCCACACATCTTGGTGCCCAATTTCGGCACAGGCAACATTTAGCCGATTTTTTACTCGGGTTATAATGCTTTTAATGACTGAGCGCTTATCCTTTAAAGATTGGGCATTGTAAAGCATGCACTCACATGTCACTGAACCGATGATCACCGGGAGACTTCTTCCATGACGAAGGCTTCCATCGTATCGCCTTCCTTAATATCATTGAAATTCTCTAAAGTAATCCCACACTCAAATCCAGCAGTCACTTCTTTGGCGTCATCTTTGAAGCGTTTCAAAGTATCCACATGTCCTTCATAGATCACGATACCATCACGAATCAAGCGAATGCCAGCTTCACGGGAGACTTTCCCATCAGTAACATAACATCCAGCAATAGTACCAACCTTGGATACTTTAAAGGTAGTCCGCACCTCAACTTGACCAATGACTTTCTCTTCATATTCTGGATCAAGCATGCCCTTCATCGCTGCTTCCATTTCTTCAATCGCATCATAAATCACGCGATATAAGCGAATATCGACTTTTTCAGCTTCCGCTGTTCTTTTAGCATTGCCATCAGGGCGCACATTGAAACCAATAATTATCGCATTAGAGGCAGAAGCCAAAATGATGTCGGATTCAGTAATTGCTCCTGCTCCTGTATGGATAATGTTGACCCGAACACCTTCAACATCAATTTTTTTCAGCGAACCAGCTACAGCTTCAACAGAGCCTTGGACATCTGCCTTAACGATAACGTTGATCTCTTTGATGTCGCCTTCTTTGATTTTTTCAAAAAGGTCATCGAGGCTAACCTTTGATGTTTCCTTGCGTTCAGCCACACGATTTTTCTCAGCTCTCGCTTCACCAATTTGTCGAGCCTTTTTCTCATCCTCATAAACGATAAACATGTCTCCAGCACCAGGGACATCATTCAATCCAGTGATTTCCACAGGCGTTGATGGCCCGGCTTGCTTTAAGCGCCGTCCATGCTCATTGACCATTGCACGCACACGTCCGTATGTGTTTCCAACAACAATAGCATCGCCGATTTTTAATGTCCCATTTTGAACAAGCAACGTGGCAACTGGACCGCGCCCTTTATCGAGCTCCGCTTCTACTACAGAGCCGCGCGCTGCTTTATCTGGATTGGCTTTATAATCCTCTACTTCAGCAATAAGAAGGATCATTTCTAAAAGCTCATCGATCCCCTCTCCCTTAATAGCAGAAAGCTTGACGAAAATGGTATCTCCGCCCCAATCCTCGGCAATCAGACCGTGCTCAGATAATTCTTGCATCACGCGATCAGGATTTGCACCTTCTTTGTCCATTTTATTCACGGCCACTATGATCGGCACATTAGCCGCTTTGGCATGGTTGATCGCTTCAATAGTCTGTGGCATAACACCATCATCTGCCGCGACCACGAGGACAGTAATGTCAGTAATTTGCGCACCGCGCGCGCGCATAGTGGTAAATGCCGCATGTCCTGGTGTATCTAGAAAGGTTACCTTTTTACCCTCATGGGTGATTTGGTAGGCACCAATATGCTGTGTAATGCCCCCAGCTTCTGCATCGGTAACCTTAGTATGACGAATGGAATCAAGAAGGGTTGTTTTCCCGTGATCAACATGCCCCATAATGGTGACGACCGGTGGGCGACTAACCGCTGTTGCTTCATCGATATCCAAGCCTTCCTCTTCAAAGGCCGTTTCATCAACAAAGACTTCTTCCTCCGCTTTTACGCCGTAATCCTCGGCAATCAGCTGAATGGTATCTTCATCGATCTGTTGGTTCTTAGTGGCCATCACGCCAATACCCATGAGTTTTTTTATAATTTCAGTAGACTCTCGACCAAGCTTCTCTGCAAGTTCACTAACAGCCAAAGGCCCAGAATACGTGATTTTTTCAGGAAGCGGGGTTTGTTGCTTTGGCTTTTGTCCTTCATGGCGGTTGCGCTTGTTAAAACGTTTCCCTGACCGCTTTCCACCATTATTTCTATTCCGTGAATCATTCGGCTTAGCGCCTCGATTTTTGCCGTTTTCTCCATTGTTGGTTGGACGTTGTTGTCCTTTATTATTCTCTGAAATCACTTTATCATTTCCATTTCGATTTTTACGATTTTCTCTGACTTGTGACGATGGGGTATGACTGCTACGTTGGCCATTTTTAGCCTTTGCGTTTTCATTTGGTCGTTTCTGCTCGCGTGCATTGCCTGGATTTCCCGTCTTCGTTTCCTTTTGACTAGGCTTATTCCCGCGCTGTCTCTCTTGTTTTTCAGTACCAGATAGCTGTTTGTTAAGCTGTTGGATTTGTTCCTCAGTAATAACAGCCATATGGCTGGAGACAGGTGCACCTAAACGCTCTAACATATCAATAATTTTTTTACTTGGTACATTTTTTTCTTTTGCAAATTCATACACTCTTTTTTTACTCATATATTCACCCCCGCAATGATAGATCAAACAGAGTGACTAGTTTGTCACTGAATCCTTTATCAGTCACAGCAACAACGACACGTTCAACTTTACCAATTGCTTTACCTAGCGTTTGTCTGTCCGAAACGCTCCGCAAAGGGACCTTATAGGATGTGCACTTATTGGTAATGGTTTTTTTGGTTCGATCCGATGCATCCTCCGTTAAAATCACGATATTGGCTTTATTTTGCCGAATAGCCTGAATGACCTGCTCCTCCCCAGAAATAACCTTTCCAGCACGATTCGCTAAGCCCAAAAAAGAAAACCATCGGTCATTCGCTGCGCTCACTCCGCATTCTCCTCAACATGACTTTTCAATTCTTCATATAAAGCATCAGGCACTTCTGCTTTTAAATGCTTACTTAGCAGCTTTTTTTGCTGTGCCGTTTCAATACAGGTGATGTCTTTTGAAATATAGGCACCACGACCATTCTTTTTACCTGTTAGATCGAGGGTGACTTCCCCCTCTGGCGACCTCACAACTCGAAGAAGATCTTTTTTGTCCTTATTTTCTTGACAAACGATGCATTTTCTCAATGGTATCTTGCGCTTCTTCATGCGACTTCACCTCGAATTATAACGTATCTTCAGAGTCTGACGCGCCTTCAAACGCATCTTCTGAGCGATCGTTCACATCGACGTCTTCATCATCCCAGTCCGCATGATCATTGTCTGTGGCAGCTTTATTTAGCAATCCTAATTCCTCAGCATCAGACTCGCTCTTGATATCAATCTTCCAACCGGTTAACTTGGCAGCTAAACGCGCATTCTGACCGCGCTTCCCGATAGCTAGTGAGAGCTGATAATCAGGAACGATAACAGTTGTCGCCTTTTCTTCTTCATCAACAATGACATCGACCACCTTTGATGGGCTTAGAGCATTGGCAACATATTCTGTGGGATCTTCTGACCAGCGAACAATATCAATTTTTTCACCTTTTAATTCGTCGACAATCGCTTGCACGCGGGTGCCGCGTTGGCCCACACAGGACCCAACAGGATCGACCTCAGGATCTTCAGCATGAACGGCAATTTTAGAGCGGTCGCCCGCTTCTCTAGCAATCGATTTGATCTCGACAGTCCCATCATAGATTTCAGGAACCTCTAACTCAAATAGCCTTTTCAGCAAACCAGGATGTGTTCTTGAAACCAATACTGATGGTCCCTTAGTGGTATTTTCAACCTTGGTGATATACACCTTGATCCGATCATGAGGATGATAGCTTTCTGTAGGCATTTGCTCGGAAGCCGGCAGTAATGCTTCTAAGCGACCAAGGTCAACATAGATATAACGGTGATCCTGACGCTGCACTATACCTGTCATAATATCATCTTCTCGATCGATGTATTCCGAATAAATCACACCGCGCTCAGCTTCTCTGACACGCTGGGTAACAACCTGCTTGGCTGTTTGAGCAGCAATGCGTCCAAAGTTGCGTGGCGTGACTTCGATTTCAATGATGTCACCAATTGCATATTGTGGGCTGATATTATGCGCTTCGTCAAGAGATATTTGCAATCTCGCATCTTCAACTTCTTCGACAACATCCTTTTGTGCAAAAACTTTGATGGTTCCTGATTGATCATTGATATCCACTCGGACATTCTGCGCTTGATTGTAATTGCGCTTATAAGCTGAAATCAGCGCAGCCTCTAACGCATCTATTATAACATCCTTGCTTACACCTTTATCTTTTTCCAGAGCAGTAAGCGCATCCAAAAGGTCACTAGCCATTATTTAATCTCCCCTTTAGTTATCACCTGAGTGAAGCACGACCCAATCCAACACTCAGTGGCTTGAAATATTTTTTTAGTATATTTATTAAAAAATAATCGCTAATCTCGCATTGGCAATTTTGTCAATGGGTACTTGAATGTCAGTGACACGCGTTTTATGCTTAACAGAAACAGTAACCCCGTCTTCTGCCGCAGAAACGAGTCGCCCTTCAATTTCCTTATGTCCATCGATGGCCTCATAGGTAGTCAGGCGGACATCCTTCCCCACTGCTTTTTTGAAGTCTTCAATGCCACGCAATGGGCGCTCAGCACCGGGTGAGGAGACTTCTAAATAATAAGCATCATCGATGAGCGCCTCGTTTTGATCAAGTGCCTCACTCAAGCGTTCACTAACCCTTGTGCATGTATCCAAATCAACACCATGCGGAGAATCAATAAAAACTCTTAAAAACCAATTTTTCCCTTCCTTGACATACTTTAAATCAAAGAGCTCAAGATCAAGGTCATCAAGAATTGGTTCAATGAGTTCTTTGGCTGATTCAACAATTCTTCCAGCCACTCGATTTCCTCCTTTCTATCGCAATCCTATTAACCATAGTTTTGCCCAATAACGTTATGTAAAAACAGGCCTTATTCACTTTAGCTTTTTTATGAAAACGAAAGAGTGGGAAAATCCCACTCTTCTTAGCCGACCTATTCTCTAGTATTTCCTTTATTACTATATCATACCCATCAAGAATATCGCAACTCTCAGAACAAAAAGCTGACGGTATTAGAAAAGGGAGAGCTGATTAGCCTCAGGTAACCCTTGCAGGCAGCCTTGCTGATCTAGGTATTCGATCACAGTTTTTGACAGCTTTGCTCGGCGCTGCAGGTCTTCTTTTGATAAAAATTCGCCATCTTCACGCGCCTTAGCAATGTTCAATGCCGCATTTGTTCCTACGCCTTGCAGAGCATTAAATGGTGGAATTAATGCCTCACCATCAACAATAAAATCCGTCGCACTCGATCGATATAAATCAATGGGCTTAAAAGAAAACCCACGTTCACACATTTCACGAGCAATCTCAAGAACGGTGAGCAAGTTCTTTTCTTTAGGTGACGCATCAAGTCCCTTGCCTTGAATCTCATCGATTTTTGCTTTAATCGCTCCGGCACCACGCCGCATTGTATCAATATCAAAGTCATCTGCTCGCACTGAAAAATACGTCGCGTAGTATAGAATGGGATGATGCACTTTAAAATAAGCGATGCGAACAGCCATTAAAACGTAGGCTGTGGCGTGGGCTTTTGGAAACATATATTTAATCTTAAGACATGAATCGATGTACCAATCTGGCACATTATTGTTCTTCATCTCTTCGATCCATTCATCAGTTAGCCCTTTTCCTTTACGAACGGACTCCATAATTTTGAAGGCTAATGAAGGATCCAAGCCCTTATGCATTAAATACACCATGATGTCATCACGACAGCCGATGACATCCTTTAACTCACATATCCCTTGATTAATCAGTTCATCAGCATTATTTAACCAAACATCAGTCCCGTGGGACAATCCAGAGATTTGTACCAATTCTGCAAAAGTGGTCGGACGGGTTTCTTCAAGCATCTGTCTAACAAAACGCGTGCCAAACTCAGGAATCCCCAGCGTCCCTGTTTTACAACCGATCTGTTCCTCTGTTACACCTAGGCTTTCGGTGTTACTAAAAATTTTCATCACTTCGGGATCATCTGTTGGAATCGTTTTTGGATCAATTCCACTTAAATCCTGAAGCATCCTGATCGCCGTCGGATCATCGTGTCCAAGAATATCAAGCTTTAACACATTATCATGAATGGAATGGAAGTCGAAATGCGTCGTCCGCCACTCAGAATCCTTATCATCAGCTGGAAACTGGATGGGAGTGAAATCATAGACATCCATATAATCTGGAACAACGATAATACCTCCAGGGTGCTGCCCTGTCGTCCGCTTAACACCCGTACAGCCCGCCGCTAATCGATCGATTTCAGCCCCACGAAAATGAAGATCATAGTCACTTTCGTACCCTTTTACAAAGCCGTAGGCTGTCTTATCGGCAACCGTACCAATGGTTCCTGCGCGATACACGTAATCCTCACCAAACAGTTCCTTCGTATAATTGTGCGCACGGGGTTGGTAATCACCTGAAAAGTTAAGGTCAATATCAGGCACCTTATCTCCTTTGAACCCAAGGAAGGTTTCAAAAGGAATGTCGTGGCCATCCTTGATATAGTCTTGTCCACACTTAGGACATTTGGCATCCGGTAAATCGAAGCCACAGGCCACACTGCCGTCTGTAAAAAATTCTGATTGGTAGCAATGCGGACAATAGTAATGCGGCGGCAGTGGATTAACCTCTGTAATCGACATCATCGTGGCCACAAAGGACGAACCAACCGAACCCCGGGAGCCCACCAGATAACCATCATTCAAGGATTTTACAACCAATTTGTGAGAGATGAGATAAATGACCGCAAATCCATGACCAATGATGCTGGACAGTTCTTTCTCCAAACGTTTTTCCACAATTTCAGGAAGCTCATCTCCATAACGGCGACGTGCTTCTTTATAGCTCATTTCACGAACTTCTTCGTCCGCACCTTCAATTCTAGGTGTGTAAAGATCATCTTTAACCGGTGTAATATCAGCAATCCTATTAGCGACAAGATGAGTGTTGTCAATGACGATTTCCTCGGCGACCTCTTTGCCGAGGAAGCTGAATTCCTCAAGCATCTCTCCTGTTGTACGGAAATGGACAGGTGGCTGTAATTGTCGGTTCAACGGATTTCCCGCCTGTGACTTGATCAGGATTTTGCGATAAAGGTATTCATGTTCATCAAGGTAATGAACATTTCCTGTCGCTACCACAGGCTTGTTCATTTTCTTTCCAAGATCAACAATGTTGCCGATGATTTGACGCAAGGCCAGTTCATCATTCACAAGCTCTTTCTCGATGAGATGCTGTTGGATAGACGGCGGCTGCACTTCAAGATAATCATAGAAGGCTGCGACTTTTTCCGCCTCTTCTGCAGACTTCTGCATCATGGCTTCAAACACCTCACCTTGACTGCAGCCCGAGCCAACAATAAGTCCTTCACGATATTTGGTTAATAAAGAACGTGGAACACGCGGAACGCGATAAAAGTAATTGACATGAGAAGAAGAAATCAGCTTATATAGATTTTTGAGTCCTTCTTGAGTTGTCGCCAAAATCGTACAATGACTTGGTCTCACGCGCTCAAAATTCCCCTGACCTGTATTTTCATTCAATTGATCATGTAACGTAATCCCCTTTTCAAGGGTATCCTGAATCATTTTCCACAATAAGTAACCCGTGGCCTCTGCATCATAGATAGCGCGGTGATGCTGTGTCAGCTCAATATTAAATGCTTTACACAAAGTGTTTAAACGATGGTTTTTCATATGTGGGTAAAGAAAACGGCCGAGCTCTAACGTATCGACAACAGCATTGGCAGCTTTTGGCAACCCTACCCTTTCATAACCGGTGTTTAAAAAGCCCATATCGAATTGCGCATTATGGGCAACAAGGACACTGTCACCTGCAAATTCATGAAATTGTTTTAGCACGACGTCAATTTCTGGAGCATCACGGACCATATCATCGGTAATGCCTGTCAATTCAATCGTCGTGGTCGACAGTGTTTCATGAGGATTGGCAAACGCTTCAAAGCGATCGATAATTTCTCCATTTTTCACTTTAACTGCTGCCAGTTCAATGATCTTATGGTAGATGGCAGAAAGCCCTGTTGTTTCTACGTCGAAAACGACATACGTCGCATCTTGAAGCGCAATAGGTTGTTCATTAAAAGCAATCGGCACACCATCGTCGACCAGATTAGCTTCCACACCATAAAGAATCTTCACACCATGCTTCTTACCTGCGGCATGAGCTTCAGGATAGGATTGAGCTACCGCATGATCGGTAATCGCAATCGCTTCATGTCCAAATTGCTTGGCACGCGCCACTAATTCACTAGCTGAAGGCAAAGCATCCATTTGACTCATAGTCGTGTGGGCATGAAGTTCAATCCGCTTTTTCCCCTCTGGAGCATCATCTGTTTTCACCTGCGGAGGGAGCTCCCAAATATCCTTGCCTAGCATGACGAGATCGCGGACAAACGTATCGTTCTGCACCCCGCCGCGAACTTTGACCCATACACCTTTTTTTAAGCCGGCAAGCTTTTCATTGTCTTCTTTATCACGTAAAAAGACCTTGACGAGGATTGAATCGGTATAATCGGTAATTTTAAATAATGCCAAGGTTCGTCCACTGCGCAATTCACGAAACTCAACGTCAAAGACGTAGCCTTGCGTTGTAATGCGTCGTTCCTCTTCTGTGATATTCTTCAAAGGCACGGGCTCATCATCTATCGCATAACCAAAGCGTATTGGGCCAACCGGCGCGGAAGGAGCAGTCTCCTCCTCTTTCTTTTTGCGCTCTTGAAGGGCCTGAAGTGCTTTTGTCATGCTTTCTTCCTCAGTCTGCTTTTTGAACGCTTCGATCTCCTCAGTCGATGTGTTGACTTTAAAGTCGACCTTCACCCCCTGAAACCCTAAGAGAGCATACTGATCGACAAGAAACTGACCTAGCTTCCTTTTTAATGCCCCGGCTTCTGTATCACTTCTTGTCTCGACCACCAAACACTGATCGATATATTTAGGCATTTGATTCCTTAGTAGAGGAGCAGAAGCAGGCGAGGTCATTGCCACCTTTTCCACAATCACTGGCCAATAAGCAGGCAGAAAATCCTCGTGCCCTGTTTGTTCTGAACACGTCAATGAAAAGGACACATCTGTCGTGATGTGTCTAAAGGATTGTTTGAGCTGTTGATCGAACCATTGATACACATGTACAGGTAGCGGACGGTCAATACGAAATTTAAAATGCCAGCTCTTTTCTTTTTGGAGGACGGTAAGCCGCTCAATCGAACCATTTTGAAAATGCTTGTCGATGATTTCATCTGGCGCTTCGATTTGTCGAAGTAAAATGATCAATCGCTCTTGCTTTGTTTTTCCTTCAACCACGGTTTTTCCATCCCTTTCTTTATAAAACTTGAGCCTAGTCAAGCCTTCTTTTTATCTAGTGGTATTGATCCATATCTATGATAGATGACCTTCTATAAAAGCGGCGACTTCATCTACAGAAAGCTCCATAGATTCACCCGTCCGTCTTACTTTTACTTCGACGATCTGCTCAGAAGCTTTCTTGCCGACTGTCACACGGATAGGACAACCAATCAGATCCGAATCAGCGAACTTAACCCCTGCGCGTTCATTACGATCGTCCAACAAAACATCATACTGATGACCTAGCTCCTGATAGAGCTTTTCTGCAAGAGTCTTTTGCTCATCATTTTTCATATTAATAGGCATGATATGCACTGCAAACGGAGCAAGAGCAGTAGGCCAGCACAAGCCATTTTCATCAGAATGCTGTTCAGCTACGGCTGAAAGCGTTCTGGAAACACCAATGCCATAGCACCCCATAAGAAGAGGTTGACTTTTTCCATTTTGATCTAAAAATGTGGCATTCATCGCTTCACTATATCGTGTTCCCAGTTTGAACACTTGTCCCACTTCAATGCCGCGAGCAAATTGAATCGTTCCTTTACCATCTGGAGATGGATCGCCCTCCTTAATCATCCGGAGGTCAGCAAATTGAACATTGCTTAAATCCCGCGCTGCATTCACATTAAAATGCAGGGTCTTTCCACTAGCTTCGATGACACCATTAACAATGTTCTTAATTCCATTATCAGCGAGAATCGTCACATTGTCAAAGTGTGTTAAGATATCGTTTTGCGACCAATTCATAGCCTCTGGGGCCGCTTCAAGCAGTGTAGCGTTCAGCGCATTTTTCACTTTAATATCATTAACCTCATCCCCCGCAGCATATAGTACTGCAACAAGCTGATCCTCATTATCTTTGAAAACTTGAACGTGAATAAGAGCCTGTCCATCTTGCTTGGCTTGCCCCTCATCTAAAGGCAGCATGGCTTCATCAGAAGCTTTTGGGATAAACGTGACTTCTGCCATTTCAATGTTAGCCGCATAATCAGAGCTATCCGAGTAGGCAATCGTATCCTCTCCCACTGCTGCTAAGGCCATAAATTCATGGGTATCCTTGCCCCCCATTGCCCCAGAGTCCGCAATAACCGCTCTAAAATCAAGCCCACATCGTGTAAAGACATTGGTATAAGCCTCATACATTTTCTTATATCGTTCATCTAAGCTCGCTTCGTCAGCATGAAAAGAATAAGCATCTTTCATGATGAATTCACGGCCTCGCAACAAGCCAAAGCGCGGACGGCGCTCGTCACGGTATTTGGTCTGAATTTGATAAAGGGTCATTGGCAGTTTTTTATAGGTGGTCAGCTCATCGCGGACAAGACTAGTAATAATCTCTTCATGAGTTGCACCGAGAGCAAAATCACGGCCATGGCGATCCTGAAGACGCATTAATTCAGGGCCATAGATATCCCAGCGTCCTGTTTCATGCCAGAGCTCAGCAGGCTGAATGGCTGGCATTAATAATTCTAAACACCCCGCACGCTCCATTTCTTCTCTAACAATCGCTTCAATTTTTCTTAAAACCTTATACCCAAGTGGGAGATAAGAATAGATCCCTGAAGCATTTTGACGAATAAAGCCTGCCTTTATTAATAAACGGTGGCTGACACACTCAGCATCAGCAGGATTTTCCTTTAAAGTCGGTATTAGCATCTGACTTTGTTTCATGAATGATGATGCCCCTTTCAAGCTTAAATCAAGTTTCAAAAATTTAAGCGCGCATAACTGTATGATCTAATTATAAACCGTTTGGCCAACGCCCTGTCAATGACAATCTTACCACGCTACAAGTAGCGTGGTAAGTGTCTGACTCCATGCCATAGAGCAGTGCCTAAGGCATGTGGCCATAGATTTGAATAGCTTTCTACATAAATAGTTTTTGAATGTCATTCCAAGTCACAACAATCATTAAAAGCATCAAAAAGGCAAAGCCAATAAAATGAACAAGTGTTTCACGTTTGGGGTCTACTGGCTTACCACGCAGACCTTCAACAAATAGAAAGAGCAAACGGCCGCCATCTAAAGCAGGTAATGGTAAAAGATTGACAACCCCTAAGTTAATGCTTAACACTGCTGTCCAACGCATCACCCAAAAGATACCGTGATCGACCACTTGACCTGTTAAATTATAGATGCCGACCGGTCCAGAAAGTTGGTCAAGCCCAATGGCACCTGTGACGAGCTGTTTAAAGGCTTCAACCTCCATTTTAATCCAATAATAGGTTTGCGTTACACCACCCTTTATTGAATCCCAAACGCCTTTTTCAAAAGGTTGATTCACACCAATAATGCCCACACCTTTTTCATTCTTTGACGTGACTTTGACCTCTTGAATATGGTGATCACGTTCAATTTTGAGCGTCAGTGCTTGGTTTGGGCGCTTATTAATGTAATTAGCAATATCCGAAAAGCTTTCCATCGTTTGTCCATTAATGGCAAGAACGCGATCCCCTTCCTGCAAGCCAGCTTGGGCTGCTGGATCAGTTGAAATCAATTTACCTAAAAGGGGTTTCTCAGACGGCACGCCTTGTATGGAAAATAAAATCACAAAGACAATAAACGCCAGCAAAAAGTTATTGAATGGTCCTGCAAATATGGTCAAAATACGATCTAGCAATGATTTAGAGCCAAATTGCCGATCAAGTGGTGCAATTTGAAAAGCTTGCCCATCCATCACATATTCTGCTTTACGGTCGATAGGAAAATCAAAGCGTTCCCCTTCTTCCTCTTCATAGCCTTGAATGACAAGATCCTTTTCAAGATCAGCATAATCGACTGTGACCATTTTAGCATTTGGGTATTTATTTAATTGATTGATAATGATTTTGGATACGGAATCCGCTCGATTAAACATTAGACCAATCCGATGACCAGGTTTAATGTCAATCACTTCAGGATCCTCACCAGCCATTCTAACAAAACCGCCAATGGGAAGGAGTCTTAAAGTATATACTGTTTCTTTCTTCTTAATTGAAAATATCTTTGGACCAAAACCTATTGCGAATTCTCTACAAAGGATTCCCGCTCGTTTCGCTAGCAATAAGTGCCCGAGTTCGTGAAATGATATGAGAAGCCCAAAGATGATGACCACAGCAATAAATGTCTCCAAAAAAATCACCTCTGTATGTCACGCCATAAGTACGCGTATCATACTTACTCTTTGACAGTTTTATCGTTGCCTTATCGCTTCTTGTACCGCCCGTCTTATTTCCTTATCCACCATGCGAATCGTCTCAAGCGTCGGATGCTGAATAGTATGATGCTTTTCAAGCGCTTGAAGAACCAACCCCTCAATATCCAAGAAGGTAACAGCCCCTTTTAAGAAGGCAGCGACAGCCTCCTCGTTGGCTGCATTTAGGACAGTAGGCATCGTTCCTCCTGCCCTTCCGGCATCGTAGGCAAACTTTACCGAGCGGTATCTTTCCATGTCAACTTTTTGAAAATGCAGCTGACCTACTTCCCATAAGTTTAACTGTTTTGTATCAGTCAATTCAAGTCTATCCGGGTAAGTGAGCGCATATTGTATCGGCAAGCGCATATCAGAATGACCGAGTTCTGCAATCACACTATTATCAATGTATTCAACAAGAGAATGGACAATGCTTTCCTTATGGATAAGAACATCAATCTTTTCATAGGGAACATCAAATAACCAATGCGCTTCGATGACCTCCAAGCCCTTATTCATCATTGTTGCAGAATCAATAGTGATTTTAGCTCCCATTGACCAATTAGGGTGATTGAGCGCCTCTTCTATTGTTACATTATGTAATTCATCTCGCGTTTTATCTCTAAAGCTGCCTCCTGAAGCTGTGAGAATAAGCCGTTTAATCTGGGACTGCTTCTCACCGTTTAGAGATTGAAAAATCGCGGAGTGTTCACTGTCGACCGGTAAAATCGGCACATGCTTTTCTTTGGCAGCCGCCATGACGAGATGCCCTGCCGTAACAAGCGTTTCTTTATTCGCTAAGGCAATGATTTTACCTGCTGCAATCGCCGCTAATGTCGGCTCTAAACCAATCGAGCCTAGCACCGCATTAACCGTGACATCTGCTTCAGGGTAAGCGGCTACCTCTATTAATCCCTCTAATCCATAGACGACTTTGACAGGAGATGCGAGCTGCCCCTTCAGCTTATCTGCTGTTTCCTTATTTTTAACGGAAACAAGCTTTGGCCGGTGTGTATGGATCAATTCTAAGCCCTTGTCCACATTTTCTCCAAAGGCTAATGCAACAATTTGAAAATGCTCAGGATGGTGACGAACAACATTATCTGTTTGGACTCCGACTGATCCGGTGGCTCCTAGCAAGCTTATTTTTTTCATCGTAGACCTCTCCTTATTAGATTCCTGGACTTATATCAAATGGAGGATATAAAGCACCGGTAAAACAAAGATCCAGCTATCTACCCGATCCAACACACCACCGTGACCAGGAAGAAGTGTTCCCGAATCCTTGACATCATAGTGGCGTTTAAGTGCTGACTCAGCAAGATCACCAATCGGACCAAACACAGCGATTAAAATCGTCATAACGATGAGATTCATTGTCGTATCCTCAAACCCAATGACGAGTTGCAAAATAATCGAGATAATCAGTGCCGCAATAATCCCACCAACCATACCTTCGATTGTTTTATTTGGACTGATATGTGGAGCAAGTTTATGTTTACCAAATGCCCTTCCAAAGAAATAGGCACCAGAATCTGTCGTCCATATTAAGATGAGGATAAAAAGAACAAGCGAAAGGCCATCATTACGCACTTCTGACAGAAGCATAAAAGCAAAGCCAACATATAAAGCTGAAAATACAGTCAAGGCTGCATTTTCAAATGAAAACGATTGGTGAGAGAACACAGTCACAATCAATAAAATCAAGGTTAAAGCAATGACAATATCAATGATTGGATAAGAGATGACATGTTTTTTGATTTCTGGGTTTAAGACCATTAAAAAAACTGCGATGCCTCCCACAATACCTGGTAAGGAAGCCCTTTTTATTTTCGCCATGTGTATGCATTCTAAGAAGGCGATGATCCCCATCATTGCAGAAAATAAAGCAAAGGGAACCCTACCTATGATTAGAAAGGCTAAGAAAAGAGCCCCTGCTAACACACCCGTTATAATTCTTTGCTTCACTAACAAAAACTCCTTTAGCCTTTAACGCCACCGTAGCGGCGCGTTCGAAGATTGTACTGAGTAATAGCCTCTTTCAAATGGTCTTCCGTGAAGTCAGGCCAATACACCTTGGTAAACCACAACTCTGTATAGGCAAGCTGCCAAAGCATAAAATTGCTTAGTCGCAATTCTCCACTTGTTCGAATCAGTAAATCCGGATCTGGAAATGATTTGGTTAACAAGTAATCTGAAACCAACGCTTCATCAATTGCTTCAACAGATAAGTCTCCATGCTGAGTGTCCGACACAATTTGCTTAATGGTTTCAGTGATTTCATGACGACTTCCATAATTTAAAGCAAAGTTGAGAACCATTCCATCATTTTCCTCTGTCTGACGTTTCGCTTGATTCACTGCGTTTTTCGTATGCTGAGGCAATCTGGACTCATCACCCATTACTCGAACCTGAACATTTTCCTCAATCAGTTCCTTAAGATAGGTCGTTAAGAACTGTTCAGGAAGCTTCATAAGAAAATCGACCTCATCCTTGGGACGTTTCCAATTTTCCGTTGAAAACGCGTAGAGAGTGAGTACTTTCACCCCTAATCTACTGGCTGCTTTCACGATTTTTTTTACAATTTTCATTCCTTCGCGATGCCCAGCGATTCTCGGGAGTCCGCGCCCTCTCGCCCAACGACCATTCCCATCCATGATGATAGCAATATGTTCAGGAATCTTTTCGAGATTATACGTTTCATCATTATTCTCTTTTGTCTTTGTGTTTCTAAAGGCAAGCTTTTCAAGCATGTGGGTTCCTCCCATTACTCAGATATATCTCAAATAAAGAAAACTTGACTTGTGCCGCTTCGCTTAGTGCTCCTGATGTGATTATAAAACAATCACACATCAAGGCTGCGCACAAATCTCAGGTGGCGAAAAGTTCGAAGATTACCTTAAGCGCCCTGCTTAACAGGTCTATCTTTTTATAGCTATAAGAGTACGGCATGAAAGAAGTGTCTTCCTTCATGCCATTCATATCCATTGAAGGCTTAGACCTCCATGATTTCCTTTTCCTTATTTGAGCAGATATCATCGATTTTCGTGATGGCTTCGTCGGTGATTTTTTGCACTTGATCGGAAAACCGGCGGTGTTCATCCTCAGTAAGCTCACCATCTTTTTCAGCTTTTTTCAAGCTGTCATTCGCATCACGGCGAATATTGCGCACCGCAACTTTGGCATCCTCACCTGATTTTTTCACTTGTTTAACAAGTTCCTTTCTGCGTTCTTCGGTTAACGGTGGAATGGAAATACGAATGATATCACCATCGTTGTTTGGTGTCAAACCGAGATCAGCCATTAAAATTGCTTTTTCAATATCCCCCAATATGGACTTATCATAAGGCTGAATCGTGAGCAGACGCGCTTCAGGTACGGAAATGCCAGCCAATTGATTAAGCGGTGTATCCGCACCATAATAATTTACTGTAACGCGATCTAAAATTGAGGGATTGGCTCTTCCAGCCCGAATCGTTCCCAGTTCTTTCGTTAGAGCATCCGCTGCTTTCCCCATCCGTTCTTTTGTATCTTGAATGATTTCTGCTGTCATTTTTTATTTCCCCCTGACAATCGTTCCGATTTCTTCACCGAGAACGACACGTTTTATATTTCCTTCTTCTGTAATTGAGAATACAACAAGTGGAATATCATTGTCCATACAGAGCGATGAGGCGGTGGAATCCATAACAGCCAGCCCTTCGTTAAGTACATCTAAATAGGAAAGCTCATCATATTTTTCAGCATTTTTGTCAATCTTTGGATCTGCTGAATACACGCCATCCACCTGATTTTTTGCCATCAATATGACATCCGCTTCAATTTCTGCCGCCCTAAGTGCAGCCGTTGTATCTGTTGAAAAATAAGGATTACCCGTTCCCGCTGCAAAAATAACCACGCGTTTCTTTTCCAAATGACGGATGGCTCTTCTTCTTATGTAAGGCTCAGCCACTTGTCTCATTTCAATGGATGACTGCACGCGGGTTTCAACTTCTAGCTTCTCTAATCCATCCTGTAATGCTAAAGCATTCATAACTGTAGCTAACATCCCCATATAGTCAGCAGTCGCACGATCCATGCCCATTTCACTACCAACTTTTCCACGCCATATGTTTCCTGCACCAACAACAACAGCGACCTCTACATCTAATTCTACTATTTCTTGAATTTGGCGTGCAACGGATTTTATCACTTTCGGATCAATGCCGTAGCCTTGCTCTCCAGAAAGTGCCTCACCGCTCAACTTTAACACAACCCGTTTATACTTGGAATTTGCTACCACAGCCAGTCACGCTCCTTATTACATTGATAATCTTACTGTTGAGACATTGTGCCGTCTCTTTGAAAATAGGGAACACAAAGTGTTCCCTACTCATCGTCATTTCAATTGTATTAGCTTACTTTTTGATTTGCGCTTGCACTTCTTCAGCAAAGTTTTCTTGACGTTTTTCCATGCCTTCGCCAACTTCATAGCGAACAAAGCTTTTTACTTCTAATCCTTTACCAGCAAGATATTTTTTCACCTTTTGGTCAGGGTCTTTAACAAAATCTTGTTCAACAAGGCAAATTTCTTCAAGGAATTTATTTAAACGGCCTTGCACCATTTTTTCAACGATGTTTTCAGGCTTGCCTTCATTAAGCGCTTGTTGCTTAAGCACTTCTTTTTCATGTTCTAACTCAGATTCTGGAACTTCACTTTTATCTACATATCGTGGATTGATCGCAGCAGCATGCATCGCAATATCTCTCGCTGCTTCATCATCATTTCCTTTTAATACTGAAAGCACTGCAATACGTCCGCCCATGTGGATATATTCACCAAAGCTTTCGCCGTCAGATTTCTCAACAACCGCGAAGCGACGCAAGGAAATCTTTTCACCGATTTTAGCTACCGCTTCATTGATTTTATCATTCAATGTTTCAGCTCCGATATTCAAGGCAAGCGCGTCATCCAAAGTCGCTGGTTTTTCTTTGATAAGCAATGCTAAAATGTCATCAATTAACGTTATGAACTGATCATTTTTCGCAACAAAGTCGGTTTCTGAATTAACCTCAACAATGGCAGCAATATTGCCATCAATTTTAGTTTTAGCTAATCCTTCAGCCGCTACACGATCCGCTTTTTTCGCTGCCTTCGCAATCCCTTTTTCACGAAGAAGATCGACCGCTTTATCGAGATCACCGTCTACCTCTGTAAGAGCTTTTTTACAATCCATCATACCAGCACCGGTTTTTTCACGTAATTCTTTGACTAATTTCGCACTAATTGCCACAGTATTGCCTCCTTATGATTATGTAACGCATCATTAAATTTGTTATAGCCAGCAGATAACTCTGATGGTTCAAGGTGGTTATCTGCCTCACTCCTTAAAAAAAGGTGATAAAGGGTTATCCGCCCCTTATCACCCTTTTGTTAGTTGATCTATATTATTCAGCTGTAACTTCTTCTTCAGCTGCTTTTTCAGTTACTTCTTCAGCTTCAGCTGTTTCAGCTTCCTCAACGACTTCTTCAGGTGCATTTTCTTCACCTTGGTGAGCTTCAAGAATCGCATCAGCCATTTTACCAGTAAGCAATTTTACGGCGCGGATGGCATCGTCGTTACCTGGAATGACGACATCAATTTCATCTGGATCACAGTTCGTATCCACGATGGCAATGACCGGAATATTTAATTTATGTGCTTCAGCAATAGCAATGCGCTCTTTTCTAGGATCAATAACGAAAAGTGCATCTGGAAGACGTTCCATGTCCTTGATACCGCCTAGGAATTTTTCTAGACGCTCATGTTCTTTGTTTAAACCAACCACTTCTTTTTTAGGCAAAACATCAAATGTGCCATCTTCACGCATTTTTTCAATTTGCTTTAAGCGATTGATCCGTTTACGGATGGTTTCGAAGTTAGTGAGTGTTCCACCTAACCAACGATGGTTGACATAGTACATGCCCGAACGTTCTGCTTCAGATTTCACAGAATCCTGTGCTTGTTTCTTCGTACCAACAAATAAGATTTGTCCGCCGTCTGCAGCAAGCTCTCTGACAAAATTATAAGCTTCTTCAACCTTTTTAACGGTTTTTTGCAAATCAATAATGTAGATTCCGTTTCTTTCTGTAAAGATATAAGGCTTCATTTTTGGGTTCCAACGGCGTGTTTGGTGACCGAAGTGAACACCTGATTCTAACAGTTGTTTCATTGAGATAACTGCCATTTTTTTGTTCCTCCTTGGTTTTTTCCTCCGCCCACTTCATTTTTGCACAAGACCCTATCCTACTTGGCACCGATGCACAAATCACTGAGCGTGTGTAGTGTGTGTTGACACCAACGATTAATATAGCATACTTTTTTTCCAATGACAATAGTCAACGGCTTTTTTCTGCAAATCTCTTACAATGTGGCCACGGAAAAATTAAGACTGTCTTTTGTTATGAATGTTAATGATGAGTTCAACCTCACCCTTACCTTGATTGAGCTGTTGAGCAATAGCCTCCACGCTTAAGCCAGATTCGTGAAGCTGCAATATCCTTGAAGCCATAGATTGTTCTACGGTATCCTCAACATCCTCAGTAGGCAGCCCGCTAGGTTCCTCGACAATCATCGATGCCTTTAGCTGCTCCGCAAAGGAAGTTTTGTTCTCCTTGGGGGCCGGAGGTGGGGCTGAGGATGGTCCAGGTTGTTTTTTTTCTGCGACCGGCTCAGAGGCGGGGACTTGCTCCTGCTTTTTTTCTGCGTTCTCCAATCTTTTAAGGCGTTTAATCAAGTCATCGTTTTCCTGACGTATTTCTTCAAGATAATGGTCGAGCGTTACTTGAATGCTTTCTTGATCAACACCACCAGTCATGTCATTCTTTAATTTGTTCATCCTTTGGACAAGGATCACGATCAGATAAAAGGCAACAAGATGCAGACATAGGCTAAAAATAATAAATACGTATTCCAAACGATGGGGACCTCCTTTGTGTCCAAGCTCACAGCTCATTAAAGAGCATGTTCGCCTCTAATACCTTTTTCAGCTTTAAAAGAGCCTTTGAGTGAATCTGCGACACCCTTGATGTCGAAACAGAAAGCACCTTGCCAATCTCCGTAAGGGTTAATTCCTCGAAATAAAAAAGGCTAACAACCAGCTGCTCTTTTTCATTTAAAGTGGCCAACTGCTCTGATAAGGCGGCAATCATTTCCTCCTTAATCAGCTTCTGTTCAGGCTTCTCCGTCTGTTTATCTTCAATAAGATGAGCAATTTGGTCATGGCGATCACTCGATGAAAATTCATCATCAATAGAAATCATATTGCCTAAGAAACTGTCAGTAATAATGGCTTCTACCTCTTCAACGGAGCTTCCCATTTCTTTGGCGATTTCTTCAATGGTCACGTTTCTTCGATATTTTTGTTCTAAACGCTCCACAACGGCATCAATTTTTTTGCTTTTTTCACGAAGTGTTCTAGGAACGGGATCATCTCGTCTTAAGCCATCAAGGATCGCACCACGTATTCTAAAGGAGGCATAGGTGTCAAACTTTAATTCCCTTTTTGCGTCAAACTTCACTAGTGCATCATATAAACCCATAAAGCCATAACTCATCAGTTCATCCCGCGATACCGTTTTTGGCAGGCCGACACCAATTCTTCTGACGTGAAACTGCACCAGTGGTTCATAACACTTTATTAGAAAATCTGCAGCGTCTGGATCTTTCTTTTCAAGCCATTGTTTCCAATAGAACTGTTGATCCTCTTTCATTGTGTCTAGCACGACGCGTACCTCCCATCAAACATTCCTAGAATCAAATCGTCTTATCACCTTTTGTAACCGTATGAATGTGCAGCGCTTTGGTCTCGTTTATAAATCGAATCGTCCGTCCAAAATTGCCCCCTACATCTTCTCCCTTAAGCTGTAAATGTAAAAGGTCCAACTGCTCTTTCACCGCTTCAACATTACGCTGACCGATATTGGCAGTCCAGTTGGTGGTTGTCCGAAACATCTCCGCTCCCCCAGCCATTTTCGCTCGGATGTTTTCTTTAATTGCTCCTAATGCTAACAACTGCTTCAGCAGTTCTGGTACTGCCGTATTAGCAAATTTTCCTGGTGGATATGCCTTTCCGCGGCTGATCTCACTATCAGGCAGCATAATATGGGCCATGCCGGCTATCGGCTTTTGTAGATCATAGAGAACGAGTCCAACACATGATCCAAGTCCTGAACAGCGCAAGCTTGCCTGATCACAGGCCATTTTAATATCGGATAAGCCAACCATCAAACTATCAATCATTATGTTTCTCCATTTGTTTTAAAAATACAAGCAAAAAACTGGGGTCAGGCAAAAAGGTGAAGGCACTTTTAATCGTCTTCTGCGAACGTTCATTGTATAAAGCCGTATGAATGATCATCGCATCATCCTCATATAAAGACAGATCAATTAAGCCCTCTGTCAAAATAACATTTTTCATGTCCACACATACTTCTGGAGGCGATACAAAGCTGTTGACCCCCGAAAAATCAGACAGGGCAGAAACATATGAGCCCGCCAAAATATTGCCAATCTCAGCAAAGCCAGAACTATATAGTGATTCCGTTAGCAACATATCTATATTAAATGCGTCAGCCTGGATAAGAGGCTGTATCAAATATTCCACTTCTTCTAACGCAAACATGATGAAAAGATGACCCGAAATTCCTCCGTTTACTTTGAGATAAACGGCTGCCACTGGCGATTCAGCTTCCTCCGTCATCAACAACTCAGAAAATGATGCGATATCAACAGAAGGAACAGACATATTAATCGGTTGATTTAAGATTTGTGATAAAGAGGTAGCTGCATGACCAGCTCCAATGTTAGCCACCTCTTTGATAAGATCCAAATGCTGAGCGGTTAGCTGTCTTAACGACATTTCCATGTCAAACCTCTAATTGCTTAATTATTTCAATATCATTCGGATCCAAAATCTTATCCAAATTCAATAGAATCATCAGTCCTTCTTCAAGCTTGGCCACGCCATTCAAGTACTTGGCATGAATGCCACCTGCCACTTCAGGAACTGGATCAACGTCATCTTGAGTAATATCCAAGACATCCTTTGCTGTATCAATGAGCAAGGCGACACGAATATCCTCTGATTGGACAATTGCTAAGCGCGTCGATTCAGTAATGTCACTCGTCCCAATATCAAATTTACTGAGTAAATCTATGACTGGGAGAATCATCCCCCGCAAATTAATAACCCCTTTGATAAATGGGGCAGTATTGGGTACCCGCGTGATGTTCATTGGTTTTTCTACGGATATCACTTGCTCAACAGGTGCGCCATACACTTCATTCTTTAATGAAAAAACCATATATTTATTGACTTCTGCCATCTTTTCCACTCTCCCTTTTATTAGATCATCGACGAACAATCTAAAATTAAAGCGACTTGACCATTTCCTAAAATCGTTGCGCCTGAGATGGGGCGAACCTCACCCAAATAATTGCCTAATGACTTAATAACAATTTCTTGTTGTCCAATGAAACGATCAACAGCAAAGCAGGCCACATTTTTACCACTTTGAGCGATGATCGCCGGAATGTATTTATTATGCTGAACCTTGTCCCCAGGGACATCTAAAAGCTGGTTTAGACGTTTAAAAGGAATCATCCGCCCTCTATATTCATACATTTCTTCACCATTTGCCTTCATCAAGCTCTCCTCGGTCACCAAGGCGGTTTCCACGATGGAGTTGAGTGGCAAAGCATAGGTTTCATCCTGAACATTGATAAGCATGGATGAAATAATAGATAGTGTTAATGGGAGTTTAATAGTAAAAATTGATCCTTGGCCTTCCTCAGAATCCACATCAACCGTTCCACCTAAGGATTCAATTTTGTTTTTAACAACATCAAGTCCGACACCGCGCCCAGAAATATCCGATATCTTATCCGCTGTACTAAACCCTGAGCGAAACATGAGCTCGTACACTTCTTTATTGCTCAACGTCTCAGCCTCTTCGTTAGAAATCAAGCCTTTTTCCACTGCTTTATTCGCAACTTTATGGCGATTAATCCCGGCGCCGTCATCCTCAATCTCGATAAAGACGTGATTGCCACTGTGATAAGCACGTAACACAATGCGTCCTGCTTCATCTTTTCCAGCATCCCGGCGCTTTTCTGGCAATTCAATCCCGTGATCCATCGAATTGCGAATGAGATGGACTAGCGGATCACCAATTTCATCGATGACATTACGGTCTAGTTCTGTATCCACACCGAGCATTTCCAAGTTGATTTTCTTGCCCAAGTCCTTAGAGACACTGCGAACCATTTTCGGAAAACGATTGAATACCTGCTCAACAGGCTCCATTCTTAGATTCAAAATGATATCCTGCAAGCTCCCTGATGTGCGCGCGATCGTTTCAACTGTTTCATCTAATTCTTGGTCCTTCAGCTGACGGGCAATCTCTTCTAAACGCCCTTTATCAATAATCAGCTCTTCGAACAAATTCATCAGTTCATCTAATCTCTGTGTGCTCACCCGAATGGTTCGAGTGGCTGCTCTTGCTTTCGCTTTAGGAGCAGCCTCACCAGCAGCCGTTTGTTTTTGTGGCATTTGCTTAGAAGCTGCGGTCGCATTTGCTTCATTTTTCATAGGCGATACATGCACGGCTTCAACTTCAGAAACACTCAACAATTTTTCTTGGACATCACTCTCGCTGTCCTTGGTGATTAATTTGATGGTGAAAGAAGAATCAAATTCTCCTTCTTCGATAGCCTCAACAGCTGGCTCCGTTTGAATGACTTCTCCTAATTGCTCAACAATTTGAAAGACCATATAGGCGCGCGCAGCTTTTAGCACACACTCTTTACTGAGGACAACTTCAACCTGCCATACATTAAACCCTTGGTCTGCCGCCTGCTTCATCACATCGGCAAGAAAATCATTAGAAGGACTGCTGTCCGTTGGTGCCGATTGCGCTGGGGCTTCCGGCTGACCACCAGATGTTTGTTTTAATGAAGCCATGACCGCTGATATATCAACATCATCACTTCCACCGCCAGCGATCCGCTCTACCATTTCCTCTAACTGGTCAGCCGCCGCAAACAACGCATCAATAATGGCGCTATCGACAGTAAGCTCATTATTTCTTATGGCATCAAGAATATTTTCGAGCTGATGCGTTAACTCCATCATCGTATTAAAGCCCATGCTTCCTGACATACCTTTTAAAGTATGAGCGGATCTAAATATTTCGTTGACGACCTCTAAATTGCCGTGCGACTGTTCTAAATCGAGTAACCCTTGATCCATGCTTTGTAGATGTTCACGACTTTCCTCGAGAAATAAATCTAAATATTGGTTTGTATCCATTAACTAATACCTCCCTTATTTATTTGTTTGATGATTGCGGAAGAAATGTCATCAAGATTTACTATCTCATTCACTAAGCCTGTTTGTATCGCTGCCTTTGGCATCCCAAAGATGACGGATGTGGCTTCTGACTCGGCGATAGCATAGACACGGCTAACCTTTTTCAACGCCTTTAGCCCATCCGCGCCATCAGATCCCATCCCTGTTAAAGTCACGGTGAGAACAGAATCAAGCTTGTGCTCTGCAACGGATTCAAGCAACACATTATAGCAGGGCCGCAAGCCTCTTACTGCTGGTGATTTATCGATGTAAAACGCGAGTGAACGACCAACGGTTTGGATGCGGGTTTGAAAGCCACCAGGCGCAATGTAAATCGTTCCTTTTTGGAGCAATTCACCATGAGCTGCTTCTTTCACAATGGCAGGCGACCATTCATTTAATTTTTGAGCTAATGAATGCGTGAAGGCAGGCGGCATATGCTGGACGACAATAATCGGGACAGGTAAATCACTTGGAAGCTTTGATAAGACGGCACGTAACGCTTTAGGTCCGCCTGTCGAAGCACCGATACAAATCAATTGAAGTGCGGTGTCCCGTTTTTGCTCAATCAGCGGTTGGACAACATGTTCATCAACAGTATTTGCTGCCTGCTGAACAGAAATTTGTCCAGCATTTAAAATCTTGGTGATCAAACTCTCCTTTACTTTATGTATATCCAATGAAATTTCACCCGAAGGTTTGGTCACGAAATCCATTGCCCCAAGTGCCATGGCTTCAATCGTGACCCTTGCCCCTTTATCTGTCAGACTACTTAACAAAATAATGGGAACAGGATGTTCTGCCATGACTCGCTCAATGACTTCGAGACCATTTAATTTGGGTAAATTAACATCTAATGTGACCACATCGGGCGCGGATGCCTTAATTTTTTTTAAGGCATCCTCACCATCCCTTGCAGTGGACACCACCGTCATCCGGGGGTCCTCATTAATCATTTCCGAGATGAGCTTTCTCATAAAAGCAGAATCATCAACAACAAGCACTCGTATTGGTTCCATATTCCTCACACCTTCTTGCGAAATAGATGCTTTAGCTTCATGATAAAGCTGTCCATTGTGTCTTGTTGTTGAGCCGACTGTCCATTAAGGTAATTCGCTGCCAATTCAGTTATATTAATAGCAACCTTGGCACGTGGATCGGCCTCTAAAAATGCCTTTCTCAGCTTCACAGCTTTAACCACTGCTCGATCTCTCGGTAAACAACCTAGCAATACAAGATCCTTGTCCAAAAACCGTTTTGCAACCGTCGACAGCTTTTGCCATGTTTCATCTGCCTCCTTTTCATTGTCATAGCGGTTGATGACGCAATGTACCGGAATTTCCGGCGAATATTTATGAATAATTTTAATAACTGCGTAAGCATCGGTCAGCGCTGTTGGCTCCGTTGTGGTGACGAGTAAGATCTCATGAACCGCACTGACAAATTTTAATGTGGATTCATTGATCCCTGCTCCAAAATCAAAAATGATCATGTCGAAGTCATTTTTGATGTGCTGCAATTGTTCAAGAAAATAAGCAAATTTATCATCATTAAGTTGAAATAAATCCGTCAAGCCACTGCCGCCTGTTAATACTGATAAGCCACTGGGGTGCCTGTTCAAAACCTCTTGAACAGGCAAGCGCTGATCAATCATGTCTACGATATTATAGCGCCCATTCATCCCGAGCAAAATATCGATGTTTCCCATTCCGATATCCAAGTCAATTAATAGTGTCCGCTGTTTGGCATTATTTAAAGCTAAAGCAAAATTGGAGGAAAACACCGATTTGCCTACCCCACCTTTTCCACTCAAGACAGCAACAATCTTCGTCTGTTGCACTTTTTCTAGCCGATGATGCTGTTCCATTCTTTGTCTGAGGCTTTCAGCTTGATCAGCCACGCCACACACCTTCTATCAATTGATTTACAATCGTGCTTTTCTCAGCCTTGATAATGTCATCCGGCACATTTTGACCTGTTGTCAGATATGCTGCGCCTAAATGATTAGAAAGGATAACGTTAATGACAGACCCCATAGACAATGTCTCATCCAGCTTTGTAAAAATATAACCAGACAAGGCGAATCCAGAAAATAGCTGAGCGATACGTTCAATATCTTCTGTTTTTGCGGTTGCACTTAAAACAAGATAGCTTTTCATCGCTTGAACATCGCCGAGCAATCGCTCCATCTCACCGATATAAGTCTGTTGCTGATAATTTCTCCCAGCTGTATCGACAATGATCAAGTCGACATCCTTTAAGGCGATGATGGCTTCCTGAAATTCATCATGGGTATAAGCCACTTTAACGGGAATGTTTAAGATTTTCGCATATGTTTTGAGCTGTTCAACCGCAGCAATCCGATACGTGTCCGTTGTAATAAAAGCCACCTTTTTATTTTGCTCTAGAACAAGCTTTGAAGCGAGCTTTGCTGCTGTTGTTGTTTTGCCTACGCCAGTTGGCCCTACCAATGTGATCACCTTTGTTTGATCATCTACTTCTTTAAAAGGAATGGGAGCCAATTGTTCAAGCAATGCCTGTCTAAGAAGCTGCTTCAATTCTCCTTCTGATAAAGCGTCTTCTGACGTAAACCATGCTTTTAACAGCGTCTGTACAAGCTGATTGACACGCTCTGAGGGAAGTCCCTCCCGTATTAAACGGTCATGAAGCCCTTTGATTTCAACAGGCAGCGGACTCGTCCATGGACTAGGCATAACTTGAGGGTTGACCGTTTTGGGTTCCTGCTTATCAGACAGTTGTGTCGGGTACGCTTTACGCTCAAAAACAGGCTGCTCCGGCCTTTTAGTGGGCTGCACTGGTTCTTGTTCAGGCATTGGAAAAGCGTTTAGTGGTTCAGGCGATGAAGCCACCTGATCCAGAGCGGCGACGACTTCGACTGCTGATTTACTTTTGAACAAATGTGTCAATCCGCGTTTTTTCACATTTTTTGTATAAAGAATGACGGCGTTATTACCTAATTCCTTCTTCACCATGCTCATGGCTTCTGGCATTGAATTTGCAACGAATTTTTTTATTTTCATGCGATACTCACCACCCCGATGCTCTGAATCTCAACGCTTGGTTCTAATTCGTTATAAGATAATACCGCCACTTGTGGAAGAGACCGTGAGATCATTTGTTTCACATGCAAGCGAATTGCTGGTGAACATAGAATAATCGGTTCTTGATCGAAATCTGTGTGCTGTTCAATCCTTTGAGCAATCTGTTCCAATATATGTTGGATGGTATTGGGTTCAAGTGCTAAATAATTCCCGTGTTCAGTTCGTTGAACAGCACTGGAAATCGTCTCTTCAAGCTGTGGATCTAAAGTAATAACCTTCAATAGATTATTTTTCACATATTGCTGAGAAATCTGTCTGGATAACCCTTGTCGTACATACTCGGTGAGCAGATCGGTATCCTTAGTCATTTGACCGACATCGGCAAGCACCTCAAAAATAACTGGCAAATTACGAATTGAAATATGTTCACGCAAAAGGTTAACAAAAACCTTTTGAATGTCTCCGATGCTTAACGGTTCTGGTGTCACCTCATTCACCAAAGTCTCATCAGTTGCTTTTAAATGTTCAATAAGCTGTTTGGTTTCCTTGCGCCCAAGAAGCTCGTGACAATGACGCTTCAACAGCTCTGTAATATGAGTGGATACGACGGAAGGCGGATCAACAACAGTATAGCCAAGCATCTCAGCCTGTTCCTTCATATCCTCCCCAATCCATTTTGCTGGTAGTCCGAAGGCTGGTTCAATCGTATCGACACCCGTGATGGATGGATCATCCTCACCAGGGCTCATCGCCAAATAGTGATCCAACAAGATATGCCCACGAGCAATTTCTGAACCCTTGATTTTAAATCGGTATTCATTGGGCTCTAACTGGATATTATCCCTGATACGGACCACTGGAATGATAATGCCGAATTCCAAAGCCAATTGTCTGCGGATCATGACAATGCGGTCCAGTAAGTCCCCGCCCTGGTTAGCATCCGCGAGTGGTACAAGCGCATAGCCAAACTCGAATTCGATAGGATCATTCTCAAGAAGATCTACAACGGTATCAGGGCTTTTCAACTGTTCTTCTTCAATATCAGCTGCAAGCTCTTCCTCATTGATCTGTTCCTTCGCATTCTGACGCGAGAGGAGATAGCCGCCGATAAATAATAAAAGCGCAATCGGAACCGTGATGACAAAACCAATCGGTGTAAATCCAAGTAAAAGGATGACACCCCCAGCAATATAAAGCATCATTGGATAAGCGAGAATCTGCTTCGTAATATCCTGTCCAAGATTGCCTTCTGAAGCAGCACGAGTGACAATAATACCGGTAGCTGTTGAGATCATCAAGGCCGGAATTTGACTCACGAGTCCATCTCCAACCGTTAGCAATGTGTAATTATGCGAAGCATCTCCAAAACTCATACCCATCTGAGCAACACCAATGATCATGCCAACGATCATGTTGATGACAACAATGATGATACCAGCAATAGCATCCCCTTTAACAAATTTACTGGCACCGTCCATCGCTCCGTAAAAGTCGGCCTCACGAGCGATTTTGTCACGTCTTTTTCGCGCCTCTTTCTCATTGATTAAACCTGCGTTAAGGTCGGCATCAATGGCCATTTGTTTTCCTGGCATCGCGTCGAGGGTAAACCGTGCCGCCACTTCCGATACACGCTCCGCCCCTTTCGTGATGACCACGAATTGAATAATAATGAGGATGAGGAAGACCACAAAACCAACAAGCGCATTCCCACCAATAACAAAGTTACCAAAGGTTTCAATGACTACCCCGGCATCCCCTTTTCCTAAAATGGAACGCGTCGTTGATACATTTAACCCAAGTCTAAATAGAGTTAATAGCAGGAGTAACGAAGGAAGAATTGAAAATTCCAATGGCTCTTTCATATTCATTGCAACCAATAAGACGATTAATGCAAGCGAAATATTGATGATTATAAAAAAGCTTAATATAAAATTAGGTAAAGGAATAATCAGCATAAGAACGATTAATATGACGGCCAAGAGCACGGATAAATCTTTTAGTTTCACTTGATTTTGCACCTCATTACTTTAATCAAACTGCGCCATTGAGTTTATATACATAGGCTAAAATTTCAGCGACGGCTTTAAAAAATTCCTCTGGAATCGGGTCTCCGATATCCAGGCGGTGAAAAAGTGCACGTGCCAATTCTTTTTTTTCAACAATCACGACATCATTTTCTCTGGCGATCGCTTTGATTCTTTGCGCGATTAAATCCGCGCCTTTGGCAATAACAACTGGTGCCTCCATGCTGTCATCTTTATACTGTAAGGCAACGGCAAAATGTGTCGGGTTAGTGATGACAACATCTGCCTTAGGGACTTCTTGCATCATTCGCCGCATCGCCATCTGCCGTTGCAGCTCACGAACCTTGGCTTTGATTTGCGGATCCCCTTCTGTATTTTTATACTCATCCTTAATCTCCTTTTTTGACATTCTGATATTTTTTTCATGATCAAAGCGCTGATAGGCATAATCAAGAGCACCTATAAATAGAAGAACTAGGGAAGCGGCAACCCCCATCTCTAAAACAGTTCGTCCCGCAGTACGCACACTATCCCACAGTGTTTTTTGGGACAACACTAAGAGTTGATCGCGATTGATCCACAGAACAATAAAGGTCGTTAAACCGATGAGCAGGATCTTTAACAAAGATTTAAGAAATTCAACAATGGCTCGCATCGAATAGATGCGTTTAAAGCCACTTAAAGGGTTTAAACGATTGAACTTAAAGGATAAAGTTTCTGTCGAAAACAAGAGGCCAATTTGAGCGATATTTGAAAAGACACCTATCACTAGGGCAATGAGTAAAACCGGGGCAATCAGCTTCGCAGTCTCGATGACGAGCTGCGTAAATAACTGGTGCACATGCCCTTCAGTTAACGCCATTTGGATATCATCTGTATACGACTGTTTCATTAAGTCACCTAAGCCCTTGCCAATCTTAGGTGCAACAAACAAAAATACAATGAATATCGCTAGCATTGACAACGCCGTAGAAAGGTCATTACTTTTAGCGACCTGACCTTTTTTACGCGTGTCTCTTCGCTTCTTTGGCGTCGCTTTTTCAGTTTTTTCTTCGGCAAAAAATTGTAAATTTAATCTTTGCTTCATTTAAGAACTCCCCAAATAGTTCATAAAATCCTTCATAGCGTCAGATGTCAATTCAAATATTTCCCTAAACATCGCCACGTATATCGGCATAATAATAAGCAGAATAATCAAGCTGACACCTATCTTTAGCGGAATACCGACGACAAATACATTTAACTGTGGTACGGTTCTAGCGATAATGCCAACAGCAACATCAACAAGAAATAAACAGCCTAATATCGGAAGTGCCATTTGCAAGGCAATGGCAAACATTGACACCGTCAAATGTATGACATGAAAGGTAGCCGGTGATTGATTGATGCCAACCGCCATCTTATCCACCGGGATCATTTGAAAGCTATAGTAAATCCCATTTAAGAGCATGTAATGCGCATTCGTTGCAAACAGAAAGACCATCATCAATATATAAAAGAATTGTCCAGTCAATGGGCTTGATGTTTGGCTTTCAGGATTGATCAATGTCGCCACTGCAAACCCCATTTGAATATCAATAAACGCCCCGGCAAGCTGTACAGCATAAAAAAGAATGCCGGAAACAAAGCCAATCCCAAGGCCTACCACCACTTCTTTTAATAAAAGCAACGGATATTGAGCGCTCCACTCCACAGCTTTGGTACTCATTGTCGCCGTTATGATGAAAGAAAAAATCACCGCAAAGGCAAGCTTAAAGCGAGCAGGAATGGTTTTATATGAAAATAGAGGTGCTGTTAAAAAGAAGCTTGTCAACCTTACCAACACGAGTAAAAATAAAGGCAATGCTTGAATACTATTCATATTAGCTTACAAATCCATTAAGGTTTGAAAAAATATCTTGCGTGAAGGTAAGAATTTTAGAAAGCATCCATGGTCCAAAAATAATCAACGATAATAACACAGCAACTATTTTAGGTATAAAGGCCAATGTTTGCTCCTGGATCTGGGTTGTCGCCTGAAAGATACTAACAACAAGTCCCACGACTAAAGCAATTACCAATATTGGCCCTCCGATTAACAACACCATCATAACGGCCTTTTCAGCCTCTGAGATTACAAATTCCATACTCATCTTTTCATCAGCTTCCTTGTTTACTCAAGATAACGATTAGGTTATGAATAACCTGCTAAGAGCGATTTGACAATCAAATACCAACCATCCACCATCACAAATAATAAGATTTTAAATGGCAATGAAATCATAACCGGCGGCACCATCATCATTCCCATCGCCATCATGACACTTGCAACCACCATATCAATGATCAAGAAGGGGATAAAAATCATGAACCCCATTTGGAAGGCTGTCTTTAGCTCACTGATGGCATAGGCTGGTACTAGGGCCGATAGCGGGATATGCTGTATAGAATCTGGCTTTTTATAATGACCATACTCTAGAAATAAATTAAGATCTTTCGTTCGCGTTTCCTTTGCCATGAATTCCTTAAACGGTCCTTCAGCTTTGACCAGCGCTTGCTTCTGTGATAAATCCCCTTTTAAATAAGGCTGTACAGCATCATGATTCACATCACTAAATACCGGTGCCATGATGAAAAAGGTTAAAAAAAGCGCTAAGCCAATGATCACCTGGTTAGGCGGCATTTGCTGAGTGGATAAGGATGTCCGAACAAAGGATAGAACAATGACAATGCGCGTAAAGGACGTCATCAAAATTAAAATCGATGGTGCTAATGACAGGATGGTCAGTAAAATGAGCAGCTGGACGGTCGTTGCTACATCCTGCGGCTGGTTTGTTAGCAAGTTTGAATTTAATCCTGGTATTAGCTCATTCATCTTTAGAATCCTTCCGCATATGTTTATCTATTTTTCCTTTACGCTCCGATAAAATATCCTTTAATTTTTCTTGAAAGACAGTAAGCCTACTGTTTTCACCGGAAGAAGTTGAAGCCTTGGTCCAATTCAATAAGCGACTGACATTCTTTTGAATGAGATCTGTTGACGGTTCTTCTGCCAGTAAAGCTTCTACAGCCTCAGGATCTTGAATTTCTTTTAAAAGTTGGACAGAATCTCCGACGCCAACGACTAAAATTTCATCACCAATACGAATAAGTTGTATAGAACGATTGGGACCGACGGCCACGCCACCAACGTTTTTAATGGTCCCGTAGCTTTGGAAAGCACGGGTTTTCTTAGAAACGAGACGATAAAGAATATAGATCAAGCCAATGATCACAATCATAGCTCCAACTAATTTAACAAAGATCCAAACCGGACTTTTCGTCTCATTAGTTGTTGTTGTACTCTGCGTCGTCGACTTCTGAGGGGTTGTATCCTTAGTGTCGTCAGACTTACATTTATTCTCTATTGTGCTGGCCACTGATGCATTTTCACTACAGTTGGTTTTAGCATAGGACATCGTCTGTCCGCCCAAGCATAGGACGAGCGCCAGTCCTATGCAAAGGAGTACTTTATAACTAAATGCTTGCATGTGTGATTATCCTAGCGTTTTTTTGATCGCTTCAAGTACACGATCGGCTTGGAACGGTTTTACAATGAAATCTTTCGCTCCTGCTTGGATAGCATCAATAACCATGGCTTGCTGTCCCATTGCAGAACACATGATAATTTTAGCTTGTGGATCAGCCTTTTTAATTTCTTTTAAACTGGAAATCCCATCAACTTCTGGCATCGTGATGTCCATGAGCACAAGATCAGGTTGGTGTTCAGCATATTTCTCAATCGCTTCACGACCATTGCTGGCTTCATCAACAATTTCATACCCGTTCTTCACCAAGATATCCTTGATCATCATGCGCATAAATGCTGCATCATCCACAATTAATATTCTGTTTGCCATTTTTCCTAACCTCCGAAGTAATGAATAAATTTATTATTACAATTTTTGTAATCGATCCCGCTGATTAATGATTTCAGTAATCCGCACACCAAAATTTTCATCGATGACAACAACTTCACCTTTGGCAATCGGTTTTTCATTAATAAGCACGTCGACTGGCTCACCTGCGAGCTTGTCTAATTCTATCACAGAACCAGGACCTAGCTCTAAAATTTCTCTGATTCTTTTCTTTGTGCGGCCAAGCTCAACAGTCACATTAAGTGGAACATCGAGTAATAAATCGATATTTCGTGATGAATGCTCCTCTTGAGCCGTATCAAACTCTCGAAAAGCAGCCGATTGGACATTCGCAGCGGGTTGCTTCATGCGATTGGCATTCTCATTTCCCGTATGCGAAGCTGCACGCACTGACTCAGTGTGTCCACCGCTTGTCCCTTGTGATTGTGCCTGTTGTGAAGAGGCTTCATTCACTTGTGGCGCTTCAGCCTTTTCGCTATTCGCCGCATCATGAAGGCTGGTAAGCTCTGCAACTAACGACTTAGCGAAATCGATTGGAACAAGCTGCATGATGTTGGAATCAACCAGATCCCCAATCTTTAAAGAAAAAGATACCTTTATAAACAGATTTTCATCAGGTACATCATCTTCCCAATTTTCTTTTTTTACATCCAGCATTTCAGCCAATGGCGGAGAAATATCCACACGCTTTTCAAACATGGTTGAAAGCGAGGTTGCCGATGAACCCATCATCTGATTCATAGCTTCCTGTACGGCACTTAGCTGAATCTCATTGATCTCTATTTGTGGATTTTTGCCATCGCCTCCTAACATTAAATCAGCAATAACACTGGCGTCTTCACGCTTTATAAGCAAAACATTTGTCCCTTCAAAGCCCTCAGTATAACTCACTAAAACTGACACATGTGGATAAGGGAATTCATCACTCATCGCGCTTTTCTTGATGTATGAAATCTCTGGTGTTGTGATCTCTACCTTTTGATTCAATAAGTTGGATAATGCAGTTGCTGCATTACTAAAGGAGATATTTCCAATTTCACCCAACGTGTCTTTTTCAATATCGGTGAGAATATCTTCTGTCTCTCCCCCCTCAGTGTTTTGAGAAGAATCACCGGACACATCATCACCACTCAACAGAGCATCAATTTCTTCTTGGGAGAGCATACCATCCTCATTACTCATTCTTCTTCACTTCCTTCCTCAATCACGTCGAGCACTTGCACTGCTAAATGCCTATTTTTAAGTCCAGGTTGTCCCAAATATTTTAATTCAGAGCCTACTTTAATATCGATGGGCTGATCAATGCCTTTTTTCAGTGGTATGACATCATCAATCATCAAATCTAGAAACTCTCCAATAGTAACCGTCGCATGACCAAGCTCGGCCTTCACCTCAACATGAGCATTTTCAACATTTCTCTTAATTTGTTTGGCATCATCTGGAGTCACTTCTTTTTTACTTTCAACCATCCATTGATGCATGGATAAATTAGGGATGATCGGCTCTAATGTCACATGTGGGAGACAAATGTTAATCATTCCACTCGCTTCCCCAACTGTCGCTTGTAAAGAAATGACAACAACGGTTTCACTTGGTGAAGCAATTTGTAGGAATTGTGTATTGACCTCAAAATCACTCATTTCAGGTTCAATCGTATACACATTCATCCACGCATCTTTATAAGGCTCTAACGCATCTTCAAATATTTGCGAAATGAGCTTAGATTCAATCTCTGTTAAGTTATCGATTTTATTAAAGCTATCCCCCATACCACCTAACACGCGATCCAGCATCGCATAAGCAATATTTGGATTAACCTCCATCACCATTCTCCCAGATAATGGGGCTGCTTCAAAGACATTTAAAATGGTCAGTGAGGGGACTGAACGCACAAATTCTTCATAAGGAAGCTGATCCACTGAAGCTACCGAAATTTGTACAAAGGTTCGCAGCTTCGTTGAAAAATAGTTGGTCAGTAAACGTGCATAATTTTCATGAATGCGTGTTAAACTGCGAAATTGATCCTTCGAAAAGCGTAACGCTCTTTTAAAATCATACACTTTTTCTTTCTTTTCAACTTCTTCTTTCAACAGATCATTGGCATCCATTTCTCCTGTTGAAATGGCCGAAAGCAGCGCGTCTATTTCTGATTGAGATAATACATCTGCCAAAGCGCATCACCTCTTTTCCTCAGCAAACTCATTGAATGATTTTCTCAGTCGTATAGACGTGAGTGACTTTCCCAGACTTCATTAGGCCATTGAGCTTATCTTTAAGGGCGGTTTCCAAATCCTTGATGCCCTTTTGCCCTTGTAAATCCTTCTCCGTTTTATTGGATAAAAGATATAAAATAGCATTATTAACTTGGAACTGTCTCTTTGTTAGCTCATCTTTCGCATCCTTATTTGACACCTGCATTAAAAAGGAAACCTTAATGAATTTGTTGTCGCTTAGGTTCGTTGTGATCTCATCTGTTGACACAGAAAGATGCTTGACAATCTCAGAAACAGTTGGCGGAGAAGATTTCGCCTGAGCTTTATGATTTAAATAAAAATATAAACTGGCACTGATCACAGTAAGTACAGCCATTGTAATGATGACTGTATTAAGTGTCTTACTTTTAAACATCTTGAGCTCCCTTTTCAGTCATATTTGAAGCAAACAACCCGATTTCTTTATAAAAAGCTCGCGTTTTTTTAGTGACTTCATACTCTGTATCTTTTACAATAATTTTTTTTCCAGTCGTAAGTGATATTGTTGTATCAGGTAACGCTTCTACTTGTTCGATCAATAATGCATTTAACGTAAAAGCTTTTCCGTTAATTCGCGTGAGTTGGATCATAATAAAGGGATCGGAAGGACCGATCCCTTCCCTCCTTTATTGTCGTTTCAAGTTAACAAGCTCTTCTAAAATCGAGTCAGACGTTGTGATGACACGAGCGTTAGCCTGAAAACCACGCTGCGCTTCAATCATGCTCGTAAACTCTTCAGAAAGATCAACGTTCGACATTTCCAAGGAACCGACGGATAAGCTGCCGCTTCCGTTGTCTCCAGGAGCGCCTTCAACCGGATCGCCGGAGTTGCTGGATGCACTGTAAAGCGACCCACCGACTTTATCCAATCCTCCTGGGTTGTTGAATTGGCTCGTTGCAATCTGACCAAGCAATTGCAAATCTCCATTGGACAGAATGCCATAAATACGGCCTGAGGAGTCGACATTGAAATCCTGCAATGAAACCTTATCTCCAATCACATCAGCGGTTGCCGGATCATTATAGCTAGATAAGCCATCGAAATTAATGTCGTCTAGTCCTACATTCGCAGTGCCCGTTGTCCCATTATCATCATAGCTAAAGTTCAATCCGTCAGCATCATCATCTAGGGTAATCTTATCAACACTGCCATCTTCCTTAAAGGTGACGGTTCCTGTTTGGGGTATGTGTAAAATAGTTCTCGGTGGTATTTCTACAAAATCCTAGCCAAAAAAGAAGAGGCACTCTATCATAAATGTATGCCTACCAGAGCAAATACATCGTAGA
>NZ_BMIR01000013.1 GCF_014642655.1 Pullulanibacillus camelliae
TACGATGTATTTGCTCTGGTAGGCATACATTTATGATAGAGTGCCTCTTCTTTTTTGGCTAGGATTTTGTAGAAATACCACCGAGAACTATTTTACACATACTATAAATTGGACTAAAGATCAATAGTGACGCTCAATAATAAAATGAGCGATCCCCTCTAAGACATCATGTTGAATTGCTGTCGACTTCAAGGCATCAAGAGCTTTTTCAAAATGCGCTTTGAGCTGTTCCTTCGTTCCTTCAATGCCAAGAATGGCTGGATACGTATTTTTTTTATTTTCAATATCACTGCCAACAGGCTTACCTATTGCCGCTTCGTCTCCTTCAATATCTAAAATGTCATCTTGGATTTGAAAAGCGAGACCTAAATGTCGGGCAAATAACTGCAATGTGTCCTTTGTACTTCGATCAGCCTTGGCTATTGTCGCCCCGCCCATGACCGCAAACTCTAAGAGACGTCCGGTTTTTTTCTGATGAATTTTTTCTAAGGCGATTAGATCCAATGCCTTTCCTTCCGCTTCAAGATCATCCATCTGTCCACCCACCATTGCCGAAGGACCAGCAGCATTAGCTAATTCTTGAATCAGCCAGAGCTTGGTCTTAGCATCTATATAAGGCGCTTGTGATAGGCAAGTGAAGGCGAATGTTAGCAAGCCATCTCCTGCAAGAATCGCTGTGGCTTCACCAAACTTTTTATGATTGGTTGGAAGACCTCTACGAAGATCGTCATCATCCATAGCCGGCAGGTCATCATGAATTAAGGAATAGGTGTGAACGAGTTCTAGAGCACTAGCCGGCTGCAATCCATACTCAGTTTTGGATTCTAAGGCCTCAACAACAGCTAGCATTAAGATGGGACGCAAGCGCTTGCCACCAGCCTCAACGGAATAGAGCATGGATTCCTTGAGACGATCAGGGGCTTCCATCCTTTTCAGTAGCTGAACAAGATGCTGATCGATGAGTGCCTTTTTTGTTTCTAAGTACGCTACAATATCCATGGTCATGTGCGGTCTTCCTCGTCTAAACGAAAGGCTTCTTCAGTGCCATCTTCACGTAAAATTTTATCCATTTGATCTTCTACTCTTTGGAGCTTTTGGTGACACATTTTCGAAAGCGTCACACCCTTTTGGAAGAGATTAATGGCTTTTTCGAGGGGAACTTCATTTTCTTCTAATTGCCTGACAATGGTTTCCAATTCCTGCATAGCTTCCTCAAAGCTTTGATCTACATGCTCTTCAATTTGTTCCGTTTGTTTTTCACTCATTTTTTTCACCTTCCTCTATCCCCCATACCTGACAATCCACTGTCCCGTCTTTCAAACGAATGCTTAAGCTGTCCCCTGGAGTCACTTGTTTTACTGATTTTACGAGCTGCTGTTCCTTACTATAAGTTAACGCATAGCCTCTTTCCATAATGTTAAGCGGGCTAAAGGCATTAAGTTGGCTAATGGATTGCTTAAGCATGGCGGCCTTTCGCTCTTTATGATGGGTAAAGGCCCGTCCAAGCCGCTCGAATAGGGCACTTCTGTCCTTTTCCGCTCTCTTTAATTGCTCTTCAGGATGATGCTTGTAAATCAAACGCGCAGCATGTTCTGTACGTTGTCTCCATTGCTGCATCATGCGTTTAGACTGACTCACCATGCGCTCATAAGCCCGATCAAGCTCCTGTTCCTTCTGGCGGATCAATTGCCCAGGATATTTAAATGCATAAGCGTTCTGAAGGGTTGTGAGATGCTCCCTATCCTTTTCAAGCCGTTTCTTCATGACAGTCTGCAAGCGATGGTAGCGCTCTTGGATGCGTTCTTGAAGTTCCATGATATGTGGTACAACCAGTTCAGCAGCTGCCGTCGGTGTCGCCGCACGGATATCAGCAACAAAATCAGCGATGGTAAAATCTGTTTCATGACCGACTGCCGAAACAATCGGAAGAAGCGACGCATGAATGGAGCGAGCTACAATTTCCTCGTTAAAAGCCCAAAGCTCTTCAATAGAGCCCCCGCCGCGACCGATAATCAGGACATCGACCTCTTGGCTTTCATTGGCACGTTCTATCGCCCTGGCAATCGATGATGCCGCATATTCACCTTGTACTAATACAGGAAATACCGTTATCATTGCAGCAGGGAACCTTCTTTTAATCGTGGTAAAGATATCACGAATCGCCGCTCCTGTTGGCGAAGTCACAACCCCTATGTTACGTGGATAAGCGGGAAGACTTTTCTTTAATTCTTGGTCAAATAATCCCTCTTGAGCTAGCTTCTTTTTTAGCTGCTCAAACGCCAAATGAAGATGCCCCACTCCGTCAGGCTGCATCTCTTTAATGTAGATTTGATACTGCCCATAGGGCTCGTAAAGTGAAATTTCTCCTCGCACAAGGACCTTCATACCGTCCTCTGGTACAAAGGTTAACCGACGATTATCGGCTGCAAACATCACAGCTGAAATCCTTGTCTGCTTATCCTTCAAGGTTAAATACATATGGCCTCGACTATGCCGTTTGAAATTAGAAATTTCAGCTCTGAGCCAGACATCTTGAAGATGACGATCTTTTTCAAATAGTCCCTTAATGTATCGGGTTAATGCGGTAACCGTAATGTACCGTCTTTCTGCCATGCTATCCTCCCCCTTATCTCCTCAGGATGGCGAGGCGGATCCAGACTGCGCTCCGCTATTCTCCCTGCGACGTGTCGTTTTGCTCCTGATTAGCAAGACGGGATAACACACCATTTGTAAATCTCCGTGTATCATCATCACCAAAAATCTTAGCTAATTCTATGGCTTCATTTAGACTGACCTTAACAGGGATGGCATCAAAATATTTAATTTCACAAACCGCCAGCCTCATGATGGCCTTATCGATATTACCCAATCTTTCAAACGGCCATTTGATCAAGTATTTTTTAATGGTCGCATCAATATCTTCTTGATGAGCCAAAGTTGTTGTAACGAGTTGTTTGAAAAAGGGATCGAGCGCCTTTTCCTCTTCCTCAGTGCTCAGCACTTCATCTAGCTGATGCTTCCCCACATCAATTTGAAAAAGAGCTTGTATCGCCTTTTCACGCGCTTTTCTTCGGTTCATTATTAGCCTTAATCCTTTCTCTCGCTGTATTCAATAAAACTCGGCTTACTCTACTTTGCTAAATTCATCCATTCATAACCCATAACCCCAAGTCTGCTTATTCCCATCGTTTTAGCGAAGAGTTAATTATGCTCGCAGTAAACTTGTCCCACAGACATAGGAAAAAATCAAAGGGTTTCCCCTTTGATTTAACCATTTTCAATGCTTGTATTGCTTTCTTGCTCAAATTCGATACCAACAACATGGATGTTAATGGCGTTGACTTCTAAGGCTGTCATCGTCCGAAGCGTTTGTGCAATATTATCTTGAACACAACGACCGACATCCGGAATGGAGACTCCAAATTTCATGTGCAATTGCACATCAATGGTTATCCCCTCTTCTGTTAAATCAACCTTGATGCCTTTTCCATAATTTTTACGGCCAATGCGTTCAGCGACACCTGTCGCAAAGCTTCCATGCATAGCAGCGACGCCATCTACCTCATTTGCCGCCATGCCAGCAATCACTTCAATCACTTCTGGTGAAATTTCTACCTTCCCAAGATCCGTATTATTGTCGTCCACTTCATACATCGGTTCAGCCTCAATATCATCATAGAAAGAATGGTTATCTTCCATGAATTATTCACCTCCAAGGTTTTCTTGCGTTGCGATCGGATATTTCTCCAAAAACTTCGTATTAAAATCTCCTTTTACGAAAACCGGATGATTAAATAGATTGAGATGGAACGGAATGGTTGTGCTAATCCCATCGATAACCGTTTCGCCAAGCGCGCGCTTCATCTTTGCAATTGCGTCTTCACGCGTTTCTCCATAAGCAATGATTTTCGCCACCATTGAATCATAATAAGGTGGAATACGATAGCCTGGATAAACAGCAGAATCCACACGGACGCCTGGGCCACCAGGAGGAAGATACATCGTGACTTCGCCAGGTGATGGCATAAAGTTCTTCGCCGGATTTTCTGCATTGATACGGCATTCAATCGCCCAACCATTAAACGTTACGTCCTCTTGCTTTATGGAAAGGGGTTCCCCTGAAGCGACGCGAATTTGCTCCTTAATCAAGTCAATCCCTGTCACATATTCTGTTACAGGATGCTCAACTTGAATACGTGTATTCATTTCCATGAAATAAAAATTACCATCAGCATCAAAAATAAATTCGATGGTCCCAGCCCCTGAATAATTCACAGCTTCAGCAGCGCGTACCGCCGCTTCCCCCATTTCCTGACGCTTCTCAGGTGATAATGCAGGTGATGGGCTTTCTTCTACAAGCTTTTGCAAGCGTCTTTGGATCGTACAATCACGTTCACCCAAATGAATGGTATGACCATGCTTATCGGCAAGCACCTGGATTTCCACATGACGAAAATCCTCGATGAATTTTTCAAGATAAACACCTGGATTACCAAAGGCAGTTGCCGCTTCTTGCTGAGTGATGGACACACCTTTTTTCAGTTCCTCTTCATTTCTGGCGATACGAATGCCTTTACCACCACCACCAGCTGTTGCCTTAATAATCACAGGATATTGAATGGTTTCAGCCACCTTTACAGCATCTTCAATGGTTTCAACGATGCCCTCAGAGCCAGGAACAACAGGAACACCTGCCGCCTTCATCGTGCTTTTGGCAACATCCTTAATGCCCATTTTACTGATAGCCTCTGGGCTAGGACCGATAAACGTGATATTACATTCTTCACAGAGTTCAGCAAAATCGGCATTTTCCGCTAAAAAGCCATAGCCTGGATGAATGCCATCTACACCTGTTAAAGTGGCAACACTCATGATGCTCGTTAGATTCAAATAACTATCCTTAGAGCTTGTCGGTCCAATACAATAGGCTTCATCAGCAAGCTGAACGTGCAGAGCTTCTTTATCCGCTTGAGAATAAACCGCTACGGTTTCAATATTCATTTCCTTGCACGCGCGAATGATGCGAACGGCAATTTCACCACGGTTTGCAACAAGTATTTTTTTTAGCATACATAAAACCCCTATTCTGTCTTAACAAGGAAAAGTGGTTGACCATATTCAACGAGCTGTCCATCTTCAACAAGAACATCGACAATTTCACCTTTAACATCTGCTTCAATTTCGTTGAATAGCTTCATCGCTTCAATAATACAAACAACTGTGTCATTGGATACCTTCGATCCGACCTTTACAAAGTTGTCTTTATCCGGAGATGGTTTAGCATAGAATGTCCCCACCATCGGCGAGACAATTTTATGTAACTCTTCTTGCTGACCTCCATTTTCAACCGCTTGCCCATTAGCCGCTTGTTGCGCTACTACAGGTTGTGCTTGTGGCTGTTGGGCCACCGGGGCCTGAACGGCTACCTGAGGAGCCGCTGCTTGAGCGACAACGCCTTCTTTATTTTTTCTTAAGGTTACTTTTGAATTTTCAACTTCGTATTCAAATTCATCGATAGATGAGTCATCAATGAGTTGGATGAGTTCTTTTAGTTCTTCAACTTTAAGCAAAGTTTCGCACTCCTTTAAGCTTTCATATAAAATACACGACAACCTTATACTACTATATCATTAATTTTTATAAGTGAAAATGTCCGTGTATTTCTATTGATAATATAACCTTCTTTATTTTAATAGAAGTCGCTGAGAGTTGCAAAGAAAAATCGGCTTTGAATGTTCTCTCCATTCATTTTTACATAGAAAAACCGGGCGAAAAACATGTCAGGTCCTTGTCCTTAGTATAGGGCATCATCCAATATGAAAGAGGCTTCGTTGCCTGGTCAAGTGGAATGGAGCGCAAGGCGAGAGACTCCTGCGGGAAGTGGGAGATCGGTAAGACCTTAGCAGCGCGAAGGCGCGAGGAGGCTTAGGAAAGCGAGCGACCTGGAGCGGAAATCCGCACCGTCCTCATGACCAGAAATTTTATACTTTCTGATCTTTAAAAAAAGGACTGCGGCTACGCCAGCAGTCCTTCATCAATAGACCTATTATTTTACAGGCTCGCGTTCCACGCTAACATGAACATCTCCCAGTTCACTATTAACCATGCGCATAATCTCATTGGCTTGTTTATTAGATATGCTACCAGCTTTGACATAGACATTGACATCAGATCCTGAGGCACTAACGACTGCATCATCAAACCCTTTTGACTTAATTTCTCCTTCTAATAAGGATTCCTTTTGATTCATGGTTTCTATGGATTGCAATTTATCCTGGGCCTCGCTTACTTGAACAGCTGTACTTTTATCAGAGTCAATCACTTTTTCATATTGTTGGGCTTGTTCTTTATCTGCTTGTTGTTTTTGTAAGCGATAATCCGCTAAGGCATCATCATTGACAATATGACTTGAAGCCATACCATCCTTGGAATCCTTATTCGCCTCACTTTGCTTCGGCGTTGCGGACTGCGAAGTCGGTGTGTTGCTTGGTGGTGTTGAAATATAGTATACGGACAAGACGACGATAAGGCTTAACATTGTTAACAACCATACTGTTTGTTTTTTAAGTACCATGTGTTACTCCTCCTTTGATTTACCTTGTGTCACTGACACTTTATATGAAGGGATTCCGAGCACAGAGCTCACGGCATCAACAATCCATGACTTGATCGTTGGATTGTCCACCCCATCCGCCACGACCCAAACACCTTTGACTACAGGACTTTTCTTTGTGATAATGAGGGGCTCTTTGGTATCACCTCCATCAATAATGACGACATCTTCTTTTTTGTTCTGCTCATTAGATTCTCGCGTTCCACCATCTTTATCCTCCTCATTGGTATGATTATTTTGGGTATCCGAATTTTTCCCATAAACATTTTGAACTGTCGTATCGACGACCACCATAACGTGAACGTTCGAGACCCCACTTACCTCATTTAATATCGATGTGAGATGATCTTCATAATAAGCTGCGTAATCTTCAAATGAGGAAAATGTATTTTTTTTATCGGTTTTAAAGGTCTCCATATCCTGACTGGCGGTTTCCCCTGAGGTTTGGACGGCCTTTGTCTTCGCCGCATCGCCTTGACTTGCCGTTTGTGAACTATAGACCCGGCTAAAGACCATCAAAGCAACACCGATGATAAGGAGAATGACTAATGGCTGTAAGGGAGACTTTTTTTTCTTGTTGTCGGTTTTTTCTGTTAAAAATAAATCCTTTAAGAGTTGTAAGAGCTTGGACAGCGACATGACTTAAGAACCGCCTCCTTCAAGCTGGAGTGTTAAACGGCTTTGAGGAATCTCCCATTTTTTTGCTAGGAATGCTTTAACAGCCTTAAGCTCTTTGGTTTCTTGTGATGAGGATTGCCTGTCTGTTTCTGTATCATCGATCCTCACTTGAATATCGACCTTTTTAACCGGCTGAATCTCCTTAGTCTTGTCGGAACGCTCTTGATTGTTCTTCGCCGCCTTTTTAGCTTCATCCGCTTGTCCTAAAACGACAACAGCATGTTTAACTTTTGGACTTTTTGCGCTATCATCAATGTCTAAATGAATATCCCCGACAATGGTGAGACCAAATTGCTCTCCTAACGCCTCCTGTACATCGTTTTTCATGTAGACAGCCACTATGTTAGATTTATATGCAGCTTGTTCATGTTCTATTTCATTTTTATGCTGATTTATTGAATTTTTTAACGCATCCTCTTCTTTAGGAGGATTCAGCTCATTTAATATTTTTTCAACGGGCATGTGCAGCACTTTAATGACGGGACTCAGCAAAGCAACGATCAGAACGAGTCCGACGACGAGCTTGACATACTTTTGGAAACTATCATTGGGTAACAGGAGTTCAAGCACGATGGCTAACAGGATTAATAACACGACTTGAGAGATCCAACTTGAAACAGCTGACAATCGTCTGTACCCCCTATCGCACCATCAAAGATAAATTACTAGAGGCTATGATGATGGTGATTGCTAAGAAAAACATAAGTGCAACAATGGCTAGACAGGCAAACACATAAATCATACTGCGGCCGATAACCGATAGGCATTCAATGATAGGCCCTCCGCCTAATGGCTGAAGAATGGCTGAAGCGAGGTTATAAATAAATGCTAACGCCAATACTTTCAACACCGGAAAAATAACAATGGCAACGAGTATGACCAGCCCAGCAATACCAATCGTATTTTTTACTAGAGCAGATGCATTTAGAACAGTATCTGCAGCATCAGTAAACATCCTGCCAATCACAGGAACAAAATTCCCCGTAATGAATTTAGCTGTTCGCACAACCAGTCCATCGGAAATGGCTGTGGCCGCTCCTTGAACCGAAAGTACACCTAAAAAGATGGCAAAAAAGACGGCAAGTATCCCAATCCCGATACTGCGCAACAGCTTAGCCAGCTGCGTTACCTTATAATGCTCTGATAGTGCGCTAACGATCGATAGAAGTGCCGATAAAAATAAGAGTGGCAATACAATCATAGAAATCAACCAGCCACTGACATTAATAAGGAATACAATGATTGGATGAAAAAAGGCAACTGACGTTAACCCCCCCGAGGTCGCCATTAACGCCAATATAAGGGGCATCAGCGCCAGTAAAAAGTGGCTCATATCATTTATTGCTGTTGTGGTATAAGAAATCGCTACCTTAAATGAGTTAAGTGCCAGGATAACGAGAACCATATACACAACAGCATAGGCTACCTTAGAAACTGTGGGATGCTCAAAGGCATTTTGTATATTCTGTAGGATCATCGAAAGTACCGTCAGTAAAATCAACGTTCCTAATAACTTGCCGTTGACCAGTAATTCATGAAATAAATAATGCAGGAGACCTGCAATCCATTCCTTAATCAAATGATTCTTATCAGAGGTAAGAAATTCTTTAAAGTCCATGTCCTTGCTTTCTGGGAGAAAACCATTATATTGGGTCACCACTTTATCCCAATAGGCTTTAATATCATCTGTATTTATGCTATCAAGCTGCTTGTCCACCACTTTGTCGGTCACAGTATCTGCCAAGGTAATTGAAGGGCAGAGCATGAGGATAAAGCAACAGAGTGCGATGACCCGTACAGTATTTTTTGTCAAGCGTTGAGAGAGAAGCCACATAGTGCATCTCCTTTATTATTTGGGAATAAGCCCCAATATTGTTTTGATAATTGCCATGATGATGGGAATCGCCATCACAAGAATAAGTATCTTACCGGCGAGTTCTATTTTTGACGCCAGGGCACCTTGTCCAGCATCCCGGGCAATTTGTACACCAAACTCTGCAATATAGGCAATGCCGATGATTTTAAGAATCGTTGTCATATAGACAAGATTGAGGTTAGCATTTACAGCCATGCGTTCAATCATTTCTATGATCTGCTGAATTTTTCCGATAAGCAATAAAAAGATAGAAATTCCAACAAAGACTATAAGGAGAAAAGCAAAAGCCGGTTTTTGCTCATTAAGTATTAGTGCTAAGAAGGTAGCGATTAAACCGATGCCGACAATTTGTAGGATTTCGATCGTGCATTCCCCCTACCCTTGAAACAGGAAGACGTCCTTGATCTTATCAAAGAGATTACCGATTAAGGAAGCAACCATATAAAGGATGACAACAAAACCAATAAGCGTGACCCATTGGGCCCAATCATCCTTTCCCATTTGTTTAAGTACCGTTTGAATCATAGCGACGATAATCCCAATCCCCGCAATTTGAAAAATTGTATTCACATCTATTGACATGGTGCTTCCTCCCCTATAGTTAACCAATAAAAATGACTTAAAGCCTCTCCTTACTGATTGAGCTCACGCATCAAATTAATAGAAGGACAATTAAAAGTCCGGCCAAAAACCCCATGGTATTCCACAATTTTTCATAGGTAGCTTGAGCCTCGCGTGCTTCAGACTCCTCACGCTCTAAATGCGTCAGGGCTAAATGAATTTGTTTCTCTTGGTTCTCCCGATCGGACTGCCCTAATGTCACGCCAAATTGAAGCAAGATATCCTGCTCATTCTTTTTCAGTGCAGTGTTTGGCCAAAATTCGCCGACGGCTTCCTTCCATGCCTCTTGCAAGGTCAGCCCCTTCTCCAGCTCATCCGTCAATAATTTAAAGAACTGGTTTACAGGTTTTGGGATTTGGTGGACAAGTTTTGCGGCAACTTCACCAATCGGCCTAAGGCTATATGTGATTTCGGTTTCCAGCACCTGAAGCGCTGAACGCAACTGCCTTAACTGGCGCGGCCGATCGCGATAACGCTTGGCATACATACGACCAATAGCTGTTGATGTCAGAATAATGAGAAGAGAGCCTATGAGCTTCATCTGTCTAAACAAACTCTCTTTTTTGCGATATAAGTGAGCCTTCTCCGTTATAAATGGCTTCAATAACGCCTGGACCTCTCTGTCTCGAGAGGACAATAAACCGATCAAACAGCCGATGCTCCATAAGAACATGAATATTTGGCCGTCTAAGGATTTGCTCATAGCTGTAACCATGCGCACTCGCAATCACATTAACACCGGCATTTAGGGCTTCAAGCAATGCATGACTATCCTCTTGACGGCCAATTTCATCAACGATAACTAATTCGGGGCTCATTGATCGGATTAACATCATCATTCCTTCGGGTTTTGGACAAGCATCCAAGACATCAATCCGCGGCCCAAATGCATGCTGAGGAACACCTTTCACACAGCCCGCAATTTCTGAACGCTCGTCCACAATACCTACCTTTGTAGAAGGAATGGGCGCTTCCCCTTGACTGGCTATCCTAGCAATATCCCGCAATAGCGTGGTCTTTCCTGCTTGTGGTGGACCTATAATTAACGTGTTATACCAGCGATGCTCTTGATAGAGAAAAGGCATCATTGAATGTGCAGCCCCAAGCTTTTGCCTTGCGACACGAATATTAAAGGAGCTGACATCTCTTATGCGCTTCACTTGGCTCTCCTCAGTAATCACCTTTCCAGCAAGCCCAATTCGATGCCCTCCACTGATCGTGACATAGCCTCGCTTCAATTCTTCTTCCAGTGTATAGAGAGAATACTGACTGAGTTTTCCTAGTAAAGCTCTTGCATCTTGGAAGGTAAAAATAAGCTTGTCTAAAAAACGCGGCTTTCCACCCAGCACTAATTCAACCGGGCGCTCGATACGACATCTAATCTCTTCAAGCTGATCCAATAGATGCGCTGGCAGTTGGAGGATCTCTTTCGCTATATGTTCAGGGATAAGGGCTAATACGTCATCCATTTTTTCTCACCCTTTTCAGGCTTATTACTTATCATCAATATATGCTGGCCTGTACACTTTATGCTTTTCTTCACCCAATATAAAAATCTTAAATAGATGAGGCTATAAAGAAAATGAGCCTCTCAATTTATTCACATTTATGAAAAAAGTTAGCTGGTAACCACGTCCCAATGACAAAGTCAAAGCCTAATCTTATCCATCATCCTTAGAGAGTATAAGCGAAGGAATAGACTTTCTGACAACATAAGAAAACGGCACCTCCAATTGTTATATGTGTCTTACAATCGAGATGCCGTTCAGAGGGCCCTATCTTTTATTGAATTAGTGATTAAATTAAGAGTGAATCTGAGAGACTCGTTCCTCTGCCCCTCTCTGTTGTGGCATGACTCCCGTGTGAGGGGAAACTTCGCCTCCTACTAGACATCGGCACAGAACAAATAGAATGGGAGCGAAAAGTGCGAACCGCCAATAGGAAAGCTACACGATCGAAGTGCACGCAAGCAGACTACAAAAGAACTCGGCTACAATCATACGACAATGCCAATGCGGGCACATGGTTATAATACCGATGGCATTAGAATGCTTGGCTTGCACCACTTCGCTGGTACTCCTGATGTGATTTTTGCCAATCACACACTTAGGGTGTCCGCAAGCCTCAGGTGGCGAAAGTCAAAGCCCGAACTTATACTCTCTTCCTTTATGCGCGTCAGCGAAATTATACATTCTGATAGTATAAGAAAAACCGGGCGAAAAGCATGCCCGGTCCTTGTCCTTAGTATAGAGCATCAGCCAATATGAAAAAGGCTTCATTGCCTGGTCAAGTGGATGGGAGCGCAAGGCGCGCGATTCGTAACACTCTAAAATCATGTAGTCCACGGGCGCCGTTGACTCATGATGCGATACTAGAGTCCAGCGGGAAGTAGGAGATCGGTAAGACCTTAGCAGCGCGAAGGCGCGAGGAGGCTTAGGAAAGCGAGCGACCTGGAGCGGAATCGCGCATCGTCCTCATGACCAGAAATTTTATACTTTCTGATCTTTTAAAAAAAGGAGCCTAGCAATAAGCTAGACTCTCTTGATCAGGCACGGGATATATAGTTTCCAGTACGTGTATCAATAATGAGCACATCACCTTGATTAATGAAGAAAGGCACTTGAACGGTATAACCCGTTTCTAGAATCGCTGGCTTAGAGCCACCGGAAGCCGTGTCTCCTTTAATTCCAGGTTCAGTTTCCGTCACTTCTAATTCAACGGTATTAGGAAGTTCAACACCGATCGTTTCACCTTCAAAGCTTTGAATATGAACCTCCATATTCTCTTTTAAAAAATTTAATTGATCAGCGATTTGTTTAGCATTTAATTCGATCTGTTCATAGCTTTCTAAATCCATAAAGGTATGTTGATCTCCGTTAGCATAGAGATACTGCATGCGGCGATTTTCAATGTGTGCTCGATCAACCTTTTCTCCACCGCGAAAGGTTTTTTCTTGAATGGAGCCTGTGCGTAAATTACGCAATTTGGAACGCACAAAAGCCGCTCCTTTTCCCGGCTTCACATGTTGAAATTCTATGACTGACCAAATATCCCCATCCACTTGAATCGTTAACCCTGTGCGAAAATCGTTAACTGAAATCATGATTGACGTATTCCCCTTTCATCTCTTACATGAGGCCACTCGCGATCTGATATGGTTTGAATCGTTTATCCTCTTAATTAACGTGTGCTTCTAAATAAGTCAACGCCAATTGATAGCCGTGAAAACCAAGTCCGACAATCTGCCCGATAACAACCGGCGCAGTAACAGACTGATGACGAAAAGGTTCTCTTTTATGAATATTCGATAAGTGAACCTCTATAACCGGTAGACTTTGCCCTGCGAGTGCATCTCTAATGGCATAGCTATAGTGTGTAAAGGCTGCTGGATTTATGACAATGCCGTCATAATCTGAGGACGCTTCGTGTATCCAACCAATGATCTCTCCCTCATAATTGCTTTGTTTACAAGTGACAGCAAAGGACTGCTGCTTGGCAAACTCTTCAATAAATGCGACGAGATCATCGAGCGTCTCCTTGCCGTAAACATCTGGTTCTCTTTTTCCTAATTGATTCAGATTAGGTCCATTAATAATCAGATAATGACGCATCGGCTTCACCCATTTCAGAATGTTTTCCCTTAGCTATTCTACCATAGGCTTAGTCATTTGAGTAGTCGGCATTTTCGCTTTCTGACGAAGTAAGATCAAAGGAGATGGAATAGCCTACAAAAAGACCATACAAAATATATAAGCAAAGCGTTGTGGTAATCGTGTTCTTACCGAGCTCTGTCACAGGCTTTAAATGGGGAATCCAAGGCTGAAGCACATAGAAAACGATCACCCATAAAGCGAGGCCAAATCCGATGCTAATCCACATATTTTTCATTCGCCCTAAGGTGAATTTATACGCAAACGCAAGCAAGATGGAAACGATGCAAATCATGAGGAGTCCTAAAAATTGTTTGCCAACAGATTCCTTCCAATCATACGAAGGAAAGGGTGCCAAGATAAGTGCAGGACCATATCTACAAAAATTAAGCTCATAAAATAAAAAACCGAGCAAACCCCAAAGCGCTCCACCCACAAAGCCAATTAAAACTGTCCTTCCATTTGAAGAAACCTTGCTATAGTCGTTCTTGTCTTCCTTTGTTAACACAAATTCGTCACTCATCTTATCACCTCCAAGGATTAGTATGACCTAGTCTTATTCATTTTCTTCATGCACATACGTTCACAAATAAATTCACTTTCTTTTGAATAAAATGTGTATAAATTGTTATTTTGGGTAAATTATTAATATAGAACATATCTTAATGTGGAGACTTTTGAACTTTTCTAGTAAAATAAGAGAAAACATCAAAGTTGGTGATCTCTATTGAAAAAATTACCTGTGTATGGCGGTCAGGCTGTCATTGAAGGGGTGATGATGGGCGGTAAGCATACCACAGTAACTGCTATTCGCAGAAAAGATGGAAGTCTTGAATACTATGAAGTTAAAAAGGAACCGACACCTGTTTTAAATAAATTAAAAAAAATTCCTTTCGTTAGAGGGATTATCGGAATCATTGAATCCAGTATTGTTGGGACAAAGCATTTGAATTTTGCCTCAGAAAAGTATGATGTCGATCCCGCAGATGATGCGGCTAATGAGGCTCAGGAAACTGAGGAAAAGGGAAAATGGGCCATGATTCTTGGTGTGAGTGTGATCGCAGTGCTTTCTTTTTTATTCGGGAAGTTTGTATTGACACTCGTTCCTACTCTACTTGCTGAAGCATTAAGCTTTCTCTTTCCAGGAGACGTTGCGCAAATATTACTAGAAGGATTGTTTAAGCTTCTTTTTATTTTTGGCTATATCTACTTTATATCTTTGACGCCAATGGTGAAACGTCTGTTTCAATACCATGGTGCCGAGCATAAAGTAATAAATACGTTTGAAGTACGCGAAGCTTTAACGGTCCAAAATGTTAAAGCCCAATCCCGGCTCCACTATCGTTGCGGAAGCAGCTTTATCCTATTTACTGCGATCATCAGTATCTTTTTATATTTTCTCGTTCCCGTCCATCCTTTTTGGTTGAGACTTGTCTCACGGATTTTGCTCATACCAGTAGATCTAGGCATCGCTTATGAAGTCTTACAGCTGACCAATAAATGTAGGCATATTCCTGTCTTACGCTGGCTTGGCTATCCAGGTCTTTGGCTACAGCTTCTGACAACTAAAGAGCCAAAAGCAGATCAGATTGAGGTAGCTATTGCCGCTTTTAATGAAATGAAAGATAGAGAAGCACGTTATATTGCGAGTGAGAAACAAACCGTTGTAAGCTAGAAAAACGCTGAAATGGGAGGTGTTGAAAGTGAGAAAATCATGGTTTAATATTGTTTTTTATGCCATTATTTTACTGGGACTCATCGGCTTGGCGTTCCACCCACTAAGCCTGTTGAAAAACATTGCTATGATCGCTCTGGTCGTCGGGCTTATCTTTGTCATTTACAAGCTGTTTATGAACCGCTCGTCAAGTGACACCGCTGCCTATCGTCGTGCAGTCAAGCAAACCAAGAAACGCAAAAAAGAGCGACACCATCATCGCCCTGTTTCTCAACCTTCACACTTACATGTGATCCAATCACAAACTGTTGTAAAGAAAAAGGAACCCATCGCAAAAGGACAGAAACGCAATCACCACCATCTTACAGTCATCGACGGCAAAAAACGGCGTCGAAAAAAGCTGTTTTTTCTCGAATAACAATAAGCTGCCAAAACGACAAGTGACGCTTAATCCACTTGTCGTTTTTATACTATCAGGATGTATAACTTTACTGACGCGCATAAAGGAAGAGAATATAAGGCGGGCTTTGACTTTCGCCATCTGAGGCTTGCGGACACCCTAAGTGTGTGATTGGCAAAAATCACATCAGGAGTACCAGCGAAGGGGTGCAAGCCAAGTTTTCTAATATAAATTTTTAATAGGTCCAATGCTTCAAAAACTTTGTTGTCCTTTTACGCCCCACCTCCACTAAATGATCAATATTTTCCTTTGAAAGCTTAAAATTAGCGGTTTCAATATTTTCAACGGGTAGGAAGACAATATTGGATGCTGCATATTTTGAAATATATTTCGCATCATGAGCCTCTTTCATCGTTGTAAAAATGCCGTGAAATAAATCAACTGCGTTTTTTATGCGGCGAGGGGCTGCACTATCCGTTCTTGAGCTCAATTGAAATCCCAAGAAAGGACGTGAAGGCAGATCTTGTTGATCATCATACAACCAAACTGGAAAATTACTCAACACCCCTCCATCAACGAGAATACATTTCTGATTCTCTTTATCATATAGGGAAATCGGCTCAAAAAAGAATGGAAGACTACAACTGATGCGGATGGCGCGCGCGACAGAAAAATTCTCCGGATGAATCCCATATTCAACAAGGTCATCGGGGATAACAATCATTTTTCCTCTGGATAAATCAGAGGCAATGATCTTTAATGAATCCGGAGGCAGATCACTAAAGCGCTCCACGCCTTTGGCCTTAAGAACCTCCATCAACCATTTCTCAAACGTATTTCCTTTATAGAGCCCCATGCGCCAATAAAGTGTTAGCCATTTAATAAATGGAAAATGATGAATAATTTTGGACTGATCTAAAAATAGAGAGGGTTGCAGCTCTTCCATTAATTTATAAATATCCTTGCTATTGTACCCAGATGCTATAAAAGCGGCGATAATGGAGCCCGCACTCGTTCCTGCGACCCTGCGAAATCGATAGCCATGCTTTTCAACAATTTCATAAGCTCCCACAAAAGCAAAGGCTTTCACCCCACCCCCAGAAAATACACCATCAATCCACATCGTCAGCCCTCCCCGCTGCGTTCTCGGTACCGTCCTGCAAAATAGTCGCCGTGATTCCTTTGGTTATGAGTAAATGTCACTGGACATCAACTTGTCTTCTTAATAGAAAAAGCTCTAAACACTCTTTATAGCTATCTTAGTTAGGGAGGACAGAAAATAGAACACCAGCCAAGCAAGAGTTTCTATGTCCCTAAGTGTCAACCTCATTCAAATTAAATAAGGATGTATGATTAGGCTTATTTAATGCCTTGAGATGTTCACAGTGAAATTGAGAAAACTTGGCTTGCACCGCTTTACTGGTATCCCTAATGTGTATTTTGCCAATCACACACTAAGAGTGCCCGCAAGCCTTAGATGGTGAAAGTCCAAGTGACACTGATACTTTCTTCCTTTATGAATGTCGAAGAAGCTATACATTCTGATAGTATAAAAAACGCCCTACTGCGTCATGTTGACGCTGCAAGGCGGTTTATTTTTCATTTTAAAGTTGAAGTCGTTCCCAAGTGAACATTTAATCACGATTGCGATTTCGGATGATAGTTAAGTCCTCAACGCGTTGTGGATCCTCTTCAAAATACTGCACTAAATCCCCAATTCGATCGATGGCATCCCAGCTTAAATGGTGCTCGATCCCTTCGACATCCTCATAAATATGTTCATTATGTACGCCAATGATTTTCAAAAAATCTTCTAATAAAGCATGACGAAAGACAAGACGCTGACCTAATTTTTTCCCTTTTGGGGTTAAGCCAAATCCTCTATATTTCTCATAAACGAGATAATCATCCTTATCTAACTTTTGAATCATTTTCGTTACGGAGGAGGGGTGTACTTCTAATGCCTCAGCAATATCAGACACTCTCGCATAACCCTTATCTTTTATGAGCAAATAAATACGCTCAATATAATCTTCCATGCTAGGTGTTGGCAGCATGTCATCCCTCCTATTTTAAAGGCTTCTCTGTTTACACAGAGGCATTAACTATATATTTAAATCCATGTCATCTGCACAAAAAGACACACTATAAAAATCATACACTAGAAAAAAATGAATGACAAGTCATCACTTTGACAACACTCCCGTACGACTATCATTAAGATCACTTCAATAAAGCTTTTCTCCTTAAATAGCATTAGTGAAGGCTTATGATTCCTGATAGTGTCAAAGCAAGAAAAAGGAATAGCCCGTTTGAGGCTATCCCCTTTTACCCTAACTTATAGACCACATTTCAGCTGTGCATTGCAATTTGTACAGGTGTTACAACCGCCAATTTCTTCTACCGTTCCTTGGCGACAAATCGGACAAGTATCCCCAACTTCTGATCCATAAGTGACATCTGTTTTATCCAATTCATTAATCGTATCAACAAGAACAACCTTGGCCGTTGAGGCTTCTTCGGAAGGGCTCACCTCGTTATCTTCAAAAGAATTCTCTTCTGCCTTTAATGTAAGCACCTGTGCATCGCGGCTCCCATCAACATAGACGGTCCCCCCTTTAGCTCCCCCTTTAAAGAGACGCTCATAAACCTTCTTGACCTGCTCCACAGTATATCCCTTCGGTGCATTGACGGTCTTACTAATCGAGCTGTCTACCCAGCGTTGAATGACGCATTGTGTATCAGCATGCGCTTCTGGTGAAAGCTCCATAGCTGAGATAAACCAATGAGGAAGATGCGCGCTGTCCGCTTCGGGATGTTCTTCTAGATATTCACGCACAATATCTGCCTTCACTTCAATGAACTTGCCTAATCTCCCACTTCTAAAGTAGGAAAATGAGAAATAAGGCTCTAGACCTGTTGATACACCTACCATCGTCCCTGTTGACCCGGTTGGCGCTACGGTCAAGAGATGGGAGTTGCGAATGCCATATGTCAAAATGCCTTCACGAATATCTTCAGGCAGTGTCTGCACGTAACCACTATTAATGAACTTTTCTCGCAAGCGCCGCTGTTCTTCAGCAGACTGACCTTCTAAGAATGGGAAGCTCCCCTTCTCCTTAGCCAATTCGATCGACGCACGATAAGCCGTCGTCGCAATGGTTTCGAAAATCTGATCAACTAAGCGATTGCCTTCAGGTGTACCATACTCAGTTTCACAATAAATCAAGAGATCATGAAGCCCCATTACCCCCAATCCAACTCGGCGTTCTCCCAAAGCCTGAATACGATTTTCCTCTAGGAAGTACGGTGTAGCATCAATGACATTGTCTTGCATGCGCACGCCAACTTCTACCGTCTCTTTGAGTTTAGCGAAATCGATGTGCTTATTCTTTTTGTCGGCCATTTCAGCAAGATTTACAGCTGCTAAATTACAGACTGAGTAAGGTGCTAGTGGCTGCTCACCGCAGGGATTCGTCGCCACTACCTTTTGACCATATGCCTTGGCATTGGTTTTTTCGTTGGCATTATCTATGAAAAAGATACCTGGCTCAGCTGAATACGTTGCGCACACATTAATGAGATTCCATAATTCGCGCGCTTTAATATGACGATAAGTCCGTACACCAAAGCCCTTGGCTTCCCATTCTCTTACATCACCACATTCGTGCCATTCACGATTATAGATCGCCATTTCTTCAGAGCTATAGTGCTCAACATCAGGAAAACGAAGGGCAAAGTCTTCATCCTTCTCAACCGCGTCCATGAAATCCTTTGTAATACAAACAGATATATTGGCCCCTGTTAAAAATTCAGGATTATTCACAGAAAAGTGTCCGCCTTCGCGAAGTTTGAGCTCGGCCTCTCTTAACGCTTTATCAGTAAAGCCGCCTTGACCAGGAAAACTTTTATAATTTAATATACCTTGATACATATCTCTTTCTGTCTCAGTGAGTGGCGTAAACTTGAGCTTATCTTTGGCGAGCTGTTTGATCTGCTCATCCGTTGAATTTTCAATTAAATAGCGTAAAATCCTTGGATTTTGCATCTTGGAGATAATAAATTCAACGATATCAGGATGAGAATCCACAAGCATGATCATCTGCGCTCCGCGTCTTGATCCCCCCTGCTCAACGAGATGAGTCAGCTTGGCAACATCATCAAGCCATGATACGGAACCAGAAGATTTACCATTCACACCTTTTGCAAGTGTATTCCGCGGGCGTAGTGTAGAGCCATTGGTCCCAACGCCTCCACCCCTTGACATGATTTCCATGACTTTCTTACGATGCTCTGCAATGCCCTCACGTGAATCCTTAACATAAGGCATAACGTAGCAATTAAAATAAGTGACTTCTGTATCAGCCCCCGCACCGTAAAGCACCCGACCAGCCGGAACAAAATTCATAGAGACAAGCTGCGCATAAAACTTATCAAATGATTCCTTGCGCCTTTCTTCCGTTGTCTCTACAGCTGCCAATCCTTTAGCGTTTCTTTTGGCAATTTGCTCATAGAAAATTTCAAGTGGCTTATCAATAATATCCAAAGACCGGCGAATAAGGCCTTGCTCTTGTTCCTCGGGTTCCAGCACATGGCGATACTCTTCGTCAACACGCACCGTTGCTTCGTTCGTCTCCCAATGAATAGCTTCGATTTTTCCTAAGCCTCTTGCTGGAAATTTCGGGTCCGACTTAACTGTCAGTACAACAAAGTCTCCTGGTTTGATGGTCTTTTTCTCTGTATCTTTAAAAGCATAGCGATCCAACATGACAAGGCGAGAGACGCCTGATTTCGTAATGGACATATCCTCGGTAATTGGAAAAACCTGAGGAAATTCTGTAATGTCGGCATTCAAATCCGCTATATTGATCTGTTCACGTGTTTTGAACGTCACACTCATTGTATTGCCTCCCAAAATTTCATATTTTCATAGACTCGATAACAGCTGTCAGCTCAGAATAACAAGAGGACAAGATGTATGTATCTAATCATCGGTTAATCTTTTGTTCTAAATTCTTCTATGTATGTCGATCAATGGTGCCATAATTCTATGTCTCTATTGTAGCGCTCATTTGCCAACAACACAATATATAGTATCATAAATTTAATCAAAATCCAATATATTGTGCCTAGAAGCAAAAGTCATTAAAATTGTCAAAAGCAAAATTCGATAAATTTTAGCGATAATTGAAGAAAAAAAGAGAATAAGGGTCAAAATTTTACCACAACTAATAAATTCATGTCTTGATTTTTTCATAATGGAAATATAATACAAATCATATCCCTTTACGATTTTATTTGAAAAGTCTATTCTGTACAGGTTATAATATTTATAGTCATTTTGCTATTTTTAAAAGTCAATCAAGACAAAAGGGGTTTGGAAAGCATGCTTTGGCAATGGATTATTGTAGGAATTATCATCGTCGGATTTATCGCTTATACGGTGGGGCGTTCCTTATATCAAAGAAGTTATTTAAAGGAATTAACACAAGATGAATTCATTCAAGGCTATCGCAAAGCCCAGCTTATTGATGTTCGTGAACCTAATGAATTTGAAAATGGACATATATTAGGGGCAAGAAATCTTCCTTTAACTCAGCTGAAAATGCGCAAGGGAGAGGTTCGAAAAGATAAGCCAGTCTATCTCTACTGTCAAAATGGAGTCAAAAGCAGTCGTGCGGCTGCCATGTTAAAAAAGCATGGCTGTAAAGAGCTTTATGTTTTAAAAGGCGGCTTCAAAAAATGGACAGGAAAAATTAAAACAAAAAATGCATAAATAAAAACATTTGCAACGGTTTATAGTCATAGCGCATCTGGATATTTTTATTGACAATGACTCTAAAAATGAGTATTGTAATAAAAGAGCCCATGCTCATAAGGGGCTCTTTTATCTGCCTTACTTAATCACGATCGGGATGTAGCTCAGCTTGGTAGAGTGCAACAATGGGGTTGTTGAGGTCGCAGGTTCAAATCCTGTCATCCCGACCATTCTAAAACAAGCATACACCAACCACTTTTCTCAAATTAGAAAAGTGGTTTTTTGATGCACTCACGCCACAAGTGGATTTATTTATAGAATTAAGAAAAGCCAAGCAAAGTACACCCAGTCCTTGTCTTGGCGTAGAGCTTCATCAAATATGGAAGAGGCTTCATTGCAAGGTCAAGTGGATTGGAACACAAGGCGCGAGACGCCTTCGGGAACGGGGCGAATGACTTCACGAATTGACGACGCGTTGTTCCAAGGAAAGCAAGTCTAGCAGACGCAGGAACAGGGGCTTCTTAGTCTAAGTCTCTTACATTTTCAAGGCACTTCGGCTAAGTGCGTCACATCCATGTGATAACGCCGAAGCTAGCACCTCAGGGCCTCCAAAAAAGCAAAGAACACTTTTAGGGGACCCCGATGGTACGTACGTCGGAGGCCGTGCTTAAGGAAAGCGAGCGTTCTGTAGCGGAAATCAACATTGCCAATTCCGATGCCAAACAGACTTTTATACTTTTTAATTCAAAAGAGTAGTACCCACCAATTTTTGGTAGGTACCACTCTTAATTTATTGGGTTTTGTCCCAGCCCCGTCCTTAATTTCACTCAACTTTTTCATATTTTAAAACAGGCTGACGGGCCGCGAGGGTTTCATCTAAACGACTGATTACTGTGTGATGTGGTGCTTCCTGAACCACTTCAGGAGTCTCCTCTGCTTCCTTGGCGATTTGAATCATCGTCTCTGCAAAGGCATCTAGCGTTTCTTTTGATTCCGTTTCTGTCGGCTCAATCATCATGGCCTCATCAACAATTAACGGAAAATAAATGGTGGGTGGGTGGAAATCGAAATCAAGCAATCTTTTGGCAATATCCAATGTCCGAACGCCTAATTTCTTTTGACGTTTCCCAGAAATAATAAATTCATGCTTACAATGATGATCAAACGGTACGTCATAATATGGCGCTAATCTTCTGAACAAATAGTTTGCATTTAATACTGCATCCTGTGAGACTTGAGCCAATCCTTTGGGTCCCATCGTTCTGATATACGTATAGGCACGAACATTAATGCCGAAATTGCCATAGTAGGGCTTCACTCTACCAATGGCATTAGGACGATCCTCGTCAAAGCGATAGCCTTCCTCTGTTTTAATAACTTGAGGTTTTGGCAAGTATTTGGCTAACTCCTTCTTGACACCAACGGGTCCAGATCCAGGTCCCCCCCCACCGTGTGGGCCTGTAAAGGTCTTATGCAAATTCAAATGGACGACATCAAAGCCCATGTCCCCTGGACGGGCAATGCCCATGATGGCATTCGTATTGGCGCCATCATAATACAGCTTGCCTCCAGCGTCATGAACGATCGCTGCCAATTCCACAATTTCCTCTTCAAAAAAGCCTAATGTATTCGGATTTGTCAGCATGAGTGCAGCTGTATCGTCCCCGACGACACGTTTAAGATCTTCTAAATCTACAAGCCCTTTTTCATTTGACTTAACAGTGACCGCCTCAAAGCCAGCAACAGTTGCTGAGGCGGGATTCGTTCCATGAGCCGAGTCCGGTACAATGACCTTTGTCCGCTGAAAATCACCGTTGGCTTCATGATAAGCACGGATGATCATAAGTCCCGTCCATTCACCATGGGCACCCGCAGCAGGCTGTAAGGTCACTTCATCCATACCAGTAATCGCTTCAAGATTCTTTTGCAGGCGATACATAAGCTCCAAAGCCCCTTGCACCGTTTCCTCACTTTGATAGGGATGAATGTGGGCCAATCCTGGGAGCCTCGCTACATCTTCATTGATTTTTGGATTGTACTTCATCGTACAAGAGCCTAATGGATAAAAGCCGGAATCAACCCCATGATTGCGTTTGGAAAGCGCAGTATAGTGGCGCATGATTTGCAATTCTGAAACCTCTGGGAGTTCAGCTGCCTCTGTACGAATATAGTCTTCTGGCACTAACTCAGTCACGGCAACTTCAGGAACATCGAGATCTGGTAAGCTATAGCCAATGCGACCAGGTTTACTATACTCAAAAATTAACGGCTGATCAGTTTTAGTCATGGAGCACGCCTCCTAATGCATCTACAAATGCTTCAATCTCTTTGGCACTTCGCTGTTCCGTTACGGCAACGAGCATATGATCTTTATAATCAGGTTCTGTTCGTCCCAAGTCATAGCCACCTATAAAGCCTTTGTCCAACAGCTGTCGATTCACCTCAGTGATCGGCCGTCCACAGTAAACCACAAATTCGTTAAAGAAAGGCGCTTCTAACTTGACATCCAATCCTTTTTCTTTCATAAGCTTGACAGCATAATGTGCTTTTTGAAGATTTTGATGTGCCATTTCTTGAAGTCCATGTTTACCTAAAGCAGTCATCGCAACGGATGATGCCAAAGCATTCAATGCTTGGTTCGAACAAATATTGGAAGTCGCTTTGTCCCGACGAATATGCTGTTCACGCGCCTGTAAAGTTAAGACAAAACCGCGCTGTCCTTCTTCATCAACGGTTTGACCGACGAGTCGACCAGGAACTTTACGCATATTTTTTTTCGTCGTCGCAAAATAACCACAATGTGGGCCGCCAAATGAAGCAGGAATCCCTAAAGGCTGACAATCTCCGACGACAATATCTGCACCCAATTGTCCAGGAGGTGTTAATAGCCCCAGTGCTAATGGATTGCTTGAGACAACAAGCATCGCTTTTTTACTTTGGTGAGTCAGTGCTTCGATCTCCTTAAGCGGTTCGATGTGTCCATAAAAGTTTGGATACTGGATCAACACAGAAGCAGTCTCCCCATCCACAAGCTGTTCCAATGCTTCAAGATCAGTACAGCCATCTTTAATTGGCACCTCTATCACTTCGAGATGCTGCCCCGTGGCATAGCTTTGGACAACTGCCCGCGCTTCTGGGTGGACGGCCTTTGAGACCAGGATCTTTTTCTTTCGCGTTGTACCAGCTGACATTAAAGCTGCTTCTGCTAATGCCGTTGGACCGTCATACATTGATGAATTGGCCACATCCATGCCCGTTAATTCACAAATCATCGTTTGAAATTCAAATATCGCCTGCAATTCCCCTTGAGAGATCTCAGGCTGATAAGGCGTATATGCTGTATAAAATTCCGAGCGTGAAATCACGTGATTCACCACAGAAGGAATGTAGTGATCATAGACACCTGCTCCTAAAAATGAGGGGGTCTCTTTTGTATTCACATTTTTATTGGCGAGCTGTGACATAAACTTAAAAAGATCACCCTCAGCCAACGCTTCTTCAACATCTAATTCCCCTTTAAACCGCACAGAAGCAGGAACATCAGAAAAAAGCGCCTCTGTCGAATCAACACCGATAACCTCAAGCATTTCCTTTCGATCTTGTTCGGTAATGGGTAAATACCTGAATTGATTCATGTCTGTTTCCCCCTTCTATCCCCTTTTATAAAAAGGCGCTTTGATGATTTTTGCCTTACGTCGTTTCCCGCGTATATCAATCTCAACTTCATTGCCAATCTTAGCGAACTCACGGTCAATCAAACCAAGCCCTAAATTCTTTTTTAAAGTGGGCGATTGCGTTCCAGTGGTTACTTCGCCTATTTTATTTTCATCAGCATAGATCTCATAATGCGTGCGAGGAATGCCTTTATCAATCATCTCAAGACCAACAAGTTTGCGTGGAGCGCCATCTTCCTTTTGTTTTTTTAAGGCGGCTTTGCCGATAAAATCTGCCTCTTTATCCACTTTTACAGCAAAAGCAATCCCGCCTTCAATCGGGCTGATTGATTCTGTTAGCTCTTGTCCGTAAAGGGCAAGCCGCGCTTCAAATCGTAAGGTATCACGTGCCCCTAAACCACAAGGAAGGATGCCTTCTTCTTTCCCTGCTTCTAGTAAACTCTGCCAAAGTCCTTCTGCCTCATCCCATGGACAATAAATCTCAAAGCCGTCCTCTCCGGTATAGCCTGTGCGTGAGACGAGACTTTTTACCCCGTTGACATCGACAGGTTCTCTGAATGTAAAAGGCTTAATGGTGCTAAGCGTTTCAGCTGTGAGCTTCTGTAATATTTTTTCGGCTTGAGGGCCTTGAATGGCTAATTGCGCAATACTCGTCGAAACATTGCGAACTTTCACTGTCTCAGAGACATGAGAGTCTATCCATTCAAAGTCTTTTTCTGTATTTGATGCATTGACCACGAGCAAGAAGCGATCAGACGCTTGTTTATAAATGATTAAGTCATCCACAGTTCCGCCTGTTTCATAGCACATCGCTGTATATTGAGCATCGCCTACCTCAAGCTTCGAGACATCATTAGTAACCAGATATTGAAGCAATGCTTCAGCCTCTACACCTGTAATTTCGATTTCTCCCATATGAGAGACATCAAATAAACCGGCACGCTCTCTAACAGCCTGATGCTCTTCCTTAATGCTAGAAAATTGCACAGGTAACTCCCACCCGCCAAAATCAATGGTTTTGGCACCACATTGCTGATAGACTTTGTTCAATGGTGATGTCTTTAATCCACTCACACAGTATCCTCCCTTATATTCTCTATATATAAATGCTAATAAAAGGCGCTTAAGCCTCTTACTAGGTCAACCCTGGGTATACCGTCCAAACATTAGAAAACTTGGCTTGCACCACTTCGCTGGTACTCCTGATGTGATTTTTGCCAATCACACACTTAGGGTGCCCGCAAGCCTTAGATGGCGTAAGCCAAAGTGACACTTACACTCTCTTCCTTTGAGAGCGTCAGCGAAATTATACATTCTGATAGTACAAAAAAAGACAGTAGGAAACAAACCATTCGTTTGTTCCTCTGTCCTTAAACCGGAAAGTTTACTCCAACCTTCTTCGTCGGGCCTCGTCGGTGGCTCTTTCTAAGCACTCTCCAGAGGTGCGTCTAGCAAGAGTCTTTTTGCCTGAGAGATTCGCTATTTACGGCTTGCTCCTTCGGCGTCGTCAACATACACGCTCTCTCCCCATGCTATCATCCGCAGCTATTCAATTTATCGTAATAAGGTATCTTAAATTCGTTTATACTAACTAACAATATCCTATCATTACAACAAGCTTTTCTGCAAGAGTATTTTTTACTCTAGGACGAGATTGCCTTAAAGAAATCAAGCCTTGACTTAGCAGCAATCTATAAATTGTGTAAAAAGCGAGATTTAAACATTATAAAGATTTGTATTGGAGGGAACATCATGTTTCAGCACCCTGAAATAAGATTTGATCGCTCTTGGTATGATTCTTTTATAAAAAGAATCGAACAGGATGGCCCGTGGGCAGATTGGCAGCTTTTTCAGCTGGCTTATACATCTGAACAGCAATTGGCCATTCCCGAATTTCAAGGGCTTGTCGCACCGCAGCATCTTCCTGAATTAAAATTGCTCCCTCATCAAACAGATACCGCAGAAAAGGTCATTGAACACATGCACGGCAAAGCCATTCTTGCAGATGAAGTTGGCCTCGGAAAAACCATTGAAGCTGGTCTTATTATGAAAGAATACATGATTCGCGGATTAGCAAAAAAAATATTGATTCTCGTCCCTGCCTCACTTGTCCTGCAATGGGCAAAGGAATTGAATGAAAAGTTTTATATTCCGGCAGTTCCACAGCGAAAAGCCTACGTTTGGGAGCAATGTGATGTCGTTATTTCGTCCATCGATACGGCCAAACGCCAGCCTCATGCTGATATTATCTTGCAGCAAAACTATGATCTTGTCATCATCGATGAAGCCCATAAACTAAAAAATCATCGAACAAAAAATTATCAATTTGCTAAAAAAATTAAGAAAAAGTTTTGTCTGCTGTTAACAGCGACACCGGTACAAAATCGCTTAAGTGAACTTTATTATTTAGTGACTCTATTAAAACCGGGGTATTTGGGTGATGCTGACTCTTTCTTTCAAGATTATCGTTCTGGTAAGAACAAGGTAAAAAACGAAGAAAAATTAAGAGAATTAATCAACCGCGTCATGGTTCGAAACCGTCGCAGTGATACAGAGATGGATTGGCCAAAGCGTCACGTTGAATCGATTGACATCCCCTTAACACCTGAAGAGAGAAGACTATATGATTCTCTCCTAACATTAAAGGATACCGATATTGTTCAAGGCTTTTCGCTCATCACTTTACAGAGAGAGGCTTGTTCAAGCCGTGAAGCCTTGTATATGACTATAAAAAAACTGTTGGCATCAGCCAATAGCCAATTTATCCAGGAAACCTTACAGCCGATCGTTGATAATATCCAGGCAGTAGAGGTCAATTCAAAGGCACAAAAGGCGCTTGAGCTGATTCAAGCGATTGATGATAAAGTGATCATCTTTACTGAATATCGGGCAACACAGCTCTATTTACAATGGTTTTTACAACAACATGGGATATCATCTGTTCCTTTTCGTGGTGGGTTTAAGCGCAGCAAAAAGGACTGGATGCGCACTCTGTTTCAAAACAATGCTCAAGTCTTGATTGCGACAGAAGCCGGGGGCGAAGGCATCAATCTCCAATTTTGTCATCATGTCATCAACTATGATCTTCCTTGGAATCCTATGCGAATCGAGCAGCGTATCGGTCGAATTCATCGCCTTGGCCAAGAACATGATGTCCATATTTATAACTTTGCCACCAAAAATACGATTGAAGAGCATATTCTGCATTTACTTTATGAAAAGATTCATCTCTTTGAACATGTTATTGGTGAACTTGATGAAATTCTCACTCGACTTGAATTAAAAAATATTGATCAGGAGATTGCTGAGATCTTTGAGAGCTCCGATTCTGAAGGAGAGCTCCGCATTAAAATGGATAATCTCACCAGCGTTTTAAACGCAGAACGCTTGGAACAGGAAGGAGAGGACGCATGGCGTGGAACAGGCAGCGATACATGATTACTTATATCACTATTTCAAAGCAGGTGGCTGCGATATACTCGAAAATCGCCCAGGATTTTTAAAAATCAAGCTGACAGTAGAGCTTGATAAACTACTCATGAATCGTCCCTTTTACTGGCATTACATCGAAAAATTAGGCCAACAAGGGGACACACAGGTATTAGCCCTAAAGACCAATTCCGAAGAAGAGGAAGGTGAATTCATCCATTTTGGCTCACCACGTTTACATCAAATTTTTCAATCAGCCAAGACACTATCACCCTCGATTCGTTTATATGAGGCGCTCACGCCTAAAAGCGGCCAGACCCCTCTATATCCTTGGCTAGGATTAAATGTAAAGGTCAGCTATTGTTCCGATTGGAAACGTGACTACATTCTTTCACTAGGGATCAATCTGGTGAATGGGGCCATTGTTAAAGCTTTTCAAGAAAGTGTAGCTGCCTTGTCCTTAACACCTAAAATTCCTGACTTTTGTTACACCCTTTCCCCCATGATCAAGCCCATCAACGGGCTCTATCGTCTTGAAAGGGTTGTTGAAGGTCTTATTCTAGATGATAAGCATGATTGGGCAACAGACGCCATGGAGCGCTGGGAAGCCGATCTGCAATTACTCACACAATTTTATGAGGATTATGAGGGCGAAGAGGATATAACCGCAGTCTTTGAACAAGAAAAACAAGCACTTAAAGAGCAGTACGAACCCTATGTCAAGGTCAGCATCATTAACGGCGGACTCTTTTACTTAGGTCCAGACGCTATTGTTCTCCATTAGTCTTTTAAGAGGAATTGCCAGTTGGTAAACGGCTTTTATAAATGAGCAATGACCGCTAGAGAAACTAGCGGTCATTGCTTACATACGGCGATGCTTTGGTTTTGCTCTTTTGAATTTCTTTATATAATGTGAAAAAGCATAGGGAATCATACCAAAGAGATGATAACGCACAGGTGGTCTTGCTCCTTTTTTTTCCTGGCGAAGAGACTGTCGCTCCGTTCGTGGCTGATTCATATACTGCACGAATTGTTCAGTTAAATATTTGACATAATCGTTGGAGTTCATCTTTCTCACATCCAAATTGAAATATGTTTTACTCCTATTATGCCCTAAACCGTCTGTCTCTAGCCAAAAAACCAGCAATTTCTTCAGTGATGGTATCCACTGATTTCATTGATGTATTGACAGTGTAGTCTGCCTCTAAGTATTGCGGGAGCCGTTCATTGAGAAGGCGCGTGATTCTCTGCTTGCGATTTTGCGCTAATAATGGGCGAGAATCATCATCCGCCGTTCGCTCTAATACCACACGAGGATCTGTATGAAGGTAGATCACAATACCCTGCTGATGCATAAATTGTCGATTTTCAGGGTTTTTAATAATACCGCCTCCTGTAGTCACGATTGTCTCCGGCCAGGACAGCTCTTTCAAAATGGTGCTTTCATGATGGCGAAAAGCCTCCTCGCCTTCTTCTTTAAAAATGTCATTAATTGTTTTTTGACACACCTTCTCTATCATGTCGTCGGTATCAACAACGTTCATCGAAAGACGTTGGCTTAGGTTTTTCCCAATAGTTGTTTTTCCAGCTCCCATAAACCCGATTAAAAAAATCGTATTCATTATTGTACCCACCTTATTATTTTTTGCTTTGTTTTGTCATAATAAAATATGAGTTGCCCTTGATGGTCCTTATCGACTGTTAAGCTTGCAGTCACCTGAGCAACATCTTGATTATTCTCAATACTATACTTTACCGATCCTTGAGTGTAGTGAAGGTTCCCCTCCGTTAAATCCTCAGATGACTGAATTTTTCTTATGATATCTGCAGCCGCCATTTTCTTGATTTGGTTGTCTTGTATAAAGCGGTGACGCTCGTTTAAAAAGGCTGTATCTAGCTGCATTTGTTCAATTTGAAAAAGAACAAAGGATGTAAAAAGAAAGAGGACAATCATGACAATGGGTAAAATAAAGCCACCCTCTTGCACTATTTTACCATGTTTTCTACAGACCAACGATAAACCGTTCCTTTCTTATCTCTCACTTTAACGTTTATGAGTGAATGGTAAGACGCACAGGTCCATTCCGTGATGTCATTAAGAGCAATTTCATAGCCACTATGATTTAGTGTCCTTAACACTCGCATGCCACTCTGGCGATAATCAATCAGATCTTCATCTTTTTGAAAGCTTATGTCATTGGGCTCGCATTGTATCTCCTGACCACTTTCCAGCTCTTTTTGAAATTGATGCATGAATAGCCAAATATCCTTACGGCCCCATCGTTCAGCGGGCGCTTCATGAAAGGTGATAGTAGCTAGTAACATAATAAGAGCCGAGATCATATATAACAGGCTTAGGGCAATCATGGTTGACAACAGAGTATAACCTTGTTGCTGTTGCCATATGTTTAGCGTTCGCCGCATAGTGGTTGCCTCCGTTTTATTTTAGCCTGCCACCGCAAGCACACTCTTACATGTCCACGTTCTAGCTCACTCCATGTCAACGTGAACCGCTGTGCGGATTGCTTCATCACTGAGGGCCGTTTTTGGTGATTAATGTGCCACTCATTTAACGCTTGATTCATTAAAGTTAACGCCGTCTCTTCCCTTTTTATTTCTTTTCGCTCTTCTAGTGTGTGGATGTAAATGGGGACAATAAAGCTTGTGCAAACCATTAAAATGGAAAGTGCTGCCATGGTTTCTAATAGCGTGAATCCTTGCTCATTTGGCTTCAACATAAAATCTCCCTTGTCCAAGTAAAAAAGTGAACTGATAACGATAGTGCTTGGAAGAAATAAAGAGCGTTCCCGCCTGATCGATATTCCCTTGTCGATTAAAACTCACCTTGAGAGTATGTGTCCCCGAAGCAACCGTGATGCCTTGTGGAATGGCTATCCTTTCTATTTTATTCCCGTTTACACTAGAATCAACAGTGACAAAGTGAGCATGCGTATTAAAATGAATTGTAATATAATGCTCCCGAGCTAAAGCCGTCATTTGAGCAAGGTACATGAGTTCCTCGATATTCCCCTCAAATTGCTGAATGACCTCATGTTCACGAATATCGCTTATTTTCATGAAGATAAGTGGGAACACACTTAACATGATGGACATGACAATCATCACCTCTATTAAAGTATAGCCCGCCTGCTTATGCATCTCTTCAATGGCTCGCTGATCCAGCTTGGACCACTTCACCATCGCTGTTCAATGCTAATGTTGCACCAGGACAGGTCACACTTTCTACATACCCCTCTTCTTTTAGATCCTCCAACGTCTCTGGTAAATGGCCCGTATCCGCTTGATAAGCAGCCACTTGGCTTTGCAACAAATTAACGGTGGTTTGACAGCTTTTATGACTTGCCACTTCATGGCTTTTCGTCATGTTCGGAATAACAATCAATAACAATATGGAAATAATCGACAAAACTATCATCATTTCGATTAATGTGAAGCCTTCATTCTTTCGTAAAATGTTCAATAGAACTCTCCTTTCCGTTATTTAGATCCCATCGATCATGTGAAAAATTGGGAGCATAATTGATAGAAAGAGCAGAATAATCAACCCTGCAAATAAAACAAAAAATACAGGCTGGATCATGGCAAAACATTTCTTAATGCCAAGATCCATACGCCTTAAAACAAGCCCACTGTAATCAAATAACATCGCACCTAAACGCCCGTAAGATTGGCCATTATGAATGACAACGGCTAACTCTTGTAGATAATAAGAGCGATTAGCAATACTATCTGTAAGAGCTATCCCTTGGTGTAATTCAAAGCTCACTTGTCGCGCCTCAGATTGTATAAATGGCTGATAAACCTGCTCTGCCATTAAATCAAGAGCTTGATTAACAGACATACCCAGCTGAAGTAAACCACCGAAATGGAAAGAAAAAAGATAAGTAAGATATACCTTAGTAGGTTTGGATGTAATGGGAAGCCGAAGAAGAAGAGAGAGCTTCTGACGTAAGGAAAGTCTCTTTTGCAAGGCGAAAATGAGGAAACATATCAAGAGGCAAACCAAGATTAAGAAGAGTGAGAGAGGGAAAAAATGACCACTCAATGCTAAAAGGACTTTAATCAAAAAAGGGGTTTTTATTGATAGGGAAGTATAGATTTGTTCGAAGCTTGGCAACAGGTGATTAACCATCACATAAACCATGACACCGAACACCCAGAGGAGAACGAATGGATAACGCAGCACGCGGTCAAGCGTTTGCTTTTGTTTTTCTCGAAAGTGAAGCAAATGCCCAGCTTCCATAAAACCGCTTGGTAAATCTCCTTTCTTTTCTGCAAAATACAAAAAGCTACAAACATCCTTGGAAAAATTATTTTGTGCAAACACTTCTGAAATGGCTTTTCCCTGAGAGAGCTCATTCAACAGTTTATCTATACAATCTTGGATAAATGCTTTTTGTTGATAAGATTGGAGGTTGATAGCCGCAGCCAGTGAATAGCCTCTTTCTAAGCACTTTCCAACTTCAGTCAAAAATGAGGCTTGATCTTTGAGCTTCCACTTATGAATAAACATGTGATGAAACCCCTAATTGATCCGATTCATTCTCTGCAACATACCCAAGAGTAAGAGCTTGTCGGTAATAGTCCTCTAGTCTTTTGTATGCCCGCGGCTGTTTGCTTTCAGCCTGAAGCATATCATGAAGCGGTAACCCCGTAAGAATTTCAAAAATTGCCGTCCGTTTTATTGATTTGAGTGGTATTTTGGATACATATTTCTGATGATGGGCATCACCCTCTTCAATGGGATGATGAATATTAATTAATCTTTGAGCGACCACACCGACAAGCGTTTCTTTTAAATCAAATCGGGACATGCCTAGTTCAAGCAAGCGTTGAATGGTTTGAGCAGAATTAGAAGCATGAATCGTAGAAAAGACAAGATGCCCTGTTAAGCTGGCCCTCACAGCAATGCGCGCTGTTTCTTGATCGCGTATTTCGCCAACCATAATAATGTCTGGGTCATGTCTCAAAATTGCTTTAAATCCAGCATCATACGTCAGCTCTGCCTTTTCATTCACTTCCATTTGTAAAAAATCTTCAGTGCTTTTCTCAATGGGGTCTTCCAATGTTACGATGCGAGAATTGAAACGTTTCTTAGCTGCGTTTAACAATGTGTACATCGTCGTGGTTTTACCCGAGCCAGTCGGACCAGAAAATAATAGCAATCCACTTTCTAAATTTAAAAAGGTGAGCAACCGGGCCGTTGCATCTGAAAAAATAGAAAGATCACTCATTTGGGTATCCATCGCTTGGGGCAGTAAGCGAATGACAAAGCTTTCACTATATTTAGTGGGAAGGGTAGAAAAGCGAAGATGAACGCGTTGGGCTTTAATCCTCACGTCGAGCGCACCGTCTTGTGGCTTGCGTTTATCACCAATATCCATGCCTGCTCTAAATTTGAAATGAGAAATTATTCGTTCAGAAAATGATGTGGGAAGCGTTGTAAGATCGTAAAGGTGTTGGTTTATACGGAGCTCAATCAACATATCTTCTTTCCTTGGAACAAAGTGGATATCAGAAGCGTTTAATTCGAAGGCTGTTTGCAAAATCTCCTCACTCTTTTTTTGGACAACATTCAATCAACCACCTACTTTCTAATAAATTTGGTTTGCCTATAAGGATTTCGACATATTTTTTCAAATTCCTGCAACATTATAAATTTTTTATTTAAAACCTAGATTATTCATAGAAAATCCGTAATGAGATAGAAACTCTCATACATCAAGTGATTTCGCTAAAATCATAACACATCAAATAAATGAAAAAAGAAGCCATTTCTGATAAGGTTAAAGCGTCGAACAAATAACCATCAGATGGGATTCTTATAATGGCTCCTTTACCGCAAATAACGCTTGATTTCAATCGTCAAATGATGGAGGTTCACTCTCCTCTGATACCGGCGAGTTCTTATTTCGAGAATTTGACGTTTATCTCGCTTCTTTCGTCGATCTGATGACCAATCGATTGAAGGATTAAACCAAGCCAATCAAGAGCTTTTAGAAAAAGTCCAATACGGACAAGGATCATTAAAGTGGCCAGCAAATGAGTAAAGTCAGGGCGATCTTTGTACTTCAAATGTTCTTCCAGTTTCGTGTATCAAACGTTTTTTTGGGACATACTTCAACGCATTCAAGCATTAAAACTCGAGTGATTGGAGCGTATGGCGCGAGACTCCTGCGGGAAAAGTGCGTCCAAGTGAGACCCCGCAGGAGCTTGCGACGAGGAGGCTCACGGACCGCCCGCGGAAAGCGAGTGCCAGAAGCGGAAATCACCTGCTGATGCCATGCCTGACTTCAGAGGGCAAATAGAAAACTCCCTTTCAGGAAAGAGCTTTTAAAACTTTTTTAGGCACCAAGGGTGGAGTATGCCCAAAAACAGGTGATCGCACAGTGCCTAATTATTTTTATTTCTTCATCGCAGTGTATAACGCCGTCCTTTTCCTAATAAAGGAATGAAAAGTATGGTTTTGTACTTAAACCTCGTTTTCTTTGCAGGTATGAATAAATCAGGTAAAAGTCTCTCATCATATGATAAAAATACCGTACTGGTGAAATTTGCATCGGATTTAAGAAAACATACAGGGCTGCCACATCGCTTAAATTTTTATCGTGCGCAAGGAAGATTGGGATCTGATTCCATTTCAGACACTCGTTTTCCGTGAAGAGTGGTAAACCCTTCAAGCTGCTGCATCTATGTCTTCCAATCAATAACACTTAAGAAATTGATTCATATAATAAATGAACCCTCTAGGCAGACTTTTTAGTGTCCACACTATAGGGTTCATCTCACTGACGCTTTACTTGGTTACTGTTGGTTCAAGACACATGTTTGGCTGATATGGAGTGCTCATCCCTTAGCTGTTGTAAGCGTGTCCGATTAAAACCAACAATGAGCTTTTCACCATCCGTTAAGATGGGGCGTCTCAATAATTTTGGTTCATCATGAAGCAATTTTAAAACCTCACTGACTTTTAGCTCATCAATATTCACATCTAAATTTTTAAAGGTTTCGCTTCGGGTAGCCAAAATCTCTTTGATCCCATCTGTAGTTAGCTGTATAATCTGCATCAGCTCATCAATATTAGGCGTTTCCTTAAAAATATGACGTTCTTCATAATGAATGTGATGCTGTTTGAGCCATGCTTTCGTCTTCCGGCACGAGGTACAGCTCGGGTAGGTGTAGAAAATCATTTGCGTCATGTCTCACCCTCCTCCCTTACGTGATCCTTACCTCAATTGTTTCCCTATTCTTATTATTTATAAACACGCTAAGGAATAATTATTGGGAATTTTTTTAAGTATGTTTTGAGAAGGATTATTAAAACAGGTATGAGTGTTCCGCAAGAATGCTTTAATAAGTTGGGATAAAAGTGTTATTTTTTAGCTATAATAAATAAAGGGTTTACATTTTGTGCTTTTAGAATATTTACATTTCTTGATTGATTGCATATAATGACTATATGTACGAAATGCGTCAGGAGGGATCTTAATGCCTAAAATGTACAGAGTGATGGCGTTTTGGACTGCGGCCTTCGCTGTAATGGCTCTGGCAGGTGGCCTTGTACCCATGGCCCTCATCTTTTTTGCTAATACGGTTTTCTTTGTCGCAGTGAGCTTTTTGAACTTATCCGAACGTATGTACATTTATATTTTCGGAGCTTATTTAACACTCTTCTTTATTTTATTTACATACTGGTCCGCCTTTATGATGGATCCAGGAAGCAGCTAATAGCCGGCTACTAGTTTAGGCTATCTATCCTCAGAGAAACGCATAATGACCAACAAACGTCAGGAGATTTTTCTCCTGACGTTTGCGCTTAAGATCTTGCCATATAAATGCGATAATTCAAAGCTTGATACTTTTCCATAGTTTTAATGTGTTCCAACCATATTTCAAAAGCTTCAGCATCGAAGCCTTGTGACAGTTCAATTGCTGGTACACTAGGGAGCTCCGTCATGCTTTGCAGGAAATCCAAACCATTATATACCTTAACCTCTTTGAAGCCTGTCTGTTGGAGCTGCTCCACCCACTCCTCGGTGGTCAACACATTGTGAACCCCATAAACCCTTTTAATCTCCGCAATCTCTTCTGGCCTTAATTTATAATCAGATGTCATTTCAATATCTAATAAACAGCCCTTCGGTTTTAAAACTCTATAATACTCTTGGAGTGTCTGTTCAATATTTGTGAATACCGTTACCGATTCTGCAATGACTTTATCAAACATCTCACTGGATAGGGGGAGATGTTCTACATCAGCTTGTAATAACGTAATAGGCGCTTGTTCCCAGGCGGCGCGTTTTTTTGCATGCTCAATCATAGCAGGATGCTTATCAACAGCCACGACATTGCACTTGAAATGTTTCGCTAAATATACGGAGGTTTCCCCCGTTCCACACCCAACATCTAATACATGCTCTGCGGCATTTGGCTTTATCGAATCAAGCAAGGCTTTGGTTAAAGGAAATCCACCGGGATGGGCACTTGAAATCCCCAGTTTTGCTAAAAAATCCAGATATTTTTGATCGTTCACCTCTGTCTCCCCTTTTTACATAATCACCCTATCTTATGTCAGGATTAGAAAAGGGGTTCGAAGGTTCGCACTCAGAAATAAGAACTTATGTAAGAAAGGGATTCATCGCTTGTTCCTCACCAATGGTTGTTTCAAAGCCATGCCCTGGGGCGACACGGGTCTTCTCTGGCAGCGGAAGCAGCTTATTTTCTATGCTTTCAAACAGCGTCAGCTGATCGCCACCATAAAGATCAGTCCTTCCAACACTTCCCTTAAATAAAACATCTCCCGAGAAAATGACATGATCATCCGGAAAATAGAAAGAGACACTCCCAGGAGAATGGCCAGGTGTTTCGAAAATGGTAAACTCAAACCCCCCTATAACCAATGCCTGCTGTTCTCCAATTATAATTCTTTCCGCAGGCTGACAGTGACATGCTGAAACCATAGGAAAATGCGCTGACCCATTTTTATCGGGATTACTGAGCCAATCCGCTTCATTTTCATGTAGGTACACAGGAATGGTGTACTTTGTTCTAACCGTTTCTAAGGCGCCAATATGATCAAAATGCGCATGGGTCAATAAAATAGCTAGTGGCTGGGCTCCACATTCCTCTATGTATTGGAATATTGCCTGTGGCTCTTCCCCAGGATCAATGATGAGAGCTTCCTTTGATTCGTTGGTTAAAATATAGGCATTGGTTTGTAAAGGCCCTAATGGCATCCGCTTCCACTGCATCGCTTTCACCTTCCAAAGTATGAATAGTTTTTCTTAAGTATATCCTAGAATAGAAGGGGAACAAAGCCCCTTCTTTTGCGCCATTATTTGAAAAAGTCTCGACAAATCGAGTGGGTAAAGGTACAATGTAAGTGGATACATAAGGATATGAACATTGTTTTGAGGAGGAACGTGCTCATGGTGATTGGCGTTATTTTTCTCATTATTGCCATCTTGTGTTTATTGGCTATTTTTAGAGAAGCCAAAAGACGTAATTTTTTTGGTGCAGGATACGCCCTGATTACTTGTGTCGTCTTAGGGTGGTTTTCCATCATGACAATTATTGATGTCCTGAACGGCGGCGGGGTTGATGTCGGGGGTTGATGTGCCAGGTCAACCTCCTTTTATTATGATCACCAGCGCTACTCATGCATAGCATTTTATACCATTTACACATTCCACGACTCTTCTCAAGATTTTTTTCAAAAAAAAGAAGGCAGCTAAGCTAACCTTCTTTTTCACTAATCATCTTCGATCTCTGCAATATTTTTAATTTTGTCTTTTACACTAGAATAGCGCTGTTTACTTATAAAAAATGTATGTTGTTTTAGCTCGAACGGTATATTTTGGTCAGTTAAATAGTGCTTGATCTTGATACAATCATCCCGGCCATTTTTTGCATTAAAATGGACCATTTCCATTTCTTCAGGAAGATGCTCACGACACCACTTACGAATACGGGATCGTAATTGATTCGGGTCACTTTCATTAAAGAGATGGATGCCCTCTGATTGATCTGGATCGACTTTATACACTCGATAGATACCCTCTTTGTTCTTTACTGCGATAATCATGACGTCATATCCTGTATCTGTTCGCATAAAGCAATAGTCCAATTCATACACCCTCTCTTATCTAAGCTATCACTGATTATTTCATAAGGCGTGAGACATACATGGCTTATATAAATTTTTTACCCCATTCATTAACGGCTCTAACCTTAATAATCTGTGATAATAATCTTATTATATCAGTTTTTTCTTATAAAAGTAAGCGTTTTCAAAATTTGTTACCTCTTTGTCACATTTGTAGCTAGTCCTTTACCACAACAGCCTCTAAGTATCCAGTCATCGCGTAGAGCTGCTCTATCTTAAAATCGATGCTTTCACAATGCCTTCCCTCACATCTGTCCCATCATTTAACCTATAATTTGCTATGAAAGCAAAAACTCAAGTGACAAAAACCAAAGGCCTATGGGTCGGACACCAACAAAGCGCTGTTTGATGTAAGCCCAAGCGGTCCCTTGAGCGCTGTGGAAAAATCAACAGCAGAAGTCCCCTCCTCAAGATTGCAAAAGCTTGGCTTATCCAAACAGTTTCAGGGGGCAAAAGGGAAAGCCTGAATTTCTATCCTCTTCCTTAAAAAGTGTTTGCGAAGATCATGCTTTCTGATAATAGAAAAAAGAAGGCCCTTTGCCTCCTTTTCGCTACATGTAAAAGTTCGCTAAAAAAATCCCTAAAGCTTTTTGATAAATCTCAGCAAATTGACTGAGCGGCACAGGATTCTTCTCCCGTCCTAGTTCAACAGTAAAGCCAGGTTTTCGCCACTCGTTAATAAACCAATCTTTATATCCTGCGTAGCTGTCCACATACTGAATAGGCTTATATCCGCTCACACGAGCAAATTCTGTCGCAATGTTTTCAGCTTCTGGTGGTTCCTTTTTTTCAAACCCCCAATAAAATTCCTCACCCTGAGTATGAAAAGCTATCACACGCTCGAAGTCTCGCTGCTTCGTTAATTCTGCTATTGCTTTGGCTTCTGGCTCACTCAATGGATGTGCACCTGGATAATCAGCAGGACCAGGTGATTGCTCTCTACGTTGTTGTTCAATATCCCACCCTGCCGGAAATTGATCATTTAAATCGACCCCGTGAATATTGGCCTTCCACTGAGAAAAATCTGATTGCCCACCGTTCATTTTTAAAACATCTGCTTTTCGCTCCTCTGCAGCGTCTGCCCCGTGAATGACAAGATCTACCCCATCAACATTGACCATCGGGACAATGGACAATGTGGTTGTTTCATAAAATGGGGCCATACTCAATCCACGAAGCGTCCGGCGATTTGTCAGGGAAAGAAGGTAGTCATTTAAAAACGTCATAATGACTGGCGTTGTAATCCACTCCCGTGCATGAAACGCACCATTGATATGCAATTGCTTCTGTCCCTGCCCAATCTGTATTTCTGGAATCTTCTTCCCAAGCACAGACTGTCCCACGGTCTGCTGGCGGATAAAGGGATAAACAGCAGACAAACGATTGATATCCTTGATCATCGTCTGGTAATCATAAGCTTGATTTCCTTTAATAATTGATTTTGTCATGCGAATCGGAATAGAGACCGAATCTCCAGCATTCAAGTGATAGGGATCAAGCTTTGGATTCATCAATAACAATGCATCTAAAGGGAGCTGGCGTTGGGTGGCAATGCGCCATAAAGAATCCCCAGGCCCTATTTTAACTGCATGCTTAACATATCCTGGAATCGAGACCTGTTGCTCCGGCTGGAGTTGCTCAGCATCTAATTCACGATTACTCGCTAAAATTAACGCCAAAGGAATGTCGAATAATTGGCTGTAATAAAAGAATGTATCGCTCTCTCGAACAGTTACTTTCATTGGGTTCCCCTCCTGTTCCTCTCCTTACTCCATTCTATGAAACAGGGGGTACAAAATATGTGAAGGTGGTGTTATTGAACAGGCGGATTTAAATTCGCTTGAGTTGTTTATTAATCAACCAAGCTCCGCCTATGACACCTGCATCGTTTCCTAGGGTTGCTTTACAGAGCTCCAATCCCTCATAGACACCAGGTAAGGTAAAGGCTTTGATATAGTGATCAACCGGTTTTAACAGTGTCTCTCCAGCTAAAGAAACACCACCACCAATCACAATTTTTTGTGGGTTTAGCAGGATAGCTACATTGGATAGTGCCTCCCCAAGATATCGAGCAACTTCATCCACAATCGATAGCGCAAAAGGATCTTCCTCTTTTGCCGCATCAAAAACATCCTTAGTTGTCACATCCTGTTTGTCCTGATAGATTGCATACAATTTGCTTTCTGGATGATTTTGATAGTCTTTCAAAGCCATTCTTTTGATTGCTGTGGCAGAGGTCACGGTTTCCAAACAACCTGTTCGTCCACAATTGCAAAGATAGCCCCCTTCTGAAACTGCGGTGATATGACCAATTTCTCCAGCCATTCCACCTATCCCATGAGCAATTTGTCCGTTAATAATAACCCCTGCACCTACACCTGTGCCTAGCGTAATACAGATAAGATCGATGGCTCCTTCCCCTGCCCCCTTCCACATTTCCCCCAATGCCGCTAAATTGGCATCATTATCTACTGCCACAGGCAAAGCCGTTGCTTTTTCAAGCGCTGCTTTCAAAGGGAAATTCTTCCATCCAATATTAACTGCTTCAAAGACTGAGCCATCTTCAAAATTAATAAATCCTGGAGCACCCATGCCGATGCCAATAATCTCTTCCTTCGCATGCGCATGTTTCTGCAATTGTTCATCAAGGCTATTTGCAATATCACGCGTAATATTTGCTCCATTATCCGTCAGATCTGTACCAATTTCCCATTTATCAATAATGGCTCCCGTCTCATCAATAAAAGCCATTTTTATCGATGTTCCCCCTAAATCTACACCAACAGTCCACTTTTTCTTTTCCATATACTTTCCCCATCCTTCGGTTATTTCACCCGCTGACATCCTACGATGTAATCGATTGCGAAAGCGGTTGTTTTTTCTTATTGTCTCAAAAGTCAACGCATCTGTCTAATATCTTATGACTTTTATTTTGAAGTTTTTCCAAAGTAATTGCGCATAAAAAACTCACCCTTATGCATAAAATGGGACAAATCCTAGCTTTATTAATGAGGCGATGAAAATGTCCGCACAAAACAATACAAAGAAGTCATTATTGATTTGGGTGATCCTTTTATCGTTATTAACCGCCATATTTTTATATTTTTTAAACCATCGGTTAGATTCAGAAGAAAGCATGATCTATTTTCCCGAGGATACGAATCTGCATTTTAGTAAAAAACAAACAACACTTGCCGTAAGAAAACAAGCGCACACAGCAAAACTTCTTTGGACAACAGCCTCAAAAACAACTGCACCGTCTTATTTAAGGCAAGATGTCTCGTTATTATATAGAAATGGACAATTAGTCAGCATCATGAATAAATGGCAGCAACAGATTGATGCGTTAGAACAAAACAAAGAACTCACATTGAAACAAGCGGGATATTATGAAGGCATAACGGCCCATTATGCCGAAGCCCACTATCCAAGTGATATTATAAAATCCAAAACGCGAATGTCCTATGATCATTTATCAATCATGGGAAAAAGCATGCAAAGTTGGGACAGCTTTCAAATTCCTGTCACTCAATCAGAGATCGAATGGAATGATCAATTCACACGAGCACAGCAGGAAAAAAATCGGGCTTTACTGAAGCAAGCGGAACGAAAATATCAAATCCCTGTGCAGGAATACGACGTTTTTCCACTGACTTATTTACATATTTTCGATTACAATACACTACCGGGGTTAAACAAAAAAACGACCCATAGAGTCGTCAGTCAACTATGGGAAGGTCTTTATAATCATTATATTCTTGGTGTCGAACCTGCCAGCCATGAGAGAGAAAGCGCCTTAGGGAGCCAGATGCCTTTGATTTTATATCACAGAAACGCTGATGAAATTCTTGTTGTGATTAAGACAGCCGAAGGAGACCTTGCTCTTCTCAAGCAAACCTTCTAGGCTTCTGTTTGGACAACCTTTTTTAGAAGCGTGTTAAAGAGAAATGCACCGCGCCTTTTAACAAGAGCATTGTCAAACGGAGCCATAAGTTGACGAATGATCATGATACCCATCATAAGTTTTAAAAGCTTAAAACGATTCTTATATAAAAATAAGCAAAGGATCATTAGTACAAAAAGTCGGATGACCATGCCTCTCATCAAATCCCTCCACATCTTTTAAAAATAGTATGTGGAAGAGTCAGTTAGTTTATCCAAAATAAAAATATGCTGCCACCAAGCGCACCTGCAAATAAACTCGATAATCCATTTACAGCATTATTCGTCATCCATCGCAGACCACCAACATGATGTGCTGGTTTGTCACAATGATGGGATTTATCTGTAAAACAGTCACAAACCGTACAGTGATACCGCGCTTGACCATACGCACCTAAAAGCGTATCAACAAATTGCCCGATCCAGCCTAATAGTGCAATTGTACAAATCGTGATGAGGGTATTTTTAAACGAATCATGGGGAATAAGTGTCAGGCTGTCTAATGCAATGATCAGGCTGCCGAGCATTCCTGCCAATGATCCTATTCCTGTCATCGCTCCTGAAAGGCCTTTAGGCACCCGCCGCCATAATCTGAGATGAAAAGGCGCTTTTCCTAGCGTCGAGCCAACCTCTGACGCCCATGTATCAGCTGTTGCCTCAGTGATTGACACGATATAAAACCCTAACCAAAATGGTGAGGGTAATAGGATCTGACCAAGGGCTGCAAGGAGTGGCCAGCCACCATTAGCAAGGACTTGAACAAGATTTCTCTGTTCGGGAGATGGCTTTGTCGTTCGTTGGTTACGCCGAATAACTGAAGTCAGCAGGTTAGATGATATAAAAAAGAGAAAAATAGCAATTAGACCAGCAATATGGAAAGCATACACTATTGCAATACCCATGATGATCATGCCAAGTGCTCCTGCAAGGGTTAGCCAGCGTTTATATAACGAAAGAAAACCTATGAGGATTAATCCAACCATAGCAAGACTTAAACTGAGCATTTCATCACCTCAGAAGGGGTGACAATCATGTCAACTGCAATATCGTGCGACTCTGCTGGCACTTGATTACAAACTTGACAGTCTACAGCTTGTGCCACCTTCACTGCCGAACATGACGCAAGAAATCGATCATAATAGCCCCCACCAAAGCCAATACGATAGCCACGGGGATCAAAAGCAAGACCCGGAACAATGATGAGATCCATCTCTTTTTTTGGCACAGACATAGTGAGAGCAAGCTTGGGCTCATGCAAATTATAAAAAGATTTTTCTACCTGATCCCAGCGAGTGATTTCTCGAAAATCCAAACGTCTTTCCTCAGGGAAACATTTTGGAATGACCACACGCTTATGGGACTGCCATGCCGCTTCAATAAGTGCTGTAGTATCAAGTTCATTAACCGTTGACACTGTTACAGCCACAGTTTCAGCCTGTTGCCACCAACTTTGCTGATATATCTGTTGATGTATTTTACTTGCCTCTATATCTAAATTTGTTATCTCTTGCAAGCAACGTTTCATGTTTTTCCTTAATTCTTTTTTTGATAACACCCGCATCTCTCCTCTTAATCCCCCAACCAAAAAAATTGCCATCAAAGCCTGGTCCGAACGCACTCAGATATTCCATGCTCCCGCTATTTCTTTTGGATAAGCTCCAAGATTCCTCAAAGAATAGCTTAGCTTTTACTCCTAACCGAAGTTAAAGTCCTCTTGAATTTTTACATATCATTTGCAAAACGCCTCAAGGGGTTACCGTTTAGAGGCCCTATCCTATACCTTCTAAAAGTTGCACTTATAAGGTCTCCCGCAACGTTATAAATTCTGATATTATTAGAAAACTTGACTTTTACGTTTCGGCATTCCTGATGTGATTTTTTTCAAACCACACACTAAGGCATTACCATGCTTTAATGATGAAAGTCAAAGCCCGAACTTATACTCTCCTCCTTTATGAGTGATAGAGTATAAGAAAAACCGGGCAAAAAGCATGCCCGGTCCTTGTCCTTAGTATAGGGCATCGTCCAATATGAAAGAGGCTTCATTGCCTGGTCAAGCGGATGGGAGCGCAGGGCGCGAGATTCGGAACACTCTAAAAACGTGTGTTCCTCGGGCGCCGCTGACTCATGCTGCGGATACTAGACTCCTGCGGGAAGTGGGAGATCGGTAAGACCTTAGGACCTTAGCAGTGTGAAGGCGCGAGGAGACTTACCACTCCCCCGCGGAAAGCGAGCGGCCTGGAGCGGAAATCCGCATCGTCCTCATGACCAGAAATTTTATGCTTTCTTTTCTTTTAAAAAAATAAACAGTAGGCGTGCCCACTGTTTACTTCGTTTCCCTATGCAACGTATGTCTCCGCAAACGCGGGGAGTATTTTTTTACTTCAATACGTTCTGGATTTGTACGTTTATTTTTGGTTGTAATATAATTACGGTCACCAGTTTCGGTACATTCGAGAATAACTTGTACACGCATGGATTATCCCTCCACTTCTCTAACATTCTACATACCATATTATGATAACAAATGTTGGTTCAACAGGCAAATAAAAAATTTATATTCGGATGATCCTTAAATTTTCTTTAATAAAGAGATTTTACCACACAAGGAAATGATTACAGTGTTTTGTCGAAAAAAGATTACAATTTCCTTTCTTTTTCTACAAAACTCTTTTTATCCTATACTAAGTTATGTTATAAGTAATGGAGAGAGTAAATAACTAGGAGGATCATTATGGGATACATACTACTCGTTTTGGTCATCATTGGTTTAATTGTTCTAGCCCTTTCCTTTTTCAAGCAAGACAGTGTTAAACAGCTTGAGGAACAAATTGAAGGCACGTCAATTACAATGATGCAAGAATTATACAAAGTGAAAAAGAAAATTCGTGTGTTAGAAGAAGAAATGATGATTGATGATAAATAGAAGGAGGATCACACATGACTAGAAATGGCATGCGCGCTTTTGCTGCCGGTATAATTATCACATGTGCTGTTATTGCCTTTTTCTATTATTTTATATTTAATGATGCAAAAGGCTCTTCAGAGAAGGCAACCAATAAGTCGCTTACTGACAGTGCGGTTGAAAACTACTTGAATAAAAAAGGTCAAACAGCCATTGACCAAGCCACTTATGACAAATGGCAAGCTGAGGATCGTCAGCTTCAAGATGGGAAAAAGACAAGCGACGATAAGAAAAGCAGCTCTGATAGTGCAGCATCCGATTCAGATAAAAAGGATGATCAATCTAAAGCAGCTAGTGATAAGAAAGAGGAATCTGAGTCAAAAACCGTCACTATCAAGGTAAAATCCGGCATGACATCTACTGACATTGCTGATCAACTGCAATCTGAAAAAATCATTAAGGATAGCCAAAAGCTTGTGGATTATATCGTTGGCCACGACCTTGAAAAGTACATTCAACTCGGTTCCTACAAGATTAAAAGTGATATGACCATTCCACAAATCGCTAAAGTCTTAAGCACATACCATCGATAATCCATTAATATTGAAACAGGTCTACATTCTAAGAACATAGAATGTAGACCTGTTTTTATCTGTATTAATGTATCAATACATTGACTTATCCCGCTTCGCTTGGTAAGTCTGATCTGATCATTAAAAATTGCACATTAAGAGGACCGTCAAGCCTCATTTAACAAAATACACCAATAGGCTAAGCCCAACCCGTCATGCTGGTTGACTTAGCCTATTTTCATAAAAGCATAAAATTATTTTGGTGTTTCCTTAACGACATGATCAAAATAATATTTGATTATGTCGCCGGCGATGGTTGAGTTAATGCTTGATTTGCGCATCTTCGGTACAACGACAGAAACAGCGATTTGTGGGTTATCATACGGCGCATAACCAATGAAGGTTTCATTGTATAATTGTAAATCATTTTGATCAATTTGCGCCGTTCCGGTTTTACCGGCGATCTTATATTTATTGTAGTTCACATTAGGATATGGACCGACGTATCCTGAATTCGTACTTCCTAAAAAGCTTGCCGTACCACCGGTATGTGTTACCATTTCCATCCCCTTATGCACGACATCCAATTGGCTCTTCGTATTGGGAATCGTATTTAAAATCTTCGGCTTATATGTTTTAACCGTTGGCCCAAGTTGGGTGGGATCCTTCCCAGGGGCATGGACAGAATCTAAAAGATGTGGTGCAATACGGTAGCCTCCATTTGCAATCGTGGACACGTATTGAGCCATCTGTAAAGGCGTATATTGATCATACTGTCCAATTGCAAACTGGTGAATAATACCGAAATCTGTTGGGATTTTCCCTTGGTATCCTGTAGATTCAAACGGAAGATCAATCCCTGTATGGACACCGAGCCCACAAATAGCATAACCATCCCGCATAATCTTAAAGGCATTGACAAATCGCGGCCCTACACTCCCTGTCGCTAGATATGAACTGCCGAGATCCTGATAGTGAACCCCAGCAATCAACCCTGCCACATGGGCCATGTAAACGTTCGAAGACTTTTGCAAGGCCGTTTCAGGCGTCATCGTTCCCAGTCTTTCATACGACTTAAAAGGCGGTCCAGCTTTATAAGTAATCGGCTTATCGACAAACGAACTTGGAACAGCATTATTACGATAACCCGTGAGCAATGTAGCTGGCTTTGCTGCTGACCCTATTTCAAAGCCGTTAAGAATGGTCGCAGATGAAGTATCTGTAAACTTACCTGTGTTAGGATCTAAAGTCCGCCCCACCATGGCTAAAACAGCGCCTGTATTAGGGTTCATGACAACAGCATAGGCACTGGTCAATTCTTTATTTCCAAAGGAAGGTTTCTTAGCAAATCGAATGCTTTTTTCTATAATATCCCCGGCTTTTTTCTCTAGATCACCATTGACGGTCAATTCAATATCATTGCCGCGCTGCCCCTCTTTTTCTGTCGGGTTGCCGACCACTTGTCCTTTACTATTTTTCGTAAACTTATAAGTGGTTGGAATTCCCCGAAGGACAGACTCATATTCCTCTTCCAGGTTACTCGTTCCGACAAGATCGTTGAGATTGTATCCAATGGCCGAATAATTATCCTCTTGGTGCGCTGGAATCGTCTTGACGTTACCCAAAAAGAAATAATGGCCTTCAGGATAATCTCTTGTTGATGCGATCGATGTATCTATCATACCGTTGAATTTACTGAGGTTCTCCCCAAGCCTTGCCAGCTCTTTGTCGGATAAATGAGAGGCAATAATGGTTGGGGTCAGATTTTTTGCTTGTACTAGCTCACGCCAAATCGCAATGACCTTCATTTCTTTCTCATTAATCGTGCTTAAATCCTTGTCAGTAATTCGATCAAGCACCATATCATAGGCTGTATTCGCTGTCTTTCCTTTATCTTTTGCTGCTTTATCAGCATTATCAGCTTTTTCTATTTCTTTTTTTGTCAGCTTGTCCTTGTAAATCGTCTCTTGATGCTTCGTAATATAATAATCCTTCATATCGCGTTCAGTCACGTCTTGCGTGGTTATGATGCCATTCTCGACATCCTTTTTCGTACTGACATCAATATATTGGCTCAGCTTTTCAGCCAAATCAATGAGCTTTGTATTATCCTGATTCGGCTTACGCGTAAAGACAACCGCATAGCTGCTTTTATTTCCAGCCAAAACCTTGCCCTCAGAATCGAGAATCAAACCTCTTGGGGAATTAACGGTTGTTTCTACTTTGCGCATACTATTTAAATCAGAGGTATATTCCTTCCCCTTAACGATTTGCACATAGCCTAAGCGCATGATCAAAACGGAAAATGCAAAAAAGATTAAAAGGAACAGTATATTAAGACGAAAAGGAATGTGATTCTTTTTCTTTTTTTTCTTTCTTATCTGTTTATCATCCATAAGGCTCACTCCAAAAGAAAATTACTCCGATATGTACATCCGTCTTACTTAAATGCTCACCATCCAAAACAGCAACCATTAATTAAGCGAAAAGAGACACCCATGACAAGGTGGTGTCTCCTTATTGTACTATACTTTTAGTAGGTTTGGTAAGACATATCTTGTCAAATCTTTTAAACCGTAGAGCCGCTTTCTCCATCGTGGAAGCGCCGCGCCTCATGAGCATCATTTTTCGCCTCTTCTGGATGCTTAACGACAAAATGAATGTGTCGCAAACAAAAATAAATGACCAGATGTCCAACTCCCAAAACCATCATGAGATAGCGAATGCCATCCTCATTATTCTTAAATGCCCAAACTGTCAATAAAAATAATAAAATGGAGGCAATTCTTCCACCATTATAATACAATTCACGCACAACAATATATTCAATCCGCATTTCAGCAGCCTTCCAGCCCCTGCCGATCACATCAAAGGTAATAGACATATACGGCACTGAAAGTAATGGAAAAGCTGCCGAGGCAATGATCCCATATAATATTAATAACGTGAAGTTGAGTTTAAATAAGATAATAAAAATGGAAAAATAGAGAAACAAACCGCCCAACAGAATAGAGGTCTTTCTAAAGTCTTGTTTGATTACCCTAGAGACAATATAAAAAGAAATAAACATCACTCCAGATTCAATCAAACCAAACTTTCCAAGTGCAAATTCACTCTTTGTTGTCAAAAAAACCCAAATGGTGATAACAAAAGCGAAGGTTCCCTCTTTTAATCCCTGAAAAAAATGCGCATAGAGAACGCCCTTCCAATTCGGATTATTCTTACGTTCTGCCATAATGCGTTGAAAAATAAAATGCCCTTTAGCAGGTCGGCGCTCTAAAAACCAGCTCATCACAATCGCTACAGCAAATAAAAACAAGGAGATGCCAAAAATGATCTTATACCCTGTATAATTCGACAAAGAAGCTATGAGCCACCCGGCAAAGATGGGACCTATCATTCCCGCTAGAGAGGAGAGTATCCCTTGAAAGCCATTAAAAAAATCACGCGTCTCAGGCTCAGTAATTTCAAAGGTCAAAACATTAAATGCCAGCCAGTAAAACCCATAGCCGACACCGAGCACCGCACCAAATAAAAGCAGATATTCTTTTGTATGGGAACCAAAAAGCAAAACACTAATAAAAAAAAGGGCTAGAAATATCACACCCAATCTAAGCACAATGACGCGGTCAACTTTTTTTGCCCATCGTCCTGCAAGCAGAAAGGTGAGTGGTTGAAAAATAACAATCATTAGGTTATACAAAGCAATATCGACAAAACTATTCGTATGCTTCCATAGAAAAACATTAACAAAGGTGTTTGAAAGAGCAATGCCTAAAAAATAAAGACCACTGATAACTAACAACAATAGAAGATCTTTTGGGACCTCTTTTTTATTAAAAAACAGACCTAATGCTTTCATAATCTATAACTCCCCTGCTATCCCATTCGCGTGAGCAATGGTGCATCACGCACTGACAGTCCCCTACTCCCTCTCATCTCAAGAGGCAGCGGGATATTGACCGATACAAACTTTCATTTTTCATCTGTAGTTTGTGTAAAAGCAAGGGAGATATGCGTTTAAACTTTTAACTTGTCCGTGTGCTGCTTCAGGATTTGAATTTGATTCAAAATATCTTCCACACTTGTTGTGATTTCCACAATATCTTTCGCGCTCTCTTGAGAGCTACTGGCCACTTCCTTAGCTGCTGTAGAGGTTTCAGAAGTAATAGCATTTGTTTCTTCAGCATCGCGAACTACTTCATTCATATAATTTTGTTGCTCTCCAGCCTTGTTATATATACTTTCAATGCTTTCAATAATATGATGAACATTTGTCATCATCTCCGTTAATTGTTCTCCCGTCACCTGTGCTCTTTCGATTTCTCTATTTCCAACCTGGACTTGTACTTGGTTATATTCGACAGCTAAATCCACATTATTTTGTATTTCTAATACAGTATCATGTATATCATTGACAGCATTAGCACTCTGATTCGCCAATTCTTGAATTTCATGCGCAACAACTGCAAAGCCTTTGCCTGCTTCACCAGCACGTGCTGCTTCAATTGATGCATTTAAAGCTAACATATTTGTTTTTTCCGAAATTTCAGCAACTATCATCGTCACCAACCCGATTTTCTCTGCTTTTTCTTGTAAAGATTGTGCTGTCTCTGATGCTCTATTATTTGTTTGACCAATTTCTTGAATCCCTTCTATCAATTCCTTTAACGCTTGACTGCTACTCGTCAAGTTACCCATAGTTATTTTCGAAAGACCGTCTGCTTCGCGCGCCTCTTCTTCAATCTTTGTCGCCAGCTTCAGTCCCTTCTGAACATGATCCAGAGAAGCTGCAGTGGATTGGGCTTGTCTTTCCGATCCTGAAGCAATGTCTGTCATCGTGGCGCTCACTTCTTGGACTTGACCTGAAAGTGTTACCATCACCTGTTTCAGTGACGTGATCCGCTCCGAGGTGACTGCCACATATTGTTGAATATCAAAAATAATTGTTTTTAGCACTTTAACCATCTCTCGAAAGCCATTAGCCAAGCTCTCGATTTCATCGCGCGTATGTATGGGTTCGATATCAACTGACAGATCACCTTTCGCCGCTTCTGTAACTCCTTTTTGTAATGGTTTAAGCGCTCGCGTAAAATATATAGCGATAAAATAACCCAAAATACCTGACCAGATGATTCCTAATAAAAGCGTTGCTAAAATAAAGAGCCATTGTGGAAGATAGTCGCCCAACCATTGAGAAACATAAAAAATAAATAGTGCACTAATCCCATAAGTGATCAAGGCAACTAAGCTCATTCCTGCCACTAATTTCTTAACAATACCTATTGTCTGCGTGTTCTTCATTCTTCATCCTTACCCCCTTTTTGGTAATTATCGACTTATTTTGCTTTTAAATATAGTTAAATTCATCACAAAATTTATGATTTTTTTGTAAAAAATGTGATAATACGTGCGACACCCCAGCAAAAATAGCGCTTGCATTATTCGCTTTATTTAATACTCCTTCAAATAGGATTAACGAAGATTTATGCTTTCCAAGCATACAAAAAGCCCGCATGCACAATAGATGTGCTTTGCGGGCCCCTGCATTTTAGGCTTATTTTGCTGCTGCAAATCGCTTGTTTACTTCATCCCAGTTAATGACATTGAAGAAAGCGTCAATATATTCTGGACGACGGTTTTGATATTTGAGGTAATAAGCATGTTCCCAAACATCCAAGCCTAAAACAGGTGTTTTACCCTCTGAAAGAGGTGTATCCTGATTAGGTGTACTGGTGATTTCCAGTTCGCCATTATTAACGACTAACCATGCCCAACCTGATCCGAAACGTCCAGCAGCAGCATCGGAAAATTCATTTTTAAAGGCTTCAAAGCTGCCGAATTTAGCATTAATAGCATCTGCTACAGCGCCAGTTGGAGCTCCGCCACCATTTGGACTGAGGAGTTGCCAGAATAGGGTGTGGTTGACATGTCCACCACCATTATTTCTTACAGCAGTACGAATGCTTTCAGGAACTGCATCCAAATTGCTCATCAAATCCTCAATGGATTTGCTTGCTAAATCATCATGTCCTTCAAGCGCCGCATTAACCTTACTTACATAAGTGCCGTGGTGTTTATCGTGATGAATGCGCATTGTTTGCTCATCGATATGCGGTTCTAATGCGTTGTAGTCATAAGGTAATTCTGGAAGTTCGTAAGCCATGTGAATCTCCTCCTATATGTAGATAGATTTAGACAAAATTTCTATTGTCTTTACACTGCTTACATTACCAAAAATCGCGTCAGACTTCAATTTAAATACTCTAAGTCCCTAAAGATTATAATCGACATTTTTTTCACGATAAATACTTGAGCCAATATTATAATTCTAGACATAAGCACAAAAAAACCTGCCCGATCGACAAGTTACATTAGCAGTCATATTAAAATTGGTTGCGGGGGCAGGATTTGAACCTGCGACCTTCGGGTTATGAGCCCGACGAGCTACCCCTGCTCCACCCCGCGACGATAAAAACCACCGTTATTAAGAACCCTTAAAAATATGGGAAACTGTCCCTGCGTCTACATGCCTTGCTACGTCGCCTGACTTCCTCGGGACAACTCGCTGTCCTTCTCTGACGCCAATGCTCGTTGCTCCACCCCGCGACGATAAAAACCACCATTATTAAGAACCCTTAAAAATATGGGAAACTGTCCCTGCGTCTCGTTCTCATGAGAACTTACTCTACTATAGTATCACAACGAACCACATATTATTCACAAATAACAAAATAAAAAGGGTAGGTGGTGGACCCTGTAGGACTCGAACCTACGACCGGACGGTTATGAGCCGTCAGCTCTAACCAACTGAGCTAAGGGTCCAATGGGGCGATTAATGGGGATCGAACCCATGTATGCCGGAACCACAATCCGGTGCGTTAACCACTTCGCCATAATCGCCATACAAATGAAAACGAGGTTAGCATATAACCCCTAAAAGATTGTTCAATATGGTAGCGGTGGAGGGGATCGAACCCCCGACCTCACGGGTATGAACCGTACGCTCTAGCCAGCTGAGCTACACCGCCATAAAATCTTGTTTCATTCGCTTAGCGACAAAAAATATTATATAATATATTTCCCGTCACGTCAACAGTTTTTTTGTAAAAGTTTTTTTCTACTTGCTCTATGTATTGCTGCGACGACATTTAATATAACATGTAATATGATCCATTTCAATACCCTTTTTAAATTTATAATAATAAATCATTAAATCATAGACTTGAACACGTCTCTCAGATACAATTATTTCAGAAGGATATATTGAGACAAAAGGTGATTGTCCATGAAAATCTCTTTACTCAAGCAGTTGCAAAAAAATCTTTGCCATCCAAAACAAGCGACGATGTTCCGCTTTCTTAAAATCGGCTACAATATTTTTTATGCCTTTTTCTTGGCCCTACTAAGCGCTCTATTATTTTCACCTTCAATCATCAATAGAAGCATTGAAACAAGTAAAGATCTTTCCATCCTGTTCATCCCTTTGATGTTTGTTCTCTATTATATATTGTTAGCAGCTATTTTCTTTTTTTATCTTTCACTACTCGCGTGTCTCGGTATGGGCATCAAACAGCTCATTCCCAGACGCTTGAATTATCAACAGCTCTGGTCACTCTCAGCAAATAGCTGCACGTGGCCGACACTTGCTCTCGCTGTCCTCAATTTGATTGTTTCTCTTCCTAATCAGATTATTTGGCTATATATTTTAGCATGTATTGGCATGACCACCTATATGATCAGCAGCATTCCAAAGCCAAAGCCAAGACCTACCACCAAACCTCGTCCATCAGGCGAGCTACACAACAAAAGATGAGCCCGCAACCACTCTGCGGGCTTTTTTCCTTCTTAATAAATAAATCTTCTTATCCCTACTCTTCATCAGCCTGAATAACGATCCGAGTACCATCTACAGAAAGAACTTTGATCTTTTGATCACTTTCTAACCATGTCCCATTAGTGATCGCACTATAGGTTTTCCCTTCAATCTCAATGGTTCCAACAGGACGAAACGGCGTTACGCTCTTCCCTCTTTTTCCAACCAAAAATTTATATTCCTCGTTCATCGAATTATAGCCTTGTTCACTTGAAAGCTGGTCTAAAAGCGTGATCTTTGACCAAAATGCCCGAGCTGGAAATACTTTTAAAAAAGCAAAGGATAGCGCAATACCTAAAATAAAAGCAGCAGCAACAACTGTGCCGTAACCAATTGAAGGTGTGGGCAGTGCGACAGCTAATAGCATGAGGATAAGCCCTAATATTGCGACAGAACCATGATTAATCAGTTTTCCGTCTAGAAGAATCAAGGCAAAGCCCACAACCAAGAGCGTAAGCATTAAAGCGGGAGAATACTCGGCCATTCGATGGATAAAGTAAAGTAAAAATAAGATAAAACTAATACAGCCAAATACGCCTTTAACTCGAACCAGCACCTCTCCAAACATTAATAGAGAAGCTAAGAAAATCACCACAAAGCTAACCATTACATTATCCAGAGCATTCATTTTTGTCACCTCGTTTCCACTATATATACGACTGAAAGCGAATGAAGTTTCTAAGCCTTTAAACGCTCTTCAAAAAAATAAATCTAGTAATATGGCATAACTCTATGAAACAAAACATAGAGTGATACAAATACGCTTTTAGAGGAGACGTCGCAATGAAAAAACTTATCGTTTATGGCTTCATTGCATTAATCGGTTGGACATGTTTTTATGACTTAACAAATGGCGCACTCCATTTTCTTAATATAGATGAAATCAAAGCTGCAAAAGCAGAAAATACAACCCCTTCTAAACCTAAGCAAACAAGTCATTATAAAAAGGTCACTGTAGCGTCAGGTGATACGGTGTTATCCATCATGGAGTCCATCAATCCACATCAAGATGAAAATATCACAAAAATGATCAATGATTTCCAAGCTTTGAATCCACATGTTGACCCCAATGCTATCAAAATCGGGCAGACATATCGCTTTCCTGTGTATTAACAAGATCGGCATGGCTTCACAAACTTAACTTGATTATAACAAATATGACACAACATTATTTTTCAACACGACATAATCGTGGTAAAATGAATGGTGATAGTATAGTATTATTACTTAGGCACAGGTTTTAAACCTTACTTATTTTTTTGCTATAAAAAAGGAGCGATCGGAATGGCAAATATAACCCACCGAACCAAGACAAGAAAAGTGAAGGTTGGGGATGTAACGATCGGCGGTTCCAACGAACTTATTATTCAAAGCATGACGACAACAAAGACTCACGACGTGGAAGCAACCGTTGCAGAAATCCATCGTTTGGAAGAAGCCGGATGCCAAATCGTCCGTGTAGCTTGTCCAGACATGCGTGCAGCTGAGGCGATTCCAGAGATCAAAAAGCAAATCAACATTCCTCTTGTCGTTGATATTCACTTTAATTATAAATTAGCGCTAAAAGCCATTGAAGGCGGTGCTGATAAAATCCGGATTAATCCAGGGAATATCGGTAGCCGAGAAAAGGTTGAGGCTGTTGTCAATGCCGCAAAAGCGAAAGGGATTCCCATCCGCATTGGTGTGAATGCTGGCTCACTCGAAAGAAAGCTTATTGAAAAATATGGTTATCCAACAGCTGATGCCATGGTAGAAAGCGCCCTCCATCATATTAAGATCTTGGAGGATCTTGATTTTCACGACATCATTGTTTCGCTAAAGGCTTCTGACGTCAACCTAGCTGTTGAGGCCTATGAAAAAGCCGCACAGGCCTTTGATTATCCGTTGCACCTGGGTATAACAGAATCTGGAACAAAGTTCTCTGGTTCTATTAAAAGTGCTGCTGGTCTAGGCATTCTTCTTCATAAAGGCATCGGTAACACAATGAGAATTTCCTTATCCACCGATCCGGTAGAAGAAGTGAAGGTTGCTCGAGAACTACTCAAATCATTTGGTTTGGCAGCAAATGCTGCAACCCTTATTTCTTGTCCAACCTGTGGGCGTATTCAAATGAATTTATTCAAGGTTGTCGATGAAGTTGAAGAATACATTCAACAAGTCAAAGCACCGATAAAAGTTGCCGTACTTGGCTGTGCAGTCAATGGGCCAGGAGAAGCAAGGGAGGCAGACATCGGTATTGCTGGAGGTAAAGGAGAAGGACTCCTCTTTAGACACGGTGAAGTTATTCGCAAGGTTCCTGAAGATCGTATGGTCGAAGAGCTAAAAATCGAAATCGACAAGCTTGCTAAGGAACATGCAGAAAAGCAAGCCAAAGAAGCCAAAGTAACCTCATGATCGTGCAATAATAAAAAAACAACCATCAGATCGCTGATGGTTGTTTTTTTATTGTTTAGTCACTTACCCATGTGACTAGCTTATTCAACGGTGGCTTTTCTGGACTTTGCGGCTCTATTGCTGGATAGCCAACGTAAATGTACCCCAGGACTAAGCCTTCCTCAGAAACATCAAACGCTTTCTTCATGATGGGGTGATAACTAGGATCTCCCGAGCGCCAAATCGCTCCTAAACCTAAATCAGTGGCAGTTAACAGTATATTTTGCACCGCACAAGCTGTGGCAGCAATTTCTTCGGCAAATACGACTTTAGCTAATGAGCTAGGCTCTAAACGAACAACAATGACATAAGGGGCTCGCTGCGCTTTTTTTATTCCCTTTTCGTAAGCAGCCTGTCTTTCCTCTTCAGAAGCCGTATCCTCTAATGCCTCCTGATTAATTCGTCCATAAGCATCGCCTAATCTATCTCTTCCTTTTCCTGATAAAACAATAAAGGAATAAGGTTCTGTCCGATAATGATTCGGTGCCCAACGTGCAGATTCGAGCAATTGCTCAATCACCTGTCGATCAGGTACTTGCTCTGTAAGCTTACCTATAGAGCGTCTTTTTTTGATCACATCATTTAATTCCATCACATCACCCCTCACACAATATTCACCTTTATTATAAACTTAATTGATAATTATTTTCAATGACCAACTCCGTAGTAAGAAAAACCAGGCGAATACTCGGTGCTTTGGAATAAAAATTAATAGGAGCAGCCTCTCATACTGTGGTGGCTTATTATCATTGTGTTGATGAGGGCTCTTTGTTTTAAAATAACCTTCTTTTTGATCAATTTGACAAGAACTTTTGTTAAAAATACCTATGCTTTTTTTGTTACGCTCGTGCCTAGATTCGGAAACTTGACCCGCAGATTCGTTCTCTTTTTTGAAAGCGTCGGGTCAAATCCTAATTCTATGTTTGTTAAGAAAAACCGGGCTTAAAAGCGTGCCCGATCCTTGTCCTTAGTATAGAGCATCATCCAATATGAAAGAGGCTTCATTGCCTGGTCAAGTGGATGGGAGCGCGAGATTCGGAACACTCTAAAATCATGTGTTCCTCGGGCGCCGCTGACTCATGATGCAGAGACTAGAGTCCTGCGGGAAGTGGGAGAGCGGTAAGACCTTAGCAGTGCGAAGCCGCACCGTCCTCATGACCAGAAATTTTATACTTTCTTTTCTTTCAAAAAAGGCAAGCTGCCAAAAGCAGCTTGCCTTTTTTTGTTAAAAAAATGGTGCTGTAAACAGCAGGATGACAATCGCGGCAATCCCGACACCAATCGCCCAAGCACCGAGCGTACGGGCGCCTTGTCTTCGTGCAATGATGCCGACTATAATGCCAGCAGCCCCCATGATAATGGGTAAGAAGAATAGACCGATTACGGATAATACTAAGGCCAGCCAGCCTAGCCCTACCCCTTCAGTTTCATCTGCATCATCATCACGCACATTATCGACTAAGGAACGGTCAACCGCGGCATCAGCAGCATACTCCTCTTTATAGTCCTCATCATCTGAGGCGCTATCTAAAGGATCTTCAAATAACTCATCAACAGCTTCATCGCTATCTTCTTCGCGAGGATAGTCTGTTGCATTATTGCCATACCATAATGAGTTCACTTCGTCATGCTCACGCTCATCATGAGAGTTCTGATCCTTATCGGCCATAACGATCCCCTCGCTTTCATTTTAGGATCGTTATTATTTTGGCATGATAAGAGAGGAATTATTGATGCAATAGTTGGAAAAGCATTAGAGCGTTTGCTCCAAAGGAAGTGAAATTTTAATGGTTGTGCCACTGCCCAGCTCACTGCTGATTTCAAAGTGACCATTATGCTCTTGAATGATTTTTTTACATAATGGCAAGCCTATTCCCGTCCCCTTTTCTTTAGTTGTAAAAAATGGTTTGCCTAATTGATCGAGCACTTCTCTTTCCATACCAGGACCGTTGTCCTCAACTGTAATAACATAATATTTATCAACGACCCTTCCTTTTAAAGAAAAACGTTTATCGGTTTGGTTATCATCAAAAGCCTCGATTGCATTACGCAATACATTTAAAAATACTTGTTTGATCATAGAACGATTCAAAAGCAATTGGGCAGACACCCTCTGAAAATCATGAACTAATTTAATATTTCTCAACAAGCATTCTGAGCGGATGAGTGAAACGATCGATTGGAAAAATTCATAAGGCTGTTGCGCTTCCCTTTCCGGAGCCTTTCTCGATAACGATAGGAAGTCGTCAATAATGTCATTCATACGATCTAACTCAGAAAGAATGGTTTTATAATATTTTTCAATATCATCCGTCAAGGCTGAGAGCTGAATGAAACCTCTAATGACAGAAAGTGGATTTCTCAATTCATGTGCAAAGCCTGCCGCCAGGTGAGAAACAGATTCCATTTGCTGCTTATAAAGCAATAAGTTATCGTATTCATCTGAACCAGCGCGATCATCAATAATAAAGGTGATCATATCTGTATGATTATTATAAATGCCATAAACGCGATAGAGGGTTTTATCATAAAGATGATAGCGCCGCACATCCTTTGAAGATTGACGGATATCAGCAGCCATTTCTTTCATGACGCGAATGATGGGTCTCCCGCCAAGCTTAGTGAAATTCCGACGGAACCGCCCCTCTTTTTTTAAAACATCATTATAATAAATAACATTATTATGCCTATCAAGAATAAAAACGGCTATATTTAGCGCATTGAAAATACTTTCGGCTATGCTTTCAAGGCGATCAAAGGACGATTGCTTCAGCGAATGATGGGTTTCTAATCCAACCAGATATATCCCTTCTGCAGCTGACCGACCTCGAAAAGAGTATTCCTTAATCTGACCTTCAGTTTTTAGATGAAATCGTTTTTCAATGAGTGAATTACCCTTCGTTAACTCATGGAGCATTTGTAGAAGTGAGTGCCTGTGAGATGGAATACAATGATCATAAAAATACTTTCCATTTTGTTCAAGCAATTTCATTCCTCTCTGATTCACTTTCAATATTTCTCCATCAACTGATAACAATAACCGCACCTCATAGGTGATTTCTTCAAAGACTTCATTATATGTACTATTGTTCGTTAACATTGGATAAACGATTGTCCCTCCTTCCACGATTCATCCAGAGTATACACCCATTATTATATCGAAATTTGTTCTCTATATATAGGATTTCAAGAAGGGTTTTCATTGACATAGTTCGTCAAAAAATGCACTTTTTCCGCGAATTTTATCGAATTTCATGTGGTTACATAGCATATTTTTGGAACATAAATTGACTCCCTTAATATATATAATCACAGTGGGAGGGAATGCTTTTATGAATAATATCATGAAACAATTCATTAATCTAAAAATGAATACACTCACACCTCAAGAGCTGCTTCGCTTAGGAAACAAATATCAGCTTCACTTATCAAAGCAACAAGCAGAAAAAATTGTTGGTCTAATTAAGGAACAAAAAATCAATGTCTTTAATAAATCAGAACGAAGCCAACTGCTTCAAAAGATTGCCCTTGTAACCAATCAACAAATCGCGCAGCAAATGGAATATATATTTTCTACATTCATTGGCGGCAATGCCCATTAACCAGTGGATGAGCAATAACTGCTGTTAGACAAATTCAGCTTGTGCTTATGGCCATTTTCTTTGTACCCCTGATGTAATGCGTCCTTAACACTATGTTCTAATGGCGAAGGCGGCTTATACTCTCCTCTTTAAATTCATGTGAGTAAAGTGGTTATATACTTCCTGACAATCGCCAAGCATTAATGACGAAGGTCAAAGTTGCTTTTATACAGCGTTAGTGAAGTTATAAATAAAGAAAAAAACGAGGATATCCTCGTTTAGACATTCATAACTTCTTCTTTTAAATTGGCGTTAAACTGCCCTTGCTTTAACATTTCAATTTCTAATTTATAAGGTGGCTTTTTATTGGCTTTATCTTCTCCTACAAATGGAGTTTCTAAAATCTTCGGTAGATCCATAAAGCGTTCATGATGAACAATACGATTCAATGCTTCAAACCCAATATGTCCAAATCCGATGTTTTCGTGACGATCCTTTCGTGCGCCACAAGGATTTTTGCTATCATTGACATGCACCACTTTTATACGGTCAAGACCAACAATTCGATCAAACTCTTCTAACACGTCATCAAACCGATTGACAATATCATAGCCCGCATCATGAGTATGACACGTATCAAAGCACACGGAGAGCTTTTCATTATGCTGTACGCCAGAAATGATTTCGGCTAAATGTTCAAACTGATAGCCACATTCAGATCCTTTTCCAGCCATCGTTTCCAAAGCAATTTGTACTTTATCATCCTTGGTGAGGACTTCATTCAATCCTTCAATGATCTTTTTTATACCCTTCTCGACACCCTCTCCAACATGCGCACCAGGATGAAGTACGATTTGTTTGGCACCTATTGCTTCTGTCCGATCGATTTCTTTTCGTAAAAAATCCACACCGATTCGAAAGGTCTGTGGTTTCGTCGTATTCGCGATATTAATAATATAGGGAGCATGAACAACAATGTCTGTTAATCCATGTGCCTCCATATAAGCCTTCCCAGCTTCTATATTTAATTCCTCAATGGGTTTTCTTCTTGTATTCTGTGGTGCTCCTGTATAAATCATAAACGTGTTTTCACCATAGGCAACGGCTTCCTCTCCAGCACCTAATAACATTTTATCGCCCTTCATAGACACGTGTGAGCCAATTTTCAACATTCTTTTTCACGTCCTCTCTCTCTTCATTTTACACATTTTATCATGTGTTGGACAAGTGAAAGCCTAAATAAACACTCTCAGAAAATGACATAAAACGTGAAGGTTTGGCACACAGTCTACACTGCGCGCATAAAATAATGCAGATATCTTCGTTCGTTATTCTCATAATGCCTATGACAAACAAAGGAGTGATAGCCATGTTCCCGTTTCAACAAGGTTCAAACGCAGGACTCGGTGCTGGTGGCGGTTTTACACCACCCCCTGGCCCTTTCTCTGGTGGTGGCATGTTCCCCCCCACAGGAATGATGGGGCCTCCAATGACTCAAGGTGGGGGTGGATCCGGAGGCGGTGGTATCGGCCGCTTACTAAGCGGCCTGTTCAATAGAGGGAGTTCAGCGGCTGGGGCTGCCACTAATGGCGCAGGAGGCATGATGAACCCTGGTGCATTTATACCAAACAACATGGGGGGACTTGGAACCCTAGGTAATGCTGCAAATGCGATCAGCTCAGCAAGTGGTGGATCTGGTGGCATTTTAGGAACGATCCAAAATATACAAAAGGTCGTTCAAGTTGGTCAACAAATCATGCCAATGGTTCAACAATTTGGTCCATTGGTCAAAAACGTTCCGGCAATGATTAATATGGTCAAAACCTTAGCTGCTGCCACTGGAGCAGAGGAGGCTGAAGAGGCCGAAGAAGCAACAGAAGAGACAGAGACTGAAGCAACCTCTGACGAAGAGCCGGAGGATGATGAAGAAGCAAAAGAACAGAAATCGGCGACTAAGAAAACTTCATCGTCTTCCGAATCCAAAAATAAAACAAAAACATCCCAGCAAAAGTCTACAATTAAAAAAGAGCACTCATCCAAACCCACTACACAGCGTCGAGGGAAAACAGTAAAAGGAAGCGCGATTAGGGAACCACGAACGACCTACGAATTTAACGAATCGGATGACTTCAAGTCCTCAACTCCCACGCTCTATGTTTAATCCTGTCACTGGAGTGTCACTAGCATTTCATTGTGTTCATTCTTCTCCTCCTTTATAATGAATGTAGATGTTATGAAGGAGGCTTTTTCATGGAGGTTATTAAAGTCGCTCCCCGTGGCTATTGTTATGGTGTGGTTGATGCCATGGTCATTGCGCGCAAAGCCGCAATGAGAGAGGACTTGCCACGACCTATCTATATTTTGGGAATGATTGTTCACAATCATCATGTTACTGACGCCTTTGAAACTGAAGGCATCATCACTTTAGATGGAAAAACGAGGCTTGAACTCTTAAATGATATAGATCACGGCACTATCATTTTCACTGCTCACGGCGTTTCCCCTGAGGTCCGCGCCTTAGCTGAAAAAAAAGGCTTAACGACCATTGATGCAACCTGTCCAGATGTTACCAAAACACACGATCTTATTCAGGATAAACAAAAGGAAGGCTTTGAAGTCATCTATATTGGTAAAAAAGGCCATCCTGAGCCTGAGGGGGCAATGGGAGTTGCACCAGATATTGTCCATCTCGTGGAAACGGAAGAGGATGTCGACCGCTTAAATGTCCAAGCGAAAAAAATCATCATCACCAATCAAACAACCATGTCACAATGGGACGTTGCAGACATTATGAATGCAATTAAGGAAAAGTATCCACACGCTGAAATCCATAATGAAATCTGTCACGCAACACAAACCCGACAGGAAGCCATCGCTGAGCAGGCTCGCGACGCAGACCTGACCATTGTTGTAGGCGATCCAAGAAGTAATAACTCTAATCGCTTAGCTCAAGTATCTGAAGAAATTGCGGGAACCAAAGCCTATCGTATTGCCGATCTCTCAGAGCTAGATATTAACTGGCTGAAAACCGGCGTTAAAAAGGTAGCGATCACGGCTGGGGCATCAACCCCTACCCAACTCACCAAGGAAGTCATTTTATTTATCGATCAATTTGATCCGGATAATCCAACAACTTGGAAAAAAGAATCAAAATTAAAAAAACAGGATATCCTACCAAAAATCAAAATCAAAAAGAAAAAAACCGAAGCCAGTTGAGTTCAGTTCACAATGACTTATTTAAATAAAGTTAACCATACTAAAATGACCGACTAAAAAGAAGCATTGACCTGTCTATGTTAAACAAAATAAAAAGATAGGGCTGAGACAGAAGCATTCAGCCCACATAGAGAATCCGAACGCATTCACAACTTTGAAGGCATGCGTTCGGGTTTTTTTAGTAAGTCATGAAGCGCCCCGTCAAAAATATTTCGCTTTCCCTGGCTCCTTTTAAAATCTTATCATTTGATATTAGGGCAATTCTCTTCTTTTTATAAAAATGTAAAAGGATTGGTATTAACCTTAGATAAGAGGACTTCTGTATCATAGCGCTGCTGTGTAAGAAACGTCTTAAAAAAGTCTCCCACTCCTTTTTTCATAACTTTTTCAATGTGATGACCTGCATCAACCAAGGATAATCCATCCAAGAGTGCATCGTGCCCTGTATGATAGTAAACATCTCCAGTCACCAAAACATCGGCCCCTTTGAACACGGCCTGTTTATAAAAGGAATTGCCATCGCCACCAAGAACAGCTACCTTCTTAATTTTACGCTGCAAATCCCCTACAACACGAATGCCGTCTAGATCGAAGATACCTTTAACCTGTTCGGCAAATGCCTTCAGGGACAGCTCTTCTTCTAAATAGCCAATCCGTCCTAACCCATAAACTTTTCCTTCGTTCTTCAATGCATAAATATCATAGGCGACTTCTTCATAGGGATGGGCTTGAAGCATGGCACGTGTCACTTTATTTAAGAGTCGTTCTGGCACGACTGTTTCAATTTTAGTTTCTTTTACCCTTTCCAAACGTCCTGCCTCTCCAATAAAGGGCTGGGCAGTGTTTGAAGGCATAAAAGTCCCTTCTCCTTGACTATTAAACGTACAGTGACTATATTCACCTAATGCCCCAGCTCCAGCTTGACCCAAAGCTTGACGCAATGCAACGGCATGTGTTTCCGGGACATAAGCTGCTAGTTTATAGAGTGTTTCGGATTGCTGAGGAACGAGAATCTCCACTTCTTTAAGCTGTAAAGCACTCGCAAGCCAATCGTTCATTCCACCCTCGGCATTATCAAGATTTGTGTGCGCAACGTAAACAGCGATATCATGTTTGATGCACTTAGCGACAATTTTACTTTGCCCTTCATCCGTCCGCATCGTTTTTAAAGGACGGAAAATGACGGCATGGTGGGCAAAAATGAGATCGACCTCATTTTCAATGGCTTCATCCACGACATTTTCAAGAACATCTAGTGTGACCATCACCTTTTTTATTGGTTTATTCAAAGTCCCAATTTGCAGACCGATCTTGTCTCCATCAAAGGCTAATGATTTGGGTATCCATTGTTCAAAAGCCTGAATAAGCGCTTGACCATGAATTGGTTTCGTCATGTGATCACCTCTTCTATTAATGCTATTTCCTTCTCTAAAGCTTTTCTTTTTTCTTTAACCTCATCAGCATTTTGAGCATTGGCCAAAGAGGCTAAGACGCGCCTACGCTTCTGAAGCTCAGCCTGCCACTTTTTCTTGAAGATTGCCGATGAATGCTGTCGTAAATATGGTCCAAACCATAAATCCTCTAGTGATAAACGCGCAGGTGTAAAGGCATGGCGCTTGGCAATCAGCACTTCATAAATATGTCCCTCTTCTTCAAGGATCTCCTCATCAGTAATCCACCATTGTTCCTGCTCCAACCATTCCCTTAATCGTTTTTCACCAACGTTTGGCTGTAGGATCAGTGTCATTCGAGGGTTTAATTTATGCTTCCCCTCTTCTAAAATCGTGCGAATTAATTCGCCGCCCATACCAGCGATGACGACGGCATCTACTTGATCATCGCTAGTTATAACATTTAATCCGTTACCACGGCGAACCTCTATCACCTTTTCCAATTTATACTGCTTAACCGTCTCCTGTGCAGACCGATAAGGTCCTTCATTGATTTCTCCTGCAATCGCGCCTACAATGTGGCCTTTCATAGCGGCATAACACGGCAAATAAGCATGATCTGAACCAATATCAGCTAAATATGCCCCACTCGGAATATAATCCACAAGACGCGCTATACGCTTGGATACTACTAACTCTTTCACATACATCACCATTCATTTTATAATCAATTTCTATGATACGTTGCTTGGTCTTTTTTCGCAAACGAAAGCCGTCTCCATAACTGCTAAAAACATGATCAAAAAACAAAGCGCCTCTCATTACAAGAGCGCACTTTGTCAAAAAATAACCGTTATTTCTTTTTCGCTAACCATGTAGCTACCTTATCAGCCGCATCACCAGAAATGACATTTGGTGGCATTCCACCGCCGCCATTTTTAATCTGATTGAGAATGGCAGCCTTATCCATACTGCTGCCAACCTTTTGAAGATTCGGCCCGATACCGCCTTCAAGGTTTTCTCCGTGACAAGTTGAACACTTCTGACCAAAAATCTTATCCGCCGATAGGCTCGCCAAATTTGCAGTGTCCTCTGTAGACGGCGCATTTTTCTTTGCCGCACGATCCTGTACGATGTTCCCTCCCCAGACACCGATAACAATCATGAGGATGATCCCGAGTACTACAATGATGCCAAAAGGAACGAGTGGATTTCTTTTCATCAAATGTTCCTCCTTATGTATACGGTTTCTAAGATGTATAAATATAATTGTTCGCTAGAAGTAGACCACTTTAATTTTACTTTATTTCGGTCCAGTTGAAAAGGGAAAACAGAAGTTTCAAAATTTATTCACATTTATGAGTAAAGCAGCTATCATCATTGCAGGAAACATACTTTACACAAAGTTTTGAATAAAAGCCCTTTCATTATAAACAATAGCTTTTTCCAGCCAGAACGTCAAGTTATTGGTCAAAGCAAGACGTCACTCAACATCATTATATGTTGAACATTATTATGGCTTCATAATTCCACTGCGTTTAGCGACTGGTTCAAAGCGAAATGCTCCATTTGTCCTTCACACCATTTTCAGAACTTCAGAAATATGGTATAATCCCATTGGAAACGTTTGCAGAATTCTTTAAAGTTAAGTCTTTTTATTCACACCACTTGATTTTTCAAAAAAGTATTTATATTCTATTTGCAATACGTACAAAAAGTCAGTAAAATAAAAGTTAACCATTGCACTCTTCAATTCCCATAATCGTTGCCACTACTCATTCTGCTTTACATGTAGACCGTTCGCCTTCTCATTCCATTGTATATCATTTTTAAACAAAACTTAAAATAGCTCGATTTATATGTTATACACATTGCTTACTGTCTAACTGAAGAATGATTGATAGTGAAGGATCTGATGATTCACATGAATTGCGGAAGCATAAGAGCTCGCCAAATTAAAACCTGCTTTTATCTGTAAACACCTTTTCTTAAAGAATAAAAAGAAAAGTTTACTTCAAACGAAGTAAACTTTACATAGGTCAGCGATTTATTCTAAAAAGTCTTTAAGCTGTTTACTGCGGCTAGGATGTCTGAGCTTTCTGAGAGCCTTGGCCTCAATTTGGCGAATCCTTTCGCGCGTTACACCAAATACTTTACCCACTTCTTCAAGTGTTCTTGTACGACCGTCATCGAGTCCGAAACGCAATCTTAAGACATTTTCTTCACGGTCTGTTAATGTATCTAGAACATCCTCTAGTTGCTCTTTTAACAATTCATAGGCAGCTGCGTCTGAAGGAGCTTGCGCATCTTGGTCTTCAATAAAATCACCAAGATGAGAGTCGTCCTCCTCACCAATTGGTGTTTCTAAAGACACAGGCTCTTGGGCAATTTTTAGAATTTCACGTACTTTATCTGGCGGTAGTTCCATTTCTTTCCCGATCTCTTCAGGCGTTGGTTCTCTACCAAGATCTTGGAGCATTTGCCGTTGAACGCGAATGAGTTTATTGATGGTCTCTACCATGTGAACTGGGATACGAATGGTTCTCGCTTGATCAGCGATCGCTCGTGTAATCGCTTGGCGAATCCACCATGTCGCATAAGTACTAAACTTGTAGCCTTTTCTATAGTCAAATTTTTCTACAGCCTTAATCAGACCCATATTACCTTCTTGGATGAGATCTAAGAAGAGCATTCCACGCCCCACATATCTTTTGGCGATGCTGACCACAAGCCTTAGATTTGCTTCTGCCAATCGACGCTTAGCTTCTTCATCATCTTCTTCAATGCGCTTGGCTAAAGCAATTTCTTCGGCTGCAGATAACAGATCTACACGACCAATTTCTTTTAAATACATTCTTACTGGATCGTTAATCTTTACACCAGGTGGAACGCTCAAATCATTGAGATCAAATTCTTCTTCTTTGGTCTCACCATGAACACCATTGGGGTCATCATTTACCCCCTCAAGGACATCGATGCCTTGATCCCCAAGGAATTCATAAAACTCATCCATTTGCTCTGAGTCTTGATCAAATGGCGCCAATTTCTCGGCGATCTCTGAATAGGTCAACATCCCTCTTTTTTTACCAAGCTCCACCAGTTTTTCCTTTACCTGATCAAAACTTAGCTCTTGTTCAGTCTGTTGTTTACCTGACTTTTCAGCCATTTGATCCCCCTCCTTCCAAAACTCTATTTCATTAATGTCTCTCCAGCTGCTTCTTCATGAATATGATTTCTGCAAGAATTTGTGATGCTTTCTCAAAATCCTGATTTCTTTCAGCAGCCTTTTTTTCTTCCTCTTTTGCGGTGATTTCAGCCCATTTAGTGTGCTGAATAATCTGCTTAATATAATCGTCAATTTCCTGAGACGTTACATCCATATTGACAGACATCATCGCAATTTCAGTTGCTGCTGCCTTAATTTCCTGATCCTCAATGCTCTGTATGAAGGATGCAATATCAGGTACATGTCCTTCAGAGTAAAAGCCATATAAGTAGGCAGCTAATGCCTGATGAATCACATCATTAAAAGCTCCACCGATTTGTTCTTGAACCAATTCCGCAATTTCAGCATCATGCATCATATGTGCCAATAAACGCCGTTCTGCCATTTGATAGGCAGGGAGCAATGCCCGCTTATTCTGTGTGAATTGACTTTTGCGTTCTCGGCGGCTATTCGGCTGTTTCTGCTTACGATAATATTGATACTGCTGCTGCTTAAGCGCATCAAGAGAAATAGAAAACTCATCTGACAACTGGCGTAAATAATGATCGCGTTCAACAGCTTTGGTTAATTGCGCAACCTCCTGTAATACTTTTTCGATGTAAAGGAGCTTTTCTCCTTCATCATTTAAATTTTTTCCTATTCGAAGGTATTGCATTTTAAATGCCATAATTGTTAAACTAGCCCCTAATACATCATTTTTAAACCGTTCTCCACCGTAACGACTAATGTAATCATCGGGGTCCATGCCCTTGGGCATTCTAGCGATTTTAATGGTTTTTCCGTACTGTTTAAGCATTTCTGCGGCACGAAACGCCGCTTCGGTTCCAGCATGATCTGAATCATAGCAAATGATAATTGACTCGGTATTCCGGGTAAGCAGTGATGCCTGATCCTCGGTTAATGAGGTTCCCATTGAAGCGACGACATTGGTGATTCCGGCCTGATGCGCTTTAATCACATCCACGTACCCCTCAAATAAAACCACTTCGCTCGTTTTTTTTATGGCAGCTCGAGCTAAATGATAGCCATAAAGTATTTTCCCTTTATGAAAAAGATGGGACTCGGGACTATTTAAATACTTTGGCTTCTGGTCATCCAGCACCCTCCCTGCAAAAGCAACGGGACGACCGCGATGGTCATGGATAGGAAAAATGACGCGATGGCGGAATCGATCAAAGATCTTGCCATTCAATTCTCGTTTCGAAAGAAGGCCAATCTTTACAAATTCATCGAGATTAAACCCTCGCCGCTCTAAGAACCTCGTTGCCGTTTCCCAAGCATCAACGGCATAGCCGATTTGAAAGGATTGAGCGGTCTTACTTTCAAAGCCACGGCTTTGTAAATACTGTTGGGCTGGTCCACCATAGCGCTGGTCCATCAAAAGATACTGATAGAATTTGGATAAAAGCTCCATCCCATGATATAATGAGGTCGAATTATCATTCTTTTTGAGCGATGAACCACGACTATCTGGTACGTCAATACCCGCTTTTTCACCCAAAATAGCGACCGCATCAAGAAAATCTATGCCCTCGATTTCTTGAATAAAGGAAAAAAGATCCCCACCTGCTTTACAACCAAAACAATGGTAAATTTTTTTATCTGGCGACACAGAAAACGAAGGCGTCTGCTCATTATGAAATGGACAAAGGCCAACATAATTACGTCCCTGCCTTTTCAATTGAACATATTCACCAACAATCTCAACAATGTCCAGAGACTCTCGTATTTTTTCGATGGTTTCTTCACCAATTCGCACGATAAGTCCCCCTTTCATTCATTGAGTTGTGCCTGTTTCCGTCGAATCAATGCAGTTAGTCCTTCAACAAAATAATGACGGTCTACGTCTGTAAAAGGCTTAGGTCCTTTAGTATGTTTATGCGCCATTCGCTCCATTTTAGCCAGATAGCGGAAATGCAGAATCTCAGGCATTTGCTCTTCTTCAATAACTTTCCCGTTTGGAGTAATGACATAAACCCTACGATTGGTTAATAAGCCTGCCAGCCCCATATCCCACGTCACAACAATATCGCCCGCTTTGACATGATTGACAATATAGAGATCAGCAGCCTCACGATCTGGATCTACCATGATCCAATGACCTTTATTATTACTGGAAAGATGATTATAAGAAGCAACATAAATGACATCAATATTATATGCATGAGCCACTTTAGAAATTTCATCTTTCACAGGGCAAGCGTCAGCATCCACATAAAGAAAACATCGATCATCCTTTGTTTTTAAATCATTTTTGGCTTTTGTTTCTACCATAATTAATAATTCGATATCTCCTTACAAAATTCCTGCAACTAAAATCATGTTTTAATTTTTAGAAAGTTGTCGAATGCTTGTTCGAAAACCATATATCCGTTATTTTTATCACAAATATGTATTATAATACATTAAAAACGTAACATTCAACACTTTTTTGCTCAATCAGACATTTTTTTAGCGTTTTTGCACTTTGAAAAAGATTTCCATAATGCGATTTGCTGTTTCTTCAACTGCTCGGTTAGAAACATCTATCACAGGACAACCGATTTTCTCAATCACTTTTTCAAAATATTGGAGTTCTTCTTCAATTCTTTCAAGCTGGGCATAATTGGCGTCTGAATTCAATCCCAGTGCTTTAAGGCGCTCGCGACGGATATAATTCAGTTGTTTTGGACTGATGCGCAGCCCAAAGCATTTATTCGGATTCACCTTAAATAATTCTGATGGAGGATCAACCTCAGGAACAATGGGGACGTTGGCTACTCTTAATCGTTTTAAGGCCAGATATTGGGACAAAGGTGTTTTTGAGGTTCGCGATACACCAACCAAAACGATATCTGCCCGTAGTATTCCCCGCGGATCACGCCCATCATCGTATTTTACCGCAAACTCAATAGCCTCTACTCTTCGAAAATAATCCTCGTCCAACTTGTGCACTAAACCAGGTTTATATGTTGGCTTCATTTGAAAGGTTTGCTGCATTTTATCAATAGTCGGCCCCATAATATCAATATATTCCACATGTGCATTTGTCGCTTGCTGAATTAAATAATGCTTGGTTTCTGGAACAACTAAAGTAAAGGCCACGAGCGCTTGATTTTCTTTTGCTGAGGTAATAACTTCATCGATTGTCGTTTTATCATTGACATAAGGCACGCGTTCTATATCAATGGTTGTGGATTGGAATTGACTCGCTGCCGCTTTTACAACAAGCTCAGCTGTTTCTCCGATTGAATCTGAAATAACATAGATTAACTGTGGTTGCATCTGTTGACTCATTGTTCAGTCCCTCTCCTCTACGCCTAATCACCTTCAGAAAGCTCAACAAAAGCTTTGGCAATTGTCGTTTTTGTTATTCTACCTACGACCTCTAAACCCTCTTCGGTTTTATTCACGACTGGAACGCCATCAATTTGCCTCGTGGTTAACAGTCGGGCAACATCTACGATGGCATCTTCTCCTTCACAAACAGTGATGTTAGGCATGCGTGTCATAATGACGCTCACAGGCACTTGATCTAACTGGCGATTGCCTATTGCCGCTCTCAAGAGATCTTTCCGTGATAAAACACCTTGCAAAAAGGCGTTTTGATCAACAACAAACAGCGTTCCGACATCCTCTAAAAACATTGTGCAGATCGCATCATATGCAGAGACCTTTTCTTGAACGACAATAGGAATTGACTGATAATCCTTTACGACCATGGTTTTTAATTTGGTATTCAGTAGCTTTGAAGGCGTCTTCCCTGTATAAAAATAACCGACCCTTGGACGCGCATCTAAAAAGCCAGACATGGTTAAGATAGCAAGATCTGGGCGCAATGTTGCGCGTGTTAGATTTAATTGTTCTGCTATATGTTCTCCCGTAATAGGACCTTGATCTTTAACAATTTCAATAATCTTTTTTTGTCTTTCATTGAGCTCCATATATGCACATCCTTTAAACACTCACCGCGAACGAGAGGAAATTAAGATCGAGTTATACTCAAAGTCCACTCTATAAAAACACATACCTTTTTTATATTTAACACCCACAATGAAAACTCCTCTTTTTAATGAAATTTTTTTATAACTATTATTTTAAAAAGAGCCTACTCTCTTTTATTTTCACTTATTTCCTATAACAGGGCATTTCATCCATACACTGCTTACAGACCCGGAGCCTTCAAAACATAAAAAGAAGGTGCCTCCCCGAATCTCAAAACAGAGATTGTGGAATACTCCCTATATATTATAATTCGACAAGGAAACGCATTTGACCTGCAAGCTGTCCACATTTAAAAAATGAATGCAGCATTGCCAGCAAACAGATTAGATCAAAAGACGTGCGACTCTTGACAAAAAAGACACACGTCCAAAGCTCCCATAAGGATGAAGCGACAAAAGAGCTTTGGCAAAAAGTGCGTCACATCCATGTGACAACATCGAAGCTCGCACATCACTACTCCCCCAAAAGTAAAAAGCACTTTTCGGGGACCCCGATGGTGCGTCGAACGCTGAAGCTAACACAGTCTGCGCGTCGAAGGCCGTCCCCCGAAAAGCGAGCTGCCTGGAGCAGAAACGTGCACTATTCACTCCATTTATACCCAAAAATTTTATACCTTCTCCTAGATTATTCATAGAAGGTGCCAAAACACAGTAAAAAGGCTTATCTATCAAGTGCTTTATTCTGAATTTCAACGCATCAAATAAATGAAAAAAGAATCCGTTTCTGATAAGGTTAAATCACCACAAAATAACCACCGGAAAGGCTTCTTATAATGGCTCCTTTACCGCAAATAACGCTTGATTTCAATCGTCAAATGAAATTGTCAAATGATGGAGGAGCCCTTTCCTCCGATACAGGTGAGTTCATATTCCGAGAATTCGACGAAAAAATTGGTTTTTCACAAACTCTGATTCAGCATCTGCAGTTAAATTCGGTGTTTTACATCATTCGATTGAAATTCAACGTCATTTTACAAAGTCTCGCAAAAGAGCTACACCCTAACTCGATGCCATCCGATGTATCAAAGACGAAAGAATATGCAGATTCAAACGATACGGACAAAGATCATTAAAGTGGCCAGCAAATGAGTAAAGTCAGGTCGATCTTTGTCCTTCAAATGTTCTTCCAGTTTCGTGTATCAAGCGTTTTTTTGGGACATACTGCAGCGCATTCAAGCATTAAAACTCGAGTGATTGGAGCGGAAGGCGGGAGACTCCTACGGGAACAGCACGTGTCCGAAGATCCACTTGGGAAAACAGATCGTCAAATTCCCAAGTGAGCTGAGGCCGTGGAAAGCGAGCATCCTGGAGCGGAAATCACCTGCCCATGCTATACCCAATTTCAACATTTATTTTCGCGCCAAGGGAAAAGTATGCCCAAAAACAGATAACTTTTTAGTGCACGATCATTTTATTGCTTCATCGCAGTGACTTTCTCAATATTATTCCTAATATAGTTTGGTCTTGAACTGAAATCTCGTTTTTCTTTGAAGGATGAATAAATCAGGCTTCTTTTTATTCTTAAGAAAACTTGGGCCTAACGCCAAGCCTCAGATGGCGAAAGCCAAAGCCCGAACTCATACGGTTTTCCTCAAAGTTATAAATTCTGCCGTTATAAAAAAACTTGCCCTAAAAGAGCAAGAAATTATGTTTCTTTAAATGGATCCAAGCCTTGCAGTTGATCAATGAACCTTTTCGTTTTGAGATTTAGACCAGAATAAGCCTCATAATAGGCATCAATAACCGTTTTTATCTGCTGCTTCGTCTCTTCTTTTAATGCAATCTTGCCGATACGATCAACCTGGATATGCTTAAACATCCGCAAAAGCTTAGCTGATGTAGAAGATAGTGGCAGTGCATTAGGATCAGAGGAGTGACAGCGTTGACAGAGAATGCCGCCTTGGCTTACGGAAAAGGCGACTCCTTCTTCAGCTTGACCGCACCTTACGCACCGATCAACTTCAGCCTCAATTCCCAATACTGGAAGCATTTTGATCTCATAAATAAAGGTGAGCACTTGGGGATCCAGTCCTTCATCCATGTACTTGAGCAAATGATAGACCCACTGGTAGATCGCTGCAAAATGTACATCTTTATCTGATAGCTTGTGGATGACATCGACAATATAGCTGGCATAGGCCATCTTCTCAATATCTGCTTTTATGTATCTGAAAGGGTCGATAGGATCCGCTTGTTGTAGCGTGCCTAACCCCTTTCCCTTTGTAAATAAATAAAGGCCATAGGTTAAAAATTGTGAACCCGCAGATAGCTTGCTTCGCGGTTTTTTCGCCCCTCTCGCCATCACGCCGACCTTGCCAAGCTCTTTTGTATACAGCGTTACTATCTTGTTTGTTTCACCATAATCCGTTGTATGGATCACAATGCCTTCGACTTTGTGTAGCACATTTGATCACTCGCATTCAATGCGTCGGTTGCTGTTCATCCTCTTGACTGCCTTCTTCAAAATCAGGCACTTCATCCTGTTTCTCTACTTCTTTATAAAGCAGGTAGGTGTCCACATTACCAGTCATACAAAAGACCTTCCATGTAAAATCTAACATGGGTTAACCACCTTTCTCACTTTATGATGTTATAGATTTAGGATTCTCTATTTTGCCTAAAACATGATAAGGAAATTATGTCAATCGAACGCATCAATAGTCCTCTTCGTTAAAACCATAATCACGTAAATAAAAAGCTTTATCCCGCCAGCCTTTTTGTACCTTTACCCATAAGTCTAAATAAACTTTTGACCCCAGTAAAGCCTCTATATCCTTTCTAGCCCTAGAACCAATTTCTTTCAGCATTCGCCCTTGTTTCCCGATGATAATCCCCTTTTGCGAATCGCGTTCCACGATAATAGCCGCATGAATGTCTACCATATTTTTTTGCTTTCTCCGCTCTATGGCATCGATGGTAACAGCGATGGAATGAGGGACTTCTTCTTCTGTCAAATGCAGAATTTTTTCCCGGATTAATTCAGACATAATAAACCGCTCAGGGTGATCGGTCACCTGATCATCTGGATAATATTTTGGTCCTTCCTCCAGATAACGACTGATCTCTCGTAGCATTGTATTCACATTATTGCCTTCACGTGCAGAAATGGGAATCGTTTCAGCAAAGGAAAAAGCGTTCCGATACGTCTCAATGAGCGGTAAGAGCTGGTCAGGATGAATTTGGTCAATCTTATTCAAGATCAAAAAGACCGGAGAGTGGCAAGACTTTAACCGTTCAATGATGAATTGATCACCACGCCCATACCCTTCAACGGCATCCACCATAAATAAAACAAGATCCACTTCATTTAAAGTTTGGACAGCAAGCTGAGTCATAAACTCCCCAAGCTTGTGCTTCGGCTTATGTATACCTGGTGTATCAATAAAAATTATCTGTTCATTTTCAGTGGTATACACACCTTGAATCTTATTACGCGTTGTTTGTGGCTTATCGCTCATAATAGCAATTTTTTGCCCAATTAAGTGATTGAGCAGCGTCGATTTCCCGACATTTGGGCGGCCGACCAATGCAACAAATCCTGATTTAAAACGATTCTTTTCAGTCATTTCCCTTCATATCTCCTGACTTAAAGGCACCTGGCAACAATTCCGCAACTGTTGTTTCCAACACTTCACCCTTTAAATTCGTTAAATAAACAGGCATATCTGCAGGACAAAGTTCCGCCATGACTTGGCGACACGCACCACAAGGTGAAACAGGGCCCTCGGAATCTGCAGCAACAGCTAAAGCCGTGTATTCACGGTCTCCCTCAGAGTAGGCTTTAAATAACGCTGTTCTTTCAGCACAGTTACAAAGTGAATAGGCAGCATTTTCAATGTTTACTCCTTTATACACTTTTCCACTTTTAGAAAGGAGGGCTGCGCCTACTGCAAAGTGAGAGTAGGGAACATAAGCAGCGTCCCTTGCTGCGACAGCTGTCTGCATTAAGTGTTCTTTATTCATAGCTGACCACACATCCATTTCATATGTATTTCGATAAAATTAAGATCCCGATAATGACCGCAGCGATTGCCGTAACGACCACAGCACCGGCTGCAATATCCTTCGCTTCCTTGGCTAAAGGATGTTCATCAAGAGTGACTAAATCTACAACCCGCTCAATAGCCGTATTGAAAAGCTCAGCAGTAACGACCAGTGCCATAAGCAATATCAGGATGGTCCAATCCATTCTCGATATATGAAGGAAAAACGAAACGGCAACAACACAAAAAACAGCCAACGTGTGATAGCGCAGGTTTCTTTCCTTCTTAAACGCCTTCCCAATTCCAGAAAAGGCAAAACCAAATTTCTTGATTAATGATTGATCCCTGCTTCGCTGTTGCATTAGCTAGTTCCTCTTTAAACCATAGGAGGAAAGCAGCTCTTCCTGAAGAGAAAACATTTCCCTTTCGTCTTCAGGAGTCATATGATCATATCCAAGTAAATGCAGCAAGCCATGTATGGTTAAAAATCCAAGCTCTCTCTCGAAGGAATGCCCATGTTCCACGGCTTGTTCCTTAGCTTTTGGAATTGAAATGATGATATCTCCTAAAATCCTTGGCATATCGCTGTTAACGATGACTACCTCATCCTCACCCATTTCCTCTAGCGCAAAGGAGATAACGTCTGTAGGCTGATTTTTATCGCGGTACTGATGATTGATCTCCTGAATACGGTTATTATCAACAAAGGTAATGGAAAGTTCAGCTTCACCAATATCCAGCTTTTCCGCCGCATGATTTAACACACCGTTTAGAAGATCATAGTCTGCCTTAGATAGAGCGTCTAACTCATCTGTATAATCAATCGTTAATCCCATTCTCTTTACACCTCGCTTTTCATCACAATGAGCTCTTTTTGTCGTTGACCTCGTCAGGGTACTCAATACGAGAATGGAAAATACCATTTAGCGTTTCAATGATGGAGTGTCTCACCTCATGAAGCTCCTTCATCGTCAAATCACATTCATCGAATTGCCCATCCTCAAGACGATCATTAAAGATGCTTTTAACCAGCTCTTCAATTTTTTCCGGCGTTGGCTTTGGCATGGATCTGACAGCTGCTTCCACACTATCAGCTAGCTCGACAACAGCGGCTTCCTTGGTCTGCGCCTTTGGTCCCGGATAGCGAAACTCCGACTCCAAAACGGCATCCCCCATGTCCTCACGTGCCTTATAATAAAAATATTTTAATAACGTTGTGCCATGATGTTGTTCAGCAATATCAATGATTTCTTTTGGGAGCTTATGTTCCTTAAGAATTTCCACCCCATCATAAGGATGGGCAATGATCACCCGCTTACTCAATTGCGGTGAAATGCGATCATGTGGATTTACCCCGTTAAACTGATTCTCAATGAAAAAGCGCGGGCGTTTCGTCTTCCCAATATCATGATAATAAGCAGCGACTCGAGCCAGTAGCCCGTTGGCTCCGATCACTTCACACGCTCTTTCGGCTAAATTAGCGACCATGACACTATGATGGTACGTTCCAGGTGCTTCAAGAAGAATTTTTCGCAATAATTCGTGATTGGGATTCGACAGTTCAATGAGCTTCATCGTCGATAAAATGCCGAAAGCCGCCTCAAAAAAGGGCAGCAACCCAATCGTCAGCACAGTTGCTAAAAAGCCTGAAAGAACAGCATAGCCTGTTTCTTCACCTAGGTTGATAAGATTAATGGTGCCGTTTTTAATCAGCATAAGTCCAATCACACTCAAAATATTAACGCCGGTAATAATCAACCCCGTCTGAATCAATCGTGGTCGCGAATAATTGCCTCTTAATACGAGAGAACCGGCCAACGCTGAAAACATGACATATAATGCAATCCGATAATCAAAGGTGACCGATGACAAGCCATCGGTTTCATAAATAAAACCGCTGCATATTGCAAAGATAATGCTGGAAACCATTGCGATCCGCTTGTTCATTAAGATAGTGATCAATAGCGGTCCTGCAGCAACAGGTAAAACCAAACCGATATTTTCAAGGTGGGTCGCTTGAATGACATTGCCTAAATTAATAATGATCATGGTCATGAGGAAAATGCACAGGTAAATGAGATACGCATTAGGTGGTGACTTTGCTTTACGCTTCAGCTCATTAAATTCAAGTGCAATTAATGCCGTCAGGAAAAACACAAGGATGGCTAGACCAAAAAAAGGGAGAACGTTAAAATGGTTATCCATCAATCCAACGACCTTCAGTTTATGAAGGACATCACTCGTAATAAGATCTCCTTTTTTGACAATCACTTCCCCTTGTCTAATGACGACAGGCTCAACAGTATTCAGTGCATCCTCTTTATTTCTCTTAGTTGTTTTTGCATCAAATACATAATTGGGTACAATATATTGATTCAGTATTTCCTTTAAGACGTCATGTATTTTTTGTGAAACAACAGTGGTCGGTATGGAATCAATAGCCTTTTGCTGGGTGGCTTCTAAATCACTCCACTTAATCTTATTGCTCATTGTTTCGTATATTGTTGAACTCGTGATATCTCTCGTCCTTGAGAAATCTTGCTCAGAAAAACTCAAGAGGCTAGAAATGACCGCTTTTGGTAAGTGATTATCGCTTGCCTCATTAAGTTTCTTTTCAGCCTGTTTAATTTGATCATCTAATGAAAGGGGTTTGTTCTTATCCGGGTCATCTGTATCCGAGCGATTGCTGTCGTCTTCTTTCCCCTCAGATTTGGCAGCATTATCCTTGCGTATTTCTTGCAGGACATTAAAGAGGTCATTGGCTTTCTCGACTTGAATCAATGCCGCATCTTTATTATATGTATAGGAAGTTGGCGCCTCTGCAATCGCTTGCTCACGAAGATCCTTCGTCGCCTGCCTGTCAACAATTTCTATAGGCGATTGGATATCTTCCTTCGCGATTTGATGCAGCTTGATATCAAGGGTATCTGGAAGTACGACTCTAATCATGCCAACATACATAATCACGCCCAATAACACAAGGATAAGTGACGAAAATAATGAATGTTGTTTTAGCTTGTCCCAATATTTCGACCAATTTGTTAGACGCATTATGATTGATCCCCTTTTATCCTCTAACACGTGATTCGATTATTGCTTTTCTTCATAAGCCTGAATGATTTTTTGTACAAGTGGGTGTCTGACAACATCCGTCTTTTCTAAGAAGATCAGACCGATACCTTTGATTCCTTGCAGGGTTTCGCAAGCAATTTTTAACCCAGATACTTTGCCTTTAGGTAGATCCACCTGAGTGACATCTCCGGTTACAATCATTTTCGACCCAAACCCCAATCGCGTTAAAAACATTTTCATCTGTTCATGAGTTGTATTTTGCGCTTCGTCCAATATGACATAAGCGTCATCCAGGGTTCGGCCCCTCATATAAGCCAAAGGCGCAATTTCTATGGTGCCACGGTCTATCAACCTCAATGTATGCTCAGCACCTAATACATCATGTAAGGCATCATATAGTGGACGTAAATAAGGGTCAACCTTTTCCTTCAAATCTCCAGGTAAAAAACCAAGGCTTTCTCCAGCCTCTACAGCAGGGCGTGTGAGCACGATCCGTTTGATATGACCTGCTTTCAAAGCGGATACCGCCATCACGACAGCTAAATACGTTTTGCCCGTCCCTGCAGGACCGATGCCAAATACCATATCATTGGTTTTCATTGCTTGAACATAGTGCTGCTGTCCCAATGTTTTGACACGTATCGGTTTTCCTTTTGCATTAACTGTGATTTCTTCATCATATAAAGCATCAAGTGTCTCAAGCTTGTCCGCCTCAGCGAGCTGAATCGCGTACACTACATCCCTCTCTCCAAAGTGAATGCCTCTTCGGATCAAACGTAACAAAGCATGAAGCACATTTTCAACAATCTGAATCGCTTGGTGGGAACCTGATACGGACACTTCCTCACCACGAGTAACAATTGAAAGACCGAGTTTTTCCTCGATGATTTTCAAATGGGCATCCCCAGGGCCAAATAAATTAATAGCCTCATTGGTATTTTCTAATTTAAAGTTGATTGTCTCTAAAAGGTGTTCTGACAAATTGACTCAATCTCCTTGATTCCAATTGTTCTTACTCCTAATTAGTGTACCATACTCCTAAAGCTTAATTCCATTTTTTATCTATAAAAAAGAAAACTTGCCGATTGGCAAGTCAGTCCTCTAAATATATTTACTGTTTTAGCTCTCATTTCTTTCACTCTTCACTGTCCTCTTGATTTTGTTTCTCAATCTCTTCTTTTCTCTCCTGTGTTGAAAATGCTCTTGGTTTAGCGATATCTTCTTCCACTATGAAAAAGATTTTTAGCACCAACTTGCCGTCGACAATTTGCTGAGATTTCACGTTTTCTTGTAGCACCTTTGACTTTTCTGGCAATTGTCTTAATAAATGGTCCCTTGCATCCACTTTACCAATAGCCAATGCTTGTGCCTCACTCAGCTGTCTATTCGTATGATCATACTGTCGATAATCAATTTTTTTATAAGCAATAGGTAACTTCCAGAATAAAAAGCGAAAATTCTTGGTTGACCGCTCATGCTTTTCATATTTAAAAGGCTGCTTTTGAAATCCCCATATAGGAACATCCCATCCAAAAAAACTGAGCTCATGTTTGGTATAGGTCGCCCCAGTAAAGGTTTCATAATCAGTTTTTAATGGTACCGTAGTCGTGGCATGATACCAGGTCTCGCCTATGACTTCTCCTTTTGCTGAGACGAAGCTCGGATCCTCTGTCTTGCCAATCGTTCCCGATACCAATAAATCGCCCTTTTGTACAACCTGATCTGGAGAAACAACAGATTGTCCTTTTTCTACATAAACATGATGGATGGTCGCTTCCTTAGTGGCGATAAGATCACGCGGCCCTGTTACTTTTTCTTTTTTTGGAAGTTCTTTTTGCACAACATCAATCCGGTAAGTTGTCCCTTTTTTCGACACACCCACCCATGTCACTTTCGGCAATTGGCTACTTAAATCCGTCTCAATGGTATTTAAAGATGGGAGTAAGAATTCAAGAGCGCCGACATGGATATGCTTTTTCTTCAAAAGTTTTTGTATCTGTTCTTCAACCTTTGCATCAGCACCATTAATTTCAATATGCCAAACCATATTTGACAGGATGAATACGATTGCCACACATAAGATAATACCAATGACAATTCCTGAACGTGCCATTAATCTCTTGATGAGAAATGGGAACCCATAACGCTCGTTGAAATGAATTTTACATGATGTTTTTTTCAAAATAGGCTTAATGCGTTTAATGTCCTGAAGCATCATGGAACAGACTAAACGCTGTTCGTCCAATCGTTTGACATCCCAAATCTGTATGCCTTCGCGCACAGCTTGATTAATAAAGGTTTCTGTTAGTTGTCCTGTTATAATGACCGAGACATGGCCAAAAAATGCTTCATTCCAATTTTTTCTCAATGCGCCTCACCCCGATTCAATAAATTCCACTTTTTTTATCGTGCCTTCCAGTAAGATTTCCTCGGGTAGTATGGTTTTTAGAACAAAGTGTTGCCCATGTATAAGGAGTTGCCCCGTTTCGAGTGACAGCCTTAATTCTGTATTCGAAAAAGCGAGAACGCCTCTATGATTCTCAATATAGATGTGCAGTTGGCCAATCATCGTAATTCTTGGTAAGTCTAAAACCACATCAGAAGGTAAATCTGTATGATTAGCAAACCATGACTTTAATTGGTTCCCCCATCTTTTCGCCAAATCCACCACCTCTATACCCACTTTATGTATCAACACAATGAAGTATCACTGAACCGTACAGAAAGGTAACCGACTTTAAATTCTATGATTTAAACGCTAAAAATATTAATCGTGGCATATATGCATCCATAGTAAAACGGCCGAACCTTTTTATCTTCAAAAAGCGCGCCCTCTAAAGCCCACCAATCTATAAAGAATAATCTTAAAAAAAGCCAACTCATTCACCTTTTTAAAGGCTCCATGAGTTGGCTTTTAGCATTACTAAACATTCTATTTTCGCTGATATTCCTTTGCTAAAGGATGTGGTCTTAAAGCACGGGGTTTATCTATACACTCAGAAATTATGAAGCTCTCAGCTATTTTTCTTTTTGTAAGCCTATAAGGAGAGGCTGCTATCGACTTCATCGGATAGGAAGCTTGCCTCGTAACGACATTTTGAAGTCCGCGTGCTTCCTGAATCCATTCTCTTTGAACATCGCGCTCTTTTCTTAATTGCTCCTCGTTAATATCCTTTGCATCCACTTTTTCTACATTCTGTGTGGTGCGGGACTCCTGTCTAGCCATGGGATTGTGACTCTGACTCACAGGCTGAGAAAGACTAGGCTTGACTGGGGAATGATCCTGCTTGCTTTTGATCGCCTGACTCCCCCCTATGAATGCCCATATGACAACGAATATAGCGATTATAACAAAGGTTATCATCTCAGACCCCCTTATTATTCGTCGTTCTGATTGATGTCGCCGACTGCATTACGCATTTCGGTATCGGCTTTTATATTATTATAATTCATATAATCCATAACACCCATTTTTCCTTCGCGTAAGGCTTGAGCCATCGCCATTGGCACTTCTGCCTCGGCTTCAACCACCTTCGCACGCATTTCTTCAACGCGTGCCTTCATTTCCTGCTCTTGCGCAACAGCCATTGCCCGGCGTTCTTCTGCTTTCGCTTGAGCAATATTTTTATCGGCTTCTGATTGCTCTGTTTGTAAATGAGCCCCAATGTTTTTACCAATATCCACATCAGCAATATCTATTGATAAAATTTCAAAGGCAGTGCCTGAATCAAGGCCTTTTTTCAAAACAGTCTTAGAAATTAGATCAGGATTCTCCAGCACCTTTTTATGGCTATCAGACGAACCAAGCGTACTGACAATCCCTTCACCAACCCTAGCAATGATCGTTTCTTCACCGGCACCACCGACAAGACGATCTATATTCGCACGCACGGTAATACGAGCCTTCGCCTTTACTTCAATACCATCCATGGCCACACCTGAGATAAAAGGTGTTTCAATGACCTTCGGATTAACACTCATCTGAACGGCTTCTAAGACATTCCGTCCAGCAAGATCGATGGCGGCACAACGTTCAAAGGATAGTTCAATGTTTGCACGATGCGCAGCAATAAGAGCATTGACCACGCGATCTACATTCCCACCAGCGAGATAATGACTTTCTAACTGATTGGTATTAAGCTGTAGTCCGGCTTTTACGGCTTTAATGAGCGGATTAATGACTCTTCGAGGAATAACCCGTCTTAAGCGCATGCCCACGAGCGTAAAGATGCCGATACGCACCCCTGCAGCAAGTGCTGAAATCCACAACATAATCGGAACAAAGGTAAAGAAAATAGCAAGTACAACAATAATAATCAGGGCAATAATCAATACGATAGCTGCCTCTGGTATACCTCCCATACACATCCTCCTTTAATCTTTCTAATAAGTATTTACGTGTCACGCTTAAAAAGGTTTCATTTTGTAAATGCTCTCAAAACATTCCACATTTTCTTCTTAACCATTCCAACTTCGCCTATACTAAACACCTTTCAGTAGGAAAACCTATCCTTATCAGAAAGGGATTCTTTTTTTCATTTATTTGATGCGTAATCACTTGGACGAAAGCGCTTGATGGATTAGTGTTTTGACCTCATGATAAATTTTCTATGAATAATCTAGATATTATTTATTCCGCTTAGGCCTCTTAATGTCGTGGTTTTAATCCCCATCAAAGGAGTCCAAGCCTGAATTTCAACCACTCTTCCTTAGAGTGGTTATACATTCTGACACTAATAAATTAAAAGACCGCCGAAATCCGACGGTCTTTACTTCACTTACATTTTCGTATCATTATGATAAGCGCGCTTGTACGAGGTTTTTAACCTTGCTCCCATCAGCTCGTCCTCTGACTTGAGGCATGATCACTTGCATGACCTTACCCATGTCAGATTTAGATGAAGCGCCAACCTCTTGAACGGCTTGATCAATCATTTGGCTTAATTCATCATCAGATAATTGCTTAGGCATGTAGCCTTCGATGACTTTGATTTCATTTGTCACCTTGTCAGCTAAGTCTTCACGCCCAGCTTGCTCAAACTCTTGGAGGGAGTCTTTCCTCTGTTTGAGTTCTCGGGATAACACAACGAGTATATCATCCTCAGAAAGATCCTTGCCTTGATGAATGGCTTCGTTTTGAAGAGAAGATTTGAGCATGCGAATGGTCGACAACCGCTCTTTGTCCTTCTGCTTCATTGCTTGTTTCATATCTGTAGCCAATTGATCTAAAAGAGACATCAGTACACCCCTTTAATTATTTACGGCGTTTCCGCGCAGCCTCAGATTTATGCTTACGCTTAACACTTGGTTTTTCATAGTGTCGGCGTTTTTTAACCTCGGCCATGGTGCCTGACTTAGCTACTGAACGCTTAAAGCGACGTAGTGCGTCTTCAATGGTTTCATTTTTGCGTACCTTTGTTTCAACCACCTGTGTTTCCCTCCCTCCAAAAAGCAAACGCTTCTAAAAGGATGCGGCTTCTCCGCTAACGGTACTCCCGTTATTCCTTTAGTAACCGTATTTTTCTACAAGAGCACCCCTCTTGAAGAAATACGATGTCGATTGCCATTATATACGAATCCCGGCTATTGGTCAACTGAATCACATAAAATGGTACATCTCATATCCTATTTTTTCACAATTTTTTTGCTGTAAATCCGCTCTTGATTTTCTTCTCATATGTCTAAAAGCTACTGCCTCCCCATTATTCCTGATGACAACGCAATTTTTCTTTCCAGCCTGCATTCAGAGGAACTGCCTTGTTCTTCTCTCTATCTAAAAGGACTACAACCGATTGCCCTACTGCAATCGTATCATCGGTTTGCTTTTCCTTCATCGTATGTTTTAAAGTAAAGCTCTTACCGCCTATATCAGTCACCGTCGTTTCAATAATAAGGACCTGATCAAAAAAAGCTTGACGAATAAAATCACACGTCATAGAGACCACTGCCAAGAATAAATCGGGATGCTCACGATCAGCTTGCAAGCTTTTAATAAAATCGACGCGTGCCTGCTCTAGGTAAATAAAATAACTAACATTGTTGACATGTCCAATAGCATCTGTCTCAGAAAATCTCACCTGCACTGTCGTCAGTGAAGACACCCTACCCTCACCCTCCCGCCTGAAATTAGTCATGATCTGAGTTCTTGTCCAATAGAATAACATTGGGTGATAAAATGATCCAATTATTCACAACCTTCATTATTTATATTACGATATTCTTGTTCGGAATGACAGTCATGAAGATTGGTTTTAAAAATGTCGCCGAACACCGCTTAAAACATATACTTAGAATCATGACCGATCGGCCGCTGAAGGGGATTATTGTCGGTGCAGCCGCCACAGCCCTCCTCCAAAGCAGTTCAGTTGTGACTGTCATCATCATTAGCATGACAGCTGCCGGGCTCCTTAGCTTTAGACAAACTGTTGGCATTATACTGGGGGCGAATATCGGCACAACCATCACTGGATTTATCGCGACATTTAATCCTGGTCAATTGACTTTTATCTTACTAGCCCTCGGGATTCTATTGCTTTTTCTTCCTTTTCAAAAAACCTTTGTCTTCGGCACAGTCAGCTTTGGTATCGGCTGCGTTTTTATTTCTATGGACGGTTTCAACGCCTTAGCAGAACCTTTAAAAAGTATTGGGATCATCGATACCATTCTGCACACTGCCAATCATTCCAACGTATCTAGCCTTATTTTCGGTATTATTTTTGCAGGGATTATTCAATCAAGCTCAGCCACCTTGCTCATTGCCATGGGATTCCTTAATAATGACACATTACAGCTTGTCGCAGCCATTTGTATCATGCTGGGGGCAAATATAGGTACAAGCACAACCGCTTTGATCGCCTCTATACACTCAACTGTTTCAGCCCGCTGGGTTGCTTACACACACGCCTTATTTAATCTGTTTGGATCCTTGCTTATCCTACCCTTTCTTAATGCCTTTACTCACCTTATACAAAGCATTGCGAGCGCTCCGGATCGGCAGCTGGCCTATGCTTCTTTTCTTTTTAATCTTCTGTCCACTATTGTGGCATTACCGTTTGTTAACAAATATGCACATTGGGCCGAAAAGAGAATCCAACGCTAACGCATACACTTCACATCATAGAAAAAACCACGGAGTGCGAAAAACTCCATGGTTTTTTTATCAGTTTCAGCCCATAGCCTTGTGGGTCTTGCACAACACAACCTTTTAAATGACTTGTTGCTGATGCGCTTCATCCATAACTCTGACAAATTGCCCTTTGCTGTAGGGATACCCTGCTTGGGTAATTTTCACACGGACAAGCTGCCCTTCCATTTCTGGACGCGCAGGGAACCGCACTTTCAGATAATTATCTGTATAGCCCACCCATTCACCTGTTGTTTCATCTTTTTTGAAGGGCTCTTCCGGAATCACTTCAAGCACTTCATTTTCATATTTGGACGCATATTCTTTCGCTAACTGATTGGATAAAGAAATGAGCTTGCGAACGCGCTCATGCTTCACCTCATCTGAAATTTGATGATCCATCCGCGCCGCTGGAGTCCCCGTTCGTTGAGAATATGGGAAAACATGAAGCTCAGCAAATTTAAGCTCACGAATAAAGTCATAGGTTTCCTGAAACTCTTCTTCGGTTTCTCCTGGAAAACCGACAATCACATCTGAAGTTAAAGCAAAATCAGGCAACGCCTTTTTCAATTGCTTAATTTTCTCCGCATAAAAGGCAGTGGTATACTTTCTGCGCATTCTCTTTAATACCGTATCAGAACCCGATTGTAATGGAATATGAAGATGACGGGCAATCACTTTAGATTGATTAATGACTTCAACGACTTCATCAGTCACTTGACTCGCCTCAATAGAAGAAATGCGCAAGCGTTTTAAGCCATGGACCTTTGCTTCGAGATCTCTTAAAAGCTGGGCAAAGTTATAGTCCTTCATATCTTCACCATAGCCTGCTGTATGGATCCCTGTAAGAACAATTTCTTTATAACCGGCATCAACGAGTTTCTGTGCTTGCTCAAGCACAGCTTCGGGCTTGCGAGAGCGCAAGAGACCTCGTGCCCATGGGATGATGCAAAAAGTACAGAAGTTATTGCAGCCCTCTTGTATCTTAAGGGAGGCACGGGTGCGGTCTGTAAAAGCTGGCACCTCTAATTCTTCATAGACCTTTGCCTTCATAATGTTCGAAACCCCATTAATGGGTTCACGTTCTCTTTGGTATTCTTCAATGTAACCGAGCATCTTTTCACGATCCTGCGTCCCTACAACAATATCAACGCCTGGAATCGCCATGACTTCCGCTGGCGATGTCTGCGCATAGCATCCTGTGACACAGATGACCGCATTTGGATTTTTTCTAATCGCCCGGCGAATGACTTGACGACTTTTCTTATCTCCTGTATTCGTTACAGTACATGTATTAATCACATAGACATCGGCCGTGGTTTCAAAATCTTTTCTTTCATAGCCATTGGTTTGAAACAGCTGCCAAATGGCTTCTGTCTCATAATGATTGACCTTACAGCCAAGTGTATGAAAGGCAACAGATGGCATGTCATTTCACCTCTTTTAGAAGTTCAAAATAAAATGATAGAGTGGATAATAAATACAGTGGTGCAGTTTCCGCGCGTAAAATGCGCTTACCTAGTCCACAGGAAACAAACCCATGCTCCAAAAAAGCAGCTATTTCAGCCTCGGATAATCCGCCTTCAGGGCCAATAACCGCCAATACAGTAGCCCCTTTTGGCATTGTATCGAGCAGCTTAGGCAGGCCACTTTGATTGCCTTGTTTGGCTTCTTCTTCATAGGCAACAAGACAATAATCAAAGCCGTTGCTTTCGTTGAGGATCTCTTGAAGGGTCTTTGGCGCCTGAACAGCCGGAATCGTCATGCGATGGGATTGTTCAGCGGCTTCCTTAGCAATCTTTTCAAGTCGCTGACGCTTGCGTTCAATTTTAGATGACCCTTCCCATTTTACCACAGAGCGTTCAGCTACATAAGGAATAAAGCTTCTTGCTCCAAGCTCTGTTCCTTTTTGGACAATCCAATCAAGCTTGTCCCCTTTCACAAGTCCCTGCGCAATGGTCACCTGAACAGGTAACTCCGTATCCGCAGTTAATTGCTCGACAATCTCCGCCGTGACAGTTTTCTCTTGCTCGGCTATGGCCGTAATTTGGCAGTCATAAGCCCTCTGCTCTTGATCACATACGATGATGTGATCGGAAGGCAGCATACGCATCACTTTATAGATATGGTAAGCATCGTCTCCAACGATCTTAACGCAGTTTTCATTTATATTTCTATCAGGAACAAAATAGCGTTGCATGAGACTCTCCTTACCGTTTACAGGCGACGACAGCCACCCATTCTTCATCCTGAACGGTTTTCTCTATAGTAAAGCCATCTGCCAGTAAGGCCTTTTCTACTTCAGGATATTTGCGCTTGATAATACCAGAGCCAATGAAATAACCACCTGGTTTAAGCAGGGCGAAGGCATCATGGGTAAACTTTAAAATAATCTCTGCTAAAATATTAGCAACAATCACATCATAATTTCCTTCCAAGCCTTTTACAAGATCGTTTTGCTGGAGAGAGACTTGCTGCTGTACACTATTTTGCTTAACATTTTCCTTGGCCACACGAATCGCTACATCATCCAAATCAACAGCTTTGACTTTACTTGCTCCTAGTTTCGCCGCAGCAATGCTCAATACCCCAGAGCCTGTACCAACATCTAGCACCTTATCACCAGGTTCTAAATAGTTTTCTAGCATGTCTAGGCAGAGTACCGTTGTGGGGTGTGTCCCTGTACCAAAAGCCATACCTGGATCCAATTCGATGATCAGTTCATCTGGACTTTCAGGCTGATACACTTCCCAGGTTGGACTGATCGTTAAACGCTTTGTAATGCGTGTTGGTTTATAATATTTCTTCCATTCGTCAGCCCATTCCTCTTCACTGACCTCGCTCAGAGTGACACTATGGGCACCGGTATCAATCCCATGGAGTTTCAACTCATTGATGGCACCTTTAATCTGATCGACCTTAGCAACAAGCCCCTCATTTACTGGTAAATATGCCTTGATATTCACACCATGCTCAGGGTAGTCTTCAGGGTCAAGTTCATAAATTTCCCCGTATTCATCGTTCCAGTCCTTGATCAGATCCTCTTGATCTTCTATAACGACCCCACCAGCACCGGCTTCATGCAATATATTAGAAATTGCCTCAACGGCATCCCGTGTTGAATGAATGGCAATCTCAGACCATTTCATTGACTCTTCCACTCCATTTCTAGTCAGCCTTAAAGGCACGCTTCACTTTCGAAAAAAAGTTTTCATTGTGGATTTCTGTCAGCGGTGTACCACTTATGTCTGCTAATTCTCGGAATAATTCCCTTTCTCTATCTGACAGTTGTTTAGGTGTAACAACATTCACAGTGACATGCTGATCTCCTTGGCCGTAGCCACGCACATTTTTTATGCCTTTTCCCTTTAAACGGAAATGCGTTCCTGTTTGAGTACCTGCTGGAATTTTTAATTTAACTTTTCCATAAAGCGTCGGTACCTCAATCTCATCTCCTAAAGCAACTTGAGCAAAGCTCAATGGGACAGTACAAAAGACATCATCGCCATCTCGTTCAAAAAACTTATGCGGCTTTATGTGAAAGACGACAAACAAATCCCCTGCCGGTCCCCCATTGCTTCCCGCTTCGCCTTGCCCTGATAAACGAATCTGCTGACCTTCATCAACACCCGCAGGAACTTTAACGTGAATGGTTTTATTCGTTTTGACTTTTCCATCGCCACCACAGGTGTTACATTTTTCTTTAATGATTTTACCTGTTCCTTGGCAATAATGACATACACGACGGTTGACAATCCGACCAAACGGGGTGTTTTGTTCAACATTAAGCTGACCTGAGCCTCCACAATGGGAGCAGGTTTCTGGGTGGGTTCCTGGCTTTGCTCCACTTCCATGACAGGTCTCACAAGTTTCTTCTCTTGGAATTTTAATATCTGTCTCTTTCCCAAAGGCGGCTTCTTCAAATTCCAATGTCATCGTATACTGTAAATCCGCACCTTGTCGCGGAGCATTGGGATCACGCCGACGTGATGACCCACCACCAAAAAACATATCAAAAATATCTCCGAATCCACCAAAGTCCGCACCATCAAAGCCTTGGCCCCCTCCAAAACCTTGATTAGGATCCGTATGACCAAATTGATCATAATGCGCTCTTTTTTGATCGTTATTTAAGGTTTCATAAGCTTCTTTTACTTCCTTAAATTTATCAGTAGCTTGAGGATCATCTTTATTGACATCGGGATGATACTTTCGGGCAAGTTTTCGATACGCCTTTTTTATGTCTTCCTTGGAAGCATTTTTATCAATACCAAGTACTTCATAATAATCTCGCTTGCTCATTTTATTCACTCCCGGTTATATCTTCACATAAGGTTAATCATATCATCTCTCGCCATAAATGCGCAACTTGCATTCACTTGACATAGAGTAAAAAAGTCAAAGCCAAGCGAGGCCCGGCTTTGACTTTAAAGAATGTATCGAACGGTTGGTCATTCAACCTCATTACCGTCTACTCTTATTTATTTCTTGTCGTCATCATTAACTTCTTCGTACTCAGCATCCACAACATTATCGTCTTGCTTACCTGCTTGCTGTTGCTCCGCACCTTGAGCTTGTTGCGCTTGTTGCGCCGCTTGTTCATACAGCTTCATAGAAAGCTGCTGTACGATCTCCTGAAGGCTTTCTTTTTCCTTTTTAATGGCTTCAAGGTCACTGCCTTCAAGGGCTTTTTTCAGGCCTTCCTTCGCTTCTTCAGCTTTTTTCTTTTCAGCCTCATCCACTTTATCGCCGAGATCCTTTAATGTTTTTTCTGTTGTGAATACGAGCTGATCTGCCTCGTTGCGAAGATCGACTTCTTCCTTACGCTTTTTATCGGCATCAGCATTTTCCTCAGCTTCTTTAACCATCTTTTCAATTTCTTCATCACTTAAACCAGATGAGGATTGAATGGTGATGGATTGCTCTTTATTTGTTCCTTTATCCTTTGCCTTAACATTAACAATACCGTTAGCATCGATTTCAAAGGTCACCTCGATCTGTGGGATGCCTCGTGGTGCTGGCGGAATATCTGTTAACTGGAACCGACCGAGCGTCTTGTTGTCAGCAGCCATAGAACGTTCACCCTGTAATACATGGATGTCTACAGAGGTCTGATTATCTGCGGCCGTTGAAAAGATCTGTGACTGACTTGTAGGAATGGTTGTGTTCCGTTCAATAAGCTTTGTGAATACCCCGCCCATGGTTTCAATACCAAGGGATAGCGGTGTAACATCAAGCAAGACAACGTCTTTAACATCACCAGAAAGAACACCGGCTTGGATAGCTGCACCTAACGCAACCACTTCATCAGGGTTAACGCCCTTATGAGGTTCTTTTCCTGTTAAACTTTTGATAGCCGCTTGTACAGCAGGGATACGTGTCGATCCCCCTACCAGAATGACTTTATCAATGTCATTTGAAGAAAGACCAGCATCTGAAAGCGCCTGGCGGGTTGGTCCCATTGTTCTTTCAACAAGATCAGCGGTTAATTCATCAAATTTAGCACGTGTCAAATTCACTTCAAGATGCTTAGGACCTGAAGCATCAGCAGAAATGAATGGAAGAGAAATCTGGGTCTGTGACACACCAGATAAATCCTTCTTCGCTTTTTCAGCAGCATCCTTTAAACGCTGTAACGCCATTTTATCATTGGATAGATCAATGCCGTTTTCTTTTTTAAACTCTGCAATCAAGTGGTCGATGATTTTTTGGTCAAAATCATCACCACCGAGCTTGTTATCACCTGCTGTAGATTTTACCTCAAATATGCCGTCACCTAACTCGAGAACAGATACGTCAAAGGTACCGCCCCCTAAGTCATAGACTAAAATGGTTTGATCTTCATCTGATTTATCAAGACCATAAGCAAGTGATGCAGCGGTTGGCTCGTTAATAATCCGCAAGACTTCAAGACCTGCAATTTTACCAGCATCTTTTGTCGCTTGACGCTGTGAATCATTAAAATAAGCTGGAACAGTAATAACAGCTTGACTTACTGTTTCACCTAAATAACTCTCAGCATCAGATTTTAATTTTTGCAGAATGATCGCCGAAATTTCTTGTGGTGTATATTCCTTGCCTTCGACTTCAACCTTATAATCTGTTCCCATATGACGTTTGATGGAAATGATTGTATTTGGATTGGTAATCGCTTGACGCTTGGCCACCTCACCAACTTGACGCTCACCATTCTTAAAAGCAACAACAGATGGTGTCGTCCGGTTTCCTTCAGGGTTAGGAATAACCGTTGCTTCTCCGCCTTCCATGACGGCAACACAAGAGTTTGTTGTTCCTAAGTCAATACCAATAATTTTACTCATCGTGACAACCTCCTAGAGTTCAATTAAAAAGTTTTTTGTAAATACATATACTGCTTAAATCTAGCGCCCTAATCACTTTTCTTCTTAAAAGTGAAAAGAGTATCTTTTTAACGTAGCCTCTTACACATATTGGGGTACTAAGGGTTTAGCTCCTTGCCTTACGCCCGTACCTTCACCATAGCTGGACGAAGGACTCGTCCGTTTAGCTTAAAGCCTTTTTGTAAGACCTCAGTTACCGTATTGGGCTCATGATCGCTCTCTTCATCTTGCATAACTGCTTGATGATCATTGGGATCAAATGGCTGATGAAGCGGTTCAATCGCTTCAACACCCTCTTTTTCCAAAGCGCTCATAAACTGTTTAAAAACCATTTCCACACCTTGTTTAAACGCTTTGGTTTCTTCAGATTCCGCTTCGCTTTGCAGAGCCCTAGAGAACGTATCTGCAATTGGCAATAGATTTTCTACAAGCTCTTGCGCACGAAATTGACGATCTCTCGCCTTCTCTTCGCGGCTCCGCCTTCTAAAGTTATCATAATCCGCTTGTACACGAAGCAGCTTATTATTCAAATCTTCCTTCTCTGCCTCAAGCCTCTTGATTTTTTCTTCAAGCTCTTCAACCGTAACAGTTGACTCTTGATCCTCTTTTTCATTATGTACATCCACTTCTGCTTGATCCTCTTGATCATGAGAAGCTTCATTGTTCACTTCGTTTTCAACTTTCTCATTTTCCACTTCTTCAGTTGCTTGTTGTGCATCCTTTTCCGTCATGATTGTCACCTCCATACCATCGTTACAATTGATTACATGGGAAAACAACATCCACATAATCCACGTTTGTGGATGCTGCTTCACCCATGTTTAATGAAACGCCATTGCCGGCAGTAAGTGAAGAAACCTCTTCTACTTAAAAATACACTATTATCTACACTATAACCCCTATGAGTATCCTTGATACCGGAGAGTTAATGATTTGGATAAGCTTTTTGAAACGACATCCAACAGCGTGATGACTTTTGGATAGGTCATGCGTGTTGGTCCAATGACCGCAACAGTCCCTATATGTTCATCACCAATGGAATAAGAAGCTGTAATCACACTACAATCCTTGATTTCATTCAAATGATTTTCTTGCCCTATTCTTATTTGAATGCCTGGCTTATTATCCACTGGTTTTAAAAGATCGTGAACGATTTCTTTACTCTCTAGAACATTGAGTAACGGCAACACTTTATTGATATCTTTAAATTCAGGCTGAGAGAGAATATTTGTCTTACCACCAAAATAGATCTGATCAAACGGGTGGTATTCTAACGCCACATTGAGCATTTTAATCACCTGTTTGTGATGAGAAAGATTTTGGCGAAGGACGGCTTTTAATTCACGATCAATGGCTGATGTCACCTTATATAAAGGCGTACCTTTTAGCCGGATATTAATGATATTGACCAGCTTTTCAACCTCTTCTGCCTTAATCCCTTTAGGGAGTGTCACTGTCCTGTTCTCAACATGTCCAGTATTAGTAATGATGATCAAAACAGCGACGTCCTCACTTAACCGGATGATTTGGATGTGCTTCAGCTTGGTTTCCAAAAGCTCCGGTCCCAATACTATAGAGGTATAGTGAGTAAAATCAGATAAGATATCAGCTGTTTCCTGGATCAATTTTTCCAGTTCATAATACTGATCATGAAAAGCGCGTTTGATATTCACCATCTCTTGATGTGACAACATCACAGGTGATAACAAATGATCGACATAAAAGCGGTAGCCCTTTTCAGAAGGAACGCGTCCTGAAGAGCTGTGTGGCTTCTCCAAATAACCGAGTTCCTCCATATCCGCAAGTTCATTGCGAATGGTTGCTGAGCTATATTGAACATCATCACGTTTGGATATCGCTCTTGACCCAATGGGTTCAGCAAAGCGAATATAATCGTTAACAAGAAGCTTAAACAAAAATAATTGGCGTTCTGTTAACATCACCAATCACCTCTGTTAGCACTCTATGATGCTGAGTGCTAATTCTATTCTAAAATTTATCAATGTTTGTCGAGTTTGTCAATGAATTAGGCTAAGAATGCCTCAAATACTTCATTTCCTAGAAAAATGCCCTGTCGACTCAGGCGAAGCCAATCATCCTTTTCTACTAACAAGCCTTTAGCAACGAGATCATCAATTGTCTCTCTATAATACTGATCGATAGGGTGATGAAATTTCTCCAAAAAGTGTTGCTTATTCACCCCTGCAATTTTCCGCAATCCTAAGAACATTTCTTCTTCGATTTTCTCTTGAGCGGTCACAGGATGACTTTCGATCCGAGCATGGCCTTGTTCCGCGATTCGCTGCATATATCCTTTCACAGCACGGGCATTCACTACTCTATTCCCGTGAATATAGCCATGTGCCCCTGCACCAAAACCGTAATATTCCTCATTGTTCCAGTAAATCAAGTTATGCTGACTCTCATAACCAGGAATGGCAAAATTGCTGATCTCATATTGCCGAATCCCATGCTGGCCCAAAAAATCAATAAGATATTCATACATATCGGCTTCAATATCCTGACCGGGTAAGGTCAGCTTTCCTTTTCTTAACCGATTGTAAAAAATCGTTCTAGGCTCGATTTGTAAAGAGTAAATAGATACATGCTGCGGCTGGATAGCTAATATCTCATCCAAAGATGCCTCTAATTGTTGCTTAGTCTGACCCGGCAGCCCAAACATAAGATCAATCGAGAGATTGTCAAACCCATACCGTTTTGCCAGACTGATGGCTTCAATAGCTGATTGCCGCGTGTGCTTGCGACCGATTTCCTGAAGCAAACGATCATCAAAGGTTTGCACACCAATGCTTAAGCGATTCACACTCGCACGCTTCATAGCTTCCAGCTTTGAGGCATTGAGATTTTCTGGATTGATTTCTATTGTAAATTCCTTCGTATGATCTTCTTGAAAAAGACGGCTATGCACACTATTCATTAAGAATGTAAATGCTTCATCGTCCAAAGCTGTAGGCGTTCCCCCGCCAATGAACAGCGTTTCCGGCCTCGAGAATGGGGCGTGTGATGTTGCCTCTGCCATTTCATTATCAAGTGCCTTAAGGTAAGCCGTGATAGGCTGGTTTTTTATAAAGTATTTATTAAAATCACAATAATAACAAATATGCTCACAAAAAGGAATGTGTACATACGCACCTTTAATCATAAATAGCCTTCCTTTATTCAAACCACTTGGCTTGCACTAATTGCCCTAAGTCACTCCCTAAGGATTGGTGCTACCAAGCACTAAGGTAATATTAAGTCTTAATTCTTCTTTAGAACAGTAAAGCTCATGTCCAGGCCTATTGATCAAATGGATTTATGATAAGAAAAAATGAACGATTAAGAATTCGTCGTGTCGTCTAAACGCAATACCGCCATGAAAGCCTCTTGAGGGACTTCTACTCGTCCGACAGTTTTCATGCGTTTTTTACCCTCTTTTTGCTTCTCTAGCAATTTTCTCTTCCGCGAGATATCACCGCCATAGCATTTGGCCAACACATTTTTTCTAAGGGCTTTAATCGTAGAACGTGCAATGATTTTTTGCCCAAGTGCTGCTTGAATCGGTACTTCAAACTGCTGACGTGGGATCAACTCTTTTAGTTTTTCGACAATCGCTTTGCCGCGGGCATAAGCAAAATCACGGTGAACGATAATTGATAATGCATCAATTTTCTCGCCATTCAATAATATATCCATCTTAACGAGCTTGGAGGGTTTGTACCCTAACAACTCATAATCTAAAGAAGCATACCCTTTAGTATTGGATTTTAAGTGGTCAAAGAAATCATAAACAATTTCTGACAACGGGATATGATAGATAATATTCACCCGATTTTCATCTAGATAAACCATATCAATAAATTCTCCGCGCTTGGATTGGCACAATTCCATAACCGCACCAACGTAATCATTAGGCGTCATGACAGACGCTTTAACATAGGGCTCCTCAACCTGTTCGATCATCTTGCCTTCTGGCATTTTCGAAGGGTTATCGATTTCTTCAATCTCCCCATTGCCTAATTGCACATGATAAATAACACTTGGCGCTGTCGTAATGAGATCGATGCCAAACTCACGCTCAATGCGCTCTTGAATAATCTCCATATGCAATAGCCCCAAAAAACCGCAACGGAAGCCAAAGCCTAAAGCTTCAGAGGTCTCTGCTTCATATTGAAGAGAGGAATCATTTAATTCCAGACGTTCTAAAGCCTCACGCAAATCATTATAGTCATTTGAATCTATTGGATAGAGGCCACAAAAGACCATTGGGTTCATTCTTCGGTAGCCAGGCAAAGCCTCCGCAGTCGGATGATCAGCACTCGTAATGGTATCCCCGACCCGAGTATCAGAGACATTTTTTATTGCAGCTGTTAAAAAACCAACATCCCCCACAGTCAACTCCTCTTTATTGACAGGCTTTGGAGTGAAGACCCCGATCTCATTCACCTCGAATACTTTGCCCGTCGCCATCATTTTAATGCGATCGCCGACCTTAACGGTGCCATCGATAATTCGAATATAAGTGATGACGCCTCGATAAGGATCATAAAGAGAATCAAAAATCAAGGCTTTTAGTGGCGCATCTGGATCTCCAGTGGGCGCAGGAACTTTTTCCACTATTGCCTCTAGTACATCCTCTATGCCAATACCCGACTTTGCTGATGTTAACACGGCATCAGAAGCATCTAATCCTATGACATCCTCTACCTCTTGTTTCACACGCTCTGGTTCAGCACTTGGCAGATCAATTTTATTAATAACGGGAATAATTTCAAGGTCATTTTCCAAGGCCAAATAGACATTGGCAAGTGTCTGTGCTTCAATTCCCTGAGCAGCATCAACAATTAATAAGGCACCTTCACAAGCAGCCAAACTTCGTGAGACCTCATAGCTAAAGTCGACATGTCCTGGCGTATCGATTAAATGAAAGATATATTCCTCGCCATCCTTGGCTTTATAAGTTAATTGTACTGCATTTAATTTTATAGTGATGCCGCGCTCACGTTCCAAATCCATGGCATCTAGCATTTGCGCGCGCATTTCTCGCTTTGATAGGGCACTCGTGGACTCTAAAATCCGGTCAGCCAATGTCGACTTTCCATGGTCGATATGGGCAATGATGGAAAAGTTACGAATCCTTTTTTGTCTATTTTTACGATCTTCACTCATTGTCTTTCCTCCTGCCAATCTGCATACATCGAATTATATCAATAGCCCTATCCCTTTTCAATAAAAGCCTTCATGTGGTTTGTGTCAAACTTTTCTCGGTACCCTATTCATCCCAGTATTTCTGGCACTCTAAATTTGTACGCTTTTCCAGCTACCGCGCGAATGTCTTCGCTTGGTTCC
>NZ_BMIR01000014.1 GCF_014642655.1 Pullulanibacillus camelliae
ATGATCACTCATCAACCTTATGGTTAAAAGTTAAATCTTGGCGTCATTTAAAAGGTTTCCCTTTTTGCGCTTGGCTTTTGTTCAGTTTTAAAAGAACGATCGCGCCGTTTTTCAACGACAGCTTAATTAATATATCAGGTACAAAATTAGTTGTCAATAGTTTTTCTTGATAACCTTAGTATCCTAAAGCGACAACTTTTATATGATACCACCTACACAAAGAAGAGTCAATAACTTTTTTAAAATAAAAATTAAATTATATCACTCGTCTTCATAACGTAGTAAATCTAATATTAACACGAAAACATCATCGTTTCAAGACAAGTACCAGATGCATTTAGATAACGATATATTTGATAATGACCATTGCCACAACACCTGGAATACCAAGAAAGCCAGAAACAACTGTCGTAATGGCATTGATAGGAATATGAAGATTAATGGCCGTTCCGAAGGTATTGAGCAGGAACAAGAAAAGCGCGCCTATTACAAGCTTTATACAAGCTTGTCCTATAAAACGTACAGGTTTAAATGAAGCGCCAAACAAAAGTAAGAATAAAATAATCCCAACAATCACTGAAATAATAACAATAGGATTCAAACAAACACCCCCCAAAAAACTCTTCATCATTAGTTTACGGAGGGCTTGTTTGATTTAGAACTATTTTTGGTGTTTCATTTGCATTTTCTTCTGACGTGCCTCTTTTAGTAAAAATAAATATTTTGCCTCAGATAAACGCAATTGATGAAGGACTTCTTCAGAAGGTTCAATACTTCCTTCTATGATACGCTTCTGACTCAGCCATTGATTTTTACATTGGGTTAACACATCAACCAAATGATCATCTAATTCTTGGCGAAGTTTAGCCTTTCGGTTGAACATAGTCGCTCTCTCCCTTGTACGCACGAAATTATAAGGGTATTTTTAAGAAGGTATTAAGTTAAAGCTCACGCCGCCCCTCTAATGCCCTAGATAACGTGACCTCATCCGCATATTCCAAGTCGCCGCCTACAGGTAAGCCATGAGCAATGCGCGAGGTTTTCACCCCTGCCGGCTTTATTAAACGAGAAATATACATAGCTGTAGCTTCCCCTTCAATCGTTGGATTAGTCGCTAAAATCACTTCCTGCACCTCTTCGTTTTGCAGGCGTTTGATCAGCTCAGCGACCTTAATATCCTCAGGCCCAACACCATCAACAGGGGAAATGGCGCCATGTAAGACATGATACAATCCGCGATAATCTCGCATCTTCTCCATCGCAATCACATCTCTTGGTTCTTGTACAACGCAGATTGTTGTACGATCTCTGGATGTATCCCCACAAATATAACAAGGATCATGATCACTGATATTTTGACATTCAGAACAGTAGACGAGCTGACGCTTCACGTTGACCAAAGCTCGGCCAAAATCCATGACGTCATCATCTTTCATATCTATAACGAAAAAAGCCAGTCGAACCGCTGTTTTCGGCCCAATGCCTGGCAATTTCATAAAGCTATCTATCAACTTCGCAATCGGCTCCGGATAGTGCATGGGTAAAGTGCCTCCTTAAAAACCTGGCAAATTCAATCCTTTGGTAAACTGACCCATACGACTATTGGTTAGCTCATCAGCGTTTTTCAAGGCTTCATTTACAGCCGCTAAAACTAAATCCTGTAGCATATCAATATCATCAGGGTCGACAGCTTCTTCCTTTATAAGGACTTCTGTCACTTCTTTATGTCCGTTGCATTTGACAGTGACTACGCCACCACCTGCTGTGCCTTCAACAATTTCGTCTTTTAATTCCTCTTGTGCTTGCATCATCTTTTTTTGCATTTTTTGCATTTGCTTCATCATGTTATTCATATTACCCTTCATTCTAACTTCCTCCTTTTTTATTCCTTAATCTCTAATAAATCAGGTCCAACTAATTTTTCCGCTTCGGTGATTAATGGATCCTCTTCCGGTTGCTGGATTTCTTCATCTGGGTCATCACTTGTATCTTTTTCTTTGATAAACTCTTCTCTTAAATCTTCCCATGCCTTTATTGGAATAGGATACATTTTTTTTCGAACACCGACAACCTCACTAAGGATGTCTTCAACCATTTGTAACACGTTATTCTTATTTTCCAAAACCATTTGACAATGAAAATCATACTTAAAGGCTTGGAGGAATGCCCCACTAGAGCTCGCCACAGGCTTGCTTTCTAGCAACCAAGCGTGGGCAGCCACATGCGTTTGTCTCACTTTTTCCATGACATCCGCCCAAGAAGCGCGCAATGCCTGCAAATCCGATTTGGTTGCTTCCGACAACACTTTTTTCATGGCCCCCATCTGTAGCGCTAACCCTTTTCCAGAAGAAGCCACTCGTTTTGCCGGCCGTCGTTCATTGGAATGAGAAGGTGTCTCTGCTTGGGGTGTCCCTATGGTTTTAAGCTTTTCTTCAAGCTGTTCAATTCTACGTATCAGCTCACTATTTTGTTTCAATCCATCCGCTTCAGGAGCAGTGGCTATCCTTTTTTCATTTGTATGAACCCGACATAATTTTACCATGACAACCTCTAAAAAAACACGAGGATGACTTGTCCATTTCATTTCTTGTTGGGTTTGACTCAATTGATGGATAAAATCGTAAAGGACATCAACAGGTACATTATCAGCTAATTCAGTAAACGCCGCACCTGATTGCGCTCTTTCTGTCAAATCTTCGAGATTAGGAGATGCTTTATACAACAGCAAATCCCGACAGTAAAAAATTAAATCCTCAACAAACTTACTCGGGTCCTTCCCTTGTGTGAAAAGGGTATTAATAAGCTGAATGGCCTCTGTGACATTTTTAGATAGTAAGGCATTGATCAGCCTTGCCATCGTTTCCTCTGATGCCATACCTGTCACATCTAACACATCATCGACACCAATAGACTCACCACCGTATGCAGATGCCTGGTCTAAAATGCTTAAAGCATCACGCATTCCCCCTTCACTCGCTCTCGCAACAAGGGCCAAAGCATCGTCTTCAACTGCCAGTCCTTCTTGATCCACAATAAATTTCAGGCGATTAATGATGGAATCATTGGCAATCCTTTTGAAATCGAAGCGTTGGCATCTCGATACTATTGTTAAAGGGATCTTGTGGGGTTCGGTTGTGGCTAAAATAAAAATAACATGTTTAGGAGGCTCTTCTAATGTTTTTAAAAGGGCATTAAACGCACCCTGAGAAAGCATATGCACTTCGTCTATGATATAGACCTTATAACGCGCTGCTGTTGGCGCATACTTTACATTGTCTCTAATTTCCCGGATCTCATCGACACCATTATTCGAAGCGGCATCGATTTCAATCACATCAGAAATACTGCCGTCAGTTATTCCTTTACACATTGCACATACATTACATGGTTCCCGTGTAGGTGCCTCTTCACAGTTAATGGCCTTAGCGATGATTTTGGCAACACTTGTCTTTCCAGTTCCCCTTGGGCCGCTAAAAAGGTAAGCATGAGAGAACTTTTCCTTTACCAGGGCATTCTGCAAGGTCTGCGTTATATGTTCTTGTCCGGCCATATCTTTAAATTGCTGGGGGCGCCAAACTCGATAGAGCGCTTGGTAACCCATGCTATCACAACCCATAGAGTATTCATTGATCTTATGTTTCCATTATACTCGTTCAGTGTAGGAAGGGAAAGTGGCGAATAATAGCTTAATGAAAAATAAGGCAAACTCAACCTGTACTCGCCCTGCCAACACCTCAACTATGTAGGCTTATCAACAAATATGTCTTCAAGCTTTCATCCGCCTGAAAAATCGATAGCAAAAAAAAACGCCAACTTATGCTGACGTGTCGTTTCTTCTTTATGTATATCGTGCACCTTCCGTCGATCCCAACATCATAAGCGCTTCTTAAGCAGTTAGCTCGATCCAGGCTGCCCCGCGGCACACGAAAGGTCTCACTTACTGCTGCTTCCTTCCGGACCTGACAGGGTTCATGAGTTTTCGTTGCGCAGGACCCGAATGTCAACACTACTTACTTAAGGCTGACCTTACAATGTCAAAACCTCAAGAAGGGATTCGGCCTCGCTATAGCGGATTGCGAGTACAGGGCACCGCTACCTCCCCGCTTAGCACGATAGACTTTATTGTAACGAAAAAAAAAGGAACTGTCAATCTCACTCAGATCCCTCTTTTTCCCTTTTTTAAAAGCATGTCTTATGTTAATGAACCATACTAGGTGGTTCCTCTAACCAACCCTTAGACATCATGAGGGACACACCATCCCGCGTAAAAGTATAAATATCTTTACCAAATAACACTGTTTTAATATCTAAATCATTCCGAAAGTTAAAGCTGGTGCTAAATCCCTGACCACCAAGACTAAAACTACATAGAAGGAAGCTACAAAACATCATAAGTTTATCGGAAAATGGCGCTTCTGTAGAAAGTGTGACAGTTCCACCAAGTGTCGTGGGCTGAAGTTCATACTCCATCAGGACCTCCAGGGTGTCCTTCAATATTTTGTCGGACAGCTCTTGTCCTTTTTTAAAATACTTCTTAGCGGCATCATCCTTTGCACACTGTGCAAAACCTGTCATGAGCCATTTACCAATGATATTGGTTTCAATAGAATGGTAAAGGAGTCCATACTCGACAGCGTTTAAAGGGCGTTTGTGACCAAAAAAATTGGTTCCTTTCATGTAATCCCTTGAGGTGATAATATCGTAGGATGTCGGCATAGGGGCATGATTAGGATGGAGAAGAGCGCCTTTTTCCAGGAGATATTGAGTAAAATAATAATAATAAGTTTGTGTGAGCATAGAAAGTTCTTGATAAAGCTTAATAATATCCTCACGATAAGAAATAGTAAGGTGTAAGACATACATTCCCATACTTATTTCCTTTAATATGCGACAAAGCATTACATCAAAATGATCAGCAAACAGTTTTGGCACATCCAAATAGATATCTTCTTGTGTAAATCCTTTCGGGGCAATCGCCCCCTCAGCTTCGAATAGTTTTTCTATCTCAACGACTTTAAGGCGGAGCTTCTTCCACAATCCAGTCATTAGGTCCTTTCCTCTAGGATCATCTGCTTTTTCTATAAATAGCTCCAACAGCCGTAAAATCATTGTTTTTTTTTGATAAGTCACCCACAATGCTCCCAATTCCGAAGCACTCATTTTGGGATGTTTCGGCATTGACCCCTTCCTCCTTACTAATATCTGTAAAAAAAGATTGCCCTTTTTTCCTTGCATTTATGCACCCCTATAGGTACCCTTATTCATTTAAAAGCTATAGCCACTGTAATTTTTTAAATCTGTGCTAATGTTATCCCCTAAATAAGAGATGACTGGCGGTGCCTAAACTCCCCTATTAAAAACTGAGCTATATTTTCATCATCATATTCATTAGTCTTGCTATTCAATTTAAGAAAAAATCGTATAAATATTATTAGCTACCAAGCATGCACAGCTAAAACCAGCGTTCATTCTTTTACAATAGCCATTTTTAAGCAACAAAAAACCCTCCCAGAGAACAAGGAAGGTTATATTACAAAATTATGTATGGCGGAGGCGAGAGGATTCGAACCCCCGCGGCGCGTGAACGCCCTAACTGATTTCGAGTCAGTCCCCTTCAGCCGGACTTGGGTACGCCTCCAAATGAACGACACTATATATATTAGCATATCTCTTAATCCTTTTCAACGGAGACTGCTATTTAAGATTTTTGTCGTAAGCGTCTAAAGAAACGCGTGAGCTTACTTCCACATTCTTCTTTTAATATCCCTGGGATCACTTCAGTTTGATGATTAAAACGTGGATCAGCTAGCAGATTCATTAATGTCCCGGCACAGCCTGCTTTAGGGTCTGATGCGCCATAAATCAATGTATCAATACGCGATTGTAATATAGCTCCCGCACACATCGGACAGGGCTCCAAGGTGACATAAAGCGTACACCCTGATAAGCGCCAAGTGCCAAGCGCTTTACTGGCACGTTCGATGGCTAAGCATTCCGCATGGGCTAATGGCTGCTGGGATGTTTCTCGTAAGTTATGAGCCTGCGCAATCACCTCTCCATCCTTAATGATTACCGCACCAATCGGTACTTCCATTAATTGTTCGGCTTTGTCAGCCTCTTCAAGGGCTAGTTTCATAAAATCTTCATGCTGCATTGCTTTTCCTCTATTCCTGCATTAATAGTGTAAAGGAAATTTTTCCTTTCCTCATCATAGCGACTTTAAAGGCAAAAAGAGGCCCGAATGCCTCTTTTATTTAAGCCTCATCCCCATCATTAGATAGACGAAGGACGTTGATCACCTTAAAAAACAAACTTAAGATAATCGCAACCACTGTTGCTAAACCCATACCCGATAGCGAAACTTTCCCAATATTAATGGTCGCGCCGCTCAAACCAATGACAAGAACAATACAGGTCAAAATCAAATTCTGTGAGCGACTATAGTCAATTTTCGCCTCTACAAGCATGCGTAAACCAGACACCGCAATGACACCGTACAAGAGCAATGAGACACCACCCATAACCGGCTGCGGGATAGCTGAAATCAAGGCAGCTAATTTACCAATGAAGGAAAGTAAAATAGCAAAGATAGCTGCTCCACCAATCACCCATGTCGAATACACGCGTGTAATCGCCAGCACGCCAATATTTTCACCATAAGTAGTATTTGGCGTTGATCCCACAAAGCCAGAAATAATGGTCGAGATCCCATTTCCTAAGATAGAACGTCCTAGCCCCGGGTCCTTTGTTAAATCCTTTTTAACAATGTTGCCTGTAACAACAAGGTGTCCGATATGTTCAGCTAAAACGACAAAGGCTGCAGGTAAAATCATGATCATACTGCCTAGATCAAAATGAGGGGCATAAAAATGAGGGAGTGAAATCCAAGCTGCATCCCGAACACCTGAAAAATCAACAATACCGGCAATCGCCGCAATGATATAGCCAATGATAATCCCCATTAAAATTGGAATGATCTTCAAAAAGCCGCGAAACATGACCCAACCAATAATCGTAATCACAAGTGTTAAAATAGAAACAGTAATATTCGTCGTATTAGGCTGCCAATTTGCAGAACCATCAGAGATTATTCCTGCCATGCCCGCTGCTGTTGGTACAAGTTCCAAGCCAATGACTGCTACAATGGCCCCCATGGCAGCAGGAGGAAAGACAACATCAAGCCAGCCAATTCCCGCAAAACGGATAATTAAGGCAATGAGGATAAAAACAATTCCAACTGCTATAAATCCTCCTAATGCGGATGAATATCCTTTATCCGCAAGCACCGCTGTGACCGGAGAAATAAAAGCAAAGCTAGAGCCTAAATACGCCGGGATCTTACCTTTAGTTATAAATAGATATAAGAGCGTGCCAATACCATTCATTAATAAAATAGTTGCTGGATCAACATGAAATAAGATAGGAACAAGAACAGTGGAACCGAACATGGCAAATAAGTGCTGAAAACTTAATGGCAAGCTCTGTGCCAATGGTGGACGTTCATCCACTTGAATCGTGCGCTGCTTCATGACAGGACTCCTTCCTCCACAATACTAAGTATGTACAAAAATATATCTTTGTTATTATAGCTTAATCTATAACAGTTATCGACACCATTCTGTGCTTTTTCCTAATATTTTTTCTGACAGCTTCAAGAGGCTCCCTATTTTGCCACGACTCTCCTATAGACTTAAAGGCTGCTTTAATGTCTCAACGGAGAATGATTAAAATGAGCGATCAAGGAATGAGGACAACACCCACTGACCGGCTCCCCTTAAGGAAGCATTTAGTTGAAGGCTAACACAATAAATGACCTTGAAGCGATGGTCACATTGGAGACAAAGGGTCGTTTAATCATTCCTGTTAAAGGTGCCTTGATCATTAAAAATGAGCTAACCAAGATAAAGAGAGTGAGACAAAACAAAAAGAAATCACCCTCATACCGAACGATACGTAGCCAGGGAAACGGGAAGCGTAGTCGAAATATGGAGACTCCTACGGGAACGGAACCAGCATTACTTCACGATAAACCTCGAGTTGTTCCAAGAAAGCGGACTACGAAGCGGTACAAGTAGACGCAGGAACAGGGGTTTTTTAATCATAAATACTTTGGAACACAGATAAAACTATTCCAAAATGAGCTGAGCCGCTAAGGACGATCGGCTAAAAACATCACATCCATGTGATAACACCGAAGCTCGCACCTCAGGCCCCTGAAAAAGTAAAGAACACTTTTCGGGGACCCCGATGGTGCGTCGAACGCCGACCCTACCCACATCGAGTGGGCATGAGGAAAGCGAGCTGCCTGGAGCGGAATCGCGCACCGTCCTCATGACCAAAAATTTTATACTTTGTGATCTTTTAAGAAAAACCGGACGAAGAGCATGCCCGGTCCTTGGCTTGGTACAGAGCATCATGATATATGAAAGAGGCTTCATTGCCTGGTCAAGTGGAATGGAGCGCAAGGCGCGAGACTCCTGCGGGAAGTGAGAGAGCGGTAAGACCTTAGCAGCGCGAGGAGGCTTACCACTCCCCCGCGGAAAGCGAGCTGCCCGAAGCGGAATCGCGCACCGTCCTCATGACCAGAAATTTTATATTTTCTTTTCTTAAAAAAAAAACATCCTGAAGAGGTAACTCCTCAGGATGGTCTATTTTTTAATCGTCATTCAACACCCCAATAAAGCGCAGGATATACAAAAAGAGGTTAACAATGTCTAAATAAATACTGACAACAATCATCGGAATGTCTCGATCTGTAAATCCATTGATCGTCAGGCGGCTGAAATCATAAAGCGTATAGCCGATAAAGATAAAGATGCCGAAAGCAGAATAAATTAACTGGGCAGTCCCCGAAACAGGGAAGAAAATCTGTAAAATGCCCATGGCTAAAAGCGCGAGAACGGAGATAAAAAGGAAGCTACCTAGAAAACGGAAATCCCTTTTTGAAATCACAGCATAAAGAGCCGTTCCACCAAAAGCAATAGCTGTGATCCCTGCGGCCCTAAGCACGACGTCTGCTCCAAGCGCACTTACATAGTAACTAATCGCTGGATACAATGTTAATCCAGAAATCAGCATGAAAGCATACATCATTAAGTAGCCCATGGATTTTCTTTTTCTTGCAAAGATCATCATGAAGAGCATGATGATTTCAACAATAGCTAATGGGAAAAATAAAGCTCTTGGCACAAATTGTCCAGCATATAAACCAATGGTGGCAACAATTAATCCTGAAAAAAGTGCAGCAAATAACTTGGCATAGGGTTTATGTGAGGAACTAACAACTGTTTCGTTCATCATGTATGTGTTTTCCTACCTTTCGAAATAAAGATTCACTTGAATATGTTTACATGTTAATACGATTGTATGTGTCCAAGGTTTCAACATGCCTATCATCTTATCATTTTTTAAACCACTCTGTTGTAAAATCCACTAAAGCTCTTTGGTCGATCAGCTTGGCATGCGCCTGTCCTATTTTTCCATTATTAACAGGATGCTTTTTTTCAAACCGTGCACCAATTTCCTCAAAGTATTCATCCTGATAGTCTAAGTCTTTATAGGTTGTCCATTCTCGCTGATCGTTAATAAAAATTGGACTGGCATTTTCAGTGATGGTTCCGCCAGCACGATATTCAGCCAAATGCATGGAAGTATTATTTTCATAGCCAACACCGATCAATAGTACCTTCGCTTCAAGGTCATATAGTCTCGCTAAAGGGGAGGCCTCTCCTAAGCCAAAATCAAGCGAATGGTGGGCAATAATCTCACTTTTCCTATGTCCCCAAGCCGCAAAGGATTCTGTCGGGTGATCACTACGAATCACACCTGGAAAGCACCGAAAGACTTCAACAATTCTCCCCATAAAAAAGGTAGGGGTAACCTTCGGATCGTAGGCAGGCATTTCTTCTTTAATCGTTCTTTGCCACTGTTCAGGAACAGCAGGATTTTCCCAGTGTTTTGGATCCGAAAGATTGGCTGAATGTGTTGGCATAACCAGCGTCCCTTTTTCCGTTAACACATCCAACAAAGCTTGAACAACCGCAACCTCACCGCCACAAATCCAGCCAATACTTTTAAGTGAAGAATGGACGATCACCGTCATCCCTGACTCCAAGCCGAGCTGTCTTAAATCACGAACTAAAGATCTTTTTGTGACGGGAATCTGCATCTGTTTGATAAGATCAGCTTCACTCATCGTCCCACCCCTTTCTCTCCTTACCCTCATTTTAGCATACCTATGTAAAAAGGAAGCCCCTGTAGGCTTCCTTCTCGTTATTGAAACGGAACGCGTTTTCTTGTCTGAATCTGCGTCATTTGTGTATGCAGGTTCGCTTCCGTCTCCCCATTCACTTGATGTGAGGCGTGTTTTGGATTCGCATGTGGTGATTGGAAAATATCTGATTTAGATTCTGAAGCGAATTTACTACTTTGCTTCCTTTTACCCATAAGAATCCCTCCGATTATTCTTCATGTTGGTGCCGTTGATTAGACATCAGCATCCGTTCCATCGGATGATCTTTTGTTTGCCCGTTTGCTCTTTTTGGGGAATATTCGTCCTTCGCCCTAGGCTGAATCGAATTTTCATTCTGAACTGGGTAACGTTTTTCTCCAGGATCAACCACGCTTCCTAACCACCTTTCATTGGGGTAGTCTTAGTATGAAATAAAACAATCGCCTGTATGCTGTAGCTTTTTACCACTTTTAACTTTCTTCTTTCTGGATAACATACTGTTCATATAATGATTTAAACCGTTCTAATTGATTGGTCGTGCTCAATACTGACGGATGTTGAAGGACTTTTAGAAATTGTTCCTCTGTATCGACAGGCCATACAACAATACGTGCCCCCGCCTCATGACAAGCTTCAACATAACCCCCTGTCAAATATTCAACACGCAGGGACAAATAATGGGCTCGAATCTTCTTCATAAAAGGAAGGACAGCAGGTGAAGCCCCATGCTGAATGATGCCCAAATCAATATCATCAGAAAGCTGACGCATCCTCATTACTGCATAATGATCAAAGGAATTAACGTATACTTGATCTAGCATGTCCATTTCTTGAATCACCTGTAATGCCTTTTCCTCTAAACCTGGATAAAGATCGCCCTGTTGTTTTAATTCAATGCTCACGAACATTCTACCCTTGGCAAATTCTAGCGCTTCTTTCAGGGTTGGAATAGTCTCTTCTTCACCTGCATCCAAACACTTCAACTCTTTAAGTGTAAAATCCTTAATATATCCTTGACCATTTGTGGTTCGATTTATTTTTGTATCATGCATGAGAACTGGAATTCCATCTTTACTTAAATGGACATCGATCTCTAAATGACTAAATCCCAGCTCATAGGCTGCGCGATAGGAAGCTAATGTATTCTCGGGATATTTCACAGGATAGCCTCTATGCGCTAAGGCTTGTATCTTCACCTTTTCCTCATCCTTTCCTTAGTTTATATGCGCAAAGTTATAAATTCTAACATTATAAAAAAAAACAAGGTGCATTCCCCTTGTCTTGTTGTCCGTTTATTAAATGATGGCGGCCCCGAGAGGATTCGAACCTCCGACGCATGGTTTAGGAAACCGTAAAATAGCACTTTAATGAGGTTTATCTTAATTTAATATTAGATTATTAAACATATTTTAGGTGAAAAATATCTAAAAATGTTTATTATGATTTATCTTAATTTAATTAAGTTATGACCAAATTATGACCATGCATTTAACTATTATAATCAATTTAGATTTTATTAAACACAAATAAAAATCCCCCCTCGAATGAGGGGGAACTGAAATCATTTAACATCTACAATTATGTTTGCGTTTATTTTTATCGGGTCTAATTCACCTACGTCAAAAGAGATCATCTTTGTCTCGGGATTTACACCTTTTATAATGCCCGTAAATGTTTCGTATTTCTTTCTAAAGAATGTGGTGATAGTAATAGTTGTTTTATATTCATAAGCTTCAGCAAGTCTTTCTCCGATCTCGATAAGATCATCTTCTGTCAATTGTGGTCCTGCAGTTTTATTACTCTTTTTAGTTTTTGTTGGCTTTGGTACTGCTGTCACTTAAAACCCCTCCTAATAAGAATATTCATTCATTACAACCATTATATACAAACGTTTATTCGCATTTCAAGCCTTTTTGTTATATAATGCGAACATATATTTTTATTATGAGGTGGAAATATGTCCATATATTTAACCAAGGATGAGGATAATCTAATCCAAAACTACGTATTGCTGCCATTGACAATCAGGGTCATCGAAAATGATCTCAAGCAGCTGGAGACCAGTAAATTAAAATTTAAAAGCCCATACCGCCTGCTCCTAGAGCAAACGCTCAAACAATTAAAAGATGAGTTAAGGGATACCAAAACCGAAGTATTTAAACAAAATATGAGGTTTTACCGTAAGGGTGAGTTATCATATGAGGCTTGGGTCCGAGGTTGGGAACATAAAATCATCTATCATCCATCCTTAGCCTCTGCTTGGGTTGAGAATAAGATCATTAGTCTGTTTCCAATATCGCATATTCCCGATTAAGGGCTATTTTTTATAAAATTTTTACTATAATCTCTTGACTTTATATACTATGCGTAGTATAATAAAAGCATAGAAAGGAGGTGAACGAGTGGGATACTTAGAAAAAATAATTGCCTTAGTCATCTCGATTCTAACCATCTATAAACTTTGGCTATCCATCCAAAAGTCAAGGTTAGAAAACAAGAAACTAAGGCAAGAAATAAGAAAGATGAGAAGGGGAGGTTAATCCCCTCTCTCGTCCTAAGTATAACACATAAATAATGAAAATATTATTCCTGATCATTCTGTTGATCGCTGTCGTTCTCAGTGCATGGAAATTAGTGTTGCTCGGAATTAAAGGGAATTTAAAAAAGGAAAAGGAGCGATTAATGGATGACGAAAAATCAGACCGAAGCAAATAAGAAATGGCAGGCTAAAAATAAAGAGCGTGCAAAGTATCTTAGCGATCGTTCCAGGGCACGCAGCTTTATCCGTAAGCACGCTACCCTTGAGGATATTAAGGAATTTAAAAAGCTACTTGAAGAACGCAAAGAGCGATTAGGGCCTTTCGACTAAGAAGGGCCTTTTTTATTTACCCACTTATATAGGTCCATAATCTCAACACCGAGGACTTCAGCGATCTCCGCAAGCTTATTTGCCGATATTTGATTACGGCCATGCTCCATGTAATAGTAACCGTGTGCAGTCTTATATCCTAGTTGCTTGGATAGATCAGTTATGGTTAAGCCAAGTTTTTATTTCATTATGGTTCATTTTTATCCTCCTTTGGTAAATGCAATTCTTCTAATTTTAAACGGCCATTATAATAGGCATCCTCGGCCGTTTTAAAACCTGATTTATAATACTTCTTGCCCTTGACGGTGATCCACGCACGATATCTCAATTCTTTTGATTTGCGCGTGTAGTATTTGGCGACCCCCCTAAATCCCGTGGAGCTATCCTTACGTGGCTCTTGTCCCTTATATAGTGGCTTAACAACACCATCAACGCGTTTGTTATCATAGGATTCACGTAGATTCTTACGTTCTTTTTCTTTTTTTAGACATCCACACGACTTTGTTTGCCCGGTTGTTAGATAAGTGCTCATGACATCAACGTAATTGCCACAATCACACTTGCATCTCCAAACAACACGCCTTTGCTTTCGGATGTCTAACTTTTCTACGACAACCAGGCGGCCAAATCTTTTATCTTTTAGATCGACAAATCCCACAACATCACCTCATATACAAACGGATTTTGGTACCCAAAACTTATTAAGATTCCCTTTTATTTATTGAGTTTATATTCATGGCCATCCTCATCTACGCATTTTGTATCGTGTGATGCCCATGGTTTTAAACATTTGTGACAGTATAGCTTTTGATCATTAATCATCTCAATTTTATACGGGTCGATCATGTTGGCGACATTCCAAAACAGCTTATAAGCATTACCCTCTCCATCTATTGCCCCTGCCCAGTATTCGACGCCAGAAGATAAGCTGACGGGTCTGTTTATAATTTTTAAATGTTGACCTCCTATAGAAATCTCTTTGTCATAGGTTGTAAATTTGGAAAAATAACTAATAGTGGTTTCTGGATCCTTATCCATCGACAAGAAATGAGGTCTACCCCACTCAAAGTCCTGCTGGGATTCTGCCGTAAGAAAATAGGTCAAATCCCACGTCACTTTATAGTGGTTGACATTATCCCTTGGGCTAGGATTAACATCCATAAAATGTGCGGAGTATCTATTTTTGTTGTCAACATCAGCTGATACACTTGTCATGCTTTTAAGCCTGCGCCCATTAAAAAATAGGTCGTTTAAACCTTTGAGCTCTCTTTTTCTTTTCACATTAATCCTAAGATCACTCTTATCTAATATCCACGTGTTGCCGACCTTTGTTGCATTTAATTTTCCTTCAGAGCAATAATTTTTGACCGTTCCAGGTGTTAACCCTAACAGCTCAGCTGCCTTGTCCACTCCGATAATAGTATCCAACATTTTTTTATCTCTCCTTTTATATGCGTTAGCGCATGTTTTGTCCTTAATATAACATATGCGTTAGCGCATGTAAACAATATAAAAATTTTAAAATATGTATTGACAAGTATATACAAACTGGTTATAATAAGAGTATAAAAAAGATCAGGAGGATAAAAAAATGAAAGAAATCATGGAACTTGCTTGGAAAATGGCGCGACACGGACAACAAAACTTCGGAGGTAAAGTAAAAGATTATCTTAAAATGGCTCTTAAATTGGCCTGGAGAGCTGTAAAGGAAGGATATATTAAAGTGAGTAAATCTATTAAATCTGCGAAAACTGTTCTTACAATCAAAATGGGTAGCCGTAACCATAAGTCTTGGGTAGCTAAAATTGTTGGCAGACACGCAACTTACAAATTCGACCGCGAATTTGTTGACGATTTTTCTGAGGATTATCCCAATCGCATTTACACACTAACCGATGGATTATATGATGTTTGTGATGGTGGCCAGCGCCGTTATATCAAAATTCAAAATGGTAGCATTAAAAACGTTACCGAAGTCGAGGTACTATCTGCATTTTAGGAGGGTAAACATGAAAAAAACCAAAAATATCATCGTAAGAATAGAAGAGGAAATTCGCGATAAATTTTATAAAATCGCTGATAAAAATGCTCAAAACCCTTCTTTGTTAATCCGTAAGTGGATTGCGGATTATATAAATAAAAACGAAGAAAAATAAAAATGTATTGACTTGTATATACATTTGGGTTATAATTTAATCAAGGGTTAAGATAACCCACCAAAGAAAGGGGGGTGAATAAAGTGAAACTTTATTATGAAGATATTTTGGTGGCTGAGGTTTTAGTCAACCACTCGATCACAATTGAGGAAGTCTTGAATTTAATAGACTTCGACAAGAACAAATTTATCGAAGAACAAGGTTTTGAGGATATCGATCATAACGATTTTAAGTTAATTGGTTAGTATTCCCCCCGGTATTAATCCGGGAATTATCAAAAAAAAAATACAGGGTAGCGACCGACGCTAGAAAGGATGTTTAAAAAATGGAAATGAAAACTATTCATACGTTCAAAAATTTTTACGATGCTGGAGTGATGATTGACAATCTATCCAAACACTTTGAGTTAACAAGATTTGACGCAATCTATCCACATTTTGGTTTCGGGGGCGCAATGTCCGTCGACTTAAAGTTGACGGATGAACTAAATCCCGGAAGTGAATCTCATCTAGAGCTAAAATTAGATGCTGGAGTACCCGAATTACCAGGAGAGTCAAGTTGGTGTGATTTTTATTTTAAATGGACGACATGCAGTAATCACGTTGTAGTTATATCAGGTGAGTTTTGGTTTGACTATGACGATGAGCGGGGCTCCGGAAAGGTAGAGATTGGTACAGACGAAAGTACCTCGTTTTATCCCTTTGTCGAAGAAATTGTAAAATTGAGAGAGTGGCAAAAAAGCGGGGAACCGGAAGTCAGCTATCTAATAAAGGAAACCATAAACGCCTATGGCAATGGTATACACGAGTTTCATATTTCCAAACTCGATGAAAGGTGGGGTAAAACATCCTATGATTACGAAAAGTATAAAATCATAGCCCCAAAAAACAAGGAAGAGCACGAGAGAATTGTTAAGTTTTTTGATTCAAACGAGCGATTTACTTTAGAGGGCATTAGCGTAAATGATTGAATAAAAAATTAATAGACGGCGGTCTTTAAACGCAGGAGGATAAAATGAAGAAATTACCATTAGCTCTACTTAACACATCAATTCTAACGGCAGACGGAGACTTTACTCTACGCACCATCACATTGGAGGATGCTAAGGCTCTAGTCGATAGCGCAAGTGGACTAGATAGTGCCATTGGACATGAGTCTACCGCACAGATCATGACAGCCTTGCTGGGTGTGGATGTGCCAGTCCATCGGCAAATGTTTGAGCAACAACCCGGACAACAGGCGCTTGTGTTTAAGCTCAACGGTCGCCCGCCCGAAGGAAAAGTTTTGTCCATAGAAGAAATCGAGGCGATCGGTTACAAATGGCAACTGCTAACGATGCGGTAAAATCAAAAACCGCCAAAGCAGTGAGCTAAGACGGTTTTTGATGCGGATAAAAATAACAATGTTTCAAACCACTCGCCCTCAGGAGGCGAGAAAAAAGCTTGAATTAAGAATAGCATGATAAATTATCACTGTCAATACAAAAAAGCCCTCATATCCACTAAAGGACATGAGGGCTTTTGATTATGCTGATTTATTCGGTTGTTCTGCTTTTATCGCATCGGCGATCACTTGCTTAAGCTGATCAGTGGTCATATCAGAGACGTTCGCAGGGACGGTATCAGGTTGAGGTGCTTCGTTATCCTCTTTATTATCTTCTGTATTTACCCTTACTTCCCCACCAGCCCGCGCGGGGAGATATAAATCTGCATTACTGTTAAGGTCCTGCTTAACATCCTGACGCATCTTATTAACTGCCGACTGCACTAGGGCTTCGATTTTTTCAGCGGTAATTTTCTTGCGGAAAAATCGACCGAAATTAGTGTTAATTTCTTTGGCCAACCACTCTGCAGCCTTTTTAAACTTCTCCTGTCCACCCATGTCTTTAAACGTTTCCTCAACGAAGTGCACAGCACGTCCTGCCAATGTTTCAAGATTTTTCTCAACAATAAACTTAACCGCAGATTTAATCGCATATCCTAATAGTCCAGTAACAAAAACTCCAATGGCACTCCATACATATTCCAATACATGTGTTTCCAAATTAATCTCTCCCTTAATTTTTTTTATAAAAAATACACACCCGGAAAAGGATGTGTATTATTTAACTCTGATTTTTTGACCTGGCTTAATGATGCTCATGTCCTTGATGGATGGATTAAGTTTTTCGAGCGCCGCCACGGTCGTATGATTGGCCTGTGCGATACCCCAAGCTGTGTCTCCCGATACAACAGTGTGATATTTAGCTTTGGATTTTGCGGACTGCTTTGCGCCGCTAGGTAACTTAAGTTTTTGACCCGTTTGAATGATATACTTAGGTCCTTTAATCCCATTAAGGCTTGCAATATCGTGCCAGTCAACATTGAGATCAGCACCGATCTCAGACAGGGTATCACCTGACTTAACAGTATAAGTGCCTCCGTTGGACCTAGGCTTGCTTTTTTTGGCGCCACCTGGGAGCTTGAGCTTTTGTCCAGTCTGGATAACATAGTCAGGACCCTTAATATTATTGAGCTTGGCGATCTCATGCCAGTCAACACCTAGATCAGCTCCAATGACACTCAGGGAGTCCCCTGCCTTAACGGTGTAAGTGCCGCCGCTAGATTTTTTAGGTGCTGGCTTAGGTTTAGACTTTGGCTTGTCCTTTTTCACCTCTGACAGTTGTTGGATACCAAAGGATTCCTTCATGTAATTGAGATCGACATTTCCTGAAATACCTGGTACCTTACCTTTGTCATCATACTGCCAAGCATCCCAATCCTCCCACAGATATAGCTCGGGATTTTTAACTCCATAGTGTGCAATCCAAAGAGGATATTTAGTAATCGCCTTATTATAGTGTTTGTGGATATAGGACGGATTGCTGTAAAAAACCGCAACCCCTAGATCAGCAACCGCATCAAGAAAGGATACTGAAGCAGCTGTAAGATCACCCTCAAGGCTTGTATCCTCACTGTCCAAAATGACATAATCTAACCCAAGACCTTTAGCAACTGAACGGAAGTGATCAGACTCCTTAGCGTCCCCGTGGAAAAAGTGATAGCCACCAACCATGAAACCTGCCTTTTGAGCGCTCTGAACGTTTTTAACACCGTTGGGGTCTACATAGCTTGTACCCTCGGTTAACTTAATGAATGCAAAAGAATAGCCAGCCTTTTTAACGGCTGACCAATCAATATCACCTTGCCAATGAGATACGTCTAAACCTTTCAAATTTGCCAATCCAAACACTCTCCTTTTATTTTGTTGTGAAATACCAAAGGATCAATCCACCGATGACCGTAAAAAAGACACCGATAATTCCAGTCACCAGTGTCTTTGTAAACATTCTTCTAAGCCATTTTGTGTTTTCATTGATCTCATTTAAGCTATTTTGCAAGAAATTAATATCACGATCTTGGAGCTTATCGTTGAGTTCGAGTTGCTTGATCTTTTCATTTTGTTCTGCGTCACTTTTTTTTAATGCTGAAACATCGTTAGATAATTGAGTTAGAGTATATTCTTTTAGGTCCATGCTATTCCTCTCCTCACTCATCGTCTGCCCCCTTTCACACTTTCAATCCATAAAAAATAAGCCTATTCGGCTTTGGTTGTCTCGTCACCATTAATCGCAGTGACAATACCTTGTTTGATAAGGTCTGCAAATTTATCGACATCACCCGCAGCGTCTTTATATTGGTCCTTGGTGATATCGATGTAGCCACTGACTGCAAATGTACCTCCGGTGCTCCTAAAATTTAACCGCACACTGTCATAGTCACCTTTGGACCTGTCGGAATAATTAAATCCGATTGTGGTAAGCTGAAATTCCATTATTTATCCTCTCCTTCTTCTCCGCCGTTATCTTCATCGGCCTTAAATTGATCGCATAGATAATCAAAAGTTTCGCTAGGAATGCCCTCATACTCCACTTCATCATCAATAAGTTTTCTAAGCACCCGTCTAACTGTCCGAATCATCTCTCGGTTATCTCCACCCTCAATGACCATTTTTTCTTCGTTTAATTCATTAATGGCCTCGTTAAATGCTTCCTGATCTTTCATGATATAAATGTTATTCTCAACGACGGGATTTCCCTCCGAATCTTTTTTGGAATATTCATTGATAAGCTCCATCCGATCGGCATCCACGCGTTTTTTACGCTCTTTGAGTTGATCAATCAAATGCCTACGGGCACGAGATTGTTTTCTCGATAATTTTAAAGTAAATAAATAATCAATAGACTGTTGTAATTTTCCGTTTTCGATTTCGATTTTCATAATTTATGCCGCCTCCAATTGAGATATTCTTTGTTTGGCTTCCACAAGTTCCTGCTCAAGCTCCGAAATTCTATCTTCATGGTCCGCTTGTTTGACAATAATATTTTGACTTTGTTCCTCTAAAACTTGAATACGCTGTTCTTTTAGCTCATCCCGCACAATAAGCTCTTGTCCAACTTTTAGGGACAAGCTATTCATCAAATATTGCTCGACTGCCTCGCCATCAGGCGTCATCACCATCTCAGGTGTGTTGTATCCATCACCAATGACAAATCCATGTCTGACAAAGTCCACACCATCCGCCACATCATCCTTGAGCTGGTACTCGTAAAGTTCCATGCTTTTAACAATGTCCCAGACGCTATCCGTCCAAGGCTTGATGTGAGTTTTATAATCCGCCAACGAGGAGGTTGGAAAGGATGATGCCCGAACAGGTCTGTATGTGCTCGTACTGCCTGTTGCGGTTGCCCGCACCTCGCCGCTTGACGTAGGTCTCATATAAACATGCGTGCCAGTGTTAATGTCAAACGCATTACCGTAGAAAAATGCACCTCTTATATCCGCATAATCACTGGTGGATCCTGTTGTTGTTGCTCGTAATTCGCCGCCTGATTTTGGACGGATATAGATATGGATACCTGCGCTATTAGGGTTGCTATCCAAAGCGTCAGAATACATATAGCTATTAGCAATTAAAGATCCATCTATATTAAGACTACTGGCCGACCCAATATCAATGCTTGGAGCAGATATTGTGATGCTTTTATAACCTTGCATTTGCAAGGATGCTGTTACTCCGCTATCCTGTGCATTTTGCTGTGTGCCTATCCAACCCAGCCAGGTGCCATTGGTGCTCAAAAAATTGATACCAGATGGATTATCATCGGCCCAGTCAACACTTTCCGTGGTGACGCCCATACGGACATTATTATTGGCATCTCTTACTAGCCATCCTGCATCAGTAATTTCTACTTGCCCCAATGGTCCGTTAGCGTAAATTTCAGCTCCTCTGATCGTCCCGGCAGTAATGTTACCTAAGTTAGCGCTTATCGCACTCAAAGATGTCGCTGATATCTTATTAGCGCTGACGCTATCAATCATAGCGTCTTTGATGACTGCGTTATCGATCGTCGTCTGCCCCGTGATATGGACTCGATTGCCTGCGATTAATATACCTTCGGTCGAAATATTAAGTTGATTAATTACATCATTTTTTTGGACGACTCTTAAATTGATGTCATCTGCGAGCTGAGATATTTGGGATGCAGTGGCCATGTCTTCAGGTGCTGGAGACCAATCGGTTGGCTTAGTTCCTTCTTCAAATTTAAAAGCTGTTAAATAAATTGTTCCGCCAGTAGAATGCTCGAAATTAAGAGTTAACCTAATTTCAGATATATCCGACTCGGAGTATCCGGTTAAATCCAAGGGTATAATAATTCTCTGCCATCCAGATCGACCTCTATCTTTATTAGAATCGATATAAGTATAATTTCCAGATGAATCTGTAATCCTGATATAGGCTTGAAAAGTTCCAGTGAGCGATCCAGCTGAGTAATAAAAACTCCATATCATATTTTTACCAGCAAACACATTGGATTTATTAAGATCTTGATATACATAATTACCCTTTGAAGCATCGACTCTTAACTCGTATTGAGCTCCTACTGGATTAAAACCACTTAAATTAACCGTGGCTGATGCTGATATAGAATACCCATTTGTTGTGCCATCCTGGAATGCCGAGTTTACTTGATAATTACGCCCACCAATCTGCAAATTAGTAATCGTACTCGTCAAGCTATCCGCCGTCTGAGTAAGAGTGTTAATATCCCCCTCAGCGCTCGTCATGCGAGATTGTAATCCCGTAGCTAACTGAGTGACGCTGGATATGTTATTGGCATTATCCCGGACGTCAGACTGTAAGCCCTGCGCTGTCTGTTTTAATGTACTGATGTCTCCTGTGTTTTGGTCAACGGTTTGGCTAAGAGCATCCGCTGCATCAAAGGCATCTTGTGCCTTATTAACGGCTGTTGTGACATCCTGAGACAATTGGTTAGCCGTATCAAAAGCGCTGTTAGCCTGATTTAATGCGTTGGTAACATCCTGTTGTGCCTGGGCAATCGCATTATTAATAGATGTATTGTCCACGTCAACGACCCACTGCGTGCCATCCCAATGTTTAATGGCAGTAATCGTCCCATTATCATCCTCCACAAACCAATTGTCTCCGGGGATAGGTGCATCGGGTGGGTCTGGACCGTAATAGTTAGTGTTTTTGCCATTAGACGCTGTCAGTGCATCATCAGCCATTTGAGCAGCATTAGTCGCCTGAGTATAAGCCTGATTAGCTGTATCCGCTGCGGTATTGGCAGTTTGGTTAGCAGTATTAGCTGTTTGTTGAGCGGCGACTGCGGTAGGCTTGGCCGATGTCCATACGTTGGAATGGCGAAATAATTGAGATTGCAAATCTTTGATTTGCTTACTGGTCGTCACTTTAACGACTTTGTAATTACCAAACTGGTACACAAAATCATTAGACTTATCATGCAGCTCCGGCATCTCTGTATGTTGCACCTGAGCCGTTAAATATAGAGCAGGATTAAAGTAAACGTCCTTTATCCTAACATTCATATAGACCCTGACCCGCTCGTGCTCATAGCCTGTGATCTGCTCAAGTGCTGCATTGGTCAACTCATAGGATACGACCGCATCATTGGTATTTTCGAGCGCCGCATAGGTGGCGTCCATCATTTTTTGCTTATCAATATCTCCGCCATCATCAGGTTGGTATTGATGGACACCATAGATATGTTGACCGTTTATCGCCCATCGATCAAAGGCTTCAGGGCTACTTACATAATCTTTACCATCATTAATGCTCTCAAAAGTGACAAGGTTACCATCAGCATCAAATGCCTCTCCAATCATCCTAGTGACGATACTAGATCGGTCCTCTTTGCGGGTAAGGCCAACGATGTCCTTGCCAAACTCAATCTCTTTGCCGCTAAATGCATCAGTAGGCGCGAGCAGATCAACATATCGCACTACGGTGTTACCTACGATATCGACCCTAAATCTAAGCTGACATTTAAACTGATCTTTAAGCTGCTGTAAAAAAGCCAATGGAGATAGATATTCTTTGATGACAACGTCTTGCGCACCTAAATAATCCACCTGTCCGAGCTGATAATTAGTGCCTTGCAAGCAAAATTCTGCAGCAGTCTCAAGGGTTGCACCCGTTAAAGTTTGCGGACGCAGAGGTTTGTCCTTGCCCAAGAACACATGGTCACCATCTGCCTCAATTGTTTGTACAAGACCATTATCATCATGAGTTTTATTAATATCAGAGATAATAAAAAGACGGTGGTTACCGTCCTGATCCTGTGCCGTTATTTTAATAACCTTGTCAAAATCAATATCACCAAAAGTAGTAAAGTCAAAAGTTAATAGGCTGTTGTCTATATCCTCGGTCATCTTAGTATCCCAATATCCTTTACTTTCACTTGGATTGGCCAATACATTTATGATTTTTTCATTGCGATCAAGTAAATGTATCATTTGTAAGCTGACCTCCAATTCACATCTACCTTGGCGGCATCAGGAGGATTAACAGCCAATTGAGTCGATCCTTTGCCTATCGGAAAATAGCTTGCGCCAAAGTCTTTATATTGGATAAATGTCTCATCGCCGTTATTAGTAATAAGTGCGCGCTTATGATCAAAAATAATCTTATCCCCTACATCAGCTATATAAGGCACTTGCTGTTCTCCTACATCATTCAACTTCCAAAACTTAAGTGCGTAAACTCCCATGCGTGAATGGTTAGTGTTTGGCCATTTTCTGAATGCTATCTGAACTTGAGCGACCTTATCCATGTATAGGCCATCAGGTGGGATATAATGTTTATCTGATATTTGAATCCTAGTATCACCATCTACCCTAGCAAAATAAAACCACCATCGATTCCCTCGACGCTGGAGTTTAAGAATGCCATAAAAATTATTCCAATCTGTCTTTTGCCCCGGTGGATTGGTAACATAGGGGAAACGTGCGGCATCGCCACTCCCCAACTGTACCCGCCCCTCATTTTTAGCATATGCTGTCCATGAGTCCGCCATATGGATACGTGCCACTTGGTTATTTTGAGCATCTAGCAAATAGATTTCGACCATCCCGGTCTCATAACCGACATTTTCAGCTCGAACGGCAGCATTCATTTCAAAATCTTGCACTTCTTCTGGGAGAGATTTTTTTAAAGCTGGTCCTTGCCAACGCTCAGGTGTCTGCGCAGCACCGAAACTTGTTGGATAAAACCTCGTGCCATCAGTCTCAATAGTCCCTAATGCATAGCCATCCGTAACAAAATCCGACTGCCCCCAACCGTTAAGAGACGACATATCATCATCGATAAGTAACTCATACTCTTGAACGGTTGATCCCTCAACATCCACAGCCTGCCCCACTTGCATATATGCCTCAGGGCTAACAATTTGTAAAAAGGTTGTCGGCTTAAGAATGGTTGCTGTGAACGTTGGATAGGTTTCTGCTGATCCTTCGTTGGTGACGATTTCATCAGCATCACCGTCGGGATCATTAATGGTTTGGGTTAACTCTGGTCCATATTTATTTGGATCAGAACATTTAAAGGTTATTAGTCCCTTTGCCATACCGGTTTTAGTTTCGGACCAATCGGGATCCCCATCTATTTTCCCAAAATAGGTTGCAGCCTCATCATCGAAACCAAATGGAACCTCATCATCTGAATAGATTAACGAGTTAAATCGATCAACCAATTCTCTTAGGTCTTCTTTACTATCTGCAATTAGAGAAAATTTAACACCTATCATACGCTCCTTTCTCCTGCTACCCATTGGATATGAACCAGGTATACCGGGAACAATTTGATTTTTGTTTTCTTCTCCAAACGGACCTCTTCCAGTTATTTCGCTCACTCTAAATTTTTGACCAAATATACTTTTAAAATCGTAATTATTAAAAGTGAGCATCATCCATCAAACCTTTCAACTCGTATTTTTTTCTTCTCTTGTTTTTCTGTAATAAAATCAATAAGGCCGCTCGCTTCATGTCCGGCTATATTTACACGTATTCCATCAGGTAATTGTACGACAATCGCACCACTTGTATTTTTTGGGGAACTATTAATAACAGCTGCCCCATTATTAGCTGCAAAGCTAATAGGCATCACATTACCAACCGGCGCTGTCATACCTCGCATTTTATTTATAAAACCACTAACTATTGGAACATCAGGCTTCATCCAATCAGTAGCTTGTCCAGCCTTCTTAATTGTTGCAGTTCTTTGGTCATCAATACCTTTTTGCCAACCTAGCATCATGTTTTTACCAATCATGTCTCGCATCCAACGTGAGGGAGAGTGAATCCCTAGGATAGACATGATTTTACTTTTCACGCCGCCGGCAACATCTTTTATCTTTTGTTCAACCGCTTTTTTCATTGATCCAATACCATTAATTAATCCTTTAATGATATTTTTTCCAATCGAAAGCAGATTGATTGATTTAAGTGGATTTTTTATAAAGTTAACCACTGATTTGAATGCTTTACTCGTTGCTGACTTGATCGTATTCCAAGCCTTGATTAATCCATTTTTTATACCGGATGCAAGATTGATCACAGTATTTTTAATGCCATTCCATATGCTCGAAGTTACCGATTTAATAGCATTCCAAATAGATTTAATAGCATTTTTCAAACCATTAAAAATAGACTTTGCTGTATTGACAAAGCCTTTGATAATTGCTATAACTGCTGACTTAATAGCATTCCATGTTGCGACCGCCGCTGTTTTAATAGCATTCCAAACTGCTTTCACAGCTGTAACAAACAATTTAAATTCAAGTTTAACAGCCTTAACATATGCTTTAATAATAGACAAAACTACATTTTTAAACGCTGTCCAAATTGCTTGCGCATCAGATTTAATATTGTTCCATATTTGGGAGAGATGAGACTTAAAATCTGTGATATTACCAGTTACCAAATCAATCAACAACAATACAGAACCAAGTATCACATTTTTGATAATGTCCCAAGCAGCCATTGCGGCCGTTTGTATATTTGTCCATATTGACGCAAAGAATGCGACGATTGGTGTAAAAACAGCTATGACGGTATTAACCACAGTTGTCGTGATATTCACCATACCATCCCATACACTAGCCCAAAAGTTTACAAAACCACTAATGGCCGCTTTAAATCCACTAACTAAATTATAAATAATATTACCTATAAATGCTGCCACTGTTTCCGTTTTAGTCTGCATTGCGACAAAGCCATTTTGGTATCCTTCAATAAATGCATGGAAAGTATTTTTGATGCTATTGATGATTCCGGTAAAGAAATCTATTATACCATTCCACACATTAAAAAATGTCGTCTTAATCGAGTCCCATAGTTTTGAAAAAAATCCAGAAATAGGACCCCAATATTTAATAATAAGGACAATAGCAGTAATGGCCGCAGCGGCTATTGCAGTATATGGATTAAGTTCTAATACTTTTTGTAAAATATTCATCGTGACAGTTACCGCTTTGATTCCTGTATTTAATGTCGCTAAAGATAATACAAATGTCCCTACGACTGCGACAACAGTTTTAATGAGTGGAATCCATGGAGATAAAGTATCATAAACAGATTTAATTTTATTGATAATTTTAGGTAAACTATTTGCCGCTTTTTGCAATGTTAGTTCGAAATTTTTCCCGAAATCAGCGATCATTGTTCGCATATCAGGAAGTCCATTATCTTTAAGAAGATTATCTATACTATCGATAATATCGGTAACACCACGAGCAACAGCAGCTTTCATATTATCAAATGTACCGTTCCATGATGCCCCAGCTTCTTTAGCGGCGCCCGCAATTTTTTGAACGCCACCCGTACCATTTTCCATCGCGTCAGATACAGTATCAATAAATTGTTTGGCGCTTATTTTACCGTTTGAAAGGTCCTTTTGTACATCTGCGGCATTTCGTCCAGTCGCTTTTGCATACATACCTACAGCATCAATGCCGGCATCGAAAAGCCTATCCAACTGATCCATGCCTACTTTACCAGCAGTAACCATCTTAGATAGGGCATCGGATACATTTTCGAATTGCTCATTAGAGCCGTCACCATAAAACGCTACGGCGTCTGCAAAAGCCTTAACATATCCTGTAGCTTTTTTTGTATTAACACCCCTGGTAACGAAGTTTTGCACACTCTTTGCAGCGACGTCAAGACCATAAGCCGTCCCTTTAACAATGCTATTCGTTTGATCCAATACATCATTAGCTATTTTGGAACTTCCTGTAATAGTGGTCATGACACGATTAAAACGCTCCATGGTATCTATACGATTAAAGGCGCTACTTAAAGACTCTTTTACGAGATCAATACCTTTTCTTGCTAGTTCTATAAGTCCTAAAGTGGAAACAAGTTTTCCAAGACTCAATGATGCCTGTTCTCCATTAGTTCTTATTCCTGATAATTGTCTATTTACATTCTCGACACCTTTATCAACATTTCCATCATTAAGATCAACATCAATAACAACTTTCCCATCAGACAATATTTTTCACCTGCCTTTCGGGCAATAAAAAAAGAACCCCTTTTTTGGGATTCTCTAAAAATATTTCTTACTTTTCTAATCCTATATCTATTGGATTGGCTACTTTAAAGTTTGAAATCTGACTAAATTGGCCGGAACCTTGTTTAACTTGCACCGAAAATTCTTGTTTTGTCTCATAATCCACAAAGTCCATCCAAAAAGTAGAATTGTCCTTTTTTCTTCCACCAATTGCAGCACCAGCAATCGCCCCTACTCCGCCTGTTAATAATCCACCAACAATAGCACCAGTTGCGGCCTTTCCTGCACTTCGTTTATATTTCTCTTCCTTGAAAGCGCCTAAAAAATAATATAATTTACCTTTTATTTTTACTACGCCTTCACCTTTTTCCTTAATCTGTATCATGTGATACACATTACCTAATGACTTCTTAAAGTAATTTCGACCACCAATGACTTCAAATGATGTTTGCTTTCTTAAAAAGTTATCTCTCCAGAATCCCATAACAATCCCCCAAAAAAATAAATTTTGGGAACATTATATCATAAATCAAGGTTTTTACTTTTTCCGAATATATTTCTTGGTTTGCTCTTGATCAATACCAAGATCTTTTAGTTCTTCACTTAACCCTTCAACTAGTTGTATAAAATAATCTAATAAATAGGCAACCGATGGAGTCATATCATATATTTTTTTAAAGGCGCCCTGTCCTAGGATCATATCAAAAGAACGTTGAAGCACATATTTTGCTCTTTCCAATGATTTTTCATCATTTTCGCTTTCTTTCATTTTATCGAACTCTTTTTGCGCCGCAATAGCATTTTTACGAAATGCCGCAACAGATTCGTCTGTTACGGTAAAAGCAAAGTTTAATTTCCCAATTTCAACGGGTATTTCTGGTTTCTTTTCTTGAATCTTAATGGCCATCTTTTTTCCCTCCTGATAGTATGTTGAACATATCATTTAATTCCTGCTCTTTGGTCTTTTGATCTTTCTTTAATGCGTATATCTGTTTTAATTCCCTCAGTCTCTTGCGCTCGTCAGCCATTTCTTTACCCGATGGCAATTTTGCGCCACGAATACCAATAATCTCTTTAAATTTGGTTTTGTCACGTAGTCCACCAAGCAATGCTATAAACTTTTCCCATCGTAATTCACCTTGCATGTCGATCAAGTCAATACCGTACTCTTGCATAAAAGATGCATAGATATATTCCGCATCCTGCTTCAGATCGTATAATTTCTTATTGTCACCGCCGCTTGAATCGCTAGAAGGCGAATCTTCCTTGTCTACAATAAACGTCTCCACGATGGTTTGAACGACCTTATATTTGGTCTCAAAGTCAAAATCAATATCTGCAAGAACGAACATTTGAAAAGAGATATCGATTTTTTCAGTATCGAAGAAAATATCGTCATCCATTAGATCAAAAAACCTAAGCACAACATCAAATGAAAGATCGAGGGGATAGACTTCGCCCTCGATCTCTATTTCATCCTCAAGTCGATCGGTCAGCGTGAACATTTTTATTCACCTGTACCTCCAGTTTCTCCGCCTCCACTGCTTCCTGCATCAGTCACTTCCGGCTTGCCATTGAAAGTTGCGGTAAATTCAAAGTCACTCTTAGCATTAGCATCACCACCAGTGGCTTTGATACCCGAAATGGTGACAGGACCAGTAATTTGTTTACCGTCAGGTTGAGTCCACCTTAAATTAGTTTTTCTCTTACTACCTACTTCAAAAGCTAGTCCTGCAATGTAATCCTGCGCTTTATCTCCATACTTCCTATGTCCCGTAAATTGGAGAGCAGCGCTAATACCTGTAACATCTAAGTTGCCGAATCCTTCGCCATCATAATATGCCGTATCGTCCGTTTCATCATCAAAAGACGGATCTACGGTTTGAATACCAGCGGCTAATGGTGCAAAATCACCTTCCTCTGTGGATGGATCCGTATCAATTTCATATTTATTTTTATAATTCAACGGAAATTCTTGATCTGGCATTTAAATCACTCCTTCGCATTAATAAATAAAGCCGCACTAAATTGCGCGGCAAAAATATAATATTGTTCATCTTTGCTAACGAGGTTGGGATCCGTAGTGATCGTAATCCCATCACCTTCCAATGTATAGGATTCATTGACGCTCGGAATGTCGTCGATGTCTTTCAAAAGTCGCGCAACATCCAAAAGTGTATGATAAGCGGTGAGTTGTTGCTCATGCTTCGCTAGCACCTGGAAGGCATAACTTTGTCGGTAAGAACCATCATAATAGTGTTCGTAATCGTTAGCTGGCATTGGCATGACCGCTATGCTATTACCATCCACGAGTGTCGGCGAGACAACCGTTGCATAATATCCTTGCTTGTCCAACACATCGATTACCAATCGTTCTAAAAAGTCTATTTCGTCATTCAGATTGCTCATAAACCTTTATCCACCGCCTTTTTTGCCACTTGTGACCATTCTTTTTTGTGAGCAGATTCTGCCTTTTTAGGCCACATTGCTTGTGCATGTGGATTGATGTCATGAGAAAAATTAAAATTGATGCCATAATACATTTTCTTTGCATATGGCGTATCCCATACAGCTTTACCATTATTGAAATCCGAGGCTCTTAAACTACTCATCATCATTTCGCCTGTATCGTATGGAATATAAAAATTACTATCCTTGACTACTTGTTGTGTAAGGATAGGCAAAGCAAATCCAGTAGCCTTATGAATTTTAGGAGCTATTCGTTTGGTATTCACCTTTACACTTATCCCATCTATACCACTTCCACTTCATAATGGTGGATGCCCTTGAATGCAGAATAAGGATTGCAGGCATGGACGCGCATCGTATCACCGTTACATGTGACTTTAGACTTAACTTTGAGCGCCTTGAATTTTGGTGTATTGATAGCATCCAGAAAGATGATCCCTGTCGTTTGAATTTCCTCGCCTTTGTCATTCACCCGAATGGCTGTTTTCGGTTCGAATCGGACAAAATCTATCGTTTCCTTCTCTCCCCATGACTCACCAAAATTGCTGTTACCTTGATATTCCTCATATTCAATTGAATCTTTTAATAATCGTTTTGGAATAGGTTTAATAGTAGGCATCTTGAACCACGCCAATCCCTCTATACAACAATCCTGTCGGTTCGAGATAAGTCCATACAGCGGGTGATACCCTATCTGCCTGTTTATTTTTTGATGCTCCGCCCTTACTGTAGTCAAAAGAACCGATTCTAAAATTTGAATAATCTTCGCCAGCATTTAATCCAGAGTCACCATCATTAATGACATAAAACTCCACCTGAGATGCACATGCTTTTTTGACCTGAGTTTGAATGAATTCGGCGAATCGATCAAATTCCATACCTTGGAGGATGTAATTCGTCACTTGATCGATGATGTCGCTTGCACGCTCAATGTATTTTTCGATCTGTGATCCCGCATCTTCACCCATATATTCGGTTTTGTAATATTCAGGTGTTATATAACCCATTGAGGTAAAACCTCCTTAAAAAAAGAAAAGAGAGATTAATTTCCCTCTTTTCCTTCATTACCATCCAATGCCTTTTTCAATCTCGTATTTTCGGTTTTCAGCTTTTTAATTTCTGACTTAAGATCTTCAATTTCTTTTTCAAATTCCTTTGTACTATTAGGTGATTTTTTGATTTTTTCTAGTTCTTCAATCACCTCGTTATATTCAGCTACCGAGATCATCCGTCCTCCGGTAGCACGTTTTATAATCTTTCCGCTTTCATCGATTTGATCATAACCCTGCTTTAAAAAACCTGGTAATCTATCTTTCTCAATTCGTAAAATACGATTTTTCTTTCTGATCTTTACTGTATCGCTCAAAATCAATTACCTCCTCATTTTTAAAAGAGAGAGCTCTTCACTCCCTCTTATTCTCCGGTACCGCCACTATCATCACCACTATCAGCGGATTGGACATTAAACATGATGCCAGGCACTTTCTTTTCAATGGCGAAAAGATCCCAATACTTACGTTCGTAGTAGAGGTATTTTCCCCCTGTCGCAGCTGACGGTTGATCAAGGCTCACAAATTCATATTTTTGTGGTGTGATAACAGATAATGGATGCACTAAAATCATGTTGATTTGTTGCGCACTATCATCCGGAACGGCTCCATTTGTAAAGTTGTATGCCGTTTTCATTCGAGATGACGGAACCATTTTAATGGTGACATCATCCAAAGAATAAATATTGCGGTTTACTCGACCGCTATTTCCAGTGACTTCGATTGACCGTTGAATTTTATCCGCCTGCTTCAATAGCTTATTAAAAGCCGGTGTGACATAAAGGATTCGCCCTTGTTGTGGTACTTCGGCATCATCCATCGTCGCCATGAATTCATCATAGGCTTCCAAAACATTTGATGAATCAATGGTGTCGGTATTTGCTTTTCCACCATATTGATTAAACTCTGTGAATAACTTAGATGCTGCATATTTATCCATCTCAGGAATTTTTTCTTCATCGTTGAAAACTCTTGTGATATTCGCAATGGAAAGCGCAAGGTTTGATTCATCGATGTCTTGAGTATCAACAAGTGTCCGAAACTCCCGATCATGTTCAAGAGTTTTAGTTTCCCAATCGTTATCGGCACGACGGGTAAAAGATCCTACAACGTCGCGATCGACATCAACAAAACCACCTACTGAGACTCTTGGAATTTGGACTGTCTTAGCGTTCACCCATTTAATATTTGAGTTGTTTGGTGTGTTGTAAAGATCGATAAAGGAAAGACCTTGGGAAAATTTTTGTTGCAATGCTTGTAAATAAAGTTCAGCATAATTTACTTGTGCCATTTAATTCACTCCTAATAAATTTTTGTATAAAAAAAGCCCTCTTACTTGAAGGCGCTCAACCATTTATCTATTTCTGATTCAGGTTGTTTGGTATGTTGCCCAGTCGTAAAACTAGGCTTTTTTGAGTCTTTATGGTCTTCTTGCGGTTGCTCTTCAACCTTAAAATGAGGATACTTTTCAACTACCTTTGCGATGGCCGCATCCATATCCGTGTCATCGTCAACAAGGTTTTTAGCAAGAGTGACAACATCCTCGACTGAATCTGCTTTAACCCCTGACTTCATGGCACTAATTTGTGCTTTTAGTGTTTCATTTTCAGATGAGGCAGTCGAATAATTTTCTTGTAATTTTTTCAATTCTTCTTGCTGCTTTTCTTGCTCTGTTTTCTGACTCTCCTGCCATTCCTTAAACTTTTTCATGCCCTCTTTAGCGTTGTCAAAGTCATCAATGCCAAGCGATTTCAAAAGCTTTTCTTGAGCCTTTTTAGCCTCTTTAGCTGCAATCTTATTAACATCTTCTTGTTTAAATGTCTGTTCCTGCTCCTCCGCCTTTTCTGCGGCATCTTGTGTTTGCTGTTCTTGTCCTCCAGCTTGTGTTTCTTGCTCCGTTCCTTTCTGTTCCTGTTCGACTGGCTGGTTATCCGTATTGGTTTCTACTTCAGCAAAAAACTGAAGGTTTAACGGGTATTTCACTCCAACTTTCTTGGGTAGTTGGTCAACCATTTTATGTTGTGATTGCATTGTATTTACCTCCCAATAGGGTATTTTCCTTTCGTTTCTTTAACGCCTAACGAATAAAAGGCATATAAAAACGCCTAATTATCAATGCGTTGGTCCATGTTTGTTCACCCTTCTTAACTGATTTGTTCCCGATTTCGCCTTCTGGTTCTTTCCGTCTTATCAATAAATTCACGCATTACTGCTTGTCTCTCTCTTATCTTCTTATTTGCAAGCTTAACTCCCCCTTCATCACCCATTGATTCCAACATCATTTTTTCTCGTTTGGCAGCACGAATGCGCCGCTCAAGGTAACGTTGTTTCTGACTTTCAGCATAGACACGTTTGCTTTCCTTAGCATCATAAGGTTGGTACCTCTTCTTCGACACCCCAGGAATATAAGGATAAAGCACGTGCATACAGTTAATACCGCCAATGCCTTCTATGGTGCCATATCCCGTATCACTCAAAGGTGGATATTTATCACTGTTCCCGCTTCGTGAATAAATTCTGCCTTGAAAAGGGATATGAGATGGCCTTGATCCTGCATGACTCGACACTTCGACGAGATCAACATCATACTCATCAAATCTTGTATCCTGCATATCATTAGCCACATTATTTGACATCGACCTTGTGACCATGTTGACATAGGCTTCTGTTGACCAACGTTTCCCTGCTTTATCAATGAGTGCTGGAACACCTTTTTCTGCCCACTTTTGACTTACCTCTCTAAGCGCCTGCTGTCCTGTCATGTTACCCGTCAACACTTTTCCAACCGTTTGACTTAGGATGTCTCTATAAACCTCTTTGCCTTGGTTCAGGAGTGTACTATTGATGAGATTAAAAGTATCCTTGGCTTGCCTCTGGTAGGACGATAAAACGGAATTTAATGCAACACTTTCACTAATCGACGGTGGTTGAATTAATTTACCTTGTTGAACAGCTTCTTCGAGGTCCCCTTCAAATTCTTCAAGCGTTTTATATCCTGCTTGCCTAAGCATTTTAGTTACTTCATTGACAGCCAATTTAGAGTGTTTAGCTATTATGATGATATTTGTTTGTGTTAAAGACTCCAACTCTGCAAGCTTTTTAGATTGCCAAGAATGAACATCATTATTAAGTAAACTTTTATCTTTTCTGAGCTTTTTTGCAGCGTTAATTAATATCTGCTCTTCAATGGCTAAATAAACCTGAACAACTGGAATGGTGAGTTGCTGTTGTTTCTGATAGTCCATTAGTCATCACCACTTTGATTCCCGATCCCAAACATATCAACTTGGGACGCTGTAGCTGTAGCAGTCTCTTGATTAATCTCATCAAACCAACGCCTTGCTTCATCCTCAGGTAAATCAAATATCCTCATGATCGCTCTAACTTTTGGCATGAGCCCTTGGCCTACCAAGCCCGAATAATAATCCGCATTCTGCTTTCTATCTTCCGCAATTGAATCATCAAAATCTATGGCTACCTCATAATCATCAGGCGCTTCAAAAAATCCATAAAGATGTGCGACTTCACAAATGGATATGATTAACTCCTTCAATCCTTCCTCAACAAGGGTCTCATGGCTGTTCTTGGTTCTAAATGTCTTAGAGTTCTCACTTACAACCTCAGTAGCAGTCTTAACGCCCTGCCCATCAAAAGTAAAGGTCCCAGCGCTAAATCCCACTTGCATAGCGAGCAGGTTAAGAAAAGCGTTAATAGCTGAGATATGTTCACTCACTCTGAGCTCGACGCTAATATCTTTGATGGCATCAGCATCCATCCCCATATTAAAGGATTGATAAGCCTCGTCGTTTGCGTCGAAGTATCTAACCATTTGTTGAGTTTCGGGATCCAAAACAGTCTTTATTGCCGAGCTAGGTACCAAAATACGCTTTTTCCCAAGCCTAAATTCACGATTAAAGCTATCAAAAGCCGTATCCAAAGACTTTAAGGTATCTAATGAATTAGCGTATAGAGAAATCCCTAAAGGGCTTTGTGTGTCAAAATTGTTTGCTGTATTGGGTTTAATATACACGAATAAGGGGCGAGACAAGTTTTTTACTCTTACTTCTTCTTCGATATCGGGATAAAGCGTTTCTAAAGGTACTTTAATCCCTAAATCAATTTTCGAATCAGACTGATAGAGCTCATTGGTGACGATATACTCAGTTCCTTCCCAGGTATGCCATTCAAGCAAAGTGTAATACTTTTTTCCCTTTACAGATTCGCTAACAAATACACCCTCTGTTATCTCATCAGAGGTATTTGAAACGGGTACAAAGCAGTCAGCAGTGGCATAACCAATTCGGACACCTTTGTCATCGGCATAGACTTTTATCGCCATCCCGCCATGAGCAAAACCATATTCAAGGTATCTCTGAAGCTGTTTATAGAAGTGATTCATTTTAAAAACATCAGCAATGTTATTCGATAATTCTTCATCTGAAATATTGATCTGACATTTTTCGTTAAACACTAATGCGGCCATTTCTTGAGAGACAATCTTTGGCATATTCAAGGTGTTCATTCGCCGTGTTTTTTCACCGTCAACAGTATGGTAACGGATCTTATGGAAGTCCTCATAATAGCCTTTATAGAGCGCATTCCATATGTCTATCCGATTATAGTGCTCATCACTCTCTGTGATGTTCTTGTGATCGCTTAAACTCTTAATGCCTTTAATCAATCCCATCCTATACATCCACCCCCTAACCTTTTGAATAATGGATTTAAACATTATTTCACCACCTTATATGACATAACGTTTATAAAAATAATTGTTAGCATATCTTGCTTCGTCCATTGCGTGGTTCCAGTCATCAATCGGGTTTCCGTTATCATCCCGAACATACATACCAATTTCCTTTATAAACGAATAATGATCATATTTATCCGTTTCTACCAAAAAGAACTGTTTATTAGTGATGGAATTTTGGAAACGTTCTATACCCACTTCAATTCCTCCGCCTTGCCTCTTGGCGTCTTGTGCGTTATTATCCGCCCTGCTCGTCTGTATATTTATCTTGTGGAGTTCTTCTCTCAAAGACTTACATGCAGGGTCAACAAAAACCTCGGAATATCGCATTTGATATTTATCAATACACCATTCTATGAATTTTTTAATCTCAGTGGCATAAGTACTCATAGCCTTTACTTGCCCTGTTTCTTTACCAGAATGATAATAATTCGCCACTCTGTTTAATCTAAACGTATCTTTATATCGAGTGACAATATTACAACTGCAGCTGGTCGCATCTGACTGACCACCATCAGCAACGAAATACATCTCATATGGTTTTCCTAACAATGTTGGAATCTGATTAACCGAAGGGTTAAACATCGAATAAATAACACCCTCAGGCATGACTCGCTTTCCATACCAGTCACGATCAAGAAGATAAGGATTCTTTTTCAATGTTTCATAGATTTCTTCTTTTCGTTCTTCGCTGATAATCGGGTTATCCTGTATCGTCCAATGTGTCCAGCGTGTATTTTGTACGTCAAACACCTCGGATATAACTGGATGATTCGGTGCAGGAGGGTTTAAATCAGCAATGTGAAACCTGTCTTGCGCTGCCATGGTTCGTCTGAAACACTCTTGAATAAATGACATATGCAGTAGGTTTATCTCACCAAACGCAACGGAACCTAACGACATACCAGTTATAGCACCAACGCTATTCGCTTTGGCTCCACCTTTGTAATAAATCTTCTTAACGCCTTTTGGTGTGTGGATCTCCAAATGGTCCCCGTGTTCATCATGCTTAATCTTCCCTAGATCTCCGAATATGTGCATTAATCCAGTACCGTCACCATCCATAAACAAACGAAAAGCCTGCTCTTGGTTATAAGCAGACACTAAGTGGTTTTGGTCTCTGGAAAAACTGTATAAGTAAGCTAAGCGAAAATGAACACCTGTTGTCTTTCCTGAACGAGGTGTCCCTTCGTGTACTTCTAAACCAACATCAAAAGGGGCTTTAACTATCTTCTTTTGTTTTGGTGATAGTATTATTTTCTTAGTCATCAGAAGTCACCGTATCAATAAGAGTTTCAAGCAATGAAGTATCCTTTTTCTCTCCTTGGATAAGTTTGGTGCGTTCAATAATAAACTCTGTTTCTTTCTTAGTCTTTTCTATGCTTGCTTGCATTCTTTTAATTTCTAGTAATCTAATATCATCTTCACTAGCCATCTCGTTAAACTGTTTTAACATGCTACGGAGTTCGCCCATGGCTCGACTTTGAGAATTTAAAAAATTCGCCTGTTTATCCCAAGCGAATTGAATTTCCCATTCATTCTTTTCTGTGTCAAAACTGTCACCAGACGATGACTCGGTTTTCTTGACCTCTTTGGTCATATCCCATTTATCTTCTACGAACATGATTTGTTGCGCCCTCATAATAGATGCAAATTGCATTTTTATATTCATCCAAAGTATATCTAAAGGCGTAATGTTATCGATTTCGTTTACAATGTCTAATGTTTCCTTCGGCAAATATTTAGCAAACAATCCATGAGTAGTTGCGTTTTGGTTTCCTTTAGGTGCTGCCCCTCCACGATTACCCTTGGCGTTTATATTACCCTTTGGAGCACCCTTCTTTTTTGTGTGCACACCTTTTTCTTTGGGTGCACCCCTTTCCCTATTCCAACCATATCGCTTTTTCCATGATTTAACTGTGTTGATTGATACCTCATACTTTTCAGCGATATCTTTGTATTTCATGCCTTTTACATAATCTTTTTCAGCAAGCACATATTTTTCGGCCATTCTACATCACCTGCCACCTCCATATTTTGTGTTTGTTTTGGAGCAAAAGAAAAAGCACCTGTTAAGGTGCTAAAAATTATGACTCTAAAATCCTATTGATTTTATCCGCAGATAAGTTACTATCGTACCTATCACTGATGCTTTTCCAAGTATCAAGCATTCTTCGATACTTACTCAAAGTTGAATGGTGTGTATTATAATCGGGGTTTTTGCCTTCTCCCCACAATTCCTCAAATCTTTCTAATTTATGCATAAAAAATCGTGCGTAAACCATATATCGGGTTTCGTCATTGCCATCAAAACCTTTAAATTTCAACTTTTCAGGATCAACTTTTTCCTTTTCTTTTTTATCCAAACCCCTATAAGAAAAATTTAAACTTCGATACATTTGAAGAATATCAATAACTTCCTCACTTATTTCCTCTGGAAGATCATCCAACACCCACTCAATAAGGTCATCATAATTTTGTTTATAACCTTGTAACAATATTTCCTTATTTAATTCATAATCATTTTGATTATCAGGATCTAAAACTCCTAAAATACTGTACTGATTTATTAACAATAATCTTTCTACTTTACTTAATTCCATACTTCCAACCCTCCATTGTCGTGTTAATTATCAACATTCGACAGAAAAGAGGATAATCCTGCAATAAAATATAAAAAGCACCGTCGACTACGCTGCTTCGGATTACTCCTACTCATTTCGCCGCTGATAGGTGCTTTATTATCATTCGACCGGGCTAACCCCGATCCCTTAAATTGTGGCTCCGAAAGGAGACAGTGCCTCCCCGTCCAGCCTTCCATGGTATAACCATATCATAAAAAATCAATCTAAAAGTGCCTTAAAGGTGCCTTTATTAATTCTCGAACTCACTTTCTTGATCCAGTCATAGCTGTAGCCTAATTCATCCGCAATCTCAATCAACGATTTACCCTGCATTCGAAGATAAGCCACCTTATAATCCAGACCCTCAAACTCGCTGATCTTCTCTTCCATCTGACGCTTGGCCAGTTCTTTTTCATTCATAACTTTATACAACGGTTCTAATGATTTATCTATGCCATTGATCCGACTCACGATCTCATTCAGTGGAAATGGTTCATAACTTGATGAGACGCGTTCTTTTGAGTAATCTACAGTACTCGCTCCGCTTGGTGCATTAGCAAACATCATTCGTCTTAGGTGCTCACGTTCCCTTTCTAGGCTTGATATGCGAATATCTAAAATATCTATTTCACGACATAAGTCCATGTAAGTATTTGTTGTCACTGCTACTCCCATAAGAACGCCCCCTAATATTGTTTAAATGCCCCGCCCTTGGCTCTTTTGTACCTTGGCATGTTTATGTTCATGAGTTCCTTCAAATCCCTATCAGATAGCTTTTCTGTGCGTTTCCGCTTAGGTTTCTTCTTTTTCATGTCATCACTCCAAAATAAAAAGGACACCTAATAAGCGCATTTCTGCGTCTTACTAAGTGCCCTCCGTTTTTCGGTTAGGCTAATTATTTTTTAGTGTTTTAATTATAATACAAAATGCAGCTATAATAGCAAAAGGAACACGTATTGATCCATAGAATGTCCATAAGTTTAAAATGTTTGTTTTAGCCACCAATGCCATCAAAGCCATTAAAAATAATATCACCATCCAAGTTCTCGATTGAAAAATCGTTTTTCCGTATGATCCCACTGCTGATAACGCCCCAACTAATGTGGATCCTGCTACACCAATCACAATGATTCCAATCAATATAGAATGCATTTTACCAAAATAGGCCAGCAATCCTATTAAACACATATAAAATGCGAAAATGAGACTTGATAATATAAATGGACTAATTGAATATCCCGTTGAAATGCGCCTTTGCCATATTTGTTGATCGACAATCGGCCCCGATATAAGGATAAGTGATGACCATATTGCCCAATGAATGTCCTCGGTGTTTGAATGTGTGATAATATGATGCTCTCCACCGAGTAAAATAACAAGAATAGCAATCCCAATAACGAAGATAAACTGAAGAGATCCCATAACTATTGAACCTTTGAAACCCTTTGTCAAGATAATTAAGAACAGTATTATTGAAAAAACAATCCCTAAAAAGTCCGGCAACCCTAGCATGCCAATCCCTTGATTGATGGCTGTTAAATTAACGAGAATCGAAAAAAACTGGATAAAAAGAATCAATATCCTATATATAGGTATAAACGTCTTGGGGAGCAGGTCAGATATAAATCGAGCATTATCGACTTTTTTCGTGATGAATCCAAAAATCAAAAGAGCTATAGAATTAGCTAATGCCCATATGAAATAAGCTAGAAATCCCTTTTGTTGAAAGACTTGCATCCCTACAATGACCGAAACGCCCCATGCCCAAGTCGATGCTAGAGATAAGCCTATGATAAAGGGATGCCGATTTTTGGAAAAATTAAAGTTATCCAAGGGTCGATACCTCAGGGAATTCATCCACTAACTTTTGATAGAGTTCAGGGTGATTGAATTTTAAATCTGCCACACGCCCCAAATGAGCATTAAATACACCGCTCCAATTACTGATTCTCACTTTTTCCCTAGATCCTTTATAAAGGTCACGATCATATTCGGGATGATAAGGAATATCTCGACTTACAATATAAGCCCAAATATCTCTCCCTGACCAACCAAGTAGAGGATTAGCCACCCACATTTTGTCTCTTTTCCTGAAAAAAAGATGCCCATAAGACTTCGCCATCTTAATCCTTGATGCACTTTCATCTGCCCGAACCCCTTGAAAATAACCATCTTTTTGATTTTCTTTGGCATATTTCTCAAATGGCTCGATCATACACTTTTTTGTGACGATGGTTTTATCAGCATTACGATGTATACCAGGGATACCATATTTGTGATAGATTTCGAACATGGTCATTTCTGGGTAGATCACTGTTAAATTGATTGGATATTTTGATTTAATGACCTCGATATAGTCATAAGTTTCCGGTAGTTCCGCCTCTAATCCTCTATCTGACCAGACAAAATCAATATCTGGTGCTATTTGCAACAGCAAATGCATTAAAACTATGGAATCCTTCCCAAATGAGATAGAAGCATAAGGATTTTTCATTTCTTTCAACGCTTTATTTATAATGTCAAAACTCAATTTTACTTTCTTTTGAAAGGCTGGCAGTCGACTATGAAGCATATAAGTTTCAATTTCCTCATTTTTCAATCCGCACCACCCCGCAGCCCATTGATGTTTTACTTCCCATGCCAGACCATTCGGCAAAATGCACCAAAGTCGAAAATTGACTCTTGAATGTTTCATTGCCAATGGCGCGCAATCGTATCTTACCATTTAATGTCATGATCGGTTTCCAATCAGCAATCTTTAAGCTTTTAGTAACCGTATTAGCATAGGACAATTTAATAAATGGCTTATTAGGGCGATAATCTTTGTCATGTAAACGGGCTATATGCATATCTATTTTATCTGGAAATAAACTATTCCACTTATCCTTTACAGAATTTAACAATTTTGTTGGATCAGCAATAGGTGTAATGATGCCATGGATGCTATTAATTAAATGATGAATCGATAATGTGACATCATTGATTGTTGGAAGTTGCATTAATGAGCGACTATCCATCTGATCAACAATTTCCACTCCATCCATGTTTAAGAATAGGGACTCTGTCGCAATATCTAGCGCGATGACTAGATCGGGCAGTTGCAGACTAAATGGATTATACTTATCATTACTATGAATTAATGTGGCCAAAGGAGGACTTTGTTTATTAATCATTGATAAAACTGCTCCATACATTTGTTTGCCGTCCTCAAATTTGATCGGTAATCGCGCTTTTAACAAGGTAATCTCTCCTAACATTGGGAATTAAGCAAATACTTTGATTGTCTTTCAACCAATAAGGGGGTTTTAGTCCATAAGACCTGACTTGATATACTTCTTTATTTGGCAATTCACCATTAAAAGGTGTTGGGCGCATAATGCCATAAGGACCTTTTTCCGTCCAATCCTCTTCGACAGGTCGTATTGTCCATGACTTAATGTGACCATAGCCTTGACTGCTTTTCTTACCTATATTTGTGATATATTTTGTTAGCAGTCTATCAATCTCAATAGGGTCACCCATTGCATAAAATTCAATCGACGGAATCACCCGAATGGTTTGCGGCATGCGATAAGCTTTATATTCTCCTGATTTTGTATTTATTGTACCACGTTTACCATTAAAATCGACATATCTCTCAGCTCTATCGCCATTTAAATGACGATGCCAATATTCTATGGATTCGCTGACTTGGATATAAAATCCTGATGATGCAGCCCAATGGTCCTCTCGCCATTCTAAGGGGAGATCAGGCTCAATGAGCCCGTCCCTCATAATATCTCCATTGTAAAGCCTATCTGGTTCGTTTTCTTTCATCCATGCATAGGCGATTAAACTATCCAAATTAAATAGCCCATCAGCTGAATTCACTCGACCGTCTAAAAGTTCTGCTGTTATCTTTAGGGGTTTCATTTCACTTCACCTGCTAATAATTTTGTGAATGCCTCTTTGTTGTCAATGACATATTGATCATAAAGTTCTTTAAGATGATCATCATATACGCGCTTAGCCTGCTCAGCCTTTGCTTCGAGACTGATATATTCTTGTCCGACTTGCATAAAGGGCTCCCTGCCATCTTCTGTGACAAGGTCTATCTGAGCTGAGACTAAACCAAAGCCTTTCCCAGACATACCACCGAGATAGGGTTGTTTTTGCCACTCAAAGATTGATGAAACAAAAGCACCGAGTTCAACCTCTTCGCAAATTATATCCCACCGATGCCAAAGTTTTGCTCCCGCCGCTAAGTATTCTACACCGTAGCGCATTTGGGTTGCAGGACCATCCTTTTTAGCTTTAGATTTTTGGGTTTCTCCCTCCAATAGTTCCTTTTCATCCTGACTTATTAAAAATTGATCAGATAAATTAACGTTTTTGATATCATCTTTTCGAGTAAATTCTAAAACATTCGTCATATGTCTCCAGCTATAATCCGATTTTTGGATATAACTTGGAAGGATACTGTTTGTCTCTCTACAGATAGGGTAAACAAAGGTTTGTTTAAGCTTACCATCTAGTATTTGATTCCCTACTCCACCACCGAAAATGGAAACGAAGGGCAATGCCTGGCGGATGGCTTTAGCTTGGTCTAAATCTAGTGATTGAGCACCACCGATAGACCCACCACTGAACAACAAATGAAAAGCTTTAAGCGGTATCTGAATGGCTAGTTTATCGAGAAGATACCGTGCACCGCAGTCTCTTAACATCCCTCTCAATGCATTCCCTGTGTAGACAAAGACTTCTTCAGGTTTGCCATCATTAACCACTGTTGTCGTATTCAAAAAGCTTTGAGTGGACTCACTTTCCCCTATATGCGATAAAGGCTGTAGCAATGTATAGATAGTTTCCAAACGATAATGTTTCATTCCACGATCTCTCCCTCGATAATAGATTCTAAATTTTGTTCAATAGGTTTCTCATCTTCAAGGCGCGCTCTTACCAACATGACCGCCCGCGCTGTTTCTTTATATAACTGATACAAAATCGCTTCATCTTGACCGCCTTCTATGACCTCCGTCAAAAACTGACGCTTCTTTTCTTGTTCGCCTGGCACAATAATGTTCCCATTAGCATCCTGGAAACCGGTGATCGTTTGCTCACCTGCTTCGCACCATTTGGGGTTAATGGTTTCACACGCCATTTTTCGCTTGAACGCTTCTAAAAAAGTTCCAATTGTAGTTGCTCGCTTTGCTGCGACTTTGGTGAATCGTTCGATTTGTCCCCACATGTCGACGCCACTCGGTCCTCTTTTTTTATTCCTGCTTCGATAGACGGCGTAGATGAGTAATGCGGCTGCACCTGCCTCTTGATTTTGAGTTCTGAATCCATAAAACATGCAATTTCCTCCCATTCTTCTAATTTTTGGGCCACAAACATCACAACATCCAATAATCCAGTACCCCGATATGGCTTGATTCTGTTTTCAAAGGCTTCCCATTCCTCGATTCCAAAATCCAAAATGCGTTTTTGGCTATATTGACCCGTCAAAATTTCCGTTTTTGTAAATCCATATAGAAAATGTTCTATAAGATTTAATAGATTGGTAAACTTAACCCGATCGACTGTTACTGGCGTTTCTTCATACTGCACTGAAAAGATGTCTCGGCTATAATTAACTATTGCTTTCATGATGAGATGCTTCTTTTGACTCACCGCACACATGGCTAAAAAGGGGGGCTCTGGTGGATCTAATAGCCATTCGCGTAGTTCCTTGCGATTCGTGATGTACAATTTATCTGCCGCGATAAGTGAGAACATTCGTACGCCTATTCGTGCCTTTTTATTTGTCAGGACCGAGAATGCACAGGCGGAACATATATGAGTGCCTTGTGGATTATTAGCCTGATTCCAGTCGGTAAATACTGAGGAAAAAGCTTTTTTTATCTTTATCCCTTGAGTCATTGGGTCGCCACATAAAAAGCAATTTCCGTTAGTTTCCTCCATATCATTGGTTTTCATAGGATCCTGAAATTCAATTTCTCTCACCAACTCATTGCCTTTTGCGTCTTTCGTATTATGGATGATTTTAGGTGTATTTTTCCATGCTTTATAGAGTAAATGTGATGGATACAAGCTATCACCTACCTCATTTTTAATATCTGTATACTGCGATGTTTATGATCCCAGTCAATATAACCGTGTTTTTTTAGTTGTGTCAGATGATAATGGACGTTACTGATACCAAGACCATTTGATATCTCAATCAACAGAGGGGATTGATGATATTTCTTCTGATAACGACGAATAAATTGTAAGACGCGTAATCGCCTTGGCGTAAGTTCACTTTTCCAGCTTTTAGGTATTGAAAAACGATCTAAAATATGGTTTGCTCTGCGACGCCCAACCCCAATCCTTTTTGCCATTTCCTCGATACCCACCCCTTGGTCAATGTACATGACTTGGATATCCCTTTTGGAAAATATACATCGACCTATAGCTATCTCATCATTAGGATGTGGCTCTCTTTTGCGATCAACAAAACGATTAAGCCTCTGTGCCATTGCATCACAACTTCCTTTTGATCGTGGTTTCTATACGATCTACTTGGCCGCCCATTGTAATTATTACAACCGTCTCTCCATACTCTGGGAGCTCATGTTTAATCAAGCGACCGTCTTTAACCACGTATAATTTTTTGGAATCCATCAAATCAATCGTCGCTTTCATTTGCTCTTCCATCGCCCAGCCCCCTTATGTGTTTTATAATTGGTTTGCAATATCAATTTGGAGCCTTTGTATTGGAGCCTAGTGGGAGCTAGGCTCTTTTGTTTTATAGTAATGAACCATCCATTATTAAAATTTCTGTCTCATTACTCTCTAAAATTTCAATGACCTCATCAAAATCCATTAAATTTCCTTTCTCATCCCTCGATTGCGCAAATCTAGCAGAAGCATAATAATCAGGGACCAATTTACAATCCTCTAACAAGATTTCAAATTCACTTTCATCACCAGCAACGACCTCAATATACTTTTTAACTGCTTCTTCACCACTTCTAGCTTTAATCAATGCATAATATGGTTCCGATATTTCATAAAATTTCATCACTTCATCCTCCTTTAGAATATCCATCTGATAATTGGTGGTAATATCAAGAACAGAATCATGCATGAATAGACAATTTTCTGGTGCCTTAACATAGAATTCCAAATATGCTCTTCATACCAAGCTGAAAGTCTTTCAAACTGCTTGGCTAACCTATCCGCTATTTTCGAGATGAACATATCACTTCATCCCCTTTTTAGCTTCACGTGCTTCCTCACGAATGACTTTCCGCTGCCACTCGACACTGCCGATCACCGGTTCCTTTTTACTCACTGAGCACACCTCCCAAGCGTTATTGCCAAGCCAAAGAAAAATGCCATTCTCCACATCATTAACTCAAGATGTAACCTTGCCCTCTCGTTCACAACCAACCACACCTTTCGATATGAGATCATCAACTACTGTGAGATAATCTAAGGGTGCTCCGTTTCCTGTTTTAACTAATTGTGCATAGACTTCAATATCATCTAATGGTATCGACTTCCTACCGCCGTTCTGTGCGTCTCTGATGTATTTCTGAAGCATCTGGTTAGGAATAAGATAAACGCTGTTTGTCACCCTCATTTCGAGTAGTACAAAGCATATAGCTCCTTGGTATTCAGCACTGTTTAAGAACTGAACTTGTCCACTTGTAATCATGTCTAAGGGGAACCGCTTCTCTTTTGTTGTCTTAGCTTCGAACTGGATTGAATAACCTTTGTATACTCCGTCATAGTCCACTGTGCTCTTTGAATCGAATACGCATATATTTTGTCCTATCCTTGTTTTGCTGATGATTTTCATAGGTGTGGGCCGCTTGTTAATTACAGCTCGTTTCTGATTGCTATAGATCTTGTTGGTGTAGTTCACTAGATTTTCAAATGTCATACCACGCTTTCCGTAGGAGGCCATCAATAACCACTCTCCTGACGTTGGTGATTCAGCTTGTTTTTCTGCATATAGGCTTCTTCAACTTGGTCCCATGTGAATCCAAACATTCCGCCAAGTCCTAAAAGCCAAGACATTAATTTTTCGTAAAACGAACAATCCTCAGCAATAAAAGTTAATTCTGATATAAAGTGATATAACATCTTAAATTGTTCTCTTATATCTCTTTCAGTTCTAATAGGGAAATTCTTTTCAATATCTGTATCCATTTCGTTTCCAATACTCAATCCAAAGTGAAGGCAATCCGCGTACTCTTCAAGGAGTGGGTTAGTTAATTTTTGTCTTGGACCATGTTCATTTTCTCCGTTCACAAAGTAAATTTCTGTATGATTAATTCTAGGCTCCCGATCCTTTCTCCAAAACTTAAACCCGCGCCATTCATTCGCACACTCCCCTAATTCCGTCTGAAGAGCGAGTATCTTATCCGCAAGCCTATCCTCACCCTCTTGTCTCGGGTGCTCCTGTTCTATGTGATCATCAAGTCCTCTCTGTATCTCGTACAACTCTGCTAGATTCATCTTTTTTCTCCCTTTGGTCTTTGATCTTTATGAGCAAGAACATAAGTTTCACCGCTCATTTGTATGACTGTTGGCAAACCGTTTCTTGGGCCACCTTGCTTAACCTTGCTAACTGTAACAACAGGACGGTATCTGTCCCCTTTTTGACGGGTTTTCATGCGTCATCACCTACTTCCTCATGGCATCAAATGCCCGTTTCCGCAGGTGCGCCGGCAGCCCGTCTACCATGATGACCTCCACCGTCCTAAATTTTTGGCCACATTCCGAACACCGTTGATTCCGCAACACTTTATATCCCTCAGTCTCTTTGTTAATGGACATCTTTTTATGGCAGACAGGACATATCATGTGGCATCACCTTCTAGGGCTTCTTCTAGTATTGTGATTGTTTCCTTATTGTTCCAAATACACTTATCTAATGCTTTTTGAATTGCCTGCCGCAGTCGGAAGTTTTCATTTGCAAAGTCCTGAGAAATTTTATTGTAACGACTAGAATTCCTACTTATTTTTTCATTTTCTCGATCAAGTGACTTAGATTTGTTTTTATAAAAAACAAGATCATTGGAGAGATGTTCATTTTTGTATTTCAACGACTCAATCAATTGCCGTTGCTCTTCAACCGTTTGTATGAGCCAGTCAGTATGTTCTTCATAGAACAAGGTATTTAAGATATCTGTCACCATATCTTGATCTGCACATGCGCTCGATGATTCAAATCTGCTATAAGCTTCATTTGCTCTATCATGTATTTCCTTGATTTCCTCCAACCTATCCATTCACTCACCCCTCCACTAAGTCAAAGAGACTTAATTGACTCATTTGTTCTGCAGCTATCGGATTTATCCAAAGACATTCCTTTTTCTTTGCTCCTGCCTCTGCTGACACTATTCGTTCTTCAACGTGCCAGCTGCTCAAATATTTTTGATAAAGTGGATTATCATATCCCGATAAAAGCACAGGCCCTTCATGATCCATTAAGACCTCAATTAAATCCATATGGCCATGTTCATCCATTTCAAAAGCATAATGTCTATTTGTCCGGGTTGATCTTACATAAGGTGGATCAGCATAAATAAGTACGTTCTCTCTGTTATATCTTTGAATGAGTTGAAGAGCATCTTGATTCTCTATTTGTGCCGATTTTAATCTGTCTGTTACCGAAAGAATGATCTCTGGTAGATCACTCCATTGTCTTGTTTTATTGGGACTGTTTGCTGATATTGATGCTCTCCAACCAGTAATGTCTGAAGTCTTAGCCCCTATCGCTTGCCAACACCTAATAAGGAACCGCCGCGCATCTTCCAAAGGATCCGGAGACGTTTCATAACTCCCCCTGTATTCCTCTCTTGATAACGGAGTAAAAGCAACTAACCGCGCTAGATCTATTGGATTATCTCGAATCACACGAAAGAGGTTAACAACCCTGCTATCTATGTCATTAATGGTTTCAATTTTGACTGGTTGTTTATTAAAGAACACCGCTCCTGATCCAAAGTATGGTTCCAGGTATACTTCATGATGTGGCATATGTTCGATAATCCAATTTGCCAATCCCCACTTGCTACCTGGATAATTTAAAATTCGTTTCACCCTCTCACCCCTTCTCCGCTTTCTTTACGGATTGCGAATTATTTACTTACAAATTTCTTTAACGATTTGTTTCGTGTTTAGATAACGAATTAATTAATTGCTGTTGTTTTTCGATTGTCTCAAGCATTTCCTTCACTGTATGTCTATCAAAGAACCAATCCCAATCTTCTGCTCGTTCTAATTGATTCTTCCACTCTTCTAGTTTGTCCATAATTTCCTCTCCTTTCCCTCAGAACGGTAAATCATCATCATTAATCTCAATCGGCTTACCCTCATCTGCGAACGGGTCCTCGTAGCCCTGACCGCCCGAATTTGACGCGTTTGATAGGTTGCTAGACTCATTGCCCCTGTTTTGGTTTCCACTCGAATTTGAGCCGTTTTTGGGCTTCACAGGAAAATCGAAATCTGAAACATTAACCTCGGTAACTTTTACTTTTGTTCCATCGTCCTTTTCCCATGTCCTAGTCTGCAATGTACCGGAAATTCCGAAATGTTCACCTTTCTTGATGTATTCATCCATGAGTTCGCCTGTCTTTCCCCATGCCACAAAATCAACGAAGTCTGCGTCATAATCACCGTTAGCATTTTTAAATTTCCGTTGGACTGCTATGGAGCCGTTAGCCACCGCCTTGCCATTTGGTGTATAACGGAGTTCTAAATCGCGCGTTGCCCGTCCAGTTAAATTAACGTTATTCAATTGCTATCACCCACTAACTCAGGATCCTCGTATATGTTGCCGATGACTTCGCATTTATCAAATCCCGCATAGCATAACCTTACAGGTTTATCATCTAGTGAAATCGCATCCCAATACCCTTTTTCGTTAAAAATAACTTGATACTTGCGCTTAAATTTTTGAGTTTTTAGTTTGTGTTCAGCTTCTAAAACGTCCCCTTCATAAATCTCCTTGCCGTTCTTGTCTTTAAGGCCTGTGTATTGCATAACTTCAATATCTCCTGGCTGAATCTGAAGGTGTATGTCTTTTTGATCGATAATGTCGTATCCTTTTACCGTTGCCCATATACCGCCGTTCATGATTGTTTTTAAATGTAAATGCAAAACCTCATACATTCTTCTTCGGTTTTTAACCCACGCCCTAAACTTAATCTCTCTCATCCTCTACCTCCTAATCCTTATAAACAATCGCGTGCATAAAACCTAATCCGTTTTCCCTTTGCTTTATCTTCCCTAGCTCTGCCTGATCCATAATGAGTATCACTACTTCGATAAGAGAGCGACCAAAGAAGCGTGCTATCTTGAAGATGTCTGTACCGTTATTCCACATCATTCTGAACTGCTTTACTTGGTCCTCATCCCATTGGAAGTCGTAATCCTCAAGGCAGGTATGGATGTTCCGTCTCTCATGTTTCATGTGGAGTTTTTCGATACCTTTTATTGCTCTATTATCGATATTTAAGTCATTCACCAGAAAACATCCTTGCTCTCTTTTGGGCCTGTTCAAAACGATAACTAGTCGCTTTGTTTTCTACGATGACCGATGTCTCCATAATCCGGTCGAAAGTTCTGTCGCTCACTCTGTCAGCTATCTGGTCAATCTCGAGATTCGAGGTGTACATGATAGGAAGCTCCTTGCGATAACGGCCATCGATAACCCGAAACATAACATCCTCTACCCACTCCGATAACTTTTCGGCGCCTATGTCATCGAGGATGAGCAAGTCACATGTGAGCAACGCCTTCATGATCTGCGCCTCAGTATCTCGGCTACTTTTGTTGAAGGTGCTCTTTATCCTACCAAGAAGTTCTGGAACACTCTGAAAGACCACTGTATAGCCTTGTCGGTGAAGTTTGTTAGCGATGGCCGAAGCTATATGTGTCTTACCGTTCCCTGGCGATCCCCACACAAGCAAGGACTGTTGCCCCCACTTCTTGAACTCACGCACATATCGATGTGCTAGTTTAATAACTTTCTCTGTACCAGGACGAGGGAGGATGTTTTCGAGAGTTGCTTCCTCAAATCGCTTGCCCAGATTGGATATCCCAAACAGTCTCTCGGTCTCATGCTTTTGTCTAAGATCAGCAGCCGCATCAATCTTTTTCTTTTCCTCTCGCCACTCACAACCACACTTAGGTTGGACAGTTCTCTTACGTCCAAACACGTTGACCTCAATTGGTTCTACTACTCGTCCACAGTAAGGACACTTATAGGGAGAGGCTTCTAAGACTACCTCGTTTTGGCTCACTATCTGTTCGATGGTTTTGTTTATGGCCTCCATGTTTTACCTCCTTCCGAGCTTGACTCCTCTTGTAATGATCTAAAATGTATGGGTAACAGTATCTAAACGATGTAATACGCTTACCCGGATATTTACTGTTACGACGATCAAAGTCATTAAAGCAACTGGTTAATAGTTTCATAGCTTGGTCAACTGGTACTTTATCCAATATGTCTTTTACAGCATCAATATCTTCTAGTGTGGGAAATTCATCTTTACCAGTTCTAATTTTCCTCAAATCAGCATAATGATCTAATAGCTTATCCACTGGAGTATGTGATATTTCTGCATCAACTCCGACCAGTTGATGATCACCACTTGATGGGTCGGGATACAACGTCCCGTCACTTTCTCCATCCGGTTCATTTGTAGTAGTAGTAGTAGTAAAATCATTATTAAGACATTCTTTATCATTCTTGTTTATATCCACGAGGTGTTCCCTAGGTGTTACCTTACTGTTACCCTCTACTTGTTTCGCTTGGTATGATTCCCACTGTATAAGGGTTATGAGTGTATACTGTCTGTTACCCTTACCTCTATCTATGGAGATCATTGACTGTTTCACTAACCAATCTAATATTGTAGATACTGTTTTTGGATTAGGTTCCTTCCACTTAACCCCTTCATACCATCCGACAGCTTTTGCGATATCTCTTACAGAAGTTAAATGCTGACCTGGTTGTATATTTAAAAACGTTCCGTCTCTCATCGGGATCTTAGCTTGCTGATGATTGACTTTGTACTTGAGGTACTGCCAAATCCTATGATAGAGAGGTGGCATCATCCATATATCACTGTCCAGTTCTTTTCTATAATCCTTGATGTAACCCGACAATTGGATATCACCCCTTATTTCCTCTCACATATCGCTTTCATGCCTTTTATCTTCACTAATTTAAACTCCGGATAACTCTTGGATAGATAACCTTCCACATACTTTTTAAAGAGCTCCCCACGTCTCTGATAGCCTTCTGTGAGACTGATATAGACGTGAGGGATATTTATTGTTTGATTCATTGTTCTGGTTGATTTTCATAGTCCTGTGGATTAGAAATCTCTACATCAATATAATCATCGTCGTACACTGACTTTGCTTCTTCGGTAATGTCTTTTCTAACCACTTCATCTTGTGCGGCCTGTTGTTGAATCTCGATGGAGATAGGTAGGTACTTCCACATGCGCCGGATAACTGTCTTTTTAGCCATTTCCTCATAATCTGTTTTCCAAGGACCATTATTCGAAGCTTTGGAACGCTGTCTAATTTTCTCGATGTCTCCTTTACCCATAACTTCTATATGAAAGCCACCATCTTTGTATTTAGCCACACCGTAAGCCGCTTTAAATGCTCCTCGATCGCCATCAAGCAAAGGTTTATGAACCAATTTAGGATCTAGTCCAAACTCATATTCAAATTCATCGTTTTCATAAACCACTTGAGCATAAATACTTTCAATATGTCCCGAGCGTCTAGCAAGGTCTATCATGCCTTTATATCCGATGATGAACTGCGCTTGATTTCCGTACGGAATGATATAGCAGTGGCCGATTAAGCCGGGTTCAAGACCTAACTGCGCCGCTTGCATGACCGCTCCTAGCAAAGAAGGGATTTCACATTGAAGTAATTTTGGTGTCTGCCGTATGGTCGTTAAAGCGATTCTGGCCATCCGATCCGGGTCCATGTGTTTCGGCAGCGCCTTTTCGATTTGTGGCCCCATCTTTTTGAGATAAGCCGCGATGGTGTTGGCAGGATTGGTTGCTGGCGCTTGTTGTTGGCGATTTGCCAGTTGGTTTTTAACATCTTGATTTGTTGCCATTTATTTGGCCTCCTTTATGGTGAAACGACGTGATTTCGATGGTTTAATGTATCTTTCGTATATATCGGGTTGTTCAGCTTTCAGCCGCTTAGTGTCGATGCGATTCGAAACATATGTCTTCCACCTGATAACGTGATTTGAAGCGAGACCCGTCTCAAATTCGCCGAGCATCTGCTTGAGTTTGTTCTCATATTCTTTTTTCAATGCTTCGCGCTCGTCAATCTCCGTTTTGACTTGTTCGAGCGCTTCAATGAGCTTGTCCGCTTCATCCGGAAGTTCGGTCTCGCTGTCCGGCTCAGACTCCGGATACATGGATTTCAGAAGTTTTTCAGACGCTTCTGAACCATCAATTTCCGGGGGTATTCTCGGAACCACGTGAGCGTTCCAGAACTCTTCCTCAGCTTCAATAAGCATTTGGATGATCTCTTCATCACGCTCAATCTTTTTGTACCGAAACTTATTTCCGCCGATCAGTACGGCGATCCACCAAGCTTCATAACCGGTTACGGCCATATAGTGTTGACATTGAAGGAGATAAGATGTCGGGACCTCATCGCCCTCCCACTCGTCTTTCATGTATTCCGAAGCCGTCTTACACTCAAGTCCAACCTTTTCGCCTACAATCAATCTATCAACGTTTGCAAGCATCCACGGGTAATCGGGGTGTTGCAGGATAGCATTGCGATTTCGGACTTTCTTGCCGGTTCTTTTTGAAAATTCTCGGGCAACAACCTCTTCCAAAATGTTTCCGAAGTACATCGCTTCGTTTTCCGGGACTGCCGGAGCTTCGCCGATCTTGTCCATGTAAACTTGGATCGGGGAACGCCACTTATTTAATCCGAGAATAGCGCCGACATCAGATCCACCGATGCCTTTTTTTCGAGCCTTTAACCATTCTTGATGATTTAGATCACTTGTGGGTGTAAAGACAATTGCTGACTCAGGCATGCTGTAAGCCCCTTTCTTTATTCAATTTCATGTATTGGTTCAACTGCTGACGTGTTTTAAACCGAAACTTTGGCAGCCCGCGTTTATCAAAAACGATTTCACCGCCGACTTGTGAGAGTCGCCATTGGTCGAAGCGTTGGGGGCTGTATGGGATCTCTATGGGTTTCATGGTGCATCACCTTTCAAAAGTTCTGGGTTCTCATAAATGTTGCCGATTATATTCATTTCTTCAGATAAAAACTCGTACAAATCGTAGAGTTTATCTTCATCACGAAAAACCAAATATCGCCCTAACAGTTCATCCCAGTAAACTCTTCCAGACACATTTCCTTCCTGCGTGTTGTAAAGAACAACAATATCCCCTTCATAAATCTCCTTATCGTTCTTGTCCTTTAAACCTGTGTATTGCATGAGGACAACACTCCCGAATCCTTCTTCATCAATATGCGATTGTTCGTCGATTGTTTTTCCTTTGTCATTAACATATCGATAACGCACAAGGGTGTGTTGCACAGCGCTGAATATAATCCCAGTGACTTTTACCATATTCTTTTCGTTTCTATCCCAAGCACGAAACTTAATCTCTCTCATCCCTAACCTCCTTGATTCTTTGGGAGGTTCTTGTTAAATTAAAAGTAGATCTATAAACAAGAACCTCCGATCGACTGTTCCCGCAGTCGATTTTTTCATGCCCCGCGCCAGTCAGCACCGATATAGCGCATTAAACACGGGTAATCTGCAAACCAGTAACCATCCATATAGATGTACTCATATCCCTCGACGATCTCCTCACCGCATCCACAAGCACAGTTGTCGATGACTTTTGATTCCGGGATCGGCGCGAGCACCATCGGGTTTTCGATGGTTTGTTGCATGTTATCACCTCCTTAAAACTGTTGGACTGGATAACTTATGAAACTTTCCTTGGAATCCAATGACCAACGTATTGAATAGCTTGATTGAGTTCCTTTCTTTTAACATCTTTATAAGAAGAAACACCGAAACGGTCTTTAATCTCACGATAAAGTTCTTTGAACAATCGACTTGCTTCATGTTTATCTTCAGTGAAATGGTAAACACGTTTGGCGACTTCCTTTTGAAGCCTTCTTTGTTCACCATGATCAAGTGTGATTTGTTCCTCAATCTTTCCATCAAGCTCCAAAAGCTTTTTAGAATGCTGTGCAGTAATTGACTTTAATTCTTCCGTTTCTTCTGCAACCATTGTCGAAAGTTTCATGGCTGCGATTAAGGATTGCTTTTCATCCATCGGAACTACATTTTGTTGAAGCTTTTCACGCATTTCGTGAAACTTTTTAATGTATTTTTCCTTAAATTTCATTGCCTCTTTGCCTGTATAGCCCATAACTAAAAGTGTGAACCCTTGTTCAGTCATGATGACTTTTGAATATTCACGACCTCGATCATTCGTATATGTTGACTCTCCAAAATTGGAGAGTGAAAATTCCTTTGAACATTCAAGCTCACGAATGTCGCGTAATACTTTGTCGTGACTTTTCCCAAATGTTTCGGCGACAATCAAACTATCAGTTGCCGGTCGCCCATTGTTGACAAAAACTAAATCTTCCATGTTTAACCTCCTAAAGTTTAATAACCGTCGTGGCGTGACCATCACATGTATTGTGGCGCCGCTCATATCATCGCGTGCTCCGCTCGGTTGAGTGCTTAGTCGCACTGTGAGAGACACATTGCTTTGTACCTCTCACAGCAAGACCGAGCTTGCTGTTTCTACCCGTGCATGGTAAAATTAATTTGAATTTATTGCCGTGAGTTAGTATTAAGCTGTCACTTTTCCCGAAGTGATAGCTTTTCTTTTGTCCTCAGTCGCCATATAAGCCCGAGCGTTATCTCTCACTTCACTAGCCTTTAACACTGGCGTTACGAACCAAACAAATTTACCCATGAATATGTACCTCCAATATGACTTTTTTGATCTCTACTAATCCGCGTTGATCAAGATCGCTTAATATTTGCATAAATTTGTCATGGTCATCTTTTTTTGTCATCAACTCATTCAATCTCCTTGAATATTGCTCAATCTCTCTTTGGCTGACGTGGAGAAGAAATCTATTTTTGTTGACGATAGCCATGTTTGCCCTGCTATTTGCATCCTCTATGCGTTCAAGCAGTTCGACCGCCTCTTTTAAGTCTCCTGGAAGCACTTTGTTTTCTATGCTCATATACCGATTGCCTCCCTCTGAATCTCATCCATTTTTGAAACGGTATTGATTACGACCTCATCCGCTAACGCTTCTCTTATCCAGCGATATCTAATGTCTTCAATGTCAACATCCAAATTAATTCTTATTGACTCCAACACACATTCAGCAGCTTGATCAGTGTCTAATATTTCTTCCGCAAGACGTTGAATGTCATTGACGAGATACTCGTCTAAACGTTGATGTGGTCTTAACTGTGTACTTATCGACAAAAGCTTTTCCGCCGCCTCTATGCCTTGCTTAGCTTGCTCTATGTAATTCACAAGCTGATTAGGAAGCGATTGGAGCAACCTTGGATCAGTTGGCGGTAAACCATATCCATAGGCGTGTAAGATAGCCTTGTGCGCCGTCCTATCCTCCGTTACCTTGCACCATTCAAGTGCATCCTCTAGGTTAATCTGCTTAACACCTGCCTCAATATAAGCAATCCTGTATGGTGTGGTACCCAATGCATCAGCAAGTGCCTTTTTCGTACGCATGTTCTCATTTGTAGAACGCTCACGCGCGATCTTTAAGATCGTTGGTATCGCTGATCCTCCATATAAAGTTGTATGATTGTCCATGTTTGGTTACACGTTCCCCTTTCTCTCAAATTACTAGATTGGTATGATCTAGTTAGTTTTTATTAAATTTGCCTTAACTTACTGGCATATTTTTTACGCATGTTAATGTTGTCACGCCATTGAATAAGTTGATTTTTCGATATGATAACTCGATTACCCAGACGTTTAGCTGGGTAAAAATCCGGCATATGAGTAAATTCCAACATTTTATTACGACCAATATTCAAAAATTTAGCAGCCTGTTCAATAGATAAAGTTTCATCTTCACGTTCGACTTTTGCTTTAATCTCTCTGATTTCATCAATCAGCGGAGTAATGGCTTCTCGAACAATTTCTCGAAGTTGGTCTTCGATGGTCATAGTGTCGTGTCACCCCCTTATGCAGTTGTATTTAACTTTACGTGGAATTTTTCTTCAAAAAAAATTGATGCAGATACACCTAAAACACTTGAAATCTTTTGCAATTCACTTGTTGTGATTGGTCTTTTTCCAGACTCTTTCATGTTATAACCTGAAACACTAAGATTTAATGCTTTGGCAACAAATGTTTGGGAAATGCCTTTCGATTTTCTAAAGGCCTTTATTTTCTCATGTAATTCCAATTAATCACCACCCTTTTTTCCACGTTACGTGAACCTTATATGCTTATTATATATTCACGTTACGTGGATGTCAACACCAAATTTAACTTTTTGTGTATTTTATTTAACGATTCGTGAATTATTGTTATTATTAAACTCAATAGGAAATGTAAATTAGGGGAAATTAATATGAGCCTTGGAAAAAGGTTAAAAAGGGAAAGAGAAAAGAAAAACTGGTCTCAAAAATATGTAGCTGATAAGTTAGGTATTACAAATACTGTTTTATCAAACTATGAAAGAGATTATAGAGACCCAGATACAGACACTTTAAAAAAAATATCTGATCTTTATGATGTTTCCACCGACTACCTCTTAGGAAGAACTGAAGAATCGGCTCCGAAAGAATCAATTATCAAAGAAGATAATAGTAATTTTTTCTTTTTCGACAAAGAAGGTTTAACCGAAGAAGAGCAGGAGCTTCTCGAACAATCATATAATTTGATGAGAGAACGTGCTAGAAAACGCGCTGAGGCAAGGAAAAAGAAAAAGTGACATCACGACATGCATAAACAACGCATGTCACTCTTTTACATTATCAAATCCATTTTTATACTTATATGTTTGGTGTTTACTCGAAAGAGTTTACATATACAAATTTTCAAGGGGGATTTAAACGTTGTCTAAAGAGAAAGTAAAAAAATCTATCTTTAAGAGATGGTGGTTTTGGGTAATTGTTATAATTGTTGTAATTATAATCGGTGTTAATTTGGGCGGCGGGTCTGATGATAAATCAACATCCGCATCTACAACTACTAAATCAAGTGATAATAGTAAATCGAAGGATGTACCCAAAAAAGAAACTAAGAAGCCAACTAAAAAATCCAATGAAAAAGTTATTGGAATTGGTGATCCAGCCAAGATTGCTGATGTAACATTTACTGTTAACAAAGTTGAAACATCAACAGAGTTAAAATCAGATAATGAATTTGTTGATCCAGCTAAGGCTAGTGGCAAATTCGTCATTCTGCATGTCACTATCAAAAACGAAAAGAAAAAAGCCATTAGTATCGATAGCAGCTTTTTCAAAATCATGACCAATGATGGGACAACCTATGATCCTAGCGACGATGGAGATGTATTAATGGTCATCCCCGAAAAACAGCAATTATTCCTCGAACAAATAAATCCTGGAATAACTAAAACTGGAACTATAGTATTTGACGTTGCTAAAGACCTAGATTTATCAAAAGCACATGTCGAAGCACAGACGGGATTTTGGGGAACTGAGAAGGTAAAAATCAATTTAAAATAATTATATAGCCCTTAATTGGGCTATTATTTAACACTTCAAAAGAACATATATTCGCAAAATATTATTATTTTTGGGAGGCGATTGCCATGCAAGGTTATATACCAACAACTTTAGAAAAGTGGATATCAGACCGTTTTATCCAAAAAGGTATTTTCTATCCATGGGAACTTACTCCAAAACAAATTGCTGGAGCATTTGATATTGATTTTGATGCTGATTTCTCTCCTGCTTTTTCCTCAGAAGAATTTGGAGAACCGTTTATAGTGGTGGACAAGCGAACTTCTCAAGAAATGCAAAAAGAACAATTCTTTCATGAACTCGGTCACATACTCCGACATGATGGTGATCAACGAGATGAAAATATGCCCGAATCCTTTCGTATGATGCAGGAAGCCGATGCACATTTGTTCACTTTATATGCCGCTATTCCTTATCATATGCTAGATTTTAGTGCTAACAATACAATTGAAAGTATCATAGAGAGATTTAATGTCTCAAATGAAATCGCTAAAAATAGAGTCCTAGGCATAAAACGTAAATTATATTATCAAAGACCAATCAAACAAAACAAACCAATTAATTTACAAAGATTCCATCCAAATCAATATTCAAAAGAGACTCAGAAGATTCTGCAACAGTTAAAGAATCAAACGGGGGTATCGTGGTTATGAAAAATATTTTATATGTGAATTTTGAATCTGATGGTTCTGAACGGCCAATATGGTTAGTGATCAATTTTGATTTAGATGGCATACCTTGGTCGCAGAAAAGGATTGATATTAATGTCTCCAGGTATACCACAGAAAATGTTTCTGACTTAATGGATGATGTTATAGGTACTCCAGTCTTTATGAGGGAACTTACATTGTCTCGGATATATGGAAAACACATTGGTATAAACTTGGAGTCTTTACAAAGCCGATTATGGTCAGAGCAAACGGACCCTTCAATAGTAGAGCGATTAATTTTATTGGTTAGTGACATTGCAGAAATTATCTCAATAGACGAGGAGATGTTTTTATGAAAATACCTAAAATTGAGCAACGCGGAGACATTTACTCTCTTAGAATTAGCTATAAAGAAGCTGGCGAGTATAAACAAGTGCGCATTTCAAATCGATCCAAAACCGCTTTAAAAAGAGAATATTTACGGATTATAAAAGAACTACAAGACGGAAGTTATGTAAAAATAGAAGAGATGTCAATGGAGGATATGCTTACGAAATGGTTAGAACATAAACGTCGTAATGTCGCAATGGGCACTTATATCCATTATAGATCATACGTAAATAATCATCTTATCCCTCACTTTGGTCATATTAACGTCAACGAAATGAAGCCCTCTTATATTCAGGAATTTTATGATCAACTTATCGAGGATGAAGTGCTTTCTAATCAATCCATCGTACATTTACACAGAACGCTTAATAATGCCTTTAAAAAGGCGATTGAGTGGGAGTGGGCTATAAAAAATCCTGCTAACGTTATAAAGCCTCCTAAGCCCGAAAAATATGAAATGAAAACTTGGGATGAATTCGAAGTCCAAGAATTTTTAAAAATTTCTCAGGATGATCGATTTTATATAGTATACCTATTAGCTCTTACAACAGGGATGAGAAAGGGGGAAATTTTAGGATTAAGATGGCAGGATATTGATATTAATAATCAAATATTATCAGTGCGGCAAGCCATTACGCGTGAAAGGGTCGGAGGATATGGAGTGGGTAAATTAAAGACTGATAAAAGTTACAGGAGCATTTCATTGTTTGATCATGTAATAAAGGAACTAACGGAGTACCGCTCATTGCAGCGTAAATATATTATGAAACACCGCAAAACATTTAATGATCAAGGTTTTGTCATAGCTGATCTTAACGGCTCATTTATATGGCCTAGAAATTTGGATAGACATTGGTATGATCTTTTACAAAAATCCGCATTAAAAAAAATTAGGTTCCATGAAATGCGACACACTCATGCCACGCTCTTATTAAAACAGGGTGTCCATCCGAAAGTGGTACAAGAAAGATTAGGACATTCATCTATTAATATTACATTAGATACTTATTCTCATGTTATCCCAAATATACAAAAGGCAGCAGCGGAACAATTTGGCGTCCAACTTTTTGGTGATAGACAATCAAAATAATTACCCATTCTGACCAAATTCTGACCAAATTTATTTCCAATAAAATTATTCAGTTTAAAAATCATTGATATATCAAGGTTTTAAGTGGCGGCCCCGAGAGGATTCGAACCTCCGACGCATGGTTTAGGAAACCAACGCTCTATCCCCTGAGCTACGGGGCCTTGTCAAACGACACATTAACCATTATACAAAAATAATCTTAGATTGAAAAGTACAGTACCTCTTAACCAAAGAAAAGCAGTCTCATGAAAGGAGACTGCTTTTATAAAGTCTAATTATTAATGCTTATGCTTTTACAACGTTAGCAGCTTGTGGTCCACGGCTACCTTCTACGATTTCAAACTGGACATCTTGACCTTCTTCTAAGGTCTTGAATCCCTCTTCTTGGATAGCGGAATAGTGAACGAATACATCATTGCCGCCTTCAACTTCGATAAATCCATAACCCTTTTCTGCATTGAACCATTTTACTTTACCGTTTTGCATCTTAATCCTCCTAAAACCATGCGCAGATGGCGCTTTGAGATCTAACCATTCACCACTTACATAAAATCTAAGTAATCATGTACCAAATAAGCCTTCATCAAAAGTGAAGGAGGTAAAAACTACTCCACTTCCAACGAAGGCTTTTCATTCTTACTCCTAGCTTATATAAAATAGTAAAATGGTTGACCTTAATTTATCATAGCCCCAGAGCTATGTCAAGACTTAGAATAGTTTATATATTTCATTTTGTAAGCCCTTTAATAAGATATTTTTCGCTATTTTTTTACTTAATTCGTCATATATTGTCTCATAATACCATTTTTGATTGTTTTTACCGCTGTTAAATCGCCTCCATAAGGCTTCTCCATAGACTTCATATTCGGAATTCATTGATCGTAAATTATGTAGTTTATCAGCACAAATAATCAAACATATCTCTTCTGAAGCCCTCTTTATGGATTGAATGGTATGTTGTTTTCGCTCTTGCCAAGGTTTTGATTTATCAGGCTCAGAGCAACCTAAAACATACTCTGCCACAGTGCTGCCAAATTCCCCCTGTAATTGCTCATAGGTGGTCTCTGTATCCTCAAGAGTATCATGGAGTAATCCGGCAATCACAACATCCTCAGAACAGCCGATCTGGCTTAGAAGCATCGCCACTGAAAAGGGATGAGAAATATAGGGGATACCGGTAGCTTTTCTTTCCTGTTTCTTGTGCGCCTTCGCTGCAAAAGCGATGGCTCGATCAAGCTTGGTTAATCCTGACATCTTTTTACCTTCTTTCAACACTTTCTGACTTTATTTTACCATGATAAAATAAAGAAAACTTAGCTTGTCGCCAATCCCTTAATGGTGAAAGTCAAAGCCTAAGCTTATGCTCTCTTCCTTAAAGCGTCAGCGGAAGGCTATAAGTTCTGATAGTATAAGAAAGACATGTTCATGTGAAATGTTTAATTGAAAGCAGGGATTGATTTGACTAAAGTACCTTATGTGGCCATTGAAGGACCCATCGGCGTTGGCAAAACCACACTTGCCCGTGCGCTGGCAAGTGCCTTGAATTTTAAATGTTATGAAGAAGTTGTTGAGGGTCATCCTCTATTAAAAGCCTTTTACGACAATATGGAGCAAACAAGCTTCCAGACCGAAATGTTTTTTCTCACGCATCGTTATGAACAATTAGAAGCGATCAGTAGGGATTTACAGGCTGGACAGTCCATTGTTGCTGATTACCATATTTTCAAAAATAAATTATTTGCTGAACAGACATTAAAAAAGCATCATTACAACAAATTTACGCAAATCTATGATATTTTAATCAAGGATCTTCCCAGCCCTAATGTCCTTGTTTATTTAAAAGCTTCATTAGATGAGCTCCTGTTTCGTATAAAAAAAAGAAATCGAGCGGCTGAGGAACATTTATCTGCTGATTATCTTAAGCAGCTCGTCCAATCTTACGAGCAATGGATACCTGCTTTTAAATCTCAGCATCCAGAGGTTGTCGTTTTGGAGATTGAAACGGATGCTCTCAATCTTGCGGACAACCCTGAGCATATCCACGCAGCATTAAACTTAATTCAGAAGCATATTCAACAAGGAGTATCTCAATGAACAAAGAAGCCATTCAACATTTATTTCCTAAAAAAGCCTTGATTACAGTTGCTGGTACTGTTGGTGTTGGCAAAACAACTTTTGCAACAACAGTTGCTGACATGCTCGGCTACCATACATCGATGGAAAAGGTCGACGGCAATCCCTACCTAGATAAATTTTATGATGACTTCAAGCGGTGGGCCTTTCATTTACAAATCTATTTTCTTGCTGAACGCTTTAAAGAGCATAAAAAAATCATTGACGCCCCATACGGTGTCGTTCAGGACCGTTCCATTTATGAAGATACGGGGATCTTTGCCCGAATGCATTACGAAAAAGGGAATATGACCAAGGTTGACTTTGATACTTACACCGAGCTTTTTGATGCCATGGTCCTAACCCCTTATTTTCAGCCACCGGACGTCCTTGTTTACCTTGAGGGCTCATTTCAACAGGTTTTGGAAAGAGTAAAAACGAGGGGACGAGAAATGGAGAAGCAAACACCTATAGAATATTGGAAGGAAATGCATGAGCGGTACCAACACTGGATCGACACCTTCAACTATTGCCCAGTGGTCCGCGTCAATATTGATCAGTACGACCTTCATCATCATCCTGAAAGCATCGAACCGATCTTAGAAGAAATTGCAGCAGCCATTACTGTAAAAAGATAAGCACTGGACACCTGCTCCCCTTTGTTGCAAAGGGGAGGTTTTTATGCGATCAAAATTTATACCTCTTCGCCACCCGAGATGTGACGATTAGCCAAGTTTTTCTAGAAATAGTCTTGTCTTTTGTTGTATTCAAGCCGCGAAAACATCACTGGCTATGTTTTATCCTCAAAATCACGTCAATAGATAAGAAAAAACGAGAGAGAAAAATGGTTATCCGTAAAGCGTTCAACTTATTAATTCTGATATTATTAAGAAAAACCGGGCGAAAAGCATGCCAGGTCCTTGTCCTTAGTATAGAGCATCATCAGATATGGAAGAGGCTTCGTTGCCTGGTCAAGTGAATGGGAGCGCAAGGCACGCGATTAGGAACACTCTAAAATCGTGTGTTCCTCGGGCGCCGCTACCTCATGATGCGGAGACTAGAGTCCTGCGGGAAGTGGGAGATCGGTAAGACATTAGCAGCGCGAAGGCGCGAGGAGGCTTACCACTCCCCCGCGGAAAGCGAGCGGCCTGGAGCGGAAATCCGCATCGTCCTCATGATCAGAAATTTTAGACTTGTTGATCTTTCAAAAAAACCATTCGTAAACGAATGGTTTTAGGATTTATAAAATATGTATGGCGGAGGAGGAGGGATTCGAACCCCCGCGAGCCGTGAAGCCCCTGTCGGTTTTCAAGACCGATCCCTTCAGCCGGACTTGGGTACTCCTCCGTATCGGACTGATAGTAATATTATCACATACAAAAGGACAGCGCAAGCCGCTTAAGGATAATCGCAATTATTAAATTATTCCCACCCATTTTGAATATCTCCTGCGAAATATCCCGTAAACAACCGCTCGTCTAAAGGGGGACTTTTTCTTCCTTCTCCGTCATCACCATTTTATTTTGCTTCGATTTTTTCAATACCACCCATATATGGTCTTAAGACTTCTGGAATAAGCACACTGCCATCGGCCTGTTGATAATTTTCAAGAATGGCAGCCATTGTCCGTCCCACAGCAAGCCCTGATCCATTTAACGTATGAACAAACTCAGGCTTTTTCTTGGAATTTGGATCACGGCGGAAACGAATGCTCGCACGTCTTGCTTGATAGTCCTCACAGTTGCTACAAGAAGAAATTTCGCGAAATGTATCGTAGCTAGGTAGCCATACTTCCAGATCATAAGTCTTTGCCGCAGTAAATCCAAGATCCCCCGTGCACAGTGTAATCACTCTATAGGAAAGGCCAAGCTTCTTCAGCACATTTTCCGCATGATTGGTTAACTTCTCTAATGTTTCGTAAGAATCCTCTGGCTTAACAAAGTGAACAAGCTCAACTTTATTAAACTGATGCTGACGAATTAAACCACGCGTATCACGTCCAGCTGAACCCGCCTCAGATCTAAAGTTAGTGCTATAAGCACAATAAGCAATTGGCAAGTCACTGTCATCCAAGATTTCCTCACGATGATAATTGGTCACAGGGACTTCAGCTGTAGGGCTCAAAAAATAATCCTCTTCACGGATTTTGAAAGCATCCTCTTCAAACTTTGGAAGCTGTCCTGTTCCTGTCATGCTTGTACGATTCACAAGGTAAGGAGGAAGAACCTCTTGATATCCGTGTTGATCAGCATGTAAATCCATCATAAAGCTGATCAACGCCCGCTCTAATCGGGCGCCTAAGCCTTTATAAAATACAAATCGGCTTCCTGTTACCTTTGCTGCTCTTTCAAAATCAAGAATACCCAAAGCTGTTCCAATCTCCCAGTGTGGCTTCGGCTCAAAGGTAAAGGTAGGACGCTCTCCGACTTGGCGTATTTCTACATTTTCATCCTCATCTTTTCCAACGGGAACACTCTCATGAGGCAGATTAGGAACAGAAAGCATCAATGTCTCCAACTCTTCTTCAACACTGCGAAGCGATTCATCAAGTGCTTTGATTTTATCGCCAACCTCACGCATTTCCTTAATAATTGCATCGGCATTTTCTTTATTCTTCTTTTTCTGCGCTATTTCCTGGGAAACTTCATTGCGCCGAGCCTTTAATGTTTCTGTTTCTTGAATGAGTTGCCGACGTTTTTCATCAATCTCCGGAAAGCGATCTAAAACACTGAGATCACCACCTCGTGTGCTGAGTCTTCCCTTCATTTCCTCATAATTGTCACGCAATGTTCTAACATCTAACATCTTAAACCCTCCATAATTGTAATTCTCTCAGGGGGGAAGCGGCCTTTTTTACTTTAGCAAACCCATTTAGAAAACTTAGCTTGCACCACTTCGCTGGTACTCCTGATGTGATTTTTGCAAATCACACACTTAGGTTGTCGCCAAGCTTTAATGGCGAAAGTCAAAGTTACACTTGTACTCTCTTCCTTTATGAGCGTCAGCGAAATTCTGATAGTACAAAAAAGGCCCTCATCCCATAATGAAAGGGACGAGAGCACCCGCGTTGCCACCCTGATTATTTATCACGTCAATGATAAATCACTTTAGAAAGATAACGGTTTTACCGAAAATACCTACTGAGTCTAGCCGTTCAGTACTTTTCTCAGGGATGGATTCATAGTCTGTTTTGGGCGGTTTGCAGCATCCACCGCCTCTCTGAGCAAAACAACGCACTATTACTAATTCCCTTCATCGATGTAAATGATATGTGTTGAAAAATAATGTAACGCATCTAGCCATAAAAAGCAAGTCTATTTTGTAAAAGTTACTGCTAAGCCTTAGCTACTGACTGTTTTTCTTTATAGTCTTTCACCATCTCGTAAAAATATTGATGCATCCGATAATCCTCAGTAAGCTCTGGATGAAAAGCACAGGTTAAGAACGGCCCTTGGCGTGCCGCTACAATCTTATCGGCATAGGTTGCTAAAACCTCAACTTCAGGACCCACACTAAGAATGTAAGGAGCGCGAATAAAGACACCGATAAAATCCTCTGCTTCAGTCACATGCTGAATGGCTAGCTCAGCTTCAAAGCTCGCCACTTGTCTTCCAAAGGCGTTGCGACGAACATCAATATCCATCAACCCTAAGTGCGGCCCTTTTTGGCCCTCAATATGCTGGGCCATAAGAATTAAGCCTGCACAGGTGCCGAATACGGGATGCTGCTGTGCAAAAGCTTTTACAGGTTCGAAGAGTTCATATTTATCAAGGAGTCGGCGCATAGTGGTGCTCTCTCCGCCCGGAAGCACCAAACCATCCAATCCCTCTAAATGCTCCACTGTCTTAACAACAGTCACTTCTGCCCCTGTCTTTTCCAATGCCCAAATATGCTCACGAATCGCCCCTTGTAGTCCTAAAACACCTATCTTAATACGCATCGCTTCACCAATCCCTAAAAGAAGTTAAATTGACTTGTATAGCTTTCACTGGCTGCGATCTTGCATGCGTTGTGAAGCATCAAGCGTAGAGATTTCGATTCCCTTCATCGCTGTACCAAGATCCTTAGAAAGCTCAGCAATTAAAGCATAATCCTGATAATGCGTCGTAGCTTCGACAATTGCTTTGGCAAATTTAGATGGATTGTCCGATTTAAAAATACCCGAGCCAACAAATACACCATCAGCTCCTAATTCCATCATCAAAGCAGCATCAGCTGGTGTTGCGACACCACCGGCAGCGAAATTAACAACAGGCAAACGGCCTTCTTTTTTAATTTGCAGTAAAATTTCATAGGGGGCGCCATGTTCCTTTGCTTCAGTCATTAATTCATCTTCTGACATGCTTGTAATCTTTCTGATCTGTGATTGAACAAGGCGAAGATGGCTTACTGCCTCAACAATATTCCCTGTACCTGGCTCACCTTTTGTCCGAAGCATAGAAGCTCCTTCCCCAATACGCCGTGCCGCTTCCCCAATATTCCGACACCCACATACAAATGGCACAGTAAAGGATTTTTTATCTAGGTGAAAGCGTTCATCCGCTGGTGTAAGCACTTCACTCTCATCAATATAATCCACACCCATAGCCTCTAGCACACGTGCTTCAACAATATGACCAATACGTGCTTTAGCCATGACTGGAATAGATACAGCATTCATAACCTCTTCAACGATTCTTGGATCCGCCATTCTGGCAACGCCACCAGCTGCTCTAATATCAGAGGGCACTCTTTCCAATGCCATGACCGCAACGGCCCCAGCATCCTCAGCTATCTTAGCCTGTTCAGCGTTCACCACGTCCATGATGACGCCACCCTTTTGCATTTCTGCCATACCACGCTTGACTCTCTCTGTACCTACTTGTGCCATACTTCATTCCTCCTAGACTTTTCTCTCAGGGTCTATTTAAATGCTATTGTAACTATTTAATTATTTATTGTATTAATATTTACAAGTATATAAACAAAACTCTCGAATTGGCAAGCGTTAAATCTATTCATTTACTCACTATTCTACCAAAGAGATGCCCGTTCATTTTATGGCCCCTACCCAAAGTGGACTCATGCCAATCTATAGCAAAAAACCTCCCATACTCGGAAGGTTTTTTATTCTTTTTTAGAACCAGCCTTTAACCATATCTATGGCACCAGAAAAAATGCCTGAAATAAAGTGACCAATTGCCCGCATCATGAGCACAAAGCCATTGGATTTATCGACTTGACCTTGTGTGACAACATCGACTTTAGGCGGATTATTAATATACCCATAGTCCTGTCCCTTACTTTCAATAGTCACGTAGCCTACTTTTTCGCCTTTCTTCACAGGCGCTTCAAGCTTGCCATCTTTATTTAATAAAGACTTGTTCAAATGCAAGACGGCTTTATAATTTTTCTCATTGCCCTCTGCAACAGGAAGTGTGATGCCATCTTTCACAGCGATTTTCACATGATCTTCTTTCCCTTTCGTTACAGGGAGCGTGGTATGGCCTTTAAAGGTTTGTCCAGATTTAACGATCTGTTTATCAGCAACTTGTTGGAACCCGTAATCATAGAGTTTTTTCGTTTGTAAGAAACGATCCCCTTCAGATTTTGTTCCCATAACAACTGAAATGAAACGTTTATCTCCTCTTTGAACTGAACCCGTGAAGCAATAGCCTGCTAAAGAAGTAAAGCCGGTCTTAAGACCATCTACACCTTCATACTTATAATCACGCATATTGTCACCAAAGCCTGTTAGCATCCAGTTAGTGTTAACCATATGGTCGACTTCTCCAGGCCCCGCTTGGAAATCCTTTTCAGTCGTGCTGGCCACCTTTAAAACCTTCTGCGTCAGATCTTTAGGAAAATCATTCATGATGTGATAAGCCAGCATCGCAAGGTCTCTAGGCGTTAATAAATCTGTCGCATTATCATCACCCTGTGCCTTATATTTACCAAGATCAACGTTATCAAGACCAGAGGCGTTAATATAAACGGTATCTTTCATACCGAGCTTCTTAGCTGTCTGATTCATTTGATCGACAAAATTGGACTCATTCCCATTTCCCAATAGTTCGGCAAACGCTACAGCTGCTGCATTCGACGACGGGATTAACAAAGCATCGAACATTGACTCAACGCTGTACTTGTAGTCCTTTCTTAAGGAGAAGCCAGAAAACGTACTATTACGTGAGAGCTCAAAAACTTTTTGATCTACTGGAACCGTGGTTGTCCACTTGATTTTCCCATCAGCCAAGGCTTTCATAATTAAGTATTCGGTCATTAACTTTGTCATACTTGCTGGCGGAAGCTTTTCATCTATGTTTTTTGCATAAAGGATTTTTCCTGTATTTGCATCAACGAGAATAGCTGCCTTTGCTTGAATGCTTGGCCCATTTGTTGCGGCAGCAGCCGAACGAGGGTGAAATAAAGTTGCGATTATCAATAGAGAAACAATTGATAATACGATTGACTGTCGAACAAATCTACTAACGTACACGAATGTTACACCTCCGAATTTAATACCATCGCTATTTTAACATAGAAAAGTTAGGGGGGAAACATAGATCTTAATGGGTGTTGCGACAAAACGTTGACATAAAAATAAGCGGTGAAAAAAGCAATCACCGCTTAAAACACCCGCAAATTATCCTTAAAGTGATCGGTTAACGGGAATAGTTAGGGGCTTCTTTCGTTATTTGAACATCATGTGGGTGACTTTCTGACAACCCTGCACTGGTGATCTTAGTAAACATCGCATGGATACGTAAATCTTCAATGGTTGGTGTACCACAATAGCCCATACCTGAGCGCAATCCCCCAACTAATTGATGGATTGTATCAGCTAAGAATCCTTTATAAGCTACTCGCCCTTCAATGCCTTCTGGAACTAATTTCTTCTGATCTTCCTGGAAGTAACGATCCTTACTACCACTTTCCATCGCGCCTACTGAGCCCATGCCTCGATAAACCTTATATTGGCGGCCTTGATAGATTTCCTTTTGCCCTGGGCTTTCTTCAACACCGGCAAGCAAGCTGCCAAGCATCACAGCATGCCCCCCAGCGGCAAGTGCCTTCACCATATCTCCAGAAAACTTAATGCCGCCATCGGCAATAATACTAATGCCATGTTTATTTGCCTCTGTCGCACAATCATAAATAGCTGTAATTTGCGGAACACCGACACCGGCAACGACTCGCGTTGTACAAATGGAGCCTGGTCCAATGCCAACTTTTACGACATCCGCTCCTGCTTCAATCAATGCCCGAGTCGCTTCAGCGGTTGCCACATTACCGGCAATAATATTAAGGTCAGGAAAAGCGGAACGAATTTCAGCAATTTTTTCTAGCACTCCACGAGAATGGCCGTGAGCCGTATCAATGACAATAGCATCAACACCCGCTTGAACAAGCTTCTCAACCCGAAGTGCGCAATCATTCGTAACGCCTACTGCCGCAGCAACCAGAAGACGTCCTTGGGCATCCTTAGCCGCATTTGGGAACTCAATGACCTTTTCAATATCCTTAATTGTAATAAGTCCTTTTAAAATGCCTTGGTCATCCACAAGTGGTAGCTTTTCAATTTTATGCTTTTCCAATATTTTTTCAGCCTGTTCTAATGTTGTGCCAACAGGAGCAGTAATTAAATTTTCTTTGGTCATGACGTTTTCAATAGCAATGGAATAGTCTTGAACGAAACGAAGATCACGATTGGTAATGATGCCAACAAGTTTTTGCTGATCATCGACGATTGGGACACCGGAGATTCTGTATTTACCCATTAAGTGTTCGGCATCAAAGACTTGGTTTTGGGGGGTGAGAAAGAAGGGATTAGTAATGACACCACTTTCAGAGCGCTTGACTTTGTCGACTTGCTCTGCTTGTTCTTCAATCGACATGTTTTTATGGATGACACCGAGTCCACCCTGACGCGCCATTGCAATGGCCATTTCAGCCTCAGTGACCGTATCCATTCCTGCGCTGATTATCGGGATATTCAGCTTCAAAGTCTTAGTAAGCTCTGTTTTAACAGAGACGTCTTTTGGCAATACTTCTGATTTAGCAGGGATTAATAACACATCATCAAAAGTCAGTGATTCTTTTTTAAACTTGTCTTCCCACATGGATTTCACCTCAAATTTTAATTATTAGAAGGCATGAATCATTCATTCCCGGAAAAATATTATTGATAGCTTATCAATCGCTTATATAACTGTCAAGATAACACCTAATTGTTCTATTTTTCAAAACACTAGGAGGGTATCATGAAGCAATCTAACACTGTTTGGTCTCACTATTTCCCCTTTAAATCCGTCACCTATACCCAACAGTATTTACGATCGAAATATGAGAAACGCGGCGTGAAGGAACCTCTTTCTTTTAGCTATAAAAACGGCTATCCATTTTGTTATTATATTGAGCATGGCAGAAAATTTTATGAGCAGGCATTAAGCGCCCCCTATGAACTTAAACCGATTCTCTTATTTTATGGCGCCATTCAGCTTCTCAAAGCCACTCTATTAATTGTGGATGAAAGATATCCTCAAAATAGTGAGGTCCTAGCCCATGGTCTTTCCTCACGCAAGCGAAAAAGTCAGCATTATGAATTCTCTCAAGACACGGTCCTCATCCAAAAACGTGGCCTGTTTTCATATGTTGCTCACCATCTCTTCCAGTTGTCGTCACTTGAAGGGCAGAAATTTAAAATGATGGAGCTTCTTGTACGCCTCCCCGACTTAAGACAATTGCTCGATCAACTTTATCAAACGACCATTGGCTATCCTATATTAGAAATAGCCCCAGGCATATACGGGGCTTCTGAACGCTTACTGGATGATCTTCATATGACAGCTTCTCGCTATTTTCAATTTTTAAAACATGAAATCAAGCCATTGAGTACCCAAAATGCAAGGGCTGGCACCTTAACCTTCCAGTTAAATAAAGACGATCTTTCAGAATTAACGTTCACACTCATAGACAGTAATAATACCTATTATTTACCTAGTATAAAAAAGAGCTATGAACCTCTCCCTGAAATCCTTGTCCATTTAATGCTCTTATATAATTTAAGCATGATTGCTCGATATGAAACAGAATGGTGGAGTGAGCTGCACTTGCACCAAACATCCAATGATCTCCCAGTTATTCATGCCTTTTTAGATCTCACACAAAGAAAATTTCCTTATAGGGTGGCACGCCTACTCTCTGATCCTATACTATAAAACTTTCTCGATATAAAGCGGCGGATGATCTTTAAGAGACAGAGGCTGATTATTTTCCATTCGTAAAATAGGACGCGTTGGGAGCGCCGGATCAATAAAAACAATTTCGCCTATTCCACCATTGCTTAAGACCACTTTCATACCGATAGCGATATGAACGGCTGTTTCCAAAAGGCTATTAACGACCCTTAGATCAAATTTATTAAATTGGTCTGCCTTGATAACCTCTATTACTTTAAAAATCAATTGTTTTGGTCGATAAGGCCGCTCAGTCATCATGGCCTGAAAGGTATCAGCAACAGCAATGATTTTACTGTAGGGATGTGTTTGTGCTCCCTTAATGCCTAAGGGATAGCCACTTCCGTCCTCTCTTTCATGATGCTGTAAGACACCGAGCAGGACGCCTTCTTTCAGACGCGGCTCCACCTTCAATAATTGATAGCTATAGATAGGGTGCTGCCTTAGTCGTTTCACATCCTGATCAGATAATGACTGTGTGCTGTGTAAAAGCTGTGGGGGAAGTTTGGTCATACCAATATCTGCCAAAAGCCCTGCCAATCCGATATCAGCCGTTTCTTTATTATTAAACTTGAGCTGTTTGGCTAACAGAGCGGCTAAAAGCCCTACAGCTACAGCATGATGAAAATAATACTCATCTACTCGACTATAATGGTGTAAATTAAGAATCAATTGTGGCTCACGGATAAACCGAGCCACTAAAGGATCAAAAATCCGGCGCATTTCAAAATATTGAAAGGCTTGACCATTCTGAATGGCCGAGAACTGCTTTTTATACCCTTTGACAGCCTTGTGATAAGCCATGATGAGAGCAGACATTTCTTTTTCATCTTCCTCACCTGATTCCTCTTTTGCTGCCTGGACTTCAAATGGTGTGCCGTCAGCTAAAAGCCTATCAACGTCCACCTCTTGAATATTAAAAGCTTTAAGAACATCAAGATGTATTTCTGACAAAACGGTTTGCTTGGGAATAATAGGATGTGTTGTTTTAGAGAAGATATCTGTTATTAAAATGCAACCTTTTTTTAGCTCCTTCGTACTGACCTTCATGCCCTGCCCATCTCCCTTGAAGAATTCTGTATATAACTTAGGAAACGCCAAAAACATCTGGTACGTTTTAAAGACTACAAGCAGCTTAAGCCTAGGTTTATTATGTGGGACACTTAATTATCAGAAATACGATCGACAAACATTCATTTTAAAAAAGAGGGAACCAAGTGAGCTCTCTTGATTCCCTAAACTTCATATGCCTTATTCTTCCGTATCTGTATTGTTTTCAGAGTGCTCTTCTTCAGTCACTTCCTGAGGATTTTCGTCATCCTCTTGAATGCGAGCAACCGTTGCTACACTATCTCCGTCGGAGATCTTAATAAGTTTAACACCCATGGTATTTCTTCCTAATTGTGAAATACCCGAAACAGCGGTTCGGATGACAATTCCACTGGTCGTAATGATCATCAAGTCCTCATTGTTTTTGACCATTCTAAGGGAAACCATATCACCTGTTTTATCCGTAATATTACAGGTTTTGATCCCTTTACCACCACGCGTCTGCAAGCGGTATTCATCGACAGAGGTTCGCTTACCATAGCCCTTTTCAGTGACAATGAGGACTTCCTCATCCTCTTCAATGATCCCTACACCTACAACATGATCATTTTCGGCTAACGTTATGGCCTTCACACCAGCGGCTGTCCGCCCCATCGTTCTTACATCCTCTTCTTTAAAACGAATGGAGAGACCCTTTTTAGTGCCGACAAAAACCTCTTTCTCACCGTTCGTCAAGCGAACGGAAATGAGTTCGTCTTCCTCTCGCAAGCTCAAGGCAATTAAGCCGCCCTTGCGAATGTTGGAGAAAGCAGATAATGTGGAGCGCTTAGCAATACCCTTTTTGGTCACAAAGAATAAGTAAGAATCATCCACAAATTCCTCGATAGGGAATACTGTCGTAATATACTCATCCTTTTCAATCTGAATCAGATTAATGATCGGGATGCCCTTTGCAGTTCTACCCAAATCAGGAATTTCATACCCTTTAAGTCGGTATACCTTCCCTTTATTTGTGAAAAAGAGAATGTAATGATGGGTATTGGTCGGAAATAGCTGTTCAACAAAATCATTTTCATTGGTTCCCATTCCCTGTATCCCCCGACCACCACGATTTTGGCTCTTATACGTATCAATCGGCATGCGTTTGATATAGCCGTTATGGGTGAGCGTAATAACAATATTTTCTCTTGGGATGAGATCTTCGTCTTCAATCATGTCAAACCCAACAGTGATCTCTGTACGACGCTCGTCATTATATTTTTCTTTGATCTCTGTCAATTCTTCACGAATGATGTCCAATAGTTTTTCTTCATCTGCAAGGATTGCTTTAAGCTCCGCAATGAGGGCTACAAGCTCTTTATATTCATTTTCAATCTTATCCCTTTCCAAGCCTGTTAGACGCTGCAAACGCATGTCTAAAATCGCCTGAGCTTGTTCATGAGATAAGTTGAATTGCTCCATAAGACCCGCACGGGCAATATCCGTGGTCGCTGAACTTCTGATGAGACTAATAATTTCATCAATATGATCTAGAGCAATGCGCAGTCCTTCTAAAATATGTGCACGCGCCTCTGCCTTATTCAAATCATATTGCGTTCTTCTTCTAATGACCACTTTTTGGTGATCAAGATAATAAGACAAGCATTCTTTTAAATTCAGCACGCGCGGCTGTCCGTCAACCAATGCTAGCAGATTGATCCCAAAGCTCGTTTGTAGTGCGGTGTGCTTGTAAAGATTATTTAAAAGCACATTGGCATTCATGTCACGACGTACTTCGATGACAATCCGCATCCCATTACGGTCCGATTCGTCACGAAGGTCAGTGATCCCTTCGATTCTTTTATCCCTGACAAGTTCAGCAATCTTCTCAATAAGCTTCGCCTTATTCACTTGATAAGGGAGTTCAGTAACCAGGATGGTTTCTTTCCCATTGGCCTCTTGTTCGATTTCAACCTTAGCACGTAAAAGAATGGAGCCTTTCCCTGTATGATAGGCTTTTCTAATCCCTTCTCGTCCTAAGATAAGGCCTGCTGTTGGAAAGTCTGGCCCTGGGATATATTCCATTAAATCATTGATTTCGAGATCAGGGTCATGACTTAACGCGAGTAAACCATCAATAATTTCTCCAAGCTGATGAGGAGGAATATTAGTGGCCATCCCAACGGCAATACCTGATGCTCCATTGACTAACAAATTCGGAAAACGTGCAGGTAAAACAGCTGGCTCTTGCTCTGAGCCATCATAATTATCTTTAAAATCAATAGTGTCTTTACGAATATCTCGAACGAGTTCCATTGAAATTTTGGACATGCGCGCTTCTGTATAACGCATCGCAGCTGCGGCATCTCCATCAATTGATCCGAAGTTCCCATGGCCATCTATCAGCTCATAGCGATAACTAAAATCTTGAGCCATTCGCACCATGGTTTCATAGACAGCAGAATCGCCGTGTGGATGGTACTTACCAATCACTTCCCCTACGATTCTGGCTGATTTCTTGTACGCTTTGTCGGATGTCATTCCCAACTCGTTCATAGCGTGTAAAATACGACGATGAACCGGCTTCAGTCCGTCACGAACATCCGGAAGTGCCCGACTAACGATAACACTCATCGAATAATCGAGAAAGGATGTCCGCATTTCCTGACTAATGTTGATCGGTATCACACGTGATGGTTGATTTTCAGACATGAAAAATCCTCCTACCTTAATGTGCCAATAAAAGCTCTAAACTTTTATCAACAGCAAACAGTCCTATCAAACAGCATAATGCTGGATGTTTTATCAGGGAAAAGTGTAAATCTTCACTAATCAATCCCTATTTAAAATATAACACTGACTTTCTAAGCAATTATATATCAAGATTCTCAACGTATTTGGCATTTTCCTCGATGAAGGCTCGGCGTGGTTCCACCTTTTCTCCCATCAAAATTTCAAATACTTCGTCAGCCTCTAAAGCATCTTCTAAACTCACTTGTAAAACCATACGGTTATCTGGGTCCATCGTTGTTTCCCATAATTGCTCAGGGTTCATTTCTCCCAGACCTTTATACCGCTGGATACCTGGCTTCGGATTGGGTGAAAGATTGGCCATCGTCTTTTCAAGCTCTCGCTCATTATAAGCATATTCAACACGCTTCCCTTGAGAAATCTTGTACAATGGCGGCTGAGCAATATAAATATAGCCCCTTTCAAGCAACTGCCGCATATAACGATAAAAGAAAGTGAGTAAAAGTGTCCGAATATGGGCACCATCAACGTCAGCATCGGTCATGATTATAATCTTATGGTAGCGTGCTTTTTCTATATCAAAGTCTTCACCAACACCCGTGCCAATGGCTGTTATAATGGCCCGAACTTCGGCATTGGATAAGATCTTGTCTATACGCGATTTTTCTACATTCAAAATTTTACCTCTTAAAGGCAAAATGGCTTGGAAGTGACGATCTCGTCCTTGCTTAGCTGATCCACCTGCGGAATCCCCCTCAACAATATAAAGCTCTGATACCTTAGCATCCTTTGAGGAGCAATCAGCAAGCTTACCAGGTAGCGAGGAGACTTCAAGAGCTGATTTCCGCCGAGTTAATTCCCTAGCTTTTTTCGCCGCTGCTCTTGCTCTAGAGGCCATTACACCTTTTTCAACAATGAGCCTAGCAGTATCAGGGTTTTCGAATAGAAAACGAGAAAAAGCCTCTGAAAATAAAGACTCAGTGATAGTACGAGCTTCTGAGTTCCCAAGCTTTGTTTTCGTTTGCCCTTCAAATTGCGGATCAGGGTGCTTAATAGAGACAATGGCCGTTAACCCTTCCCTGACATCGTCCCCTGTTAAATTCGGATCGCTTTCTTTAAATATTTGATTCTTCCTTGCATAATCATTAATCACACGTGTCAGGGCAACTTTAAAGCCATATTCATGTGTACCGCCTTCATGCGTATGAATATTATTGGCAAATGAATAGAGCTGACTTGTATAGCTGTCATTGTATTGCATGGCGATCTCAACGGAAATATCATCTTTTTCGCCCTCAATATAAATAGGTTCTTCATGTAAAACATTTTTCGTGCGGTTTAAATATTGAACAAAGGATTTTATACCGCCTTCATAGTGATACTCTGTTTTTTTTCCATTTTCCCGTTCATCTTCAATCTTGATACGAATGCCCTTATTTAAAAAGGCAAGTTCTTTTAAACGGTTAGCCAACACATCAAATTCAAAGGTGGTTGTCTCTTTAAAGATCTCTTTATCTGGAATAAAATGAATCACTGTCCCCGTTTTATCCGTATCACCAATAACAGTTAAATCAGCTGCTGGGACGCCGCGGTGATATTCTTGGTAATGGATTTTACCATTGAGGTGAACTTTTACCCACATCGTTTCAGACAGTGCGTTTACAACAGAAGCACCTACACCGTGTAGACCACCAGATACCTTGTAACCGCCACCGCCAAATTTACCGCCAGCATGTAAGACAGTCATGATGACTTCTACAGCAGGGCGTCCCATTTTTTCTTGTATACCTACAGGGATACCTCTTCCGTTATCCTCAACAGTCACTCCACCGTCGGTATTAATGGACACCTTGATTTCATCACAATATCCAGCCAGTGCTTCGTCGATACTATTATCGACGATTTCCCACACGAGATGGTGCAAGCCTTTGCCGCTGGTTGAACCGATATACATGCCTGGGCGTTTACGTACCGCCTCAAGACCCTCCAACACCTGTATTTGACTTTCATCATAAGCTTTTGCATTAAGTTCTTCAGACAATTAATCCACCTTCTTCTTTCCAGGTAATCATTTACAATTGCAGTATTAAGTACACATCTTCTATGGAGAATTGATTGCATTTTGGGAGCGTTTCTTTAATGTCGCCGGTGAAAAGGGTGAATAATAAATGGTGTCATTGGTCAATACAACCGCCTTAGTAACCTGTTCGCCAATGTCCATTAATGTTTTATTGGTAAGTGATTTTTCTATGAATTGTTGGTTGTTCACATCATTGCGAAAAAGATCATAATCAAAAATGGCAATCACTTCATCTGTTCGAATAATGGTGTCCTCACCTAAGTTAATAAACATAGGCTCCACTCCTTATTTGTTTTCTAAACCAATTTGCCCTTTGTGAACGTCGAAGGATCTCGCATGTTTTATCATATCATGATCAATGGCACCGACATTTGTCGTCGTTACAATGGTTTGAACCCGCTCTTTAAAAGTTGATAACAAATGGGTTTGACGTTGATCATCCAGTTCGCTTAAAACATCATCAAGTAGCAGAATGGGGTATTCTCCAACCTCATTGTGAATCAATTCAATTTCAGCTAACTTTAATGACAAAGCAGTTGTTCGCTGTTGCCCTTGTGAGCCAAAGATTTGAATATTTTTATCATTAACGATGAATTGAAGATCATCACGATGGGGACCAATAAGTGTCGTTCCACGATCAAGCTCTCTTCTTTGACTAGATTCGAAAGCCTTTTCATACTCTCTCTTTATCCTTGACAACTCAAGTCCTTCTGATACCTCATTGACACTTGATACATAATGGATATCTAATGCCTCTTGGCCATTGCTGATACTCTGATGAATCGGCCTTGCCCATTCCCTCAACAGGCGAATGAAACGAAATCGCCGATAAACGATATCAGCTGCTAACTCTATCAGCTGTTCTGTTAAAATTTCGAGCATTGTTGTCGATGGTTTGGCCTCACGTGATAGTTTTTTAAGCAAAGCATTGCGCTGCTGTAACAATTTTTGAAACTCAGATAACTCATGCATGTAAACAGGTTGAATCTGTCCAATTTCCATATCAATAAATCGACGTCGGTGGCTTGGACTATCTTTAACTAGCCTGAGATCTTCTGGAGCAAATAGGACGACATTACATAAACCAACATACTGACTCAATTTTTTACGCTCAATATGATTGGCCTTCGCTTTCTTCCCTTTATGGCTAATCGTTAACTCTAAAGGGATGATCCCATTTTTCTTGTTTACTCTTCCCTCTATTTTAGCATATTCTTGGCCCCATTGGATTAATTCTTTCACATGAGGCGTACGATGTGATTTTGCCATGGCTAAAACAAAGATTGCTTCTAGAAGATTGGTCTTTCCCTGCGCATTTTCCCCAATAAAAACGTTAATTGATTCAGAAAGGTCGATAGAAGTATGTTCATAATTTCGAAAATGTTGCACATCAATGGTTTCTAAATGCAAAAGGGGCTCCCCCTTTATAGTCTACTCTGTAATGACGTATTCTCCATGATTATCAATGATAATCCTATCATTGACTCGAAGCTTTTTTCCACGCCTTGTTTCTCGTTCATCATTAACAAATACCTGATTTTCTTCAAGAAACCATTTAATTTGCCCGCCTGTACTAATTATTCCTTCAGCCTTAAGCAATTGTCCTAAGGTAATGAAAGGTTGATCTGATTTGAGTTGAATGGTTTTCACTTTAAGAACATCCTTTAAATTTTTTAAGAGAATAGACCGCTCATCTTCCTTGCATATATTTGTTATTAAAAGCTTTTAAATATCTTAATAAGAACCGGGCATGTTTTTGTCCAATTTTCCATATACTTTAAAAATAAATCTTTGCTAAAGCGATGATGGAAAAGGATTTGAAAAACTGGCTTATCGCCGAGCTAAGACGGCATACGAATTTTTAATAAAAATGCTATTTAAACGATTAACACTTGCCATTGGATGATACTAGAGCACATGAGTAATGTGAATGATAAGCGTGCTAGCACTTGCTGATTAGAAAGCATCTTTTTCTATTGTAACTCTTTATGGCCTATTTGATTAGCCCTTAGCGATGTTTTTCTAACAAATAAGTAATAAAAGGCCTCTTATTGTAGAGACCTTTTACAATTGAATACGCATAACGAATAGATCTTGACGCGTGTAAAGAATGAGATTAGTTTGTACGCACAGGTAAGATGAGCATGAGGAGATCTTGTTCTTCTACAGGACGAATCAAAAAGGGGCGCATTGCTCCAGTAAAGCTGATTTTTACGTCGCTTGCATCAATCTGTCTTAAAGCATCCATCATGTATTTTGCACTAAATGAAATGCGAACCTCTTCCCCACTGATTTCTTGGGCATCCACATTTTCATGCACGCGGCCTATTTCAGTTGATTGTGAAAGGATTTCTAAGGACTGACCATCTAATGTTTTTAATTTCACAACATTATTTTTTTCTTCTCTTGCTAACAAAGACGCCCGATCAATGGCTTGTAAGAAGGATTTTGTCCCTAATGTGACTTCTGTCTTTGTCTCTTGTGGAATTAAACCATCGGTATTAGGATAGTTGCCTTCGAGCAATCTTGAATAGAATTGCAGATGATTCGCCTTAAAAAGGATCTGATTATCTGTAATGATGATTTGCACCCATTCTGATCCCGTGTCGTCAAAAATTTTCGCTAGATCATTTAAGCTTTTTCCTGGAATAATGACATTACTTTTATCTAATTGTTCATCTGTTTCAATGTCAATGGTTCTCATTGCGAGACGATGGCTATCTGTTGCTACACATTTTAATTTACCATTTTGGATACTCCAGTTTACACCTGTCAACACCGGGCGTGTTTCTGAGGTGGACACCGCAAAAACCGTTTGTCTGATAAGGTGTTTAAGAATATCTGTTCGAATACTAAATGAATGTTCTTCCCAAATAGTAGGAAGATGAGGATATTCCTCTGCATCCAAACCATTTAAATTAAATTCACTAGATCCTGAAGTAATTCGTGTCATGAGTCTGGAATCTACTTCAATATCGACCGAATCGCCAGGTAATTTTTTGACGATATCTGCAAAGAAACGGGCTTGAAGAACAATGCTTCCTGGAATGTGAATAGAAGCATTTTCAATATCATTTTCTTCAGTAGGAATAAAGGATTGGATAGAGACATCTGAGTCACTTCCTGTTAATTCAATGCCTTCCTTACTGGCTACGAGTTTAATTCCCGTTAATATAGGAATCGTTGTTCTTGAAGATACTGCCTTTAAAACATAATTGACATTTTCTACGAGTTTCTCTCTTGAAACAGTTATTTTCATCATCCAATCAGAGTCTATGGATTCAGAGTGAATAAGGTCCTCCAAAGCAAGGCCTCCTTATATATAATTATTATTAAAAAACTAGTAGTAATAGTAGTAGGTCCCGTGAATATGTGTATAACTTTAAAAGTACTAGAAACTACGGGTTATCCACATGTGGATAGTTTGTGTATAAATGATCATAAAACTGAAAAAGTTATGCACAGCATTGTGGAAGATTATACGGGTGATTTCAACTGTTCAGTAACTTCCTTTAGCTTTTGCTGCAGCTCTTTATCGGTGTCTAAAAGCTTTGAAATCTTTTCGTGAGCATGAATAACAGTCGTATGATCTCGACCACCAAACTCTTCTCCAATTTTAGGTAGCGAATAATCGGTAAGCTCACGAGAGAGATACATGGCGATTTGTCTTGGAAAAGCAATAGACTTTGTTCTTTTTTTGGCGGAAAAATCCTCTAGTTTTATGTTGTAATGCTCTCCGATAACGGTTTGAATGTCCTTGATCGTTATCGTTTTGGGTTTAGATGAAGGCACGATGTCCTTGAGGGCTTCGGAGGCCAAATCAACGTTGATATCTTGATTAATTAACGAGGAATAGGCAACAACGCGAATCAGTGCCCCTTCAAGTTCGCGAATATTAGTATAGATTTGATTGGCAATGTACATCATGACATCATTTGGCATATCTAAGCCTTCTGCTTTTGCCTTTTTACGTAAAATAGCGATACGTGTTTCCAGGTCAGGTGGGGTGATGTCAGTTATGAGTCCCCATTCAAAGCGCGATCTTAAACGATCCTCTAATGTTGGAATTTCTTTTGGAGGTCGATCACTGGAGATGACAATCTGCTTAAGCTCTTCATGTAACGTATTAAATGTATGGAAAAATTCCTCTTGTGTTCCTTCCTTACCTGCTAAAAATTGAATGTCGTCTATTAATAGGACATCAACATTACGATATTTATTACGAAAATCTACCTGTTGATTATCCCTGACAGAATTAATAAATTCATTCGTAAATTTTTCAGATGAGAGATAGACAACTTTAGCATCTGGATTATGTTCGATGACATAATGTCCAATGGCATGCATAAGATGGGTCTTACCTAGACCAACACCACCATAAATAAATAATGGGTTGTAGGCCTTTGCTGGTGCTTCTGCTACAGCAAGGGAAGCAGCATGAGCGAAGCGGTTTCCTGCTCCTATTACAAAAGTATCAAATGTGTATTTGGGGTTAAGCATATGTCTATGCTCTTTATTTTTATCGCCTTTTATAGGCTGCCTTTTTTGAATATTTTTTCTTTGTCCAAAGGTTTCATCGTCATTTTCGTTCGGTTTTTGTGGAATGATAAATTTAACGCCAATTTCTGATCCTGTTAGATCTTTTATCGTATCTATAATTAAAGTAGAGTAATGCGTTTCTAACCAGTCTCTAGCAAATTCATTTGGTGCCGATATGATAAGAACATTATCAGAATAGGAATCCGCGGAAGTTGATTTAAGCCAGGTTTCAAAGCTTGGTTTACTGAGCTTTGCTTCAATGGCCTTTAAAGCTTCAGTCCATAATTGTTGGATATTTTCCATTTCCAGTGCTATCCCCCCTTAAAGAAAAATGATGCCGAATCATCCACAGTCTAGATTCGACAGTATATCAATATTCCTATGACTTGTCGACAATATCCACCTTTATGTGGATAATAGATTTAACAGGGTGTTGAAAAAATCCACAATTTTACCCACAGCCTGTGGATAAAAAAGATGATATGTCACATTAAATTTATTTTAAAACACAAATATCATATCAAAAAAAGGGGTGTCTCGCAACGTGAATAAAATGTTATCCATAGAAACTATTATATTAACAGCTCCATTTGTAAACAGGAAGTGGATTTGTGAAAAAAATGTCGATAAATTGGTGGAAAACACTAAAAGGACTTGAAATTTATCCACAGATCTAATTGAAGGGCTGTCTGCCTCAAATTTTGGAAGGTAGCAATAGAACAATGTTACACGTCTGGATATTTTGGTTTAGTATATCGAACGCCTGGAGGAAGCACATTTACTTTCAACTGATCGGAGAAGGATTAGGGGAACCTTGACAATCATAGGATTTCTCATTATAATGAATCAGAATGTGTATGAATGAAAAATGGTCCTAACAGTTATTTTGGATCAATTAGGTACTTTCATGCCGAAGATGTTCTTAAATAGTATGGATGATAACCTCTGGGAGGTGGAATAGATGAAACGTACGTATCAACCCAATACACGTAAACGTAAAAAAGTACACGGATTCCGTGCACGTATGAGCACGAAGAATGGACGTAAAGTTCTTGCACGTCGTCGTAGAAAAGGAAGAAAAGTATTATCCGCTTAAGGCCGCTGTGGATGCAGTGGTCTTTTTTCACTAAAGTAGTAAAATAATTTTTATGGTCAGTGATCATAGGAGAAGAAACAAAAGTGAGACCATTCATTTGGAGTTCTTTGGAGAAAGTACCGTTTTCTAAAGTTTATATAACAGTTTTTTCTTGATTTTAAGTATAGAGGATATAACCTACCGTTTATCATAGATGATGAAGTCATTGAATGAATTTAGAAGGTTTGTGATTTGGAGTGAAGAGATGAATAAAATCCAACCTTTAAAAAAGAACCAAGATTTTCAGCACGTTTTTAAAAAGGGGCAATCTACAGCTAATCGGCAGTTTGTGATCTATGTTCTAAAGCAGAGGGAACAAGCGTATGCTAGAGTAGGGCTTTCAGTGAGTAAGAAAATAGGCAATGCAGTCACTAGAAACAGGATTAAACGGTATATTCGTGAAGGGCTTCGCCATTATGAAAACCGTTTCTCTACAGGCATCGATTGTGTTATTATTGCTAGGAAGCCTACATCTGAACTTACCTATTGGGAGATGCTAAAGAATTTAAAGCATGTTTTAAAGAAGAGTGATCTCCTAAAAATGGACAAGGATGATTCGAGATGAAATATATCGCTATTGGTCTTCTTTTTATCTATCGCAAATGCATTTCCCCGTTAAAACCACCGACATGTCGTTTTTATCCGACATGCTCACAATATGGTATAGAAGCGCTTCAGCGTTTCGGTTTTTTTAAGGGAAGCTATTTGACGATTGTTAGGCTGCTAAAATGTCATCCCTTTCATCCAGGTGGGTTTGATCCAGTACCTGAAAAAGATGAACATAAGCATGATCATAAACATGCATTTAAATAAATAACGAAGATTCTCATGAAATAAGGAGGTCAACCCTTTGCGGAAAAGATTGTTTTTTGTCATTTCCTTAATAATCCTTGTGGGTTTATTAAGCGGCTGTACCCAGTACAATCAACCGATTGATGCAAATAGCACCGGAATATGGAATGAATGGTTTGTTTGGCCGCTTTCTCAATTTATTACATACATTGCGAATCTCTTTGGCGGAAGCTATGGCATATCCATTATCATTTGTACTGTCTTAGTGCGTCTTGTCCTATTGCCATTGATGATTAAGCAAACAAAAAGCTCGCTTAATATGCAGCTTGTTCAACCGGAAATAAAGAAATTAAAGGAAAAATATAGTTCAAAAGATCAGGAAACACAAAAAAAGCTTCAACAGGAAACAATGAAGCTCTTTCAACAACATAACGTGAATCCCTTAGCAGGTTGTTTACCTTTAGTGATTCAAATGCCGATCCTTATTGCTTTTTATCATGCAATTTATCGGACACACGAGATTCGAGAACATGTTTTTCTTTGGTTTAAATTAGGACAGCATGACCCTTATTATATATTGCCTGTTCTAGCAGCCATTACAACCTTTATCTCACAAAAGATCATGATGGGCTCCACTGGAAATGCCAATCCACAAATGGCAATGATGACCTATATTATGCCGATTATGATCCTTGTCTTAGCAGTAAGATTCCCAGCTGCACTTGCCTTATATTGGGTCGTTGGTAATATATTCATGATTTTCCAAACCTACTTTGTCATTGCTCCGATGAGGAAGAAGGGCAATATTCAATCGGATACAGGGGGAGCTAAAAAGTGAAGGATGTTACAGTAAGTGGAAAATCAATTTCGGACGCTCTGCAATCTGCTTTACAGACGCTTAATACGAGTGAAGATAAAGTGAATGTAGAAGTGATAGAAGAACCAAAAAAAGGTTTTCTAGGATTGATAGGCTCAAAACCAGCAACGATTAGAGTCACACTTATTGAAGAAACCGAAGCACCTATAGCTCCCAGTGAAGTAGAAGAAGTTATACCACCACAATCAACCGTGTCTGATGAACATGAAAGTGCTGATCCGATTGATGCGGCTTCGGCTTATATCAAACGAATCATAGAAGCAATGGATATTGCTATTGATATTAAAGCAACACAATTAGACAGTCGAAATTATCATGTTCAATTGTCTGGAGATAAGATCGGGATTATCATTGGTAAGAGGGGACAGACCCTTAATGCACTTCAGTATCTAGCGAATATCGTCGCCAACCAGCACGCTGATCATAGTATAAGGATTGTTCTTGATGCCGAGGATTATCGCAAAAAACGTGAGGAAGCCTTAATCCTGTTGGCGCAAAGAAATGCTGATCGTGCGACGAAGATTCATAAGCGCGTTAAACTTGATCCTATGCCTTCCTTTGAAAGAAAGATTATTCATGCGACCTTACAGAAAAACAGCCGTGTTGATACGGTTTCTGAAGGCGTAGAACCCCACCGTTATATTGTTATCCAACCGAAATAAATAGGATGCTGTAAGCGTCAAGAGTCCGGTTATCCGGGCTCTTTTTTTTCTTCAATTTCAAATGGAACCTCAAGTGTTTTCAACTACTGTTTCCCCATCAAGAAGAATTGATCGTAGCATCGAGTCGGATGCTAGAGATCGAAACGACTATCTTAAAAGGTGTGGCCTTTGTGGATAGTTTTTTTATTAGAATTTATCAACCTGTGGATAAATTGTTAACTGCTTTATCCACAGACTAAAATGTGGTATTCTATTACTTTAGGATAGCTTTTTGTGGATAAATCTGAATGAATGACAGAATCCGTTTCACTTATATATGTTTTAGGAGAGAACAAGAGAAAAAGGTAAAAGGGTGTTTGTATTTTTAAGATGAGTGTAAATAATGGTCACAATTTATATCTGAAAGAGGGTGAAAGCTATGGAGCATGATACAATAGCGGCGATATCGACACCAATTGGAGAGGGAGCTATTGCCATTGTCCGCTTAAGTGGTGAACAAGCGATTGCGATTGCTGATTCAGTATATAGAGGAAGAAAGCCACTGGCAGAAGTGGGTTCTCATACAATTCATTATGGAAAGATTTACGATGAAGAGGTAGAAAGAGATGTTGAGGAAGTCATGGTATCTGTCATGCGGACGCCAAAGACTTTTACTCGTGAGGATGTTGTTGAAATTAACTGTCACGGCGGATTAATGTCGGTCAATAGGGTGCTAGAGCTGATCCTTAGTAAGGGCGCACGGTTAGCTGAACCGGGGGAATTCACTAAGCGTGCGTTTCTTAATGGACGGATCGACTTATCTCAAGCAGAGGCTGTCATGGATATGATTCGTGCCAAAACAGATAAGGCAATGAATGTTGCAATGGGGCAGATGGAGGGCAGACTGTCTCAGCTTGTTCAAAAGCTGAGGCAAATGCTGTTAGAAATGATTGCCCATGTTGAGGTGAACATAGATTATCCAGAGTATGATGCCGAGGAAGTAACGCACCAGCTGCTTATTAAGCAATCCGAAACGATAAAGGACGAGATCGAGAAGCTGTTGATCACCTCTAAGCAAGGAAAGATACTCAGGGAGGGCATAGCGACAGCAATCATAGGACGACCCAATGTCGGTAAGTCGTCATTACTCAATAGCTTAGTGCATGAAAATAAAGCGATTGTTACTGACATTCCAGGAACAACTCGTGATATTATTGAAGAGTATGTTAATGTTAGAGGTGTCCCTTTACAATTGGTTGATACGGCGGGAATTCGCGAAACTGAGGATATAGTGGAAAGAATCGGTGTCGAACGTTCTCGTAAAGTATTGAAGGAAGCGGATCTCATTTTATTTTTGCTCAATAATAATGAGCCTCTATCCGTTGAGGATAAAGGTTTATTTGATGCGATTAAGGGCATGAATGCTATTATTATTATTAATAAAACGGATCTTGAATCGCACATTGATTTAGATGAAGTCAATACGTATGCCGAGGGCCGTCCAGTCATTACAACATCATTATTAAAAGAAGAAGGCATTGATCAATTAGAAGAAGCGATTGCCTCACTCTTTTATGAAACGGGGATTGAGGCCAATGACCTCACCTATGTGTCGAATGTCCGTCATATTTCATTATTAAAGCAAGCCAAACAAGCCATCGGGGATGCGATGCTTTCTATAGAAGAAGGACTTCCTATTGATATGGCACAGATTGATATTCGGAGAACCTGGGAGATTCTTGGTGAAATTGTTGGTGATACCGTTTCAGACAGTTTAATCGATCAGTTATTCTCGCAGTTTTGCCTTGGAAAATAGTCTATTCCATTCAATATATATAACAAAAATAAGGAGGAAACAGCTATGGGATACAATGCCGGAGCGTTCGATGTCATTGTGGTCGGCGCAGGTCATGCTGGTGTTGAAGCAGCTTTGGCTTCAGCGCGTATGGGTGCAAACACCTTAATACTCACACTAAATTTAGATACAATTGCTTTTATGCCCTGTAATCCATCTGTCGGGGGACCAGCCAAAGGTGTCGTTGTCCGGGAAATTGACGCTTTAGGTGGAGAAATGGGGAAAAATATTGATAAAACGCATATACAAATGCGGATGTTAAATACAAGAAAAGGCCCAGCTGTTAGGGCCTTGAGAGCACAAGCCGATAAATTTATGTACATTCGTGAAATGAAGCGGACGCTTGAAGAAACAGAGAATTTGACCCTTCAACAAGGAATGGTTGAGCGCTTAATTGTTGAGGATGGGGTCTGTAAAGGTGTCATTACGAAAACAAATGCTGAATATAGAGCAAAAGCCGTAGTGATTACAACAGGAACATTTTTACGTGGAAGAATCATTATAGGAGATCTTTCTTATGAAAGTGGTCCAAACAATATGCAGCCTTCTATTAATCTTTCCTATCATTTACAAGAATTAGGATTTGAACTTGTACGGTTTAAAACAGGAACGCCTCCGCGTGTGAATAGTAAGACCATTGATTATAATAAAACAGAAATTCAACCTGGCGATCCTGAGCCACGGGCTTTTTCTTATGAAACAACACAGTTCATTACAGAGCAAATTCCGTGTTGGCTAACGTATACAAGCGGAGCAACACATGAAATTATTAACCGTAATTTAAATCGTTCTCCAATGTATTCTGGTATGATTAAAGGAACAGGACCACGTTATTGTCCTTCAATTGAGGATAAAATTGTTCGATTTAATGATAAACCTAGACATCAAATCTTCTTAGAGCCTGAAGGTAGAGATACGGAGGAAGTGTATGTTCAAGGCCTTTCAACGAGCTTGCCAGAAGATGTCCAAGTGGAGATGCTACGAACTGTCCCTGGTCTAGAAAATGCTTCTATGATGAGAGCGGGTTACGCCATCGAGTACGATGCCATGGTGCCGACACAGCTATGGCCAACACTTGAAACAAAGAAAGTGAAAGGTTTATTTACTGCAGGTCAAATCAATGGGACTTCTGGATATGAAGAAGCTGCTGCTCAAGGGATTATGGCAGGGATCAATGCTGCACAAACAGTTTTTGATAGAGAACCTGTAATTCTTGATCGCTCACAAGCATATATTGGTGTGCTTATTGATGATTTAGTAACAAAAGGGACCAATGAGCCTTATCGTTTATTAACTTCAAGAGCAGAATACCGTTTATTGCTTCGTCACGACAATGCAGATCTACGCTTAACAGAAATCGGTTATTCTATTGGGTTAATTCCAGAGGTGCGCTATAATAAATTTATGGAGAAGAAACAACTCATTGCTAAGGAAAAAGAGCGCTTAGCTCATGTAGCGATTAAACCAACAGACGATGTTCAGGAGATCATCGCTGCAGCGGGCGGACATCCTTTGAAAGAACCAGTTTCTGCTGAACAATTGTTAAAACGTCCTGAAATCCATTATAGTGATATTGCAAAAATAGCACCTGCAGAAGTAACGATTCCAGAAGAAGTTGCTGAGCAAGTGGATATTCAGGTGAAGTATGAAGGCTACATTGAAAAACAGCTCCAACAGGTTGAGAAGATGCAACGAATGGAAGAAAAACATATTCCTGTTGACTTGGATTATAACGCCATTAACGGGTTGGCAACAGAGGCTAAACAAAAATTAGCTGAGGTGCGTCCGCTGTCTGTTGGTCAGGCTTCGCGTGTTTCAGGTGTTAATCCAAGCGATATTTCAATCTTACTTGTTTATTTAGAACAAGGTCGTTTAGCTAAGATTGCAGAATAAGTCACGACATGTGAACCCACTTGGAGGATATGAGATGGAAGGTTTCAATCAATTATTAGAGGAGAAAGGGATAGTCCTTTCTCCTCTCCAAGTTAATCAATTTGATACATACTTTAAAACACTTATAGAGTGGAATGAAAAAATGAATTTAACAGCCATAACCGACAGAAAAGCTGTTTATTTGAAGCACTTTTATGATTCAATAACGCCAAGCTTTTTTTATGATTTACATAAAATAAGTTCGTTATGTGATGTAGGTGCTGGAGCTGGCTTTCCATCCATCCCTTTGAAGATTATCTTTCCTCATTTAAAGGTGACCATTGTTGATTCACTTAAAAAAAGAATTGGATTTTTAGATACTTTAGTTGATAAGCTAGGCATGGAGGATATTTTACTTTATCATGATCGAGCAGAAACGTTTGGCAGGAGACCAGAAATGAGAGAATCCTTTGATATGGTCACTGCTAGAGCTGTTGCTCGTTTAAATATATTAAGTGAATATTGTTTACCCTTAACAAAAGTTAAAGGTGTTTTCATTGCTATGAAGGGGGCACATGGCGAAGAAGAACAGGCCGAGTCTCGCAGTGCTATTGCTACATTAGGAGGGGAATTAAAACAAGTCGTTCCGTTTGTTCTACCCGAGGAGGATAGTCAGAGACATCTCATTATCATTGAGAAGACAAAAGTGACACCTAAGAAATATCCTAGAAAACCAGGGGTTCCTGCTAAGCAACCTTTGTAATATAATAGTAAGGCTTGGTTAAGGAATGTTTCACGTGGAACATTGCTTGAACGTTGCAGGAATTTCAATTTTTGATAGCGAATTAATACGAGAGATGATAAAGGGTGGTGATTTTATCATGAAACATCCTTTTTCCAAATTTTTTGGTCAAGGGGAAAAGCCAGACGAGCTTGAGGATTGGCAACAAGAGCAAGTGATAGAGCTTTCAATAGAAAATATTATTCCCAATAGATATCAACCAAGAACGGTTTTTAATGAAGAAAAGATAGAAGAGTTAGCACAGACGATTCAAAGTCATGGTCTTATTCAACCTATTGTTGTGCGACAATATGATGAAGAAAAATATGAAATTATAGCTGGTGAAAGACGTTGGCGTGCAGCAACTTTTCTTAAATGGGAAACGGTCCCCGCAATTATAAAAGATTATGATGATGCCCAAACAGCCGCAGTCGCCTTGATAGAAAATTTACAACGAGAAGAATTGACAGCAATCGAAGAAGCGATGGCTTATGCAAAACTAATGGATATCCATGGATTAACTCAGGAAAGCTTGGCACAAAGATTAGGTAAGGGTCAGTCAACGATTGCCAATAAGCTTCGTCTTTTAAAGCTTCCAACATCGATTCAAAACGCACTTCTTGAAAAGAAAATTACTGAAAGACATGCGCGTGCATTGATTCTTCTAAAAAATATGCCTGAGAAACAAGAGCAGCTTCTCAATGACATTTTAGAAAAAGAATTAAATGTCAAACAAACTGAAGATCGTATCAAAGCGATTCTTGAGAAAACCAATGAACCAAAGAAACCTAAACGGCGTTTATCATTAAGCAAGGATATGCGCATCGCGGTCAATACGATTCGTCAATCTGTTGGCATGGTAAGTGAATCTGGTTTAAAGGTAGATACAAATGAGGAAGATTTGGGCGATTATTATCAATTTACGATCAGAATTCCCAAAAATAAATAATAGAAGTAAGGCTGACAGGAAACCAAACTGGTTTCCTGTCAGCCTTTGATTTGATGGCAGGAGACTATGTCTCTGACACATAACTTATATTGTCTATGAAAAAATTCATTTTAATTAAATTTCATCATTTCTATTAAATTGATGATAATTCATGATAAAATGGATATATTACTTGTGTTTGTTTTGAAGGTGGTGTGAAAGTGGGCAAGATATTAACAGTTGCCAATCAGAAAGGCGGAGTGGGTAAGACAACAACCTCCGTTAATCTTAGTGCGTGTTTAGCTTATATGGGTAAAAAAGTTTTGCTAATAGATATTGATCCACAAGGAAATGCGACAAGTGGTGTCGGCATTGATAAGGGAGATGTGGATGAGTGTATATATAATGTTCTTGTAGAGGATGTCGATCCCAAGGATGTTATTCATTCAACGAATGTCGAAGGTTTAGATATTATTCCCTCAACCATTCAATTAGCTGGGGCTGAAATTGAATTAGTACCTACAATCTCACGTGAAGTTCGTTTAGGGCGAGCTCTGGAGAAGATTCAAGATGATTATGATTATATGATTATTGATTGTCCACCTTCTTTAGGATTATTGACCATAAATGCTCTTACAGCTTCTCATGCAGTCATTATTCCTGTTCAATGTGAGTATTATGCTTTGGAAGGATTAAGTCAACTTTTAAATACAGTTCGCCTTGTTCAAAAGCACTTGAACAACGATCTCATGATTGAGGGCGTGCTGCTAACGATGTTAGATGCAAGAACCAATTTAGGGATTCAGGTCATTGAAGAAGTTAAAAAGTATTTCCAGGATAAAGTCTATCAGACGATCATTCCGAGAAACATCCGTTTAAGTGAAGCGCCAAGCTATGGCAAGCCGATTATTATATATGATCCAAAGTCTCGAGGTGCTGAAGTATATCTTGATCTTGCAAAGGAAGTGATGAATGGATGAGCAGGGGTTTAGGTAAAGGTATTGGAGCTTTTTTTCCAGAGACAGAAGTAAAGGAAGATGAAAGTGTCCAGGAGGTTAAGGTAAAAGATTTACGTCCTAATCCTTATCAACCAAGAAAGTACTTTGACGAGGAAGCTATACAAGAGTTAAAACAATCCATAGAAGAACACGGTATCATTCAACCGTTAATTGTAAGAAAAAGCATTAAGGGCTTTGATATCGTTGCTGGAGAACGACGCTACCGAGCGGCAGTTGAAGCTAAGCTTAAAACCGTACCAGCCATCATTAAAACATTTACAGATAAAGAAATGATGGAGATCGCCTTAATCGAGAATCTGCAACGAGAGGATTTGAATCCTCTAGAAGAAGCGAATGCTTATAAAAAATTAATGAAAGAGCTTGAATTAACTCAAGAAGAGCTGGCTAGAAAGCTTGGAAAGAGCCGTCCACATGTTGCCAACCATTTGCGTTTATTACAACTTGATAAGGCTGTGCAAGCATTAATAGCTGAAGGTAAGCTCTCGATGGGACATGGACGAGCCTTACTCGGATTGAAAAATAAGAAATTAATGCCCAACGTCGTCGATAAAATCATAAAGGAACAGATGAATGTCCGTGATTTAGAAAAATTGATCACAAAATTAAACGAAGATGTTCCACGTGGAACAAATAAAAAGAAAAAAGAGCATTTAGATCCTGTCTTAAAACAGAAAGAAGTTGAGCTTAAGCAAAAATTCGGTACATCAGTTGTTATTAAACAAGCTAAAAATAAGGAAAAAGGTAAAATAGAAATAGAATATTACTCAAGTGATGACTTGAATCGAGTCTTAGAAATTCTTGAGAACTAAAAAGATAAACCGTTCATTCGGTTTTTCTTTCTATTTAATGCCGCTTTTTTATCAATCATCACCGCCTTCCTTTTAATGTCTATGTATGAGTGGGCATGCTTATTAGGAGATAGGTGGCTTAGTGCTCCCAAATATCAAAGGATTATGGACTAAGCAACTAACTATTGCGAAAGTACCATTAATAATGGCTGATTTGAACAGGTAAAGTGAATGTTCTTTTTAATGCTAGATTCATATTATTCTTTTCTATTAGAATGAATTGAAGGATTGGTTGATCGCTTATGGTGTTACTAGGAACGTTGGTTAATACAGTGGCTATTATCATAGGGTCGTTAATTGGGATGCTACTCAATAAGATCCCAGAGAAAATAAAAGTCACTGTCTCTCAGGGGATGTCCTTAGCAGTGATCTTATTAGGTATACAAATGGGTTTTAAAAGCAATCATTATTTAATTGTTATAGGTAGCCTTGTTTTAGGAGGCATTATTGGTGAATGGTTGGATCTCGAAGTGCGCCTTAACCAATTAGGAACTTGGATTGAAAAAAAGATCCAACCTAATACAGATCAGGGCAAAGGGGATGTAGCAAAAGCATTTGTGACTGCTACGTTAGTTTTCGTTGTTGGATCATTGGCGATAATCGGAGCATTGAACAGTGGACTGCAGCATGATCATCGCGTGCTCTATACAAAGGCCATGCTGGATGGATTCTTCTCCGTTATATTTGCTACGACATTAGGATTTGGTGTGCTCTTTGCTGCAATTCCTGTCTTTCTTTATGAGGGAGGTATTGCTCTGGGCGCTACAGAAGTTACGCAGTGGATCCCTAGTGACTTAATGAAGGTGCTGATTAATGAAGTCACTGCGACAGGGGGAATTCTTATCATGGCTATTGGACTCAATTTATTACAGCTTATAAAGATAAAAACAGCAAATTTATTACCAAGTCTTGTCGTTTGTGTTGGTATAGTCACGATTCATTATATGATAGGCTAACAGGTCGCTGAAAGGGAAGCGGCCTGTTTTTTAGTATGGAATTTTGGTGCTATCTAATGGAGTGGATAGTGCACGTTTTCGCTCCAGGCAGTTCGCTTTCCGCGGGGACTGGTAAGTTCCTTGTGCTGCGGAGTCTTACTAAACTCCCACTTCCCGCAGGACTCTAGTATCGCATCATGAGTCAGCGGAGAGGCGGGAACACATGATTTTAGAGTGTCCCGAATCTCGCGCTTTGCGCTCCCATCCACTTGACTAGGCAATGAAGCTTTTTTCATATTGGATGATGCCTTATACTAAGGACAAGGACCGGGCATGCTTTTCGCCCTTTTTTTCTTAGCGCTTAGGCAGGAACGTTTCAAGGCTTATAGAAAAAAGTCAAATAGCATCTGAATATGTCTAAGCATTATTAGTCGCGTTTATTATACTTACAGATAATGTGAAGGCTTCAATATTTCATACCCCATCAAAGGTAGAATGTCAGTGAACGATCATTTATTACCTATAATTCCATGAACATTTACGAATCTACCAAAGGATTTGGATTAAGCTCCATTTGATTAATGGAGACTTTTGTCGCAGTTTGACGAATAAAGTGGTTGATGAGCGCATTATGCAAGGAAGAACCAATGACCTCGGATATATTCATGACCAAGGAAAGGCGAGTATTCTGTAAAACGAGATATTCCATATAGCCACTTACATTCACAATCCCTTTAATATGTATATCTCCGATTTCAGGAAGCTTTTTCTTCACTCCCGCACCAGGCTTTATGGCACCTTTATCAAGGGTGATATTGCCAATATTTTCGTATTTTCCTAGACAAGCATCAACGGCAATAACAAAGGGATGATTGTATTTTGTATAAATGAGCTCAATGGTCTCAGAAAGATTCATCGCGTGTACAGGTGCATCAATGGTGCCATAAATCGCATAAGGCTGATGGGAGAATCGATTTAAGTATCTTCCTACAAGTGGACCTAATGAATCCCCGGTAGAACGATCTGTGCCAATACATACAATGACAATTTGTCTGGTGACTGGCACATCGCGGATAAAGGATTCGATGGATCTTGTGAGCTTCGTCCGAGAGAATGGATCATTATAGGAAATACAGAACTCAGTTGATTTTTTAACAAGATTAAATGGTCTTTTTAGATTCATAGGTTCCGCTCCTTAATAATATTAGTATTAGTATACGGACAAATCGTTCATTCTATACGTCCCTTATTAAGCTGATGGAGGGAACTTTTATGATTAAGGCTGGATTGAAGTGGATGTTTCTCATATTAGGTACCATGATTGGTGCGGGTTATGCTTCTGGAAGAGAGCTTTGGCAATTTTTTGGACAAGAAAGTGCCGTTGCCATCGGTTTATTTACCCTTTTATTTATTATTTCTACCTATGTGATGATGATGCTTAGTTATAAGGGACAAACCATCCATTATAAACCTGTCTTGGAGAAATTGTTAGGAGGCAAGATGACCATTCTATATGACGGGATGATTTTTATCTATTTATTTACAACAACAGTGGTCATGCTTGCAGGTGGAGGGGCCGCCCTTATAGCGGTTGGTATTCCTTATTGGGTTGGCATTCTATTAATTAGTGGATGCTTGGTTTTATTATTTATTCGAGGAAATAAAGGCGTTATATCTATTAATATCATCATTATTCCATTGTTAATCCTCTTATTAGTTGGTGTACTTTTGAAATTTGGACAAACAACAAAAGGGTTATGGATCATTGATTTCACCCATCAATCCAACTGGACATCAGCGTTTACCTTCACTGCATTGAACGTTCTTCCCTTAGCAGCGATTCTTGGTGCAATAGGAAGAGAAATAAAGTCCAAAGGGGAAATATGGATCGCAGCCTTGGGCAGTGGACTGCTCCTTGGCATCATTTCTTTTTTATATAATGAATCACTTGTTCATGTAGGAAACGATGTGATGATTTATGAAATGCCGTTATTCGCGCTTTTAAAGAATTATCCCTATGCTATGACCTTCGTCATGACGGTTCTATTATGGTGTGCGATCTACACTACAGCAGCCTCTGGCATATTGGGATTAGTCACTCGAATTAAAAAGGTCTTTCATCGTCCTTTATGGGAAATTGCATTGGGGTTAGTGCTGATTATGATTCCATTTACAACTGTGGGGTTTGCCAAGCTTATAACCATTTTATATCCAATATATGGAATTTTAAATTTATATTCCTGAATCCGTGATGAATTGAAATCGACTTTGATTTTGTTGTAATTTTGATGGATTGATAATCCATAAAACCCTTTTTATGCTTATGACCTATGTCATCTCT
>NZ_BMIR01000015.1 GCF_014642655.1 Pullulanibacillus camelliae
CATCGTTTCAACTCCTTGTTGGGTTTTGTTTGGTCACTTACCTATTCGGAGTTGCCGATGGCTTTTCCTCTTTTCTATTTTTGCGAACTTAATTATACGTGATCTAAAATTTGTATAAAAGTGTTAACTTCGACGAAATCGTGTCGATAAATTAGAAAATGGCGTTAAAGGTTATGCGGCATAGCCTTTATCTTTGGTGAATGTCAGGCGAATGCTGTTGAGAGATGGAATATTGACAATGCTGTTCTCGAATTTAGTATTCTATGGTAAACTAATTGTAGTTACTAAAAGTGAGTTCCTGACAAAGTGTTCGCTTTTTCTACTAAATAGGTACTATATTTAAAAATTTAATAGATGATGGGGAGGTCTATTAAGTGAAAAAATTAATTCCTTTTGCTGTTGCAGGAGGTATTGTTTTAAGTGCAAATGGAGTGGCGTTGGCAAGTACCGGTGACGATGTAATACAACACGGCAATCAATATCTTGGGACACATTATACATATGGCGCAGCGATTGGTGATACTTCGCAATTTGATTGCTCTTCTTTTACTGCTACTGTCTACAAAGAGCTTGGTATTAATTTACCACGGACGTCGATAGAGCAATCGACTGTTGGAACGCCAGTAAGTCGCAGCAATTTACAAAAGGGAGATCTGGTTTTCTTTGATACCGATTTAAATGGTGTCATTGATCACGTTGGTATTTATGCCGGCAATAATCAAATGATCAGCGCTCTTGTAGATGATGGCATTACATACTCTAATATTAACTCATGGTATTGGGATCCGACTTATGTTACTGCGCGGAGAGTGTTGTCGGGGAATAATGGCTCAAGTGCAGTAGAGGTTTCGACAGGGAAAGCGAGCCAAAACCAATCGTCATCCTCTTCTTCGACATCATACACTGTTAAATCTGGAGATTCATTATGGTTAATTAGCCAAAAAGTGAATCTATCAGTTGCTAAGCTCAAAAGCTTAAATCATCTTAATTCTGATGTTATTTATCCAGGTCAAAAGCTTGTGCTTTCAGGATCATCTACTTCTTCATCAACGGCTAGTTCGAGTAAGACGACAACTGTATCATCTTCCAAATCAAATCAGTCTTCTTCTACATATACTGTGAAATCGGGAGATAGCCTGTGGGCCATTGCAGTGAAGTATGATGTGAGTGTTTCAGAAATTAAGGATTGGAACAATTTGTCTTCTGATCTTATTCATCCTGGCCAGAAATTGAATGTGAAGCCTGTACAGCTTTCTGAAAAGGTAAGCACGAGTAAGTCAAGTACAAAAACAAGTAAATCTAGTACGACAACGAGTAAGTCGAGTGCATCTGCTAAAACAAGCAATGGTACTTATGTCGTGAAGAAGAATGATACACTTTGGGATATTGCAACGCATTATAAAGTCACTGTAGATGATATTAAAACGTATAATAAGCTATCATCTTATATCATTTTCCCAGGACAAAAATTGAAAATACCAACAGTTGGTTCTTCAAAAGTGAGTGGACAATCCATGCCTAAAGCGACAGCTGTAAAGCAGCCAACTGGAAAGTATACGGTCAAAAGCGGCGATACCCTTTCGGAAATTGCCTTACTAAATGATACAAATGTAAAGAAGATCATGAAAACAAACGATCTATCTTCCACATTGATTTTTCCTGGACAAGTCTTAGTTATTCCTAAATAATTTATCAATTGAAGCTAGTTTTTATGAGAATGCCATCAAAGGGGCGCCCTTTGATGGCATTCTTTTTTTTAAGCTGACGCTGCCTTTTGGGATAAAATCTTATTCCGTGTTTTAATAAGGACCGGGCATGCTCTTCGCCCGGTTTTTCTGAAGTGGAATCCTTTATAAGAAAGAGATTTTTGAATGTTCAATTCTTCTTAAAAGGCATTTGCTGTGTTTTAATGGAGAGACTGATAATGTATTGGAGAAGGCTAGCTAGGGCTGTCAGAAGGAGCGGAGGATCTCATACCCTATTTTCTTGCCTTTATTTATGGATTGTGTTAAATTGAATTCATATAAAATGACCGTTTTGTTCATTTGGTCAAAAAAGAGGAGGAAACTTGTATCGACAAACGTCAACGTATATTAGAAGCTGCTGAACGCTCCTTTGGTTTATTTGGCTATAAGGCGACGACGATGGATCAAGTTGCCAAACTCGCGGGTGTTGCCAAAGGAACGATCTATACTTTTTTTAAAAATAAAGAAGAGTTATTTAACGAAATCATTGATGGACTGATTACTTCTATGAGAAAGCGGGCGGAAATGGCAATTCATGAGGAGGATTCCTTTTTTGATAATCTTCATCGAGCTCTTTATGATATTTTAGATTTCCGCAGGGAGCATCAATTGACTTTGAAGCTGTCTCAGGAGTTCAGAGAGATTGGTACCAATAATGCTAAGGCAGCACTTGAGCGCTTAGAAAATATGATTGTTAAGTTCATCGAAAGGCACTTACAGATAGCCGTGGATAAGGGAGAGATTGTTCAGGTCGATCCGCACTTGACCGCCTTTATTATGTTGCAACTCTACATTGCCTTGATTTATAAATGGGAAGAGCGAGAACAGCCATTGAGTAGAGAAGAGATTGCTCAATTGTTTCAACGTTATTTAGTTCTTGGATTAGAACCACGTGCTGCTGGTTAAACAGCAGCTTTTTCTAAGCACAAAAATGACTATATGACTAATTCGGTCATAAAATGTTAAAGATAGGGTGACATCTATGTTTCAAACCTTTTTTTCAGAGTGGGCGAGTTTTCTAAGAGATAAGAAGCACATTATTTTTATTGTTGCTATAGCGTGTGTTCCAATTATATACAGTGGTATGTTCATTTGGTCCTTTTGGTCACCATATGACCATACTGAGCATTTACCCGTGGCGGTAGTTAATGAGGATACAGGAGCTAATCTAGCAGGAAAGCAAGTTAATATTGGTGGAGATCTCGTTAAGGCATTACATCATAATAAAAGCTTTGATTGGCATTTTGTTTCTAAGAAAAAGGCAAGTCAAGCCATGAAGCAAAATCAATACTATATGACAATTACGATTCCAAAGGATTTCTCACATCAAGCGACGACGGTTCTTGATAAGAATCCACAACGCCCAGTGTTTGAATACCAATTGAATAGTGGTTATAACTATATTGGCTCACAGATTTCGAATTCTGGCGCGCAGACATTGGAAGAAAAATTAAAAAAGCAGTTAACCAAAACGTATACAGAGAATATGTTTTCACAAATCAATAAGCTGGCCGATGGCTTAAAGCAAGCGAGTCATGGTGCCGGTGCTTTAGATGCCGGTGCTTCAAAGGAATTAAAAGGTCTGCAGACATTAAAAGCCAACTTAAAAACAATCAACACGGCTGGTGTGGCGTTGCAACAGGGAGCTGCGCAGCTTACTTCTGGCTCCAATGACCTAGAATCGGGATTATCCTCTGTGAAAGCAGGGACTGATCAGCTTTATCAAACGACCAAAAGCAGCACATCCCAGGTCAATGCCCTGGCCAATGGCGCAAAGACATTGGCAGCAAAAACGACGGAGTTAAATCAGGGAGTAAGTGCACTTTCAAGTGGCAATCAATCGATGATCGATCAATTAAGCGGTCAAAACTTAGCACAAGGCTTACAAGATTTCTCTGCAAGCATGGCTAAAGAATACCAGGGGCTTGCTTCTTTAAATGAGCAGGTTAAGCCCTTGACCAACGCACAAACAGAGGTGGAGCAATTAGAAGCTTATATCTCTCAGTCAGAAAGTATTCTTAGTGATCTTCAAAAATTTAATCCAAATGAAGGGCAGCTTACCGAGAATCAAAAAGCCATCATGGCTTCCATAGATAAAAAATTAAGTGCGCTGTCCATCCCACAGGGGCAATCCATGGCGTGGCTCTCACAGCTCGAGTCGTTGCCTAAGGCTGTACAACAATTGACAGATGGACAAAAACAATTAAATGATGGATTCGGACAATTAACTCAGAATTTGCAAGCTTTAACCAGTGGATTAACTACATTGCAAAAACATCTGCAACAATTACCAAGTGCTACAGGCGCATTAGCTGATGGAGCTGATCAACTGTCCGAGCATACACAGCAGTTGGATGAACAATGGGGAACACTTGTACAAAATATTGGTAAGATTAATGCAGCGCAAACCGATCTTCTTAAAGGCAGTCGGGATTTGCACAGTCATCTTGTTGAATTGCAGAATGGCTTAGCAAAGGTAAGTCATGGTCAAGGGCAATTGGCGAATGGGACCTCTGCATTGGCGGATGGGATGCAAAGCCTACAAAACGGATCACAGACGCTGTCCAATCGGTTGAATGATGCTTATCATCAAACAGACAATGCTAATTTAAATGGTAAACATGCGGATGTTCTATCTAATCCGATAAAAACAAAAAAATCAGATGGTGGCATTGAAAAATACGGTGAAGGCTTCACACCCTACTTTCTGTCGCTCGGCTTGTTTGTAGGTGCTCTGTTGTTAACCGTGATTTATGATGTGAAGACCCCCGCCATACGTCCTAAGAATGGGTTTGCTTGGGGAATGGGTAAATATTTATTTATGGCAGCAGTTGGCGTCATTCAGGCCATCATTGCTGATCTGATTATTTTGTTTGCCATTGGACTTACGGTGCCGAATATTTGGACATTTATTGGGTTTAGTATATTAACGAGCCTGTGCTTCATGGCTTGTATTCAATTTTTCACAACCGCTTTTGGCGACCCAGGACGCTTTATGGTCATCATTATGTTGGTTTTACAGTTGACGACAACCGGTGGAACCTACCCTATCGAACTCTTGCCACCAGTCTTGTACCAATTTCACCACGTGTTGCCGATGAATTACAGCTTGTATGGGTTCAGAAATATCATTAAGGGAGGTCAATCTGATCTGCTCATGCACAATAGTCTAGCCCTTGTGATCTTTGGCGTTCTGTTTCTGGCAGCAACAGTCATTTACCTTATGATTCATCATAATCGCCAAGTGAAACGAACGTCTGCAACGGAAAATAGTGTGTCAGCATAGTGTAACAACCGAGCGGTTTGCTTCCGCTCGGTTGTTTTGATGTTACTGGATGTGATTGGTAGGAAATTGATTGGTTGCATATTGAGAAAATTGTTGATAGGTTTGCTGGATGGTTTGTGGTGATTCAGCATCAACACTATACCAACCTTTTCTGAACATGAGATCGTATATATCACGTTGGCATTTTTCAGTTTCATTAAAGATTGTCATGAGATCTTGATAAAGGGCCTGATGACTCATTTCGTGCAATGCAACAGAATAGGAAGAGGTGAGATACTTTTCTGTTGTTAAGCAGTCATTAATAAAATCGCGATCATTCATCTCAGGGGTTTTCGGCACATTGGTTGAAGGGTTTTGAATCTTATTCGCCATTATTGCATGCCTCCTGTGGTTGAAGGGTTTTGTGTGGTTTGTAAATGCTGTTGCATATGGTTAAGAAGCATTTGATAGTGGCGTTGATGCATCGTTTCCATTTGATGGATCGCGTTTTTGATTTCTGGGTCTTGGACTTGTTGCTCAAAGAAATGCGCTTTTTTTACAGCCAGTAAGTTCCATGACAGCATGTCTTGAAGGTATAAATGGTCTTTTGTTGAAATGACAAAAGGCGGTTGCTGCATGTATTGCTGTTGATTTTGGGCTTGTTGTCCAGCCTGCTGTTGGGTCATTGGTGTGCCTCCCAGTGATTTATTTTTTCTCGTATGAGTAGATCTCATGACTCATATAATTAAGAGGGGTGAGATGTTTTAATCCGCCAACGCAAATGAGCCAAAAAATTTAGGGTTCGGGCTCATCTCTTAATGTGTTCGCTTTTGCTTTCTCCTATGCAAGAGGAAGGAAAAAGAAACAGGGAAGATGATTGCGAATAGTAACAACATATAGTATACTGTGATCAGATAGAAATGAATGAATATTCATTCAAATTTATTTTGAGGAGGCTACGGCAGGTGAAGCGTATTCGTAAAGCCGCGGTTATCGGCTCGGGTGTTATGGGGTCCTCGATTGCGGCGCATCTCGCAAATGTAGGGATACCTACACTGTTATTGGATGTTGTACCAAAGGAATTAACACCTGAGGAACAGGCAAATGGCTTGACGCTAGAAGATGCCGCGGTTCGTAATCGTATAGTTCATAAAGCCTTAAAACAGCTTCTGAAGCAAAAACCAGCACCACTTACTTTAAAGGAGAATATTGATCGCATCCAAGTTGGCAATTTGGAGGATCATTTGGCAGAATTATCATCAGTGGATTGGATTATTGAAGTGGTTGTGGAAAATTTAGCAATTAAACAGCAGGTTCTCGAAACTGTTGATCACTATCGTAGCTCTGGAACCATTGTCAGTTCAAATACATCGGGTATCTCCATTCATGCAATGGCAGAGGGACGAAGTGCAGATTTCTGTACACATTTTTTAGGCACTCATTTTTTTAACCCGCCTCGCTATCTTAAGCTGTTGGAAATCATTCCAACAACAGAAACGAACCCTGAGGTTGTGGACTACATGAAGCAATTTGGGGAAGATGTTTTAGGTAAGGGTGTGGTGATTTGTAAGGATACACCTAATTTTATTGCTAATCGCATCGGTGTTTATGGCTTGCAAGTCTCTTTAGCAGAAATGCACAAACAAGGCTGGACCATTGGGGAAATGGATTCATTAACAGGACCTTTGATAGGGAGACCAAAAAGCGCTACATTTAGAACGCTGGATGTTGTCGGGATTGATACATTTGTTCATGTAGCTGATAATGTCCGTAATCAAGTCGATTCTGAGGAAGAAAAGGCGGTATTTAAGGTTCCAGAATTTGTGCGCACCATGGTTGCCAAAGGATGGTTAGGAAGTAAAGGGGGGCAAGGTTTTTATTGGAAGCAAGGCAAGTCCATTTTGCAGTTAAATACAGAAACCATGGATTATGAGCCAAGAAATAAATTACAAACGCCTTCGATGCTACAGGCCAAACAACTAAAATCCACGCGAGCAAAAATTAAAGCGCTTGCATATGCGGAGGATCAGGCAGGGGATGTTCTGTGGCCAATTCTAAAACGCGTACTTTTGTATTCTGCTGAAAAGGTTGGCGATATTGCTGATGATCTTTATGCGATTGATCAAGCGATGAAATGGGGATTTGGCTGGGAGCTTGGTCCTTTTGAAACATGGGATGCACTTGATGTTTCGACAGCCGTTCAGCGCATGAAGTTGGAAGGGGAGACTATTCCAGAATGGGTGGAGAATTTGCTTGCTGCTGGATATTCCTCATTTTATAAGGAAGAACAAGGACAGCGCTTCTATTTTCATGACGGAGACTATCTCGCAATTCCACAGCAGGAAAAGAGGATAGTTCTTCACCAGCTTAAAAAGCAAGAGTGTATCATCATGAAAAATGCCGGGGCTTGTTTGATTGATATCGGTGATGATGTTGCTTGTTTAGAATTTACATCTCCAAATAATGCGCTAGGATTAGATGTCCTGCAAATGATTCAAAAAGCGCTTGTCGAGGTAGAGAAAAATTTTAAAGGCCTTGTGATAGGCAATCAAGGAAAGAATTTTTGTGTTGGCGCTAATATCGCTCTAATGCTCATGGAAGCTCAAGATGACAATTTTTATGAATTAGATCAAGTCGTCCGCTTGTTCCATCAAACCATGATGCAATTGAAATATTCTGAACGTCCTGTGGTTGTAGCCCCCTTTGCAGCTTCAGTCGGCGGAGGAGTTGAGGTAAGTATTCCAGCAAGCGGCATTCAAGCGGCGATGGAAACCTACATGGGCTTTGTAGAGTTCGGTGTGGGATTGATACCGGGGGGTGGTGGCAACAAGGAATTATATTTCAGATACTTGGACCGTATTCCAGAAGGGGTTGAGATTGATCTAACCAAGGTGACCAATCAAGTGTTTAAGCTTATCGCCACAGCTAAAGTATCAACCTCGGCTGAGGAAGCCAAGCAGTATGGGTTTTTACGGCCTCATGATGGGATTTCAGTAAATGGAGACCACTTGATTTATGATGCAAAAAAACGAGTTCTATCAATGTATGATGCAGGCTATCGTCCACCAATTCCTCGCAAATTCCCGGTCTCGGGAGAACCTGGCTATGCCGCAATGATTATGGGAGCGGAAGCCATGAGACTTTCAGGCTATGCCTCAGATCATGACGTCAAAATTGCCAAAAAGCTGGCTCATGTTCTTTCGGGAGGCGCTGTTCCGCAGGGCACACTGATTACTGAACAATACATGTTGGATCTTGAGCGGGAAGCCTTTCTTAGTTTATTAGGCGAGCCCAAGACGCAACAGCGCATGCAGCACATGCTACTTAAAGGCAAACCATTACGGAATTAAAGGGGTGAGAAAAATATGAAAGAGGCTGTTATCGTTGCTGGAGCGCGTACGCCTGTCGGAAAGGCCAATAAAGGGAGCTTGGCAACCGTTCGTCCAGATGATCTTGGTGCACTTGTCGTCAAAGAAACATTGAAGCGTTCAGGCTATGAAGGTGAAATTGATGATCTGATCATTGGTTGTGCAATGCCAGAGGCAGAGCAAGGCTTAAATGTTGCGCGGCAAATTGGTGCCTTAGCAGGACTTCCAGAAAGTACACCAGCGGTGACCGTTAATCGCTACTGTTCCTCAGGGTTACAAACCATTGCCTATGCTGCTGAGCGCATCATGCTTGGGCAAGCAGAGGCGATCCTTGCCGGTGGTGTGGAGAGCATGAGTATGGTGCCAATGGGTGGGCATGTGGTCAAACCGAATAAACGCTTGGCAGAAACAGCACCTGAATATTATATGGGGATGGGGCATACCGCTGAGGCCGTTGCCCAACAATTTGGCATCTCGCGTGATGAGCAGGATGAATTCGCGCTTAGAAGTCATGAAAAGGCGGCTGCCGCATTAGATACTGGCAAATTTAATGAAGAGATTGTCCCTGTCAAGGTAACAGCGAGCTGGGTGGCTTCCGATCATAAGAAGCATGAGAGGACGACTATATTCAAGGAAGATGAAGGCGTGAGGCGCGACACGTCCTTAGAAGCTTTAAGTCAATTAAAGCCTGTCTTCCATGTCAAAGGAACGGTGACAGCGGGTAATGCCTCACAAACATCAGATGGAGCAGCTGCTGTTCTCGTTATGGATAAAGAAAAGGCAGAAAGTGAAGGATTTAAGCCGTTAGCAAAGTTCCGTTCCTTCGCTGTGGCCGGTGTACCGCCTGAAATCATGGGTATTGGACCAGTGAAAGCAGTCCCGAAAGCACTCAAGCTTGCTGGAATCGCTCTAAAGGATATTGGCATTGTTGAATTAAATGAAGCTTTTGCCTCACAAGCCATCCAAGTGATTCGCAGTCTTGAGATCGATGAGGCCATTGTTAATGTCAATGGAGGTGCCATTGCCTTGGGGCATCCATTAGGGTGTACTGGAACAAAGCTCACTTTAAGCTGCGTTCACGAAGCAAGACGGCGTGGGGTGCAGTTTGGTCTTGTGACAATGTGTATCGGCGGCGGCATGGGCGCTGCAGGCGTGTTTGAAATATTGTAAATGTAAATGAAAGTGAAGGAGAGGGGAGATCAGACCATGAGTGAAACAACAAAAGCAGTAAAAGGTGGTTCCTTTTTAATTGATGATGTTCAACCAGAGCAGGTTTACTTCCCAGAGGACTTTAATGATGAACAAAAGATGATCGGTAAGACAACGGAGGATTTTATACAGCATGAAGTCTTGCCTCATCTCGAAACCCTAGAAAAGCAAGATTTTAAGCTGACAAAAAAACTTTTAAAACAAGCTGGTGATCTCGGATTATTGGGTGCTGATGTTCCAGAAGCCTATGGAGGTGTGGGGCTAGACAAGTTAAGCTCGGGATTGATCACAGAGAAATTTGCTCCTGCTCGCTCGTTTTCGTTAAGCTTTGGCGCCCATGTTGGCATTGGTTCCTTACCTATTGTTCTATTTGGGACTGAGGAGCAGAAACAAAAGTATTTACCTGCGCTTGCAGCAGGGGATAAATTTGCCGCCTATGCCCTAACTGAACCAGGATCTGGTTCAGATGCTTTGGGGGCAAAAACCACCGCTAGGCTCAATGCCGAAGGCTCACATTACATTTTAAACGGTGAAAAACAATGGATCACAAATTCTGGATTTGCCGATGTCTTCATTGTCTACGCTAAGGTGAATGGAGAACAATTCACCGCCTTTATTGTTGAGAGTGGTTATGATGGTGTGTCAACAGGTCCGGAGGAGAAGAAAATGGGAATTAAAGCCTCATCGACTCGGACGCTGATCTTAGAGGATGTAGCGGTTCCTAAGGAAAATGTATTGGGTGAAGTTGGTAAGGGGCATAAAATTGCCTTTAACATCCTCAATATTGGTCGGTATAAGCTTGCAGCTGGTTGTGTTGGAGCATGTAAAGAGGGTGTGACTCTCGCTGTTCGCTATGCTAACGAGCGCCAACAATTTCAACAGCCTATTGCGCAATTTTCGCTCATTCAAAATAAGCTAGCAACAATGGCTGTGCGTGCATATGCGACAGAAAGCTCTGTCTATAGAACCGTCGGTATGTTTGCTGAGCGGATGGATCATTTTACCACAGAAGATCAAAAGGATGGCGCTAAGGTCGCTCAAAGCATTGCTGAATATGCGATTGAATGCTCATTAAATAAGGTGTTTGCTTCTGAAGCATTAGATTACATTGTGGATGAAGCGGTCCAAATTCATGGTGGATATGGCTATATGGCAGAATATGCGGTGGAAACCATGTACCGCGATTCACGTATTAATCGCATTTTTGAAGGCACGAATGAGATCAATCGCTTGCTTGTTCCCTCACAATTACTCAGAAAAGCCATGAAAGGTGAGCTGCCGTTGCTTGAAAAGGGCCAACAGCTTCAAGAGGAGTTGATGATGCTGATGCCCGAGGAGCCAGGAGATGCTCCACTTGAACAAGAAAAGTATTTAGTCAAACATGCCAAAAAAATCTTCTTGATGGTAGCGGGTCTCGGTGTACAAAAATTTGGAAAGGCCCTTGAACAAGAACAAGAATTACTTGCCAATGTAGCGGAAATAGTCAGCCAGATTTATGCGATGGAATCCGTTGTGTTGCGCACCGAAAAAGCCCTCACAAAAACGAGTCTTGAAAAACAGCAGCAAAAGCTGCTGATGACGCAAATCTTTTGCCAAGAAGCGTTTGAAACCATTGAACGCCTGGCTAAAGAATCTCTCTTGATTTTGGAAGAAGGTGATCAACTGCGCATGATGCTGGCAGCACTGAGAAAGCTCACGCGTTTCTCGCCTGTTAATACCGTTGCTAAAAAGCGGCAGGTAGCGAGCAGGCTTATCGAAGAAAATGTTTATGTTGTGTGATCATTAACCATCCGGCACTTTTCTTCAACACATTCCTTTCTTAGCCCACTTTTTAAAAGTGGGTTTTTTTAAAAGATCAGAAAGTATAAAATTTCTGGTCATGAGGACGGTGCGGATTTCCGCTCCAGGCCGCTCGCTTTCCGCGTGGTCGGTCTCCGACGCACAATTAGGGTGGCGTGTTGTCACATGGATGTGAATGGTTTAGCAAAGTGCTTTGCAGCTTCCTCAGGAGTCCTTCTGACGCGCGCTGTATCACTGGAGTCCCCCGCTGCACTTGCTTACTACATAGTCGTGTGTCTGCACGGTTCTTTTTATTTCTAGGAGCAAATGGATAACATGTGGGCGGAGTTTCCGAATCCAGGTGTGAACGTAACAAAAGGCAGGGGTAAGAGAACAAAAGGCACTTGCAAAGGAACAAAAGCCTCACGCAAATAACAAATAAAACTCGCAGTTTCCAAAAAGAGAACAAAACCAAGGGGGAAGTTTCCGAATCCGAGGGTGAACGCAACAAAAGGCGGAGGTAAGAGAACAAAAGCCTAGACCAAAATAATAAAACGTCCTTCTAAAAAATTATCTGAAAGGAAGCCAACCTTTTTCCGATATGGTCGTAAATGAAGATCAGCATGTTATACTTATTCAATAAGAAATAGAAATCTAGGTGCGAATGTGAAGCGAACATAAAATACTAGAGAGGTTCGCACCACATATACGTCTATTTTTATTATTTTTATTTCCTTTAATGTATTTTTATGGTAAAATACAAGTGATTTTTTAGTAAAAATGTAATTTTATTAGGATATTTTTACTAGATTTCGCTGTCGCACTCTTCATGAGTGCGTGGATTGAAATGCTTACCCGCAACGCTGAACGCCTGGCAGTTGTGTCGCACTCTTCATGAGTGCGTGGATTGAAATAAAAATTTTTACGATGCTGGAGTGATGATTGACAAGTCGCACTCTTCATGAGTGCGTGGATTGAAATTGGGTCATTAATATTTTTAAGATCGCTCGAAGCCTGTCGCACTCTTCATGAGTGCGTGGATTGAAATGTAAAATTTGCGAGCGCCTTTTCCGATTGCGGCGTCGTCGCACTCTTCATGAGTGCGTGGATTGAAATTCGCCATGCTTGATCGCGTCATCCTGCGCAATAAAGTCGCACTCTTCATGAGTGCGTGGATTGAAATCAGTTCTTAGTGCAGTTTATAACTAAAGTACGAGTCGCACTCTTCATGAGTGCGTGGATTGAAATCTCTAAGCTCTCCGCTATCTCCAATTTGTTGTCTAGTCGCACTCTTCACATGAGTGCGTGGATTGAAATTTGTTCGATGGTGTCATTACCATCACCAAAATATTCGTCGCACTCTTCATGAGTGCGTGGATTGAAATAGGACTATCGAAATCTTCAACCCCTACTTCAATGGTCGCACTCTTCATGAGTGCGTGGATTGAAATTATTAAAGTCAGGGTTATTACCAAGTAATCCTTTGTCGCACTCTTCATGAGTGCGTGGATTAAAAGGTTTGCCTTTCTTCGAATAGAACACCAGTAATTAGCCAGTTTAATATTTAGAAACACCCCCCATTCACAAACCGCGGTTTTTTATTTACCAGAAATGTAAAAAGGACTTAATAGGTCTTGTTATGCAGTTGTTGAAGGATGAGGCTTATCAATGAACAGACTCTAACGAGTTGTTTTTGAATAGCCTGTAACACATCAGCCAATCAATTTAACGAATTCTTAACTAAAGCAACCTCCATTTTATTGCTTTGTTGGTGCTCTTGATGTAATGCTTCCAATCACAGAATAAGATCGACTGCATGCCTTGGCTGGCAAAAGTCAACTCTGTACATATACTCTCTTCCTTAGGTTGTAAAGTTTTGCTAGTATAAAAAAACATTATTTCAATCGAACCTGACCAGCGTCTTTGAACAGCCTTAATCTTTAAGAGGCTAACAAGGCATCAGTTGGGTTTAACTTGTTATGTTTTTGGTAATTTCTAATATAATAACAAGGCCAGTGCGCCACTGGAAGGTCAAAAAAATGAATGCTTGAAATGACGCTATAGTTAAAAAATTCCTTATGGGGGGTTGAAGGATTTGGCAAAATTGATACGTGATATTCAATTGGGAGATTATGCAATGACCTTAAAAGAACATGATGAAGGACATTATATGGTAAAATTAACTTCAGGTAGTTTAGGTGGTCTCTTAGAAATGGAAAGGCTTGATGATGACATCTTACGTATCCGTGATCTCGATATTGGTAGTGCAAGTGTACCTATTGAATACTTTGCATTAATGTTGAAACTGATAGGGGCAGATGAAGCCGTTGTCGAGCATATTGAACAGCTCAGGCAAAATCAACAGGATTAAAATACTTTGATATAAAGGAGAAATCGGTATGAGTGTAATGTTTTATGGGTATTCAGGCTGTGGGACATGTCGAAAGGCTAAAAAGTGGTTGGATGAAAACGGAGTAAGTTTTCAAGAGATTCCGATTGTAGAATCTCCGCCAAGTAAGGTAGAGCTGGAGAAACTTTACAAAATGAGTGGCTTGCCGATTAAGAAATTTTTTAATACGAGTGGTCGTCGCTATAGGGATCTCGGAATGAAGGATAAAATTAATACAGAAAGTGATGACGAATTGCTCAATTGGCTGGCTTCAGATGGCATGTTGATTAAGCGTCCAATCGTTACAGATAATGATAAAAAGGTGACAGTCGGCTTTAGTGAAGAACTTTTTGAAAAAAACTGGCGTTAAAGTCTTGCTAGAATATCCATTACTAGATATGATTAACTGTGTAATCGAAGTCACGGAGGGATAACTTAATGAACGTACCTAAGGATCTACGTTATTCAGAAGAACATGAATGGGTAAAGGTTGAAAATGACACGGTAAGAATCGGGATTACTGACTTTGCACAAGATGAACTAGGAGATATCGTTTTCGTTGAGCTTCCAGAAGTAGGAGATGAAATTGAAGCGGACGAGCCTTTTGGAAGTGTTGAATCTGTCAAAACGGTCTCTGAGCTTTATGCACCTATCAGTGGAAAAGTTGTCTCGGTTAATGAGGACCTAGAAGACTCACCCGAATTTGTCAATGAGTCCCCTTATGAAAAGGCCTGGATGATTGTTGTAGAACCAAGTAATGCTTCTGACGTGGACAAGCTTTTATCGCCAGAAGATTATGAAAAAGTCATTAATGAAGAAGACTAATTTAAAATTCAAAGGGACCTTCCACTAGGATGGTCCTTTTATCAAAAGAAAAGAAAGTATAAAATTTCTGGTCATGAGGACGGTGCGGCTTTTTGCTCCAGACCGCTCGCTTCCCGCAGGAGTCTAATCTCCGCATCATGAGTCAGCGGCGCTCGAGGAACACACGATTTTAGAGTGTTCCGAATCGCGCGCCTTGCGCTCCCATCCACTTGATCAGGCAATGAAGCCTCTTTCATATTGGATGATGCTCTATACTAAGGACAAGGACCGGGCAAGCTTTTCGCCCGGTTTTTCTCATACATAAAGATTGAATCGAAGCTGAAAGGTTGAAGGTTAGGCCAAGCTATTTTAAACTATTCGTAAGCTTCTGGAGCTGAAATAGGGTAACAGACCTGATTGGTGTGTTTTACCAAGACAAACCTGCAACAAATGTTACAATAAAATAACTAGATATTAACATGAAATAAGGAGAGATTAAGGTGAAGGATCTGTCCGTTGAAGCCTATGAGACAATGTCAGAGGATGGAGTGGTTGGCTTATTTTTCAAAACCCCTTTTTGCGGGACCTGTCAGCTGGCTGAACAATTATTAAATCTTACCTTTCAAGCCTTGGACGGAAAAGGCACTCCAACGTACATGTGCCGGGCTGGAGAATGGGAAGAGTATTTGAGCGAGTGGCGCATCGAGAGTGTCCCTTGTCTGATCTTTGTGAAGGATGGTCAGGTGTTGGAGAAGCTTTATGCCTTTGAATCCGTCACAAAACTCTATCAATTGTATCAACACTATCAGTAACAAATGTTACAATCAGATAAATAGCAGCTTGTTTTTGTCATTAAATTGTAGCTTTATTAATGGCTTAACAGTGGTATAAAAAGAGAAAGAGAGAAAAGTAGGTCCAGGGGAAGAAACATTTTTGGATCAAATAAAACACTTGATATCCTTTCAAGCTTTTAGAATGTGAGAGGTGAAACCACTGTGCAAACAATGACGAAGGCAAACATGCCGACATTAACATTAGAAGATAGAATTATGCTTATACAAAATGGTGATGAAACACTAAGAAATAAAATTATTCATATTTACCAACCCTTTATTAAGAAAGTTATTTCTAAGGTGTGCAATCGTTTTATAGACCATTCGATGGATGAATTCAGTATAGGTCTGTTCGCATTTAATGAGGCGATCAATCAATATAAAACAGGGCAAGGAAGCAAGTTCTTAACCTTTGCTGATATGGTGATCCGTCGCCGCATTATTGACTTTATCCGTAAAGAAGCAAGGCAGAGTAAAAATATTTATTTAGATCAAGCGGAAATAGAAGATGATTCACAACAAGATGAAAGCTATTTAGAGCAAAAGGCCGCATTGGAGTATTTTGAGGAAAAACAGCAAATTGAAGAACGCATTGAACAAATTGAGGCCTACAAGGTCCTGTTAAAGCAATATGGCATTTCCTTTAAAAGCTTGAGTAAGCATTGTCCTAAACATATTGATGCGCGTGAGAATGCGAAAGTCATTGCTAACATCCTTGTTTCCAATGAACAGTTAAGTCAGTATCTACAAGAGAAAAAGCAGTTACCAATCAAGGAATTATTACAATTTGTATCCTGTAGCCGAAAAACCATAGAGCGCAATCGAAAATATATTATAGCACTATCACTGATATATCTAGGACAGTTTCATGCATTGCAGCCTTACGTAGAGCCTGAATCCTTGTGAGTTATAAGGGATCTCTATGGGGCATAGATGCGTGAGGTGTATGATGCCGCTATAGATCCTTTGCAGCTTTAGAGTTTCCTATGGTTGCATCAGGGAGGGAAGCCATTGGCTCGTGGAATTATCCTGTCAAAGAAGAGGCGAAAAGCTGTCATCTTAATGGATGATGGCCGCTTTCGTTCTGTTCGACTGAGAAAAAGCATGTCTAGTTTGGTTGTTGGACAAAGTGTTAATGATGTCCATCTTGTTTCTAGAAAGTTTTTAAAAATGCCGTTATTCATCGCAAGTGGCATGATTTTTGTCGTGCTACTTTTCATCGGTCATCATGTTCACCAAAACCGTTTGGTAGCAGCTTATGTCAGCTTTGATTTAAATCCGAGCATTGAAGCAGCTGTTAACCGTCATTTGGATGTATTATCTGTTGATGCCATGAATGATGAAGCACAAGATCTTCTTCATGACACTAATTACACCCACATGTCCTTACAACAATTTACTAATAAAATGGCTGAGGCTTTAATAAAAGCCAATGATGTCAAAAAAAATGCAAACATTGTCATCAGTACAACTCTGGCTATGCCTTTGGATAAAGTAAAACGCGAGCAATTGAATCGAAAGATTACCTTTGCCGTCGCTTCACTCAATCAGCAGCTTTTCTCGGATCAGAATCAAGGCCATTTTAAGCTGGTCCATGCCACTTTAGCCAAACGCAATGCCGCGAATAAAATCGGCTTAACCGCTGGGAAATATCTAATGTATAAAGCATTAATGGACAAAGGACATCATATCACTATAACTGAAGCGAAAGAGATGCCCATTCAAGATATGCGCACTGAATTACTTGACAGTGAAGCGGCTCAAAACCCATCGGATTCGGGATGGAAAGAGGAGCAGAAGGGGGCTATCGGTGGCCCTAAGCAATTGTCAGACACGCTTTCGCAGTAGGGATTGTGCAGTTTTCATGGCTCAGTGATTATTTTATGAATAACCTTGCTTTCTTAAATTAAAAATAAGAATAGCCTGAGCAGTTTTTTGCCATCGGTGAGTACAAACCTCACTGACTTAAGGATGACAATAGAGTGAAATTTTGATTGTCATCACCTGAGTCTTGCGGGCAGCCTGAGTGTGTGATTAAGACACTCACATCAGGACAGGCGTACGAAGAGGGGCAAGTCAAGTTTTTCTAATATCAAAAATGGGGTGTCAGGATGCTGATTGAAGCGTCAAAGGAATTTGTTGATGTCTTAGCAAAGAAAACTGTGTTTGAACCACTGTATAAAAAAAGAAATATTGTCGTTGCCTTAAAATGTGAAAATGAAGAGACGTGGATCGCGTTTCACGAAGGTCAGTGCAGTATATTAACAGAAAAGCCTGATACCGTTGATGTGCAAGTCGCGGGCAAAGCCACTTCACTCAGGGCACTGATGGATGGGAGCGAACGCTTGATGCTTTTAGAGGCAGAAGGACGCTTAGAGCTCAACGGCCACCTGCAAGATTTATTAGCGTTGGAATCATTATTTTTATTGACCGGAAAGCATTCGACATTATTTAAGCATTGATTGCTGTAGACTTATTGACACATATCTAATGTCCTGCTATAATTTTTTATTAATAACAATTGTTTAAATACTTGAATAAAGTATTCACTTATCATGAGAGGTGGAGGGACTGGCCCAATGAAGCCCGGCAACCCCGAAGAGTTCATTCGGAAGGTGCCAATTCCTTTCAAGCTTTGCTTGGTAGATAAGCGAGGGTCATCGATTCCATTCCTCTGTCTACCAGAGGTTTTTTATTTTTCATTAAAGCAATTACATAGGACACTCTTATCGAGAGAGGTGGAGGGACTGGCCCGATGAAGCCCGGCAACCTCTGAATGGACTACCATTCGGAAAGGTGCCAAATCCTGCAGGTAATCATGCCTGACAGATAAGAGCGGTGTGACAGCCACTCTTATCTCAAACGGGATAAGGGTTTTTTATTGTCCGCATCGCTGAAGAGTAAATTTAGACGGGGACTTTCGTCATTAAGGCTTAATGACCTGCATCAAGAGTGCTAAGCGAAGCAAGTCAAGCCTTCTTTATTGGGCTTTAGTTCCTATAGAGTGTTAGAAATTTTATAAGAGCAAAATTTGACTTTCGCTCATTTGCGATAGCCAGGTTTTTCTAAATATTTAATAAGCCAATATTAGTAGGGAGAGTGTGAAAAATGGGGCAATTAGATCATTTAGGTTTGGAGACGTTAGCCGTTCATGGTGGCCAGGAGCCTGATCCGGTCACGGGGGCACGGGCTGTGCCTATTTATCAGACAACATCTTATAATTTTCGTGATACAGATCATGCACAAAAATTGTTTGCATTAGAAGAACCAGGAAATATTTATACACGAATTATGAATCCGACCACGGATGTGCTGGAAAAACGAATTGCGTTGTTGGAAAGAGGAGTTGGCGCTTTAGCAACGTCCTCAGGAATGGCCGCTATTACTCTTGCTATTTTAAACATTGCCCATGCGGGTGATCATATTGTGGCAGCAACTGACTTATATGGTGGAACCTATAATTTATTCGCAACCACCTTACCTAACTATGGCATAGACGTTACCTTTGTAGACTCTACCAACCCTGATCATTTTAAAGCAGCGATTCAACCCAATACAAAAGCGCTTTATGGAGAAATCATTGGGAACCCAAGTCTTAATGTCCTTGATATCGAAAACGTTGCGGACATTGCACATGAAGCAGGCATTCCACTTATTGTGGATAGCACGTTTGCGACTCCATACGTATGTCGCCCGATCGAATGGGGAGCAGATATTGTAATTCATTCGGCAACGAAATGGATAGGCGGACATGGCACTTCCATTGGAGGACTGGTTATTGATGGCGGGAAGTTTGATTGGAATAACCCAAAATTCCCTGGATTTATTGAGCCTGATGAGAGTTACCACGGCATTCGCTACGCTCAAGATATTGGAGAGGCTGCTTTTATAACGAAGCTTCGTGTCCAGTTATTAAGAGATGTTGGGGCGAGCTTAAGTCCATTAAACGCCTTTTTGATTTTACAAGGATTAGAGACGCTGCATCTTAGAATAACAGCCCACAACCGCAATGCCGAAAAGGTGGTTGAATTCTTACAAGCGCATCCACAAGTCGAATGGGTGTCCCATCCAAGTCTTAAAGCGCATCCTTCCCATGCTTTAGCAGAAAAGTATTTTGATAAGGCTTATGGCTCTATTGTCATTTTTGGGATTAAAGGAGGAAGAGAGGCTGGAAGAAAAGTGATTGATTCAGTTTCTTTATGGTCTCATTTAGCGAATGTAGGTGATGCTAAGTCACTGATCATTCATCCTGCATCCACAACGCATCAACAGTTGAATGCTGAAGATTTATTGAAAACAGGGGTTACTGAGGACTTGATCCGTTTATCAGTAGGCATTGAATCTGTTGAGGATCTCATTCGTGATTTAAAGCAAGCCTTTGAACAGAATGCTGTTGTGAATGGATAGGTAAAGAAGGCGGGATGAAGGTTAGGAGGATGAGGATGGCCATCAATGTAGCCTTAATTGGGTTCGGAACAGTGGGCTCGAGTGTTTATCAATTGATCCAATCGCGTCAAGAGAAACTTCGGGTACTGTTAGGTCAAGAGATAAAAGTGACAGACATCGTGATTAAAAACTTGAATAAAACCAGAAGGGTTGCACATGATGTTCGACTGACTAATAGCTTTGAAAAGGTTTTAGCTACAGAGCGTATCGATGTGGTGATTGAAGCTATTGTAGGGGTTGAACCTGCTTGTACTTATATTGAGCAAGCGTTAAAACAAGGCATCCCTGTGATTACGGCAAATAAGGCCCTTTTTGCACACAAGGGAAGTGTTCTGAAGCACCTCGCTGAAAAACATCAAACGGGGATTGGTTACGAGGCGACAGTGGCAGGAGGCATTCCAATAATCAGAACCTTACTCGAACTGATGAGTATTAATCATATTTCTAAAGTTGAAGGGATTTTTAATGGAACAGCCAATTATATACTTACAGATATGCGCGTCAACAATCGACAATTTGCTGAGTCGTTAAAGCTTGCCCAATCATTAGGATATGCTGAGCTGGATCCTGATAATGATATAAAAGGCATAGATGCCTTTTATAAGCTTATGATTTTATGCGAGACTATTTTTAAACAAAGCCCTGAGTGGAACGACGTCTCTGTGACGGGGATAGATCAGATTACCCCACTAGATATTGAGGTAGAAGCCCTTAGAGATAAACGATACAAATTGATTGCTGAGGCTCAGTATAACTCAGATGGTTCATTGCATGCTGAGGTCGGACCTAAACTTATTGATAATGAACACCCATTATATGGGGTGGAAGGTGTAGAAAATGCGGTAACCATTCATTCTGATTTATTGGGTGCGTTGACTTTAAAGGGTCCAGGGGCAGGTGGTGAGGCGACAGCAAGCGCGATTTTTAGTGATTTGCTAGCTCTGTTTACTCAAAACTCAAAGAGCAAAGCTTCGGACGCTTTTAAACCTGTGACATCCGCATCAAATGTATGAAAAGGAACATCCATTATCAATTATAACAAAGATTTTCTCAATTATGAGGAAGTCTTTGTTTTTCTTTTTTTAACAAGCCCGTCATTAAGGCAATGAATAGAAGTGTCCTCGGTGCAATTGGCAACTAAATTGTACTGGTTATTAGAAAAAAGACGGTGTTCAAAGGATAATTCTTCCTATGTAGGTGTTAAATGTGCTTTCTCCTTAAAAGCACGAATATAGGGGAAAGGGTGAAGGGGAATATAAGAGCACTTACATTGAAATGGAGGGTTTGGAATGACAGAAAAAAGTGATGAGCCGATTTCTTTGTCAGAAGCCATTTTGTATGATTATAAAGAGGGCATAGAAGACATGAATAAAAAAATGCCGGTGCTCGGTGATGCTTATCAAGCATTTCAGGCGGCATGTTTTGAAGAGGGACAATTATCAAAGAAGGTAAAGCAGCTTATTGCTTTGGGCATTAGCATTGGCTCTCAAGATGAATATGCTATGGTTTATCATACTAAGGGCTGTATGGATCAGGGATGTACAGCGGAAGAAATTTTTGAAACCATAGGTGTCGCTGCTGCTTTTGGTGGCGGGGGAGCGATGAGTCAAGGGGTGACCATTGTTCAACAAGCGATGGAAGAAATGGGTTCCATCAATCATTAAGCGATGTTTTTTCCTTTGTATAATGAGATAACAGGCTCTAAATAAGAGGAAATGGCAGGAATTCTATATCTCAGCATTGAGTTGAAGTGCCAGAGAATAATCTGACGATTTCTTAGAAGGTTTTGCGGAATATGCGAATTGCTGATCACTATGGAAAGTGCTATCCTATCCAGTGTAAATAAAAGAAAGGGATGGTATTATCCATAGTTCGATTAGCGTTCGCCATACCAGTGAAATGGAAAAGGCACTGCAACAAAGTCATGGGATGAGTTATGCAGAGTATCAGCGCAATCTTGACAAAAGAATTGAAGTAGAAAAGGCACGTGAGAAGAGTTACATGGAAAGTGCTCGAATCGTATTAGAAGCCAATAAATAAATGGAAAAAGAAAGTTCGTGGAAATCAGCTCTTTTTATTCGAGCTGATTTCTTTTTTATACTATCAGCATTTATAACTTCGCTGACGCTCATAAAGGAAGAGCGTATAAGTGTCACTTTGACTTTCGCCACCTGAGGCTTGCGGGCACCCTAAGCGTGTGATTTGCAAAAATCACATCAAGAGTACCAGTGAAGTGGTGTAAGCCGAGTTTTCTAAAAAGAAAGTATAAAATTTCTGACCATGAGGACGGTGCGCGATTCCGCTCTCAGGCCGCTCGCTTTCCACGGGGGAGTGGTAAGCCTCCTCGCGCCTTCGCACTGCTAAGGTCTTATCGATCTCCCACTTCCCGCAGGACTCTAGTCTCCGCATCATGAGTCAGCGGCGCCCGCGGAACATACGATTTTAGAGTGTTCCGAATCTCGCGCCTTGCGCTCCCATCCACTTGACCAGGCAACGAAGCCTCTTTCATATTGGCTGATGCTCACTACTAAGGACAAGGACCGGGCATGCTCTTCGCCCGGTTTTTCTTATAAAAGGAAGAGTGAATATGTTCAGGCTTTGCCTATGTTCTAACGTCAAAATGTATAACTTTGTGGAAGACCTTATAAGTTCGGCTTTTGGCTTTCGTCACCTAAGGCTTGGCGACATCCTTAGTGTGTAATTTGAAAAGTCACATCGGAGGCCCAAAAGATACCCCCACCTAATGTGTGAGTGCAAATAGGCACAGCAGGCTGGGCTTAGTGAAGCGATGAAGTATCAGCAGAGTTTTTAACCTGAGGTTTGCTGAAAATTTTCTTTACTTCAGAAAGGATAAGCAGGCCTACAGATTAAGGAGAGCTTTTAGAAAAATAATTCTTGCAGAAAAGCACGCGGCAGGGTGTAGCAAGGCACAAAAATGCACGAGCTTTTGTACCATCCTATTGTATAATCGTGCTTGAGACGCTTAATTATTTTTATCCTTTAAAAAGGAGAGGCTATATATGCGTTATAACTTGATTTGAAGTAAGTATTAGATTAGAATGATACTAGATTGAGAATTGTATCCACTTGGGGACACAATAGAATTTATTAGAAAACTGGAGGTTATAGCATGTCTACACCGACTCTTAAGATTGAGAATCTTCATGTTGCAATTGAAGGTAAGGAAATCGTCAAAGGTTTCAACCTTGAAATAAATGGTGGTGAAATCCACGCGGTTATGGGACCAAATGGTACGGGTAAGTCCACGCTCGCTTCTGCATTAATGGGGCATCCTAAATATGAAATTACAGAAGGTACTGTTACATTTGAAGGACAAGACTTGCTTGAAATGGAAGTCGATGAAAGAGCACGTGCGGGTTTATTCCTTGCCATGCAATATCCAAGCGAAATTAGTGGTGTAACTAACGCGGATTTCTTGCGAACAGCGATCAATGCTCGCCGTGAGGAAGGCGACGAAATCCCATTGATGAAATTTATCAAAACACTGGATAAGAAAATGGATACTCTTGATATGGGGGAAGAATTTGCGCAACGCTATCTTAATGAAGGCTTTTCCGGTGGGGAGAAAAAGCGCAATGAAATTCTTCAATTAATGATGCTTGAACCAAAGCTTGCTATTCTTGACGAAATTGACTCAGGGCTAGATATCGATGCGCTGAAAGTCGTTGCAAAAGGTGTCAATGAAATGCGCTCACCCAACTTTGGCTGCTTGATTATCACTCACTATCAAAGAATGCTTAACTATATTAAGCCAGATAAAGTTCATGTGATGATGCAGGGACGTATTGTTAAATCCGGTGGTCCTGAACTTGCAGAAAGACTTGAAGCTGAAGGATACGATGGACTCAAAAAAGAGTTAGGCATCGAAGACGAAACCGTAAATCAAGAAGCGTAAGGAGGGATAACCTATGGCAACGGAAATTCAAGGGACAAAGTATGATGTGAATTACATCACTGATTTTTCCAAAAAAAGAAATGAGCCTGAATGGTTTACAGATATAAGAAAAAAAGCGTTACAGCTTTCAGAAACATTACCATTGCCACAGCCTGAAAAAACAAGAATCGTGGATTGGAACTTCACTGAATTTGAGCATGACGTTGCAGGAAGGACGTTAACTTCCGCGTCGGAATTACCTGAACACGTCAGTCGTCTCGTTGGACAAGATGAAGAATCAGGGAATTTATTGGTTTTACAAAATGGTCAAGCGGCTTATGCAGCCCTATCAGAGGAATTGAAAAGCAAGGGTGTTATCTTCACAGATATTGCCACAGCGCTTAGAGAGCATGGAGATCTAGTAAAAAAATATTATTTTACTGAAGCGGCTGATTATGATACAGATCGTCTCACAGCGCTTCATGCTGCCCTTGTGAATAGTGGGATCTTCTTATATGTCCCCAAAAATGTAGAGGTTTCAGTTCCCCTTCAGACGCTGTTTTGGCAAGAAAATCCGAATGCAGGGCTTATCAGCCATTCCATCATTGTTGCTGATAACGGCAGCTCCGTTACTTATGTTGAAAACTATCTTTCGGAGAAAGCAGAAGGACGTGCGGTCGCCAATGTGATTGCGGAAATCTATGTTGGTGATAATGCGCGTGTTCAATTTGGCGCAGTAGATAACTTGTCCAAAGACGTGACAGCCTACGTCAATCGTCGGGGCTATGTTGGTCGCAATGGCCAGCTTGAATGGGCGATCGGACAAATGAATGATGGCAATACGCTATCAGAAAACTACACAGCACTTGTTGGCGAGGCTTCTGTAACAGATACGAAAGCAGTAAGTATTGGGAATGGCTCACAAAAGCAAAACTTTACTAACCGTATTCATCACTTTGGCAAGCATTCAGAGAGCGATATGCTTATCCACGGTGTTCAGCGTCAGCAGGCCAATGCTATTTTTAATGGTATTACTAAAATAGAGCATGGCGCATCAAAGTCAGATGGTGAGCAAACACAACGTGTGCTTATGCTTAGCTCTGATGCACGTGGGGATGCTAACCCCATTCTTCTCATTGATGAGGACGATGTTGTGGCGGGACACGCGGCTTCTGTTGGCCGTATCGATCCTGTACAGCTGTATTATCTTATGAGTCGTGGGATTAGCAAGAAAGAAGCAGAACGTCTCGTTATTCATGGGTTCTTAGCTCCTGTTGTATCGCAGCTTCCTATTGAAGGGGTTAAAGAGCAGCTCGTCGAGGTCATCGAAGGGAAAGTTAAGTAATGGATAGCCAAGCGATTCGCAACCAGTTTCCTATACTTGATCAACAAGTGAATGATCATCAATTGGTTTATTTAGATAGCGCGGCAACCTCACAAAAACCACTGCCTGTTATCGAAGCGATGAATCGCTACTATCGGGAATATAACTCCAATATTCATCGTGGCGTTCACACTTTAGGAACAAGAGCAACAGATGCGTATGAAGGAGCCAGAGATAAAGTCCGTCAATTTATTGGTGCAGCGAGCGCTAAGGAAATAATTTATACCCGTGGAACGACTGCTGGGCTGAATTTAATTTCCTATAGCTATGCACGCGCTAATCTTTCTGAAGGTGACGAGATTGTTCTGACACCGATGGAGCATCACGCAAACTTAATTCCATGGCAGCAGGCGGCTAAGGCAACCGGGGCAACTTTAAAATATATCCCCATGCAAAAGGACGGCACCATTCGCTTGGAGGATGTGCGGGAAACTGTTACAGAGCATACAAAAATTGTGGCAATGGCCCATGTATCAAATGTGCTAGGAACAATCAATCCTATTAAAGAGGTTGCGGCCATTGCTCATGAAAAAGGGGCCGTCATGGTTGTGGATGGTGCACAAAGCACCCCACATATGAAAATTGATGTGGTCGATCTTGATGTCGATTTTTATGCCTTTTCAAGTCATAAGATGGCTGGACCAACAGGGATCGGTATCCTATATGGCAAAGAGCGGCTTTTAGAAAACATGGAGCCCTTTGAAACAGGTGGCGAGATGATTGATTTTGTTGATTATTACGATGCCACTTGGAAAGAACTTCCTTGGAAATTTGAAGCCGGTACGATGCCGATTGCTGAAGCAGTTGGACTATCGGCAGCCATCGATTTTTTACAGGATGTCGGTCTAGAAAAGATTCATGAGCATGAGACAAAGCTTGCACGCTATGCTTTGGAACAACTTAAAGCGATTGAGGGTATTCAGATCTACGGCCCTGCGGAACGCGTTGGATTAGTGACCTTTAATTTAGGGGATGTGCATCCACACGATGTTGCAACAGTCCTTGATGCTGAAGGCATAGCTATCCGTGCGGGGCACCATTGTGCTCAACCGTTGATGAAATGGTTAGGCGTGTCTTCCACCGCACGAGCAAGCTTTTATTTATACAATACGACATCAGAGATTGATGCACTTGTTGAGGGACTAAAGAAAACAAAGGAGTATTTTAGCGATGTCCTTTAAAAATTTAGATCAGCTTTATCGGCAGGTGATCATGGATCATTATAAAAATCCTCGCAATAAAGGTCAGATTGATTCCAACGATAAGCTAACGATTGATATGAATAATCCGACGTGTGGCGACCGCATTCAATTGCATCTCGAGGTCAAGGATAATGTGATTAAGGATGCTAAGTTTACTGGAGAAGGTTGCTCCATCAGCCTTTCTTCTGCTTCAATGATGACAGAGGCAGTGAAGGGATTATCCGTTGACAAGGCGATGCACATGTCAGAAATTTTTTCAGACATGATTCAAGGGAAGGAGTTTGATGAAGAGGACCTTGATTTAGGAGATATTCAGGCGCTCCAAGGTGTTTCCAAATTTCCTGCCCGCATCAAATGCGCTACTTTGGCTTGGAAGGCAATGGAGAAAGGGATTCGTGAAGATCAATCACATTCCTAAAATTTTGCCTTCACCTATGTTAAAATAGATTTATGAACAAAATAGAAGTGTCATCACCAATACCCAAAGGAGGGGATTCCTCATGGCAAAGAAAATGCCGGAAATCGGTGATTATAAATATGGATTTAGAGATAAAGACGTTTCTGTCTATCGTGCTGAACGTGGACTCACTAAAGAAGTGGTTGAAGATATCTCGCGCCGAAAAAATGAACCGAAATGGATGCTGGACTATCGTTTGAAAGCACTTGAGCACTTTTACAAGCGCCCAATGCCACAATGGGGCGGTAATTTAGACGATCTTAATTTCGATGATATTACGTATTATGTCAAGCCGTCCGAAAAATCTGGTCGTACATGGGATGAAGTACCAGAAGAGATCAAAAGAACCTTTGATAAGCTTGGTATTCCTGAAGCAGAACAAAAATATTTAGCAGGGGTTTCTGCTCAATACGAATCTGAAGTCGTTTATCACAGCATGAAAAAGGACCTTGAAGAAATGGGAATTGTCTTTAAAGACACAGACTCTGCTCTTCAAGAAAACGAGGAGCTTTTCAAGGAATACTTTGGTAAGGTCATTCCTTATGCGGATAATAAATTTGCTGCGTTAAACTCAGCAGTATGGTCTGGCGGCTCATTCATTTATGTTCCTAAAGGCGTGAAGTGTGAAACACCACTACAAGCTTATTTCCGGATTAATTCAGAGAATATGGGACAATTTGAAAGAACCTTGATCATCGTTGATGAGGGCGCGTCTGTTCACTATGTTGAAGGCTGTACAGCTCCTGTCTATACAACGAACTCACTGCATAGTGCGGTTGTTGAAATCATCGTTAAAAAGGATGGCTATTGCCGTTATACCACCATTCAAAACTGGGCGAATAACGTCTATAACCTTGTAACAAAGCGTGCTGTAGCTGAAGAAAATGCTACAATGGAATGGATTGATGGCAACATTGGTTCGAAATTAACGATGAAATATCCATCGATCCTGCTGAAGGGTGAAGGCGCACGTGGGAATACACTTTCCATTGCCATTGCCGGTAAAGGACAGCACCAACATGCTGGTGCGAAGATGGAACACCTGGCACCCAATACCTCATCAACGATTGTATCTAAATCCATCTCTCGTGGTGGCGGTAAGGTCACTTATCTTGGTAAAGTACATTTTGGACGTAAAGCGTCTAACTCACGCTCGAACGTTGAATGTGATACGTTGATTATGGATAATGAATCCACTTCGGATACGATTCCATACAATGAAATCAACAACGAGAATATTTCTCTTGAACACGAAGCCAAGGTTTCTAAGGTTTCTGAAGAGCAATTGTTTTACCTAATGAGCCGCGGTGTTACCGAACAAGAAGCAACAGAGATGATCGTCATGGGCTTTATCGAACCATTTACAAAAGAATTACCAATGGAATATGCCGTTGAGATGAACCGTTTAATCAAGTTTGAAATGGAAGGGTCAATCGGCTAATATGTTAAAACCCCCAATTGTACTGGGGGTTTTTGTGAGTATTATCGATTTTGTGCCGATTCGGTTTTATTCCTTTTTGTTAGGAGGCAAACTTTTGAAGCTCGCCTTCTTTGGTTTAATGCTCCGATAAATTAATCAATGTTTTTATGTTACAGAAATAGCCAATAAGAGACCGCTTGGGGGAAAGGATCCCTGGGCGGTCTTTTTATGGATCATTCCTACCACTCCTGAAGCTTAAAATCAATATGAGAGAAGGGGGGCAATTTTTTTTCAACCACTCGACTACAGTATCATAAATATTTCCTAGAGCGATGAGAGATAATGGGGGTAAGACATATTATAGAAATTAGGTGAATGTATGAGCAATCAGTCTTACAGAGCTGGAGAAGTCGTTTATGTGATGTACCGCAATCCGCATGCGCAAAGTGTCGCAAACGTGCAAGAGGCAGCAGTCGTTGAAGACCCAGACCACCCAGGAGAGCTTTGCCTGTTTATTTATGATACCTATTACCCTTTGTCTGAAGAGATCGCTATTTATCAAACAAAAGAAGAAGCTGAGGCGGTGTATCAGGAATACTTTGGAGATGATCAAGAGGAAGATGTCCATGGGTAAGCCGTTTCTTCCTCAGCTTGTCTATATTGAACCCCGTGCTTTAGATTATCCTTTGGGTAGACAACTTAAGGAAAAATTTCAGCAAATGGGTGTAGAGTTACGGGAAACAACCTCGCATAATCAAGTGCGCAATCTACCTGGAGAGAATCACTTTCAAAAATATAGGATGGCAAAGTCGACATTGGTCGTCGGTGTTCGTCAAACCTTGAAGTTCGATACATCAAAACCTTCGGCGGAATATGCCATTCCATTGGCAACGGGCTGCATGGGGCACTGCCATTATTGCTACCTGCAAACAACGATGGGAAGTAAGCCTTATATTCGTACGTACGTTAATACAGAGGAAATCTTCGCAGCGGCCGCTGCCTATATGAGTGAGCGCGCTCCTGAATTCACCCGCTTTGAGGCTTCTTGTACATCGGATATTGTTGGGGTGGATCATTTAACACATGCTTTAAAACAGGCTATCGAATATTTTGGACGGTCAGAGTTTGGACAGCTGCGCTTTGTTACGAAATTTGCCCATGTTGATCATCTGTTAGATGCTGAGCATAAAGGAAGGACACGCTTTCGTTTTAGCATTAATGATGACTACATTATTAAGTACTTTGAACCTGGGACGTCGCGGTTGGCCGAGCGGCTTGAAGCAGCAGTTAAGGTAGCAGAAGCGGATTATCCTCTTGGTTTTATAGTCGCTCCTATCTATTTACATGAAGGCTGGAAAGAGGGGTATAGGGAGCTTTTTGAGCGATTGGAAGCAACGCTCCCTGCTCATGCAAAAAGGAATGTAACCATTGAGATGATTCAACATCGTTTTACTCTGCCGGCGAAGCGGGTGATTGAAAAAAATTATCCAATGACAAAGCTGGAGCTGGACGAGACGAAAAGAAAGTGGAAATGGGGCCGCTATGGTATAGGTAAATATATTTATCAAGATGAAGAACAAGAAGAGATGAAAACAACGTTAGGCGGTTATATCAAGCGCTATCTCCCTGAGGCGCATATCGAATATTTTACTTAAAGCACAAAACGGAGCCCTAGACCATAAACTAATGAGCAAAGGAGTGGTTTGTTTATGGTCGAATTGCAGCCCATGTATATTGACGGGAAGCCCTTTACAGCCGTCACTGTCCAATTGCCAAAAACGAATCTTATGGCAGTTTATAGTGATAAAGGGTATATTATGTGTGGTGCCTTAGATATTGCCTTTTTTAATGAAAAACTTGCGGATCGTGGGATTATAGCCGGCAAGGCTGTTGGTGTTCGGATCATTGATCAGCTCTTATCTGCCCCATTAGACTCCGTGACATTAGCAGCCGAGAAATGTGGCATCAAAGCAGGCATGATTGGCCGCGACGCCTTACTTAAAATGAGTGATTAATAAATGTTAAACTCCCACATCCCTGGGAGTTTTATTAACGTTATCATCTATCACGTTGCGGAAAACCTTATAAGTTCGGGCTTTGGCATGCTGGATTCTGAGCGCCTTGTGGATCTTTTGCTTCTCAGATGATTGGGTCTTTTAGAGGAAGCCTGCTTGGATTTTCTCATTCATATCGGGCCTCCCCCTAAGCATATACATGCCTTATAAAGGTCATTTTAAAAATTGAGGGATAGTATGAAAAGGCGGATACGCAGACAGCGGATGATTCCTTTGCGACATGTGTTCGTCGCTTCGATCATCTCTTTCCTTGCTTTTACTTTACTTGGGCTATGGCTAGTCAATGAAAAAGTCTCACCTGTCCTCATGGAAATCGCTAAGGCAAAGACAAAGCAAATTGCTACATATGCCATTAACTCTGGGTTAGGCAAACAAGAGATTCATGAAATGGAGCAATATCAATCGGATGATGGCAAAAGTGATCTTTACACCATTACTTATGACAAAGATGATCAAATTACAAGTGTTAACTATAATATGGTTGCAGTGACGCGGATTTTTTCTGAAGTGACACAAAAAATTCAACAGTATTTAAGAGCTGTGGAAGAAGGCACGATTAATCCAGTTAATACGGATTTTAATGATACACAAATTGAGGGAGGAGAAAAAGGAGTCATTGCAAAAATTCCGCTTGGGCAGGCAACAGAAAATGTGTTATTTTCCAATCTTGGTCCAACCATTCCCGTTCGGATGGTAGTGACAAGTAATGTCATTCCCAATATTAAAAATGAAGTCAAAGAAGTCAACATCAATGGCGCGTACATTCAAATTTATTTAGCTGTTAAAGTGCAAGTTAAGGTGGTCTTACCCTTTGAAACCAAAAATGTTTCTATTCTGACAACGATTCCGATAACGTCCCAATACTTGCCTGGAAAAGTCCCCAATTATTATAGCAGTGGCAAAGATAATACTTCTATAGCTATTCCACAAAAAATGCTGGATAAAGATGATTACAGCTCGAAAAAAACAAAAGATAAAAAAGGTAATGAATAAAAGCGACGATGCTACCTCGTCGCTTTTATTTCTGGATCTATTGCTGTCTGCGCCAAGCTCTTAAGTAGGGATAAGGGTCAAAGGAAAATTCAGTTTTCCCATTATATTTATACATGCCGTAATGCAGATGGGGAGGAAACTTACCTTGTGTGCCTTTTGGACCATAACCTGAACTCCCAACATAGCCAATCACTTGACCAGGCTTAACGATGCTTCCTTTTTTTATTCCTTTATTATAGCCATTTAAATGTGCATAATAGTGATAAATATTCTTTGGATCGCGAATGCCGATGCGCCAGCCTCCATATTTATTCCAACCAATGAGTTCAACGACCCCGTAAGAAGTGGCCAGCACAGGTGTTCCATAAAAGGCAAATATGTCTGTTCCTTCATGGATTCTCAAACCTCCCCAGCCTCGACGGTCACCCCAAGTCGAGCGGAAGTCGGCACGGTTTCTTCTTGGGATAGGGAAGGAATGGTCGGTTAATTCAACTTTTCCAAAATGCTGATACAGTTTCGCATTTTCCATGATGATGGCAATCACTTTATCCTTATGATAATAATTCCATAAAGCGATTTTAATGAATGGTTTTGTCGTTCCAAACTTATGGATATATTTCCCCATAGTATAAAGGGCGTCTTCTGGATTCTCTTGATCAGCTTTGCCATCACCATTGCCATCCTTGCCAATCCCACTAAAGAAAGCAATACGCATTGGATCAGTTTCATGCGGATTTGGATTTAATGGACCAGACCATTCAAGGGGATGAATGTAGAGTCCTTGAAGGTTTTTAGGATCAGGCAGGTCCTGACGTGAGAATCTAATATTCCGTTCATACTGATCAATAGCAGCTAAATAATACCATGGAATATCAGTCAAGGCAGCTGTCTTTAGATATAAGGCTTTCCTTGACTGATACGTGTTTTCCTCGGCTTTAACAAAGGTAGAAGAAAAGATAGTGTTCATCATTAGAAGGAAACACAGACAAGAAAAAATTTTTTGTAAGCTCAAGGTTTTACTCACCTCCCGAGGTCAAATCAGTTATTTTTTTAGTGTTGTTTTTTTATCGATGTATTTTTCAACGTCCGAGTTTCTTTTTTCTGGTCATCAACATTTTTTTCTATATTTTTTTGCTTAGCATATCCTTGAGGAGCCTTTTTCATCTGATTAATCTGTGCTTGTAACCAATGATGGACGTTAGAGGTACGCGCATTAAAATCCTTGAACCGTGCAATATCTGATGTTGCATTCGCTTCATCAGACACAACCACCTTATAATAATTCGGTACAACAGCAAGTGCGGCTTGTCTAACTTGTGAAGCCGATTGTTCACGATCCTTATTCGATGTTTTATAACCAATTAATACGTACTCATCCGTTACTAATGTGCCGGCATCATAAATATCTGGTAGTGTTAAGGCTTGACGTGTGATGATATCCGACAAGGCTTGATAGTCAGTTTTCGGTATATGCTGTGCGGTTAAAGCATGTTCATCACCCTTTTTCCTTGAATAATGGACATAGCCAAATTGTCCTTCAGCAGCATTGGTTGCAGAATGATTTTGGATAGTGTGTGAAGGGCCTTTGTAGGTGACGTCTTCTGTAGGGTCCTGCATGCGATTAAGTCCGGAAGAAGAATGATTATTCTTAGTATCAAGGTGACAGCCTGTGGCAAGTGTACCTGTAAAAAGAATGATGGCAAGCAATTTTTTCATGGTGATCCCTCCTTTTTAGACACGTAGCCTTATTGATATCTTTTAGGATGTCACATTCGGAGTAAAAATTTGCTTGGTAAGTGATGGATGGAACATTGTGAGTGAGCGGTTTCTTGTGGTATGATGGCAATGGAGGGAAGACTGATGCTTGAGTATAAAAAGCCTATTAGTATCCATGATACACACTATGACCTGATAAAAGATCATCATAATGGCTGGAATGAAGAGGCCTTTCAAAAACGATACAGTGAAATCCTGGCAAAGTATGATTATATCGTTGGCGATTGGGGTTATGAACAATTGCGGCTCCGTGGCTTTTATGATGATCATAATCCTAAGGCCACATTTGATACAAAAATCAGCACGTTAGTTGACTATGTGGTGGAGTATTGTAACTTTGGTTGTGCTTACTTTGTTTTAAAAAAGCTTACAAGTAAAGAAAATAAAAAGGCGTAATATAAAACCCCCTGTACATCAGGGGGTAGAGTCATCATAAGGCGGTTCAGTCTCATTAGCGGGATCATCATGGGTTGGATGAGCGCCTGAATATTGGCGTGGAAGTTCTTGGTGGAGTGTCCGGTCTTCGTATACAAATCCACTGGTATACTGTTGACCCTTATGCCAAGGGGTTTCTTTATTTTGTACAGGCTTTTCTCTATCGCGCGTTTGCCCAAATGATCCTTCGGGAAACTCTTCGGATGCTAAAAAATTGCGTTGATCTTCTACATTAGAAAAATCACTGTAGCGCTTTTCTTCTGTGTTGTTTTTGCGGTTATCCTTCAAGTTTTCCACCACCTTCATGATTAGCGTGTCCAAATGAGTGGAGATTATAAATTTCACTCATTATCTTGCTGAATGGTAAGGGGACATGCCTTTAGATATTAGCTTTTGTTTCTTCTCCTTCAGCTTAGCTTTTGAGGTGGAGGGCGCTGAATATGAGACGGTTGCAGGCGATAAATTTTGTACGAAGGTGGAGATGACATGTATTTTGTAGATCGGCAAAGAATTGAGCAAATTCTTCAGTTTATGTCAGAACAAATGGAGCTTATGGCCAGCCACCAAAGTTGGGAAAGTTCATTTGAAAAAAGAGCATTAGAACGGCTCGTTCACGTTGTTGTTGAATCGATTCTTGATGTGGGAAACCAGATGATTGATGGGTTTATCATGAGGGATCCAGGCAGTTATGAGGATATTGTCGATATTCTTGTTGATGAACAAGTGCTTCCTAAAGAAAAGGAAGATGCTTTTAAAGCGATTGTGAAGTGGAGAAAGGCATTAGTTCAACATTATGATACGATGGATCATCAGGGACTTCTTGAGTTGATAGCGGCCTATTTGGCAGAGTGGCAGGCCTTTCCAATATGCATTCGTGATTACTTAGAGCGAGAACTTGGCCCTGTTTCAGCTTTTAAACCGACAGCAAATAATTAACCGTCCTAAGGGCGGTTTTTTCCAACTTTTAGAAATGTTAGAGCGGTAAGCTTTGGGGCCTTGTGTAAAAAGCGATTAGATCCCCTGTTTTGAATTAAATATTGAATGGTAAAAAGGTAGGAGAGCCTCATGTCTAGAGACTATAAAGCGTATTTAATTGACTTGGATGGTACGATGTATCGTGGAAATATTGTAATAGAAGAAGCTGTTGATTTTATTCAACGATTACAGCAGGAAAACCTCCGTTATTTGTTTGTGACAAACAATTCGATGCGAACAAAGGAGCAGGTTGCAGAAAAATTGTCCAGTTTTGGTATTCCCGCTGAGCCTGATGATGTGTTGACCTCAAGTATGGCAACAGTAAATTATATCAAGGCCCACTTTAAGCAGCCTTCGGTTTTTTACATAGGTGAACAAGGTTTACAGGAAGCGATGGAGGCGGCAGGGTTTCGTTATGATGAGGACCATCCGGATGTGGTTGTGATGGGATTGGATCAGCAGGTTACTTATGAAAAAATAGCAAAGGCCACCTTAGCTGTACGTGCAGGCGCGGTGTTTTTATCGACGAATCCGGATGTCGCTTTACCTTCAGAAAGGGGATTGCTGCCTGGCAATGGCGCCTTTACTTCCATTATTACCGCATCGACTGGAAAAGCACCGATAGTTATTGGAAAACCAGGCGCGGAAATTGTGGAGCAAGCGCTCGCGTTTCTTCAGCTAGATCGTAAGGATGTCCTCATGGTCGGTGATAACTATCATACAGACATTCTCGCAGGCATTCATGCTAAGGTTGACACCTTGCTTGTGCATACGGGAGTGACAGCTCCAAGTGATCTAGAGAAGCTGTCAATACAGCCGACATATACGGTCGCCACCTTGGAAGATTGGAAATGGTGAGAGAAGGTTAGCTTCCCTCACTATGAGCGAGTCGGCTTGAAGCTGCTGCCGCAATGGCTCCAACAATATCATCAAGGAAAGTGTGACACTCCCCTGTGCTTTTGTCGTTTAATTTTTCTAGGATGCCAGGCTTTATTTTGTCGATATACCCATAATTCGTAAAACCGATGGAGCCATAGACATTGACAACGGCGAAAGCGATGATTTCATCAATCCCATATAATCCTTCATCTCGCTTTAATATATCTAATAAGGGCTCATCGATGAGTCCTTTTTCTGTAAGCCGATCAAGCTGAATACCCGTAATAATGGCATTTTGGACCTCGCGTTTTGAGAGAACAGCTTCGATGTTTTCTTCGCACATTTCTTTTGTTAAGTGGCGGATATAGTCCTTTTGTAGAAAAAGTACAAGCTCGGCAATATCTTCAATGGTAACGCCTCTTTCTTTTAGCCATTGGCGTGCTGCAAGTTCAACACGTTCCATCATGTCATCAGCCTCCTCTACATATCATGTGTGTTTGTGGGAGATTTCATGCAGGGGGAGCATCTCCTTCCAGCTTTCACATAGATATAGGATAAGGAGAAAAGAAAGCGGGTGACGGGATTGCAATCGCTCTTATCATACTATTCTTTAAGTGGACAATTCATAAGGCAGGAAGCGGAGCGCTCGTGGTTTCAAACCGCTTATGGAACGGTGCTAATCATCCCCCATCAACAGGTGATGCTTTCAGATATGGATGAGCTTGCCGGGTTATCCGATCATCTTATTCAGAATGGTGAACAAGGTGTGGCCTTGCCTTTAAAGAATAAGGAGGGGCAATGGTTAACTGAAGTGGAAGAACAAAGGGTTGTGGCATTTTTACTATCTACACAAGCACCAGAACAAAAAATAGATAGGGGCCGCGCTCTGGCTGCTTTCCATAATAAGAGTAATGCCTATTCATTTACAAATCTGCGAATGCCCTATGTGCAATGGCCAAATTTATGGATACAAAGAACGGATCAATTAAATGAGTGGTATGTTGAAGTCTTGCAGAAAGAGGAGGACTTTACAGCATATGAAGAATTGTTCTTACTCAGCTATCCTTACTTTATTGGTCGGGCTGAAAATGCTATCCAATATGTAACAGACGTACTACGTGATAGACAGTTTTCAGATTTGCTGACAGTTTGTCACCATCGTTTAGATGTTGAGCTAACACAGCTTGGTTTTAGTCCCTATTGGTTGATCGATCATCCAGCCCGCGACATTGCCGAATGGATTAGAGCGGATATTTTAAAAAATGGGGAGAATAAAGCAGTTCAAGAGACCGATCAGTTTATCGAAGACTACCAGCAATTGCGGCCATTGAGTCAAGAGGTCTATACGTTAATTTACGGCAGACTTTTATTTCCCACTGACTATTTCGACCATATCGATCAATGGAAAATGCAAGAGAGAACTAACTCCCCCACATTATCAGAGCTCAAACGCCTTTTAGACAGCAGTCTTGCACAAGAGCGTTATCTTAGAGGATTTGCTCATCGTTACATGGCTGACTTGCCTGTGGTGGATTGGCTAAAGTAGGGTGGCTCAATTTCGTATAGCATTTTTATATACCGCTTTTATAAAGTTTGACAGTATAAGAAAAACCGGGCGAAAAGCATGCCCGGTCCTTGTCCTTAGTAGAGAGCATCATCCAATATGAAAGAGGCTTCATTGCCTGGTCAAATGGATGGGAGCGCAAGGCGCGAGACTCGGAACACTCTAAAATCGTGTGTTCCTCGGCGCCGCTGACTCATGATGCGGAGACTAGACTCCTGCGGGACGTGGGAGATCGGTAAGCCCTTAGCAGTGCGAAGGCGCGAGGAGGCTTACCACTCCCCCGCGGGAAGCGAGCGGCCTGGAGCGGAAAGCCGCACCGTCCTCAGGATCAGAAATTTTATGCTTTCTTTTCTTTTAAAAAAACCCACATTGCCGAGGGCAATGTGGGTTTTAAATATGAAAGCCTGTTGATCGCTCTTAAAAAACCTGTTCAAGCTCTGTAAATCCAGGTACTTCTTCAAGAAGAGCGCGTTCAATCCCTGCTTTTAAAGTAATCGTTGAGCTTGGGCAACTTCCACATGCCCCCATTAAGCGTACGCGGACAACACCCTCTTCATCGACATTAACAAGCTCCACGTCTCCGCCATCACGCAATAAAAATGGACGAAGCTTACCGAGGACTTCTTGTACTTGTTCTTCCATTACAGACGACCCCTTTCCGTGATCCTATTCTCATTATAAAAGGTTCTTGAGAAAAAATCTATATTCTTGGCTCATGATCATTTATTAAATGCCATATCTATTGTAAAATGGAATTGAAAATTGAGCAACTATTGTGGGCTAGAAAGAATATGAACAATTTTTGACGTAGCTGTTACTTTGATCATAAATATTGATTTGAGTCTAAACTGTTTTGAAGGGAAGAGATCGTGATGCAAATTACCGTTTATGGGGCTGATACCCCTTGTCCAAGCTGTATTCATTCACCGTCTTCGATTGAGACGATGGAATGGCTGGATGCGGCCGTGAATCGAAAATTTCCGCATGCGTCCATTCAATTCCGTTATGTGGATATTCATCATCCAGAAAATGATGAGGACCGTTATTTTACAGAAAAAATAATAGCGGATGAATATTTTTATCCTTTGGTTGTTGCAGAGGGAGAGGTTATTGCTGAAGGGGATCCGTGTCTCAAAATGATTTTTCAATTCCTTGACCGCCGTGGCTTGACCCTTGCAGAGTAGTCCTTGAAGAGCGGTGGAGGCTTAAAAGCCTTAAAGTTGACGAAGTGGCTGGATGTGAGTAGTATAGACTTGATAAGAGGTGAGTCTATATGAATCCAATTATTGAGTTTTGTATGAGTAATCTTGCCGCTGACTCACAAAAAGCATTTGCGATACTGGAAGAGGATACAAATCTTGATGTGATTGAATATACATGCTTAGACTACTGTGATTTGTGTTATGAAGGACCTTACGCACTTGTGAATGGTGAGTTTGTATCTGGTGCAACGGCTGAGGAGCTCGTCCAAAATGTCTATCAGTATTTAGAAGAAAATCCAATGTTTTAATAAATAGAACTGATGGAGCGAGTTTAGGGAACTGCTCCTTCATTTGTGACAAGCACCGCTCATTTTGCGGTGTTTTATCTATAGGCATACAGTTGCAATTTTTGCAAAGAACACTTAATATATAGAAAACTTCCTCATAGTATGTTATCAAATGTTTAAGGAAAAATAAAAAAACTTTGGAGGATGGGTATGTACGAGTTTTCTCACTCTTGGCCGTATGAATGGGTCATGGATGATCTATATGTTGAAGAATGTCCTTTTTGTGGAGAGCGTTCAGTACTCATTTCATTAAAAAAGGAAAGTATTCAACTTGCTCAAGAGGGATTTAAAACGCACGCGGTGATGCCGTGTTGTCATGAAAAGTTAGTAATCGTAAATATGGACGATGATTATCTATGGTCTGATCGGGCGCTTAGGTAAGCATCTTTGTCATTGAGGTGAGCAGCTTGAACCATTGTATTCCTTTTACAAAAATGCACGGCTTAGGCAATAATTATATATATCTTGATATGATCACGAATACGTATACTCTGCCTCCCTATCCCCAATTCGCTCAACGGTTGGCGGATCAAAGCAGAGGAATCGGTTCTGATGGGATGATACTCCTTTTACCTTCTGAAACAGCTGACATCCAAATGCGGATATTTAACAAGGATGGTTCAGAGGCAAAGAATTGTGGAAATGGTTTGCGATGTGTAGCCAAGTATGCTTTTGACAATCAGCTTGTCTCAGCTGCTCGTTTTACCATTGAAACGCTTGGCGGGTTAGTTGAGGCAGAAGTCATAGTTGATGAGAATGAAGTGTCAGAGGTGACCGTGGATATGGGAGAACCCCGTCTTCTAAGAGGGCAAATTCCTATGCAAGGTAACCCGACGGAACAGGCGATACAGGCGCCCATTCAATTAAAGGGCACAGACTATCAGGTAACAGCAGTGTCAATGGGAAACCCTCATGCGATCTTCTTTGTTGAGGATATTCAAGAGACACCCATTCATACGCTCGGCCCGTTGCTTGCTGATGGACATGAGCTTTTTCCAGAGGGCGCGAATGTCGGCTTTGTTGAATCCATTAATGAACAAAGCTTTGCTTATCGCGTTTGGGAAAGAGGCTCAGGGATTACGCAAGCCTGTGGAACAGGGGCCTGTGCGGCGGCAGTAGCCGCAATTGTTACAGAACGTGGTTCTAAGGATGTTCCGATCACTATCCATTTAGCTGGTGGTGACCTCACTATCGTTTGGGAAAGCAAAACAAATCATATTTTAATGACAGGTCCAGCGGTTACAATCTGTACAGGAACATTTTATTTGTAAAAATCCTTATGGAAATGTACAAGGCTTTACCTATATTAATATCACTTTCTTGAGATATGTGTGGCAGGTATCATATAATAGTTATAAGTTAGTTATAAATTATCAGTAACTAAGACACATGACGATTTGGCTGTTAAGCAGCCTCATATTTTTTGATATAAAGGAGGAAGGCTGTCATGATTACTATTACAGAATCTGCTAACCATCGCATTAAAGAGATGATGGCAAATGAATCTGGAAATCAGCTTTTTCTTAGACTTGGTGTTCAAGGCGGAGGGTGCACAGGGCTATCTTACGGAATGGGCTTTGACAGTGAAAGAAAAGAAGATGACGAAGCCTTTGAAACCGATGGTCTTCAAGTGGTCGTCGATGCCGATAGCGCACCCTTGCTGCAGGGCGTGACCATTGATTATAAACAAAACATGATGGGCGGCGGCTTTACGATCGATAATCCGAATGCCATTGCGACATGTGGCTGTGGACAATCCTTTAGAACCGCAACAAATGCCGGAGCGCCAAGCAAGGATTGTTAATAAGATGCCGTGGTTTAAACATGGGCTCTTATATGACTAATGTGCGGCAAAAAGAGGCTTTTAAATGAAAGCCCTGCACAATGTATATTATGAATGAGCCATTGCGGCCTTCTTGACGGGTGAAAAAATCCGTTAGGAAGGTCGTTTTATTTTACTATCAGAATGTATAATTTCGCTGACGCTCTGAAAGGAAGAGAGTATAAGTGTCACTTTGGCTTTCGCCGTTAAAGCTTGGCGACAACCTAAGTGTGTGATTGGCAAAAATCACATCAGGAGTACCAGCGAAGTGGTGCAAGCCAAGTTTTCTAATGTATTCAGCAAAAGAAACTGGCAGAGTTTATCAAGTATCCAAAATCCTCGATGATGCAATTTAACGAGAATTGCCTTAAAAAGAAGTGAGGATGATATGGCTAAGGGAGAGGATTAGATTAAGGAGGGCTTATAAATAGCTTCAACCTCATCCTGTCCGCTCCAATCCACATGACTTTACGATAGGCATCTACTTATAGGATGCATCTGCACCACGCTGAAACTAAAAGCCGAGCCAATTTTTCTTAATCTCATATGAAGCCTCTTAAGGGGAATCAGTATAGGGGTATTAGAAATAACAAAAGTTAATATAAGGTGTTAAAGCGTAACTTTGTAAGGATTTCAATCAAGTCCTTATAAAAATGAGAAGTATGAACAACATAAAAACGATAGCCATTTTTATAAGAAATTTTTCTCAGCTTCTTTTGATAAATGATATCAAGAATATCTGTTTTATCTTGAGTACTGCAATAAATCATGCAGCGATGAGTGGGAATCCTAATATCAAAAGGCATATTGTCAAGGCTGATATGAGATTCAACCTCGTAGCCTTTATCGCGAAGCAGATCTGCAACATACCGAATGGTTGCGTCGGTGTTGGATTTGGCTGCTCTTGACTGTCTAGATCTTGGAAATAAAATCACTTGCGCTTTTTTATGGGAGGGCTTGAGGTATTTGAATAAATTAATCATGATCCACCGACCTTGTAAGAAGAAGTTTTATCCTTACTATATCCATTATTAGGAAAAGGCAAACATCGCGAGAGTTTAATGGATATTTGGATAATCTTCACCAATTTTTACAATTAAAAAAAGGTTGAAATATAAAGGGAAAAGACATATGATTGTTTTTGGGATTAAAGTAACTAAGTACGTGAAAAATATCACAAAGTCTTATTATGCATAATTCTAAAAAAGTGGAAGTGATGACAGTGAATAAGCCAAAAATATTAATCCTTGGTGCAGGGTACGGGGGCATGATTTCGGCGACTAAAATCCCAAAGCATTTAGGCGCAAATGATGCGAGTATTACTTTGGTTAATAAGCACAATTATCATTATCAAGCGACATGGTTACATGAGCCAGCAGCTGGGACATTGCCAGCTGATCGTGCGCGGATGTTGATCAAGGATGTCATTGATACGAATCGTGTCAATTTTATTGAGGACACAGTGACATTGATTAAAAAAGATGAGAATAAAGTTGTTTTAGAAAAGACCGGTGAAGTGGATTACGATTATTTGATTGTCGCATTAGGCTTTGAATCGGCAACCTTTGGGATTAAAGGGTTAAAAGAGAGAGCGCTGACAATAGAGGATCTTAATTCTGTAAGACAAATACGCGAGCATATTGAATACCAGTTTTCACGCTATCACAATATGGAAACTAAAGAAGATCATATTCTTAACATTGTTGTTGGCGGGGGCGGCTTTACTGGTGTGGAATTTTTAGGGGAATTGGCAAATCGCATTCCTGAGCTTTGTCGAGAATATGATATTGATCGTCAACAAGTGAGAGTGGTCAATGTCGAAGGGTCACCGACGATCTTACCTATGTTTGATAAGGATCTGGTAGCTTATGCGATTCAGCGCCTTGAAGAAAAGGGTGTTGAATTCAAATGTGGTCATGTTATCAAGGAATGCCAAGAGGATGGCGTCATTATTGGTAGGCGAGATAGTGAAGAAACGGAAAAAATTAAAGCCGGCACGATTGTTTGGACTGGTGGTGTTCGAGGCAATCATATTGTAGAAGATTCAGGCTTTGAAGTGGTGCGTGGACGGGTCACCGTCACAGAAGACTTACGAGTGCCTGGCTATGATAATATCTTCATAATTGGGGATTGCGCGAACGTGCCTAATCCAGAAACCGAGCGCCCTTATCCAACCACCGCGCAAATTACAATTCAAGAAGCGACCTACCTTTCTAAGAATATTAAAAAAGCCTTGAATGGTGAGCCGGTGGAGCCTTTCATTTTTAATGATATGGGCACAGTCGCCTCTTTAGGACATGGCGATGCGATTGGTATCATTTTTGGTAAAACAAAGCTAAAAGGAACGTCCGCTGCTGCGATGAAAAAGATTATCGATGATCGGTATTTATTGAAGCTTGGCGGTGTTGGACTCATGTTGAAAAAGGGTAAGCTGAACTTATTAAGTAAATAATGATTATTTTTCAAGGCTAGAGCTATCAGGCTCCAGCCTTTTGTTTTCCTATTAAAAGTATAAGGAGTCTGTGCACATATTTTAATGAAAACAGCCAAAAAGGAACAGAAAATGGAGAATGCATAAGATGTTTCCGGTTACATTGAGATGAATGGATTGTAAGGTATCTTTACAAAGGTAGGAATGAGGTGATATATTATCAGAAAAGTCGAAAGGGTGTGTTTTATTTGAAAAACGATCAATTGAAAGTGAAACAACCGTGCCCTTACTGTGATGGGAGAGGCTATTTTCAGCTCCTATTAGGTGGTTCTGAAACCTGTGAGCATTGTTTAGGAACGGGAAAATCAGAAGTTCAATAAAGAGTTAACATACATTTGGCTTGCTCATGTGAGCAGGTCATTTCTTTGTTTTGGCAGTGGTCAATTGACGATTTTGCTTTTTTTCAGTAAACTAACGATAATGCGGAGGTGAAAACGTTGCCTTTTTCGTTGCCACAGTTGATCATATCCATCCTTTTATTTGCCGTTGTGTTTTTTGGCATCGGTTTTATTGTGAATATGCTTTTAAAAACGACTTGGCTTATTGCTATTTTATATCCCATATTTATTATCTTAATCGTTGATCACGTTTCCGTCTTGGATTATTTTACACATACCTCTAAAGCTTTGGCGGATTTGGGAACAAGCTTTGTTCACTTAAAAACGGCTGATATAGTCGTATTATCAATGGGATTTGTCGGCACGATTATTGCGGGAATTACAATTAAAACATTAAGAAAACGTGGCTATACAATGTTTTAAGCGATCACCTTACCTCTCCTCCAATCAGGCCGTTTAGAAAGGGGAATTTCTGGACACGCTTTTTGTGTGAGGAGTGGTGCTTGATGAAGCGATATGGCAAGAGTGTGGCACGATATTTGCTCAGTGCTTGTCTGTTTATGATAGCGGTTATAGTGACGTTTCAATTTATTACGGGCTTTAGCGGCAAAGACCTTTTGTCATGGTTCGTGCTTAGGATAAAATAGAAGAGTGATAAATCATGAGCGCTGGGAATCCAACGCTTTTTTTACATGATATAAAAAATTGTCCCTTTGACCAGCTGTTAAAGAACTCTATCTGCATTCATTGAATAGACGCTTCAAATGGAGTAAGGAAAAAAGGAACGAATGTGGAGAAAGGAGAGCGACTTGTGATCAGGTCTCATCCTTTATTATGGCCCAAATTTGTTCGATTTTCTTAAATTGATGGGGGTGTTCGATAATGGAATGGATAAATGGCTCTAGGCCGTCTATTTTTTTAATCGCCTGAATCAATTGCTGTTCTTTAACTTTGTTACTCGATGCGTTATGTAATTGGTCTTGAAGCCCTAATAAATAATCTGTTGACACATCAAAAAAACGGGCGATGCGCGCGATAACTTCGGGATCAGGTGTCCGGTCACCGGATTCATAACGTGAAAGCTGTACATTGCTAATATTCAGTTGAGAGGCTAATTGTTTTTGTGATAGGTTCTGTCTGCCACGTAAATGCCGAATGCGCTCCCCTAACGACTCTCCCATTCCATATATCTCCCTTTACAAATTTGCCTAACATTTTATCACGGGTTAAAGTTTACCACATGGGTAATTGCCGAATAGGTAAAAACCGAAAAACTTTAAATAGATATGTTAATAAAAGTAAAAATATGTTACCATATTGGCAACGAGAGGAGGGGGAATAGTGAAAAAGCGTATCGTTGATTTAGAAAAAATGAAACGATTAAGAAAAGAGCGTATGTCATTAGAAGACATGTCAAAACAATTGGGGTATTCCAGTCCCAATGGTTATTATTATCTAGAAGTGGGAAGATCTAAAATTTCTGCAGAGATGCTAGCAGAGGTGGCCCAGATATTAGATGTTGAAATCGAAGACTTATACAAAGAGATATAGAAGGCAGACTTTTGAATGGGATATCAATTGAATTGGGAGAGAAAATAAGATTTGATTTGAATCACCAGTCGGATCTTTTGATAGAATAGAGCGCTATGCTCTCTTTTTTTTGGCATAATATATTAGAAGAGACAGGATGTGGCGAAGATTTACCAATAGCTTCTCTATATAAATGGTAGTGTTTTTCAGTATCGAATGCCACTTGCGGTTTATGAAATTATTGTGGCAATACTAGGCATTTACTATTCAGAGTGGTAAACTATTTTAGTATATGAAAAAATGGATGCTTCATGGTTATTTTTTGATTACGCATTGATACAGACAAAAATTGAAAGAATAGGAACTGTTAGCAAGCTGCTTTACAAGAAAGGAGTTTCAACATATGTGTGGATTTGTTGGCTTTGTGTCAAATAAGCTACTTGAACCTAATCAACATGAACAAAATAAAATGATTAAACGTACTGACATCATTACGCATAGAGGCCCGGATGATAATGGTTTTTATACAGATGACACGGTCCAATTTGGCTTTCGCCGCTTAAGCATCATTGATCTAGAGGGTGGTCATCAGCCGTTAAGCTATGAAAACGACCGTTACCATATTATTTTCAATGGCGAAATTTATAATTATCTAGAGCTCAGAGATGAGCTAATAAAAGAAGGGGCGACGTTTGCAACGACTTCTGATACAGAGGTTATTATAGCTTTATATGCTACGCGCGGTGAAGAGGCTGTCAAAGCGCTTCGCGGTATGTTTGGCTTTGTCATTTGGGATAAGGAAGATAAGAAAATTTTTGCGGCACGCGATCCCTTTGGCATTAAACCCTTTTATTATATGGAAACAGAAGATGGGACATTTTTTGCTTCAGAGAAGAAAAGCTTGTTAGTCGGGCGTCATCCAAGCCCGGTTGCGAAGGAAGCGTTGCAGCATTATTTAACATTTCAATTTGTTCCTGAACCGGAAACGATGGATGCCTCTATCAGACGTTTACCGCCAGGGCATTATATCACGAAAAAAGTCGGAGAAGGCTTGAACATCCATGCGTATTGGAAGCCAGAATTCCGCCCTGTTAATCAGCCGATTGACAAGGCAAAAGCAGCGATTCGTGATACCTTACGCGAATCGGTAAAAATGCATATGCGCAGTGATGTGCCTGTAGGAGCCTTTTTATCCAGCGGCATTGATTCAACAAGTATTGTCGCTCTTGCAAAAGAATTTCATCCTAATATTCAAACCTTTACAGTTGGTTTTGAACGCGAAGGCTATAGCGAAATTGATATTGCAAAGGATTCCGCTGAAAAGCTGGGAGTAGAGAACATTCATACTGTCATTACCCCTGAGGCTTTCTTAAAAGAGCTACCAAAGATTATTTGGCATATGGATGATCCTGTGGCCGACCCTGCAGCTATTCCTTTGTATTTTGTTGCGAAGGAAGCCAGCAAGCATGTTAAAGTCGTTCTCAGTGGAGAAGGTGCTGATGAGCTCTTTGGAGGCTATAACATTTATCGTGAACCTCTTGATTTAAAATGGATTAAAAACATGCCTGAGGGGACGAAGCGTTTCTTGAAAAAAATCGCGACCAAATTGCCTGCGGATATGAAAGGGCGAAGCTTTTTGCTGCGGGGATGCACACCGATGGAAGAGCGCTATGTTGGAAATGCCTTTATGTTTGATGAAAATGAGAAACGCTTTGTCATGAAGGCACATAAGGAAACCACTCACTTTACACAGGTTACGGCTGATCTTTACGCCAATGCTAACGCTTATTCTGATGTAGAGACCATGCAGTACATTGATATGCATACATGGCTAAGGGGCGATATTTTAGTGAAGGCGGATCGCATGACAATGGCGCATTCCCTTGAGCTTCGTGTTCCTTTTTTGGATAAAGAAGTATTCAAAGTGGCTTCTACAATCCCTGCTGAATTAAAAACAGCAAATAAAACGACGAAATACGCTCTTCGCGAAGCAATGCGCGGGATTGTTCCGGATTCTATCTTATATCGCAAAAAACTTGGATTCCCAGTACCCATTCGTATTTGGCTAAAAAATGAGCTTTATGACTGGGCCAAAAATCTCATCCGTGAAAGTCAGGCGGACCAATGGATCAATAAGTCATATGTCTACAAGTTGCTTGATGATCATCGCAATGACAAGCGGGATAACAGTCGTAAAATTTGGACAACACTGATCTTTATGCTATGGCACCAAATCTACATTGAAAAGGCCTTGCAATTTGATCACGAAAGAGTGAGACAGCTTTAAGCATGGGATGAATGGTCATGGCTTTAAAAGAACGGATAGCCTATGTTATACTTTAAAGGTTAATAAAACATAGGAGTTGTTTGCATGCTGGATCAGTTCAACGTCGGAGATATCATCGAAGGAAAGGTAACCGGAATCAAGCCTTTTGGTGCATTTGTCGCCATAGATAATGAACATCAAGGTCTTGTCCATATATCAGAGGTTTCACACGGATTTGTTAAGGACATTAATGAAGTGCTTAACGTCGGAGACATGGTTAAGGTGAAAATTCTCAAGATTGATCAGGAAAACGGAAAAATTTCATTGTCTATTCGACAAGCGGAGCCAAAGCCTGAACGCCCAAGACCTGCACGTGCGCAAGAAGAGCAGGGTAACCGACGTGGATCCAATGATAACGGTGGATTTAACACATTAGAACAAAAGCTTAAGCAATGGATGAAGGATTCGAACGAAAAACAAGCCCAATTAAATAAGCGGCTCAAAAAATAAAAGGTATCCTAATGGATACCTTTTATTTTATATTAAACGAAATCGAGAGTCGTCTTATTCTTAGTGATATTGTTTATTCGGTTCGGTACTGAGTTCTTCTGAAGGCTTGAATAGAAGGGTAAGGCAATAAAGTGCTGAAAGACCAACAATGCCATAAATGATGCGTGAGATAACGGCGTCCTGTCCACCAAATATAGCTGCGATGAGATCGAACTGAAAGAAACCGATAAGTCCCCAGTTAATCCCACCGATAATAATGAGTGCTAAGGCAGTACGTTGTAACCCATTCATCCTTTTAACCTCCTTCGTAACCAGAATAAGGTGAGCAACTTACTTACGAAAAGGAATCCATATCGTAAGAAGTCTTCTTTATAGGTTGCCAACCCAAAAAGAAAAATATGCGCCTTTCGTGAGTATCTTGCTTTACTTTTTATGAGAATAACCATGATAATAGGAGTGTAAACTGATTAAGGGAATAAGAAAGGGGTCTGTTTAAGTGGATAACTTTACATTTCATAATCCGACCAAATTGATTTTTGGTAAGGACCAGACGGAAGCTCTTCGTAAAGAAATTCCAAGTTATGGCGATAAAGTCCTCATTGTTTATGGTGGTGGCAGTATTAAGCGCAATGGACTTTTAGATAAAGTAAAGTCAGAATTAGCTGCGGCTAATGCTTCAGCATTTGAGCTCGCAGGTGTTGAACCGAACCCTCGCGTGACAACAGTCAATAAAGGGGCAGACCTTTGTAAAAGGGAAAATATAGACCTTATTTTAGCCGTTGGCGGCGGCAGTGTCATCGATTGTGCGAAGACAATCGCTGCAGCAGCCAAATATGATGGTGACGCTTGGGATCTTGTCACGAAAAAGGCCGTGCCGACAGATGCACTCCCGCTTGGTGTTGTGTTGACTTTAGCAGCAACTGGATCAGAAATGAATTCGGGGGCTGTCATTACAAATTGGGAGACCAATGAAAAATACGGATGGGGATCACCGCTTCTTTTCCCAAAGTTCTCGATTCTTGATCCACAAAATACATACACGGTGCCACAGGATCAAACCGTCTATGGTATCGTTGATATGATGAGTCACGTTCTCGAACAATATTATTTTCATTCCAAAAATGCGCCTTTACAAGAGCGTTTGTGTGAATCAGTATTGCAAACTGTTATTGAAACCGCGCCAAAGCTCTTAGAGGATCTGACCAATTATGACTATCGCGAAACCATTATGTATTGTGGAACGATGGCCTTAAACAATATGATCCGCATGGGGACTTTGGGGGATTGGGGCACACATAATCTTGAACATGCTGTGTCAGCTGTTTACGATATCCCACACGGTGGTGGGCTTGCCATCCTGTTCCCAAATTGGCTCAAATATACCTTGAATGAAGGTCTAAAACAAAGCAAGCAACTGGCAATCCGTGTTTTCGAAGTAGATCCTGAAGGCAAGTCTGATGAGGAAATCGCGCTTGAAGGCATTGAAAGGCTGCGCGCTTTTTGGAATAGCATTGGTGCTCCATCTACATTAAAGGCTTATGATATCGGCGATGAAAAGCTGGATGTCATGGTCGACCGCGCCATGGCCAACGGTCCTTTTGGTGGATTTGCTCGACTTGAAGCTAAGGATGTCACAGAGATTTATAAAATGGCTTTATAACCAGGTGTCGCCTTCCTCCTTATAGGGGGAGGCTTCGTTTTTTTACGTAAGGCCAAGAGTGGATGAGTGTAATTCAGAATATAAATGGTCAAGCTATGGTGGGACTAGCTTCGCCATACTTCTTGCAAAACCATTTGCCTATTTTCTTAATTTTATGTACAGTTAGAATTGGATATTAATAATGGAGGTTGAACAGGATGAGTAAAGTAACGTTTGATTACCATAACGCCCTTCCTTTTTTCTCAGAAAAAGAAATTGATCACTTGGAAAGTGCTGTTAAAGGTGCTCATGAAGCAATACATAATAAAACGGGGGCTGGTCATGATTTTCTTGGTTGGGTTGAACTCCCAACGAATTATGATAAAGAGGAATTCTCTAGGATTCAAAAGGCAGCTGCCAAAATTCAATCCGATTCAGATGTCCTGCTTGTCATCGGCATCGGTGGTTCTTATTTAGGCGCCCGTGCGGCAATTGAAATGCTTAATCATAGCTTCAATAATTTGTTGAGCAAAGAAGAGAGACAAGCCCCACAAGTGTTCTTTGTTGGCAATTCCATCAGTTCGACTTATATAAAGGATCTCCTTGATGTAATAAAAGACAAAGACTTCTCTGTGAATGTTATCTCTAAATCAGGGACAACAACTGAGCCAGCGATCGCCTTTCGGATTTTCCGGGCGCTTTTAGAAGAAAAATATGGTAAAGAAGAAGCGCAACAACGCATCTATGCGACCACGGATCGTGAAAAGGGTGCATTAAAAACATTGGCTAATAATGAGGGCTATGAAACCTTTGTGATTCCTGATGATGTTGGTGGTCGTTATTCTGTTTTAACAGCTGTTGGATTGCTTCCAATTGCCGTCAGTGGCATTGACATTGAAGCAATCATGGAAGGGGCACGCGATGCTCAGAATGATTTTGCAGCGCCAAACCTAAAGGAAAATGCCGCTTATCAATATGCAGCAGTCCGCAATATTTTCTATAATAAGGGCAAGGCCATTGAACTGCTTGTCAATTATGAGCCAGGCCTCCATTATTTTTCAGAATGGTGGAAGCAGTTATTCGGCGAAAGTGAAGGAAAGGATCAAAAAGCTTTATTCCCAGCTTCGGTTGACTTTTCAACAGATCTTCATTCAATGGGGCAATACGTTCAAGAAGGACGTCGCCATTTAATTGAAACGGTATTAAATGTGGAAAAAGCACGCCAGGAAATCGTCATTGAAGAGGACGAGGCTAACCTTGATAAATTGAATTACTTGGCTGGTAAAACCATGGACTTTGTCAATAAGAAAGCGTTCCAAGGGACCCTGCTTGCGCATACAGATGGTGAAGTGCCTAACTTAGTTGTTAACATTCCGGAGTTAACGCCTTATTATTTCGGCTATTTGGTCTATTTCTTTGAAAAGGCCTGTGCTGTCAGTGGCTATCTCCTTGGCGTTAATCCCTTTGACCAGCCTGGAGTCGAAGCTTATAAAAAGAACATGTTTGCTCTTCTTGGCAAGCCCGGCTTCGAAAAAGAAAAAGCAGAGCTCGAGCAACGTTTAAATAAGTAAACTCATGAAAGGGGAGTGTCCTTAGATGGACACCCCCTTTTTGAATGATAGGAATCTATAAAATCATGTGCTAGGAAAGATCCCCATCAAGAATGTCAAAATGATAAAAGTCCAAATATTTTTAAAAAATAAGTAGTAAAAATTTATGGAAGTGCTCTGATGTTAATTTCGAGGATTAAGTTTTCAAATCTAGGTGTGAGCGCAACAAAAGTCCTAGGCAAAATAACAAAAGCTTCACGCAAAGTAACAAATGTCTCCAAATGAAGAACAAATCCGAGGTTCAAGCTTCCGAATCCAGAGGTGAGCGCAACAAAAGCCCTGATCAAGAGAACGAAAGCCTGCTTCAAAGTAACAAAAGGCGTGGACAATTTAACAAAAGCTCTACGCAAAATAACCAATCAAACCCGAAGTTTCCGAATAGAGAACAAATCCGAGGTTCAAGCTTCCGAGTCCAGGGGTGAGCGCAACAAAAGCCCTGGCCAAGAGAACGAAAGCCTGCTTCAAAGTAACAAAAGGCGTGGACAATTTAACAAAAGCTCTACGCAAAGTAACCAATCAAACCCGAAGTTTCCGAATAGAGAACAAATCCGAGGTTCAAGCTTCCGAATCCAGGGGTGAGCGCAACAAAAGCCCTGGTCAAGAAAACAAAAGCCTGCTTCAAAGTAACAAAAGGCGTGGACAATTTAACAAAAATCTCACGCAAAAAAACAAAAAAGGAAGCCGAGTTTTTATTAGATGGTCGTAAATAAAGCAGCATGTTATGCTTGCTTTATAAGAGAGGGGAATCAGGTGCGAATGTGAAGTGAACATAAAATACTAGGGAGATTCGCACCATATATAAGTCCATTTTTATTATTTTTATTTCCTTTAATGTATTTAAATGGTAAAATAAAAGTAATTTATTAGTAAAAATTCAATTTTATAGGACGTTTTTACTGGATTCCGCTGTCGCACTCTTCGTGAGTGCGTGGATTGAAATTTTTTCGTAATCGATGTATATTTTTCGGCATTCGGTCGCACTCTTCGTGAGTGCGTGGATTGAAATCTACAATTCTTTTATTGATGCAAGCCAAGTTCCTGGTCGCACTCTTCGTGAGTGCGTGGATTGAAATCCAATGTTAGGAGAGATTACCTTGTTAAAAGCGCGGTCGCACTCTTCGTGAGTGCGTGGATTGAAATGGTTTGCTTTCAACCAATCCTTGGTTTTCTTTAGTCGCACTCTTCGTGAGTGCGTGGATTGAAATTGAAAAATATTATACAATTGGTTATGGCCATTATGGTCGCACTCTTCGTGAGTGCGTGGATTGAAAAGATTTGCGTTTGAGTCACCCTATACTTTTCTTTAGTCGCACTCTTCGTGAGTGCAAAACCACGAACATCAGGCTGTGCTTAGCGAAGCGGTGAAGTGCGAGCCACGTTTTCTAAAAGTCTTAGTTGAGCACTGGTCTTCGATATGAATGATTTTTTTAATCGGGTGAACACTAATGGCAGATCAACTGTTAAAGAAAAAGGGACAAACTATTTATCAAAAAGGGCATGCGCTTGTATTTAAGGAAACGAAAAGGTGTTGGAGGACGGACATGAAAAAGAAGAGCTTTATCCTTTCAAGAATCATCAATATTTTGGTGTCCGCTGTTCAAATTATTATGGGCCTTTATATTGTATTGAAATTATTTGGGGCAGCCGAGGTTCCTTTTGTCCATTGGATATATACATTGAGTGCCCCATTACTTGCTCCTTTTAAAGGCATTTTTCATTCTATACTTTTTCAAGAATCCTACTATTTGGATCTCTCTGCTGTTTTTGCACTTATTGTTTATAGTATTGCTGGCTACGTTCTTGTCCGACTGGCCTTGGTGATCGAATCGAGAGGGTAGTCTCTCTCGAAAAATTGCAGGGCATTTATCGCCATTTTTCCTGGTGATTTGTTATACTAGGAGTGTAAAAGCTTTATCGAAAAATCAGGAGGTTCCCAAATGGAGTATAGAATCGAGAAAGATACGATTGGAGAAATCAAGGTCCCTGCAGATAAGCTTTGGGCGGCGCAAACCCAAAGGAGTAAGGAAAACTTCAAAATCGGTTGGGAGAAAATGCCTTTGGCTATTGTGAAAGCCTTTGCTACCTTAAAAAAAGGGGCTGCATTAGCTAATAATAAGCTTGGCAAACTTGAGCAGGACAAAACAGATGCAATTGTGCAAGCAGCCGATGAAGTGATTGCGGGCAAATGGGACGAGCACTTTCCACTTGTAGTTTGGCAAACGGGTAGCGGGACACAATCGAATATGAATGTGAACGAAGTGATCGCCAACCGTGCAAATCAAATATTAAAGGAAAAAGGCAGCGCAAGCCATGTGCATCCGAATGATGATGTCAATAAATCACAAAGCTCAAATGATACCTACCCAACAGCTATGCATGTCGCTGCGGTGCTTGCCGTCGAAGATGAAGTGATTCCTGCCTTACATAAGCTAAAAGCAACTTTGACCGAAAAATCCGAGAAATTTGCTGCTATCATTAAAATTGGTCGGACACACTTGCAGGATGCAACCCCGCTTACTCTTGGACAGGAAATCAGTGGCTGGGTTGCCATGCTTGAAAAGAGCGAGGCAATGCTGACTGAAGCAACCAAGCACATTAAAGAACTTGCCATTGGCGGTACTGCTGTCGGTACAGGATTGAATGCTCATCCAGAGTTTGGGGATAGGACTGCTGAAGAGATCTCTAAAGTTACTGGAAAAACATTTGTCTCCTCTGATAATAAATTCCATGCCTTAACAAGTCATGATCAGATCACTTCTGTACATGGTGTCTTAAAAGCATTGGCTGCTGACTTAATGAAAATTGCTAACGATGTACGCTGGCTAGCAAGCGGTCCACGTTGTGGTATTGGGGAATTAACGATTCCAGCCAATGAACCAGGAAGCTCGATCATGCCTGGTAAAGTCAATCCGACACAATCAGAAGCCGTTACGATGGTTGCTGCTCAAGTTTTTGGTAATGATGCAACGATTGGCTTTGCAGCAAGTCAAGGCAATTTTGAGCTAAATGTATTTAAGCCAGTCATCGCTTATAATTTCTTGCAATCAGCGCGCTTGCTTGCCGATGCTATGGTCTCCTTTAATGACAATTGTGCTGTTGGAATTGAACCAGAGACAGATAAAATTGATCAATATCTCCACAACTCATTGATGCTTGTTACAGCACTCAATCCACATATCGGCTATGAAAAGGCGGCAAGCATTGCCAAAACCGCTCATAAAGAAGGAACGACATTAAAAGAAGCGGCGGTTAGTACAGGAATTTTAACAGCTGAAGAATTTGATAAGCTCGTACGTCCTGAAGAGATGACAGGTCCAAAGGCGTAAAGCCGCCTTCCCTGTATATCAAAAACTAAAGTTGCCATTTTAGCAAATGTACAACAGCTCCCTCCTCAAATAAATGAGAAGGGAGCTGTTTTTTATATCCTTTTGCTGACGCTTTCGTGCTTAAGCCTGTTGGAAGGCTGGATCAAAGACTTCATAGCTATGGAGGGTTTTTGTCATTTTAACGGCATCGGTGGCATGCGATGGATGGGCACGGGCATTTTTATGTTCTTGAACATGTTCCTCACGTGATATCCACGCTTTAAAATCTTCTTGCTTTTCCCATTTTGAAACGAATGCATACTCAACCGTATCCTTCAATTCTCTTCGCCAGCATTCATAGGAAAGTAGTCCTGTAGCTTGTTCAATCTCTTTTTTATTTTTAATCGCCTTTTGTCTCAATTGATCTTCATGGTCTTGATCGATCTCGAATTTCGCTTGCATGACGAACATAAAAGATCCCCCTCCTGTGATGTGTATGCTTTCATTATAACGATAGTGATTCTCATTTTCAATGGAAATAAAAGAGGACAGCGCTTGCTAAAGTGTGCGGAATATTGGCACTATAGCTGCATACACTTCACTTGAGGAGGCGATAACCATGCGTTTAGAGAATCGACAAATTAAGCAGATGTCAGATGAAATTTTTTCTGAAATGACAAGGTTGGGCTCTGAAATTGAGAGGTATGAAAAAGCTGACTTGATTTATGTGATTGATCATTTATGCCGAGTGGTTAAGGCATTGACGGATGACGGGATGAATCGCAAAGGGGATTACCAATATGCTCTAAGTAAAATGGAAATAGCCCGTGATACGATAAAAAATTATAGTGATAAAACAGTGACAACATAAGTAAGACATCATGAAGCTGGTCAATTGACCAGTTTTATTTCACTGCAAAAAATAGGATGAACGATCTGTCACTAATAGATGAATGTAGCTTTGAGGATTGGAAGCATGATTTAATATGAATTTATGACCTAATACTTTTTACTAAGGGAGAGTCTCTTGGTCAATAAGCAAAGCTTGACAGCGTATCTAAGCCTTGGTAAAATAATATTTGTCTTTAAAGAGATATGGGGCATTAGCTCAGCTGGGAGAGTGCTTGCATGGCATGCAAGAGGTCACGGGTTCGAGCCCCGTATGCTCCATCAATAGAAAACGCCTAGTATCAAGAGATACAGGCGTTTTTTGTTTTTACAATCATTATAAGTTAGGGTATTTTCTGTCCGTTTTCTTTTTGTGAATATATTTTATTAACTTTTTAGGCGGAGCAACTTTAAGAAGATCACCCCGCTTGTTTTCGGGTCTTTCAATGGATAACCATTTTCCTTTGTGTAATACAGAGGATATTTAGCATAGATGGTGTTTGTTTTGAAGTCTGCCTTATCCCATTGCATCCCTAAATATTTCACCTTCGCGAAGGTTTTGTGTACTAATTATTAGATTTATAAAGATTTAAAACAGTTTTGACGACTTGTTCTGCCGTATTTTCATGAGGAGACATCCACAGACCAGTTTCTGGACCATAAACAACTGGATTTATTTCCACCTCATATCCTCCATATGGATAGGACTCTCGATTGGGTAAGTATCCCAAATAACCATTTGTATATCCTCCAAAAAAGGCAAAATCATTTTCTAAGCTATCCCTTATTTCCAATGCTGTTTCAGCGAACGGTTCCATCGGTATTCCAGAGAAAAATCCTTCATTCAATTGGATTAGTTGAACTTCTAAATCAACTTCCAATTCTCGTTGGTTCTCTTTGTATTTATTAAGAATTTCTGTTTTCCACTTAGTTGTATTAACTCCCCATTTTTTTTCAGCAGACAATGCTATTTTGTCAATATCCTTTGGATCTGGTATTCTTTTCAATTTCATCGATAGGTTCTTTGAAACAGAAACCATTTTTGAAATCGGTCTATAGTCAATATCAGGTAAAACGGTAAGTACGTAGCCACTTAGGGCCTGAGCCATTTTTTTTAAATCATCTTGTGTACCTCTCCATTTTGCATTTATATTTCCAGCTCCTCCCTGTATAACTACTACTGGGCAACTAAGTGTCTGCTCCAAAATTTGTTTGGTCTTACCAGGATAATCTCCCGACAGCAAAAAACTGTCACCTCTTAACACATTTGGATGTGCTGTACAAAAAATGATAACACCAATCATTTCGTTGGTATCATTATTTTTAATACCTAAGACTCCAATCCTTTTATCTACTATCCCATCCAAATTCGTTCCCATTATTGCTTTGCCATTAACTATTTGCCTTCGGTTAACACCTATTTCACCTTTTGTAACACCCCATCCAATGTTGCAAGGTTGAAGAGCTTCATTCGCACGGAAAACTGCTTGAAATAAATTTTCAAATAATACCGTTTTATATGCTTGATGTAGAGGGACCTTTCCTTCTGTTTCTGGTCCTGAATGAGTGTGAGTACATATAACTGTTACGTTGTCTATCTCAATTTGCAACTTTTCAGAAATCCTAACTCGTAATTGTGTGGTATCTCCAACTGACAAACCGATATTATCAACGCTAATTAGAACAATCTTCTCTCCCTGATTTTCAAAAACAAATGCAGTAGCATAAATACGATCAAGAATGCCTTTTATTCCTCCATCTCGGTGATAACCTATAAAATCAATCCCTAAAGGAGGTGTAATATCAATAGTATAAAGTCCTATCTTGCTCAATTTATCAAACTCCTTCAATATAAAGTTGGCGGCTTCATTTTCAGCCATCGTTCGTCTAAATACATTTTTTCTCGATACTAATACTATACTCATATTAACAGAAACTTTAATTAAACTAAGAGCAAAAAGTGTAATATAAATTGGAGATACAAATATTCCAATCATAATATAGTAAAATACACTTTTACTATTATTCTGTTGACCATTTATTGCCCGAATATTGACCAAAGAATACAAGTTCAACTAATTTATCGTATTTAACCGTTTTTAAATGCTTATATATTAAGCTCTCTACCTACATTTAGCAATCCTAATTGAAAATAAAGAGTATCTATCCATGGCATGCAAGAGGTCACGGGTTTGAGCCCCGTATGCTCCACGATACAACATTGGGCTACAACAATTTTCGTAGCGTTTTTTATACTATCATTGTTTATAAACATTTTATTGTTGTGCTTTACCTTGCCTTACTGAATTAAAGGCTTCCTTAAAGATCTTTTGAGCATGTGTTGGAAGGTGGCGCTTTATAGCTGTTGGAAGCTCTTTTAAAGAATTAAAAGTCATTGACTTTTCCTCCTTATCTCCTCTGTAAACCTTTTTAACGTCATTCACTGGCATTCATAGCGTATTGAGAAAAGCTGTCATTCAACTTGAATTTATTTACAGTAGGGGAATTTTAGCTTGATACATCTCCTTGGGTCTCTCTTCTGATCTGCAGAGAGAATAAATCACTGCAGGCAAAGGAAAAATAAGAAAAAAGGGGGTTCGGTTCAAGGATGGGAGCTATTCAACGTGATGGATACACTTTTGATGTGGAGTACAGTGTTGTACTACAGCGCGCTGCTCTTCATGTCTACCAAGATGGCACGTTTATAAAAGAAGTTCCTTTTGCATTTTCTGGTCAGGCACCCACGCAAGATGACATTGATAAATCTATCGAGGCATTTCTTTCTTAGCTAAGAAAATAAATGGCAGTTCGTGTGCATAGTCATTGCATGTGACTATTCCTTTTTATACTATAGAATAAACGCTCCCTGAAAAATTGAGACACTGGAAGATAGTTTTAGGTGTCTTGATGGATGTGAGTCGCTTCAGGGTTAGCGTCTCTTTTTATACTATCAGAATTTATAATTGCGCTGACACTCATAAAGGAAGAGAGTATAAGTGTAACTTTGGCTTTCGCCACCTGAGGCTTGCGGACACCCTAAGTGTGTGATTTGCAAAAATCACATCAGGAGTACCAGCGAAGTGGTGCAAGCCAAGTTTTTACTTTATCATTCATTCCAATTAGGAAAAGTGTTATATTTGGAGGATTAGGCAATGCTAGAGAATCCAGTTATGAATCTGTTTGATCAGTTATCCTTGTTTGACAGGAAAATATTAAAGGGGATCAGTCGACGTGTTCGTATAGAGGATAAGAACACAAAGGCGTACACATTCAAATTAATTGACTTTGAACTTGATCATTTAAATCCTTCTGATATAACAGAAAGGCTAAAAAGGCTTGCAAAAATGGGAATTATGACACATATAGATGGCCAAGAAGCACGGGTTCCACTGCTCACACATATTCAGTACAGAGACCCAGATAAGACGGTCACTCTGACTTTTAATTCCTTATTAAAACCTTATTATGTTGATCTTCAAGAAAAGGTACAGGCATCGTCGACAGCACCCCTGTTTAAACCAAATCGCAGCATCCGTATTAAAAAATCATAAATCATCCCTATTTGCTCCAGTGTAATGTGCAGATTTAATAGCCTTCAGAATGGTGATTCGTTTTTTTGTCTTTTGTCTTTGACCTTCTTTTTCGTTAAAGTGGCGAAAAGGGGGTTTTAGGCATGGAAAAACGAAGCAACAATCATTTACAAGGGATTGATGTGAGTCATTGGCAAGGGACTATTGACTGGAAGCGGGTGGAAAGATCTGGAGTGGCTTTTGCTTATATTAAGGCGACGGAGGGGACGACCTTTGTCGATCCAATGCTGGCCACACATGCTCGAGCGATAAAGGAAACGAAGCTACACGTCGGGTTCTATCATTTTGCAAGGTTTACGGATAATGCTTCTGCTCAGCATGAAGCTAAGCATTTTGGTTCGACTGTTGCGCCTTATACCTCGGATTTGTTACCCGCTCTGGATGTTGAAGTGGATATAGGATTAAATAAGCGTCAGCTTTCAGAGCTTATCCTTATCTTCTGTCAAGCGGTTAAGAAGCAAACAGGGCAGGATGTCATGCTGTATACGAATACAAACTTCTCCAAGCTGCATTTAGATCATGCTTTGCATCAGCTCCCATTGTGGATAGCTGAATATAATCGTTCGTCTCCACAGGATAATGGTATATGGGGAGATTGGGCTGTTTTTCAGTATTCGAATAAAGGAAGGATTCCTGGGATCAGTGGTCATGTTGATTTAGATGAAATGCAGAAGCATTTGGTTATCCCGTCAAGAAGCGGGCATGAGATCTATAAAATCAAACAGGGGGATACCTTTTGGGAGTTGGAAAATCGTTGGATGTTGCCGCAGGGTGCTTTGACAAAGGCTAATCCTAATCTGAATCCTAGAGAGTTAAAGATAGGACAGACCATCATCATTCCCGAGAATTCAACGGCAAAGAAAAAGCAGTATACGATTCAAGCTGGGGATACCTTTTGGGGCATTGAGGAAGCTCATCATTGGAAGCATGGCACATTACAAGCACTTAATCCTCATATTGCTCCAAGACACCTACAGGTGGGCGAGCAAATCTTAGTTCCTGAAAAGTGATATAGAAAAAGTCCCTGAATCTTCATTCAGGGACAAAACAAGGGGGAGAAGATAGATAGCTTGTTACTAGTATGGTCAGCAAAGCTAATCTTATACGTATGTCTTTGAATTTTTTTCAGATAATGAAATACACCACATGCACAGGCGGATATAGTCACTTAACAAAGGTGAATTCTAAAGAGCCTTGTTTGTAAGTGTTAGGAGGACGATAGCGTGATAAAGCAACAGATAATACCAGCGATTCGACGGTTCAAGGACTTTGAGAAAGGTATAAAAAGTGACCATGAATATGTCGTGTTATTAGATACCCATTTGGCGACCTTAAAAAGCGTGGTCAAAACAGTGCATAATGAAGGTCGCAAGGTTCTCATTCATGTGGACTTAATCCAAGGCCTTAAAAGTGATGAGCAAGCCACAGAATTTCTTTGTCAGGAAATCAAGCCAGACGGTTTAATTTCAACACGTTCCCATGTTTTGCAAGCGGCTAAGAAAAAAGGAGTCATGATTGTACAGAGGCTCTTTATGATTGACTCTGGAGCGCTTGAGACGAGCTACCGTTTAGCTGAAAAGATTGAACCTCATTTTATCGAGGTGCTCCCAGGAGTAGTCCCAGAGTTGATTAAAGAGGTGCATGAAAATACAGGGATTCCTGTGATAGCTGGTGGACTTATCCGAACGCCTGAAAATGTTCAAAACGCGTTAGACTACGGAGCAACCGCGGTCACCACGTCTAATCCTGCCCTATGGTAGGCGAGAGCTCCTTAATAGGCGGTGGGGAACATGCTTGAATTTTGTAGCGATGAGGTATATAATAAAGGTAAGTTAATAAGAGCGTATGAGTCATTGAGAGACTACGAGTTATCTAATGTAGATATTTCCGCATTAGATCGCTTGTAGTCTCTTTTTTTGACTTATAACCCTTTGAATGAGGTGGATATGATGACTTTTTCAAGCAAGAAAAGACAGGATTATATGACAAGCATGGCAGAAGAACAACTTGATTTATTAGTTATTGGTGGCGGTATTACAGGAGCAGGGATTGCTCTCGATGCTGTATCACGTGGTATAAATATTGGGTTGATTGAAATGCAAGACTTCGCTGCAGGCACTTCAAGTCGCTCAACAAAGCTCGTTCATGGCGGATTGCGTTATTTAAAACAATTTGAGATTAAATTGGTGGCGGAAGTTGGGAAAGAGCGGGCCATTGTTTATGAAAACGCGCCGCATGTTACAACTCCAGTATGGATGATGCTTCCTTTCTATAAAGGAGGAACCTTTGGTTCCTTTTCAACGTCCATTGGGTTAAAGGTGTATGACTTTCTTGCAGGTGTAAAACGCAGTGAACGTCGCAGCATGTTGAATAAAGAGCAAACGTTAAAAAGAGAGCCATTGCTTAAAGCAGAGGATCTCAAGGGTGGCGGCGTTTATGTGGAATACCGCACAGATGATGCCCGACTCACTTTAGAAACGATGAAAGCAGCTGTGGATAAAGGGGCAAAAGCGGTCAATTATGTAAAAGCGGAACAGCTTCTTTATGATGAGCATGGAAAAATTATCGGGGTTGAAGCGGTCGATCAAATCACAGGTGAATCTTATCAATTGTATGCTAAAAAGATTGTGAATGCCGCAGGTCCATGGGTGGACACTCTTCGTGAAATTGATCATTCGAAAAAGGGGAAAACCCTGCATTTGACCAAAGGTGTCCATCTTGTCATTGATGGTGGGCGGTTCCCGTTACAAAATGCTGTGTATTTTGACACCCCTAGTGGAGATGGCCGGATGCTCTTTGCTATTCCGAGAGAAGGCAAGGTTTATGTCGGAACAACAGATACTAACTATAAAGCTGACCCAAAAAATCCAAAAATGACAAAAGAGGATCGCGATTATATTTTAGAGGCAGTAAATGGGCTATTCCCAAGTTTAGGCTTGACTAAGGATGATGTGGAATCCAGCTGGGCAGGTGTTCGTCCACTCATTCATGAAGAAGGAAAATCACCTTCAGAGATTTCTCGTAAGGATGAAGTTTTTCTTTCAGATTCGGGACTAATTACGATTGCTGGAGGTAAACTTACTGGTTATCGTAAAATGGCTGAAAAAGTGGTGGACCTTGTTAGTCAGCAGCTTTCTCAGGAGGAAAAACGTTCATTTCCAGGCTGTTTGACCAAGGACCTTCGCTTATCCGGTGGGGATATCGGTGGATCGGATAAGTTCCCAGCTTTTGAGGCAGCTAAGCTTGATGAAGGTAAGGCCTTGGGGCTAAATGAAGCACAAGCAAAGCAGTTGATCCATCGGTACGGTAGTAATGTGGATCACCTTTACCGCATCATCAAAGATCATGTGGATGAAGCGGCGGCGGCTGGACTTCCTATCGATGTCTTTGCGATGCTCCGTTATGGTATAGATTATGAATTAACCGTTACACCATTAGACTTCTTTTTAAGAAGAACAGGTGCATTGCTCTTTAATATTGATTGGGTTTATGAATGGAAGCAGCCGGTCATTACTTTTCTCGCCCGAGAATTTAGTTGGACGGATGAGCAAAGACAGGCTTATGAACAAGAGCTAGATGCAATGATTAAACAATCCGTTTCACCTGAAGAATAATCACTTAGAATGCGCTCCCCTGTCTATGTTTTTCCCACCGGCAGGGGAGTCGTTTTTATTGCAGGGAGAAAGTGTTTGATCCTTTGGATGACGAGGGTGCCTGTCTAGCTTTCAGTCGTTTTTCAGTTGTCGTATGTTCATCCTGTTGGCGTCTTGTATCTTATGTCCTCATCCACTTGGTCTGGCGAAGCTTCCAAATTGCAACCAAAGCAAGGAGTATTTTAGCTAAGGTGGGCTTCAAATTAACAAAAGGCATCCTCAAAATAACAACAAGCTGTCGTCAAAGCGCAGACGGCTCCCCTGATTTTATAATATCTTTAATGCCAAAAAACACCGAGCGTTCCCTCTGGCTTTCTTAATTTTTCATTGATTCTGAAGCGAAAGGCTTTTTCTTAAACTAAAAACAAGGTTATAATTAAAATTGCACTGGCTGAATTAAGGAAGGGGTGTTTGTACTGTCCTATTTTTGTGGATTCAGGCACCTGAGTCTTGTTTTCTATAAAGTGTGATGAAAGATAGAAAGATGAGGGGGAGACGGTTGGTTTTTTTTAATATTGTTTTACCCGTTTTTATCGTATTTGGTTTTGGCTATTTGATACAAAAGCTGTTTCATTTGCAGCTGCTTTCAATTTCTACAACTGTGATGTACATCTTAACGCCCTGTTTGGCGTTTAAGACCTTTTCAGAAGCAGAATTAGATTTGAGTACACTCTACATCTTAATCTTTGCTTTGTCCTTGATGGGGCTTCAATTAGCGTTACTATATCTTTACATAAAAATAAGACGGCTTACAATAAAAGATTATTGTGGCATGGTGTTATCTGTCGTGTTTATGAATAGTGGAAATTATGGTGTCCCCGTTGCCTTGTTTGCTTTCGGGAAAGCTGGCATGCATCCCGCTGTGTTCCTCATGGTTATCCAATCGCTGCTTATGAGTACCGTCGGATTATATTTTGCTGCTAAAGGCGGTGAAAGGGATACGCACATTTCACCACTTAGGCGTGTTTTAAAAGTTCCTATTGCTTATGGAGCGGTGATCGGTGCTCTATTTAGTCTTTGGCATTTCTCTTTACCCGAGGCTCTTCAGCGTCCCGTTGATCTTATTTCAGATGCAACGGTGCCAATGGTTATGCTGCTACTCGGCATGCAGCTTGCCAATATTTCTTTTAAAAAAATAGAGGTTGAAAAGGTAAGTGCTGCAGTGATTGGAAGGCTTGTTGTCTCACCACTCATTGCTCTTTTTCTCATTTGGTTACTTCCTGTGAGCGGCATTGTGGAAAAGGTGTTGCTCTTGACAGCCGCAATGCCAACGGCGGCAAATACAACGATGTTTGCGATGCAATTTAATGCAAAGACAAATCTGGTCACAACGACGACACTTTTAACGACTCTGCTTAGCATCCTTTCCACTCCTTTATGGATTCATCTCTTAATATGAGGCATGAACCCTGCTATCCCATTTAGAATATAGTAAGTGGGAGGAGGGAAATCATGGCTCAGCGTTTTAATTTTCGCCCAATTAATGCATTGAGAGATAGACAAACGATTGTTCAATTCCGAAAGGATTCCTATATTGTTAGTTTTGGTACTCCGGATGAATTAGGTGATGAGGAGTTGTATGTGGCTTGGATGGCAATGGCGGCAGCGATGGAGCCAGAGGGCTTTGTTATCATGGAATGTGAGGGCAAGCCTATTGGACAAATGGAGCTAGAGGTGATCCTATATGACGGTCACCCCATTGGTTATGTTGATTTATTTTATTTAATCCCTGAATATCGTAACCGTGGTCTTGGGAAAAGGCAGATTGACTATGCGGAAGCCTATTTTAAGAGGAAGGGCCTGACAGAATACCATTTGCGTGTATCCCCAACGAATAAAAGGGCCTTGCGTTTTTATGAAAAGCACGGTTTGAAGAAAATGATGACGGAGCAGCTCACACAAACCGTGATAAGAATGGGAAAAAGGTTATGAATAGATTATTGTGCATAGGCTTCGAGCGCTGATAATGTCGTCACCAATTTTTCAATTAAAAAGGGGATTTCAGCAATAAAATCCTCACCGATTTCATCCTTGAATGAGAGCAAAATTTGATTGTCAAAAAGAGGAGTTGTATTGCCATATACAAAGCTGATATTTTGCTCAATCTTTGGCTTAAAAGAACGCCAAATTTGATTGAGACGGAAGCGAATGGCCGAGCAATCCTGGTCAATATCATTAATTTTAAGCAAAAATTCGATATAAAGTTGGCAAGGATAGTTGCCTTGTTCGGGAGCTAAAATTTCACCAGACCAATTTAAAACATCTGTCGTAAGCTCGATGATGGCATCTGCTTTCCCTTGGGTCAACGTCAGGGTATAAGAACGTGACATTTTGGCGAGATCAACTGTATCACTTCGATCCGTTATGTCTATATCCTCATTAAAATCAAGATCGTACATGGCTCCCTCTAATACGACTTTAAGGTTATCAAATACGGTGGGATCAAACATTCACGTTCCTCCTAAGCATTAATGCAACGGATCACTAACCAGGGAGCACTGCTAAGAGTACTCCCTTCGATTTTATCCCAAGTTTAATGGAAAAGCTACGGGAAATTCCCGTAGCTTTAAATTTTTGTATTTTTCTTTTTTGCCCGCTGCTCCAACTCGGTGTGGGGCTGATGGTCACGAACATCTTCTGATAGACCTTGAGGATTGACGTTTGATGCGGTTTTGCTTCTGTGGACGCGCATTTCTTTTTCTCTTGCCAATGCAAACACCTCCCTGAGGCTAGTGTTTGACATTAAGTATTTTTTATACTGTTAGAAGATAAGCGCTCACTCACGCGATTTCAGAATGGGCGTATATGTTTTTCAAGCTTTGACTTCTCCTTTCTGTAGCTTGTGGACAGCCTTAATTGTGCGCTTTTAAATCACAATTTAAGAGTAGCACGGAAGCGTTTAAACCTTTTTCATCATATAGTAATCTGTAATTTGATAATTCATTTTCTTATAAAGAGAAAGCGCACGGGTATTGTGGGCAAACACGTGCAGTTTAATAGTTTTAATGCCTTTGGAGCGTGCAAAGCTATCTAGGGCAGTCATAGTGGCTTTACCTAAACCCTGTCCTTGATAGGCTTCGTCTACTTTAATATCATAAATGAAGGCGGATTGGTCATGTGCGGTTTCTGTCAGTTTGACCCAAAGCATACCAATCTTTTGGTCGTTATGTACTAGGGAAAAAAGATAGTGTCCTTTTGTTCTTATGCCTTCAGGTAAAAGCTGCTTGAATTGCATGTCGGCCTTTTCCATGGCTTCTTCTTTCGCCCAATCTCCCGATTTTACATGTTCATTAGCATACTCTGGTAAGGCTGTTGCTATGTAGGCTTGAAAAGCCGAATCGTTCATGGGTTGGAGGGTAACCATAATCGTTCATCTCCTTTGCATCCAATAGGGATGGCTGTTAATCATCACTTTCTTCGCTTTCAGCCACTGATAATCCTGCTTTTTACATAAAAAAAGGAGCTAAGCGAGGGGGAATCGCTTAGCCCAAAATACTTTATGCCGAGTTATAAAAGGGGTCATACTTAAAAGACTGTACCATTTGACATAGAGTGTTGAAAAGACATGACATAATCTCCAAATGCCTTGGCGAATATGACGATAGACTTTCCAACGCTATCTTGAGAGCTTCAAGATAAGGTATGTCCTCCCATCTCATCCGCACGGTGCAATGAGATAAAGGTAATGGTTTGTTCATAAATAACGATAACATGTCTTAGGCGGTTTGGGTATTGGGAAAATATATTGAATCGTGTACAATTATTAGGGGGGAAGTGAAAAGTTTTTCCCTAAACTTGTAGGTATAAAGGTCTGAATCTTTTAGATGAAAAAGGTCATTGGTTAACCATGTAGTGAAATCTTTGATATTTTAAACAAAATTGATTACGATAGTACATGAGATAAAGGAGATGAATGATTTTGGCTAAAGAATATGGAATTTCAAATGCTGAACTAAAAAGAATCATGGACCAATACGTTTTGAAGCAAGGGGAAACAATGGATGTTGAGAGGCTGAGAGAGGGTCTTGAGGTACTTATTCGTCACAATAATGAAGCGCTTATAAACGATATCAAACAGTTAATTGGAAAGGAATAGCATTTATACGATTCCAAAAAAATAAACGCCCATTGCATAAGATGGGCGTTTAAACAAGAAAGAACGCCATCTCCCAATAGGATATCAGCGTCTATCTTTAAAATAAAACATAACTACCAAAATTTTCAAAAAAAGATAACTCATCGATTAATCAAGAACAGGTAATGTTCGGGTGGCTCTTACCATATCCGATTGGCATAAGGGGCACTTGGGCTCCTTGTCAAAGGAGTAGGCGTCTCTCATCCAACCTAAACAATCATCATTTGTGCAAGTCCAAATGGCTGTTTCTTCTTCAGGCACTGGCTCGCGATTATTTTTGTTGAACGCCATGATGGTTTTCCCCCTTTATTTACAGACTTGGCAATGCCAAGTTTTCTAATCACACATGTTTATTATAACCTATTTGTGGAAAAAAACAAAATCCACATAGTTTTTACACACTTCTTCTATTTTTCACTTTTATAACTAATGATCAGGTATTCGTTTGTGAATGGATGATTGATCTTTGGAAAGGAACATATTTTTGATACAACAGATATTAGGGTGGCTGGATCATCTAGGGACAGTAGGGCTCTTACTCACCATGTTTATAGAAGGCTTATCCGTTCCCTTTCCAGGCATCATCATTGTATTGGCTTATGGCTATGTCATGAACTTTAATATATGGGAATCCTTGTTGATGGCACTGGTGATGAGTGCTATTTATACGATAGCCAGCTTCATTCCGTATTTGCTTGGTTATAAACTCGATGCTTTTTTTAAGAAGCGCTTAAAAAAAAGCATTGATAAAGCAAGGGGCTGGTTTAATAAATACGGGTTATGGAGCATTGCAGTCACCCGGCCTTTTGGTATCGGAAACTATATATCTTACGTTGCGGGGATTAGTAAGGTGAAGTGGCTCCCATATGGTCTATTAACCCTCGTTGGGATTTTTCCTTGGGCCTTTGTTATGATTTTTATCGGCAGAGAGGCTCTCCAGATTGTTCATGCCTTTTTTTAGGTGTGATACCATTTGAAGCATTCAACATCATTTATGGTGTTGGATGTTTCTTTTTTTGTACTATCAGAATGTATAACTTCGCTGACGCTCATAAAGGAAGAGAGTATAAGGCTGGCTTTGACTTTCGCCACCTGAGGCTTGCGAGCAACCTAAGTATGTGGTTGGCAAAAAATCACATCAGGAGTACCAGCGAAGGGGTACAAGCCAAGTTTTCTAAAAAGAAAAGAAAGTATAAAATTCCTGATCATGAGGACGGTGCGCGACTCCAGACCGCTCGCTTTCCGCGGGGAAGCGGTAAGCCTCCTCGCGCCTTCGCGCGGCTAAGGTCTTACCGATTTCCCACTTCCCGCAGGACTCTAGTCTCCGCATCAAGAGTCAGCGGCGCCCGAGGAACACACGATTTTAGAGTGCTCCGAATCTCGCGCCTTGCGCTCCAACCCGCTTAATCAGGCAATGAAGCCTCTTTCATATTGGTTGATGCTCTATACTAAGGACAAGGACCGGGCATGCTTTTCGCTCGGTTTTTCTTACTGGGGGAAATCTTTTCGAAAAAAAGGACAAGTTCTTATGGTTTAAAAATACTGATACGGGGGAATGCCATTAAAGCTTAGAATCACCTGACGAATGGCGCAGACAGCATCAACAAGGGGGAAATACGGAGTGAAAGGGCTTTATTTGTTAGGATAATCATAGAAAGGGCTTTATCCACTCTGCAAAGACAGTATATCCTAAGATATAAAGGTTATTCTCTGCATATCGCGTTTGTCGTCAGGCTTTTCATAATTCATAATAAAATAGAGACAAAATGAAAGGAGTATCAAATGAAATATAAGTGGACTGTCGTTTGGATAGGCATGTTATGCTTACTCATTGGCTTAGGTGTTTATAGCGCCACACAAAAATCAGATAGTGCCCAAAGTAAAGGGACGATTGTCTTCGGTGATGCCAACTGGGATAGCATTCGCCTTCATAATTTTATTGCAGGCTTTATTGTTGAACATGGATATGGCTATAAAATGGATGTGACAAGTGGGTCTACAGCAGCAACCTTCACAGGACTCCGTCAAGGAGAGATCGATGTTCTCATGGAGGTCTGGCCGAATAATATGCTTGACGCTTACAATGACGCCATCAAATCAGGTGATATAAAGACCGTTTCCTTGAATTATCAGGGCAGACAAGGTTTCTATGTTCCTACTTACATGATAAAAGGAGATCCTGACAAAGGGATCAAGCCAATGACCCCGGATTTAAAAAGCGTTTCTGATTTAAAGAAGTATTGGAAGCTTTTTAAAGATCCCGAGGATCCGAGTAAGGGAAGAATTGTTGGCGGTTATAGCGGAACAGAAGCACAAAAGATTACTGAAAAACAGGTGTCTGATTTTGGATTATCGGATACATTTAACTACTTTACCCCCGGTTCGGAAGGCGCCCTCAATGCCTCGATTGTCAAAGCTTTTAAAAACCATGAACCTTGGGTTGGCTATTATTGGACGCCCACATGGTTGACCTCAAAATATGATTTAACATTATTAAAAGCACCAGCCTATAATAAAAAAACTTGGGAAAAAAATTATGGTACAGAATTCCCTCCTGATAAAGTTTATATTTCAGTCAACAAAGATCTTAAGAAAAAGGCACCAGATGTTGTCAAATTCCTCAGCCATTATAAGACCTCATCAGATTTAACTGGGGAAGCCTTGGTTTATATGCAGGATCATGATGCGACGCCGCAAAAGGCTGCAGAGTGGTGGCTCAAAAAGCATGAGGCTATCTGGACGAAATGGGTGCCAAAAAATGTGGCAAGTAAGGTAAAGGCCGCCCTATAAAAATGCGGTTATTTCAAGGAAGTGAGGTGTGGTTGCCTATGAGCAACCTTCAACATGTTTGATTTTCCAAAAAGTTTAACGTTTCATTTTGGTAAATATGTCAGTGATTTAGTGGACTGGCTGACTGTCCATTGGGAAGGCTTTTTTAATGGCATTCGCGTTGGACTCTTATGGGTATTGAATCAGCTCAATGATTTCTTGTTATGGATGCCTTGGTGGTTTTTCATCCTTGTCGTCTTTTTATTAGCATGGCAATTTAAATCAGTCGCTTCCGGCATTCTCTTCGCCTGCTTTTTAATGCTCATTGGGATTTTCGGTTATTGGGACGAAATGATGTATACGCTATGCCTTGTTATATCAAGTGTTGTCATTTCGCTTATCATCGGTATTCCTTTAGGGATTCTGATGGCGAATAGTCGGCGGTTTGAGATCATCGCCAAGCCAATATTAGATGCGATGCAGACCATGCCAACGTTTGTCTATCTCATTCCCGCTCTCTTTTTCTTTGGACTTGGCCTGATTCCAGGTGTGCTTTCAACCATCATCTATGCTTTGCCACCTGTAATGCGTTTAACTAATCTAGCGATTCGCGGTGTTCCTGATGAAGTGGTTGAAGCCAGTCTATCTTTTGGTTCCTCACGCTGGCAGCTTTTGACTAAGGTACAAATTCCTCAAGCACTGCCAACGATTATGGCGGGTGTCAACCAAACAACGATGATGGCTTTAGCTATGGTTGTTGTGGCCTCCATGGTGGGTGTGAAGGGACTGGGGCTTGAAGTGCTGACAGCCCTTGGACAGATTGATGTCGCCAAAGGCTTCGAGGCAGGAATCAGCATTGTCTTTCTAGCCATTATTATAGACAGGATTACGTTAGCTATTTCAAACAGCTTTCAAAAGCAGAGGTAAACATTGCATTCACACTGTGAATGTATTAAGGAGTCTGATCAATGACACTTAAAATGGAAATCAAAGAGGTTACAAAAATCTTTGGTCCGCATCCCAAAAAAATTATCAAGTCTTTACAAAAGGGCTTATCAAAAGATGATATTTTGAAAAAAACCGGGCATACCGTGGGTGTGGATCGGGTGTCTTTAGAGATTAATGATGGAGAAATGTTTGTGATCATGGGGCTATCCGGCAGTGGGAAATCGACCTTGATCCGATGCTTTAATTTATTAAATCGCCCAACCGCAGGCAGCATTATTGTTGATGGTGAGGACGTTACGACATATGATCGCAAGGCGCTAAAGGATTTTCGCCAGAAGAAAATTGCAATGGTCTTTCAACATTTTGGTCTATTTGATCATCGCACCGTTTTGGAAAACGTGGCGTACGGCTTAGAAGTGCGAAAGGTGTCACAAAAAGAGCGGCTTGAGATCGCGCAAACAAGCTTAGAAACGGTTGGATTAAAGGGTTGGGAAGATAAGTATCCAAATGAATTAAGCGGAGGCATGCAGCAACGTGTTGGACTTGCGCGCGCACTTGCCAATGATCCTGATATTTTGTTAATGGATGAGCCGTTCAGCGCCTTAGACCCACTTATACGGCGTGAAATGCAGCTGGAGTTGATCGATTTACAAAATAAATTGCAGAAAACCATTGTTTTTATTACACATGACGTTAATGAGGCGTTTAAAATTGGTGATCGTGTGGCGGTTATGAAGGATGGACGAGTGGAACAGGTGGGGACACCTGAGGACATCCTGTCTTCGCCCGCTAATGATTATATTGAGGCCTTTGTCAAAGACATTGATCGCTCAAAAATTCTTCAAGCGGAAGGCATTATGATTAAACCTAACGCTCTCGTTCGTCTAAAAGATGGGGTGAACGTGGCCATCAAGGAAATGAGATCCAACGGGTTATCAAGTGTGTTTGTGGTCGATAAGGATCGTCAACTCAAAGGCATTGTCACCATTGATGACGCTTTGACTGCTCTAAAGGAAGGCCAGACATTACAAAGCGTGATAAAGCACAACTATGAAACCGCGGAAGCGGAGGACTATGTTCAGGATTTAATTGATAAGGCGATTCAAACGAGCTATCCCATTGCTATATTGAAGGGACAGAAGCTACTCGGCATTGTCCCTAGAGCCGTCGTATTATCAAGTCTCGCTTCGCAATAAGCCATGAAATGAGGCATCCTCACTAACTTTTGAGGATGCCTCTTAATAGTGTAGTTTGAAAAAAATATGGAGAATGCCGAAAGGATTCTCCACGTGGTCTCGAACTATTGGGCCTCTTTGTTTAACTCTTTCCTCGCATGATGACAGTCAGAGCAACGTAAGGTATGATCCTCTAGAATGATGCCTGCAAGATGGCCGCCTTCACAATAGACGATTTCCCCACAATCGATGCACACTCCAACGGGTTCCTTCATGCTATCTCCTCCAATAAAGAGTGATATAACCTATTTTATGTTTTTATATGATAAAATAATAACAACTTTTGAATAGGAGTGAAGACTTATGAAGTACTGTCGGTTTTTACACGACGGTCAAATTAAATATGGCATGATTGATGTGGATCATGTTGTTGAGCTGACGGAATCATACATTAAAAAAACAGCAGCACCAACCCATCGCATGCATCTCTTGGAAGAGGTCACTTTATTAGCGCCTGTTGAACCTCTTCAAATTGTTGAGATTGGTCTTAATTATGTTGATCATGCTAAGGAATTAGATTTGCCACTCCCAAAGGAACCCATGATGTTTATGGTCTCACCTAGTGCGGTAACTGGCCCTCATGAGGCTATTGTTCTCGCGCACCCTGAGCACCGCATTGACTTTGAGGCAGAACTCGTTATTGTCATTGGAAAAAAAGCGCATCGCGTTTCCAAGGCAAATGCATTGGATTATGTATTCGGCTATACCGTTGGATTAGATATTTCTGATCGGGTTTTGCAAAATGGTGATCGTCAATATACCCGTGCAAAATCCTATAGCACTTATAAGCCTTTAGGCCCCGTTGTTGAAACGAACATTAATCCAAATAAAGTATCCATTCAATTGCGTGTCAATGGTGAGCTAAAGCAAGACGGTACAACGCGTAATTTGGTTCATCCCATTGAGAAAATTATAGAAACGGTCACTGAGGTGATGACGTTGTATCCTGGTGATATTATATTCACAGGATCACCAGCAGGAGTCGGTCCCATACAAAAAGGGGACAAGCTTGAAACAACCATTGAAGGCATTGGAACGTTACATAATTTTGTTGTAGAAAGAGAGCACTAGAAAAACGAGATTGTCCCAAAAAATTTATTTGAGGGGCAATCTCGTTTTTTCATTCTATTAACCTGATCCGAATCGAACCACTGAAGGTATAAACGCAATAAGCGTTCACAAAGATTCCCCTCAAAGGAACAAAAGGCAAGGCGATTTAATAAAAAAGTGATCCATCCGAGGGACAAGTAGGTATCTAAAATCAGATTTTGTCAGGCCATCTAAGGCGCCTTAGTTATACATAAAGCTTTGATCAGATGGATTTACTCGCTTGCGCCTTGCTATTTATCGCACCAGAAAGAAGTGGGAGATGTCGCTCACAATAGCGAGCAAACTGTAGCAAGGTTTCATCCTCTAAGCGCTGAGTGGCGGCTTGCATCCCTACAGGAAGCCCAGAGGTGGTCAGACCGATGGGGAGGGAGAGAGCCGGTAGTCCAGTGATGTTATAAATTTGCGTCATGACCCAATCTGAGTCTGCTTTGATAGATTTGCCATTAATGGTTGGCGGACCTTCCCAATCGTATTGGAAGGCGGGAACAGCGAGAGTGGGTGATAGTAAAATATCATAGCTTTGCCACTGTTCTTGGAAAAGATGCCAATAGTATGCACGGTCTTTTTCCAGCGCTTTAAATTCAATAGCGGAAAGCTTTTGACCGCGTTCAATCATTGTTAATAATCCCTTGGAGAACGCTTCGGGATGGGCCTCAGAGGCTTCCTTAAATCCGGCTGCTAAGCCGACTGTCCATAAGGCTTCAAAGTATTCAATGTACTCTCGTAGCGTCTTTTTCATATCGAGTTGAACGGCTTGAACCTCAAAGCCAGCCTCGGCTAATTGATCGATCGTTTGCATGAAAACACTAGCCACATCTTTATCGATTTCATACATGCCGAAATCGAGGGTCCAGCCTATTTTTAATGGCCTGTTATTTTCCTTTTGTAAGCGTTCAAGGGCAGAGCCACCGTCATCAGGGAGGACGAAGGGATCAGTGGTAGTGTAACCCTTCATGATGTCGAACATTAAAGCAGCATCTTCAATGGTTCGTGTTAATGTCCCTGAGTGAATAAAAGGTTCATGTGAGCCAAAAATGCTATTTAAGTGATTGTCATTGGGAATCCGTCCATAGCTTGGCTTAAAGCCATAGATGCCACAAAGGGCCGCTGGAATGCGAATCGAACCCCCGCCATCGCTCCCCTCAGCAATGGGAACAAGACCCGCTGAAACGGCGGCAGCCGACCCGCCGCTCGATCCACCTGCATTTGTCTGTAAGTCCCATGGATTGCGTGTGGCGCCAAATAAAGGATTATCCGTTGTGCCTTTGTAGCCGAATTCAGGCGTATTTGTTTTACCCATAATAATCGCACCTGCTGCTTTTAAGCGATGAACGACAGTAGAATCCCGATCTGGTACATTGTCCTTGAATAAAGGAGAACCAAAGGTTGTGCGAAGTCCCTTAGTGTGTGTCAAATCTTTGATGGCGATAGGAACTCCCTCAAGGGGACGGAGCGTTTCCCCTTTCATGATGCGTGCCTCAGCTTTTTTGGCAAAGGCTAAGGCGTTGTCTTCATTTAATGTAACGAAAGCATTCAGCGCAGGATTGACGGAATGAATCACGTCAAACAGTGATTGGACCACTTCTACGGGAGAAAGGCTTTTATTTCTATAATGCTTTAAAAGATCAAGGGCGGATAATTGAGTCAATGCCATGTCTCTTCTTTCCTTTCTGTAAGCCTACCTATATGAACTCCCCAGCCTTTGAAAAAGGTGGGGAGCACTACCGAAACTTTATCAACAAGCTGTAGGTACACTCAATTTCAATGTCTAAAGGCATTATAGCGCTTGTCCACATCGTGTTCAAGAGGAGGGCCTCTCTCCTCAAAATCACATGTCACTCACATTGATTTCAGTAAAGGGCTCAGGACCACGTTTGAGCATCCGTACCTCTAAAACGCCATCTTTATATTCAGCTTTAGCGTTTTTAGGCCGGATAGGAGCGGGAAGCTGTAGTTTGAGCTCGGACTCTTGCTCCGGGAGACCTCTTACATAGAGGTGGTAGGTATCCATCAATATTTTCGGTGGATAATAATTATCGGGGCGTATTGGAATGCGCGCAATCACGAAGTCATGTGTTTCAAAAACCTGGCTTTGTGCAGTAGGTGTCGTGCGCTGTGATGGTGCGTCCGCTTTTGTAGCTGAAGACGCCTTTCCTTGTTTTAAGAAGTCAGGCAGAAATTGATCGAGGGATTCCATGACTTTTTTTTGAACGTCCTCGGTATTAAAGGGCTCACCATTCATAAAAGTTTTTCGCATATTTTCAATATACGATTGAATGTCATTAGGATTGAAAAAAGGCTCCATTTTCCTCGTTCCTTTCGTATAAGTAGAAATATCCTGAGGGTGCTTGTAATAGACATATATAAAAGCTGTTTAGAGGAGGGCTTTTATGGTCGATATACGGTTTACCCATTTGACAATTGATGAGATCACACGATCCTCTGGGGTATTCACTGGACGCAATCAGCAAGTATCTTGGCGTGCAGAAGGTAAGCACACACAAGGCTTTGGTGTGGTGGAGGGTGACCATAATACACTGAGTCACCACGTGCATACCGTATATAAATCTCAGCCCAAGAAAGACGAAGCATAATTAGTAATAGTTTATTCTCTGACAGATAAAGGGTGAGAGCGAAGGGATATTATGTTTTTTCGGCGAAAAAAGCAAAGCAAACGAGATAGAGCATTACATGAACTCACTGCAAAAATGGATCAGCTTGAGGCAGCTTTGGAGCAGGTGCTTAAGAACGGTATTACCTATGAGGTGAATATTGAAAATTTTAATGTGCATGATCCGGTTTTAAAGGAGCTCATGTTTCGCTTTGATAAATTAGATGTAAAAGAGGTCAGCGGGGCTTTAAATCTAGGCAATAATTTTGGAGTCAAGGTCGGCGAAAATGCCCAGAAAAAAAGGGCCTCTGAAAAGGATTTTGAGAGCGGGTTTCCTCGCAAGTTTGCTGAAAAAAAGGCAAAATCAAGACAATCTTCTCAATGGGTGAGACATGAGAAGGGGATGACATGGAATAACGATAAGTGAGGTGATGTTAATGGGAAAGCCTTCGCTTTTTTCACCGTTATTTTTAATTGGTGAAATTCGCATTGGAACGATAAGTGACGCCTCTGTTATGAATTTGGGGAACAACGAAATGTCACATTTTGCAAGCCATAAGAAACAAAATCAAGGCTTCGGTTCGATAACTGGAGATAATCATTCCATTGATAACATTCGCACGCTGCTCAATGATCCAGATTTTATCGATATGCTTTCAGATGGGAAGGAAACGACGCTGCCCCAATGGCTAGAGGACATGTTAACACAACAATTGAAGAATAAGGAAACAGATCGAGAGGATGGGGACAACCCCTGATGCTAAAGATGGATATAGCGTTTCCAAGCGAGCTGATCAAGGGGTTCACCTTTAACCAAAGCGATCGCCTGCTCTTCTCCTGCGAAAACAAGTTCATTCTCTATCTTACTGATTAAAACGATAGGGATATGGGTAAAGGTTTTTCTGAGCTGTGAATAATAATGGGTTTCCTCATTTTTATTTTGAAGGACGTAGGGTTGAACTTGAAATATCGCGATAGGACGTCCATTTTTATTGAGGATGGTACCGATAGCCTCCATGTTGTCTTGTCCTCCCTGCAGATGAGCATCTCTTGTCCATTCTACCTGAAAATAAAGTGGGCATGCCAGTTAGACCACTTCTATCTTTCTCCTTATTTATAAACTTTCCCATAAATCCTAAAGGCTTACGGCAGTTGAACCTGTGAAAAAGTTTTTCGCGCTTCGTCATTGCATTTAATTACTAAGACTGTGCAGTGAGTGAATGGATAAAAGCTTTTATTTTGTAGAAAACAGATTCTAAGTGACCGTGCCTGATGATTCCTTTTAACCGCTTTGATGTGAATAAGCCTTTTTAAAAGATACACTTATGTGAATCCTCCTTAAATAGCGTTACCTGTCGTCTTTCTGAAAGAAAAAAAGGACCCGCCAAAATGGCGAGTCATAGGATGAAAGTGTGTTGGGGTTAGGGTTAATTATAGATTTCCCCAAAGGCCTCCTTTTTAAACCTCTATTTTTAAAAAATTTTTTAAGTATGCTTAGTGGCTTTGGATCATCAAAGTGAAGGTCAGACTGGGTTCTTTTTACTGCTGATTTATTGATTGCCTGAATTTTAGTGGCAGCCTTTAAGTGAAATCAAGGATACCCATGGAAGCAATGTGTTCTTTTGTTTCTGGTGTTCCAAGTGTATGGAGCATTTCATAGACGCATTTAAGATCGTGATCATAATCATCGATTTGTTGAAAATGCCGATATTCTTTAAAAGGAATATGTGCCTGCCAAAAATTCGCCCAAGCTTCTCTGTCGGCTTGTTTGAGAACGCCTTCTAATTGGGAGGCTTCCTCAGGTGTCGCTTCAATTTCAAATTCCCATTCCGATAGGGTTTTATCTGGAAGAACTTCCCCTGTAGCGACTGTGACATAGTAAAATTGCTTATTCATTGGATGTAATCCCTCCTTTACAATATGAATAAGCGTGCGATTACAATCTAGTATTCCTAAAATAAAGCCATGTTATAAGAGAAAGCGATGAGAAACGGCTGGGGTGGGGTATAATGGCAAACGGCAGAGGAAATAGTTAACGGAGCCTTTGGTTTCATAGGTATAATAAAAATCTGAAACATTCAGATGGCTGTTTCAGATTTTTTAATGAGTGAACCTCGTTGACTAAGAACATTATTGAGAAATATAAGGATTATTTTCTAACCAGAAACGCCAAGGATAGTGGATTGCTTCTTTGGCATAGTCAATATTGATACGCGGACCGCTAGCAATGACTGGTGGATTGCTTAAGGGCGTCGCAGGTGGTTCAATAATATGAAGTGGGGGCAGTCTGAGATCATGGCCATAATAGCGTTGATTAATCCCCAAGGCTTGAGTGAGTTTTCCAGGTCCATTGGTCAACTGCTTTTTTAAGCGAAGGGTCAGTTTTTCCTCTCTTAATCCTTCTGTGTACTTTTTTTGGAAGCGATGCTGGATCATTACGTTAATCCCTTCAACGGGCTCTAAAGCTCTGACTAAAATGGCTTCTGGCTTGTTAATGGGGCCGCTTACCACGTTGAAGCATTGATACATGCCATAGATAAGGAAAAAATAGGCGTGACCAGGGGGACCAAACATGACCTCTGTTCTTTTTGTTCGTCTGCCTCCATAAGAATGTGCTGCACGATCTTCGGGTCCCATATAAGCCTCGACTTCAACAATCCTTCCAGCAATTGGTCCTTGATTTGTCTCATGAATTAAATGCTTGCCAAGGAGTGACTTGGCAAGAGCTAAAGTTGGCTGGTTGTAAAAGGCATTGTCCATTATTTTAACCTCGCAATGGCCAACCCATCACCAATAGGGACAATCATGGCTTCTAATTGGTCGTGTTGGCTAAGATATTCGTTAAATCCACGCATTGTTCGCGTCGTTTTTTCTTGGTTTTCTGGCGAATAAACGCCACCACCACGAAGGGTGTTATCAAAAAGAAAAAGCGCACCAGGGTTAGCGAGCTGTATGGCTGCTTCAAGATAGGCAATGTAACTGCTCTTGTCTGCATCGATGAAAAAGAGATCAAAGGTGGCATGGTCTGCTTCCAATTGCTTTAAACTTTCAAGGGCAGGTCCTAGTTTATAGCAAATTTGTTGGCCGAAGCCCGCTCTAGTCAGATTCGCTTTAGCCAGAGGAACGTATTCTTCACGTATTTCCAAAGAAAGTAGGGAGCCTTCTTTCGGAAGACCTCTTAATATATGCAGTCCACTATATCCCCCAAGGGCACCGATTTCCAAAGCCTTTTTGGCGCCTGATATTTTCGTTAGTAGTGTAATCAGCTTTCCGGTTTCTGGTGGTATAGAAATATTGGGAATATCATGGTCTATTAAGCTTTGTAAGATGGCTTCAGCATCCGGGTCCTTTTTAACAAATAAGGATTGAATGTACTGTTTTGCCTCCATAAAACACTCGTCCTTCCATATGAAAAAATATTGCAGTAAGGCCAATATATCATTTTTTGTCAGTCTGTTCACTTTCGTTACTATTATGACATATGAATGTTTATGAAATGAAGATTTTAAAGCAATGTTGAACATAAAAACTATCGTTATCACATGACGTTGGAATAAAGGTGATTCAATAGTTCAGATTTTAAAAGCCTCAGGCTATTTGAGGTTTAGTTTGCCTGTTGTTCACGTCTGTTAAAACATGTCTAAGGTTAATGAAAAAAGGAAAGACTGGTGGCAAAACGTCAGTTTGGAGTTGAGTGTCTTGGAAAGACAAAACTTACTGCGATCAGCGGTCAATGCACGGAAGCAACACATCATCAAACGCTTGGAAGCGCTGGGACTGGAGGACACTCCAGAGGACTGGGAAGCGTTAACTTTAACAGAATTAGAAATGATTTGGGAGTCAGCCAAAGACAATGAGCAGGATGCCATTGGCTAATGGCACATAAAAGGGGCTGGGATAGACGTATTCAGCCCATAGAGAATCCGAACGCATTCACAATTTTGAAGGGATGCGTTCGGATTTTTGAGTAAGTGACGAAGCGCTCTGTCAAAACACTTCGCTTTCCACGAGCACGGCCTCAGGCGTACCCGAAAAGCGTGCTTTACTCATGAGGTGCTAGCTTCGGTGTTGTCACATGGATGTGACGTACCTAGCCGAAGTACCTTGAAGTATGTAAGGCATTTAGACACCCCTTTTTAAGGGCTCCCAAGTATTTATGACTACAAGTCCCTTGTTCCTGTGTCTACTTGTAGCACTTCGTCGTCAGCTTCCTCGGAACCACTCGGAGTTTAGTCGTGAAGTAACGCTGGCCACGTTCCCGTAGGCGTCTCCGTATTTTGACTACGCTTCCCGTTTCTCTAGCTCCTTTTAAAATTTTATCATTCGGTATTAGGGTGATTTCTTTTTGTTTCACCCTCCTCCTTTTAGTTTAAGGAATAAAAGGAGCGCATTAAATAGGAATTTAAAGCACAAGATGCATAAGAAAGCCATATATTATGTAAGGTCCGTTAAGGGAGTGCACAGCATTTAATAGAATAGAGAGAAGCATGGTTTGTGGCGATTTAAAACAAAGAGTAGGTAAATGAGCCAAGTTTTTCTAAACTATGGTACACTTATATTAGATAAAAAAGATGAAGAATAAGGCGCAGGGAGTTATTTTATGGATAATGCAATCACTTTCGAAGACTATTACAAAAATAAGGTGACATTTTCGCATGACCGTCATCCATTCTCTGAGCATCCCCGCCATGTTTGGGTCATCTGTCGCTTCCATGATCAGTGGTTATTGACCAAGCATCCTAGAAGAGGGTGGGAGTTTCCAGGTGGCAAGGTTGAAAAAGGAGAAACCCCTGAAGAGGCAGCCATCCGTGAGGTTTATGAAGAGACAGGGGCACATGTTGCTGAGATTAGATATATCGGGCAATATAAGGTCGATGGTCGTAGCGGCGTCATCATTAAAAATGTGTACTTTGCAGAAATAGACGAAATCAAGCTGAAGGATGATTATCTAGAAACAAAAGGTCCTGTTTTTTTAAATGATTTGCCAAGAAATTTAAAAGAAAATCATCGCTTTTCTTTCATGATGAAGGATGACGTTTTAACACAAAGCCTGCAGTATATTTTTAAAAAGGTTTGACGGTCTGGGAGAAAGGACTCCTAGACTTTTTTAATAGATGAAGAATGCGTCAGTCCGTAGGGTTCACGTTGCTTATATAAAAGAGAGCTATTCTACAGAGTAAAGGGTTATTTGCCATTCATGGCTTTGAAAAGCTTTGATTTTACGGGTGAAAAATGGTATACCTTGTATGATAGCATGGGCGGATGAACAAAGCGCATTGGAAAAGCTAGCAAGTGGAGGCAAACAGACCGTCAGTTGCATATCTGTAATGCAAGGAGGACTATTTATGACTAAAACTTTTTCACGACGATTATTTACATCGGAATCCGTAACTGAAGGTCATCCAGATAAAATATGTGATCAAATATCAGATGCGATTCTTGATGCGATTTTAAAAAATGATCCAAATGCTCGGGTGGCTTGCGAAACTGCTGTTAATACCGGATTAGTGCTGGTGACTGGAGAAATCACAACCAATACTTATGTAGATATATCCAGTGTAGTCCGCGATACTATTCGTACAATTGGGTATGATCGTGCCAAATACGGATTTGATGCCGATACATGTGCGGTTCTTACGTCGATTGATGAACAATCAGCTGATATTGCTCAAGGGGTCAATCAAGCGCTTGAAGCGAGAGAAGGCCAAATGAGCGAGGATGAAATTGAGGCGATCGGTGCTGGCGACCAGGGCTTGATGTTCGGGTATGCCGTCAATGAAACGCCGGAATTAATGCCCTTACCTATTTCCTTAGCCCATAAGCTTTCTAGACGCCTTGCACAGGTAAGGAAAGAAGAAATTTTGCCTTATCTTCGTCCAGATGGTAAAACACAAGTCACGGTTGAATATAATGAAGAGGGAAAGCCAGAAAGAATTGATACTATTGTCATTTCCACACAACATCATCCAGAGATAGAATTGGAGCAAATCAAAAAAGATATTATAGAACAGGTGATTCGTCCGATTGTTCCTGAACAGTTAATCGATGAAGCTACAAAGTATTTTATTAATCCAACAGGACGTTTTGTGATTGGCGGACCAAATGGTGATGCAGGTCTAACCGGTCGAAAGATCATTGTTGACACTTATGGTGGCTATGCACGACATGGTGGCGGAGCCTTTTCGGGAAAGGATCCTACAAAGGTCGACCGTTCTGCTGCTTACGCGGCCCGATATGTAGCAAAAAATATTGTGGCAGCTGGTCTTGCAGAAAAGTGTGAAGTCCAGCTTGCTTATGCAATTGGTGTCGCTCAACCTGTCTCTATCTCTATTGATACCTTTGGTACAGGCAAGGTTTCTGAAGAGCGCATGGTCGCAATCATCCGAGATGAATTTGACCTTCGTCCTGCAGGTATCATCCGCATGTTAGATTTAAAACGCCCCATTTATCATCAAACTGCAGCTTACGGTCATTTTGGTCGTACAGATATCGAACTGCCATGGGAGAAAACAGATAAAGTGGATCGGTTAAAGCAATTGATTGCTGAGTAATTTACTTAACACATAGGGCCCGTCGTTTTTTTTACGACGGGTTTTTCACCATTCCAGCACATGACGCGTATAAAATCAATAGAAAGAAGATTTGGAGAGAAGGGCGAGAAGGAACATGTGGGTTTGGAAAACAGCACTAAAAGTTCCTAAAGGGGTCATTGTGATTGTCCATGGGGCTGGTGAGCATCATGGACGATACGAGTGGCTAAAAAGGCAATGGTTAAAAGCTGGCTATCACGTGATTCTCGGGGACTTGCCAGGCCAAGGGAAAAATGCTGAGCATAGAGGACATGTCGATAGCTTTAACGAATATATAGTTACACTGAGGAAATGGATTGATAAGGCGCGGACATTTAAGCTTCCTTATGTTGTTTTTGGCCATAGTTTAGGTGGATTAGTTGTGATTCGTACACTTCAAGAATCGCGTCTCAGGCCCGATGCGGTAGTCCTATCCTCACCATGCTTAGGTTTGAAGGTTCCACCGCCCAGTTGGTTAAAAAAAGCGGTCAGTCCTTTTAATTTGTTTGTCCCTCGTTTTCGGATTCCCATCAAGCGATCTGGGGAAAATGTTTTAGCGACGCATAACAAAGAAATACTTGAGCGGGATGCTTTAGATCCCTTGATTGTGAAGAAGATTTCATTGCGTTGGTATTTTGAACTGGATCTGGCAATGGAGAAAGCTTTCCAACGCATGGATCGCTTTCCTGATGTTCCTCTATTTATTTTACAGGCGGGGAATGATAAAATCGTCGATAAGACTAAAGTTTATGAGTGGTTTCATAAGATTCAGCTAAGAAACAAACAGTATAAAGAGTGGCCAGGGTTTTATCATGAAGTATTTAACGAGCCCGAGCGTGATGTGGTGTTTCATTATTTGTTGCATAAATTAACACCATTTCTTTGAAGGAAAAGCTTTAGAATTGGAAGTGCGCTATAGGTTTTCTAAAGTCACAAAACGAACGTGATTGAAAGAGAAGGGTGGGGTGCTTTCATGAAGGTACCAACTAAATCATGGGAATTAATGCTACAGATTTATCGTCATGTATTACCAGATGTTAGGGAAGAGCTTTCGGTTTGGAAAAAGCGGGCTGAGCAAATCCCCAATGCAGAATTAAGAAAGCAGGCCCTTGCAAGCATTAGAACGAAGACCTTTCATTGTGAAGGCGGTGGGATCTATAGCCTGATTGCGGGAGAACGCCGCCGTGAAGTCATCTCCTTTATAATTGCTTATCAAACCATCAGTGATTATTTAGATAATTTGTGTGATCGCAGCACTTCTTTAGATCCAAAGGATTTTCGTGCGCTTCATGAATCCATGCTGCACGCCCTAACACCTGATGCCCCATTGAATGATTATTACCGCTTTAGAGAGGATAAGGACGATGGTGGATATTTGCCGCAATTGGTGAGAACGTGCCAAGCCTTTTTGCGGAATGTAGACGCGTATACTGTGATTCAACCCATGCTCTTGGAATTAGCTGGCTATTATTGCGATCTACAAGTACATAAACATGTGAAGCAGGACTTAAGGGTGCCGCGTTTGCAAAAGTGGTTTAGTGAATTTAAGGATCAGCTTCCTCAGATGAGCTGGTACGAGTTTTCAGCGAGCTCGGGATCAACATTAGGCATTTTTTGTTTGGTCTCGTATGCTGCCGGTGCTTATCCCATGGAAGATTTAGCGGTTCGAATTAAAGAAGGGTATTTTCCTTGGGTTCAAGGGTTACATATTTTATTGGATTATTTTGTTGATCAAGAAGAAGACAAGCAGGGTGGAGATTTGAACTTTTGTTTTTATTATGAAAATGAGGAGATGCTCATCAATCGCTTCAATCATTTTATTGAGCAGGCAGACTTAAGCATTGCCAATCTACCGCATTCTAAGTTTCATCGCTTGATTAACCGTGGGCTCCTAGGGATTTATTTAGCCGATAAAAAGGTAAACAAGCAACATCGCGTGCGCCATATTGCCCGTAAAATCGTGAGACGTGCGGGGGGCGCCGGCTGGTTTTTCTTGATGAATGGCTGGTTATATAGACGCATTAAACCAGGTTTATAAAAGCACCTGAAAACATCTTTTTGAGACTAGTACGAGGCTGAGACAAAACTAAAAGGACTCACCCTCATACCGAACAATAAGTTTTTAAAAGGAGATAGGGAAAGCGGAAGTGCAGTCAAAATATGGAGCCTCCAGCGGGAAGTAAGAGATCGGTAAGCCCCCGCAGAAAGCGAAGTCGTTTGCCGGAGCGCTTCATGATGCACCAAAAAGTCGAACGCATGCCTGCAAAAATATGCATGCGTTCGACTGCTTTATGTGCTAAATATTTCTGTCCCAGCCCCGTTCTTTATTTGGAAAAAGAAAATTGTGCCTCGTATATTAACAAGACTTCGGATTTTATGAGTTTCTTGGATTGTCAAAAGTCATTAGGGATAGTAAACTAATCATGGCTTCCATGCACAAGTCATTAGGTTGACATCTTGAGAGAGGAACTTCATACTATGCCGAAAAAATTATGGCTTCTTGTCATTGGAATGGTAATCAATACTACCGGCTCGTCATTCTTATGGCCGTTAAACACGATTTACCTTCACAATATCCTTGGACATTCATTATCTTTTGCAGGATTCATTTTAATGCTAAATGCAGGGGCGGGGATTGTTGGTAACTTATTTGGAGGATTTCTTTTTGATCGCTTTGGTGGGTATCGCTCTATCCTAGGGGGCGTCATGATTACAACCGCCGCCTCTATCTTATTGTTTGTTTTCCATACCACCAGTCCCTACGCGCTTTTATTAACGCTTATAGGGTTTGGATCAGGCATGCTATTTCCTGCTATGTTTGCCATGGCGGGTGTTGTGTGGCCGGAAGGTGGGCGTAAACCGTTTAATGCAATTTACGTTGCCCAAAATATTGGGGTGGCTGTCGGCTCATCGATAGGTGGCATAGTGGCTTCTTTTTCTTTTAATTTGATCTTTGCGGTTAATGCGGGTGTATTTATCTGTTTTACTCTTTTTGTGTTTTTCTTGTTTCGAACGATCGATTCGACAAATACTGCTGCTCAATTACAGTCTAATATTCTGGAGCAATCAAAAGCGGTAAAGCAAACGGCACCTTTTATGGCCCTCTTGATTCTTTGCTCTGGGCTGATGCTGTGTTGGGTCGGATATGTTCAATGGCAGTCGACGATCGCTTCTTATACGCAAACACTCGGCATTCCTATTTCATTTTATAGTCTATTATGGACTGTCAATGGAGCGTTAATTGTCATTGGCCAACCACTTGTTGGGATGGTGACTAGACGATTTCCATCCACGAAGCTACAGATGGTCGTTGGCATTCTCCTATTTATATGCTCCTTTAGCGTCCTTGCTTTTGCTCATTCCTTTGCGGGCTTGGTTTTTGCTATGATTGTCTTAACTCTTGGCGAGATGTTTGTATGGCCGGCTGTGCCAACGATTGCCAATCATTTGGCTCCAAAAGGACGGGCAGGCTTTTATCAAGGGTTTGTCAATAGCGCTGGAACATGTGGAAGAATGATTGGGCCATTATTCGGTGGGATGATGGTCGATCTCTTTAATATGCGTATGCTCATTGGTGTTATCTTTATTTTATATATTGGTGCGCTGGTCACCACGCTCATATATGAACGGCCTTTAAAGATCGTGCACTATTCGAAAAAGCGGTCATCCATCTCTTGATTTTTTACGTAGGTTTTTAGTCCTAGGAAGAGTTTTCTTAAAAAGGCTTGACATTCTTTGGACGATTCAATAAAATACAAACTAACACAATGAAACAAAACGTCAGTGATGCGAGAAATGTGCTGAATACAGCCAATGGGTCGCTTCCGAACAACTTCATGTGACAAAGGCATTGATGAGGAATAGTAGTATTGGTTGTTTTTTTAGAGAGTTGATGGGTCTGGTGAAAGTCAACAAAACAGCAATGCGAACTCGCCTTTAAGCTGCGATCGTGAAACCTAAGAGATTATGTAGCGTTCGCCGTTGGACCGCGTTAAGGTATTAAAAATTGAGTGAGTGCCATGTGCACTAATTCAGGGTGGTACCGCGGGAATTATGGCCATTATGTTAACCAACCTCTCGTCCCTAACGCTAACGTTAAGGGCGGGAGGTTTTATTTATACTATTGAAAACGCGTTGTCAGAATAAGGAGGAACTTTGATGCCATACGATCATCGCAAAATTGAACAAAAATGGCAAAGCTATTGGTCAGAACATCAAACGTATAAAACCAATACAGAATCAGATAAAGATAAATATTACGTTTTGGACATGTTCCCTTATCCATCAGGGGCTGGACTTCATGTAGGACATCCAGAAGGCTATACAGCGACCGATATTTTAGCTCGCTTTAAAAGAATGCAAGGCTATGAAGTGTTGCATACGATTGGCTGGGATGCCTTCGGCTTACCTGCAGAACAGTATGCGCTGGATACGGGAAATGATCCAAGAGAGTTTACCAATCACAACATTGCCAATTTTCGCAGACAGCTGCAATCCCTTGGTTTTTCATATGATTGGGACCGTGAGATCAATACGACATCCCCAGATTATTATAAATGGACTCAGTGGATTTTTTTAAAGCTCTATGAAAGAGGCCTCGCTTATATCGATGAGGTGCCTGTTAACTGGTGTCCTGCACTTGGCACTGTATTGGCCAATGAAGAAGTGATCGATGGGAAAAGTGAACGTGGTGGACATCCAGTTATCCGCCGACCAATGAAACAATGGATGCTCAAAATCACAGAGTATGCTGAGCGGTTATTGAACGACTTGGATAAGGTTGATTGGCCGGAGCATATTAAGGAAATGCAACGCAATTGGATTGGAAAATCAGAAGGGGCAGAAATCACCTTTGCCGTTGCGGGTGTTGATGAAAGCATTACTGTTTTCTCCACTCGTCCAGACACTTTATTCGGGGCGACTTATGTTGTACTGGCACCTGAGCACCCACTTGTCGATCAGATCACGACACCAGAGCGGCGAGATACTGTGGAAATGTATCGCAAAGAAGTCCAAAGTAAAAGCGATTTAGAACGCACGGAATTATCTAAAGAAAAAACGGGTGTATTTACCGGTGGCTACGCCATTCATCCGATTACTCAAGAGAAGCTGCCGATTTGGATCGCTGATTATGTGCTTATTACGTATGGCTCCGGAGCAATCATGGCGGTTCCTGCCCATGACGATCGTGACTGGGAGTTTGCTAAGAAATTTGAGCTGCCTATCATTGAAGTCGTCGCAGGCGGTGACGTGACCAAGGCCGCGTATACTGAGGATGGTATACATGTTAATTCTGATTTCCTCGATGGTTTAGGAAAGCAAGAAGCCATTGATAAGATGATTGAATGGTTAGAAGCACATCATGCTGGCTCACGTAAGATTACTTATCGTCTCAGAGACTGGTTGTTTAGCCGGCAGCGTTACTGGGGTGAACCGATTCCAATTTTGCATCTAGAGGATGGGACTATTAAAGCCATCCCAGAAAGTGAATTGCCTTTAATGCTTCCAGACATGGATGAGATTAAACCATCGGGGACAGGGGAATCGCCACTTGCTAATGCCCATGACTGGGTAAATACGATAGATCCTGAAACAGGAAAAAAAGCGCGTCGTGAAACGAATACTATGCCACAATGGGCTGGAAGCTGCTGGTATTTTTTACGCTTTATTGATCCACATAATGCTCAGGCGCTTGCTGATCCTGAAAAATTGAAGAAATGGCTTCCTGTGGATGTCTATATTGGTGGCGCAGAGCATGCCGTCTTGCATTTGTTATATGCACGTTTTTGGCATAAAGTGTTATACGATATTGGCGTTGTTCCGACTGAAGAACCTTTCCAACGTCTCTATAATCCAGGAATGATTCTTGGAGAGAATAATGAGAAGATGAGCAAGTCAAAAGGGAATGTCGTCAATCCAGATGATATTGTCGATGCTTATGGGGCAGATACCTTGCGCTTATATGAAATGTTTATGGGACCGCTTGATGCGTCGATTGCTTGGTCAACTGATGGACTGGATGGCGCCCGTCGTTTCCTTGATCGTGTGTGGCGCTTGCTCGTTACAGAAGACAATCAGATTGTTGGTAAAGTAACGGAGAAGGCGACATCTTCTGCTGAATTCGAAAGAGTGTATCATCAGACCGTGAAAAAGGTAACAGAGGATATTACTCATATTCGTTTTAATACCGCTATTTCTCAGCTTATGGTGTTTGTCAATGAGGCGAATAAACAAGATAAGCTCCCTAAAGCGTTTATTGAGGGGTTTGTTAAGTTATTATCACCATTTGTTCCTCATTTAGCTGATGAGCTTTGGTCCTTACTTGGTCATACAGGAACGGTAAGCCTCGATGCGTGGCCCACTTATGATGAAGCGAAAATGGTAGAGGCGACTGTAGAAGTTGTCATTCAAATCAATGGTAAGGTGCGTTCGAAAGCCACTGTGTCTAAGGATACACCAAAGGATGATTTAGAACAGCTGGCTATGGCTGATGAGATTATTAAAGAAAAGCTTGCTGGGTTGACCGTGCGCAAAGTGATCGTTGTGCCTGGAAAACTTGTTAATATTGTGGCGAACTAAAAGACAAAGAAGGTATCCCGAAATATAGGGGATGCCTTTCCCTATGCTTTAAGAAGGTATAGCATTTTAGAAGCTGAAGCTGCTAATTTCTGATCCATCCACCTGTCTTGCGAAGGGGATAGTGAATTTACGTTCATTTTTAGTATGTAACAAAAGAACAGGAATAGCAGAAAAGGTGACACAATTTAACAAAAAATTTATATATAAAAGAACTGTGTCAGTTCTTGACTTTTGATACATAAGACGGCACAATTAATTTGTAAACCTTTATGAAGGGTGAGAACGATGGCGGATCAAATCGAAACGATTCTACCGGAGCAACTTGAAGAACGCTTGACAGACGATCATGGAGACTTATTAATTGTTGATGTTCGTGAAGATGAAGAAGTGGCCACTGGCAAGATAGCAGAAGCCATTCATATTCCATTATGGCAGCTGCCTGATCGTTTAGACGAGCTTGATCATAGTAAGACAGTTATTACTGTATGTCGTTCGGGTCGTCGCAGTGAAACAGCGGCAGAATTTCTACATGGACAAGGCTACACAGTGAAAAACATGATTGGTGGCATGATGAAATGGGCTGGCGATATTCAGGCTTAATGTCATCAGGAAGTGTGGACGAGTAGTCCACACTTTTTTTAAAAGAGCAGAAGGTATAAAATTTCTGATCATGAGGACGGTGCGCGATTCCGCTTCAGGCCGCTCGCTTTCTGCGGGGGAGTGGTAAGCCTCCTCGCGCCTTCGCACTGCTAAGGGCTTACCGATCTCCCACTTCCCGCAGGACTCTAGTCTCCGCATCATGAGTCAGCGGCGCCCGAGGAACATACGATTTTAGAGTGTTCCGAATCTCGCGCCTTGCGCTCCCATCCACTTGGCCAGGCAATGAAGCCTCTTTCATATTGGCTGATGCTCTATACTAAGGACAAGGACCGGGCATGCTCTTCGCCTGGTTTTTCTTAATACTATCAGAATTTATAATTTCGCTGACGCTCTAAAAGGAAGATTTTCAGTTGTCTCTTCAAGGGCTTGCGCGGGAAGCGTATAACCGTTCTCTATACCGTTTGTTTCCAACTGTGATACAATACATGAGACGAGCTGTTGAATAGTGCTATAATTTGTCAAATGCTATTTTTAATCGATGAAATGAAATGAAGATATATATTAGGATCACGGGAGAGTGATCGTTTAGGAGCTGTCCGTTGAATGTCAGGTTCTTCTCTGATGCGAGGGACATTTATTCTCTCAGCAGCAATTTTCTTTACGAAATTATTGGGGATGCTATTTACCATTCCCTTTTATGCTATAGTAGGTCAACACGGGGTGTACTTGTATGGATTTTCTTATAATCCCTACGCGATTATTCTGAGCATATCAACAGTCGGCGTACCACTGGCTGTTTCTAAATTTGTGGCAAAGTATAATGCAATAGGGGATTATCAAACAGGTCGAAGACTTTTCCGCTCGGGACTCCTATTAATGACTATCACGGGATTTCTGGGCTTTATTATCATGTTTTTTGGAGCGTCAGTCATCGTTAAATTGAGTGATGTTCATGCCCAAGATTATCATGATTTGATTATGGTCATTAGAGTGCTTAGTTTTGCTTTAATTATCGTCCCATCCATGAGCTTGATTCGAGGTTATTTTCAAGGATTCCAATCTATGGGACCGACGGCACTTTCACAAACTATTGAACAAATCGTCAGGATTGGGTTCGGCTTAATTGGGGCCTTTATTATTGTCAATCTGTTTGGTGGTTCTAAGGTCACTGGAGTTGCTTTTGTTACATTCGGTGCTTTCATGGGAGCCGTTGCTGGTCTTATTGTGCTGATCCGTTATTGGGTTAAGCGGAAACCACATTTGGATCAACTGCAGAGTCAAAGCCATGTGACGAGCCGTCCAGCTCTGACATCGATGTATAAGGAATTAATTAGCTATGCGATTCCTTTTGTCTGTGTAGGGCTAGCGAATCAGCTGTATTTGCAGATTGACCAATTTACTCTCAATCATTTTATGCGCGAATTTCATCAGATCTCTAAAGGAGATTTGGAGTTGATTGTGGATTGTTTGATGCAGCTCGATCAAAAACTGGTTATGATCCCTGTTTCCTTATCTACAGCCATGGCCCTTAGTGTTGTTCCCTCGATTTCTTCTAGCTATGCTTTAGGAGATAAAAGGGATATGCATATTAAAATCACAAGAGCCTTACAGCTGACGTTGTTTCTGACCATTCCCGCAGTGATCGGTCTTTCGGTTTTAAGCCACATGATATACGGATTGTTTTATGATGTAAACGATGTGGCCATTGGTGGTGAAATTTTACGATGGTATTCACCATCAGCCATTTTCTTTGCGCTATTCTCTGTGACAGCGGCCATATTGCAAGGGATTAATCGCCAAAAAGTCACCATTTTAAGCTTAGGTGTTGGGATATTACTGAAGTTGATTTTAAATCCTATTTTTATAAAATGGTTTGATTTGACGGGTTCCATTTGGGCTACTGATATTGGCTATTTCTTTTCCATCCTGATTAATTTGGTGGCCATTCGCTGGGAAACAAGATATAACTATAAATTTATTGCAAAGCGCTTTTTACTTGTGATGATTTTTGGTCTTATCATGTGGGTGGGGATCGGCGTTCTCTTCCTATTCCATGGGGGGAGTACCCCAGAAACAAAAGGACAATCACTTATCTACACTGTCCTTGGCGTAGGGGTTGGCGGCGCGATATATTTGGTATTATCGCTGCGTTCCGGTCTTGCACGACAGGTGATAGGCGAACGCCTGCCCTTTTTAAAACGCTGGATGTAATGAAGATAAAGCTGTCTTAAAAAGTCCTGATAAAGACTGATTGAGGCAGCTTTTTCTTATTGCTTTATTTTTTGTAACATTTCATGCTACAAAGTGATTTTGCCGCCTGTAATTGCTGGAGATAGTGCCACAAGCTATTCTAAAAAGGGACGAGACATGTGGAGAATAAAAACGGCACTGAGACAGTAGTATTCAGCTCATAGAGAATCCGAACGCATCACCATTTTGACGGCATGCGTTCGGATTTCTGAGTGAGTCATGAAGCGCTCCGTCAAACTACTCGTTTTCCACGGGTACCGCCATAGGCGCGCAGGATGTGCTAGCTTCGGTGTTATCACTTGGATGGGATGTTTTTAGGAGAAGTTCCTTGAAGAATGTAAGGCACCTAGACAATCCTTTTTTAAGGACCCCAAATATTTATGACTACTAAAAATCCCCTCCCTGTATCTACTCATATCGCTTCGTCGTCAGCTTCCTCGGAACCCCTCGAAGTTTTTTCGTGAAGTAACGCTGGCCCCGTTCCCGTAGGAGTCCCTGTATTTTGACTAGGCTTCCTGTTCTCTGGCTACTTATCATTCGGTATGAGGGGGGATTTCTTTTCGTTTTGTCTCACCCCTCGTTAATATCTTTTTAAAAGCATACTAATTTAAAGGAGTCAGAGTGAGTTCAAAGGCTATGATGGATGCTTATTTTGCTAATTTTTCTTTATACCATTTTAGCTGTTCACCAATGCTATAGCCTTGGAGGGGTACTGTAAATTGAAAACCATAGGAGTTAAGTTCAGGCTCTAGGTGTTTGCGATAAACCATACCACCATGGAGGTATAGCGTGATTTGGGCAGGGTCCTCATATTCGAGTAGACGATTGACGACTTTTGAGGCCCAGGCCTTTTTTTCGCCAATACTGAATGTTTTGATGGAAACATCATAGGGAGCCATCCACTGATCGGGTAGGAGCAGTCCGTCTTTAGCATTGTAAAAGTACAAGCGATCATAGTATCTTTTACCGTATTCGACAGATTTAATGAACAAGGGGCTTTGATAAAATTGAATAACTGGTGCAGAATAAGGCGCTTTCTTCCGTGCGGTGGCCATAAGGCCTATTTTATCTATGTGACTCTCCTCCTTCTAAATTTTTACAATTTCATATAAAAAGGAGCCCCACAGCCTTTCTAGGTAGGGCACTGTAGGGGATTACGAGACTTTTACTTTTTTATTTGTCACGCGCCATTTTCCACGACTCGGACTTTTTACCAATTGGTTATACAATAAAATGTTCAAATCACGTTGTATGGTTCGTTGTGTCATTTCAAATTCATCCACTAATTCCTGCGTCGAAACTGTCCCTTTTTCTCTAATGAAGAGGTAAATATCCTTCACACGATTCATCATTCGACCTGTAGAGGGATTCAAAAGATCACTCCTTATTTTTTATCCAACCTCCTGCGTGGGTTAGGGCAGGACGGGGAATTCAGGCATAAAATAAAGTTTGACACAAATCCCTTTCGAATGTTGCAAAGAATGCTTAGTTTCTGAGATGATCGATTCCTTAGCTGGTAATAAAGTGATGACTTTGGAAAAGGAAATGTGTGAATTTTTCCCCTTTGATTTTATGTTACAACAATTTTTAGATTTGTCAAATCAACACGCAATGTAGTTTGTGTCAAACTTTTCTCGGTACCCTATTCATCCCAGTATTTCTGGCACTCTAAATTTGTACGCTTTTCCAGCTACCGCGCGAATGTCTTCGCTTGGTTCCC
>NZ_BMIR01000016.1 GCF_014642655.1 Pullulanibacillus camelliae
TCTTTCATCACATCACCTACTTGATGAAGAATCGTCAACGTCGTTTTCCCTTATCGTATCAACGGTTTGCGACCATTGTAAAGATGTTTTGTCACGGATTCAGGTAATTCATGGCTAAGCAAAATTTACCTTTGCCAATTTATTGCCCGCAAAATTTTAGGGATGCAATGGGATGAAGCAGGAAAAGAAGCAGATGCTGCTCATGTTGGATGGTTAACCCATCCAGAACTCTCCGTCTGGAGCTGGAGTGATCAAATTATCTCTGGCGAAATTGCAGGAAGTAAGTATTATCCGCGTGGTGTGACAAGCATTCTTTGGTTAGAAGAATAAAGGATTTCTCTGGTTATCTAGGAGGCTAACTTTGTGTTGGTCTCTTATTTTCATTCAAAGGGAGCGGTACCTATTATTTTGAGTGAGGAGGGAGTAAAAGCATGCAATGTCGATTCAAGACGGGAGAGCAATAAGGCGGGATGAAAAACACATACAATCCTGTGTCCGGTACTATTTTTCGAAACACTTTATAAATTGGATTATATTCATTTCAAAAACAACGGGAACAGTGGTATGATACTATCATAAATATATTATATATAATAGGACTATTTGTTTAATTATAAAGGAGCTTAGACAGAGTGAAAAAAATAGCCTTTTCCCAAAAACTATCTTATAAAACAAAACAGGAATATGTGTACCATATATTAAGAGAAGCGATCATGGATGGAAGTTTGGCACCTGGCGAGAAGCTAACCATCAGCGATATTGCCAAACAGCTTGAGGTGAGTGCCATTCCAGTCAGAGAGGCCCTTCAGCTTTTGGTTTCAGAAGATCTCGTAAGCTACAATGCTCACATGGGAGCGATTGTTGCACCGATCACGAAGGAATCCGTTGAAGAGACCTTTGCTATTAAAGAAGGACTTGAGAGTATCGCGGCGCGTTATGCAACGAAAAATATGTCATCCCAGCATATCAAACGTCTGCAAGACATTTTAACAGAGATGGATGATTTATTAGAAAGTCAAAATTTTGATCAATGGGGACAGTTAAATGCTGAGTTTCACGGTATGATTGTCGATATTGCCACCATGCCTACTTTAAAGACGATGCATTCAAAAATTGTGGATAAATGGGATCGCATACACCATTACTTTTTTAATGAAATGCTTAATCATCGCCATGTACAGTCACAGGAGGAGCATTATCAGATCTTAACTGCTTTTAAAGCTGGGAAAAGTGATGAGGCGGAGCACCTGACTAAGACACACAATCAACATGCTCTTAAAGATTATATGGCAAATCTAGAGAGGGAATCATGAAAAAAGGAGCGTATTCCGTTAAAAAATTTATTATTGAATTAAAAACCACTCTCTTATCATTGGGAATAGAATGAGGAGTGGTTTTGTTTTCACTAAGGTTTTAGTTTTTAAAAGGAAGAAAAGTGTTCGAGCATTTTTGGATGTTTTTCTTTATAACGTCAAAAATGTATAGCTTTGTGGAAGAACTATAAATTCGGGCTTTGGCTTTCACCACCTGAGCCTTGGCGACGATCTTAGTGTGTGATTTGAAAAATCACATCAGGAGTACCGATATGGTGAAAAAAGATAAAAGAAAAGATCCTTTTAACAAAAGCCCTACGTAAAATAACAAAACGTCCATTCTTACAAGGCTTACCTGGGAAGAAGCCATTTTTTTGCTAGCCTGTCGTAAATAAAGATCAAGTTATACTCGGTGTACAAGAGATGGGGAATCTAGGTGTCACACGTATTCCATAAATCTTGTTTTGATTAATTTAAGGGTCTCTTCACAAGGCTCTTTCCATAATGCTTCATTAAGAATTTCCACTTCAATTGGTCCTGTATAACCTGTCAACTGTACGGCCTGTCGAATTTTTTTGATCTCGATTATGCCGTCACCCATCATGCCACGTGAAGTAAGTGGATTCGTTACTTTGATCCAATCATTGACATGAAAACCTAAGATATGACCTTCTGAACGTTTGATCTCATTGTAGAGCTGTGGGTCCCACCAAACATGATAGACATCAATAATCACGCCGACTTGTGAGGAAGCAAGGTGCTCGGTTAGGGTATTGGACTGACCAAGTGTTGAAATGACGGAACGATCACCTGCAAAGATGGGATGCAAAGGTTCAATGCCTAGCTTAACTCCTGCCTCTTGTGCATAAGGAATAAGGGCAGCAATCCCCTCCTCCACCATCTTTCGAGCCGCTTGAATATCACGATCGGGAGCTGGACCACAGACTAAGACCAGTGTATCGGTTCCAAGCTTGGCTGCTTCATCTATGGCACGGCGATTATCGTCAAGGCGTTGTTGTCTCTCCGTCGCTGTAGCGGCGGGAAACATTCCCCCTCGGCAAAGGCTAGACACCTTTAGACCGGCTTCCTTTATGATTTGTGCACTTTTTATAAGCCCTGTAGCCTGAATTTTGTGTCTCCATGGGGCAATCCAAGTAATGCCAGTTTTAACACAAGCCTCGACAACCTCCTCAAGCGTCTGTTCGTTCGTGGTTATTTGATTAAAGCTTAAATAGGATAAGTCCATTTTATATCACCCCGGAAATGTCGAGTATTTTGTTCATTCGATCAATAGCGCGATCAGGATCGCTAAAAAGCCCCGCTTGATCAGCTAAGACAAAAAGCTTTGAGAGATGGGGAAGTGAACGCATGCTTTCTAATCCACCGACCATTTTAAAGTGATCTTGATGCCCGTTAAGATAGGCAAGAAAAACAACCCCGGTTTTATAAAAACGGGTCGGGGTCTTGAAAATATGGCGACTGAGAGGAACGGTTGGTGCAAGAATTTCCTTATACTGTTGAACATTTTCTTCATCTAGGCTCTTAAGGGCGGCGGAGGCCAGTGGCGCGATGGCATCAAAAATGCCTAATAGCGCATGGCTATATCCGTGCTCATCACCAAGAATCAAGTCAGGATAATTAAAATCATCACCCGTATACATGCTGACATCAGCAGGCAGTGCACGGCGCATACGAACTTCCAGATTGGCATCAAGCAAAGAGAGCTTGATCCCCTTAATTTTACTGTGGTTCTCTTGAATAATTTGTAAACATAGTGTCATCGCTTCTTCGACGTCTGGACTTCCCCAATAGCCGGTTAATTTGGGGTCGAACATATCTCCTAACCAATGAAGAATCACTGGCTCTGAGACTTGAGAGAGGATGGTATTATAGACCTTGGCATAGTCCTCAGGATGCTGGGCAACCTTTACTAATGCCTGACTCGCCATTAGGATAATCTGTCCGCCAACACTTTCAATAAAGGCGCATTGTTCTAAATAAGCTGCAATGACATCCTGGATCGTGAGGGGAGTGGCAAGATCAAGTTGATCAGTCCCGGCGCCACAGGCAATTTCACCATTCACAGCTTTGGCTTCGGCGACGGAACGCCGGATCAGCTCCTGGGTAGCTAACCAATTGAGTCCCATGCCCCGCTGGGCGGTGTCCATCGCTTCGGCTACTGAAAAACCAAGTGACCATAGATAATGCCGGTAGGCCAGTGTTGCTTCCCAATCAAGTCGGGCTTCATTGATTATATCAATATCAGCAAGTGGATCTGTAACAACATGAGCTGCGGCATAGGCGGAACGGACATGTGCTGGCTGTTGTAAAGGAGCAGGCAAGCTTTTTTTTGTTGGCGTATAGTGGATGCGCTCCCCATTAGGGTGTGGCAATACGATGGAACTAGACATTGTCAAAGCTCCCTTCACCTTTTTCCTCCAATACTAATTCAGGAATATCCAACCAGCGTCGCTGCTTCCAAGAAGCCAGGCCAAGCTCAGCAAATTGTACGCCTTTGGCTCCTTCCAGAAGATCAAAGCGATAGGGCGTCTCACATACCACATGATTAAGGAACATCTCCCATTGCAGCTTAAATGCGTTGTCTTCAAGGCCATTCATTGGCACTGCTATCCATTGTTCCCGATAGGGGTTGCTATCGGGAATATCTGGATTCCATATCGCCTTTGGTGTGTTCACTCTATGCTGAATTTTACAATTTCTCAAGCCGGCGACAGCACTTCCTTCCGTTCCGTCGACCTGTAATTCAAACAGCTCATCGCGATTAACCCGGACATTCCAAGAAGAGTTAATATGGGCAATGATTCCACCCTCAATTTCAAACGTAGCGTAAGCCGCATCGTCTGCTGTCGTTTTATAAGGCTTACCATTTTCATCAAAGCGCGTGGGGATATGTGTAGCTCCAAGACATGAAAGGGATCGAACATTTCCAAAGAGATGGCTAAGAACATAGCGCCAGTGACAAAGCATATCAACAATGATGCCGCCACCATCCTCCTTACGATAATTCCAAGAAGGGCGCTGACTAGGCTGCCAATCGCCTTCAAATACCCAATAACCGAATTCACCACGCACTGATAAAATGTCACCAAAGAAACCGCTATCAATTAAGCGTTTAAGTTTTAATAAGCCAGGCAAAAATAATTTATCTTGAACAACGCCATTCTTTACACCTTTAAAATTTGCAAGACGGGCGAGTTCCAATGCTTCTTCAGATGTCACGGCTGTTGGTTTCTCACAATAAATATGTTTTCCGGCCTCTATCGCTTTTTTGACATCAGCTGCACGTCGTAAGGTGGTTTGAGAATCAAAATAGATTTCATTGTAGGGATCGGCCAGGCATTCTGCTAAATTTGTACTCCAGCGATCAATGCCGAATCGTTGAGCAAGGCTGCGTAGTTTTGCTTCATTTCTTCCGACTAATATCGGATCAGGCATTAGCTTTAGCCCATTTTTTAAAGTTAGCCCCCCTTGATTGCGAATGGCAACGATGGAGCGTTCCAAATGTTGGCGGCTCCCCATTCGGCCTGTAACGCCATTCATAATGATACCAATAGACTGCATAGAGAAGAACTCCTTCCTAGAAATGTTGAACACATCATATATTATATATTATTTTAATTTTATGTCAATATAAAGGTTTATTAAGGCTGGTGCGATAAGTAAAAAAGCAAATACATTCAAAAGAATTATTAGTGATAAATGCAAAAAATCAAAATGAAATAAAAGTAATCGTTTACAAATGGAATGTTTTAGTGTAGTATAAAACTGAATAAAATATATGATATATAATTTGATATTTTAAACTATTGTGCCGTGGTGGATTTGCAAGGTGGGTGATCTTTCTAAACCTTTTTAAATGGGAGGAGTAAAAAGTGAAAATGAAAAGACTGACAACACTAATTGTAAGCGCTTTATCTGTAGCTTTAATTCTTTCAGCCTGTGGATCCAAAGGAACGAGTAGCTCAAGTAATGGAGGAAATATCCAACTGATGTGGTGGGGGACACAAGATCGGACGAATATGACGACGAAGGTCATCAAGCAATTTGAAAAGGCCAACAAAGAGATTAAAGTGACACCACAATTTACTGGATGGGATGGCTATTGGTCAAAGCTTTCTACACAAACAGGTGGCGGAAATATTCCTGATGTCATTCAGATGGATAAGCAATATCTAAGAAATTATGTCAAACGTGGAACATTAATGGATTTAAGTAAAACCAATATTGACTTAAGTGTTTATGATAAAAGCAGTTTGAACACAGGCAAGGTGGATGGTAAATTATACGCTATTCCAACTGGCGTTAATGCGTTAGCCCTTTTTTATGATCCATCCATGCTTAAAAAAGCTGGAGTTAGCATTGATCCCAATAAGCCAATGAGTTGGGATGAGTATGCAAGCCTGGCAGAAACCATAACTAAAAAATTGCCTAATACTTATGGAACACAAAACTTTGCAGGGTCCATTGATGATCTAGAATTATATGCACGTTCTAAAGGAGAGGAATTCTTTAGCGAAGATGCAAAATCCCTTAAAATAAGCAAAAGCACATTAACAGATTGGTTCAATTATTGGCTGAAGCTTCAAGATGAAGGGGCGACACCGCCGGCGGAATACACTGCCTCACTTACGGATGGTGATATTGAGAAGAGCCCAATTGTAAAGAAAGATGCCCCCTTTGGCATGTTTTGGAGCAATCAGTTTGGCACGATGGAGCAGCTTGCCAACCGAAAGTTAAAGCTTGCATTACCTCCTGGGGGAAATGAAAATAAGCCTTATTTCTTAAAGCCTAGTATGTATTGGTCAATTGCCAAAAAGACCAAAAGTAAAAAGGCGAGTGAGAAGCTGGTGAGTTATTTATTGAACAGTAAGGATGCTGTTAAAGTCATGGGGACGGATAGAGGGGTTTCCATCAATAGCTCTGTGAGAGAAGCACAACAAAATAATGCAAATGATACAGATAAAGAGGTTATCTCTTACGTCAATAATGTCACAAAGCTTGCGGGCAGTGCATTGCCTGTTGATCCTACATCTGCCAATAACATCATTGATTTATTAACGACTACCGCTCAAGAGGTGTTATTTAAAAAGGTCACACCAGAAAAAGCGACAGATCAATTTTTCACAAAAGCAACAAGCTTATTAAAGAAAGGATAAAGGCTAGAGTGCAAAAAGGCATCAAAGAGTGAGTAAAGGAGTTGAGATGATGAGGGCAATGCGGCAAAGCCTGGCAGCTTATGGCTTCTTATTCCCGTGGCTGATTGGATTACTTGTTTTAACATTGGGATCGTTTATGTTCTCAATCTATTTGGCATTTACTAATTACGATTTGATTTCATCACCAACATGGGCAGGGGTTAGTAATTTTAAAAGTCTTTTTTCAGACCATCTTTTTTATACATCATTAAAAGTCACCCTTCTCTATGTGGTGGTGTCGGTCCCGCTAAGGCTCATCTTTTCATTACTTGTGGCGGCGCTTTTGAATCAAGAGATAGCAGGAATCGGAATTTATCGTGTGATCTTTTATATTCCTTCACTGATAGGAACGAGTGTCGGGGTAGCGATCATGTGGCAAAACATTTTCAGTCGGAATGGTTTATTTAATTTAATCTTGCAAAGCATTGGTATGGCTCATCCCCCGGCTTGGGTGTCTGACCCCCAGTATGCCATTTATGTACTGGTATTACTGAGCATTTGGCAGTTCGGATCAGAGATGATTATATTTTTAGCAGGATTAAAGCAAATTCCCGATTCATTATATGAGGCGGCGGCGATTGATGGGGCCAATCGTTTGAATCAATTTTTTCACGTGACGCTTCCGATGCTGACACCGATGATTTTCTTTAATCTTGTCATGGGAACCATTAATGCTTTTATGGTCTTTACACAGGGCTTTGTCATCACCCATGGTGGGCCGATTAATTCTACAATGTTCTATGTTCTCTATCTTTACAAACAAGGCTTTGAATATTTCCATATGGGCTATGCCGCTGCAATGTCTATTGTTCTCTTGGTTATTGTCGGTGTTTTTGCAGGCTTCCTATTTCTTACGTCGAAATTTTGGGTGCACTATGAAGGAGAGGAAGGTGGTAAATAATGAAGAGGCGGCCAAAGCCTATCAAATTATTAGTGATTCATGTCATCATGATTATCCTCAGTATTATTATCATTTATCCTATTTTGTGGATGTTGTTTGCATCCTTTAAACCAATGACAGAAATATTTTCCTCAGCCAGTCTCTTACCTAAGCATTGGACCCTTGAGCATTATACGGCCGGATGGCAGGGGGTGGGGGGATACACCTTTACCACTTTCTTTAGAAATTCATTAATCCTATCTGTTCTTGTTGTGATCGGCAGCTTATTTATTTCTACCCTCACTGGCTTTGCCTTTGCGCGATTGAAATTTAAACTGAGAAGTCTCTTATTTATGTTTATGTTAATGACAATGATGCTGCCCATGCAGATTACGTTGATTCCTCAATACATCATTTTTCATAAACTTGGCTGGGTGAATACCTTTTTACCACTTGTTGTTCCGAGCTTTGTTGGGGTAAGTATTACGCCCTTCTTTATTTTCTTAATGGTGCAATTTGTTAGGGGTCTACCAAAGGAATTAGATGAAGCTGCGACCATTGATGGGTGTAATACCCTTCAGCTCTTTTTGCGCATTATCTTACCATTATCAAAACCAGCTTTGATCACGGTTTCTATTTTCGCTTTCTATTGGACATGGGATGACTTTTTTAGTCAACTGATCTATTTAAATAATCCTGATAAATTTACCGTATCAACGGGATTGAATATGTTCCTTGATAATTCAGGGAATAGTCAATGGGGCGATTTATTTGCCATGTCCATTTTATCTATCTTACCCGTAATTATTCTCTTCCTCTTTTTACAAAAACACTTTGTCAAAGGCATCGCAACGACAGGAATGAAAGGATAATTGGTTGAAAGTGTTCAGAGGATAAGCCTTGGAATTACAGGGCTATTCCTACAGCTTTAGTGAAAAGGAGTGGTTAGATGTTCGCAATAGCAGACTTTAAGCAGCCCCCAACAGCATATCGACCTGTCCCTTTTTGGTTTTGGAATGGTGAAATGAAGACAGAAGAAATCGCCCATCAAATCGACGAAATGGCGAGTCAAGGTGTTGGCGGTTTCTTTATCTGCGCGCGCCAAGGGTTGAAAATCCTATATCTATCGAATGATTGGTTTGAAAAGGTACGTTTTGCTGTTGAAACAGCGAAAGAAAAGGGTCTTGATGTCTGGCTTTATGATGAATATCCCTATCCAAGCGGAATGGCAGGTGGAGAGGTGATTTTAGAGCATCCCGATGCCAAGCAACGCATTCTTGTCCACAAATCTTTTGTTACACAAAGTGAAGAGACAGTAGCCTATCCTTTGCCATGGGGAAGGGTGTTATTTGCTCAAGCCGTCCAGTTAGAAGAAGATGAAGAGGAAGAGAGAGTGTGGGACAATGCGATTGATATCAAAAGTTGGATCGGCAATGAACAAGTTCAGCCTGTTTATCAGAAAGCAGGCTTAACAGATTATAATAATAAAAGATTTTTTTCATATGATACGATGAAAAGGTTGGTCGGAAAGGCACCAAAAGGGACCTGGGAATTTCACATTGTTTTAGAAAGGGAAATTGAGGATTTCAAATATTATGGGACCTTTGTTGATCCTGGTCATGAAGAAGCAACAAAGACATTTATTCAGCTCACTCATGAGCGTTACGCGGAAGCGATTGGTGAGTATTTTGGCACCACGGTGAAAGGGATCTTTACTGATGAGATCGGTTTTTTAGGCCGTATGCCTTGGTCGCCACAGCTAGTTAAGGGAAAATCTGTGTCGGCGCTTAATGCATATTTTCACGCTCTTATTGATGCTCATTATAAGGACGCCCATAAAACAAGGTATGACTATTTTCAAACGTTACACCGGTTATTGCGTGAGGCTTATCATAAGCAAATTCACGATTGGTGTGAGCAGCACGGGCTTCAGTATGTGGCAGAGGTGCCTTCCATGCGGATGACGACGCAATTGTATAGTGATATTCCTGGTGGCGACAGTGCGCATGAAAAGCTGGGTAAGCCTTTGGATGACGTATTAACTAAAATATTGTCAAATTATCGAAGTAACCCTAAAATGGTGAGCTCACTGGCATCGCAGCTTGGACGGAAACGAGCATTAATTGAGTGCTTCCACAGTATTGGTTGGTCAATGACTTTACAAGATGCCAAGTGGATGATTGATCGATTAAGTGTCTTAGGTATAAACATGTTCAACCTTCATGCCTTTTTCTATACGATAAATGGGTTAACACAGCACGATGCGCCTCCCTCACAATTTTTACAAAATCCTTATTGGTGTTATTTTCATAAGTTTAGTGCTTATAGCGGTCGGTTAAGCTATGCCTTAAGTCAAGGCAAGCCAGCTCGTCCAATCGCTCTGCTTGACCCTGTGACATCATTATGGACACATCTGGGCAACCCGCTTCAGGGATTTACCTATGGTGGTGCTGATGACAAGGGAGAAGAAGCGCAGGCACTTGATGAACTGAAGCAGGTCTGGGTCCATCTCTCTAAAACATTTCTTTACCATCAGCGAGACTTTGAACATCTTGATCCCGAATTATTAATGATGGCTGAATTAAAGGGACAGGGCCTCCAGGTGGGTTTCTCGCAATTTCGTGTGCTCGTTTTACCCCCTATCACTAATATTGAACGAAAGGCCTGGGAAAAGATTAAGACCTTTATTAAAGCAGGTGGGATTGTAATTTCAATTGGCCGGCTTCCAACAACACTTATTGATGAAGGGGCAGCAGGGCTTTGTGAAGAGCTGACAGACATCTTTGGTCTGAATGAAAGGCAGATTGAAGAGGTTACTAAGGGATGGCAAACCTCTATAGATCGAGAGTGGGTGAAAGGCCGTCAGCACGCTTATTTCGTTCCAATGGCTAAGGGGGATATAAAGGAAGCGAGCCAGCGCTGTATTGCTTTACTTGACCAGCTCACGCCACCCTTCTATAAGCTTTTGTCTGAACAAGAGCATCAGAGTCTCTTAACTTGTCAAAGAATGCTTTCGGAAGAACAAGCATTAATTTTTGTAACAAATCAAGAAGGGCAGCCGATCGAAGTAAAGCTTTGGGTTCGTAGTGCCAAACCAATAAGGTTTACGGAGTGGGAGTTAGAAACGGGTGAATGTTGCCATCATGAATCTATTAGATCTGGGGATGGATGGGAAATGTCCCTGACCTTTTCACCCTACCAATCCCACCTTATTCAAGTGGATCAGGTGGAGGGAGTGGCTAATATTAGCAGTGGAGAGAAACACTCTTGCTATGTCATTGAAATAGATCCAGATCAACCTTTTGAGGTCAAAGCCGAGCAGGATAATGTAGTACGCTTGGATCGTTTTGAAATGAAGCTAAAAAAACCTGTGTCAGCATCCTGGCATGATGTAGAGGTCAAGCCTTTTATCAACCAATGCATGGAGCATTTTAACGGAGAGGAACTGCCCGTTAATTACCACCAGACCTTTGGCACTCCAGTGAGCATCGGACTAGATTATCCTATTGATAGTATATATAGGAGGACATTTAACGTTAAAGACAGGCCTGATTATTGTCACCTGCTCATGGATGATGGAGCACTGCTAGGTGAGTACACGATTAAAATCAATGGGCGTTCACTCAAGCGGGAGAACTTTACACCGGCGTTGATTTATGATCATGCCAATCGCTTATGTGATATTACGCCGTTACTTGTGAAGGGCTTGAACACCATTGAAATAGAGATGAGGATCAGTAAAGATTGGGAAGGTCTTCTTGATGCCTTATATTTGTTAGGGCCTTTCTCGGTGTCACTTAATACGGAGGGGCAAATCGAATTGGCTCGATCCATGACGTCCCTTCCACTCTCTAAGACTTTTAATAAGGGATACCCTTATTATGCTGGGACATTGCATTATTACAAAAAAATTATAGTGAAGGATCTACCTGTAGAACCGTATGTTGCGTTTAAATTAAAGGATGGAGCCCCTCCAGAGTATGCTTGTGCAGAACTCTTTATCAATGGACAGTCGTTAGGCGTTAGACCATGGATGCCATTTACATGGCAGGCGGATAGTGAGGCTTTAAGAAAAGGAACGAACACAATAGAAATCCGTTTAACCCATACCTTGTCTAGAATGCTAGAGGGGCGATACTTCGATGAGGCGACACATACGTTAAAAGCTGTTTTATAGGAGAAACCAAGTGGTCTTTTGCAGGGGAGGATGATGCTCAGGTGCCTCGTATCATCCTCTGCATGCCATAAGTAGTGCTAGGTCTGCACTTGCATCGCTTGTCCATATCATGATGTATGAGCATCAAGAGTGAAAAAGAGGATTATCCTTAAATAACAACGTTGTTATATAGTGGAGGTACAGGATTCATTGCTTAAAGATAGGAGAGGAGATTACAAATGAAGAGAAAAAGGTATGTACGAGTTGGAACGGGAGGGAGAGCAGCATTTTACTATAGTGCACTCGTGACGGCGTTTAAAGAAACAGCCGACTTAGTAGCGTTCTGTGACATTAACAAGCAACGCTTAAACTATGCAAATAAGTTATTAGAAAATAAATATCAAATGAATGGGTGAGGCCACCCGCTTGACAAGGTGGTCTCTTATGCCAGATCATCCGCTAGATTTTTTGATTAAACGGCAGCCAAGAATGATCTACAGCGATTGTTTTCCCTCTACGACTCCAAACCAGCCCACTTTCACTGGGGAGAATGCCTTGGCTATAGCATTCCATAAGCCCCTCACTCAAGCCTGTGACCCAAGTTAGTTTTGTGTCGCTATCAAATCTTTTAATCTGTTCTGGAAAGGCGATGGCTTCAGGGACGGATTGATGCATGGCATGGATAGCAAGCATATGGCTCGCTGCTGCTTCTGGCCCACATAAGACCTGATTAGAATGGGTGCGTACTGCCTCAATACAGGTCCATAGCTTACGAGGTCTTTCCTGTTCTGGATCTGCATAATACTTCTTGCTGCCATCATTAAAATGAGCAATGACCTGTCTTTCCTCTTCATCCATTGAATACGTCAGTGTTGCATTTTCGAATTCGAATACAAAATGGGGTCCCTGATAAGTCTCTACAGCATGAGAGGCATAAAAAAGAATTTCAATGTCATTCTCTGTTATGATGCGTGTCGCACAAGTATCAAAAGTTTCGATAGGATTCGCGCGATAGAGCTCTGCAGTAACGGTTTTTAAGGCAATACTTGTATGCATTTCTTTTCCTAAAATATAAAACATGTGATGCAGGAAATGTGCGGTGGCATTATTGGCAACGCTATCAAAGATAGGCTGACCATTGGAGCTGTAAGTCTTTCCTGCCCACGAGGAGCGCGTGTAATAGTCCCTGGTTCTTGGCCAAAGGGCTATCGTTTTCAAACGCAGAGGCTTGCCAAACACGCCATTGATCACATCGGCTTTCAATCGTTGTACAGCTGGAGTAAACGACCAGTTAAAGCCAATGGCAAGAAATGTGTTGGTCTCATTGCGCGCACCAATCATTTCTTTTGCTTCGGAAAGAGAAGCACACATCGGTTTTTCACAAAGAACATGACTGCCCTGACGCATGGCGAAGCAGCTATGCTGGGCATGTAGGTGAATAGGTGTTGAAATGATGGTAAGGTCTGCATACGCCTGTTCGAAAAAATCCTCTATTGTGGAATAAATGGGAATCCCTTGATCAACGATCCGTGAGTAATAATCTGAACGCTCTGGATGGATATCAACAACGCCAACAAGGATTGCCTGATGCGCAGCTCCTTCTTTAAACAAGAGGTCCAAATAAGTATTTCCATATCCACCGATCCCCACTAATAAAATAGTAACGGGTGTTTCAAAGACCATCCCTCCATATTAAACAGATATATAAGTATATTATATATCATATACTATTTAAATTTTATGAGAATATCAAGTGTTATCACAATCAAACCTTTAAAAAGGGACTTTTCCGAAACGCCAAGTTGTTGCAGTTCGAGCAAAGGTTGCCTTAGGAAGAAGGCCACACTTCCTAAGCGAGCCAATAATAGAAATAGATAAGTTGAAATTTTATATATTATATATTATCATAAAATTTGCAATTAATTCGTTTGTTCAGTATAAAATTTTAAGACGATGATTGGAGGAAAATAATGGTTAAAGGGTTATATATCATGGATCCAGAGGCGTTCGAAAGGGTATATCCATTGCATATTCAACGGCAAATTGAAAAGTATGTAGATATATCAGCAGAGCTCATGACTAAAGAAACGATTAAGGATCATATGGAGGTATTAAAAGATGTTGATGTCATCCTTTCAAGTTGGGGGGCACCACGATTGGATCAAACATTTTTGGCACATGCCCCACAATTAAAGGCCTTTTTCTATGCTGCTGGCTCTGTAAAGTATTTTGTCACAGATGCCGTATGGGAGAGGGGAGTGGTTATTTCTAGCGCTTATGCGGCCAATGCTATTCCTGTATCTGAATTCACCTTATCACAAATTCTATTTTCTTTAAAAAATGGCTGGCGCTATGTCATGAATATGAAGCGCACAGGTCAATATGTGAAAAAAGATTCAAATGCGATTCCAGGAGTCTATGATAAAACAGTAGGCATTATTTCTCTCGGAATGATCGGGAGAAGAGTTTGTGAATTGCTAAAGCCTTTTGACGTGAACGTGATTGCTTATGACCCCTTTATTTCCCAGGAAGTAGCCGCGGAGTTAAATGTACGGCTTTGTTCACTAGAGGAGATTTTTAGAGAATCAGATGTCGTGTCTTTACATACACCGTGGCTTGAAGAAACGGAAGGCATGATAAAAGACGCTCTTTTTGAAAGCATGAAGCCCAATGCCGTCTTTATTAATACAGCAAGGGGCGCCATTGTAAACGAAAAAGAGATGGTCAGCGTTTTACAACACCGGCAAGATGTGTTAGCAATTTTAGATGTCACGTATCCGGAGCCACCGGATATTCATTCCCCACTTTTAACCATGGAGAATGTCATTTTAACCCCTCATATTGCTGGTAGCGAAGGGGATGAGTGCCATCGATTAGCGGGCTACATGACTGAAGAACTCTTGCGCTACTTAAAAGGGGTCCCCTTAAAATGGCAGATTACACAAGAAAATATGAAGCATCTAGCCTAAGGGATTAGACGCACAATTAAATAATATTGTATTAAAGGAGGATTTTAATTTATAATGTAAGCGATTTCATTTTTGGGTATTAAGGAGGGATAAATGTCTATATAGTCTATATGAGGGGCGTGTAGTCAGGGGAGGTAGCCTGCTGATCAAGCGTATAAAGGCTGATTTGGAGGAGGATATGGTGGTTAAGAAGAAAAGTGTGTTCGTCACATTGAGTCTTTCATTTGTTCTTATTTTAATTGTCCCCTTATTTTCCGAAGGCTTTCAATATTGGAAAATGGAATCCATATTGGAGGAGAATAATAATCGTTCAAATATTGCTTTGTTGAATCAAATTGACAATGTGCTAGACGGTCAACTGTATAAGGCACATCAATTAGCCTATGACATTGGATTTAATCCCAATTTAAGTTTACTCCTTAGCTATAAAAGGCCACCTAATTTACAAAATAACTATGATTATATCAATTTCCTGCAGGATTTGAAAAATTACCATAACTTTGATCAAAGTATTGATTTTTACTATATCTACCTGCCGAGGCAGGATGTCGTTTTAACCTCTACCATAAAAACAACATCCGAATCTTTTTTTCATTACTTATATCCAGATGCTAAAACAGGTTATCGGACCTGGAAAAATAAGATTACTGGCTATAAAAAGGGGGAAGCGTTTCTTCCTTCAGAGAAGATCGTCAAGGCATCGCATTTATACAAAAAAGGCTTTACTTATATTCAACCGCTGCCATTTGGGAGCCCATCGCCCAAAGGTTACCTTGTCGAAATATTAGGGGGAGAACAGATTGGTGACATGATTAATAACATGGAATGGGCAAATCACAGTGATACCTTTGTATTAAATAAGGACAGGCTTCCAGTTATAAAAAATACCTTTCAAGGCACTCAGCCCTCTAACAAACTCTTTCAGGAACTTAAAGGCAATAGCGGTGTCACTGAGAAAACGATTAATGGCAAAAAGATGATGGTTTCCTTTGTAAAATCTTCAGATAGTGGTTGGTATGTGGTTTCTATTGTGTCAAAATCCTTCTTTCTACACAAGGCGAATGGGGTTAAAACAATGATTCTGGTCTCCATTATTGTCTGTCTCCTCATTGGTTGTGCCTTATCCTATTGGTTGGCTTATCGCCATTATCGCCCCTTAAGAGAATTGGTAGGCGCAATAGCTAAGAAGAAACAACAAGCCTGGGCAAAAGGGAATGAATTTCAGTTTTTAAAAGAAGCACTAACAGCAACTTGGAACAAGGAAGAACGGCTGGAGGAAGTCATTCATAAGCATATTCCAGAAATTCGAGGAAATTATTTTTCACGGCTATTAAGAGGTGTGGTGGACCTGACCGATTATTCTAATGACGCTTTACGATTTATGAATGTCAGCTTTTTATCCGATATCTTTGCTGTGTTAATCATTGATATTGATAAGGAGGATCCCATTGAGGTAGAGGAGTCAGAAAGGCAATGGGCGGCTGCGCGTCTTACCCTATCAAGTGTTGCTCGAGAAATGGCGCGACATCAGCAGCACGAAGGCTATTCAGTAGAGATGGATCAGAATCGCATTGCAGTGTTAGTGAATTTTAAAAGACACTCTCGCACGTCCCAAACGGATGAGTTAAGGAAGATGACGTTTGAGCTGAAAAAATTTCTCCAAAAAGAATTACAGCTTTACATTTCAGTAGGGGTTGGCAACATCCATCATGGCATGAATGAGATTAGACAGTCCTACCGAGAAGCACTGATGGCACTTGACTATCGAATGATTAAAGGATTAAATCATATCACCTTTTATAGTGAGATGGAGACTGCAGACCAATACTATTACTACCCTATTGAAATTGAAAATCAATTTATTAATGTTGTGAAGACAGGGGATTTTGAAGTGGCTGATCGTTTGCTGGATGAAGTGTTTCATTCAAACTTCGACTCCCGACATATTTCATTGGAGCTGGGCCAATGTCTCTTCTTTAATATCATGAGCACCTTTGTGAAAATATTGAATGATTTGAATGTCGATTATAAACAAGTCTTTCAGGATAAGCCTGAGCCCGTAAAAGTACTTGCGCATTGTTCCTCGATTAATGCTATGTATGAGAAGATAAAGGATTACTATCGTTTATTGTGTTATTACATTGCTGAGAACCAGAAGACTCGCAGCCAAACCTTGTTCGAGGAGATCATTGGTTATATACAGGAGCATTACAATGATCACTTTATCAGTCTAACAACCATAGCTGACCAATTTGATATTACCCCCCAATACTTATCCTCCTTTTTTAAAAAAAATCAAGGCGATCCTTTGAAGGTCTATATTGCCAGATTACGTTTGAAGCGCGCGAAGCAGTTGCTTAAAGATGACGATCTGACGTTGTCTAGGATAGCCGAAGAAGTGGGATTCACAAATGACATTGCTTTAATCAGGCTATTTAAAAAATACGAAGGTGTCACACCAGGAAAATATCGTATTAACATGGAAGCCTAAAAGCCTTCCATGTTTTTGGGTGAAGCCGGAACAAAACCCTTCAATCAAATGTGGCACCTGCTATACATTAGTGGATACCATTTTTTATTTAAAATAGTATAAGCCTTCTATGGAATGCGCACTTTCCCCGGTCATGGCTCCCAATTCTTAGCTAGCTATGAGCCTCGTTAGATTTCAAAAGAAATGGTAATGAATCCTCTAAATAATAGAGTCTTTTATCATTCATCTTAAATGATGATAGTGTTGTTTAAAAAATGATAGTGATGAATGCTGTAAAAATTATAATGGATCTTTAGAAATGGTAATGTTATTTTCCTATCCCTCCCGCTATTATTAAATCAAGGAGCTCCTTTAACAAATCAATAGTTAGAACGGGGGAAGAGACTTGATAAAAAGGAAGAAACAAAAGCTGGGACTATTAGTTTTAGTATTGAGCCTTTTTATTTTGACAGCGCTTACCGGATGTGATTCATCAAAAAAGTCATCGAGCTCCAGCTCTGGTGATCAAGGGGCAATCAGTTATTATGTACAGTTAAATGGGAACGCGGGAGCCATCATGAAGAATTACTCGAATATTGGCGCATATAAACAAATCGAAAAGGAAACCGGTGTAAAGGTTGACTTTCAGCACCCACCAACCGATTCCGATGATATGAATCAACAATTCAATTTAATGATGGCTTCTGGAGATTTACCCGATGTCATTGAGTGGTATTGGAATACGGTGCCAGGCGGTGCAGAGAAATATTTAAAAAGTGGACAGATTATCAAACTCAATGACTACATCAAAAAATATGCACCGAATTTAAGCAAGGTTTTGAAGGAACATCCAGAATGGAAGAAGGAGATTTCAACAGATAGCGGTGATATTTATGGTTTCCCGTTCTTGCGTGGTGACCCCAAGCTGTTGACCTTCTTTGGCCCGATGATTAGGAAGGACTGGCTGGATAAACTGGGTCTTAAGGTTCCGACCACAATTGATGAATGGCACACTGTTTTGAAAGCGTTTAAAACAGAGGATCCCAATGGCAATGGAAAGGCAGACGAAATTCCTTTATTGCCTGATTTAAATTCCAATGCTTTTATAGGGGCTTTTGGTATCACCCCCGGTTTTTATCAGGAGAATGGTACCGTCAAATATGGCCCGATGGAACCGGAATTTAAGGACTATCTCGCCTTAATGCATCAATGGTATAAAGAAGGATTAATCGATCCCAACTATGTCGCAACCGATACAAAATTAAGAGATGCGAATGTGACAGGAAATAAACTAGGTGCTTTTATCAGCTATGCGGGAAGTGGTATTGGCTATTACACAGGATTAATGAAGGATAAAGATCCTAAATTCAAATTAGCTGGAACACCCTATCCCACACTTAAAAAAGGTGAGACTCCGATTGTCAGCCAAGAAGATAATGTCTATACAGGTGTAGCAGCAGTTATCACGAGTAGCAATAAACATATCAAAGATACGATTAAATTTCTGGATTATGCTTACGGTGACAAGGGGCATATGCTGATGAACTTTGGTATAGAAGGTAAAAGCTATGACATGGATAACGGCTATCCAAAGTATACAAAAGAAATTACAAATAATTCCAAAGGATTGCCAATGGCACAGGCACTTGCACAGTATACACGCTCTTCATGGAATGGTCCTTTTGTTCAAGATAAACGTTATATTGAGCAATATATGCAAGATCCTGAACAAAAGGATGCGGTGAATCAATGGATGAAAGGTAAGAACGCAATCTTAATGCCACCCGTTACCCCTACTCCAGATGAGAGTACAAAATTGGCTTCCATTTTAAATGATGTCAATACGTATAAAGATACGATGATTAATAAGTTCATCATGGGGAAAGAACCTTTATCTCACTTCGATAAGTATGTTAAAACAATGCAAGGAATGGGCATTGACAAGGCAGTCAAGATCGAGCAAGCAGCGTTAGATCGTTATAACAAGCGTTAAAATTCTCCATTTCTCAGGCGTGCCTAAGGATGCGCACCTGAGAAATGCCCATGAACTTATGTATGAAGGGAGTCGATAGAAGGCATGGCGTTCTTACAACCCAAAACGAAGGCAGAGCACATCCCCTTCTTGAAAAAGAAAGAGCCGTTCAGAACACGAGTAAAAAAGGACTTTAAGCGCAATAAATATATCTATCTCATGCTTGCTCCTGTCGTTGCTTATTTTGCTATTTTTCAATTTGGTCCAATTTATGGCGTGCAAATTGCCTTTAAGAATTTTACCCCTGCGGATGGGATTTGGGGGAGCCAATGGATCGGGTTCGATCAATTTACTGCATTTTTTAAAAGCTATTACTTTTGGCGGCTCATTCGCAATACACTACTTATTAGCCTTTATGAATTGATTTTTGTCTTTCCAGCCCCCATTTTACTCGCATTACTATTAAATGAAATTCGTAATATGAAATTTAAAAGAGTCACTCAGACGTTAACCTATCTGCCCCACTTCATTTCATTAGTCGTTGTCGTTGGTTTGCTTGTAGACTTTTTGTCTCCAAATGGGTTAGTGAATCAAATCCTGCATGCCTTTGGGGGAAAGCAAATTAATTTTCTTCAAGAGTCTGGCTGGTTCCGAACCATTTATATCAGCTCAGAAATTTGGCAGACGGTGGGATGGGGTTCCATTATTTATTTAGCCGCGATCACTAATGTTGATCCACAGTTATACGAAGCGGCAACCATTGATGGGGCAGGGCGTTTTCGTAAAATCATTAGTGTGACGATTCCGAGTATCATGCCCACGATCATCATTTTATTCATTCTGCAGCTAGGATCATTAATGTCGGTGGGATATCAGAAAATTATCTTAATGTATAATCCGTTAACTTATGATACGGCCGATGTATTATCCACTTATGTTTACAGAAAAGGGATTTTGGATGCGAGCTATAGCTACAGCGCTGCTATCGGTCTCTTTGATGCTGTCATTAACTTTACCATCTTAATCATTGCCAATAGGCTGGCAAGAAAGGCGGGTGAGACAAGCTTATGGTAAAGAAAAGGTCTATTCATCAGGGGCCAGCGGATATTACTTTCAATATAACGAATACAATCATCATGCTCACTTTGATTATTGTCACGATCTATCCCCTTATTTACGTAGCATTTGCATCAGTGAGTGATCCGGCTCCGCTATTACAGCATCGCGGTATTCTATGGAAGCCATTTGGGTGGACATGGGATGCTTATAAGAGGGTATTTGCCAATCCTATGATTGTTATCGGCTATGGCAACACGATTTTCTACGTCGTTGTAGGTACGGCGCTTAATATGATTCTAACAATACTGGGAGCGTATGCGCTATCAAGGCGCAAGGTCATGTGGAGTCGTCCGATCATGCTGGGAATTGTATTTACGATGTTCTTTAGTGGCGGACTTGTTCCACGGTATTTATTAGTTCATGATTTAGGGCTTTTAGATACACGCTGGTCACTCATTTTGCCTTCCGCGATCAGTGCTTTTAACTTAATTATCATGCGGACCTCTTTTCAAGGTATTCCCCTTAGTCTAGAAGAATCAGCACGCATTGATGGGGCCAATGATTTTACGATTTTATTTCGAATCGTCTTGCCTTTGTCCCTGCCAGTTATTGCAGTCATGACCCTGTTTTATGCTGTCTATCATTGGAATTCATATTTTGATGCGTTGATTTTTATACGTGATCGCGATCTTTATCCTTTGCAGCTCGTCTTAAGGGAAATATTAGTGCAAAATGATACAAATAATTTTACAAACGGTGCCCTAGGTGGCGACCAGTATCGCATTGGGGAGACGGTCAAGTATGCCATTATAATGGTAGCCACACTTCCTATTTTATTCCTCTATCCATTCCTTCAGAAATATTTCGTGAAGGGTGTTCTGATTGGCTCTGTTAAGGAGTAGGCGACCTGAGAACATCTGCTACTATATTTAAGGGCTGAAAAGTTTTAGAGGGGGAACTCCTCCTTTTTTTAAAGATCAGAAAGTATAAAATTTCTGGTCATGAGGACGGTGCGGATTTCCGTTCCAGGCAGCTCGCTTTCCGCGGGGGAGTGGTAAGCCTCCTCGCGCTGCGCGCTGCTAAGGTCTTACCGATCTCCCACTGCCCACAGGATTCTAGTCTCCGCATCATGAGTCAACGGCGCTCGAGGAACATACGATTTTAGAGTGTTCCGAATCTCGCGCCTTGCGCTCCCATCCACTTGACCAGGCAATGAAGCCTCTTTCATATTGGACGATGCTCTATACTAAGGACAAGGACCGGGCATGTTTTTCGCCCGGTTTTTCTTATACTATCAGAATTTATAACCTCGCTGACGCTCTCAAAGGAAGATAGCATAAGTGTCACTTTGGCTTTCGCCTTCTAAGGCTTGCGGGCAACCTAAGTGTGTGATTTGCAAAAATCACATCAGGAGTCTCAGCGAAGTGGTGCAAGCCAAGTTTTCTAAGATGAGGTCTGCTTTGAGTCACTATAATTTAAAATTTAGGTCATGATAAAGAGCTTTAGGAGTATTTATATATTATATATCATTTAAATATTCAATTTAATGATCAAGCAATGTTCAGTGCAAAAAAGGTGTTCACCATTTCTTAACTAACCATAGGGATGTGATGAATGCAATGAATATTTGAAAGCGCTTAATAAAATTGGTAAAAGGGGGCGATAGAGGTTAAGGGAACACCATTTTGATTGGAAGGAGATTGTTATGCGAAGCAAACCAAATAGAACAAAAGCGCAAAGTGAAATAGCGCTGGGCACTCTGAGGCCAAAAAGGTCGTCTTTGATTTGGTATGTTTTCCTGGCTCCAGCGTTTTTAGGGATCTTATGCTTCATGGTTTATCCCATTTTAGAGTCTCTGCGTCTTAGCCTATTTAACTCTTCAGGAACAGGGGGGACATGGGCAGGGCTTGCAAACTATAAAACCGTTTTGAGCTCTAGTGAGTTTTGGCATTCCGTTTACAATACTTTCTATATTGGTTTTTTTCAAATGATTATTACCATTCCTCTTGGCTTTATATTTGCATCAATGATCAATTCAGTAGCCTTTGCTAAAAATTTTTTCAAAGTCATCTTCTTTTTACCTAATGTGACTGCGATTGTAGCTGCAGCGATGATCTTTACCTTTGTGTTGCACCCAGATATGGGGATATTAAATTATTTTTTAGATAAAGTGGGTCTGCCGACGCCATTGTGGCTATCTAATCCGGGAACAGCGAAGTGGGCGATTATTCTGCTTGGGGTTTGGCATTGGATTGGGTTTGTCATCATCATTTGTTTGGCCAACCTGCAAGCGATTTCTCCAGAGCTTTATGAGGCTTCAACGATTGATGGAGCAAGCGGGTTACAGCAATGGCTTTTTATCACGATTCCCAATATGATGGGGACATTTGCCTTTTTACTCATCACGGGCTGGATTGGTGCCCTACAAAGGTTCAATGAGGTCTACGTTATTGGCGGTCCAACAGGGAGTCCGAATCGTTCCATTCAGACGGTTGTGGCTTACATCTATGAACATGGTTTCACAGGCTTTCAATTTGGTATCGCCTCGGCGGCAACGTATGTCCTCTTTGTCATTATCCTTATTTTTACGATGTTTAATTTGAAGCTGACGAAGATGAAATTATAGGCTTGAAAGGAGGATAAATATTGGCAGCTCTCACACAAAAGAAGGCCTTTTATATAAGCAATGCTATTAAATTTATTCTTTTATTAGTTTGTGGATTTCTTTTAATGGTGCCCTTTATTTGGATGATTAGTGTGGGGTTTAGCAGAACGGCGAATGTTCAAATGCCTTTTCCCCCTAAGCTGATACCAAAAGATCCATCCTGGTTCAATTTCAATATTGTCTTTGAAAATGGGCAAATCTTTAGAGCTTATATAAACTCAGGGATCATTACCGTGTGTTCAGTTATTTTGGGAGTTACCTCGTCGCTTTTAGGTGGCTATGCTTTTTCAAAAGGAAAATTTAAGGGTAAAAAGGTTATGTTCTTGATTGTGTTAGGGACATTAATGATACCCATGGAGCCGCGTTTGATACCGATGTATGAGATGTTTAATAAACTCGGCATGTTAAATACCTTCTGGCCGCTCTTTCTACCTGCATTAGTGAATGGCTTTGGCATCTTTTTATGTAAACAATATTTCGATCGCCTCCCAGATAGTTTAAGAGAATCTGCACAAATGGATGGAGCCAGTGAGCTTGGCATCTTTTTCAAAATATATTTCCCTTTAACAGGACCTATTGCAGCGACGTTAGTGATCTTAACATTTATATGGAGCTGGAATGATTTCGTTTGGCCACTGGTTGTGCTTAATGATCCTAATTTACAGACGATTCCACTGTATTTAGCGAGCTTTTCACAAGAAAACGGCACGAGCTTAGGCGGTCTAACAATGGCTCTGGCAACGGTGAGTGTCGTTCCAATCATTATTTTATATCTGTTTTTACAGCGCTTTATTATTCAGAGCATTGCTTTGAGTGGTTTAAAAGAGTAGTGAGAGTTTGGAAGATCACATGCTCTAATTATTTGTATCTGAAATTAAGGAGGAAACAGTGATGAAAACGAGCAGGAAGGCATTAGCGTCGAGCTTGGTCATGCTTCTTGTTGCTTTATATCTCTTAACAGGATGCAGCTCTTCCGAAGGGGCGACAAGTAAGAAGACTGGAAAATGGGCAGGACAGACGCTGACCGTTCAGATGATTGGCACCTTTAAAATGCAAGATTCGACCGACCCAATTACCGGCCAAAAAGTGAAAGGACTGAATACTTTAAAGGAGGAGTTTGAAAAGCAACATCCTGGAGCCACATTGAAAATCGTGACCATGCCATGGGATGGTTATATTCAAAAGACAAAGACGATGGTCACTGGTAACCAAGCAGATGTTTATCAAATGCCGGGTCTTGATAGCGGGTATGCGCGTGAGGGCGATTTGGAGCCTTTACAGCCTTTTATAGATAAAGATCACTTTGATTTGAATAAGTATGTTGATAATCAAGTCGAAGGGTGGGAAACGATTGGGCCGGATGGAAAGAAAAGGATTTATGGATTGCCAGTTTTCGGTGATACCCGATTTATTCTTTATGATAAGAAGGTGTTTAAGGATTGGGGAGTAAAGGACCTATCTGCTCATCCGACAATGAATGAAATTTTGGAAAAAGCCAAGCAAATGACAGGAAAAAATCCAAAGACAGGGAAACAAAACTACGGGGTATATTTTAGCGGAAAGTCCCCGGAATGGTTGATTGTCAATGCAGCTGAGGCGCAAAATGGCTCATGGGGAAGTGGGCAAAAATTTGATGAAATGAAGTTTAACTTTGATTCCCCTGAAATGCTGAAGGGCTTGAATTGGTTACTCGATTTATCAAAGTATGCTCCAAAAGGCATTACAAGTGACCAAGGTTCTGAAAAATGGCTAACAAAAGATAACAATATTGCGATCATGTTAAATCAAGGTCCGGGATCATTGATTAGTAAAATAAATTCACAAGGCTTGCAGAAGCGAATAGGCATTGCTCAGGAATTTAATAATGATGAAGGGAAGGGTGGTTTATTTGCCGGCAGCCCATTTGTTATGGCGAAGAACAGTAAGCATAAGGATCTAGCCTGGGAATGGATTAAGTTTTCTTCAACGGACTTTTTCCAAAAATATTTATGGGAAGAATATAATAGTATTCCTGTTATTAAGGATGCAAAAAAATGGAAGAGTATAAAGGATGAGAGTCAATTTATGAACCCGATCTTTGATGCACTGAGTACACCATGGACACCGCACTACCCTTGGGTAAATGGTGAACCACGTCTTGAGCTGGAATCACAGGTTCAGGGGGCTCTAACTGGAAAAATAAGTCCTAAAGCAGCCTTAGAGAATGTCGAACAAAAGAGCAATGAGTGGGCCAAACAACAGCTTAACAATCAATGATAGGCGGGGAGAAGGCTTCTCCCCTTTATTTGAACATGTGAAGGTAAAAGAGAGATGGGAAGAAGGCGTCATGAAAAAGGGTGATGAAATATGACTGACACTAGAGGTTTGCAAAATCATGAGTACCGTGATTATTGGGTAAAAAATATGCTTAAGATTGTATGTCCAGTGATTGAGACACTGGCTAACAGACAATTAAAGAAGCAAATGCCTGTTATGGGAAGGCGTGATCGCTCCGCTGTCGCTCACTTAGAGGCTTTTGCGCGTTCGTTAGCTGGTATGGCCCCTTGGCTTGAAAGTACATCAATGAATCATGAGGAAAACCAGACACGTGATCGACTGGCAGAATTGACCCGGGAGGCTATTGATGCGGCGACAGATCCACATTCCCCTGATTTTATGAATTTTTCTATGGGCTTTCAACCGATCGTGGATGCCGCCTTTTTTGCCCATGCATTGCTCCGAGCCCCAGAAGAGCTGTATGTCAAGCTTGAGATGAGGGTGAAACGCAATGTGATTGCTGCATTAAAAGCGACGCGTTCTAGAAAGCCTGGCTTTAATAATTGGCTTTTATTTTCTGCTATGATAGAAACCTTTTTATATTCTATAGGAGAAGACTGGGACCCCATGCGCGTGGATTTTGCTTTGAAGCAGCATGAGCAATGGTATAAGGGAGATGGAGTATATGGGGATGGACCAGAATTCCATATGGATTACTATAATAGCTTTGTGATTCACCCCATGCTTGTGGATATTATTGACACCATTGGAGAAGAATATGAGGATTGGGAACGACTGCAAGAGAGGATTATTTTGCGCGCAAAAAGATATGCGGTCATTCAAGAAAGAAGTATTTCTCCAGAGGGGACCTTCCCGGTCTTTGGAAGATCACTTGCCTATCGCTTTGGTGTCTTCCAACATTTATCTCAGATGGCGCTGCAACATAGGCTGGAGAAGAGCATTGAACCTGCCCAAGTGCGCTGTGCTTTAACCGCCGTTATCCGTCGGATGATTGATGCACCTGGTACCTTCGATGAAAATGGCTGGTTGCGCGTGGGTTTTTGCGGTGATCAGCCTGAAATTGGTGAATTCTATATTTCTACGGGAAGTCTTTATTTATGTTCAACGGTTTTCGTAGCATTGGGCTTACATGACAGTGATCCTTTTTGGCAAGGAGAAGCGGAATGGACCGCGAAAAAGGCTTGGTCTGGACAATCCTTTTTGATTGATCAGGCATTAGCAAAAGCTTAAGAAACAGCAGAGAATCAAAAAGCATAGCAGCTTGTTCAGAATGTCTTACAACTGTAAAATAGAGAGTATTAAGAATATATTGTAACATGAAATATAGACTGTTATGAAAACGCTATCTTTGGTAGATTTTAAGAAACAGTGATAGAGACTATGGGGTTTTACACTCTTAAACTCTGCTTTTATCTTAAAGGAGGTTGCTTATGAAACTAGGATGTTGTGCGAGCATTGACCAAGCTGAACGCGTTAAGGCGGCTGGATTTGATTTTTTAGAGGGGACTGTTGCTTCATTAATACCAGGGGAAAGCGACAAAAAATTTAAGGAAGAGGTGTTAAAACCTTATGAGGAGAGTCCCATAGCAATAGAAGCCTTTAATGGTTTCATTCCTAGTCATCTCCCTTTGGTCGGGGAGAGGGCAGATCGTGAGGCGATTCATGCTTATCTTGAGAAGGCACTGGAACGGATGCAACTTATTGGAGCAAGGATTGTGGTGTTTGGAAGTGGAGGAGCGCGGCATATTCCGCAAGATATAGAGCGGGCAAAAGGTGAACAGCAAATCCTAGAGTTTTTGGAGGCTGCAGGACAAAAGGCTAAGCGAGCAGGTATTACAGTGGTCATCGAGCCGCTGAATCGTAAGGAGTGCAACGTGATTAATAGCGTGTCAGAGGCTGTGAGGTTTGCTAGACAAGTGAATCATCCAGCCGTTCAAGTACTGGCCGATTTTTATCATATGGACGAGGAGGATGAACCACTCGATCATTTGCTGTCCGCAGCAAAATATTTGAAGCATATTCACGTTGCTGATACTGGAAGAGGCGCACCTGGGACAGGGCATTATCCTTATAAGCAGTTTTCAAGCTATGTCCGTGAGGCTGGATATTCGGGCGGGATTTCCATTGAATGTCTTTGGGATGATTTTGCTCATCAAGTCGAGAAAGCGAGACATTTTTTGGCTGAACAATTTAGTGATCAATAGGCAGTTGGAAGCAAATGTCTCTATTTGCTTTGGGAGGTAAAGAGGATGTCGATTAAACTTTGGGAAGAAGCAGTGCCCCAGCATTTAGGAGAACCCGATGTTATCCCATCACTGACCCCTTTTCTTTTAGAATCGGATTCTTTAACAAGCGCGATGGTCATTTGTCCTGGTGGGGGCTATGGCATGAGAGCCGACCATGAAGGGGAACCAATCGCCAAATGGTTGAATGCATGTGGGATTTCAGCATTTGTTTTAAATTATAGGGTGGCACCACATAAACACCCAGCTCCATTATTGGATGCTCAGAGAGCGTTGCGGTATGTACGCTATCATGCTGAGGAATGGGGGATCAAAAAGAATAAGGTAGGGATTCTCGGCTTTTCTGCAGGTGGTCATTTAGCGGCCACTGTAGGAACACATGTGGATGAAGGAGATGCCTATGCAGAGGATCCTCTTGAGAAGGAGAGTGCACGTCCTGATGTGATGGTACTCTGTTATCCAGTTATTACTTTGCAGTCACCATACAGACATGAAGGCTCCATGATCAACCTGTTGGGAGAGCAGCCAGATGAAGGACTTTTGACCTCACTTTCAAATGAGTTGCAAGTCAGTCAGAAAACGCCGCCGACCTTTTTGTGGCATACCGCAGATGATGACAGTGTTCCCGTTGAAAATAGTTTGCTATTTGCAAGGGCGCTGAGCCAGGCGCATGTCCCCTTTGACTTACACATCTTTGAGCAAGGTCCTCATGGAATGGGATTAGCCACTGAGGATGAACATGTGCGGCAGTGGCAGGAGCAATGTGCATCTTGGCTAAAAATACATCAGTTTTAAGGAAAGGAAGAGGGAACTATGGGATAGGGCCAATGTATCCCAGACATGGTGTACAGAAGGCCTGTCTACCGAACAAATCCAAGGGGTGAACTTCCGAATCAAGGTGTGAGCGCGACAAAAGGCCGAGGCAAGCGAACGAATGCCAGCTTTAACGGAACAAAAGGGCAGCCCCTTTTAACAAAAGTCCCGATCAAAATAACAAATAGCTCAGCAGCTTAAACACAATAATTACTTCTTTTTTCGACGTCGTGGATTTCCCAGCTTTTTCTTAGGTGCATTTTAATCAGCACAACATTGTGCAATATCTCTTAAGCTTACGACAATAATGGTTAAGTACCTTTTCTAGCGATCTGTTAAAATGACGATATTAACATCACTCACATCTAAATGAATCTAATCCATTGTGCATGGAGGTGAGGAACATGCAGGACGTATTTCAAGAAAAATGTAAGCGGATACGCGGGTGGCTGAGCGAAAGAAGGTATGATGGCCTTCTGCTAACCAGTCAGACGAGCTTTTCATGGATAACGGGTGGTAGAGGCTTTATTGGTATTGCTAGTGAAGCGGCTTGCGCAAAAGTGCTGATCACACAGGAGCATTGCGTGCTGCTTGTTAATAATATTGAAGCGAATCGTTTGAGGGAAGAAGAAATTCGCTATGACCACTTACAATTAAAAATCACCCCATGGTTTGAGCATGAAAGCGATGTCACCCTTTTGGCTCAGGAATTCATTAAATCAGGTGCTGTCATTGTCCACGAAGAGGAAGTAGCCAATGAACTTATGCAATTGAGATATCCACTTACAGAATGTGAAAGACAACTATATCACGAGCTAGGAATGGATGCTGCACAGGCGTTGGAGCTCGTTTGTCGTACGCTGCAAAGAGGGGAGAGGGAGTATCATGTTGCGGGACAATTGGCCAAGGCTTGTTATGAACGGGGGATTGAACCAACATTAACCCTCGTCGCTGCGGATGAACGTGCGATGCGCTATCGGCACCCTTTACCAACACATCAGTGTATTGATCGCTATGTTCTCATTGCTCTGGGGGCGCGGAGACATGGCTTAGTTGCCTCGCTTAGTCGCTTGGTTCACTTTGGGACGCCGCCTGAAGAACTGGTGAGAAAGCATCAAGCAGTTACAGCGGTCGACGGTTTGTTTATTCATCTCACGCGGCCAGGCCGAGCGGTAGGGGATATCTTTGAAAAAGCTGCATTGTGCTATGAAGAGCATGGGTTTAAGGATGAGTGGAACTCTCATCATCAAGGGGGAATGACAGGCTATGCTGGCAGGGAGTACCGTGCAACGCTAAAATCCCAGGAAGTCGTTGGTGAACATCAAGCCTTCGCTTGGAATCCCTCCATCTCTGGAGTCAAATCAGAGGATACGATTGTGATAGGTACAGAAGAGAATCACATTTTGACACGAACAGGAGATTTTCCTGAGGTGACAATACACATCGATGGCATGCATTACCCACGACCGGCTATTCTGCAGCGCAATGATCATCGCTACCATGCACTCAAACGTCCACTCATTAGTTTATAAAGGAGGCGGAAGACGAGATGTCTGTCCAATCAAAAGAATTGCTTACAGTAGTTGAAGAAATTGTCAATCACACCACCATTACCGATGTGCATACCCATTTGTTCGCTCCTGAATTTGGCGATCAGCTTTTATATGGTATTGATGAATTATTGACATACCATTATTTAATCGCAGAAACGATGCGGGTATCAGATATAGATTATGATACATATTGGAAGATGTCGAGACAGGAGCAAGCAGAAACCATTTGGGAAGCACTTTTTATTCATCACACACCTTATAGTGAAGCTTGTCGCGGTGTGATTACAGTTTTGCAGAAACTTGGAATGGATGTATCGACGAGAGATTTAGAGAGTTATCGGGAAGCGCTGGGACGCTATCCTCTTGAAGAATACATTGCATTGATTTTTGAAAAAGCCAATGTAAGCAGTGTTGTAATGACCAACGATCCCTTTGATGAACAGGAAAGAAAGGTTTGGCTCTCACAAACAACGAGGGATGAACGCTTTCATGCCGCTCTCAGAATTGATCCTCTGATTAATGACTATGACACGGTCTACAAAGACCTGCAAGCATGGGGGTATCAAGTGGATGCCGACCTTACCGAATCGACCATTCAAGAATTACGCCGCTTTGTATCAGAATGGATTGAGCGTATGCAGGCACTGTACGTTGCTGTCTCGCTCCCAGATACCTTTGTTTACCCGGAACACTCTGTGAGAAGTACCTTGATTGAAAAGGTAATCCTTCCTGTCTGTCGTGAGCATCAGCTGCCTTTTGCCTTGATGATTGGGGTTAAAAGATTGGTAAATGAAAGTCTTAGAAGTGCTGGTGACAGTGTAGGCAAGGCGGATATCCAGGCAGTTGAAGCGTTATGTAAGAGCTTTCCGACAAATAAATTTATGGTCACGATGTTATCGAGAGAAAATCAACATGAGCTCGCCGTGACTGCACGTAAATTTCGCAATTTAATGGTCTTCGGCTGCTGGTGGTTTCTTAACAACCCAACACTCATTGAAGAGATGACAGCAATGCGCTTTGAATTGTTAGGTACATCTGTGATTCCCCAGCATTCTGACGCTCGGATTCTTGATCAGCTTGTTTATAAATGGTCACACTCTCGAGAGGTGATTGCCAAAGTGTTGACGGAACAATATGAAAGGCTGATAGAAGCAGGATGGAATCTTACAGAGGAAGAAATCAGGCGTGATGTCGGTCAATTATTTAATGATAACTTCTGGGATTTCATCAATCTAAAATTATCCTAAATCATGGAAGGGAATAGTTGTGATGGTTACTTTAACAGCTTTTGCAGATGAAATCTCAGCGGATTTCGATTTACAGCTAGATACCCTTGAACAAGAGGGCATCAAACATATTGAATTTCGTGGGGCATGGGATAAAGGCGTCCTACAGCTTGATGATGAAGCATTGGATCACATTGAACAGAAAATGGCTGAACGCGGCTTCAAGATCTCTTCGATTGGCTCGCCAATAGGTAAAATCAAGATCACAGATGATTTTAAGGCGCACCTTTCAGACTTTGAAAGAGCGATTGCGGTTGCAAAAAAGTTTAAGGCGCCTTTTATTCGGATTTTTTCCTTTTTTATTCCTGAAGGAGAGCAGCCTGAGGCTTATCGAGATGAAGTGATGCAGCGGATGCAGGTACTGGTGACTCGGGCGGAAGAGGCAGGGATCACTTTATTACATGAGAATGAAAAGCATATCTATGGAGATACAGCGGAAAGGTGTTTGGAGCTACTCGAAACTTGTCATTCTTCACGCTTTCGATGTGCCTTTGATCCTGCTAATTTTGTTCAATGTGGTGTTAAGCCTTTTGCTGAAGCCTTTCCTTTACTCAGCCCCTATATTGATTATCTGCATATTAAAGATGCGCGCTTTGCAGATCAAAGTGTGACTCCAGCAGGTGAAGGAGATGGGGATGTCAAAGCAGTACTGCAGGCCATGAAGGATAAGGGGTACAGTGGGTTTCAATCGCTTGAGCCGCATTTGGCGCAGGCCGGACCTTATTCAGGATTCACAGGTCCCAAACTCTTTAAGGTTGCTGCAGATGCATTAAAAAAATTGTTAAAGGATATCGGTGAGGACTGGCAATGATCCGTGAGGGAAAAAAGAGGTGTGGAAATGGATAAAGTAAGAGTAGGCGTTGTTGGACTCGGAAATATGGGGAGTACCCACGCAAAGTATCTAGCTGCCGGTGTGGTTCAAGGGGCAGAGCTTACGGCGGTTTGTGATATCAATCCTGATCGTTTGTCTTGGGCTGAAACAGCGCTTGGGAGTCATATTACTACCTTTGACACCATTGAGTGCTTCCTTAGCTTTCCTGATCTTGATGCTGTGATCATATGTACCTTGCATTATACCCATCCTGATGTAGCCATCAAAGCCTTTGCTCATGGTTTGCATGTATTAATCGAAAAGCCGGCAGGTGTCTACACCAAACAAGTACGGGAAATGAATGAGGCAGCTAAGCAGAGTGGCCGTGCCTTTGGCATTATGTATAATCAGCGCACGAATCCGCTTTATGTAAAAGTAAAGGCGCTTATAGAGACGGGCGAGCTTGGGGAAATCAGACGGACGAATTGGACGATTACCGATTGGTATCGCTCACAGGCTTACTATGATTCTGGCAGCTGGCGGGCGACCTGGTCAGGAGAAGGTGGTGGGGTACTGCTCAACCAATGTCCCCACCAGCTTGATTTGTGGCAATGGATGCTGGGCATGCTCCCTTATCGGGTGAGAGCGTTTTGTTCCTTTGGAAAGTATCGTCAGATCGAAGTCGAAGATGAGGTCACTGCTTATGTGGAATATACCAATGGTGCTACAGGGGTTTTTATGACAACAACAGCTGAAGCACCGGGGACGAATCGATTGGAAATAGTGGGTGATAAAGGAAAGGTCGTCATTGAAGAAGAGAAGCTCCATTTTTGGCAATTGCAAACGCCCGAAACAAAGTTTAACCAAACCAATACTGAACCTTTTGCCCAACCAGAAAGCTGGCAGTGTCATGTCCCGATTCATTATAAGCCTAATGAGAATGGACACCAAAAAATAACCCAAAATTGGGTGGAACACATTTTAAAAGGTGTTCCATTACTCGCTCCAGGTGTGGAAGGGATTCGTGGACTTGAGCTCTCCAATGCGATGTATCTCTCGTCATGGAGAGCAGATTGGGTCGAGCTTCCTATTGATGAGCAAGCTTATTATGAGGCATTGCAGAAAAGAATTGCCTCATCTCATTCAAGACAGGTTTAGGGAACAAGAAGGGGACCGATGATGTTTAATTTAACAGGTAAGACAGCTGTTATAGTTGGAGGAACAAGTACATTGGGGTCTGCAATGGCAAAAGGGTTAGCAGAATATGGCGCTAATATTGCTTTAACAGGTAGGAATATTGCTAAGTTAAGAGATTTGGAAAAAGAAATCGAAGCCTTCGGAGTGAAGGTCGCCGCTTTTCAAACGGATGTAACAGATGAGTTATCAATGCAGCAAACGGCTACGGATATTGAGCGTTGGGCTGATGGGATCGACATTGTGCTTAATGCACCAGGAGTGAATAGCACGACACCGTTTTCAGAATTAAGTATGGAGGAATGGGATCACATTATGAATGTGAATCTAAGAGGTGTTGTATTAAGCTGTCAGATTTTCTCAGATTATATGATGAAACGAGGCAAGGGCGGCAGCATTATTAATATCTCATCGGTTTCATCCACGCTTCCGCTTTCAAAGGTCTTTACGTATTCAGCCTCCAAGGCGGGGATCAACAGTATCACACAGTATTTGGCAAGAGAGCTCGCCCCACATCATATTCGTGTCAATGCGATCATTCCTGGATTTTTTCCTGCAGAGCAAAATCGCAACATTTTAAGCGAGGAGCGTGTGAATGCCATTATGGCACATACGCCGATGCAGCGTTTTGGAGAGCCTGAAGAATTGCAGGGTGTTGCTATATGGCTAGCATCCGAAAAGGCCTCTGGCTTTGTTACTGGAGAGTTAATACGTGTGGATGGTGGGTTTGGTGCAATGACGATTTAAATCATCTAACTTCAAGGAGGAAGAAGTATGCAAGAAAAATTTGCAGCACAATTATTTACTTTAAGAGAAGAATTAAAGCGTGGCATTGCTCCAGTATTTAAGGAATTGAAACAAATGGGCTGGGCAGGTGTACAAATTTCTGCGCTTCCTGAGGGCTACGATCCTGATGAGGTAGCTGCCGCATTGAAGGAAAATCAATTAGGGACAGCAGGAATGCATATTTCATTGCAACGTATGGAAGAGGACCTTTCAGGGGTTTTGCAGGAAGCGGATCTGTATAACACCAAAGATATTGTTTGTCCCTTTTTACCGGAATCCCTTCGGACAGTCAAGGGTTATAAGGAGGTCAGAAGTCGACTGAATCGCATAGCAGAGGATGCCTTTGGCTACCGCATTAGCTATCACAATCATAATTTTGAATTAGCCACGACCATGGATGGCAAAACCGCTTTAGAATATCTCCTCGAACCATCTGAAGACAATAGGGTTTTGGCAGAAGTCGACCTCTACTGGGTAAAAAAAGGAGGTGGAGATCCTCTAGCCTTTATCCAGCCGTATAAAAACAGGATGCCGATCATCCATCTTAAAGATATGACAGATGATGAAGAAGAAACCTTTGCGGAGGTTGGAACAGGGAAGATTGACTTCGCGCCGATTTTGAGGTGGTGTGAACGATCGGGTGTGGAATGGTATGCAGTTGAGCAGGATAAATGTCCGGGAGATCCTATGCAAAGCCTAGAAATCAGCTTGAAAAACCTCAATCAACTTGCTTTACAGATGCAATGAAAGTTTTAAAATACGTATTGGTGGTGTTGATAAGATGGGTAAAGTAAGGATTGGTATTATTGGTGTTGGTAACATGGGGAGTTCACATGCTGTATATCTCAATAATAATGAGGTACCAGAAGCTGAGCTCGTCGCAGTATGTGATACGAACCAAGCTAGATTAGATTGGGCAAAGGCACATTTAAAGGAGACTGTAGCGCTTTATGATGATGCTAACCACCTTCTAGCTGCTGACGATGTGGATGCCGTTATCATTGCGACCCCCCATTATGAGCATTCACCTCTGGCGATTAAAGCCTTTGAGAAAGGCAAGCATGTGATGAGTGAGAAACCCGCCGGGGTTTATACGAAGCAAGTGCGGGAAATGAACCAAGCCGCTGCGAAAAGCGGTAAAGTCTTTGGCATCATGTATAATCAGCGCACGAATCCCCTTTATCAAAAACTGCGCGAGCTTGTTCAAGCAGGGGAACTCGGGGAAATTAAGCGGACCAACTGGATAATCACCAATTGGTATCGCTCACAGAGTTATTATGATTCCGGTGGCTGGCGGGCTACTTGGGCTGGAGAAGGTGGCGGTGTTCTTCTTAACCAAGACCCTCATCAGTTGGATTTATGGCAATGGACAGCAGGGATGATGCCCCAACGCGTTCGTGCCTTTTGTGGATTTGGAAAGTTCCATGATATTGAGGTAGAAGACGATGTGACTGCTTATGTTGAATATGAAAATGGTGCAACAGGCGTATTTGTGACGTCAACGGGCGATAGCCCTGGAACAAACCGTTATGAAATTTCAGGGGATCGCGGGAAACTCGTTGTCGAAGAGGGGCAGCTTACATTTTGGCGCCTCAGGCAATCTGAGCGGGAATTTAATCGCAAGTATAAAGGGGGTTTTGGGGAGCCAGAATGTTGGAAGATAGATGTTCCTGTTCATGGTAAAGCCACCGATCATAGAGGGATTACAACAAATTGGGTGCAAGCGATCTTACATGGCACAGCGCTTCTCGCTCCGGGTGAAGAAGGCATCAAAGGTTTGGAAATCTCTAATGCCATGCACTTGTCAGCTTGGACAGATAATTGGGTAGACCTGCCGGTTGATGAAGATCTCTATTATGAAAAATTGCAGGAACGCATTCAGCAGTCCACATTTAAAAAGAAAGCGACAGGTGCGCGTACATTAAATGTTGATGGCACACACTAACGATTTAAAACTATGGATCATAGATGAATAGACAAGGCGTGATCAATGCAAGTATTCGTAGAAGAGCAAGCACACGAATAGTTGCATTCTTTTTTCTTATATGATTCAAAAGTACGACATCCCAAGTGTTAAGGAGATTAAAAAGCATATCAAGAGCGGATACTTTTCAATCAAGTGCGCGTGCAATTAAAGGCCGAAGCCCCTAATAAATGCAGATTTAAAGCAATAGAAGACATCCCCTATTTATAAAGGCTGTCAACGGAATGACGTTAAAGCTCTGATTTAGTGGGTGCTTCGAAAAATCACATCAGGAGTATCGATACGGTACAAGGCGTTAACGAAAGAAATTTTTCATAGGAGGATGATGTATGAAGTTTGCCTTTACAACGTTAGGGTGTCCAACATGGGATATGGATATGATTATCAACAAAGCGGTCGAATATGGGTATCAAGGTGTTGACTTCCGAGGGTATCTTGAGACATTAGATATCTACAAGACAGAAGCCTTTACTACACATCTTGAACAAACAAAAAAACATTTTGCTGAGGCGGGATTAGAGATCCCCTGCTTCTCCAGCTCTATTCGATTATTCTCAACCTCGAAGGAGGAAAGAGAGGATTTTGCCGAAGAGCTAGAGCAATATGGCCAGCTCTGTCAGCATTTTAATACGCCTTATGTCAGAGTGTTTGGCGGCTCAATCGGTGATCTTGACCGGGAGATGGCCTTGGAGATTGTCGCGCAACATGCCTGGAAACTATTGACTATTGCTGAGCGATATGGCATCACCCTTTTATTAGAAACCCATGATGACTGGACGGATAGCCGGACAGTGCAAGCGGTCATAGAGCGTGTAGGAAATGCGCATTTACAAGTATTGTGGGACGTACATCATCCTTATCGAACAAAGGAGGAAGCACCTGAAGATACCGTTGCACGTTTAGGTGAGGCGATCAAATATACCCATTGGAAGGACTCCTATAAGACCCAAAGTAATGACAGGGGGTACCAATTGTGCCTTATGGGTGAGGGTGATTGTCCCTTTCAAAGAATGGTTGATCAATTAAAGCGGATGAATTATAGCGGATACTATACCTTAGAATGGGAGAAGAAATGGTGGCCTAATATTGAGGAACCTGAGATTGCTTTTAAAAGTTTTCCTATTTTCATGAAAGCCCTTCAATAATCGAGTGAAGTTCGTTAAAATAAAGGTGATGACACCTGTCATCAAGATCAAACAGCTTGTATAGTCGTTTTATAGCTTGCTCAAAAGCGCTATGGGATAGAGGAGTAATAGCTGTGATTACATCGTTTTTAAAGAACGACCAAACCATCGGTGTCGATTATCACCAAAAAACCATCGGTCATGCTGGTTATGAGTCTGATTTTCATTCACATTTGGAATTTGAAATCTACTTTTTTCATAGTGGCACTTGTAATTATTTTATTAATGACCGCATTTATCAGCTTGTGCCTGGGGACATGATTGTCATGCACGGCCTAACATTACACCGTCCCCATCCTGATCTGAATATCCCCTATGAGCGCACGAAAATTCATTTTAAGCCAGATCTTCTGGAGAACTTGATTCATGAATTTAGTGGTGTAGATCTCTATCTTCCTTTTAGAAAATTGCAAAACATGCGGATTAATCTTCAGCACCGCCGTGATCAATTAGAACGCTTATTTAAAGAAATATATATTAGCTACCGTAAGAAGGCGCAGCCGCTTTACATGGCCAAGCTTCAAATCCATTTGTTAGAGCTTTTAACACTGATTTATCAATCTTGTGAGGAAAAGCTTTTAGAGCAAAGCTATGAAAAGAACTCTAATATAAAAGTGGAGAATGTGCAAAAAATAATGGATTTTATTGAAGCCCATTATCAAGAAGAAACATTAACATTAGATGATATTGCTCATCAGACTTATTTGAGTAAATTTTATGTTTCACGCATTTTTAAAGAAGTGACAGGTGCAGGATTGTCTGATTACATTACGACTAAGAAGGTTAATAAAGCCAAGCAGTTGCTTTTAAGTGGCAAGACAGTGACTGAGGCGAGTTTGGAGGTCGGGTATAAGCATCCTGCCTATTTCAGCCGTATATTTAAACAAAAGGTAGGTGTCACCGCGGATCACTTCCGAAAAATGACAGAATGAGGCGTGCTTGAGTCACGCTTTTTGATGGGATGAGTAAAATAAAAAGAAGGATTGAGGAAAGCCCCTTTAAGACAAGCATATTTGATTGAAAGTTTGAAAAAGTAACAAAGATAATCGGAAGTATGTTAGACTTGATATAAACGTTTGTGATGTATTTAAAAATGAAAGCGTTCTTTTGATTATAAAGTGGAGGAGAGGTCTTATGCAGCTAGGTGGATTAACAGGGGGAATCTATAGACTATGCGATTGGATCATGAAATTCGCTTATGTCAATCTGTTATGGCTCCTGTTCACAATTGTAGGTTTGGGATTATTCGGGATTGTACCAGCAACAGCTTCACTTTTCTCGGTAGTGCGTAAATGGGTCATGGGTGAAACGGATGTCCCTGTTTTCAAGACTTTTTGGAAGAACTATCGCACTTATTTCATTAAAGTCAATATCATGGGGCTGATTTATTTTATCATTGGTCTTGTTCTTTATTTTGACATAGCCTTCTTCAGGCATCACACTGGAACAGGGGCGACTGTGCTATTAGTTGTCCTGCTTATGATTACGGTGCTATACTTGATAACTCTCATGTACTTTTTCCCAACCTTTGCTCACTTCGACCTTTCCTACGGGCGCTACTTTAAATATACATTGCTGTTCGGGATATCTAGCCCAGTGTCCACCTTTATCATGGTTGCGGGCATCGTGGCTAACTATTTTCTTATGAATCTTATACCGGGACTCTTGCCCTTCTTTGGCATAAGCGGGATGAGCTTCGTCATTATGTGGGCTGCTTACCGGACCTTTACTAAAATTGAGCAACGTAAAGAAGCGTATCGACAAAAAAGTACGAATACACTAAAGGATACAACAGAGAGCTAAAAAAGTGGAGGCCCGTGGCCTTCTTTTTTTTGGGGGAAAGTGGTACTGTACCGGAGCGATTAAAAATGAGAAACTTATAGAGACTTATTAGAGAGTATAGGTAAAAAGTGAAGCAAGGAGCTCCAAATCCCTTTTTTACTCTCCAAACATATGGATGGAATTGTTGTTTTGATCAGTGGAAGAACCCTTGATTTCTGACTTGTATAGTGAATATAATGGAGAAAGTCTTATAAGTGTAAGAGAGTTCTAAATTTTTCTTTTAAAAGATTGATAATTCCGAATAAAGAGAGTGGTTATGGTGGAACAGCTTGACATTGATTTGCTAGATTTATTAGAGAAAAATGGAAGAATGTCCCTAGATATGATCGCGAAAACTTTAGATATAAGTGAAGATGAAGCGAGTCAGCGCATTAAGAAGCTCGAACAAAAAAATGCTATTTTAGGCTATTCGGCGATTGCCAATTGGTCAAAAGTACTCGATTATGAAGGCGTAACTGCAATGATAGATGTTAAGGTGACACCCACACGTGGGGCGGGGTTTGATAAGATTGCTGAACGCATTTATCGCTTCCCAGAGGTTAAGGCTGTTTATCTTATGTCAGGTGCTTATGATCTGTCCGTTTCTATACAGGGGAAAACCATGTCTGATATTGGACGGTTTGTCTCAGAAAAGCTTTCAACATTGGAGTCTGTTATCTCGACCACAACGCATTTTATTTTGAAAAAATATAAGCATGATGGTGTGATTTTTGACCCGGATGATGATGATAAAAGGATTGTGGTGTCACCTTGAGAACTTCTCTTTCCTATCTATCAAAGAAGGTAGCTGAGCTTCAGCCTTCGGGCATCCGTCGTTTTTTTGATCTCGCCTCCACAATGGAGGATGTCATCTCTTTAGGTGTGGGCGAGCCCGATTTTGTGACACCATGGAATGTAATCGAAGCCAGCTATCATTCATTAGAAAAAGGCTATACTGCTTATACAGCTAATGCAGGAATGATTGAACTCCGGCGCTTGATTGAGGAGTATTTAGCTGAGCAGTTTAACGTGAGGTATAATGCTGAAGATCAAATTCTTGTGACCGTTGGAGCGAGTCAAGCCATTGATTTATCGATTCGTGCTTTAATTGATCCTGGCGATGAAGTGATCATTGCTGAGCCTTGTTTTGTGGCCTATGCCCCGATTGTAAGCTTGGCCGGTGGCATCCCTGTGCCTGTCGATGCCCACGCGGAGAATGCCTTTCGCCTGCAGCCAGAGCAGCTTGAGGCGGCTGTGACCAATCGGACGAAGGCGGTGCTGATATGCAGCCCAAACAATCCCACTGGTGCGGTTTTGCGTACAGAGGAGCTTATCGGGATTGCCGCTGTTGTTGAAAACCATGATTTGATTGTGATATCAGATGAAATTTATGCGGAATTGACTTATGATGAAGGCTACACGAGTTTGGCTTCATTAGAGCAGTTAAAGGAGCGTACGCTCTTAGTTTCAGGATTTTCAAAGGCCTTTGCGATGACAGGGTGGCGTCTGGGCTATGTGGCGGGCCCTTCTGAATGGATTCAAGCGATGCTAAAAATTCATCAATACACAATGATGTGTGCCTCTACGATGGCGCAGCATGGAGCCATCGAGGCGCTCAAAAACGGTAGAGAGAGTATGCTGGCGATGAAAAAAAGCTATAAACAACGTCGCAATTTCATTGTCAACAGCTTAAATGATCTCGGGCTTGAGTGTCATCGACCAGGCGGTGCTTTTTATGTCTTTCCATCGGTGAAAAGCACCGGATTGACATCTGAAGCATTTGCCGAAAAACTCTTGCAAGAAGAGCATGTTGCAGTGGTTCCAGGTCATGTTTTTGGAAAAAGCGGTGAGGGCTATATCCGCTGCTCTTATGCGACTTCCTTAAAACAATTAGACGAAGCTATTAAACGCATTCAACGCTTCTTACAGCGTTTATAAGTCGCGGCCCTCCTACATAATATCTCCCTTTTAGGTAAAGCTATCCAAAAAGGAGTAAGGAGGGCTTTTTTTGACGGAAACAACACTGCAAGGTAAAGTGGCACTTGTAACTGGCGCCGGCTCAGGCATCGGTAAAGCCAGTGCTATTCGTTTAGCGCAAGCAGGCGCCAAGGTTGGCTTAGTGGATTTGAAAGAACATCATAGTGAAAAAGTCAAACAAGAAATTGAGTCCTTAGGTGGGGAAGCGGTGGTGAGTGATACCGATGTCTCAGATCCAACTCGTGTAGAGGAAAGTGTTAAAAAAGTGGTCGAGCAGTGGGGACGCCTGGATATTGTTTATGCAAACGCAGGGATTAATGGCAAAGTAGCCCCCATCGAGGACCTTGCTCCCGAAGAATGGGACCAAACCTTAACCACAAATTTAAAGAGTACCTTTTTAGCTGTAAAATATGCCATTCCCCATATGAAAAAGGCTGGAGGAAGCATTATTATAACAAGTTCAATTAATGGCAATCGCACGTTTTCGGGCTTTGGCATGTCGGCTTATAGTGCGTCAAAGGCCGGGCAAATGGCTTTCGGTAAAATGGCTGCGCTAGAACTTGCAAGATATCACATTCGTGTCAACATCATTTGCCCAGGTGCGATTGAAACCAACATTAGTCAAAATACCTTTAAAGATAAGAAGGACCTTGAGAAGATCAAAATTCCTGTTAAATATCCAGAGGGGAGTCAGCCGCTTGAACATAAAGCTGGTCAACCTGAGCAGGTAGCAGAGCTTGTCCATTTTCTTTCCAGCGATGCATCAAGTCATATCACCGGAACAGAAGTGTTTATCGACGGCGCAGAATCATTATTATGAGAAGATGTCAAAGCCCCTACTGTTAGCAGAGGCTTTGACATAAACCTTCTTTCTTATTTATATGCTTTTGCTTGTGGGGAGTCTGGATCGAGCTGCATGAATTCAATACGGTTGCCATCGGGGTCTTTTACCCAGCATTGGTAATTGAGATCCTTCCCTTGCTGCGGCTTGATCAAAAGCGGCCAGCCCTTTTCTGTGAGGTGATCTGCGACAGTCTGGATATCATCGACCTCTAAGCAAAGGTGATCATAGCCAATCAAATGGTCCACCTCAGGCTTCTTATGGACACCGCCATAAAAAAGCTCAATAAATTGTCCGCCACCTACTTTGATATAAATAATCCAAGGCTGGTCGTTATCATCATGAATTTCAAATGCTTTTTCAAATCCCAGAACATCATAATAAAAATGTAGTGAAGCCTGCATATCTGCAACGGTCAGCGCCGCATGCCCAATGCCCTTGATCATCTCATTCACTCTCCTCAGCACATCTATTTATAATCATAGTATAATCGGAAAAAACGATTTTGTAATCCTTTTCACTCCAGTCGAGTAGAGATTTAAAAAATGCACACCTCCACCAGACAGTTTTTGCTAAATTTAAAAAGGCCCCTCATAAAGACTGTCAGTGAAGGGTCCTTGAGCTTTATCCAATTATTCAACAGTTACGCGGTTTTTGGCAAAAAATTTGTCGATGGCAAAAGCCGCTGATCCGAGCGCACAGGAGTAGACGCCGAGACTGGAAAATTTAAAGGTAACGTTTTGAAAGGGGAATAACCGCTGTTCCAATTCCTGTTCAATAGCGGCGCCGACCCAATTCTTAAGCATTGAAAGGCGATTGCCGAGTATAATGGCATTAGGGTTAAAGGTGTTGGCAATATTGACCATGCCGATGCCAAGGTATTCCCCGATTTTATAAAAGAGCTCACAGACCTCATGATTCCCTTCATTCGCTTGTTGAATTAAATCCTCAAGATGAATATCTGTTTTACTTTGAAGGCTTGGTAAAGTCGCTGCCTCTTCTAAAAGTGCCTTTTCTGAAGCATAAAGCTCCCAACAGCCGCAATTTCCACAGCGACAAAGCTTGCCATTTGCATCAATAGTCATGTGCCCCATTTCTCCAGAACTCCCAAAGGCGCCTTTGAATAATTCATCATTGATAACGATGCCTGTACCGATACCGATGCCGGCACTAACATATATGAGATTCGCAATGTCCTTGCCTGCACCGTAGAGCTTTTCTCCATGTGCACCAGCGTTTGCTTCATTATTGACAGTGACAGGGATTTGGAAGCTGTTCTCAAGCTCCGTTTTCAAATCAATATGCTGCCAGCTGAGATGCGGGGCATATAAAATGCTTTCGGTATTATCGGTAATCCCTGGGACACCAATACCAATGCCGATAATACCATAGGGGCTATCTGGAGTCTGCGCTTTTAAATCGGCAATCAACTCTTCAAGCAATTGAATCACGTCTTTTTCCTCAGATGTCGTCAATTCAATCTGTTTTTCGATAACAACATGACCATTTAAGTCAGTTAATACGGCTAAAATGTAATTCACACCAAGGTCAATGCCAATAGCGTACCCTGCGTTTTGATTAAAATAGAGGATGACCGGCCGTCTCCCACCTTTGGACTTTCCAGGTCCAGTTTCTCCGATCAAATGGTCTTTAATTAATTCAGCAACAAGCGATGATACTGTTGCTTTATTTAACCCAGTTTGTTCCGAAATCTCTGCTCTTGAGATCGGTGCATGTTTCTGAATCGTCGTTAATACTATAGATTTATTGATTTTTTTTACTAAATTAAGATCGCCAGTTTTCAATAGGTTTCACCTGATATTCTGTATAAAATAAGACAAGTAGACACTGTCGTTTGCTGATTCATGATGTCAAAATGTGTGGATTTTTAATTATTGAAAATATTATGAACGTTTGTTATTGTTTGTTTAAACACTAAACAAACCTTGTATTCTTTTATTTATAAACGATTTTTATCTTTTTTGCAAATTTGTAAGCGCTACCAAAAAGGAGGTGAGTCATTCATTTGATGAACTGAAGGGCGGTGATGAAGCAGTTTAGGCTCCAGGCTATCGTTTGCTTTTCAAATTTTTCAAAAGGTGGTGCAAACAGAAAGATGATAAAAAAAGGGATAAGTGCATTAACGATTGTTCTTTTAGGACTTTCTCTTATTCTATCAGGTTGCTCGTCTTCTACAAGTGCTAAAAATCAAAAAGTGCTTACCATTTGGACCTTTACTGATGAAGCAAAGTACGCGGTAAAAGAGTTTAAGAAAAGATACCCTGACATCAAAGTGAATCTTTTATTTATAACAAATGATAACTATGTACAAAAGCTTATTTCAGTTCTTCAAGCAGGGAAAAAAGTACCTGACGTATTTTTCGTTGAAAATACGTATTGGCCACAAATCAAGCAAATTCCTCTACTAGAAAATCTATCAAAAGCACCCTTTAATGCCACACAAATTACTGATCAACAGTTTCAATATATCCAAGATATCGAAAAAGATGAGAAGGGAAATGTAAAGGGCTTAGGCTATCAAGGGACACCAGGCGCTTTCTATTACCGCCGCGATTTGGCGAAGAAATATCTTGGGACGGATGATCCCGATGAAGTCAGCCAGAAGATTTCAAGCTGGGATAAAATCATGGCGATTGGTGAAAAGGTCGTGAAGGAAAGTGGCGGCAAGGTCCATGCCTTATCCAGCTGGAGTGATATTGATATCGTTCAAAGCTCCAACATTAAAAAGCCGTGGGTTGTTGATGGAAAGCTCGTCATCGATCAAGCGCGACGGGATGAACTGGATTTGACGAAAAAGGCTCGGGAAAAGAATGTCGAAGCAAAATATGAGTCATGGGGATCAGCGTGGACAGCATCCATGCAGGAGGGGACAGTCATGTTTTACGCGGAACCGACCTGGGGACTTCCTTATATTTTTGAATCCAATGCCCCTAAGACCTCTGGAAAATGGGGGTTGGCTAATGGTCCTAAAGCCTTTAGTAATGGCGGGACATTTATAGCCATGTATAGCAAAAGCCACCATAAAGACCTCGCTTGGAAGTTTATGAAATTTTATACCTCTGATCCAACATTTTCTAAAAAATTAGCAAAAAGTCAACAGTATTTTCTAAGCAATAAAAAAATTGATGCGGAATTGGCGTCAGAGTTAACCTCTGACTTTTTAGCGGGGCAGAAGTACTTTGACTTTTTTGAAAAAGCTGGGGAAGCTGTTCCGTCTGCACCACAAACAAAATATGACAATGATATTAATAGCATTTGGAATTCTAAGATGAATGACTATTTGAATGGTCGAATCAAAACGAAGGCAAAGATGCTGAAGGAATTCCGAACAGAAGTCGGTCATGATTTTCCAGAAATAGACGCGAATGAATAGGAAAGCATAGCTCATGATAGTGAGTGATTCAAAAGGAGGCAGAAAGATGTTCTCAAAGACACTTCGTAAAGATCATTATGGGTACTTATTTATTGCTCCGTTCTTTATCATCTTCGTCATTTTTGGATTATATCCGATTGTTTATTCCTTTTACTTGAGCTTGTGTAATTGGGATGGCTTTGGCAATCCTGTCATCATAGGCTTTGAGAATTACCAAAGGCTTTTAGGAGATTATATGTTTTATAAATCCCTCTTCAATACGCTGTTTATTTGGGGGATATCGGTGATTCCACAATTAACTGTGAGCCTGATTATAGCGGTGATTTTGCATGAAAAATTTATAAAAGGAAAAAGCATCTTTCGGGCGGTTTTTTTCTTTCCCAATATTGTTACAGCGGCATCGCTGGGATTACTGGTTGCTTTAATCTTCAGCTGGCAGACAGGCAGCTTTAATAATCTACTGATGAGTCTTGGCTTTATTCATGATCCAGTGAATTGGCCGAGTAGACCGTATTTTATGCGCTTGCTCGTATCTGGCATTCTCTTTTGGCAGTATTTTGGCTACTCCATGATCATTTATATTGCTGGATTACAAGGGATTTCTCGGGATATTTTAGAGGCAGCTGAAATTGATGGGGCCTCCAAAACGCAAGTCTTTTTTAGAATTACTCTTCCTCTTTTAAGACCCATCATGATCTTCCAAGTGGTGACGTCTATTATTGGTGGCATGCAAATTTTTGATCAACCTTATACACTAACCAATGGAACAGGTGACCCCAACAACTCCACACTGACAACCGTGATGTATCTCTATAAAATTGCCTTCACTCGCTATCAATATGGTTACGGATCGGCAGTGGCTTTTGGTTTATTCATTATCATCGTGATCTTCTCAATCATTTCCTTTGTGCTAATGAATCGAAGAAGTAAGAGTGCGACTAGTCTATAAGAAGGGAGCAAGACCTATGGCGAATAATACGAGTGTAACCCCACTAACAGAAAAGACACTCACTCCAAGATCAAGGGTTAAATGGAGTCATGTGATTATCTACGTTTTGCTAATTGTGCTGGCGATTATCTGTGTCGTCCCATTCTATATTATGATCATTTATGGCACACATACAAATGCAGAAATTGCTTCAAAATTTATCTTTCTTCCAGGCCGTTCTCTGGTAGAAAACTATCAGTCGATGATGGAGAACGTTAATATATGGAGAGGCTTTATGAATAGCTTGATTATTTCCTGTTGTTCAACAGCCTTAACACTTTACTTCGGGGCGCTTAATGCTTATGGCTTTGCCAAATTTAATTTCAAGGGAAATAAAATCTTATTCTGGTTTGTCTTAGCGACAATGATGGTGCCCCAGCAACTCGGACTTGTAGGGACCTTTAGAATCATGTACCTCTTGCATCTTTTAGACACCTATGCCTCCCTTATCCTTCCTGCTGCGGCAAATGCCTTTGCAGTGTTTTTTGTCAAACAGTTTATCGATGGCACCATTCCCAATGAAATCATTGAATCGGCTCGTGTCGATGGTGCAGGAGAATTTAAAACCTTTAACCGCATTATCCTGCCAATGCTTGTACCTGCCCTTGCTGCTCTTGGAATCTTTTCATTCATTGGTTCATGGAATAACTTTATGGGGCCGCTTGTGTTGCTCTTTTCTAATGAAAAATATCCTCTCCCATTATTGGTACAGTTGCTACAAGGCTATTATGGCACCAACTATGGCGTTCAGTACCTTGGGGTGGCACTCTCTGTCCTGCCGATTATCATTGTATTTGCGATTTTTTCTAAACGAATCATTGGCAGTGTGGCTATTGGTGCCGTGAAGGGATAGAGGTTAAAAAGGGAGGAACGTGCTGTGCAATTGAATGGCTTGATGAATGGTTTCTATCGTGCAGGAGAATGGGTGATCCGACTCGTCTACGCCAATTGTCTATGGCTGATATTTACTTTGTTAGGACTAGGACTCTTTGGCTTGATGCCGGCAACCATTGCGCTCTTTAGCTTGTTAAGAAGGTGGATTATGGGTCATGAGGATGTCGCCCCCTTTCATCTCTTTAAACAGTGTTTTCGTCAGGAATTCTTTAAGGCAAACGGCATAGGTCTCCTATTTCTAGCTATAGGTTATATGCTTAGGATGGATATTCTTTATTTTAAATCATCTTCAGACGTTCTCTTCCAGCTCTTTCTTGTGCTCATGCTTGGTTTGGGGATTGTTTATTTTATCGTTTTACTTCACTTTTTTCCTGTCTATGTTCATTTTGATGTCCCCTTCCTTCACTACTTTAAATATGCCCTTATTATCGGTGTGACTCAATTATCGTCGACCTTGATGATGGTGATCGGTTCAATTGCTCTGTTCTGCCTGTATTGGTATTTTTCTGGGCTGATTCCACTTTTTTGTGTAAGCTTAGTGGCGTTAAATCTTATGTGGTTTAACCACCGTGCGGTAAAAAAAATCGAGTATGAACAAGCTGCCCGCGCCATAAATATTAAAAATGAATAAATTTTGGTGAAATGATTGACAACGATTGAAAGATTAGTTAGACTTAGTTTAATTAATAAACTAATAGAAGGTGGTAGTCTAAAGGTAACTAGTTTGAAGGGCCAGGACGGTAAATGTCAAGGAATGAGAATCCCGCAATGATAGAAAATGTAACCGCTTTTCTAATTTAGAAAACAAGGGTGGGGCAATGATGAAAAAAGTGAAGGTTGGAATCGTTGGCTGTGGAAATATTAGCTCGATTTATTTTCAAGCCGGCAAGACGTTTGACGTTTTTGATGTGGTGGCTTGCGCGGATTTAGATAGTGATCGAGCTAGAGGGCGTGCTGAAGAATATGGCATTCCGAAAGCCTGTACAGTAGAACAGCTTCTTGAGGATCCTGAAATAGACATTGTTGTGAATTTGACCATTCCAAAAGCCCATGCCAAGGTTGCTTGTGCTGCACTGGAGGCAGGTAAGCATGTCTATGGGGAAAAACCCCTGTCAGTATCACGTGAAGATGGGTTAAGAATGCTAGCGTTGGCAGAGGAAAAAGGATTGCGGGTGGGCAACGCTCCTGACACTTTTTTAGGTGGAGGATTACAAACCTCTCGTAAACTCATCGATGACGGCTGGATTGGGGAACCCGTTGCTGCCACTGCCTTCATGATGGGGCATGGACATGAAAGCTGGCATCCTGACCCTGCCTTTTACTATCAAACAGGTGGAGGCCCCATGTTTGATATGGGTCCTTACTATATTACAGCATTGATCTCATTAATCGGAAATGTCAAGCGTGTGACAGGGTCCGCACGGATCACCTTCCCTGAACGGACCGTTACCAGTGAACCTAAGTATGGGGAAACCATTCAGGTCGAGACACCCACACATATCGCAGGTATTCTGGATTTTAACAATGGTGCGGTTGGAACAATGATCACAAGCTTTGATGTGTGGCATCATCAGTTACCCTTCATTGAAGTCTATGGGACAGAGGGCAGCATGCGGGTCCCTGATCCAAACACCTTTGGTGGGCCGGTGCAAGTGCGCAGGCATGATGCTAAGGAATGGTCCGAGGTACCTCTCACACATGGGTTTACTGAAAATAGTCGAGGCTTAGGTCTTGCTGACATGGCCTATGCCATACAGACAGGACGTCAGCATCGGGCCAATGGTCGGCTATCTTACCATGTATTAGATATAATGCACGGTTTCCATGATGCCTCTGAACAAGGGCAGCATGTTCTCTTGGAAAGTCAATGTGACAGACCGGAACCGCTACCGATGGGCATCAATGTGCATACCATCGATCGTTTATTAAAGGGTGAATAACGCTTATTTTTTACTATCAGAATTTATAACTTCGCTAACGCTCATGAAGGAAGAGAGTATAAGTGTAACTTTGACTTTCGTTCGCCACCTGAGGCTTGCGGGCAACCTAAGTGTGTGATTTGCAAAAATCACATCAGGAGTACCGGCGAAGTGGTGCAAGTCAAGTTTTCTAACCAATATCACCATGATTAACTTCAGTGTTCAGAAAATGAATAGAGGAGTGAACTGTAATGAAATTGGGTGTATTTGCAGTATTATTTGGTGATCGTTCATTGGAAGAAGCCTTGGACATCATTGCGGAGCAAGGATTGGAAACGGTAGAAATTGGGACAGGGGGCTATCCTGGAGATGGCCATTGCCGTCCTGCAGAACTCTTGGGGAATGAGGCCAAGCTTCATGCCTTTAAGGAAGCAGTGAGCAGTCGTGGTTTAGAAATCAGTGCACTTAGCTGTCATGGCAACCCATTGCATCCAAATTCGGAGACAGCATCACGTCACCATCAACAATTCCAGGATACTGTGAGACTGGCAGAAAAATTAGGTGTCGATACGGTCATCACTTTTTCAGGCTGCCCAGGTGAATCGGAGTTCTCTCAGTTTCCGGCATGGGTTACCTGTCCTTGGCCAGAGGATCATCTTGAAGTATTGAAGTGGCAGTGGGAAGAAAAAGTCATTCCTTATTGGAAAGAGCAAAGTGAATTTTTACGTCAGCATGGGGTTAGAGTAGCGATTGAGCCGCATCCTGGATTTGTGGTTTATAATACCGAAACGGCTCTGCGCCTACGCGCGGCATGTGGGGATAATATCGGTGTGAATTTTGATCCAAGTCATTTGTTTTGGCAAAATATGGACCCAATTGTTGGCATAAAAGAAATAGCCAAACATGGCGCTCTCTATCATTTTCATGCGAAGGATACCAATATAGATGATCAGAATACAGCTGCTAACGGTGTCCTAGATACCAAGCCTTATAGTGACGAGCTCCACCGTTCTTGGATATTTCGCTCCATTGGCTATGGACACGGTGAAGAAACCTGGAGAAAGATTATCAGTGCGCTTCAACTTGTGGGTTATGAAGGCGCTATTAGCATAGAACATGAGGATAGCCTGATGTCTGTAGAGGAGGGCTTTCAAAAAGGCGTTGCTTTACTCCAAAATGCACTTATTAAGGATAAAGTAGGTGAGATGTGGTGGGCGTAAAGCAAAAGGAAGTAAGAATTGGTATGATTGGCTATCAATTCATGGGCAAGATGCATAGTCATGCCTACAGAGATCTCCCTTTCTTTTTTGATACAGAAGCCCGGCCCGTCCTTCAAGCGGTTGCCGGACGAAATGAAGCAGCGGTGAAGCAGGCGGCTGAGAAAATGGGCTGGGCATCCTATGAAACGGATTGGCGCCGGTTAATCGAACGCGACGATATCGATGTCATTGATATCGTCACGCCAAATCATACCCATGCTGACATGGCGATTGCTGCGGCTGAAGCGGGCAAGCATATCATCATAGAAAAACCGCTTGCTTTGACCGTTGAACAGGCAGAGAGAATGGCTGAAGCCGTTAAAAGGAACAATGTCGTTCATATGATCTGCCATAATTATCGCTTTGCACCAGCTGTTCAATATGCGAAAAAGCTTATACAGGATGGTGTACTCGGACGGCTCTATCATTTTCGCGGGAATTACTTGCAAGATTTTATTATTGATCCTGCCTTTCCTCTGGTTTGGCGCTTAAAAAAGGAGGTGTCAGGATCTGGGGCACTTGGCGATATCGCAGCCCATAGCATTGATTTAGCGCGTTTTCTTGTTGGCGATATCCACGAGGTGGTGGGCACAATGGAAACCTTTATAAAGAAAAGACCCATCGGTGAAATGGTTGGGGGCTTGAGTGCCAAGGTCGATAGTGATCAAATGGGCGAGGTGACAGTAGATGATGCAGTTGCTTTTCTAGCACGCTTCGAGAATGGAACGGTCGCTACCTTTGAAGCCACGCGATTTGCCGCTGGAAATCGCAATAAAAATACATTTGAAATCAATGGAGAAAAAGGCTCGATTCGCTGGGACATGGAGAATATGAACAACTTAGAGGTTTACTTGACTGAAGATGCCCCAGGACTTCAAGGCTTTCGTTTAATTAATTGTACAGAAGACATTCATCCTTATGCCGGGGCCTATTGGCCTCCAGGACACATCATTGGCTATGAGCATACCTTTATTCATTTAATCTATGAATTTATGAAAGGTGTGACAAGTGGAGAAAGCCCACGCCCCAATTTTGAGGATGGAGTCAAAAATCAAAAGATACTGGCTGCAGTTGAGACATCTGCCCAAACCAAACAATGGGTTACTATCGATTATTAAAGAACAGTCAGCTTATAAAAGGAGGGAAATAATGAAAAAAGCACTGATTTTTCAAGGGGGCTGGGATGGTCATGAGCCAGAGCAGGTTGCCGAGATATTAAGAGGTGTCCTTGTTGAGGAACAGTTTGAGGTAAAAGTGACAGATACTTTAGACACGCTAGCTCAAGACGACCTCAGTCAGTATGATCTTATTGTTCCGAATTGGACTCAGGGAACGATTACAAAGGATCAGCTTCAGCCATTATTAAATGCTGTAGAAAGTGGCACAGGTCTTGCGGGCTTGCATGGCGGAATGGGCGATTCCTTCCGCATGGAAACGGAGTACCAATTCATGGTCGGTGGTCAGTGGGTAGCTCATCCTGGCAACGATGGAGTGACTTATACGGTGCATATTTTAGACGAGGATCATCCTTTAACTCAAGGAATGAAAGATTTTAAAGTCACATCCGAGCAATATTATATGCACGTAGATCCTGCGGTGAAAGTCCATGCCACCACACGCTTTCCTGTAGCTGATGGTCCACATGCGCCGAATGGTGAAGTGGAGATGCCTGTCGTTTGGTCCAAAAGATGGGGCAAGGGTAGGGTGTATTACTGCTCATTAGGCCATGTTGCCAATATTGTCAGCATGCCAGAAGTCATCTCACTCATGCGTAAAGGCATGGTATGGGCTGCAAGGTAATCGACATCTCAGAAAATATTAAAACTAGGAGTTGTTACAGATGGGATATTTCGACACAGTAGAAAAAATTAAATTTGAAGGTAAAGAATCCACTAATCCATTAGCATTTAAGTTTTATAATCCAGATGAAGTCGTCGGTGGCAAAACCATGAAGGACTGGCTGCGCTTCTCAGTTGCCTATTGGCATACGTTTACGATGGATGGTTCTGATCCATTCGGTGTGGGAACGATGAATCGCCCTTTCAATGAATTCAGTGATCCATTGGATGCAGCCAAAGCGCGTGCTGATGCAGCATTTGAGTTATTTGAAAAATTAGGTGCGCCTTTCTATGCTTTTCACGATGTTGATATTGCTCCCGAAGGTGAAACATTACGAGAATCCAATAAAAATATTGATACAATCGTTGCTATTCTCAAAGACAAAATGCAAACCTCTGATATTAAATTGCTGTGGAATACGGCCAATATGTTTACTAATCCACGTTTCATGCATGGGGCAGCGACATCAAGTAATGCTGATGTTTACGCTTACTCTGCCGCTAAAGTGAAAAAGGGCTTGGAGGTTGCAAAAGAATTAGGTGCTGAGAACTATGTCTTCTGGGGTGGTCGCGAAGGGTACGAAAGCCTCTTAAACACAAATATGGCACTTGAATTAGACAATCTTGCCCGCTTTTATCATATGGCGATCGATTATGCCAAGGAAATCGGCTATGAAGGTCAATTCTTGATTGAACCAAAGCCAAAAGAACCAACCAAACATCAATATGATTATGATACAGCAACAGCCTATGCCTTCTTACAAAAATACGGCCTACAAGACCACTTTAAAATTAATATTGAAGCTAACCATGCGACGCTCGCTGGGCATTCCTTTGAGCATGAATTGCATTATGCACGAATCAACGGCATTTTAGGCTCAGTAGATGCTAACCAAGGTGACTATTTGCTTGGGTGGGATACTGATGAATTCCCAACAGATCTTCAGATGACTACCCTGGCCATGGTGGAGATCATTAAAAATGGTGGGCTTGGTAAAGGCGGATTGAATTTTGATGCTAAAGTACGCCGAACATCCTTTGAGCCCATTGACCTTTTCTATGCGCATATTGTTGGGATGGATAGCTTTGCGTTAGGCTTAAAAACCGCGCATCGTTTGATTGAGGATAAAGTCTTCGATACGTTTATTGAGGAGCGCTATCAAAGCTTTAACAAAGGGATTGGCTTAGATATCGTTAACGGCAATACGGATTTCCACAAGCTTGAGCAACATGCCTTGAGTGCGCATATCGAAAATAAATCGAGCCATCATGAGCTGATTCGTGGACTATTTAATCAATATCTTTTAACAAATAAGTAAGTGGCATAAAGGATGGGCGGGTACAAATGAGCACCTTGTACCCGCCCTTTTATAAGAAATGAGGGTGCTTCTATAATAATAGGAATGTTTGAAATGGAGATTGAAGGGGAGTAATGATATGAACTATGTGATTGGTATCGATCTAGGCACAAGTGCTGTCAAGGCCCTGCTTGTTGATCAAAAAGGGCATGTGGCTGCTGAAGCTTCTGAGGATTTTCCTTTATACCATGATCAACCCGGCTACAGCGAACAAGATCCGGATGACTGGGTGAGACAAACGAAGAAGGCGATCCGATCCCTGATTCAACACTCTAAGGTGGCACCGCAAGCTATAAAGGGCCTTAGCTTTTCTGGTCAAATGCATGGATTGGTTTTACTTGATAAGAACATGCGCCCCTTGCGCCGAGCTATTCTTTGGAATGATACAAGGACCACGCAAGAATGTCATGAAATTGAAGCGCAAGTGGGTCTCAAAGACCTGCTAGCCATTGCTAAAAATAGAGCGCTTGAAGGTTTTACATTGCCTAAGCTCTTGTGGGTGAAGAAGCATGAACCTGAGCAGTTTCAACATGCGACAACATTCTTATTACCAAAGGATTACGTGCGCTATCATCTCACAGGGCAAGTCGGCATGGATCTATCGGATGCTGCAGGCACCTTGCTATTAGATATTACAAATCGAAGATGGAGTGCAAAAATTGCTGAAAGGCTAGGCGTTGATCTCACGCTTTGCCCACCTATTGTTGAAGCGGAAGCTTGTGTTGGACACCTTACAAGGGGAGCTGCCAGTGAAACGGGTCTAACAGAAGAAACCATGGTTTTTGCTGGTGGAGCTGATAATGCCTGTGGGGCCATAGGATCGGGTATTTTATCTGAAGGAAAAACAATGTGCAGTATCGGTACTTCTGGCGTGGTGTTATCCTACGAGCCTTCTGGTAATCAAGATTTTTCGGGAAAGGTACATTACTTTAATCATGCGAAAAAGGGGAGCTTCTATACGATGGGAGTGACTTTAGCGGCGGGCTATAGCCTTGACTGGTTCAAAAAGACTTTTGTGAAGGCAGAATCGTTTGAAGCGCTCTTTCAACATATTAAAGAGGTTCCTGTTGGCTCGAAGGGGTTGCTGTTCACCCCTTATATCGTTGGTGAACGTACGCCACATGCTGACAGTAGCATTCGCGGGTCCTTCATCGGAGTGGATGCCACCCATACAAAATGGGATTTTGCCCGAGCGGTTGTCGAAGGGATTACGTTCTCTCTGAATGAGTCCATTAATATATTAAAAGAGAGCGGCAAAACGATTGATTCAGTGATCTCCATAGGTGGTGGAGCAAAGAGTGAAGAATGGCTACAAATTCAAGCCGATGTGTTTGACGCGCCAATCATCAAATTAAAAAATGAACAAGGTCCTGGGATGGGTGCTGCTATGCTAGCGGCAGTTGGCTGTGGCTTTTTTCCGAGTTTAGAGGCCTGCTCAGACGTCTTTATTGAAGTTGAGAGACAGATTTCACCTATTCCGGAAAATGTTCAAGCTTATAAAGCATTGTTTAAGCTCTATCAGACGGTCTATGGGCAGACACAGACGCTTTCAGAACACCTGCAAGCATTGAAATAAGCTTTTTTAAAAGAAAAGAAAGTATAAAATTTCTGGTCATGAGGACGGTGCGATTTCCGCTCCAGGCCGCTCGCTTTCCGCGAGGGAGTGGTAAGCCTCTTCGCGCTGTTAAGGTCTTACCGATCTCCCACTTCCCGCAGGAGTCTAGTCTCCGCATCATGAGTCAGCGGCGCTCGAGGAACATACGATTTTAGAGTGTTCCGAATCTCGCGCCTTGCGCTCCCATCCACTTGACCAGACAATGAAGACCCTTTTATATTGGATGATGCATAATACTAAGGACAAGGACCGGGCATGTTTTTCGCCCAGTTTTTCTTATACTATCAGAATTTATAACCTCGCTGCCGCTCATAAAAGAAGAGAGTATAAGTGTAACTTTGACTTTCGCCATTAAATCTAAAGCTTGGCGACAACCTAAGTGTGTGATTTACAAAAATCACATCAGGAGTACCAGCGAAGTGGTGCAAGCTAAGTTTTCTAAATTGTAATAAAGATGTAATAAAAAAAGACGGCAAATGATTTGAAGATCTTGATCAACCTCTCTATGATTAGACTATGATAAGAAAAAGCTTTCGCCAAGGTGATGGTGGACGAGAGTGCAGGCGTTCTGTCATATTTGGCATTACAGGCTTTTTAAAGTGTTGATCAAAATGTGGGAGCGGGGCAGGCGTAACCCGAGCTTTATAAAACCATAGCGTTTATCATTTGTGACTGGAGATCATGATGCTTCCTTTTAGGAAGCTGTTCCATTCCTTTGTAATGTAAGCGTTATACTTATCGGGAGGTTATGACGTGGGGAAAATCGGACTGCAGCTTTATTCGGTACGGGACAAGACGAGTGAAGATTTTTTCGGTACGATTCGTAAAGTTGGTGAGATGGGCTATGACGGCATTCAATTTGCAGGGTTTTTTAACAGTACAGCTCGTGAGCTTAAAGCGGTGATGGATGAGGCGGGCGTTGTGGCCGCAGGCAGTCACATGGGGCTTGATGCCCTCAAGGGTGAGCAATTGGAACAGACCCTTATGTTTAATAGAGAGATCGGTAATACTCTCATCATTTGTCCCGCCTTGCCCCAGGATTATCAGGAAAGTGCAGAAGGCTATGAAAGGGCGGCGGAACTCCTCAATCGAGTGGGGGAGACCTGTCAAAAGCAGGGATTTACATTTGGGTATCATAATCATGCCTTTGAATTTACTGATTTAGGTGAGGGTGTCCGAGGCTTTGATATCCTTTTTGAAAATACGGACCCAGAGCTCGTCAAGATGGAGCTTGATTGTTATTGGGTAACTCATGGCGGCTTAGATCCTGAAGCAGTCATTCGCCGCTATCAAGAGCGTTGCGTCTCATTGCATATTAAAGATATGAAAATAAAAGATGGGGAAAAGGTGAGCACAGAAGTCGGGAACGGCACACTTGATATTAAGCGCCTTCTTGATGTTGGTGATCAATATGGTGTGAAGTGGTTTACTGTTGAGCAGGAGGATTTTGAAGGAGATACGCTTGAAAGCGCCGCAGTTAATGTAAAAAATTTAAAAGGGATAAGGGGAGAATAAGCATGATTAAAGTAGCTATGTTAAGCAAATGGCATGTCCATGCTCAGGATTATGCCAAGCAAGCGATGGAACATCCAGATTTACAAATCGTTCGCATTTGGGATGAAAACCCAGAACGCGGTGAAGCGTGGGCCAAGGATCTTGGTGTAGCTTTTGAAGCGGATTTGGATAAAGTCTTATCAGATTCAGAGATTGATGCGGTGATTGTGGATACCCCGACTAATTTACATAAAGAGGTCATCTTAAAAGCGGTGAAGAATGGGAAACATATTTTCACAGAAAAGGTATTGGCCTTTACTGTAGCGGATGTGGAGGACATTCTAGCCGCTGTCGAGGAGGCTGGCGTCCAACTCATGGTATCATTGCCAAGACTGACTGAGTCGCATTATATTTATGCACAACAGATTCTTGATCAAGGTACTTTAGGAGAGCTGACGACCATCCGCTGTCGGTTAGCCCATGACGGTGCTGTCCCGCGTGACGGACAATCCGAGGGCTGGTTGCCAGCACATTTCTTCGATCCAGAGACATGTGGAGGCGGGGCGCTCATTGATCTAGGTGCTCATCCGATTTATTTAACGAATCGACTGGCGGGGAATGCGACCGCGCTTTCAGCTCATTTTTCCTCTTATCTTGGACATCAAGTAGAGGATAATGCCATCGTTATTGTCGATTATGAGTCAGGGGCGCAAGGGATTATTGAAGCAGGATTTGTGGCAAAGGGCAGTCCTTTTTCTTTGGAGCTTTATGGAACGAAGGGATCACTCCTCATTGCTGACGATGTCATTCGCTTGCGAACCAATGAAGTGAAGCAATTTACACCAGATGAGTTACCAGCACCTATCTCCATGCCAATGGTGCAATGGGTGGATGCTATTCTTCGCCATCAAGAACCTTCAATCACAGCAACAGATATCAGAAAGTTAACCGAAATCAATCAAGCGGCTGCACGCTCGCATCGTGAAGGTCAGCGTGTAACACTTTAATGTAAGGAGGTGTACGTCATTATGATAAAGCCATTACGCGTCGGTATTATTGGAGCGGGTGGGATCGCCAGAGGCGCACATTTGCTGAACGTATTTCCATTAACTCATTGACGTGACTCCTGCTTATCTTTTAAAAAAAAGGCGGTCATGAGGTAGAAGTCAAACGTTTTGTTGAGTGCTGTTTGAATGGAACGGAGCCTCTGAGCACCCCTCAGCAGAGGATAGCTTTACAAAAAATTGTAAATGGCATCTATCACTCAGCCGAAACGGGTGAGCTGGTGAGGTTTTGATATACATCATCGACTAAGCGCTTCTCCTATATTGGGAGGGCGCTTTTGGTTTGTGAAACTTAGAAGCTGGCCCCAATACCTCTCGAGGTGATGTTAATAGTGCAAAAAAACATTCTTCAAAAGAAATTATAAATATAAAGAGTAAGCGTATTTTGAAATTCAGGATAAAGTGTGATATACATTGCCTGAGTCAACTTTTCCTTTAGAGCGATTAGGAGATTATTGTAAAGACCCTAAGAAATATTCCAGCTCATACGAAGGCTATCAAAATAAGAGCCTTATACAAAAAGGAGACTAGGCATTCATATTATGAAGTATGGAAAAAAACGCTGGATTGTTTTCTTGCTATGTTGTATTGCACTATTATTTGTTATCCTAACAGCTTTTGGCGTGAAGTCCAAGCTACCGTCTAAGCCAGGAAAATGGGTGGCGGGGTGGAGCGCCCCCCCTCAGCCACCAAGTGAAACAGGAGTTTCTCATGATGGCTTCACCAACCAAACCCTTCGGATGATTGTTCATCCGAATATTGGTGGAGATCATGTGAGATTGCATTTTTCAAATGTTTTTGGTACAGCTCCTGTCACCTTTCAAGCGGTTCGTGTTGCTAATGACCAGGGAGGGGCACAGACATTATTAGGAAGTGATCGTAAAGTTACTTTTAAAGGAAAAGCTGCCATTACGATTCCACCAGGTCAGACAGTCACGAGCGATCCCGTATCGATTCATGTTGATAGTCAGAGAAATTTGGCTGTCAGCATTTATGTTAAAAAAGGAACTGGCCCGACAACCTGGCATCAGCATTCCATGCAAACGACCTACTTATCTACTTCGGGGAATCATGCGTCTGATAAGCTTGGAACAGCATTTAAAAAGAAAGAGCAGGAATGGTTTTGGCTTGATGGGGTTGATGTGAAAGCCGATTCTGGTGTGAAGGGAGCGATTGCTGTCGTAGGTAGTTCCATTGCCAACGGCAATCATTCTACACCTGATACCAATCGGCGCTGGATTGATGATTTGGGTGAGCGCCTTAACAGCGAGCAACCAGGGACGTGGTCGATTATTAATGCGGGCATTTCTGCAAATCAATTGTTGGAAAGCTCCGATGCCAATGGAGAAAAGCCGTTGAACAGGCTGAAACGCGATGTATTCAGTCAGACGGATATCTCGGGTGTTATCTTACATGAGGGCATCAATGACATTCGCCATCATCCTGATATAGATGCCGATCAAATGATACATGAGATGAAGAAGATCATCCGTGCGAGTCATGAACATGGTTTAAAGATTTATGGAGGAACGATAGTCCCCTATGGTGGCGCAAAATTGTACACTGACAGTGGAGAAAAGACGAGAGAAGCAGTCAACCATTGGATTCGAACCAGTGGAGCCTTTGACGGTGTCATCGATTTTGACAAAGCATTAAGGGATCCTAAAGATCCTAAGCGGTATCGTCCAGGCTATGGGTGGAGTGACCATTTTCACCCCAATGATAAAGGCTATCAAGTGATGGCAGATGCCGTTAATTTCTCTCTCTTTAAGTAGCAAACGATTAAAAAAGGTCATCAGGTGTTATTGACTGATGACCTTTTGTGTTGGTCGATACATGCTCAGGCTTGGTACCCATGTTTTCATATGAGCTGTGACTTGTTTATAGAGCTGGTCCTCATTTTTTAGACCAAAATCTTGTGCGTATAACAGTGGGATGATTTGATAATTTTTTTGATCGACCCATGTCGGAGTGAATTGGGGATTTGTCACCGCGATGGTTTTCCCGTCTTTAGTAACGGTCTTTGTAACTTTTACCTTTAAAATCCCTCCTAGTTGGCGGTTGAGCTCATCCTGTCCTGAGATGAAATTGCCTAAAGAATAGACAACAAAAGTTTTATGACTGCCTTTTCCATGTACCCATTGTACGGGCTGGAGGACATGGGGATGATTCCCAATAATGATATCTACGCCACTATCGGCTAAGGTTTTGACAAGCTGTTTTTGCTCTGTATTTGGCATTGTTTGATATTCAATACCAAAATGAAGGGCAACGACGATAACGTCTGCGCTTTTTTTTGCTTTGGCGATATCCTTTTTCATTTGGGGGATATTAATGCGATTCACGAGGTAATCCTTATGCTCTGGAGTCGGAATACCATTTGTTCCGTATGTATAAGCTAAAAAAGCAAATTTAATGTTATTTTTCTTAACGATGCAAAGCGTATTTTGATCCTTTTTGGATAAAAAGCTTCCCGTATGAACCATGTGAATCTTATCCCAGTAATGAATGGCGTTCTTTATCGCCTTTTCGCCATGATCTAAGGTGTGATTATTGGCCATGGTGACGACATTGAAGCCAGCATCCTTTAAAGCATCACCGATTTCAAATGGGCTGTTAAAGGCCGGATAGGTTGAAAGACCGAGTGCTTCTCCCCCCATCATCGACTCCTGATTAGCAACCGCAATATCTGCTGACTGGATGACGGGCTTTACTTTTTCAAACATTGGTTTGAAGTCATATCCGTTTTTCGTTTTCGCCTGATCATAGACCTGAGAATGAATGAGTACATCTCCCACAGCCGCTAAAGTTGCTGAAGAAGAATAAGCTGATGGTGGCTTGATGTCATGGGGTAAGGTCTGAAGAGGTATTGTTTTAGGTGATGGCGACTGCCAAATGAATAAAATCACAAGCATACAGGCTATGGCCGCTGTCATAAGGATATAAATGATTTTCCACTTAGACTTCACGATGTATCCTCCTGTTTTTTGTATTATCAGCTGGTGCAAGCCAGGTTTGCTGATTGAATTTAAAGCACCATTGCAGAGATATTGATGTGAATGGTCCTTGATAACAGCTCTCTAATGCTGAATGTCATGTATTTTGAGTTTTAAAACGGATTGCCAAGTTTATATTATATCATGAAAACGTACAAAATTTAGTGGCGTATTAAAGGGAATTCATAGATTTATCCAAAATTTGGTGAAACCCCTTTTTTCTTTTTGCGTATTAGTATATGATGGAACAACATACACATCTTTGATAAAGAAGGGAGAGAAAAGAGTGACAGAAACTGTAGTTCAAGTTAAGGATTTAACCAAGCGTATCGGGCAAAAAACGCTTGTTGAAAACATTACCTTTAATATACATAAGGGTGAGATCCTTGGATTCTTAGGACCCAATGGGGCTGGAAAAACAACGACCATGAGAATGATGCTTGGCTTAACCTCGATCACAAAAGGCGAAGTCATCATTGGTGGACATAATATTAAGACAGAAAAGGAACACGCCTTAGAGCATGTTGGGGGTATTGTAGAAAACCCTGAAATGTATAAGTTTCTTTCTGGACTTGATAACTTGAAGCATTTTCAACGCATGTATAAAGATGTTCCTGATTCAAGAATTGATGAAGTTGTCGAAGTCGTTAAATTACAGGATGCCATTAAGAATAAAGTGAAAACCTATTCTCTTGGCATGCGTCAGCGCTTAGGGATTGCCCAAGCCTTGTTGCATGCTCCCGATGTTTTGATCTTGGATGAACCGACGAATGGTCTTGATCCGTCGGGTATTCGCGAATTGCGCGATAATTTGCGTGAGCTTGCAGAACGAGAAGGGATAGCCATTTTTATCTCCAGTCACTTGCTCTCGGAAATTGAGATGATCTGTGATCGCGTCATTATTATTCAAAAGGGAAAACTGACAGATAGCCAAGAGGTTCGTGAAACCAATACAGAAAAAATGATGGTGGCATGGGAAACGGATAATGCTCAAGCCGTTTTACAATTATTGAAGGAAAACTTTAGTTCAGCAGAGGCCCAGCTTGAAAAGGACCGTGTAGTTGTTGGCGTAAGGAAGGAAGCGATTCCAGATATTAACGCTAGGCTTGTCCGTGAAGGAATCAAGGTCTATAGCATCGAACCAATTCGTAAGAGCTTGGAAGAACGGTTCCTTGAACTGACAGGGGGGAATCAAACCAAATGAGGGGAATCCATTTATTACAGAACGAGATCAGCAAAATTTATAAAAGAAAAACCTTTTGGATCATGTTGGGAATTCTTGTCGCAGTGACACTCTTGTGGGCGATCATAGCGATGAAAACAGGGTCAGATCACCAGAATTGGCAACAGAGCTTACAGGCTCAATCACAGGCGGAGCAGTCTGAAATTGCCAAAAGCGATGGGGATCCTGAACAAGTGATGGATTTAAAACAGCAAAATGCAATCACAAAGTACCGTTTAGAGCACAGTATTAAGCCGCTTTATTCTAACACAGTAATGGGATTTGTTGATTCCAGTGCGGGCATTGCGAGCATTATCTCCATATTCATTGTCATTTTAGGAGGGAGCATCGTTTCGCAGGAATATTCTTGGGGAACGATGAAACTATTACTCATCAGACCGCTTCATCGCTGGAAGATCCTTTTATCTAAATTCGTCAGTGTGATTATTATCGGTATCTTTTATTTGCTGATTACCTTTATTTTATCTTTCATAATAGGATTGATTTTCTTTGGCAAGGATTTCGGAGCCACGCGCTTTTTGTATGAGCATCATAATATGGTGCATGATGTTTCTGTGTTTTGGCACTTTTTACAGCTTTACGCTTCAAATCTTGTCGATCTCATTGTCATTACAGCGTTTGCCTTCATGCTATCGACTTTGTTCAAAAGCAATGCCCTCGCCATCGCTTTAAGCATTGCAATATACTTTGGCGGGAGCTTAATTCTTGGGATCATCTCAGCGTTTAACCAACAGATACCAAAGTATTTATTTTTCTTTAACATGGACCTATATGGCCAGTACACGAATGCTGGAGCAAGTCCAGTTGATACGACTGTCGGGTTTTCGGCTTGTGTCCTCGCCGTCTATTTTATCCTTTTTCTCCTCATTGCTTTTCTTGTTTTTGAGAAGCGGGATGTTGCAGAATAACCAGTTCAAAGTCCTCCGTATTCTGATATGCGGAGGCTTTCTATAAAGCTTTTTAAAAGGAGTGCTGACACGATGACGTTTGCTGAAGGGGAAACCATTGTTTTTATTGGCGACAGTATCACAGAGGATGGGCGCTATGAAGATCATGAAGGTCTGGGACGTGGCTATGTCCGCTTACTCCATGATTATTTTATGACGGAGTTTCCAAAACTTCATTTACAAATCATTAATGAAGGGATTGGTGGCCAGCGGATAACGGATCTACAGGAACGTTGGCAAACCGATGTTATTGACCATCAGCCTGATTGGCTCTCTATTTCCATTGGGATTAATGATGTGTGGCGCCAATTAGACAGTCCAGAAATAGAGCAAGTATACCCTGATCAATTTGAAGACATTTATCGTACATTATTAACCGATGTTAAGCGAGAGACAACAGCAAAGATCATTCTGATGGAGCCGACCATTATTGAGGAGGATCCAGAATCCGAGGGAAATCGTCTTTTAATGCCTTATTTAGAAAGCGTAAACAAATTAGCTGAGGAGTTTGATTGCCTCTGTGTTCCAGAGCATGAACAGTTCCAGAGAGTGTTAAGAGCACAGCCAGAAAAAGCCTTAACCACTGACGGGGTGCACATGACATCGGTGGGGCGGATGCTAATGGCGACAACTTGGTTAAAGGCTGTACAATCAAAATCTTGACATAGCAGCTATCCAGTTGTCTTCAAACGTTTAGGCAGGGGCACTCTAGGGTAATTGAAAACTAAAGGAGTGATAGCATGTCTAAACGAAACCAGGAGGATCGGAGCAATAAGCAGGACGGGCGTTATGACTTAGGTGAAGATCGGATGGTGAATGAAGGTTTAGCAGGAGGCAATGTGGACACGCACTATAAGCATCCGGTCATCGATCACTCACGTCCACTCAAAAAAGATGTGAAACCAAAGGGAAATGCGTCCGCGGTTCATGTGAAAAAGTAATCGAGAGCAAATGGAGGGAGGAACCCAAAATGGGGACTGCTTCACAGCTGCTAGTCGCCTACGATAGTTCACAATTAAGTCAAAAGGCACTTTCACGAGCACTTGCGATGGCACAAGAGGACGAGCAAATAAAGGTAACAGCTATCTCTGTGGAGGAGCGGACGATGACAGAGAGTATTGCGTTTGCCAATGCTGCAGTGATTGAAGAGATGGATAAGCAGGTGGAAGAACAGATTCTGGAAGCAAAGCAGCAATTGGATGGACTACCTAATCCGACAGAGGTCGTTTCTTTGATCGGACATCCTGCTACATTAATCACAGCTTATGCCGAAACACATGATTGTGATTTGATTATCATCGGCAGTCGAGGATTAAGTGGCTTTAAAGAGCTAATGCTTGGCAGTGTCAGTCATCAGGTTGTTCAAGAAGCACCATGCGCGGTATTGATTGTAAAATAAAAAGAAAAAAAGGCTCCCACAGCTGCTGTTGCTGCTGTGGGTTTTATATGCATTGATAGGCTATGAATTTTTGAAATCAAAGAAATCATAAAACAACAAATATTCCAGCGTTCTCATTCATATCTGTGATAAAATAATATAAAACAGTCATTTAAAGTGAGATGGAAGGGTTTAAAGTGAAGCTTAATGCTGATCTGGCAAGCAAAATTGTAAAGGAAGCACGCTCTTCGATTAATGAGCATTTTATTATCGTTGATACAGAGTGTAAGATTATTGCCTCTAGCGAATCAGAACGGATTGGTGAGTTTCATGAGGGGGCACTACAAGCAATCCAAGAGAATCGCATTGTTAACATTTATCCAGAGGACCGTCATAAACTACAGGGGGTTAAGCCGGGCATTAATACACCGATTAAATATCAAGATGAGATTATTGGTGTCATTGGCATCACTGGAGATCCTCTCCATGTCAGACCGTATGCTGATATTATTCGTCGCTTGACGGAATTGTTCATTAGAGAGGCCATTCAAGCTGAGCAATTGGCATCAAGAAATCGAGGGTTAGAAGCGTTTATCTATGAATGGATTCATCGCAAGACAGTGGATGAGGCGTTTAAGCAACGCGGCGATATTCTTGGCATACCTCTTAGTGGCGCTTATGGACTTGTACTTTGTCGCCTGCATTCGCGTGAGGAAAATGGAAAGTCCTTGTCTGTTGATGAAGCACGCGTCGATGAGTATATTCAGGCCTGCTTTCATCAAGCCTTTAATATAAAAGAAGATGTCATGATTCACTGGGGGAAAGAAGGCTATTTACTGCTCATCAACGAGCAGAATTTTAAAAGACATACCATCGGTGAGCTGTTCCATAACTGGTGTTCTGAAGTAAAAGGAATGGGGGCGCGCTTAGCGATTGGCGTAGCCCAACATACCTACGAAGAAATCGTCAGTGAAGGATTTAGAGAGGCAGAAAAAGCCTTAAATGCTTGCACCGTTGAACGTCCGGTGATGTTTTATGAACAGCTGCGTTTGGAGATCCTTTTGCAGGACATCCCTGATGAAACATGCCAAGCCTTTTTTAATGTGACATTGAAACGCTTAGAGAATTCTCCTGAACTGATCCAAACGATAGAAGCCTATTTTGCGCAAAATATGTCCATTGCCAGTGCGGCTGAGGCTTTGCATTTACATGTCAACACTCTGCATTATCGATTAAATAAAATTGCTGAAATGACTGAGCTGGATGTTAAGACGACGGAAGGGATCGTCCTTGCCTACTTAGCACTGCGTTTGCGACAAGAAAGTTGATAATATCTTTATTGAAATATACAAAAAATATATAAAAACATGATATTTAATTGTATAAATCACCATAGTCAAACCTGGCTATGGTTTTTTACACTATAAAAAAGGCCATATATTCACAAAGTATTTTAACAACACTCGGGCGCGCCAGCTTAGATGTCACAAAAGTGGAGACAAATTAATAAAAGCATGAAGGACGAGAGCCGTCTAAATAAGGCCTGTCACAAACAACAACTGTAGAACACATCAGAGGGGCAGGTTTTCGAACGCAAGGTGTGAGGCTAACACATGATGAGGTCATTTTAGGGAAAGCCCTGTTTGAGTGAACAAAGGCCTAACCAACGAAATAAAAAAGCCTCTGCGTGTTAAGGCAAACATTAGAGCTTCTCTCTGAAATTTAAACTGAACGGAGGAAAATCAAATGAGTGTAAGCGCTGTAAAAGAACGCTTGATAGCCGCATTGGGTTCTGACTATGTCCATGATTCCCATGAAATGCGGTTGGTCTATTCTTATGATGCGACCCCTGGTATGCAAGCGATGCCTGATCTTGTCGTTATGCCGGGATCAACGGAGGAGGTGCAGGCGATTGTTCGTATTTGTAATGAAACAAAGACGCCAATTGTGGCTAGAGGGTCTGGAACGAATTTATCAGGTGGGACCTGCCCAGTAGAAGCAGGTGTGGTTTTAACCTTTCAACGCATGAATCAAATTGTTGAATTGGATGAAGAGAACTTGACCTTGACGGTACAACCGGGAGTCATTACCCAGGAAATCATTGAATATGTTGAAGCAAAAGAATTGTTCTATCCTCCAGATCCCAGCTCCATGAAGATTTCCACGATTGGTGGCAATATCTCTGAGAATTCTGGAGGACTGAGAGGCTTGAAATACGGTGTCACACGTGATTATGTGCTTGGACTAACCGCCGTCTTAGCGAATGGTGAAGTGATAAAAACAGGTGGAAAACTGGCAAAGGATGTTGCAGGCTACGATCTCACACGATTATTGGTCGGATCAGAGGGGACGCTGGGGATCATTACAGAAGCTATCTTAAAGCTGATTCCGCTGCCAGAAACCAAGCAAACGGTGCTGGCAATCTATGAAGATATTGATAAGGCGGCTCAGTCTGTCTCAGCCATTATCGCGAATAAAATCATCCCAACCACAATGGAATTCTTAGACCAAGCGACGATTAAAGTGGTCGAGGATTACGCACATGTGGGTTTGCCAACAGATGCGGGCGCAGTATTACTTATCGAACAGGATGGGGCTCCTGAAGTCGTTGCACGTGATATGGAAGCTATAACAAAGCTATGTACGGAAATGGGAGCGACTTCGGTTAAAAGAGCGGGCTCAGAAGAGGAGGCCAATGCCTTACGTTCGGCACGCCGCGCCGCTTTGTCTGCCTGTGCCCGCCTGAAGCCGACAACGATTTTAGAGGATGCCACTGTCCCACGCTCAAAGATAGCGGAAATGGTACGCGCCATTAACGAGATTACCGCTAAATATCAGCTTGATATTTGTACGTTCGGTCATGCTGGAGACGGGAATCTTCACCCCACCTTCTTAACAGATGCAAGAAATAAAGCGGAAATGCACCGTGTCGAGCAGGCCTTTGAAGAAATCTTTGCAAAAGCTATTGAGCTGGGAGGAACCATCACGGGTGAGCATGGTGTCGGGGCGATGAAGGCACCGTACCTTGAGTGGAAGATTGGGGAATCTGGGATACAGGTCATGCGTGCGATCAAAACAGCGCTCGATCCTAATAATATCTTAAATCCGGGAAAACTCTTTTTTGAGAAAAAGGAAGTGGTCTCATGACACGTGAAGCGGTAAAAGAAAAGGAAAGAACAGCCATCCAAAAGGCATTTCAAGAATCATTGGATGAGGATGAATTGATGAATTGTATGCGATGTGGCTTTTGCTTGCCCGCTTGCCCAACATACCTTGAGACGAAAAGCGAAGCCGCCTCACCAAGAGGACGGATCGCCTTGATGAAGGCCGTATATGATGGGAAAATGCTACCCGATGATGATGTCCAAGCGCAGCTTGATTTATGCTTAGGCTGTAGGGCTTGTGAACCCGTTTGCCCTTCAGGCGTTAAATATGGGCACTTGCTTGAACAGGCCAGAGGCGCCGTGACTCGAAATAAGAAACAATCACTTAAAGAAAAAGCTGTGCGCCGTCTGGCTTTTAAGGACCTCTTTCCAAATAAAAAGCGAATGCGACAGGTCAGTGGATTAATCAGGTTATATCAAAAAAGCGGGCTACAAAAGCTTGCAGAAGGCACAGGGGCGATTAAGCTGCTTCCTGAAGGCATGAGAAACATGCAGCATATCTTGCCTCCTGTTGTTTCAGCCCGGTTAATGAAGCATCGTCCAGAGCAATTAAAGCATGTAGTGCCACACTATCAAGTGAGTGTTTCAAAGGGCCAAAGGCAATATGATCTTCAAGCGGCGACAGTGGAACAAGAGCACATGGCATCAACTCAGGCTTCATCCCCGGTTAAGCGTGTTGCCTTTTTTGCAGGATGTTTAATGGATACGATGTTTTTAACGACCAATGATGCAACCATGAAGCTCTTACAAATGGCTGGTTGTGATGTCGTCAACCCACAAACCCAAGCCTGCTGTGGGGCATTACATGGGCACTCAGGCGAATTGGCAGGCGCGCGGGATTTAGCTAAACGCAATATTCAAGCCTTTGAGGACTTACAGGTGGATGCCATTGTCACTAATGCTGGCGGCTGTGGTGCCTTTCTGGTGGACTACGATCATTTGCTTAAGGATGAACCTGAATGGGCGGAGCGTGCTAAAGCATTTGTAGAAAAAATCAAGGATATTTCTGTGGTTTTACTTGAGAGTGGCTTTTTGGATAAAGTCCAGTTAAGTCTGCCTTCGCAAAAAGTGACCTTCCAAGATTCCTGCCATTTGCGAAATGTGATGAAAACAAGTGAGGCACCGAGAACACTCTTGAAGGCCATCGAAGGTGTAGAGTATCATGAATTAAAAGAAGCAGGTGTATGCTGTGGTTCTGCGGGTATTTATAATCTCCTCCAAGAAGAGATGGCGAATCAATTGATTGATCGAAAAATGCGGCATGTTCAGGCGATCCAACCACAGACCATTGTGACAGCAAACCCAGGTTGTTTGCTGCAGATGAAATTGGGAATCACTCGCGCTGGATTGGAAGACCAGATGCAAGCGGTGCATCTTGCTGATTTCTTACTGGAGGCAGCAGAGGCAGGGAGAGGTTCATGATGACAAAAAGTTACGTGGCTATAGATGGTGGTGGGACGAAAACGGATATCGTCTGGTTTAATGAATCAGGCCAAATGTTACAACGAGTACTGGGACCAAGTACAAATCCAAATAATTTGAGTGAAGAAGAACTGGCTGAACGTTTTCAGAGCCTATTTTTAAAGTTATTTAGAGAGCAAAGCCCCACTTCCATTAAGCATATTTTTGCTGGAATGGCTGGGGCAGACCATCCTCTTCTTAATGGACGTATTCAAAACGTTCTTGAAAAGGTGATCGGTGATCGGGCTGAGCATATCCAAGTAGAGAATGATGCGGTGAATGCTTTGTGGAGTGGGACAGACGGAAAGGCTGGCATAGTGATCATTGCTGGCACGGGCTCAATTCTATATGGACGTTCTCCTGATGGACAGAGTTTTCGAATAGGGGGATGGGGACATCTCGTCAGTGATGAGGGCAGCGGTTATTTTATTGGCAGGGAAGCCATCCATTACGCACTTGAAGCCTATGATGGATTACAAGAAAAGGGTTTACTCTATGACGCCATCTTGAAGCATTTTAATAGTGAAAACATGTCTGATGTCATTCCCATTATCTATGACCACCCCCAATCTACCCTGGCAGCCTTGGTTCCGATTGTTGAACGGGCAGCTGTGAATGGAGATGTGGTTGCGCATCAGATCATTGAAAAGGCGGCGCATTGCTTGATCACGCTTATCCATTCAGGGTTAGATCGCTTTGAAAATCGGGTTCCTGTGGTTCTAGCGGGGGGTGTATGGAATGTCAAGCTTATTATGCAAACCGTTACCGAAGCGATTGCAGCAACATTTATTCGTCCAGAAGTGCCACCCATTTATGGGTCAATAATTGGCGCTTTGGGACAACAAGCGACAAATACTCAGCTAGACCAGATCAAAAGGTGTTTGGTAATGGAGTCTGTGACAGAAGGATTCAACTTGTAGAACATAGTATTTTTAAATCTTTTTTCTCAGATACCCTTTCATGATGAAAAGTGCTTATTCTATTTAGTCAACAGAGTCGGATACTCCAGTGCTACCTATTTACTTAGAGGTTTACAGCTTAATCGCTTAGATATTGAGATGGCACTGCATCCAGCCATGATGATACGACAACTGATCACCCATATTGTTTTTGAATGGGAATGAGATAAAGTTTAATTAAAATAGGGGGATGAAGATGAAGCCTACACCAGACGATTTGGAGCAACGTCTTGATGCCTTTCTCAACACGATGGTGGAAGAAAAGCAGCTTCCAGGGGCCGTCTATGCCATTATAGGTAAGGATGGGGTGATCGCAGAAAATGCTGTCGGTCTTGCCCATCTTGAAAAGCGACTACCAATGACGCTCAATACAGTATTTGATCTTGCCTCATTGACGAAAATATGTGTCACACTTCCTAGCTTACTCCTCCTTGTGCAAAAAGGAGACATCGATTTTGATGATCCTATCAAGAGATTTTTTCCAAATGCAGGATCGGAGGTAACAATCCGTCATCTTTTGACGCATACCACTGGTTTTACTCCTACTGTTCCCTTTTATCAATACGGATGGTCAAATGAAGAGATTTTACAATGTATTCTCTCAGATCCTGCAGCTCCAGATCAAAAAGTGGTGTATAGTGACTTGAATTTTATATTGCTTGGCTTTTTAATTGAACGCATCACAGGTGAAAGTCTTGACGCATTTGCCGTACAGCATATTTTCAAACCTTTGGGAATGCACTCTACTTCTTTTAATCCAACAGTAGATTTGAAGCATGTTGCCCCTACGGAATGGCTGTCAGAGAAACAAGACTATCAATGGGGCGAGGTCCATGATGAAAATGCACTTCACATGAAAGGGGTGAGTGGGCATGCTGGCTTATTTTCAAGCCTCGCTGATTTAAAGCGTTTTGCTCATATGCTGCTTCATCAAGGGCAAGCGCAACATAGCCAGTTCCTATCGCCAGCGCTTTTAAAGACGAGTCAGCGTAATTATACCAAACATCTAAATTTAAATCGGGGGTTGGGCTGGCAGTTAGTGGATGACTGCCAGTCGCCAGCAGGCTATCTGTTTTCTGAGGGTAGCTATGGTCACACAGGATTTACCGGAACCTCATTATGGATAGACCCGCAACGGGAATTAGCACTTATTCTATTAAGCAATCGTGTTCATATCGGTCGAGAGATTAACATGAACCGCATACGCCGAGTCTTCCATAATATTGCATTGTCTGTATTATGATAATTTTGATCTAAGCTTTTGCAGGCAAGGGTTTCAGAAGATAGTGCGAGAGGCCTGCGAAAAAACGAGCGGTCAAGACCCTGCTGGGCACTATAAAGATTACTGTAACTTAAAAGGTTAGCGAACATTTTGCCTTTTCTTTGATAGAGTTGTACTATATAGGAGGAATCAATATATAGAGTAACTCAGCGAAGAGAGGTGGTTCTTATGAAAATGAACCCAGTCAAGGTATACCGTGGGGACTATCTTGAAAGTACCCATGACTTTCATGCAGCAATTGTAAATGATAAAGGACAATTAGTATATAGCTATGGAAATCCTGAACGAAATACATTTGCACGTTCATCCATGAAGCCCTTTCAGGCCATCCCATTAGTAGAAACAGGGGCGGCGACACATTTTAACTATGAACCAAAGGAATTGGCGATCAGTAGTGCCTCACATAGTGGAGAAGACTTCCATCGTGAGACCGTTCAAGGTATCCTAAATAAAATCGGCTTGGACGTCAACGACCTGCAGTGTGGCATGCACCCACCAAAAAATGAAGAGGATTACAAAGCGCTCATTCGCTCAGGTGGCGAACTCACACCGCTTTATAGCAATTGCTCAGGGAAACACTCTGGAATGCTCGCCACTGCAGTTTATATGGATGAAGATTATAAAACCTATCGAGAAGTAAGCCACCCTGTTCAACAACGCATTTTAAAAGCCATATCCGAAATTTGCGACACGCCTGTTGAAGACATTCAATTGAGTGTGGATGGTTGCGGTGTCCCGGTTCACCGTTTACCTCTAAGCAAAACTGCCTTTGGTTATGCGCAACTTGCCACAGGGCATTTTCATGGTCAACCTGAGCGAGATAAAACCTTGCAGGACATTCGTAATGCGATGATGACACGTCCAGAAATGATTGCCGGGACGGATCGTTTTGATACGGACTTTATGAAGATGTTCTCTGGTAAAGTGGTCTCCAAAGGGGGAGCTGAAGGCGTACAGTGCTTCGGCTTAGTTGAGCAAGGGCTCGGCGTCGCGATTAAATGCGAAGATGGTAATCCGCGTGCACTTAGCGCCATCTCCCTTAAAATTTTAGAAGATCTTGGCTTAGTTCCCGAGGCGTTAAAATCCAGTGACCTTTACCAAAAATATCGCGTGCCAGGTGTTTTCAATATGCGCAAGGATAAAATTGGTTATATCACTGTTGCCTTTGATTTAAAAAAAGAAACCATTTAACTTAAAAAAATCATGGCCTTGAGCAATCGAAGCCGCTCAAGTCTATGAAGTTGAAATAATGAAGAAGTGGAGACTTAGTGCTCCACTTTTTTGTACTATCAGAATGTATAATTTCGCTAACGCTCTCAAAGGAAGAGAGTATAAGGCGGGCTTTGACTTTCGCCTTCTAAGGCTTGCAGGCACCCTAAGTGTGTGATTGGCAAAAATCACATCAGGAGTACCAGCGAAGGGGTGCAAGCCAAGTTTTCTAAAAAGAAAAGAAAGCTGAAAATCTAAGCATAACCGAGTAAATTAAAGAAAAACCTTACTTTAATGAGGGAGTATAAAATTCCTGATCATGAGGACGGTGCGGCTTTCCGCTCCAGGCCGCTCGCTTTCCGCGGGGAGTGGTAAGCCTCCTCGCGCCTTGCGCTCCCATCCACTTGACCAGGCAATGAAGCCTCTTTCATATTGGTGATGCTCTATACTAAGGACAAGGACCGGGCATGCTTTTCGCCCGGTTTTTCTTATATTATAAGATATAGATAATTTGATGAGTTAATGCAGTTTTGTTATAGTTCATAGAAAAGATAAAACAATTTAAAATATCTGTCATCTATAATGATAAGGCTAAATAACGGACAATGTTTACGGGGGTGTTTTTGTGAAGAAAGAATTATTTAAAGTGATATCGGTGACCGTTGTAGGTGTCATTCTTATCTTGTTGATTCCATTTCTTTTCTCTTGTTTATAAAAATTCCCAATGCGAAGAAAACGGGCAGACCGTCCCTAGTTCTGACATCTCTTGTCTCGAAAACAGCCGTGGTGTGTCACAGTCCGTTAATCTTATCAGCTAATTGATTGACCTCTCGTGTCGCGTCCCTGATTCCATTGTGAGCCCGCGAGATCCACGTAAAGAAAAGCTACCCCTTATTACGTGAGGCCATTGCGGTTTCACCTTTCGCTTGTCACGCCCCAAAATTGGAGTCCGAAGGCAAGAAACGCGTTTCAGACTCAAAAAGTAAACGTAAGACAGAGCCGCTATTGAAATGGGACAGGGATATTTTTTAAACATCGGAATTTATAACTTCGCACGTCTTTAAGGATGATAGTATAAGACCAGCGCCGACTTTTGCCACTAAAGGCTTGGCGATCAGCCAAGGTTTCTAATTCGAATCCCGGCTGAGGTTAATTCGGTACGGAGCTGTTTGGCTAGCGCTAAAGCATGGGCATTATCGCCATGCACACAAACGGTATCTGCTTCGATGGGGATATAGTGGCCGTCTGCAGAGCGAACCTGTTGGTCTGTCATCATCATTTTTACTTGCTGTATCGATGCAGTGATGTCCGTAATCACTGCATTTTTCTGTTTCCTAGGAGTGAGTGTGCCATCTGGTTGGTAGGTTCGATCGGCAAAGACTTCAGCTGCCACACGAAGAGTGTACTTTTTACCGGCTTTAAGGAGCGCGCTTTGATATGGTGCAAATAAGATAAGCTTTGAATCAAAGTCATGAATCGCCTTAGCAATGGCATCAGCTCGTTCCGCGTCTTTTTCGGCAATATTGTATAGAGCCCCATGGGGTTTAACATGCTGGAGGGTTCCGCCTTCAGCGTGGACAAAGGCCTGTAAGGCACCGATTTGATAAAGCGTGATCTCGTAGATTTCGCTAGGCTTGAGATCCATCATTCTTCTACCAAAACCATTTAAATCTGGAAAGCTTGGATGCGCACCAATACCAATGCCTTTTTCGATGGCGAGCTTAACCGTTTCATGCATAACATGGGGATCGCCGGCATGATAGCCACAAGCAATATTAGCGGAAGTAATCACATCTAAAATCGCTTCATCGTTGCCGATGGTATACGCTCCAAAGCTCTCGCCAAGATCACAATTTAAATCAATAGATAACATGAGGTTGCCTCCTATTCCTTCACAAGTTTCATATGTATCATTCTCTTAATCTGCTTGATTTGTTTTTCTTGCTCGGCTAATGCTTGATAAGCCTCTTCCAAAGAAGCAGCTTTGAAGTAAATGGCATCTCCAGGTTTTGTCTGTCCAATTAAGGGGAGATCAGCTTGAATAACATGCCCAATTCTCGGATAGCCCCCACTCGTTTGACGATCAGCCAATAAAATAATTGGCTGACCATCGCTTGGAATTTGAATAGTTCCTGTTGTTACGGGTTCAGTCAGTAAATTAAGTGCTGTTTTATAATATAATGGTGCCCCCTTTAGGCGATAGCCCATACGGTTAGATGCCGAGGTGATCTGATATGCCTCGTTATAAAAATGGGCGATAGAGGAGTCGGTAAACATAGAGTGTTCTTTCCCCGGTAGGACACGGAGAGTAGGGTGAGGGGAATAGGCTAATCTACCGCTGTAGCTGATTGACCATTTGGCGGAATGAAAGCTGCCATGATTTTGCATACATTGCTCTCTATAGGTTGAAAAGAAAGAATGGGGCTCTCCAATGGGAAGTTCATCCTTTTCACGTAAAGAACGTCCGTTAAAACCGCCAAAGCTTGACCGCAGATCTGTACTTTTACTCCCCATGATGCTCGGGACATCAATCCCGCCATGAACAGCAAGATAGGCACGGCAGCCACGTTTTGCAGAGCCTAGTCTTAGAATGCTGCCTTTTTTTATGTAAAGTGGCGACCAAGTTTTAATAGATTTTTCATCAATTCTTGCGTCAAGGTCCCCTCCGCAGATGGCGATCAGCGCATCCTCTGTAAAAGAAAGCGTCGGTCCTAATAATGTCATTTCTAATCCAGCTGTGTTCTCTGGATTGCCGACCAACAAATTGGCAAGTCTAAGTGCAATGTGATCGAGTGCCCCCCCAACGGTGATCCCTTTATCTTGATACCCCCAACGCCCCAAGTCTTGAACTGTTGTATTAAGACCAGCATCAATAATGTTGATCATGCCTTATTCTCCTCCCATTGTGCAAATTCTGATGCAGAAATCGGATAGAAACGGATACGGTCTCCCATACTTAGCCGAATAGGTGTTTTGGATTCAGGTTGAAAGAGCTTCAGTGGGGTCCGACCAATGATTTGCCAGCCACCAGGTGATTCGGTTGGATAGACCCCTGTTTGTTGACCGGCAATTCCTACTGAACCGGCAGGAACGCTTGTTCGTGGTGTATCACGACGTGGCGTCGCAATATCCGTATGCATGCCCCCTAAGTAAGGGAAGCCAGGAGAAAACCCAATCATATAGACGTGGTACAGAGGAGACGAATGAGTTGAAATAACAGCCTCTTCACTGAAGTCATTTATTGTCGCAACATGACCTAGATCAGGGCCAAACTCTCCTCCATAACATACGGGAATCGTAATGATTGGATGAGGCTGCTGAGCGTTTTCCATTGAAGATACCTGTGAAAGCTGCTCCTCAATATAGGTTTTAACAAAAGCATAGGGGGTGTTATGGTGATGAAGCAATTGTAAAGCATCAAAATGAACGGCTAAAGTGGCATAGGCTGGAACCAGATCTATGATCCAAGGGGCACGCTGCTGCTTAAGAAACGTATAGACCTGATAGACAAGGTCATTTGTCTCTTTATTTATGTCAGATCCAAAGGAAATTACTAACGCCTGCTCCCCTAAAGGAAAGAATTGATAGTATGTCATCGCGTACGAATCCCCCTTTTTTAAGGCATCTTTTAAATTTTGAAAGCTTTTTATATGATCAATTTTTTATTATTTTATCACACCTATCACAACTGTTCGAATTCAAAGTCTATATCAGAGCGTTACGCTTTGAAATGCTTCTAAAATGATGAGGCTGTGGCTAAGCTGTTTCAAATTACGAAGGGGAAATTCTAAATGAACAAGTGCTGGAGCAAGAGAACAAAGGAGGATGGATTTTAACGAAAGTCTTGCTCAAAATAACGAATAAAATTCGCGACCAACACATGGAGGATAAATCCGAGGGGGAAGTTTTTCCATCAGGGTGTGAGTGTAACAAAAGAGAGAGGCAAGAAAACAAAAGCCAGTTACAAAGGAACAAAAGGTGCGCCTCTGTTAACAAAAGCCACGGCAAAAATAACAAATAAAAGATAAAGTAAACCATTTTGTGTAAGTTTTTGAGAAGGCTTCGCAATACAAAAGAAGTAGGGGACTCTCGGAATGGTTGAAGTACCATAAATGAGAGAGACCCTACTTATGAGCCTAAGATAGACGGCCGACTATCTCCATAGCAATTTAAAAAAATGGAATTTGGTATGAAGTCAATGAATAAGGCTACTTATTCCACCCAGTTGCCTTTTCGGAAGATAGGAAGAACGTCACCGGAATGGGTTTCGACGTCGATGGCTAAGTCCGCCGAGCCAATCATGAAGTCGACATGGGTAAGGCTATCGTTGGCGCCATGTCGGGCAAGCGCTTCCTTGGTCATGCTTGAACCGCCTTTAATATTAAATGGGTAAGCAGCACCGATGGCAAGGTGGCAGGAGGCATTTTCGTCAAATAAGGTATTGTAGAAAATGATGCCAGTATCGGAAATCGGTGAATGGTGAGGAACAAGGGCGACCTCTCCGAGAAAATGTGAGCCTTCATCGGTTTCGATGAGGTGCTTTAGTGTATCCTCTCCAGCTTCTGCCTTGTAATCAACAATTCGCCCTTCTTTAAAGGTAAGAGTGAAGTTTTCAATTAATGTGCCACCATAATTAAGCGGCTTTGTGCTCGTCACATAACCATTGACACCGGTTTTTTTCGGCATACAGAAAACTTCTTCTGTCGGCAGATTTGGAACAAAATAAGTGCCTTGACTATTTTGATTGCCCCCACCCATCCAGTTGTGATTGTCGGCAAGTTCAATGGTTAAATCTGTGCCAGGTGCTTGGTAGTGAAGGGACTTAATGCCTAGGTGATTTAAAAAGCTTACTTTCTCCTCTAACGTTTGCACATGCTGCTTCCAGTTGGCTACGGCATCTCCTTGTGTTACCCGAGTGGCTTGGAAGATTTTTGCCCAAAGGGCATCGACAGCTTCTGGGCCATTGAGGTCAGGAAAGACTTTTTGTGCCCACTCGGGAGTTGGAACAGAAACCACTGTCCAGCTCACCTTCGATGATAAGGTATAGGCTCTAAACGTTTGCATTGCTTCTCCAGCCGTTTTATTAGCCGTTGAGATTTTTCCGGGATCAACGCCCTTAAGTAGGTCAGGATTACTTGCTGAAATACTCATAAAAGCAGCACCTTGTTCAGCAAGCTCTTCAAATCCTTTAGCTGTCCACGTAGGAAATTCTTTAAAGGCTTCATCGGGTGCCATATCGTATTTAATGCGTGTGAGCTGTTCGTCAGACCAGTCAACGATGACATTTTTTGCCCCCACTTCATAAGCCTTTTTAGCAGCCTGCCTGACAAAGTCTTGAGCAACAATCGGTGTTCGAATCACAAGGGTTTGTCCTTTTTGAACATTCACCCCAATTTTGACAGCGAGTTCTGCATAGGTTTCAAGTAATTGATCAAAATTTTTCATCCCGTATCCTCCTCTATATTGCCTCATTATTTTATCATATTTTTCCTACTTCTTGGATTTTTTGCGCGTATCATACAATCGCGTCAGTTCACTGCGGATTTTTACATGGAGTTGTGATAAAATGCAAACGTTAGGGTATCCGAGATGATAAGAGAGAATGTATAGAGAGATTAAGTTAAAAGGAGACAGCCATATGTATAAGGAACCGTTGTTCTTAGAACCTGAGCTTAAAGAGAGAATTTGGGGCGGGGAGCGTCTCGCAACTGAATTTGGTTATACTATTCCTTCAAAGACAACTGGGGAATGCTGGGGGATTTCGGCGCATCCGAATGGACCTTCGATTGTGAAGAACGGCGTGTTGGCTGGAAAATCCCTGATTGACGTATGGGATCAGCATCGAGAGCTCTTTGGAAATGAGCCTTCTGAACAATTTCCACTTTTAACGAAAATTTTAGATGCGAAAACAGATCTATCGGTACAAGTCCACCCAGATGATCAGTATGCACGGGAAGTTGAACATGTGCCATATGGTAAAACGGAATGCTGGTATGTCATTGATTGTGAAGACGGAGCCGAAATTGTCTATGGTCATAATGCTAAATCCCCAGAGGAATTCCGTTCGCTAGTTGATAGTGGCCAGTGGGACAAGCTTCTGAGAAGGGTGAAGGTCAAGCCAGGAGATTTCTTTTATGTCCCCAGTGGCACGATCCATGCGATCGGCGGTGGGATTTTGATTTTGGAAAGTCAACAAAGCTCCGATATTACCTATAGGGTTTATGACTATGATCGGACAGATGCAGAAGGAAACAAGCGAGAACTTCATATTGAACCGTCAATACAAGTCGCACAGTATCCTCATCAATCCCCAGAACTTACCTATAAAATTGAGCAAGCGAGTGAGGGAAAGGTGACCGAACTCGTCAAAGCAGACTACTTTACTGTAGAGCGCTGGGAGGTTCGTGGTTGGTTGGAAAGAAAACAGGAGCAGCCCTTTTTGTTGGTGAGCGTGATCAATGGAGAAGGTGTTATTACGACAGATGGCAAGGATAATGCCCTTCGTAAAGGGGATCATTTTATCATCCCGGCGACCGTGGAAACCATCACACTCTCTGGACAATGTGACTGCATTGTCTCTCATCCATAAAAGGCGTATGACATTCTCATTTTTAAGGAAAGTTAGAGATAACCCTTAAAGGTGAGGATGTTTTTTTATGCCAGAGCTCCCAGAAATGGAGAATTATAAACAACAGCTGTCTTCAAGGCTCATTGGTCAAACCATAACAGCAGTACAGATTGAACGCTCCAAATCCATCAATACCCCTAGCGCCGATTTTTGCCAGCAGGTAGAAAGGCAAACCATTATAAATATCGAGAGAAGGGCAAAGTACTTACTCTTTAATTTAGCATCCGAAAAAGTCCTGCTCCTTCATTTAATGCTCGGAGGCAAGCTGTTTTTTGGTAGTGAGGCAGATAGCCCTAAACGTACGAAGCAGGTGGTGCTATCCTTTGGGGAGGAACAGCTCTATTTTATTGGCTTACGGCTCGGCTTTTTACATATACTTTCTCCTACAGAAGTGGAAGGAAAGCTTGCAGGGATAGGGCCAGAACCTTTATCTCCTCAATTTACATATGAGGCTTTACAAAAACAGTTAGAGCAAAAACAAGGAGCCATTAAGAATGCTTTAATTGACCAAGCCTTTATTGCTGGAATTGGCAATCGCTACTCCGATGAGATCTGTTTTACTGCTGAAATACACCCAATGAAGAAAATAAAGACACTTGGTGATGCAGACATTGTCAAGCTGTTTCAGGCTATTAGGCAGGTGCTTACAGAAGCCACTCATTATGGTGGATACATGGACATGCCCCTCTATAAAGGGGATACAAAAACAGGGAGCTACTTGCCTTATTTCAAAGTCCATGGTAAAGCAGATCATCCTTGTCCACGCTGCGGAGCAAAGATTATTATGGAAAAAATCGCTTCAAAAAAAGTGTACTATTGCCCGAATTGTCAGCAAGGATGACAAATTGAAAAGCGAGTCACAAAATAATGAAGAAAATCCGAAGCTTCTGAAAGGGAACAAAAATGTGGTGTGAGTTCCGAATCGAGGCATGAGTGTAACAAAAGAGAGAGACAAGAGAATCAAAGCTGGCCGCAAGTAAACAAAAGGCACGTCTCTTTTAACAAAAGCCACAACCAAATTAACGAATAAAGCTTGAAGTTTCCGAATAGGAAACGAATTCGGGGGTCAAGCTTCCGAATATTGATGCGAGCGTAACAAAAGGTAGGGGCAAGAGAACAAAAGCCAGCTCCAAAGGAACAAAAGGCCGGCCCATTTTAACAAAAGCCAGCCGCAAAATCACAAATCAAGCCGGCAGTTTCCGAAAAGAGAGCAAATCCATAAGGCAGGCTTCCAAATCGAGGCATGAGTGTAACAAAGGACTGTCTCTTTTAACAAAATCCTAATCCAAAATAACAAATTCTCTTCTCAAATTAACAAAAGCAAAGGTTATTTTAACAAAAAGGCATTCTCACCATAACGATATCGAAAGGCCGCTGCCACAAGCGGCTGTCTTATTAACCTTTAATTCAAAAGGATCGAGCAGCTGTTTCACCCGGTCCTTTTGATTTTCCGTAGGCTGGCTATAGTTCTCTTCTTTTAGTGGACTTTTAAAATATTTACGCTCGGTATGCCTGTTATCTCTTTAGTTTTCTTTCAGCTTTTTTAGGGTCAGATGGATGGTGTCGCTTCTGTTTGTAAGACATGAACGTCATCTGTTTTCGTGCTTTCTTGTTGCTTTTGTTTAAGCAGATTGCGTCCGCGTCCATGGGGGATGCACATTGGTGTACCGAAGAGAGGGTCCATGACAATTTCGGCATCCATTTGAAACACATCCTTCATTAATTGAGTTGTGATAATGTTTTCTGGTGCGCCTTGTGCATAGATTTTTTTATTGTTCACGGCAACGATGTGGTCCGCATAGCGACAAGCTAAATTAATATCGTGTAAAACCATCGCAATGGTTCGCTTCTCTGTTCTGTTCAAAGCAAATAACAGATCAAGAATATCCACCTGGTGGGCGAGATCAAGATAGGTTGTGGGTTCATCGAGCAGGAGAATATCTGTATTTTGAGCAAGCACCATGGCGATCCATGCTCGCTGCCGCTGCCCACCAGAAAGTGAATCAACAGGACGATCCGAGAGCTCTTCTAAATTGGTGACCTTTAACGCATGGCGGACGATGTTTTCGTCCTCGACAGACCATTGACTCAGCCAGCTTTGATAAGGATAACGGCCTTGACGCACAAGCTGCAAAATCGTTAATCCTTCAGGAGCAACAGGCCCCTGAGGAAGGAGGGCAAGGTCGCGTGCGACCTTCTTCGTTGCTGTTTTAGCAATGTCTCTACCATTAAGGACAACCGATCCAGAGGACGGTTTGATTAAACGGGCGAAGGTTGATAGCAACGTTGACTTCCCACAACCGTTTTTGCCGATAAAGACGGTGACTTTGCCCTTAGGAATCTGTAAATTCAATGCTTCTAATATCGGATCATCCCCGTAACCCACTGTAATGGCTTGCGCTTCCAAATTCATCCTTATTACCCCCATTTTCTTGTTTTATATAATAAGTAGATAAAATACGGTGCACCGATCGCCGCTGTAAACACGCCAGCGGGAATCTCAAGCGGTGTAAATACCGTGCGCCCAATAAGATCAGAAACCATGACAATGATGCCACCGATTAATGCAGATACAGGTATTAAACTACCAAAATTGGAGCCGACGAGCCGTCGGGCCATATGTGGCGCCATGAGGCCGATAAAGCTAATCGCGCCAGCATAAGCCACAGCGCCTCCTGCTAATGCTGTACTCAAAATGAGTAACAGAATGCGGTCGCCCTTTAGATTATTGCCTATGCCGACAGCCACCTTTTCGCCAAAGGCCTGAGCATTTAGACGGCGAGCTAAACCTTGAGCCAGGCCGATAAAGAGTATAGACCAAATCAATAAGAAAGCCACAGAGCTCCAAGAGGCGCCGTTTACTGACCCCGTCATCCAAATGGAGGCTTGAGAAGCCAAATAAGTGGGACCTAAGATCAGCAGCAAATCAGTAAAGGCTTTCGCTCCAGCGGATAGACCAATCCCAATCAACACAAGTTTTATAGCGGAAAGGCCCCGTTTTGAAAGGAAAAAGACGAGACCGCCCATTAGCAAAGCGCCAATAAAGGAAGCAACTGGGAGCCACTGAATACTAACGTTCATAGAGGTATCCCCGCTTGCACTGAAAAAGGTAAGGAACATAACAGTCGTAAGTGAGGCGCCGTTTGTCACACCGATAATATCAGGTGAGGCTAAGGGATTACGCACAAGACCTTGTAAGATGGCCCCTGATACAGCCAACCCCATTCCAGCCAATGCAGCTAATAGAATTCGCGGAAAGCGAAAGGAATGAACGACCAAATTGTTCATGGCTGTGGACTGTTTAAAAATCGCTTTAACGACTTCTATAGGTGAAATAAATAAATCACCTAAACCAAGACTTAAAATGATGGTGATGATAAAAAGTATGCTTAACACTATGAGTGTCAGCAGTGCTCTTTGGTCGACAAGAAAGGAGGCTCTGTTCCAACGTAAGGCTCGATATTTTTTATGCGTCATGGCTAAACACCCCGCGTCTCGCTATAAAGATAAAGAAGGGGGTGCCAACAATCGCCGTCATAATACCAACAGGCACCTCGCCAGAATGTAAGATAAAGCGGGCTGAAATATCAGCGACAAGTAATAAAATGGCCCCCAGCCCTGCACAATAGGGAATAAGCCAACGAAAGTCTTGCCCGACTAGCCATTTGGCAATATGAGGGATGATGATTCCAATAAAACCAATAGGTCCAGCAACAGCGACGGAACCGCCTGCCAATAAAATAATAATGAGACCAGCGATCCCTTTTACTAGCGCAGTATTTTGCCCTACCCCTTTTGCCACTTGATCCCCTAAAGCTAATGTATTCATTTTAGCGCTGATTAAGAGGGCGATGATCCAGCCACATGCAAAGTAAGGAAGAACATGGGTCAATGTATGCAAATCACGTCCTTGTACGGAGCCGACTAGCCAATACAGGACACTTTCAAGTGTGGGTTCGCTCATCGTTAAAACGCCTTGAGTGAGTGAGGCAAAGAGAGCAGCAATGGCGGCGCCCGCTAATGTCAATTTGACTGGTGTCAAGCCATCGGGACCAAGAGAACTGAGAAAATAAACGATAACACCTGAAAGAGCAGCGCCGCCAAAGGCTAACCAGGTCATTGTGTTGATGGCATCAACATGAAAGAAGGCCACGGCAACAACAATCAAAAAGCTGGCACCAGCATTTACCCCGAGTATATTTGGTGAGGCCAAAGGATTGCGTGTTAATCCTTGCATCAGGATTCCGGAAATCGCTAAGCTCGCTCCAACGGCTGTTGCAATCAACATGCGCGGAACTCTTGAATCGAGGACGACCACTTGATCATTCGTTCCAGAATAATGAAAGAAGGCGGAGTAAACGGTATGTAAATGGATATCAGTATACCCAAGTATGAGGCTACCCATGGCACAAAGCAGCATTAAGAGAATGATAATGATAAGACCACAGGTTTTTATGACATTCGTTCTAAAAACACCGACCAAAGTCTGTCATCCTTTCAAACGCTATAGAAACACTATGAAACTATATATATACAATGGAGGAAATTTACGAATTTCTAAGAAATAGATTAGAGTGCCAATCCATACTTATGAAGGGACTCTAAAGCGCTAACTCTTTTTGATTTGACCTCATTTTATTTTAAATGCGATCTTGTGTCAATGAAATTGATAATTATTCTCAATTTGTCATTGACAAGTTTTTTGTTAGAGGGTATTCTAATTTAAGAGTAAATGATAATCATTTTCAATTGAGGGGGATTAATCATCAAATGAAAACGAAATACATATTCTTTATTGCGCTTTTTGCAGTCATTTTAGGTTTGACAGGCTGTGGGAGTTCATCTGACAAAGATGCCGATGCTTCCGCGAAAGCAACAGCTTCAGACAAATCCTATACTGTTAAGCATGCAATGGGGACGACAACGGTTAAAGGGACACCGAAGAGAATTGTTGTGTTAACGAACGAAGGCACAGAAGCCCTACTTGCAATGGGGGTTAAGCCTGTTGGCGCGGTTCAATCTTGGTTAGGCAATCCTTGGTATGATCATATTAAAGATAAAATGGATGGCGTGAAGGTGGTTGGAACAGAAAGCTCCGTTAACCTGGAAGCTATTGCTAAGCTGCATCCCGATCTTATTATTGGTAATAAAATGAGGCAAGAGAAGCAATACGACAAACTAAAGGCCATCGCTCCTACTATATTTTCAGATGAACTCCGTGGGGACTGGCAGGAAAACTTTAAGCTCTATGCCAAGGCTATTAATAAAGAAGATAAAGGGCAAGACGTATTAAAGCAATTTAATGATAAAGTGAAAAGCATACACGACAAGCTTGCGGATCAAAATAAATTGAACGCCAAGATCTCTCTTGTGCGCTTTATGGCAGGTCAAGCGAGAATTTATCATAAGGATACCTTTGCGGGGGTTATTCTTAAAGAAATCGGCTTGCAACGTCCAGCGTCACAGGATAAAAATGATTTTGCAGCCCTTAATGCCACAGAAGAAATGATTCCACAAATGGATGGGGATTACATCTTCTACTTTACCTATGCACCAAGCGGTGATAATGGTCAGGCGCAAAAAGAAGAAAATAACTTTACTAATAATAAATTGTGGAAAAATCTTAAAGGTGTTAAAGATGGGCATGTCTATAAAGTAAGTGACGCTATTTGGAATACAGCTGGCGGTGTAATAGCAGCTAACCAAATGTTAGACGAGCTTGAAAAAGATATGCTTTCGAGTAACTAACTTGACTAAATAAAAAAACGAGACTGCTTCAAAAGCATAAAGCTTTTGCGAGCAGTCTTTTTGAGTTTTGCCAGAGGGAGGGGTGTGTCCACAGGCACTGAGGAAAGTACCTGGTCAAAAGGTCATTTTTTGTTGATATTACTTCTAACAGTCTTGCCGCTCATCCTTATTTTTAATCTCACTGCTAGCTTCATCTGCCCTTCGGTATGGAATTTTTTGTAACCCTCTTATTCTTTCACTTTTAAGACTTTTTCTCTCTGTTTTTATTATATTTTTTAGAGGATTAAAAATGTAAATGCTACCATTGAATGGTTGGTCCGAAATACAAAAAAATGTTGATTTGAAGGGGTTTTCATAAGCATTCCACTGATTCAAACACCAAAATTTGTGTTAAAATAAAGCCGTAAAAATAAAGATAAGGATGGTCAGTTTTATGGAGAAGAAATATTGTAAGGATTCACGTGTTGTCAAAACAAGTCGTGTCTTCCCTAGCCATACCAATAATCTAGATTCGTTGTTCGGTGGATTACTGATGAGTTATATAGATGATGTCGCTTCAATCACTGCAGAACGCCATTCACGCAGGGATTGTGTAACGGCATCCACAGACCACGTCGACTTTCTCAGTCCGATCACACCAGGAGATTCTGTTTGCTTAGAGTCCTTCGTTGTTTCAACAGGACGTACGTCTATGGAAGTCTTCGTCAAAGTCGTAGCGGAAAACCTGAAGACAGGTGATCGCCGTATCGCTGCAACTTCCTTTTTAACATTTGTTGCCCTAGACGAAAATCGCCATCCTGTTGAAGTGCCTGGCGTCATCCCTGAAAGTGAAGAAGAGAAAAAACTATTCGAAATGGCAGAGCTTCGCGCTGAAGACCGCAAGCGTCATCGCCAAGCAAGTAAAGAACTGGCCAAAGCGTTAACAACCCAAAAGCATTGGGAGCCTTATTTGAATGCCCAAATCCAAATTTAATAGCCTGTCATCAGCAGATGTCCTATTGACCAATGGGCATCTTTTTTTATGTGTAGGCGAGGCCTGGCGGCTATTCAAATGGTAAAGTCCACTGGTTGTACACATCAAACAATGATTAGAGAAGTACACAGGAATCATCATGAGGTGAGTGCTGAAGGAAGCGTGTATTAAACTCTTAGCTTGGACAAACAGAAATCTGATACCGAGGCGCGATAGAGGGATAAGACTCCATAACAAATAAAAGTCTCAAAGATGTGAGAATCCAGGAGGACAAGCTTCCGAATCTCGGTGCGAGCGTAACAAAAGGCAGAGGCAATTTAACAAAAGCCAGCTTCAAAGTAACAAAAGGGCTGCCTCTGTTAACAAAAGTCTCGGGCAAACTGACAAATAAAACGCGAATTTTCCGAATGGAGAACAAATCTCCGGGCAAAGCTTCCGAATCCGGATGCGAGCGCAACAAAAGCCTGAGGCAATTTAACAAAAGCCGGCTTCAAAGAAACAAAAGGGCTGCCTCTGTTAACAAAAGTCTCGCTCAAACTAACAAAAGAAGGCCGGATTTTCCAAGCAAGGAACTAACCATCTTTCAATTTTGATTCTGGGATTTAAGCCAAAATACCATGCAATATTTTCCAATTTATGGTGACAAAAGACACAATTTTTTCCTTAAATTATTTTTACTAAATATCTTGTAGATTCCTGTCGATACACTTTGTATAGGATTTGTTTGGAAGGTGGAAGTAGCCTATGGATTTTACAACAGTGCTCGGTATTTTAATCGGCATTATTTCATTAATTTTAGGGTTTGTACTTGAGGGTGGGACAATAGGATCACTCATTCAATTCACAGCAGCGATCATTGTTTTCGGTGGGACTATCGGAGCTGTGGTTTTAAGTACCCCTTTTAATAAGCTCAAAAAAGTTCCATTTATTTTGAAGTATGCTTTTTTAAAGAAGAAAGTTGATCCTAATGACACGATTGAGCAGCTGATCACTTTGTCAAATACTTCTCGCCGTGAGGGCTTACTTGCTCTTGAAGGGGTTATTCAGGAAGAGGATAGTGAATTTCTTAAAGAAGGCATTCAGATGATTATCGATGGTGCTGAGGCTGATATGATACAGGATATTTTCAGCCGAAAAGTAGAGAAATATGAAGAAAAGATCTTGTCAATCGGAAAGATTTTTGAAGCAGCTGGTGGCTTCGCACCAACGATGGGGATTATCGGAACGGTCATGGGGCTTGTTCATATTCTTGGACAGCTGGATAGTCCGGAAACACTCGGACCTTCTATAGCTGTTGCGTTTATCGCGACCTTGTATGGTGTATCAAGTGCCAATGTCCTTTACTTGCCGATCTATAATAAGATAAAAGCTAACCTTGAAGAGGAAGTACTGTTAATGGAATTACAGGCAGAAGGTCTCCTTTCTATTCAATACGGGGAAAATTCAACAATATTGCGAAGTAAGCTCATCGCTTTCTTGGACGATAATGATGTGAAGAAAATGGAGAGTAACCGTGAAATGCCTGAAGGTGAGAATGAGTAAGGACGTGATGAATAATGCGTAGAAGGCGTAAAAAGGATGAACAACACGACCAAGAACGTTGGTTAATCACATATTCTGACCTCATCACCCTTTTACTCGTTTTTTTTATTGTTTTGTATTCAATGAGTGAGGTTAAAAATGATAAGTTTAATGCTTTGGTTCAATCTTTAAAGACCTCGTTTTATGGAGATTCTATCGTTAACCAGTCCGATAATCCTCCGACAACTCAGGCAGATATTCCGAAGGTTCCTGTCGCTAACAAGGATGACAAGCATGATCAAGACGATGAAAAGCAGCTTGATGCCCTTTATAAAAAGGTGAAAACCTATATTGATAAAAATCATTTAGAAGGCGAAATTGAGTTACGGAATTTACAACGTGGCGTACAGATCACCTTAAAAGAACAAATTCTCTTTGGGCTAGGGAAAGCAGATATCAAAGAAAAGGCCGATCCAATTCTAGATTCTATGGGTGGCATTTTAAATTCGGTGTCTAATCCTATTGTTGTTGAAGGACATACTGATAATAATCCCATCAAATATTCAACAGAATTCAAGTCAAACTGGGAACTTGCCGCTAAACGTGCCGAGAATGTGATGCTCTACCTTGTGAATCATGATAATATCAAGGAAAGTCGCATGCGCTACACCAGTTACGGTGAGTATCACCCAGAAGTGAAAAATGATACGCCAACTCACCAAGCTATGAATCGGCGCGTGAATATCGTTATATTAAGAGACAATGATTCATCCACTTCCAATTAACGGAGGTGGATTTTTTTATACTTTTCTCTGACTCTTTCTAAGGAGATCGCAAAGGTTCTGCTTCGAACCTTCGCCACCTGAGACTTGCGGTACAGCCTTAATATGTGATTCGAAAATCACAACAGGAGTGCCGGAACAGAAGTGACTAATACAAACTAAGGTTTTCTAATAGGAGATGGCAGCTATGATTCTACGTTTAGAAGAAAAGCCCTTGAATTTTGGAAAACCTACCCTTTGTGTCCATCCTCATCCACTGTAGGGAATATATTAACCTACTAAATGATTCAGGGTAATCCCTGCGCAATCTCTCTTTAATATTCTCGTAATAATTGTCCAATAAGATGAGGACATCAACACTATCCTATGAAAAATAAGGAGAGAATCAACTGCATGAAATTCCCTACCAAAAAACTTTTCCTTTCTACTGTTGTTGCAGCTTCCATTGCTGTATTTCCACAATTAGGTGAGCACTCCAATGCCCACGCCGCGACGATGAACACTCATCAAGTCTTAAACTATGGAGAAACAAATAGTTCTGTCAAAGCTTTACAAGAAAAATTAAAGGACCTTAATTATTATCATGATGCACTGGATGGAATTTATGGTAACAATACAAAAAAAGCTGTTAAAAGCTATCAAAGTGATCATGGCTTAGCGGCAGATGGAATTGCTGGACCCAACACGTTAGGAAAATTATTTAGCACCGCTTCAGTTTCCACAAAAAAGGTAACAAAAACAGTAACCACTGATCTAGAAAAAGGGGATCATGGACAAGCTGTGAAAGACCTCCAATCAAGATTAAATGCTCTTGGTTATAAAACGGGCGGTGTTGACGGGATCTTTGGAAACAACACCTTAAAGGCTGTTAAAGCTTTCCAAACAGATCAAGGCTTGCACGCAGATGGTGTCGTTGGTCCTAACACTCGTGCAGCATTAGCCAACCCAAAAGCAGTATCGGCTGAGCACACCGCAAGTAAGACAACGGCAAGTCAAGTGAATGACATCATAGCTGATGCCAAAGCACTCATCGGCACGCCTTACGTCTGGGGTGGGACGACACCTAGTGGATTTGATTGCAGTGGATTCACTTCTTACGTTTTTGCTAAAAACGGTATGACATTACCAAGAACGGCAGCAGCGCAGTGGAGTGCCGGACAAAGTGTCTCAGCTCCAGCAAAAGGTGATCTCGTCTTCTTTGCAACAACAGGATCTGGGGTATCACATGTCGGCATCTATATTGGTAACGGTCAGTTCATTAATGCCAGCACGTCAAAAGGAGTTGTCATTAGTGACATGGACAATTCCTACTGGAAGCCCCGTTATTTAGGCGCCAAATCATTTTAATGAATCATTAAGAGAGACCATCGGTTAATCGCCGATGGTTTTTTAATGCAATCAGAATTTATAATTTCGCTAACGCTCTTTAAGTTAAGGAGCAAAGTCACAAAAGGCATGTGGTGTGTCCATTTTACCCCAAAAGCCGACTTCAAAGAAACTAACAAATAAAACGCGAAGTTTCCGAATGGAGAACAAATCGGAGGGACAAGTTTCCGAATCTCGGTGCGAGCGTAACAAGAGCCTGAGGCAATTTAACAAAAGCCGGCTTCAAAGTAACAAAAGGGCTGCCCCTGTTAACAAAAGTCTCGGGCAAACTAACAAATAAAACGCGAAGTTTCCGAAAAGAGAACAAATCGGAGGGACAAGTTTCCGAATCTCGGTGCGAACGCAACAAAAGCCCTGAGCAAGAGAACAAAAGCCGACTTCAAAGAAACAAAAAGCCTGCCCCTGTTAACAAAAGCCTCGGCCAAATTAACAAATAGAGCTCGAAGTTTCCGAAAAGAGAACAAATCGGAGGGACAAGTTTCTGAATCCGGATGCGAGCGCAACAAAAGCCCTGAGCAAGAGAACAAAAGCCGGCTTCAAAGTAACAAAAAGCCTGCCCCTGTTAACAAAAGACCCATTCAAAATAACAAAAGTCAGGGCCATTTTAACAAAAGCCCCAACTCAAAATAACAAATCGTTCATTACATTGGAAAATAAAAATAATGAGAGAGGAGTGCAGTCTCTGAAGTGCCCCCTGTCAAGTAGACAGTGAAAATAATAAAACGAGTTTTAAGCGGCTTTAGTTCTATATTCCATAGGGCTAAGGCCGTTTAATCGTTTTTGATATC